>JBCBZR010000001.1:0-800290 GCA_039815245.1 Pseudomonadota bacterium | reverse complement strand
CACTCCAACGACGAAGGAGTTAAGAGATATGTCACGTCGTCGTCGTCCCGAGAAACGGGTCATTCTGCCCGATCCCAAGTTTGGTGATCAGGTTTTATCAAAGTTCATGAATAACCTCATGCTTGACGGTAAAAAGGCCGTTGCTGAGGGGATCGTGTATTCCGCGCTGGACGTGGTAGAGGCCAAGGCCAAGGCTGATCCGGTGCAATTGTTCCACGATGCGCTTAACAATGTGAAGCCGCAGGTGGAGGTCCGCTCACGCCGTGTGGGTGGTGCGACCTATCAGGTGCCGGTCGAAGTGCGCCCCGAGCGTGCTCAGGCGCTGGCGATCCGCTGGTTGATTACTGCGGCGCGCGGGCGTCCGGAAACCACGATGTCAGCGCGCCTGTCCGGTGAGCTGATGGATGCGGCGAACAATCGCGGCAATGCGGTGAAGAAGCGTGAAGACACGCACCGCATGGCTGATGCGAACCGCGCTTTCTCGCACTACCGCTGGTAGGCGCGCAGGCGTGATTTGAAGGGCTGGGCAGGGCGCATGAACCGGACAATCCGGGGATAGCGCCCACCCAGCGTCTTCAACCCGTCACACTCGTAACTATATGGGGCGCGATCAACCCGCCCCTCCTGACGTATCAAGGAAAACCCTATGGCCCGCGAATATCCGCTGGAGCGCTATCGCAATATCGGCATCATGGCGCATATCGACGCCGGCAAGACCACGACGACCGAGCGTATCCTGTATTACACCGGAAAGTCTTACAAGATCGGCGAAGTGCACGATGGCGCGGCGACGATGGACTGGATGGAGCAGGAGCAGGAGCGCGGGATCACGATCACCTCGGCTGCGACCACCACGTTCTGGACCGCCGAAAACCCAACGATGGACCCGATGTCCGAGCCCGACGCGCTGCGCGAAGGGCAGGAAAAGCACCGGATCAACATCATCGACACTCCGGGCCACGTCGACTTTACGATTGAAGTTGAGCGTTCGCTGCGCGTGCTCGATGGCGCGGTTGCTGTTTTCGATGGCGTGGCCGGCGTTGAGCCGCAGTCCGAAACCGTGTGGCGTCAGGCTGACAAGTACGGCGTGCCGAGAATGTGCTTCATTAATAAATTGGATCGCACGGGCGCTGACTTCTACTATTGCGTAGACTCAATCGTCGAGCGTCTCGGCGCGACGCCGCTGGTCCTGTATCTCCCGGTTGGCGCGGAAAGCGACCTTCAAGGCGTGGTCGATCTGGTCGGCAATCGCGCGATCATCTGGGAATCAGAAGGTCTGGGCGCAAGCTACAAGCATGTCCCGATCCCTGACGATCTGGCCGACAAGGCTGCGGAATATCGCGAAAAGATGATCGAGCTTGCCGTTGAGCAGGACGATGATGCGATGGAAGCCTATCTCGAAGGCAATGAGCCTGATGTGGCAACGCTCAAGGCGCTGATTCGCAAAGGCACGATGGACCGTGCGTTTGTGCCGGTGCTGTGCGGCTCGGCGTTTAAGAACAAGGGTGTGCAGCCGCTGCTGGACGCTGTGGTCGACTACATGCCGTCTCCGCTTGATGTGCCTGCGATTAAGGGCGTTAAGCTGGACAGCGATGAAGAGGACGAGCGTCCCTCAGACGACAACGCACCGTTCAGCGCGCTCGCGTTCAAGATTATGAACGATCCCTTCGTGGGCTCACTCACCTTCACCCGCATCTATTCGGGTCAGCTCGCCAAGGGCTCTGTCCTCAACTCGGTTAAGGACAAGAAGGAAAAGATCGGCCGCATGTTGCTGATGCACTCGAACAATCGCGAAGACATTGATGAGGCCTTTGCTGGTGACATCGTTGCGATTGCGGGTCTGAAGGAAACCACCACGGGTGATACTTTGTGCGCCACCAGCGCGCCGATTATCCTTGAACGGATGGAATTCCCTGATCCCGTGATCGAGCTGAGCGTGGAGCCCAAGACCAAGGCTGACCAGGAAAAGATGGGCGTCGCGCTCAATCGTCTGGCGGCAGAGGATCCCAGCTTCCGCGTGTCGACTGACCATGAGAGCGGCCAGACGATCATCAAGGGCATGGGCGAGCTTCACCTCGACATTCTCGTTGATCGCATGAAGCGCGAGTTCAAGGTCGAAGCGAATGTCGGCGCGCCGCAGGTGGCGTATCGCGAATCGCTCGGTCGGACGATTGACGTCGATTACACCCACAAGAAGCAGTCGGGCGGTACCGGGCAGTTCGCTCGCGCCAAGATGAGCTTCAGCCCGGGTGAGCGCGGTCAGGGCGTGGTGTTCGAGGAAAGCATCAAGGGCGGTAACATTCCGAAGGAATACATCCCGTCGCTTGAAAAGGGCATCCGTGAGCAGGCCGATAGCGGTTACATGATCGGCTTCCCGATCATCGACTTCACGATCCACGTGACCGACGGCGCGTATCACGATGTCGACTCCTCAACGGTTGCCTTCGAAATCTGCGGCAAGGGTGCCATGCGTGAAGCGGCCGAACGCGGCGGCATCAAGCTGCTTGAGCCGGTGATGAAGGTCGAAGTTGTGACCCCAGAGGATTATCTGGGTGACGTGATCGGCGACTTGAACAGCCGCCGTGGCCAGATCCAGGGCACCGACACGCGCGGTAACGCTCAGGCGGTCGAGGCATTCGTGCCGCTGGCGAACATGTTCGGCTACGTCAACGAGCTGCGCTCGTTTACGCAGGGCCGCGCGCAATACTCGATGCAGTTCTCGCATTATGACGAAGTTCCGTCGAGCGAGGCACTGAAGGTTAAGGAGAAGCTTGCGTAACATCGCAAGCGCGGCTAGGGGCGCGGCCTGATTTGAGCGGGCCACGCCCTCCCGCCCACAAAAATCAAATCCCACAGGAAGGTAATGAAGAGAAATGGCGAAGGAAAAATTTGAGCGGAATAAGCCGCACTGCAACATCGGCACCATCGGTCACGTTGACCATGGCAAGACGACGCTGACGGCTGCGATCACAAAGGTTATGGGTTCGGCGGTTGATTTCGCCAACATCGACAAGGCCCCTGAAGAGCGCGAGCGTGGGATCACCATCTCGACCGCACACGTCGAGTATGAAACTGACGCGCGTCACTACGCCCACGTCGATTGCCCGGGCCACGCTGACTATGTGAAGAACATGATCACCGGTGCGGCGCAGATGGACGGCGCGATTCTGGTTGTGAACGCTGCTGACGGCCCCATGCCACAGACCCGTGAGCACATCCTGCTTGCGCGTCAGGTTGGCGTTCCGCAGCTCGTCGTGTTCATGAACAAGGTTGACCAGGTCGACGACGAAGAGCTCCTTGAGCTTGTCGAAATGGAAGTTCAGGAACTGCTCACCGAGTATGGTTTTGATGGTGACAACATTCCGATCATCAAGGGTTCGGCTCTGGCCGCGCTTGAAGGTCGCGATGACGACATTGGCGAATCCAAGATCCGTGAACTGATGGACGCTGTCGACAGCTTCATCCCGCAGCCGGATCGCCCGGTTGATCAGGACTTCCTGATGCCGATCGAAGACGTGTTCTCGATCTCTGGCCGTGGTACGGTTGTGACTGGTCGTGTTGAAACCGGCGTTGTGAACGTTGGCGACGAAGTCGAAATCGTCGGCATCAAGGACACCACCAAGACCACCGTGACCGGCGTCGAAATGTTCCGCAAGCTGCTCGACAGCGGCGAAGCTGGCGACAACATCGGCGCCCTGATCCGCGGCGTTGGCCGTGACGAAGTTGAGCGTGGACAGGTTCTCTGCAAGCCCGGTTCGGTTAGCCCGCACACCGAGTTTGAAGCGAGCGTCTATGTTCTGTCGAAGGACGAAGGTGGCCGTCACACGCCGTTCTTTGCGAACTACCGTCCGCAGTTCTACTTCCGCACCACCGACGTGACCGGCGAAGTGATCCTTCCCGAAGGCACCGAGATGGTGATGCCGGGCGACGACGTGAAGATCAACGTGAAGCTGATCGCTCCGATCGCGATGGACGAAGGTCTGCGCTTCGCGATCCGCGAAGGCGGCCGCACCGTTGGCTCGGGCGTCGTCTCGAAGATCACGAAGTAAACGACTTGCTCCCGAAAGGGGGGGCAGTATCAAAAATTCGGGGCCCGGATCGTGAAAGCGAGCCGGGCCCCAAATTATGTGAGCTCCGTTTTGCGTGAGAATTCAGGCATTGGGGCCCCACTCAGATTTGTGGCCATTGCGTTACGGATTAACGGTTGCATCGAAGCGGCCTCGCCGATATACGCGCCTCCACACGAGAGCGAGGATTCGTTCTCGAACACGCAATTTTGTAAGGCCGCCCGCTAGCATTCCGGATTTCCGGGTCAGGGCAAGTGGGGCCGGCCTTTTGTTTTTATGGTATCGGGGAAACCTGATATCGGCTCTTTCGCATCGGTGTAGGTAATGGAAGCTCAGAATATTCGTATTCGCCTCAAGGCGTTTGACCACCGCGTTCTCGATCAGGCAACTGGTGAGATTGCAGACACGGCCCGCCGGACCGGCGCGCTTATTCGCGGCCCCATTCCTCTGCCGACGCGCATCGAGAAGTTCACCGTGAACCGCGGCCCGCACATCGACAAGAAGTCGCGCGAGCAGTTCGAGGTGCGCACCTACAAGCGGTTGCTCGACATCGTGCAGCCGAACGCCCAGACGGTCGACGCGCTCATGAAGCTCGATCTGGCCGCAGGTGTGAATGTTGAGATCAAACTCGCGTAAGCGTTTGATCGCGGCTGTCTCGCTGGTGAGACGTTAAGCTGGCCAGCAAGGTTAGGGGCTCTGATGGCCCCGCTGAGTGAGAGCTCAGCAAGACATCGGGATACCGCCGGACGCTTCCTTTGAAGCATAATGTTCGGGCTGAGTCCTTCCGTCTTACCAGACCGGCCCTGAGGCATGGTCTGGCTTTGGCCCGGACGGGGTTCAGCAGACATTTTATCTCACGCACCTGCGGGATGGTCCTGCAAGTGCCTCTGTAAGGAGTAAGACGATGCGCACAGGCGTGATCGCAAAGAAGGTTGGGATGACCCGCCTCTTCCAGGAGGATGGACGGCACGTGCCCGTTACCGTGCTCGCTCTGGAAGATTGCCAGGTCGTGTCACACCGCACCGAAGACACGGACGGCTATTATGCAGTTCAGCTGGGTGCAGGCGAAGCGAAGCAGAAGAACGTGGCCAAGCCGCAACGAGAGCATTTCGGCAAGGCCGGAGTTGGTCTTAAGATGCGCGTCGCGGAATTCCGCGTTGAGAATGAAGAAGGTCTTGTGCCGGTCGGTTCGCTGATCAGCGCTGAGCACTTCATCGCTGGCCAGAAGGTCGACATCACCGGTCACACGCAAGGTAAAGGCTTTGCCGGCGCCATGAAGCGTTGGGGCTTTGGTGGTCTGCGCGCCACGCACGGCGTTTCGATCTCGCACCGCTCGCATGGTTCTACGGGTAACCGTCAAGATCCGGGCCGCGTTTTCAAAGGCAAAAAGATGGCTGGCCACATGGGTGATCGCCAGCGCACGCAGATGAACCTCGAAGTGGTTCGCACCGATGCAGAGCGCGGTCTGCTGTTCATCAAAGGCTCGGTTCCGGGTTCGAAGAATGGCTGGCTGCTGGTTCGCGATGCGATCAAGGTCAAGCAAGCTGCTGATCTGCCGTTCCCGGGCGCTGTGCGTGAGGCGGGCGTGCCTGCGAACGACGAGCCCGCTGTTGAAGCCAATTGCGAGGCCGCTCCCGAGAGCGAAACCGCAGCACCTGAAAATACGCCTAATTCGAATGGGGAGGGCTAAGCCATGAAGGTTTCGGTCCAGAAAATCGACGGCGGCAAGTCGGGCGATATTGAGCTAAGCGATGACGTGTTCGGCGTTGAGCCGCGCGCGGACATCCTGCACCGGGTTGTGACCTGGCAGCTGGAAAACCGCCGGGCCACCGCGCGTCCCACGCGTGAGCGTTCGGACGTTGCCCGCACCGGGAAGAAGTTCGGCGCGCAAAAGGGTTCAGGCGGCGCACGCCACGGCGATCGCGGCGCTCCGATCTTCATCGGCGGTGGTAAGGCTCATGGCGCGCGCAAGCGTGACTTTGACCAGTCACTCAACAAGAAGATCCGCGCGCTTGGCCTCAAGATGGCGCTTTCGACCAAGGCTGCTGAAGGCCTGGTTGTCGTTGACAGCCTCGAAATCGCTGACGCCAAGACGAAGGCGCTCAAGGGTCACTTCGACAAGGCTGGCCTTGCTGGCAAGATCCTCGTGATCGACGGCGAGGCAGTCAATGACGGGTTCGCCAAGGCTGCCAGCAATCTGGTGGGCGTTGACGTGCTCCCGGCTGCGGGCGCCAATGTCTATGACATTCTCAATCATGACACGCTGGTCCTGACCAAGGACGCTGTCGCCAAGCTGGAGGCGCGGTTCAATGGCTAAGAAAGAGATCAATGCGCGTCATTATGACGTGATCCTCGCGCCGCACATCACCGAGAAGTCGACCATGGCTTCTGAGTACAACGCGGTGGTCTTCAAGGTGGCAAATGACGCGACCAAGCCGCAGATCAAAGACGCTGTCGAAGCGATCTATGGCACGAAGGTCGCGTCTGTGAACACGATCCTCACCAAGGGGAAGACGAAGCGCTGGCGGGGTAAGGCCTACAAGCGTTCGGACTTCAAGAAGGCTGTCGTCACCCTCGCAGAAGGCGAGATGATCGACATCACTGAGCAGGTGAACTGATGGCACTCAAGAATTACAAACCGACAAGCCCGGCGCGCCGTGGCCTGATCCTGATCGACAAGACGGGCCTCCACAAAGGTGGCCCGGTCAAGTCGCTCACGCAGGGCAAGCGCAAGACCGGTGGTCGCAACAACAAAGGCCACGTGACTTCGCGTGGCATTGCTGGCGGTCATAAGCAGAAGTATCGCATCATCGATTTCAAGCGTCGCAAGTGGGATGTTCCCGCGACGGTTGAGCGGCTTGAGTATGATCCCAATCGCACCGCTTTCATCGCGCTTCTGAAGTATGAAGATGGCGACGTGGCTTACATCATCGCTCCGCAGCGTCTGGCTGTGGGTGACACGGTGGTTGCGGGCGAAAAGGTCGATACTAAGCCTGGCAACGCCATGCTTCTGGGTCAGATGCCGGTTGGCACGATCTGTCACAATGTTGAGATGAAGCCGGGCAAGGGCGGGCAGATCGCTCGCAGCGCAGGCGCTTATGTCCAGTTGGTCGGTCGTGACCGCGGCATGGTTATCGTGCGTCTGAACTCTGGCGAGCAGCGCTACCTGCGCTCTGATTGCATGGGTACGGTTGGCGCGGTTTCTAACCCTGACAACCAGAACCAGAATTTCGGCAAGGCTGGCCGCACCCGTTGGAAGGGCCGTCGCCCGCTGACCCGCGGTGTGGCCAAGAACCCGGTCGATCACCCGCACGGTGGTGGTGAAGGCCGCACCAGCGGTGGCCGTCACCCGGTTACCCCTTGGGGCAAGCCGACCAAGGGTGCGCGCACCCGCAAGAACAAGCAGACGGACAAGATGATTATCCGTTCGCGGCACGCGAAGAAGAAGAGGTAAGGCACGATGGCACGTTCCGTTTGGAAAGGTCCGTTTGTGGAACTCAGCCTTCTCAAGAAGGCAGAGGACGCGCAGGAAGCGAGCAGCAGCAAGCCGATCAAGACCTGGTCGCGCCGCTCCACCATCCTGCCGCAGTTCGTTGGACTCACGTTCAACGTTTACAACGGCCAGAAATTCATCCCCGTTTCGGTTTCTGAAGAAATGGTTGGTCACAAGCTTGGTGAGTTCGCACCCACGCGCAACTTCCCGGGCCATGCGGCTGACAAGAAGGGCAAACGCTAATGGGCAAGGCGAAAAACCCCCGCCGCGTCGGCGATAATGAGGCGCTGGCCGTTGGCACGCAGATCCGTGGCAGCGCGCAGAAGCTGAACCTTGTTGCGCAATTGATCCGCGGCAAGAAAGCTGAAGAAGCGCTCAACATCCTCGCCTTCTCCAAGAAGGGCATGGCGAAGGATGCCAAGAAGGTACTGGCTTCGGCCATCGCCAATGCGGAAAACAACCACGATCTGGATGTCGACGCGCTGGTCGTGGCGGAAGCCTCGGTTGGCAAGTCGATCACCATGAAGCGTTTTCACACGCGCGGCCGCGGTAAGTCGACCCGCATCCTGAAGCCGTTCAGCAAGCTGCGCATCGTGGTTCGCGAGCAGGAAGAGGAAGAGGCGTAAGATGGGCCAGAAGAGCAATCCGATCGGTCTGCGCCTGCAGATCAACCGCACTTGGGACAGCCGCTGGTACGCCGAAGGGCGCGACTATGCAGGCCAGCTCAAGGAAGACATTGAGATCCGCAAATACATCACCAAGAATTTGCCGCAGGCGGCGATTTCCAAGGTGGTGATTGAGCGTCCGGCCAAGCTGTGCCGCATCTCGATCTACGCAGCCCGTCCCGGTGTGATCATCGGTAAGAAGGGTGCGGACATTGAGAAGCTGCGCGGCAAGCTTTCGACGATGACGGACAGCGAAGTGAAGCTGAACATTGTTGAAATCCGCAAGCCGGAAATCGACGCCAAGCTTGTGGCGCAGGGCATTGCCGACCAGCTGATCCGCCGCGTGGCGTTTCGTCGGGCGATGAAGCGCGCCATGCAGTCTGCCATGCGTCTGGGTGCTGAAGGCATCAAGATCGTGTGCGGCGGGCGTCTTGGCGGCGCAGAAATCGCGCGCGTTGAGCAATATCGCGAAGGCCGGGTGCCGCTGCATACGCTGCGCGCCAACATCGACTATGCCGAAGCCGAAGCGCTCACTGCGTATGGCATCATCGGTATCAAGGTGTGGGTCTTCAAGGGCGAGATCCTGGGTCATGATCCGACCGCGCAGGACCGCCTGATGATGGAATCGCAAACTTCGGGCGTGCGCCCGGCTCGTTGAGTTCGGGAACGCTAAGAGAGACGTAACAATGCTGCAACCGAAGAAAACCAAATACCGCAAGGCCTTCAAGGGCCGGATCAAGGGTGATGCCAAGGGTGGCACCACGCTGAACTTTGGCTCCTATGGTCTCAAGGCGCTTGAGCCTGAGCGGATCACCGCGCGTCAGATTGAAGCTGCGCGTCGTTCGATCACCCGCGCCATGAAGCGTCAGGGCCGCCTGTGGATCCGCGTTTTTCCCGATGTGCCGGTCTCCAAGAAGCCGGCAGAAGTGCGTCAGGGTAAAGGCAAGGGTTCCGTTGAATTCTGGGCCGCGCGTGTGAAGCCGGGCCGGATCCTGTTTGAGCTTGACGGTGTGCCCGGTCCGGTGGCCGCGCTCGCGTTTGAGCGCGCCGCGATGAAGCTGCCGATCAAGACCAAGGTCGTTGCCCGGTTTGGCGACACCTCGCACCTGGGAGGCGACAAGTAATGGCTGATATCGCAGACCTTCGCACCAAGACCGACGATCAGCTGTCGATCGAACTGACTGACCTTAAGCGTGAGCAATACAATCTGCGCTTTCAGTCAGCGACCAACCAGCTGACCACGCCTTCGCGCATCCGCGAAGTGCGCCGTCACATCGCGCAGATCAAAACCCTTCAGAACGAGCGCGCGAAAGCCGCCGCTTCTGAGAAGGCGTAAGGAGCAGACATGCCGAAACGTATCCTCATCGGGACTGTCACCTCCGACAAGACCGACAAAACTGTGACCGTTCTGGTTGAGCGCAAGGTGAAGCACCCGCTGTATGGGAAGATCATCCGCCGCTCGAAGAAATATCACGCGCACGACGAAGCCAACGAATACACGCTGGGCGATGTCGTTCGCATCGAAGAGACCAAGCCGATCTCAAAGACCAAGACCTGGGCCGTAAAGGACCGTGTCGTTTCTGGCGGAGTGCAGGCGGTTGAAGCTGACCTCGACGTTGAGGCAGCCGGTAACTGAGTTTGATCCTCGCGCAAGCGGGGAAACGTAGACGGAACTGCCAAGCCCCGGTCAAGTTCGGGTGTCCTGGCAAGCCAAGAGAAGGAAGACGGATCCATGATCCAGATGCAATCCAATCTCGACGTCGCGGACAATAGCGGCGCAAAGCGCGTCCAGTGCATTAAGGTGCTGGGCGGGTCAAAGCGTCGGTTTGCCTCCGTTGGCGACGTGATCGTGGTCTCTGTGAAAGAGGCCCAGCCGCGCGCAAAGGTGAAGAAGGGCGATGTCCATCGCGCCGTCATCGTGCGCACCAAGAAGGACGTTCGCCGTCCCGATGGCAGCGTGATCCGCTTTGACAGCAACGCCGCTGTCCTGGTCAACAAGAGCGAGGAGCCGATCGGCACCCGCATCTTTGGCCCGGTCGTGCGTGAGCTGCGCGGTCGCGGCTTCATGAAGATCATCAGCCTTGCGCCGGAGGTGCTCTAACCATGGCTGCACGTATCAAAAAGGGCGACAGCGTCGTCGTGCTGTCAGGCAAGGACAAGGGCCGCACCGGCACCGTCCAGCATGTTATGCCCAAGGATGAGAAGATCATCGTTGAAGGCATCAACGTGATCGCACGCCACCGCAAGCCAACCCAGCAGAACCCGCAAGGCGGCATTGAGCGCTCACCCGCGCCGATGCACATCTCTAAGGTTGCCGTTGCTGATCCCAAGGACGGCACGCCCACCCGCGTTCGCTTTGAAGAGCAGGACGGCAAGAAGGTGCGCGTCGCGGTCAAGAGTGGGGAGACCATCGATGTCTGATTACACACCCCGGATGAAGGCCAAGTTTGACGAGGAAATCGTCAAGGCGATGACTGAGAAGTTCGGCTACACGCACCGTCTTCAGGTTCCGCAGCTCGAAAAGATTACGCTCAATATGGGCGTGGGCGAAGCGAGCCAGGACAAGAAGAAGGTCGCAACTGCGGCTGAGGAAATGGCGCTGATTGCTGGCCAAAAGCCGGTTATCACCCGCGCCAAGAAGTCGATCGCTCAGTTCAAGCTGCGCGAAGGCATGCCGATCGGTTGCAAGGTGACCTTGCGCCGTGAGCGGATGTACGAATTCCTCGACCGGCTGATCACTGTTGCCATGCCTCGTATCCGTGACTTTCGCGGTGTGAACGCCAAGTCGTTCGACGGTCGCGGCAATTACGCGATGGGTCTGAAAGAGCAGATCGTGTTCCCTGAGATCTCTTACGACAAGATCGACAAGGTGCGCGGCATGGACATTATCGTCACCACCACAGCGAATTCCGACGAAGAAGCGCGCGAATTGCTGCGCCTCTTCGGCTTCCCCTTCCAGGGCGAAGCAGAGGAAAAGAAGGCAGCGTGAGCAGCCTTATGACACAGACACGAAAGAAGAGAGCTTAAGTCCAATGGCGAAACTGAGTTCGATCAACAAGAACGAGAAGCGCAAAGCTCTCGTCAAGAAGTATGCAGCGAAGTACGCGAAGCTGAAGGCTATCGCGGATGACGAAAGCCTGGATGAGACCGAGCGCCTTGTGGCGCGGCTCAAGATGGCCGAGCTTCCGCGCAACGGCAATCCGACCCGCGTGCGCAATCGCTGCGCCACCACCGGCCGCCCGCGCGGCTATTACCGCAAGTTTGGTCTCAACCGCATCGAGCTTCGTGATTTGGCCAATAAGGGCCTGATCCCCGGTGTGACCAAGTCGAGCTGGTGAGGATATAGAATATGGCAATGACCGATCCTCTGGGTGATATGCTCACCCGCATCCGCAACGGCCAGCAGGCGAAGAAGGACTCCGTGGTGAGCCCGGCTTCCAAGCTGCGTGCGAACGTTCTCGAAGTGCTTCAGCGCGAAGGCTACATCCGTGGCTATTCCGAAGACGAGAGCGGCAAGCACAAAGCGCTGCGCATCGAGCTGAAGTATTTCGAAGGCGAGCCGGCGATCAAGCATGTCGCGCGCGTCTCAAAGCCGGGTCGCCGCGTCTATTCGGGTTCAAAAGAGCTCCCGACTGTGCGCAACGGCCTTGGCATCACCATCGTCTCGACCCCGCGCGGCGTCCTCTCGGATGCCGAAGCACGCGAGAGCAAAGTCGGCGGCGAAGTGCTCGCGGAGGTGTTCTGATGAGCCGCATTGGTAAAAAGGCGGTTCCGATCCCTGGCGGTGTGACCGCCAAGATCGAGAACGGCACGCTGAGCGTAAACGGTCCCAAGGGTACGCTCGAAATGGGCCTGTCCGACCTGATCGATTACAAGATCGAAGACGGTGAGATTGCGGTAAATCCGGCCAATGATGGCAAGCAGGCGCGTGCCTTCTGGGGCATGCAGCGCACGCTTGTGTCAAATTTGGTTGAAGGCGTGTCCGAAGGCTTTTCGAAGACGCTGGAAATCAGCGGCGTTGGTTACCGTGCCAAGGCACAGGGCAAGACGCTTAAGCTAGAGCTTGGTTTCAGCCATGATGTTGACCTTGAAGTGCCTGAAGGCATCACAGTCAACACACCGGACCAGACCACCGTTGAAATCAGCGGTATGGACAAGCAGGCCGTAGGCCAGTTCGCTGCCGAGATCCGCGAATACCGCAAGCCGGAGCCATATAAGGGCAAGGGCATCAAGTATCGCGGCGAGTATATCTTCCGCAAGGAAGGGAAGAAGAAGTAAGATGGCAAAGCTTTCCCTCTTTGAACGCCGTCGCCGCCGTGTGCGCACTGCTTTGCGGGCGCGTGCGGGCGACAAGCCGCGCCTGAGCGTACACCGCACTGGCAAGCACATTTATGCGCAGATCATTGACGATGCCGCGGGCCGCACGGTCGCAGCCGCTTCGACATTGGGCGCCAAGGCGAGCGGCGCAAATGTCGATGCCGCAAGCCAGGTCGGCAAGGATATTGCCGAGGCCGCCAAAAAGGCCGGTGTGACCACTGTCGTGTTTGATCGCGGCGGCTTCCTTTTTCATGGCCGCGTGAAAGCGCTGGCCGATGCCGCTCGTGAAGGCGGGCTGGAGTTCTGATGATGGCAGACGAGAACAAGACAGAAGAGACCGCAGCTCCGGCTGAAAAGATTGAGACCCCGGCAGTGGCAGAGACGCCGTCGGAAGCAGCCAGCAATCAGTCACCCGCCCAGGGTGCCGAAGGGCAGCCGCGTGGTCGCGGTGGTCGTGGCGGTGACAATCGCGGCGGCGGCAATGATCGCGGAGGCCGCGGTCGCGGTCGCGGCGGGCGTGACGGAGGTCGTGGTCGGCGCGAGGAAGAAGATGATGGCATCATCGAAAAGCTGGTGCACATCAACCGCGTCTCCAAGACGGTGAAGGGTGGTAAGCGCTTTGGTTTTGCAGCCCTCGTCGTGGTTGGCGATGGCCAGGGCCGCGTTGGCTTTGGTCACGGCAAGGCGCGCGAAGTGCCTGAAGCTATCACCAAGGCTACCGCTGCAGCGCGTAAGAAGATGATCCGCGTCCCGCTCAAGGAAGGGCGCACGCTGCACCATGACGGCAATGGCCGCTTTGGCGCTGGCAAGGTCACCGTGCGCACCGCGCCTCCGGGAACTGGCATCATCGCTGGTGGTCCGATGCGCGCTGTGTTCGAAAGCCTGGGCGTGGCTGACGTTGTCACCAAGTCGGTTGGCACGTCCAACCCCTACAACATGATCCGCGCCACGTTCGAAGCGCTGACCGATCAGACTTCGCCGAAGTCGGTTGCGCAGCGTCGCGGCAAGAAAGTCGCTGACCTTCTGGGTCGCGGCGGTGCGAGCGCAGTTGAGGCGGAAGCCGACGCTGCGGCAATTGCGGAGTAATTCACGATGGCTACCATCAAAATCAAACAGATCGGCTCGCCGATCCGTCGGCCTGAAAGTCAGCGTCAGATCCTGATCGGTCTGGGTCTGAACAAGATGCACAAGGTCGTCGAGCGTCAGGACACCCCTGAAGTGCGCGGCGCTGTGGCCAAGGTTCCGCATCTGGTTGAGATCGTCGACTAACCCAAACGTTTGCATCCCCGCGAAAGTGGGGGTTTCCATGACCGGAGAGGTCCCCGCTATTGCGGGGTCCGGCAATTTCTAAAGCGCGAACAAAAGCGAAAGCGAGTGCGACCCATGAAACTTAACGACATCCGTGACAATGAAGGCGCCCGTAAGGGTCGCATGCGCAAGGGCCGTGGTATCGGCTCGGGCAAGGGCAAGACCGCAGCGCGCGGCCAAAAGGGCCAGAAGAGCCGTTCAGGCGTCGCGATCAAGGGCTTTGAAGGCGGTCAGATGCCGCTTCACATGCGCCTGCCAAAGCGTGGCTTTAACAACCCGTTCGGCAAGGATTTTGCCGAAGTGAACATTGGCATGGTCCAAAAGTTCATCGACGCGGGCAAGCTTGATGGCAAAGCCGACATCACTGAAGCGGTCCTGCGCGAAGCGGGCCTGGTGCGCGGAGGCGCTGACGGCGTCCGTCTTTTGGGCAAAGGCACGATCTCGGCGAAGGCCAAGATCATCGTCACTGGAGCGACCAAGGGCGCTGTTGCCGCAGTCGAAGCGGCCGGTGGCAGCGTGGAAGTGGCTCCGGCTGCGACCCCGGAGCACGAGAAAAAGCTCGCGCGCCGAGATGCCAACAAGGCGAAAGCAGCGAAGTAATCGCGCAAAGGTTAGGCTCGGGGGTTCGACAAGAGCGCCCGAGCTTCCTATTTATGCTCTCACATGCTGCGCGGCGGCCTTCACAATGAGGCAATACCGTTGCAATAGCGTGCCGGCATCAAGAGCTAGGATCGATACACCACCATGGCTTCACGCGCAGATAACGTCGCGAGCAATCTAAACCTCGGCAATTTTGCACAGGCAACCGAGCTGCGTCAGCGCATCTGGTTTACCATTGGCGCGCTGATTGTTTTCCGCTTCCTCAGCTTTGTGCCGCTTCCGGGGGTTAACCCTGCGGCGCTTCAGAACCTGGCTGAATTGACCCGTGGCGGTGTGCTTGAGCTGTTCAACACATTTTCCGGCGGCAGCCTTGAGCGTATGAGCCTCATCGCGCTGGGCGTGATGCCGTATATCACGGCCTCGATCGTCGTGCAGATGGCCTCAGCACTGCATCCCACGCTCTCCGCGCTTAAGAAAGAGGGTGCCTCGGGTCGGCAAAAGCTGAACCAGTACACCCGCTATGGAACGGTGTTTTTGTGCGCCATTCAAGGCTATTTCCTTGCCGTGGGACTGGAAACCTTTGCCAGCTCGCAGGGGATCGGAGCGGTCGTCAATCCGGGCTATATGTTCCGCATCGGGGCAGTGATCAGCCTTGTCGGCGGCACCATGTTCCTGCTGTGGCTGGGTGAGCAGATCACCTCGCGCGGGATCGGCAATGGCGTGTCGCTGATCATCATGGCGGGCATTGTGGCGCAGTTTCCGATGTTTGCAGCGAACCTTTTTGAAGGGGGCCGCAACGGTTCGATCGGCGCTGGTATCATCGTTGGCTTTATTGTGATGGTCGTGGTGCTCATCCTCGGGATCAGCTTCGTCGAGCGCGCCCAACGTCGCCTGCCTGTGCAATATCCCAAGCGGGCTACGCAGCGCGGGATGGTTCAGGCTGATAGCCAATACCTGCCGCTTAAGCTGAACACTGCGGGCGTTATCCCGCCGATCTTTGCCAGCTCACTGCTGCTGCTGCCGCTCACGATTTCGCAATTCGCGGGCGAGTCAGTCGACACGGACAGCACAGCTGGCGGCATCATCGTGACGCTGAACCAATATCTCCAGCATGGTGAGCCGATCTATATGCTGCTCTATGCCATCGGGATCATCTTCTTCTGCTTCTTCTACACTGCGGTTGTCTTCAACCCGGAGGAGACAGCGGATAATCTCAAGAAGAATGGCGGGTTCATCCCTGGCATCCGGCCTGGCAAGCGCACGGCGGATTATCTTGAATATGTCCTCACCCGGATCACGGTCGTCGGTGCGATTTACCTGACGGTGGTGTGCGTGGTGCCGGAATATATGATCGCGCAGACCGGTATCCCGCTGTTCCTTGGCGGAACCAGCTTGCTGATTGTGGTGAACGTGACGGTTGATACGATCACGCAGGTCCAGTCGCATCTGTTCGCGCACCAATATGACAATCTAATCAAGAAGGCTAAGTTGAAAGGCCGCAAGCGATAGCGCATGGGCTTTTTGAAGGAGCGCTGTGAGATCGGTTTCAGACCGACCCAGCCTCAAGTTTGGCTTTTTCGGGGGATGCAATGAACATCATTTTGTTGGGGCCTCCGGGCGCAGGTAAAGGCACTCAGAGCGCTGGATTGGTTGAGCGCCATGGCATGAAGCAGCTTTCTACCGGCGATATGCTGCGGGCTGCTGTGAAAGCGCAGACCCCCGTTGGCCTTGAAGCGAAAGCAGTCATGGAGCGCGGCGAGCTCGTCTCCGATGAGATTGTCTCCTCGCTGATTGATGAGAACCTCGCCGGCATGTCTGCCGATCAGGGTGCGATTTTTGACGGCTACCCGCGAACCGAAGCGCAGGCCGGTGATCTCGACCGCATCCTCATCAAGAACGGGCGCGCGCTGGATCATGTGATCGAACTGGAAGTGGACGTTGATGCGCTGGTTGAGCGGATCACGGGGCGCTTTTCCTGCGCCAAGTGCGGCGCGCTGTATCACGACACTGCCAATCCGCCATCTGAAGAAGGCGTGTGCGACGCATGCGGATCAACTGAGTTCAAGCGCCGCCCCGACGACAATGAGGAAACTGTGCGCACTCGCATGGATGAATACCGCGCCAAAACGGCGCCGATCCTGCCCGGGTTTGAAAGCCGCGGCATTGTCAGCCGGGTTAATGGCATGGGCGCGATTGACGAAGTCTCCGGCGCGATTGACGCGATATTGAGCTAGCTTTCGGCGCATCTCTGCCCGTCCGCACCCGGTGCGTCATCTCACAGGGCTTTCCTGCATCGAACCAATCGCCTAACCCCTGCCACATGTAAGGGAGAGACGGGTGATGGTTCAATTCCGCAAATCAGGCGCAGCCGCGGCAATCCTAACTGCAGTGCTGTTTGCGACACCCGCTGCGGCAGAGGTTACCGACTCCAGCGATGCGGGCTTCATCACGCGCGATGAAGCGGTGGTTGAAGCAAGTATCAAAGAGACATGGCTGGCGCTCATCAGTCCGGCGCGCTGGTGGTCTTCCGAACACACTTGGTCAGCCGATGCCGCCAACCTCACGCTGACACCGCAGGCAGGCGGCTGCTTTTGCGAAAAGATCCCTGAAATCGATGAGCCGGGCCGCTTTACGCTGGAAGGCAGCGTCGAGCACATGCGGGTCATTCAGGCCTATCCCGAAAGCGCCCTGCGCATGGTCGGCGCGCTGGGCCCGTTGCAAAGCGAGCCGGTCACAGGCGTGCTCACCATCGCGCTGAGCGAGGTTGATGCGGGCACGCGAATTGTGTGGGAATACAATGTCGGCGGCTCGATGCGCTATGAGATACCGGTAATCTCCAAGGCGGTTGACGGGGTGATGAGCCAGCAATTGGCAGGGCTCGCCAAACTGCTAGGCAAGGTTGATGTCGAACCACAGAGCACACCCGAGGAAGAGGAAACCGCAGAGCCAGAGGCGGCCCGTTCGCAGGACGATGACGCAATCATTCGGATTGACCCCGATGTCGATTTTGATGGCGCCTCACCGGATGCGCTAAAAGAAGAGGAAACGCTGCCAGAGCCAGCATTGGAACCTGATGAGGACCGGATCAGCGTTGATGAAGCCTTTGACGATCTGGACGCAGAAACGGACCCTTCAGACCCCGACAAGCCGGGTTCTCGCTGACCGTTTAATCCGTGTTGATGCGTGCGCGCAGCCTTAGGGTAAAGCGGGAAGGGCCGGTGCCATCATTTCCGCTCATAAAGCCCGAAGGATTGATCCGTACGAAACGCACTGCGGGGTCTGTGCCGTTGCCACTGTTGCTGGGGGCGTAGCCATAGTCCGAACCGTCCGCGGAAAACGCGATGCAATCGTTCGCAACGCCCAGCGCGACAAACCCGCAGGTAAGGCCAGTTGCCGGAGTGCCGTCTGCAAAAACAACCGGGCCGCTGCCTGACCCGGCCAAATCGGTCACCAGCAAATCAAGCTCGCCGGGAAGCTGCTCAGTGATCAGCACGCTGTCTTCGTTGGGCGGCGAATTGCCTGAATTGCTGACCGTGATGAGATAGGTGACGATGGCTCCCGGCGTCTTGAACGCGCCGCCATTGCCATCATCGGTTGATACGCTGACCTTGGTGACGCTGAGATCGGCGGTGAAATTGGCGTGAAAGCTGCGCGAGAATGCGACGATAGCCGCACTCTCGGCATCGCCGGTGGAGATGCTGCGTTCATTGTCTTGGTCGCGGTCTTCATCGACCCTCAGTGAGATATTGGCCCCGTTGATGGAACAATAACGCAGCCAGCCGCCATCCTGATTGTTGCGGGTGGTTTTCTTGGCGATCACCACCGGGCTGCCGCCAGTCAGACCGTGGGGCTGGTTGAAACAGCCATTGTCCCAACCTCTGATGGTGGCAGGGGAGGTGCTGGCGGACCAGGCAATCGCATTGCCGGCGATATCGGCGAAGCTGCCCGTGGAGGCATTGGGAAAGGCGACCCAGCCAATCCGCTCTGAGGAAGGGAAGGGGCCACTGTTCGCTTGGCTGCGTTCGATAGCGAGCTGAAAGCCCGTCAGAGTGGGGCTTTGCGCAATGGAGGTAACATGCGGGCGCGAACTCTGGTTCGCGACGTTGCGGGTCTCGCTGTTCGCGGTCTGCAATTGGTGCAGGATCATGGGCGGCTGCGAGAGCGCGCGTGAGAACGACACATTGGCCCAGTTGCGCACTCCGCCGGAAAAGCCATTGCCAAACTGCACATTGGTCAGATCCGTAAAACCAGCCTCGATCACGGTTCCATCGGGCAGAACGTGGCGTCCCGGCTCGACTGCGATATAGGGTACATTCATGGACAGGTGAGGGCCGTCCCAATTGTCGGGCTCAAGGATCAACTCATCAAAGCCGGTTGTGGTGACATTGGTGATCTTGATGCTGGCGGAATTGCTCCCGTTTTGTGAGGGCAGCACGATCACGATCGGTGGCGTATCAAAGGGCTGCTGAAAACTGACCGTGCGCGGGTCATCATCGTTGAAAGTGTCATGCGCGGTGAAAAAACCCGCCTCAATCCGTCCGGCCTGAGCGGCGCTGTGAAACCCGCAGGCAAGCAGAAGCGCTGGCAATAGCCATGCCAGAACCCGCGTGCCTTTCATGATGCGGCCACTTGTCATACAGTGATGTTTATCGGGTTTAGGTTAACCTGAATTTCATAAAGCGCCGGAATTGTTGCAAATTCTTGTAAAATCCCGGCCAAAGCGCAGCCCTGTTTCCACATGATTTCGGCACCTGATTAATGGTGACTTTGACCCGTGTGGTTTGGGCCGGTATCTCGGTCTTGTATTCGGGCGCTACGGTCCCACTTTTAGGTGCATGTCGATTATGCGCTTCAAGTGGTTGACGACTTAGTCGATTCGGCTTAAGCGCGCGCTCCATTCGATATGTTCGAACCCCGTCCGGCAGACAGACGTCATAAAGCGTTTGTCGTCCGGGCTTTTGCCGTTTGAAAGGGTTTCCCTTTTTGCGGTGATCTTCGGGGCAGAGCGTATCGTTGAATTGAGCGTTGAGATGGGGGCAGTGGACCGTACGGTCACAGACCCCTGTGGAGCATGGAGAATTAAGTGGCTCGTATTGCCGGGGTGAATATCCCCACGAACAAGCGTGTTATTATCGCGCTGACCTACATTCACGGAATTGGCCGCACAACGGCTGTTCAGATCGCCGACAAGCTTGGCATTGCGCACACCGCGCGTGTTCAGGACCTCAGTGATGAGGAAGTCCTGCGCATTCGCGAGACCATTGACAGCGATTATCAAGTCGAAGGTGATCTTCGCCGCACGACCGCGATGAACATCAAGCGTCTGATGGACCAGCGTTCCTATCGCGGTCTGCGCCATCGCAATGGCCTTCCCGTCCGCGGGCAGCGCACGCACACCAACGCCCGCACCCGCAAGGGCAAGGCCAAGCCGATCGCCGGCAAGAAGAAGTAAGCGCTTCGGGGTTTGAGACCCCGGCACGCTTTTCCCTTCTGACGATTTTACGAGGAATTCCAGACCATGGCACGCGAACCCAGCAAGGTAAGACGCCGCGACCGAAAGAATATCAGCAGCGGCGTTGCTCACATCAATGCCAGCTTTAACAACACGATGATCACCATCACCGACGCTCAGGGCAACGCCATCAGTTGGTCGAGCGCTGGCATGATGGGCTTTAAGGGCAGCCGCAAGTCGACGCCCTATGCCGCACAGGTTGCAGCGGACGACGCGGGCAAGAAGGCTGCCGAACACGGCGTGCGCACGCTCGAAGTCGAAGTGAAGGGGCCGGGCTCTGGCCGTGAGAGCGCGCTGCGCGGTCTCGCTGCGGTGGGCTTCAACATCACCTCGATCCGTGATGTGACGCCGATCCCGCACAACGGTGTGCGCCCGTCCAAGCGTCGGCGCGTCTGACCCGATCCGGTATGGTGGCAATTTGTGTTGCCGCTGCCTGCGCGGGTTTTAGTGCCGTTGCCTCTCTTTGATGGCCACAGCCCGCATCACATATTTGAACCGCTGATACAGCGAACTAGGGGAAATCCATGTCCGTCAATACGAAGAACTGGCAGGAACTGAAAAAACCCAACACTCTGGAAATCAAGGACGGCAGTGACAAGGAGCGCAAGACGACCTTCGTCGCTGAACCGCTTGAGCGTGGCTTTGGCCTGACGCTGGGCAATGCTCTGCGCCGCGTGCTGCTGAGCTCGCTTCAGGGTGCCGCGATCACCTCGATCAAGATCGAAAACGTGCTGCACGAATTCTCCTCACTCGCCGGAGTGCGTGAGGACGTGACCGATATGGTCCTGAACGTGAAGCAGATCGCTTTGAAGATGGAAGGCGAAGGCCCCAAGCGCCTGCAGCTTTCCATGACCGGCCCCGCAACAGTGAAAGCGGGCGACATCGCTGTCACCGGCGACATCGAAGTGATGAACAAGAACCTTGTTCTTTGTCACCTCGATGAAGGCGCGACGCTCAACATGGAGCTGACCGCTGACGTGGGCAAGGGCTATGCGCCTGCCGTTCAGAACCGTCCGGCCGATGCGCCGATTGGTCTGATCCCGGTGGACTCGCTGTATTCGCCGGTTCGCCAGGTGAGCTACAAGGTCGAGAACGCGCGCGTGGGCCAGGAACTGGACTACGATAAGCTTTCGCTGACTGTCGAGACCGACGGCACCGTCACCCCGGAAGACGCCGTGGCTTACGCTGCGCGCATTCTTCAGGATCAGCTGACGCTGTTCGTCCACTTCGAAGATGGCATCCCGCAACCGCAATCGGCGATGATCGGTCAGGCCGCTGCGCCGCAGGAAGACGACGCCAACCAGCTCAACCGTTACCTTCTCAAGAAGGTTGATGAGCTGGAGCTTTCGGTCCGCAGCGCCAACTGCCTCAAGAACGACAACATCATCTATATCGGTGATCTGGTCCAAAAGACCGAAGCCGAGATGCTGCGCACGCCAAACTTTGGCCGCAAGTCGCTTAACGAGATCAAGGAAGTGCTCTCCAGCATGGGTCTGCGTCTCGGGATGGACATCCCGGGCTGGCCGCCGGAGAACATCGAGGAAATGGCCAAGAAGCTTGAACAAGAGCTGCTGGGCTAAACAGGTTTCGGCGGCGCACCTTAAGCGCCGCCAGCTACGGGCTACCTGATACGGGCCCCTAACGAACGAAGGAAAGTATAATGCGTCACGGTATTCGCCAGCGTAAGCTGAGCCGCAAGTCAGGCCACCGCAAGGCCCTGTTCCGCAACATGTCGGCCGCGCTCATCAAGCATGAGCAGATCGTCACCACGCTTCCCAAGGCCAAGGAACTGCGTCCTTACGTCGAGAAGCTGATCACGCTTGCCAAGCGTGGCGGCCTTTCAAACCGCCGTCTCGCCATGAGCCGTCTGGGTGACGAAACGCAGCTCAAGAAGCTGTTTGACCAACTGGCCGAACGCTACAGCGACCGTGAAGGTGGCTACACCCGCATCATCAAGGCCGGCTATCGCGAAAGCGACGCGGCGCAAATGGCCGTGATTGAATTTGTCGAGCGCGATGAAGATGCGCGCGGGCAGGACAGCGGTCCGGTCATGTCCGAAGAAGAGGAATACGCGGAAGCAGCAGCCTAAGGCTGCGTCGCAATCGTCCCATTGAGGACGATAGAGACAAAAGGGCCAGCGGAGCGATCCGCTGGTCCTTTTTTGTTTTGGACAATGGGGTGAGGCCCAAACCTCACCTGGATCTGCCGTTTCTGTCTTGACAGAAATCTGAAAATACCCGATATTTCTGTCATGACAGAAACAAACGTCGATTCGGAACTGCCACCCTCAGTCGCCCGCTTTGTGCTCCATTGGGGCGATCTGGGTGGGCAGTGGGGCGTCAATCGCTCGGTGGCGCAAATCCACGCGCTGCTCTTCATCTCTGACAAGCCGCTGACAGCGGAAGAGATCGCCGAGCAGCTTGGCATGGCGCGCAGCAATGTCTCCAACTCGATCAAGGAATTGATGGGCTGGAAGCTGATCCACCGCGTGCCCGTAATGGGCGACCGGCGCGATCACTTCGATGCGGAGGCTGACATCTGGGAAATGGCGATCAAGATCGCAGAAGGCCGCAAGGCGCGCGAGATCGATCCCGCCGAACAGGCGTTGCGGCTGTGCAATGAGGAAGCGGACAAGGATCCGCATGTCAGCCCCGAAGCGCGCCAGAAGCTCGCAGATATGCTCGACTTTGTGACCACGATGTCGCGCTGGCATTCAGAGATGACAAAGGTGCCTAAGCCAGCGCTGACTGCGCTGATCAAAATGGGCGCTGGCGTCACGCGGTTGATCAATTGGAGGCCGGGCAAGAAGTCCGACGACTAGCGCGCCATAAGGCGCAGATAAGGCGACACGCCATGAAACCCGCTTTCGACCCAGCGCCGCTCCCGGCGCACGCAGACAAGCAGCAACCGCGCGAGGCCAGCGAGCCCTACGATCCGCGCTTCCGTCGTCTGATCGGGGCGGAGGGCTGGGTCGGGCTTCCCGCCGCTGTGCGTCGCCGCTTTTCCAAGCGGGTGATCGGGGAGCGGGTGGTGATCTATCCCGGCGTCATCCGCACAGCGCGGTTCTCTGCGCTTGGTTGGGTCTTTGCGCAGCTTTGCCGATTGGTCGGCGCGCCGCTTCCCTTGGGCCGCGAGCACGGGATGCCTGCTGCGGTGTCGGTGATGGAAGACCCGCAAGGATGCGGCCAGTTCTGGACCCGCACCTACGCCCGCAAACGCGGCTTTCCGCAGGTGATCCACAGCGCCAAGCGCTTTGGCGGTCCCACTGGGCTTGAAGAGCATATCGGCTTTGGCATCGGCATGGCCTTGCAGGTGAGCGCCATCGAAAACGGCATCGCCTTTCGCAGCGATCACTATTTTGTCTCGATCCTCGGCAAGCGCTTTGCGCTGCCTGGATGGCTCAGCCCCGGCGAAACGCTGGTCAAGCATCGCCATGTCGATGATGCGAGCTTCGTTTTCTCGCTTGAGCTGACCCACGCTCGCTTGGGTGAACTCGTATATCAGGAAGGTCTGTTTCATGACGCATGAACCCCTGCCACGCCGCACCGCGCCGGTCAGAGTCCTGTTGCTGGGTGCCAGCGGCGTCTTCGGCTCGCGGCTCGCAAGGCTAGCCGCACCAGAGGATGGGATCGAGCTGGTCCTTGCCGCGCGCGGTCTGGCCAAGCTGGAAGAACTGGCGCGCGATCTGCCCGGCTACCCGGAGTGCCGCGCGCTCGATCGCAACACGCTTACGGCGCGCGATTTTGATGGCTTTGACCTGATTGTTGACGCGTCTGGACCGTTTCAGGCTTCGCATATGCGGGTAGTCGAATCCGCCATAGCCGCAGGGGTCGATTACCTCGATCTGGCTGATGGCCGTGACTTTATCGCTGCCTTCCCCCGCTATGATGAGGTGGCCAAGGGCGCTGGTGTGGCGCTGACCACAGGGGCGAGTTCGATCCCGGCGCTAAGCCATGCGGTGATTGATGACCTGACGCGCGACTGGCGCGCCATCGACACTTTGCGGATCGGCATCTTCCCCGGCAATCGCGCCCCGCGCGGGCTCAGCGTGGTCGAGGGTATCCTGTCCTATGTTGGCCGCCCCGTGCGCGTCTTTCGCGAAGGGCGTTGGCAAGAGGATGCGGGCTGGGGTCGGCTCCATCGCGAGGCGCTTCCGGGCGTGGGCACGCGCTGGGCGAGCGTGTGTGAGACCCCGGAGCAGGATTTGCTGGTTGAGCGGTATCGCCCGCGCGTGGCGGCTGAGTTCTTCGCCGGGCTTGAGCTGAGCGTGATGCATCTCGGGCTTGCCGCGATGGCGTTGCCGGTGCGGTGGGGCTGGGCGAAGAGCCTGCGCCCGCTCTCGCGCATCATGCTGGCGGTCGCCAAGTGGTTCCTTCCGTTCGGCTCGGATCGCGGCGGAATGGCGGTCCATGCGAGCGGTGAGGATGCCAATGGGCGCGCGATTGAACGGCGTTGGTTCCTGCAAGCCAACGCCAATCGAGGGCCCAACGTGCCCATTCTCGCCGCGCTCGCCATGCTGCGCCGCTATCGCGATGGCAAACAGCCTGAGCCGGGCGCGCGTGTATGCTCGGGAATGCTTAGCCTGGAGGACTTTGAAAGCGATTTTGAGCGGCTTGCCATTGAGCATCAGACCTTTGAAATGCGGTCTGGTCCAAGCCGCGCGAAAACTGCGCGTGTACTAGCCTTGCCTCAGCCCGCGTGGCAGTAAGGGAGGCATGAAAAGGCTCCTTATTGCAGGCGCGCTTGCCGCCGTTCTCGCCAGTCCTCTCGCTGCCCAGTCCGCTCAGCAAAAGCTTGAGGCGCGCTATGACCGTGCGCTGGCGGCGGGGTACAAGGCGCTGTTCCTGTGCAGCGCGACGGCCAATGCGGAGCGTTTGGGCGGCTCGCGCACACCGCAAAGCATTCACGATTGGGAGCTGACGGGGATCTATCCCAAGCTAGATCCGATTATCCGCGACCTGACCTATTCGATTGAGCGACGCATCGCCGATGATGGAGCGAGGGCACCGGTCGACCATGTCACAGTCGCCTGGGCTGATGACTCCCCGCCTCGGGTAGCCAAGCATATTCCGGGCGAGGGGTGCTTCATCCAGCCGATTGGCGCGCCTGTTCCTGAAAGCGCTCCGCCGCTTGGGGACTATGAGGCTGAGGACCTGCCCGCCGATGGCTGGACCCGCAATGACACAGCCTTGCCCAAGGCCTCAGCCAATGCGCTGGCTACCAGTGTCTTCGATGGCACTTATGGCGAGGGCTCGCGCAGCACCGCTGTGCTGATTGTCAAAGATGGCGAGATCGTGCTGGAACGCTATGCCGATGGCTTCGATGCGACAACGCCGCAGCGCACATGGTCCGTCGCCAAGAGCCTCGCGGCAACCTTTGTCGGCATGGCTGTGCTTAGCCGGGAGCACGCGGTCGATGACACGATCCCGCTGCGCACATGGATTGCCGGAGGCGACTTTGATCAGCGCAACGCGATGACGATTGACCATGCGCTGCGCATGGCGACGGGGCGCTATTCCGATACGCCGGGCAATCGCACCGATCCGATTTATTGGGGCGGCTCCACGGTGGATGAGCGGATGACGGCTTGGCCCGTGATCCATACGCCGGGCACGGTATGGCGATATGCCAACAATGATACGCTGCTCGCAATCAAGGGGATTGAGCCCTTCATGCAGTATTACGGCGCGCGCGACTTGCTGGATCGCCTTGGGATGCACCGCACGGTCGCGGAGACCGATTGGCGCGGCGGCTATGTGCTTTCGAGTCAGGTCTGGTCGACCGCGCGCGATCTGGCTCGAATGGGCCAGCTGTACCTCGATGATGGTATGCGCGGCGAAGAACGCGTGTTGCCCCAGGGCTGGGGCGCCTATGTCTCTGCGACCAGCGGGCCGCAGCCAGAAGGGCGCGCTTTTGGCTATGGCGCGGGCTGGTGGACCTTTGCGCGGCCGCAAGGCAACGCGTTTGAGGGTGTGCCCGATGATGCCTATGCGGCGCTGGGCAATCGCGGTCAGCATGTGGTGGTGGTGCCAAGCCGCAGGATCGTGATCGTGCGGCGCGGGGAAGACAGGGTGGGCACGCGCTTTAACATCGGTGCGTTTGCGAAGGACGCGCTGGCGGCACTCGAGTGAGCGGGTTCGTACACCAAGTACATGCGTGGCCGGGCTTCCTTTGAATGATTGTTCATGTAATTGACTTCTTAGCTGAACATTTGCTGCCAAAGCCAGTCAGACCTACCTCAGAATCGTTCATCTAAAAGGGCTTCACAGTGAACGGCAAGCCCGCCGCCACTGAGAACCCGAGGATGAAACCCATGACCACCAAGACGACTTTCAAGACGAAGATCGGCGGAAAGATTGCCCGGGGAACGCTCGGGACTGTCGCCGCTGGCGCGATGGCTCTCGCTTCTGCAACCCCTGCTATGGCTGACGACCGCCGCGACCGTGACGGCATTGGCGCAGGCGAAGTGATCGCCGGTGCGCTGGTGATCGGCGGAATTGCTGCGCTCGCTGGCGCCTTCGATGGCAACCGTGACCGGCGCGTGAACGATCGCCGCTTTAACGACCGCCGCTTCGACAATCGCAATCGCGGCTTTCGCGTGAACCCGCGCCGCGCCATCAATCGCTGCGTGCGCGCTGCTGAGAACCAGGCCCAGCGCTTTGGTGGCTGGCGCTTCGCCAATGTCACGCAGGTCCGCGACGTTGATCGCACCCGCCGTGGCTTCCGCGTCCAGGGTCGCATCCAGGTCGAAGGCAATCGCAATTTCCGCCGCAATTTCGACCGGGGTCGTTTCACCTGCCATTTTGATGGCAACGGTCGCCCCTTCATTGACTTTGACGGAGTGCGCGGCCTGCGCTGATCGCACTCTTCCAACCGAAGCCACAGGCGAGTGGGGGCGCTCGTCTGCGGCTTCGCACGTCCGGATTGATACAATGCGGTTTGGGAAAGCAGGGTTTGCGCCGCGCCCATTTGTCGCGCAATGTAACGGCCGGTTCAGCCAAGGCTAAGGCTTGGCCCGATATTTCAGCAAGGACTGAGCGATTGGTGGCCGCTCGCCTGTAAAAACCTATCCAACAGGAGGAGAGCACCATGGCTCAGAACAATCGAATTGCAGGCCGGGTCGCAGGAGCGCCGCTGGGCGCTGGCCTGTGCATGGCCGCCGCCGTCGCAATGGCGGCCAGCCCGGCCTCGGCTGCCGAATTGCCGCAGACATCGCCGGTTGGCGCCTCGCTGATCCTTTCCGACACATTCCGATCAAGCACCCATGACGCTGAGGCGGACGCGAATGAATGGCGTCGCCGCTGCGGTTTCTTTGGATGCCGCCGGGGTTGGCGCGGCCGCCGCGGTGTGCGCGCGGGCGATGTGCTGGCGGGTGTGGCGATTGTGGGCGGAATCGCTGCTATCGCCAGCGCGGCCAACAACAACCGCCGCCGTGACCGCGATGTTGTCGTGGTCGAACGCGACAATCGCTATGACCGCGACCGTCAATGGCGCGAAGACAATCAACAGCGTCAGGAAATCGAGGAATTGCGCCGCCGCACCGATGAGCAGCAGCGCGAGATCGAATATCTGCGCAGCCGCGGCCTTGATGCGCGCGCCATGTCGGGTGAGCGCGCCCGTGCGACCGCGTTGCCGCCGGTTTCCGCGCCGCTCACGATCGAAGGCGCGATTGATCGCTGCTCGCAGGTTGTCGGGATCGACAGCCAAGTGACCAGCATTGACGGCGTAGACCGCACCGGCTCTGGCTGGAGCGTTCGCGGACAAGTTGCAGGGCAACAGAGCTTTTCCTGCCAGATCGGCACAGACGGTCAGATTCAGTCGCTCGACAATGGCGGCTTTTCCAGCAACAGCCCGGTCTCCGGCGCTCCGCTGCGTGCGGAAGGGCAATGGAGCGATGATCGCTACGCCGATGCGCGCGCCGGTGTTGCGGGTAGTGTTGGTGGACAGCGCTTCGCTTATGCAGGCCAGGCGACCAGCGCGCGCCCGGCTGAGCCGCTGGTGCCGCTGACATCGGACCGGATGCCCGCCTATCCGGGTGGTCCCGTTCCCGGCCAATAAGCTTAAGTCCTTAGCAAACAGAAGCGGGGGCGGGCGCACAGCTTGCCCCCGGTCGCCGTTTAAAGTCCGCTTTGCGCTCTATAGCTGGGAAGGCTCCATCCAAACTGGATTGCCGCGCTGCGAAGCGCAAATCCTGCGACAAAAGCAACGCTCCAGATCGCGCCATTGGGTAGGCCGGTCAAGGCGGTGGCGAGCATTCCGGCCACAGTCAGCCCTGCGCTCAGCGCAGCGGCGGTCACGTAAAGCTCTGGTTGCATGATGATCGAAGGACGCCCGGCAACAACATCGCGGATAATCCCGCCCACGCAGCCGGTGATGATCCCCATCAGCACCGCGGGCACAGGCGGCACGCCATAGGCCATCGCTTTCGCGCTGCCGAGCACGGCATAGGCCGCCAGCCCGGCTCCATCGGCCATGTCGAAAACCTTGCCCTGCCACAGCTTGAGCGGCGTGAACCATGCCAGCAGAGCCGTGAGCAGACAGACCGGCGCAACCCACGGGTCGGTGATCCAGAAAACCGGCGCTCCGATCAGCAGATCGCGCACCGTTCCCCCGCCAACACCGGTGACAAGCGCGAAGAAGCCCATGGTGACAAAGGTCTGCCGCTCCTTGGCCGCAATCACCGCGCCAGACAGCGCAAAGATCGCAATCCCCACAATGTCGAGCCAATCGAGGATTGGTGTGAGAATTTCACCGTTCATGTCGATGCTTTGCGTCTGGGAGCCGCTTTGCGACGGCGGAACATCAGCACGCAGCCAATCAGCGCCCCGACAAGCGAGAGCGCCGCGAACCCGATCAGAATCCAGTGGCTGTTATCCTCGCGCTCTGAAAGGTCCATGATGTGCAGGCCCCAGGCGAAATCGAACCAGCGCCACCAGCGCGTGCGCACCGCTTCGATCTGGCCGGTGTCGCGCCCGGCATAGACATGGGTGCCATCTTGCAGCGCGACCCGCCAAACGGGTACGGGGCGGCGGAAGTCGAACGGTACGTCGTCCGCTTCAAAAAAGGTGACGCTTTCCACCGCATTCCCGCCGACGATGCGTTTGGCAACCAGCGCGCGTGCCGCTTCGGCGTCCAAAGCGGGAATGGGCGCTCCACTGGCGTAATCCACTCGGGTCGTGATCCCGTCCAGAGTGGTCAGCACCGCCACCGCGCGCCCATCCTGCATGATGAGCCGCATCTCTTTGATCTGCGCCTCTTTATCGGCCAGCGCGCTGCCTTCGATCACCAGAGCCTGAGGCGCGGCGACCTCAATCCGCAAATGCTCCCCGCGCACTTCGGGCAGGGGTTTAAGCGTCATGAAGAGCCCGGAGGCCAGCCACATGACAATCGGCACGCCGACCAGCCAACCCAGCCAGATGTGATATTGTGCGAGCGAGCGCATGATGCGGGGCATAGTGTGCTTCCCAAAAGTGAAGGAGCCCCCGCGTTGGCGGAGGCTCTCTTGGTGTGATGATGCTTATATTGAGTTGGCCGCCGCTGCGCGAGGCCCTTTCGAGGCATCACATATGGATCGGCTTGCCTTGCACCGCCATCGCCGCTTCCTTGAAGGCTTCGGCATGGGTGGGGTGGGCGTGGCAGGTGTAGGCGATGTCTTCGGAGGTTGCGCCGAATTCCATCGCTTGCGCTGCCTGTGCGATCATGGTGCCTGCGAGGGTGTTGACCATCCACACGCCGATCACACGGTCGGTTTCAGCGTCAGCGATGACTTTTACGAAGCCATCGGTGTCGCGGTTGGCCTTGGCGCGGCTGTTGGCCATCATCGGGAATTTGCCGACTTTGATTGCCTTTTTGTCGCCGCCCGCGCGCTCAATCGCCTCTTCCTGTGTCAGGCCAACACCTGCAAATTCGGGCGCGGTGTAGACGACATTGGGGATCACGTCGTGGTTCACGATGCCGGTCATCCCGGCGATATTTTCAGCGACCGCGATGCCTTCATCCTCGGCCTTGTGCGCGAGCATTGGGCCTTTCACGACATCGCCAATGGCCCAGATGCCTTCAACGCCGGTTTTGAAATCGTGATCGATCTCAACCCGGCCGCGATTGTCCACTTGCAGTCCGGCGCGGTCGAGCTCCAGCCCGTCCGTGTTCGGGCGGCGGCCGATCGAGACCAGCACGTGGCTCGCCGTGATCGTCTGCTCATCACCGCCAGCGGCCTTTTCGACCGTCAGCGAGACGCTGTCCCCATCGACACTCGCGCCGGTGACCTTGTGGCCGAGCATGAAGTTCATGCCCTGCTTCTTGAAGATCTTGTGCGCTTCCTTGCGCACTTCCTCGTCCCAGCCGAGGAACAGCTTGTCCATATATTCGACTATGGTGACTTTCGCGCCGAGCCTGCGCCATACGCTGCCCAGTTCCATGCCGATCACGCCGCCGCCGATGACGACGAGATGTTCGGGCACTTCAGGCAGATCAAGCGCGCCGGTGGAATCCACAATGCGCTTGGCTTCGTTGTCGACTTCGACGCCGGGCAGCGGGGTGACGCTGGAGCCGGTGGCGATCACGATGTCCTTGGCGCTCACCACATCCTCGCCAATGGTCACGCTGTGCGCATCCTTGAAGGCGGCGTGGCCCTTGAGCCAAGTGACCTTGTTCTTCTTGAACAGGAATTCGATGCCGCCTGTCAGCTCACCCACGGCCTTGGTCTTTTCTTCCATCATGCGCGGCAGGTCGAGCGTGACTTCACCGCCCAGACCCCAAGTCGCCATATGGCCGCTCTTGGCATGGTCATACAGTTCCGAGCCATGGAGCAGAGCCTTGGACGGGATGCACCCGACATTGAGGCAAGTGCCACCCAAAGTCTCGCGGCTTTCGACGCACGCGGTTTTCAGGCCGAGCTGCGCCGCGCGAATAGCGGCGACATAGCCGCCAGGGCCAGCGCCGATGACAAGGACATCGTAATCGTAAGTGTGTTCAGCCATTTTCTACTCTCGTCATCCCCGCGAAAGCGGGGACCCCGCTTTCTTGTGTGTGCTTCCGATATAGGAAGCGGGACCCCCGCTTTCGCGGGGGCGACGGTAATTTATTGTTACAAATCAATCAGCATCCGGGTGGGATCTTCGATGGCTTCCTTGATGATCTTGAGCGCGGTGACAGCTTCGCGCCCGTCGATCAGGCGGTGGTCGTAGCTCAGCGCGAGATACATCATCGGGCGGATCACCACTTCGCCGTTGATCGCTACGGGGCGGTCTTCGATGCGGTGGAGGCCCAGAACGGCGCTCTGCGGCGGGTTGATGATCGGCGTGCTCATCAGGCTTCCGAACACGCCGCCATTAGAGATCGTGAACGTGCCGCCTGACATGTCAGCCATGGTCAGCGTGCCTTCCTTGGCGCGCTTGCCAAAGTCGGCGATGTCTTTTTCGATCCGGGCAAAGCCCTTCTTGTCGGCATCGCGGATGACGGGCACGACCAGCCCGTTGGGAGCGCTCACAGCAACCGAAATATCGACGTAATCGTGATAGACGATCTCATCGCCCTCGATATAGGCGTTGGCGGCGGGCACGTCTTTGAGCGCAAGGCACGCGGCCTTGGCGAAGAAGCCCATGAAGCCCAGGCGAATGTCGTGCTTCTTGGCGAACAGGTCCTTGTACTTGCCGCGCGCTTCGATGACGGCGCTCATATCGCAATCGTTGAAAGTGGTGAGCAGGGCTGCGTTGTCCTGCGCGCCTTTCAAGCGCTTGGCGATGGTCTGGCGCATCCGCGTCATCTTGACGCGTTCTTCGTTGCGAGCTTCTCCGCGGCCCGGTTCCGGTTGCGCAGCTGCCACGGGGACACTGCTCGGCGTGGGGGCCGGAGCGGGCGCACCGCTCTTTGCTTTCGCAGCGGCGATCACGTCTTCTTTGGTCAAGCGACCGTCTTTGCCGGTGCCCTTGATCGTGGAGGGGTCAACGCCGTGTTCCAGCACCGCGCGGCGGACCGCCGGTGAGAGCGTCGCAGCCGCATCGCTGCTGGTGCTCTCAGCGCGTTTTTCTTCGCCCTCGGCGCGCGCTTCCTGCGCTCGGGCAGGTTCCTCGCCGCTTGTAGCAGCGCCTGTCGCGCCTTCCTCGACCAAAGCGAGCACCGCGCCGACTTCGATTGTATCGCCAACCTCAGCTTTCAATTCGGAGATAACGCCTGCAACGGGCGAGGGCACGTCGACGGCGACCTTGTCGGTCTCCAGCGAGGCAATGGGTTCATCAACCGCGACCGCATCGCCAGGCTGTTTCAGCCACTCGCCAATCGAGCCTTCAGTGACGCTTTCCCCCAATTCGGGGACTTTGATTTCAGTGGCCATGATATTCGATCCCTTTCGGCCTAAAATTTAGTTGTCTGCGAGGCCAAGCGCCTCAGCAATGAGTTGTTCTTGTTGTGCTTTATGGCGGCTGGCGAGCCCGGTGGCAGGCGAGGCTGCCGCGTCGCGGCCGGCATAGACTGGTCGCTTGCCATCATGCCCGCCTTGGGTGAGCGATTCTTCGATCTGGTTTTGCACAAAGAACCACGATCCGTTGTTCTTGGGCTCTTCCTGACACCAGATCACCTCTTCAAGGTTGGTCATCCGGCTCATGCGCAGCGCCAGCGGATCGCCGGGGAAGGGATAGAGCTGCTCGATGCGCAAGATCTGCACATGGTCGAGCCCCTTGGCATCGCGCTCCTCGATCAGGTCATAGGCGACCTTGCCCGAACACAGCACCAGCCGCGTGATCTTCTCATCCGGGGCCTCGGTCGTGTCTGACTTGATGCGGCGGAATTGCCGGTCGCCCAGAAACTCCTCACGCTCGCTTTTCGCCATGGGGTGACGCAGCAGGCTTTTGGGCGTCATGATCACCAGCGGCTTGCGGAAGGATCGCAGCATCTGGCGGCGCAGAACATGGAAGTAGTTGGCCGGGGTGGTGATGTTGCAGACCTGTATGTTGTCATCCGCGCACAGCTGCAGGAACCGCTCAAGCCGCGCAGAGGAGTGCTCAGGCCCTTGGCCTTCATATCCATGCGGCAGCAGCAGGACGAGGCCATTGGCGCGCAGCCATTTGGATTCGCCCGATGCGATATACTGATCGATCATAATCTGCGCGCCATTGGCGAAGTCGCCAAACTGCGCTTCCCACATCACCAGGCTCTTGGGATCGGCCATGGCGAACCCGTATTCAAAGCCAAGCACGCCGTATTCGGACAGAGTGCTGTCATAGACCTCGAACTTGCCGTGCGGCAGCGTAGAGAGCGGGATATATTTGCGCTCGTCGGTCTGATCGACCCATACGGCGTGCCGCTGAGAGAAGGTGCCGCGCCCGCTATCCTGCCCGGACAGCCGCACGCCATAGCCTTCCATCACAAGGCTGCCAAACGCGAGCGCTTCGGCGGTGGCCCAGTCAAAGCCTTCCCCGCTTTCGAACATCTTGGCCTTGGCGCTCAGCACCCGGCCGAGTGTCTTGTGGATCGTCACATCGTCAGGGACGGTGGTGAGCACTTCGCCCAAGCGATCGAACATTTTGGGCTCAATCGCCGTGTCGATATTGCGGCGCGCGGTTTCGGGATCGGCGGGCTTGTTCAGCCCGGCCCAGCGCCCGCCAAACCAGTCGGCTTCGTTCGCCTTATAGCTCTTGGCCGCCTGAAACTCGCCTTCAAGCTCTTCGACAAATTCGCTGACAACTGTCTCACGGTGCCCCTTTTCGATCACGCCCTCTTCGATCAGGCGGTTTTCGTAATGGACGCTGACCTTGGGATGCTTGCGAATTTCGTCATACATCAGCGGCTGCGTAAATTTGGGCTCATCGCCTTCATTGTGGCCAAACCGCCGGTAGCACCACATGTCGATCACGATATCGCGGCCGAACTTCTGCCGGTATTCCACCGCGAGCTTGCACGCAAAGGTCACCGCTTCGGGATCATCGCCGTTCACATGCAGGATCGGCGCCTGAATGCCCTTGGCGACATCACTCGGATAAGGCGAGGAGCGCGCGAACTTCGGAGACGTCGTAAAGCCGATCTGGTTGTTAATGATGAAGTGGATGCAGCCGCCCGTGTCATAGCCGGGCACGCCTGAGAGCGAGAGGCTTTCCCACACCACGCCTTGGCCCGCAAACGCCGCATCGCCGTGGATGAGCACGGGCAGAACCTGCTGCTTGTCATCCAGATCGTCGCGGATTGCCTGCTGCGCGCGGCTCTTGCCCAGCACAACCGGGTTCACCGTCTCAAGGTGCGAGGGGTTCGGGGTCAGCGACATATGCACGCTGATCCCGTCAAATTCGCGGTCAGTGCTGGTGCCTAGGTGATATTTCACATCGCCCGAGCCGCCGACGTCTTCCGGGTTCGCCGAGCCGCCGGAGAATTCGTGGAAGATAACCTTGTACGGCTTGGCCATCACATTCGCGAGCACGTTCAAGCGGCCGCGGTGCGCCATGCCGTAAATGATCTCGCGCACGCCTGCTGAGCCGCCATGCTTGATCACCGCTTCGAGCGCGGGGATCATGGACTCACCGCCATCGAGGCCAAAGCGCTTGGTCCCGACATATTTCTTGCCGAGAAACTCCTCGTATTGCTCGCCGCGAATGACCGCTGCGAGGATCGCCTTCTTGCCTTCGGGCGAGAACTGGATCGTGTCGCCTGGGCTTTCAAACTTGTCCTGAAGGAAGCGGCGCTCTTCGGTGTCGGCGATGTGCATGTATTCAAGGCCGACCTTGCTGCAATAAACCTCTTGCAGGCGTTGGTGCAGCTTGCCGATTGTGGTCCATTCAAGCCCGAGCACGTCGCTGACATAGACGTCTTCGTCTTCCATTCCGGCAAGGCCATGGAATTCGAGCGTCAAATCCTCGGTCTCGCCCACCTTGGAGGACATGTTAAGCGGGTCGAGATCCGCCGCCATGTGCCCGCGCACACGGTACAGCCGCACCAGCGTCATCGCTTTGTTGGAGATATCAGCGGCGTGCTGAAGCGCATCCTTGTCGAGCGGCTTGCCCGCCGATTTGGCCGATTTATCGACCGCGCCCTTCAGCTGGTCGAGCGTCATCTGCGTCGGGTCCATGGCCTGCGCAAGATCCTCACCCGCGCCGCTGACCTGATCAAGCCACTTCGCGTTCCCCCAAGAAGGGCCGGGCTGCGGACCTTCCTGATCGGTGAGCTCAGGGATGAAGTTTTTCGACTGCTCGTTCATGGTTTTGATCCCTTGGGATATGGAAAGCACGAGGCCCGGCCCCCGTCAGGCCTCGCGCTCCTTTGAGCCCTATGCTCAGGCCAACTCTTTCAGCATCGCATCCAGCGTAGTGCCAAGCTCGCTGGGCGAGGGGCTGACGCGGATGCCGGCGTCTTCCATTGCCGCGATCTTGTCTTCCGCGCCGCCTTTGCCGCCTGAGACAATCGCGCCTGCATGGCCCATGCGGCGGCCCGGAGGCGCCGTGCGGCCCGCGATAAAGCCGACAGTAGGCTTGGAACGGCCCTTGGCGGCTTCGGCTTTGAGGAATTCGGCCGCCTCTTCTTCCGCCGAACCACCGATTTCGCCGATCATGATCATCGAGGTGGTCTCGGGATCGTCAAGGAACAGGTCGAGCACGTCGATAAAGTTGGTGCCGTTCACCGGGTCCCCGCCAATGCCGACCGCCGTGGTCTGGCCAAGGCCGACCGCTGTGGTCTGGTGCACGGCTTCGTAAGTGAGCGTGCCCGAGCGGCTGACAACGCCGACGCTGCCCTTCTTGAAGATGGAGCCCGGCATAATGCCGATCTTGCACTCATCCGGGGTCAGAACGCCTGGGCAGTTCGGACCGATGAGGCGTGACTTGGAGCCGGTCAGCGCGGCTTTCGCGCGGACCATGTCGAGCACGGGGATGCCTTCGGTGATGCAGATGATGAGCTCGATCTCCGCATCGATAGCCTCGCAAATCGCATCGGCGGCGAAAGGCGGAGGGACGTAGATGCACGAAGCGGTCGCCCCGGTCGCGGCCTTGGCTTCGGCAACAGTGTTGAACTGCGGCACGCCGATATGCTCGGTCCCGCCTTTGCCCGGCGTAACGCCCGCAACCATCTGCGTGCCGTAATCCAGCGCCTGCTGCGTGTGGAAGGTGCCGGTGTTGCCGGTCATCCCTTGGGTGATGACTTTGGTATCTTTGTTGATGAGGATGGACATCTATACGTGCTCCTTGGAGTCAGGAATTTGGCGGCCTGAAGCTCGCATCATCAAGTAAATCGCTGCGAGAAAACAACCGACCCAATAGGGATAAGCGAGGAGCCACCAGCCATTGTTCTCAATGAATAGGAGGGGGGCAACAACTGAGATTACAAGCGTTCCCCATCCAATTGGTAGCGAAACAAGTCTTCCTATAACCGCCGCTGGAGCGCCTCCAGCGATCATAAGGCAGCCAAAATAGGCTGCGACTATTAGGAAGAACGGGAGGAACTTCATCAGCGCAGCGAGCTATCCAGGCCCTTACAAGCCTCAAGCAGTTCCTCGACCGCGTCGGTTGAGACCTTGAGGTTCGCTTTCTCTTCGTCGGTGAGTTCGATTTCGACCACGTCTTCGGTGCCGCCCGCGCCGATCACGGTGGGGACGCCGACGTAAAGACCGTCGAGCCCATACTTACCCTCAACGAAGCTGGCGGAGGGCAGGATGCGCTTTTGGTCGCCGAGATAGGCTTCGGCCATGCTGATCGCGCTGGTGGCGGGGGCGTAATAGGCTGAACCGTTGCCGAGCAGCTTCACGATCTCGCCGCCGCCGGCGCGGGTGCGCTTGACGATTTCATCGAGGCGATCTTCCGAAACGCCCTTGATCTTGGCCATGTCCTTCACCGGGATGCCGTTGATCGTCGAGTAGCTGAGGACCGGGACCATGGTATCGCCGTGGCCGCCCAGCACGAAGGCGTTCACGTCCTTGACGCTGCACTCAAACTCCCAGGCGAGGAAGGTCGCAAAGCGCGCGCTGTCGAGCACACCCGCCATGCCGACCACTTTGTTGTGCGGCAGGCCGGAAAATTCGCGCAGCGCCCAGACCATCGCGTCGAGCGGGTTGGTGATGCAGATAACAAACGCGTCGGGGCAGTTGTTCTTGATGCCTTCGCCGACCGCTTTCATGACCTTGAGGTTGATGCCGAGCAGATCATCGCGGCTCATGCCCGGTTTGCGCGGCACGCCGGCGGTGACGATCACAACGTCAGCGCCCGCAATATCGGCGTAGTCGTTCGACCCGGTGATCTTGGCATCGAAACCTTCAATAGGTCCGCATTGGGAAAGGTCCAAAGCCTTACCCTGCGGCATACCCTCGGCGATGTCGAACAGGACGATGTCGCCCATTTCCTTTTTCGCGGCGAGGTGGGCAAGCGTGCCCCCGATCATGCCCGAGCCGATAAGTGCGATCTTCTTGCGCGACATTGCGTGGTAATCCTTCCCTGATCCCTCGGGACGGTTGTTCATTTGGCCGAAATGCTGCCCGTTTGCAGCATGTGACCGCTCCCCCGTCCCAAGGCATACGATCACCGACATGTATGGGCGGATTAGGCGTCTCAAACTTCCATGGCAACCACCAAAAGGTCGAAGATGGGCATTATATTTGCAATTAGTTCGCAGTATCGTTTAAGTGGTTTCCGCGTGCCGAGCAATGCCGGGTGAAACGTCCCCGCGCAATTCGATACACTGCTTAAGTGCGACTATCACTCAGCCATGCGCGCGGGTTTTGCGCAAGCCGTCATTCTCGCGTTCTTGCGCCAGCAGCATCGCTGCCAGATAATCGGGCACGGCGCGGCTGAAGTAGAAGCCCTGACCCATGGTGCAGCCCGCTTCTTTCACAGCCTGCACCTGCTCGATGGTCTCCAGACCTTCGGCAACGATGCCCATGCCCAGTGTCGATCCCATTTCAGCCACCGCGCGAATGATCGCATTGCTCTTGAGCCCGACATTCTTGCCAGAGACAAAGCTGCGATCGACCTTGATCGTGCTGAGTGGGAAGGTGTTGATGTAGCCAAGCGAGGAATAGCCAGTGCCAAAATCATCAAGTGCGAACTGCACGCCGATCTCGGCAAGCTCCTTGACGAAGTGCTCGGTCGCGTGGCTGTCTTCGATGAACAGGCTCTCGGTCACTTCCAGTTCCAGTCGGCGCGGATCCAGCCCGGCCTCGCGCAGGGCATTCTTGATCCCGAGCGCAGCCCCCGGAGCACGGATTTGCAGCGGTGAGAGATTGACTGCGACATTCACATCTTCAGGCCATTGCGCAGCGGTGCGCGCGGCCTGCGCGGTGATCCAGTTGCCCAGTGTTACAATCACGCCGGTTTCTTCGGCGACCGGGATGAACTCGTCAGGTCGCAGCTCGCCTTTTTCCGGGTGGAACCACCGCACCAGCGCTTCAAATGTGCGAATCCGGCCGGTTTCCAGATCGACGATGGGCTGGAAGAAAATCGAGAGCTCGTCGCGTTGCAGCGCGGTGCGCAGCTCGTCTTCTATCTCGCGGCGACGCACAAGATCGCGGGTCATGCTCTGATCGAAGAAGCGCGTCTGGCCGCGCCCGCCGACCTTTGCGTGATACAGCGCCTGATCGGCGTTCTGCATCAGCGTATCAGCATCCGCGCCATCTTCTGGCAACAGAGCAACACCCAAAGATGCGCGCACTTCCAATCGGTCTGCTTCCAATCGGTACGGCCGCATGATCTCGGCATGGACTTCACTGGCGATCCGTTCGGCATCCTTGCGGCTTGCCACCGGTGTGAAGATAACAAATTCGTCCCCGCCAAACCGCGCTATGGTTGCTGCATCGTTGCACACTTCGCGCAGGCGTTTGCCGGTCTCTGCCAGCACCATATCGCCGACCGGATGGCCCAGCAGGTCGTTCACTTCCTTGAACCGATCGAGGTCGATCCAGACGAGAGCAAAGCGGCTGTCTTCCTGGATCTCCATCATCGTCTCAACCATGGCGTGGTTCAGTCCGGCGCGATTGGCGAGCCCAGTGACAACATCGGTGCGGGCGAGGTTTTGCATCTTGTCCGCCAGCTGCGCGCTGGTTTCAGCCGCCGTGATGGAATCGCGCAGGACATTGAAGATGTTGAGCGTGATCGCAAAAATCGCAGGCACCAGCAAAAGCATTGTGGCCGCAAGGGCAAGTGTCGCAGTGGTGCCGCGCATAAGGGCCGCGATGAAGATCGGGATGCAGACCAGCGCCATCTGACCGATGGCTATGGTCGGGCGGCCAGCATTGCGCGCCGCGACACCCACCGCAAAACATAGCGCATTGGCGACCATCATCACGCTGGCTTGTGTGCCGGCATCGTAGACCAGCGTCATTGCAGATACGATCCCAAGCGCCAGCGCATAGCTAAATGCGCCCACTTCATAGATCGTCTCAAGCCGGTTTGTGCTTGTCTTGCTGTGTTCCACGCCGACGTCGTAAGCAATCGCGATGCGCGTAAGCGCGATGGCTGTCAGGATCGCAAAGGCGACGTAAATCTCAGCTATTCCAGAAATATAGGCGGCCATCCCCGCGGCAGTGATCCCCGCAAATGCGCCAAAAGCGAGGCTGCCTGGCTGGCTGTAGAGCGATTGGACGAGCACCCGGCGTACACGCGCTGAGACCTTGTCACGGCGGCGCGTTGTCACGCGAAGGCTAACGCCGGAAAGGATACGCCCGATTATCATTGCGCCAACACATAGCGCGCACAGGTCAAGACCCGGTTAACTGACCGTTCGTCAAGGGTAAGCACTTCTGCGGTGCTGCTTTGAGCCCTTTGTTGTCAAAAACGCGACTTTCCTGCGGTTCAGCGCGCTTTTTCAAGCTCCGCGGCGAGCCGGCGATCCAGCGCGCGCAGGATGCCGAGCCAGTGCCCATACTCCTCCATATCGCCGCGCGCGCGGGCGGACTGGGCGCTGGCATGAGCGCTCTGGGCAGCGCCAAGGCCGTGTTGCGCAAAGTGCTGCAACGCAGCGCGCAAAAGGATATCGCTGATCGGAGCCGAAGCGTCCTTAGCCCAATTGTCGTTAGCTGCGCGCTCTATCACCCGCGCCACGTGCGGTTGCGCGATCGGCGCAAATGCTCCGGGACGGCTGGGGGTCTGAGCGGCAGCGAAATGGATTGTCATGAGGTGGCAAATGTCCCGACTGAGCGCGCCAGAGCCTCAGCGGATACGGGCAAAGACCTAAGCGGGGGCAGGGGTCAGGGCGTGTGTCGCTTGCGCTTGGCTGCGCTGGATATGTTCTGTGTCTCAACTCTTTAGCCAGAGCGTCGCTAAAGCTTGGTTCGATTTCAGGGTTGATTACGGATTAACCCTAAGCCCAGGATTAGTCCTGAGGGGCGCTTTGTTTGCTCGGTAAGTCGAGGGTGGCTGGGTCTTTCTTCCACTGGCCTGCATTGGCGTATTGCGCCCGCGCTTGTCCGGCTTCGCGCAAGGAAGGGTCGGCCAGATCTGCGTCGGCTGTGACCGCGGGATTGGGAGCCGACTGAGCGGGAGACGCAGGGGCGGAAGCCGGGGTCGCCGTCCTCGCAATGGCCTGCGCCGGGATAAAAGCGCCGACACTCGCAATGTCGCTTTCGCCTCCGGAAGGCGCCCGGCTGGTCCGCCCGCGCACTAAAGGTTCGGCGCCAGCATAGACCCCGCTGAACGCCGCTTTGGTGCCAGCGCGCCCGCGATTGCGATAAAAGATATGCGCGCCGATTGTCCCCACATGATCAAGCGAGCTTGCCCAATAAGGGTTAACCCAGCGCGTGTGATAATGCGTGGCGAGGCCCACCGGGGCATAAACATCGCCGGACAGCGCGCTTTCCGCAATACGCTGCGCGCGCGCCCAGGTTGCGCCGCCGGCCCGGCGCGCGAGGCTGCCGTCACAGGTGAAGGAGAACTGGCATCCGGTCGAGCGCTGCGAGCCTTCATAGACCACGCCGCACACGCTGGAGGGCCAGGCCGAATGCGCAACCCGGTTAAGCACAACCTGCGCCACGGCGCGCTGACCCGCTTCGCTTTCGCTTGCCGCTTCGTACCACACAGCCTGCGCCAGGCACTGCATCGCGCGCGCCTTGTCCATGCCCGAGCCAAGCCGAGTGAACGGGGCAGCCGCCGGGCCGGTCTCAATCGCTGCGCCCACTTCCAGTCCGCCAAAGGCCGCGCGCTGCGAGGGATCGCCGGTCGGCAAAGCAACCAGATTTTCGCGCGGAGGATCAGCCAGATAGTAGAACGCAGAGCCCGGAAAGCTCATGCCTTTTTGCTCAAACGGCATGGTTGGCGCGTTGGCGATTTGGGTTTCGATGATCTGATCGGCATCAGGGGCATCTGCAGCAACCGCGCCAAAGTCTCCGGGAGCAGCCATGGCGGGCACAGCAATCGCGGCGAGCAGCACAGCGAGCCGCTTTCTCAGCGAAAAACGCGGCTCGCGGCGCGGCGCGGTTGCTTCGGGAGCGGATATTGCAGCCTCAGCCTGTGCCTCTTGCGCAACTTTACGGGTAGGGCGCGGCACCGGACGGATTGGGCGCACCGATGCATCCGGCAGGCGGATCACTGGCGGAGTGGCAGCCGCTTTGCCGAAGGAGGCATCATAGCGGCCCAGAATGGAAGAACCCAGAATAGAGGACTGACGTGAATTCATAGCGCGCCTGAGCGCGTATCGCACAGCCACAATCGGCGCGAGGTCGCCGCATGGCACCGTCCCGAAAGCGAACAGGTGTGGTTAGCGCATTAACGCAAGTTGGTGAGCAGGTGCCCCGCGCCGAAGTCCAGTGCCGAAGTCCAGCGCCGAAGTCCGACGCTTGCCGAACGCGGCGGCGCTGCTAGGGCGCATGTGTCGTGGTCTTTCGGTCTTACAACATTTGGCGAACTTGGAGTGCACTCGCCCTCGCTTCGCTGGCAGCAGCCTGCGCACCTGCCGCGCCGGATCGACTTGCTGAGGCGGCTGATTTGCGGATTGTGAGTCTTAATCCGTGCCTCGATGCGCTGTTGGTGGAAGTCGCGCAGCCGCACCAGATCGCCGCGCTATCGCATTACAGCCGCGATGCACGCTCTAGCTCGATGGATGTGGAACGCGCGCGCGAATTCGCTGTCACCGGAGGCACGGCAGAGGAAGTCATCGCGCTTGACCCCGATCTCGTCCTGGCCGGAACCTTCATCGCACCGACCATGCAGGCCGCTTTGGAGCGGGCTGGCATCCGGGTTGAGACCTTTGGCAGCCCAAACAGCGTTGATGAGAGCATCGCGCAGTTGAGGCGCTTGGCTGGCCTTGTCGGGCATCCCGATCAGGCGCAGCGGCTTTCGGATAGCATCGTCAAGCGCTTTTGGTTGCCCACTTCTGAGGCTCAATCCGATCCCAGCGCCTTGCTGTGGCAGGCCGGTGAGATCGTGCCGGGAGAGCGGGCGCTGATCACGCAATTGATTGAGGACAGCGGTTTCACCAATCACGCCGCCGCGCTTGGACTGGCGCAGGCGGATCGTATCTCGCTGGAGCAGGTTCTGGCTGACCCGCCTGACGTGCTGTTGGTGTCCGGCGAAAGTCAGGGGCAGGCGCATCCGCTGCTCAGCACTGTCACAGGGATGCACGTTGCGTATCTGGATCCGCGCTTGTTCTACTGCGCTGGCCCTTCGATCCCCGAGGCGCGCCGTGCATTGGCAAAGTTGCGCCAGACCTTTGAGCTGGAGCGGCCCGCGCCATGACCCGCGCCAGCCTCATCTTCGCAGGCCTTCTTGCCGTGCTTTTGCCGCTCTCGCTGCTCGCCGGGCAAGTGTGGATTGATCCGTTTGCGGGCACGCCGAATGTGCCCAATGCGGCGCTGATCCTGATGGAATTGCGGTTGCCGCGCGCGCTGCTGGCGGTGCTGGTCGGCGCGGGGCTGGGGGCTGCGGGCGCTGCGATGCAAGGCTATTTGCGCAACCCGCTGGCGGACCCCGGCCTCTTCGGCATCGCGCCCATGGCCGCCTTGGGCGCGGTTGCGAGTTTCTGGTTCGCCAGCCTTTTGCCGCCCGCCCTTGCGGCCTGGAGCCTGCCTGCCTTCGCCTTGACCGGAGCCGCGCTAGGCATGGGATTGCTTGCGGCGATTGCGGGGCGCTCGGTCAACGACGGGGCAAGCGGTTCGGGCGGCGGCATCGCGCTGTTTACGCTGGCGGGCCTGATGCTCGCCAGCTTGGCAGGAGCGCTCACAGCGCTGGCGATCACACTGTCGCCCAACGCCTTTGCGCTTTCGCAGATTGTCATGTGGCTCAATGGCGCGCTGACCGACCGGTCCTGGCGCGAAGTGTGGATCGCCGCCCCGCTGATCGTGCCGGGCATCGCTGCGCTGGGCTTTGCCGCGCGCTCGCTCAACGCGCTAACGTTGGGTGAAGAGGCAGCGCGCTCCATGGGCGTCGATCCGGTGCGATTGCTCTGGGTGCTGATTGTCGGGATCGGGCTGACCGTAGGCGCGAGCGTGGCCGTCGCGGGGATCATCGGCTTTGTCGGGCTGATCGTGCCGCATCTGGTGCGCCCGCTGACCGACCGGATGCCGTCCAGCCTGTTGCTGCCCAGCGCGCTGGCGGGGGCATGCCTTGTCCTGATCGCGGATTGCGCGGTGCGAGTGCTGCCGCTCGTCACTGAATTGCGCCTTGGCATCGCTTTGTCGCTGATCGGTGCGCCATTCTTCCTGTGGTTGCTGCTGCGCATGCGGCGGGGATTGGTATGAGCGTGCTGGCGGCTGAAGGTTTGGCGGTCGAGCGCGGTGGGCGCGCTATCCTGCGTGATGTGAGCGCTGCCTTGGAGCCGGGGACAATCACCGCGATTTGCGGAGCCAATGGTGCGGGCAAGTCTACGCTGCTTATGGCGCTCGCTTCGCTTTTGCCGGCCGCGGCGGGGCGCGTCACACTGAACGGGCAGAGCGCTGCGTTGCTTGACCAACGTGAACGCGCACGGCGCATCGGCTATCTTCCGCAAGGCGCGGATATTGCGTGGGACGTGGCGGCGCACAGCCTCGTTGCGCTGGGCCGCCAACCGCATGGCGACGCGCGCGCGGCCAGCGGGCGCGCTGCGATGGAAGCCGCGATCCAAGCCACGGCGCTGGAGCATTTGCGCACGCGCCCGGTAAGCCAGCTTTCCGGTGGAGAGCGCGCCCGCGTTCTGCTTGCGCGCGTGCTGGCCGGAGAGCCTGAATGGATCCTCGCTGATGAACCGCTCGCCGCGCTTGATCTGGCGCATCAGCTTGCGCTTGCACGGCACTTTCGTGCTTGCGCGCAATCCGGGGCTGGCGTGGTGATCGTGCTGCATGATCTCGCCATGGCAATGAACCACGCGGACCGGGTGCTGGTTTTGGGAGCTGATGTGGATGGCGGCGCGGATGCGGGAGGCGTGATCGCGGACGCTGCGCCTGCAATCGCCTTGGCCGCGCCGATCATCGCGCGTGGCTGGGGCGTAGAGGCGCAATGGATCGGAGAGCCTGGCGCGCAGGCGCTCTCAATTGGTTGCGCCTGACCCGAAGACTGCAGTCAAGGAAAATGCGAGGAACGGGGGGAGCCGTTCCTCGCAAAGTGTTTTCCGTGACGAACTTTGCGACCGACCTTGGTGCGACCCGAAGGAACCGGTGGAAGACGTGCAAAGAGGAGGCTTGGGTAGAGCTTCTAAGGGAATTGCACGACTTCAGGTTTTCTGTAGGGGCGCGAAAAACCTGAGATTGGCGGGGTAAACAACAGAGCGATGCCGGGCGCCAAGGGGACACAAGGCGTCCGGCATCGCCGGTTGAGCGGGTTCAGGCAATCAGGCCGGATCAACGATCAATGGCCTGGACCCGCCGAGTGGTCGGCTTCACGGGTTTACCGGACCACAAGCCAGATCTGACGCTTGTCCTTGGCTGCATCGTTGCTGGCGAGCTGCGGGTTGTTGTACCGGGCGATGGCAAGATCGCGGGAGCGCTGCGCGGTGATGCGGGTTTGCGTCTGGCACTTGCGCACCGCGCCATCAAAGATCGGACGGTTCTCAAGCCGACCGCAGACCTTTTCCAGTGCGGCTTCAATCCGGCGGTCGAGAATCTCCTGACCCTTTTGCGATCCAAGGTTGAGGTCAGCGTAGTTGATCGTTGCAGCGCGCTGGAATGCGGTCGAGGTGCAAGCGATCACTCCGCTGCTGCTTGAGCTGAACCTGGCGGCAGCAAAGGGCGACACGGCCCGCGCCATCGAAATCGTGCAAAAGCTGCCCGATCACAGCTGGCCCTACGCGATGAGCCACGCGAGCCCAGACGCGGTCGGCCTCGTCACAGGCAACGCGTTGTTTGATGATCTAAGAGATCTCCCCGAAGTGCGCGCGGTGATCGATCCAATCCGGGCGAACCTGGCAAAAGAGCGCAAAGAGGCGCTGGCGCTGGGGGTTTGAGTTTTACTCGCCAGACTTCGATGAATACTTGCAGGCTATATCGCGAGCGGTATTGTTCGGCGGATGGCGATCAAATGGAGCTGTCTTGAATCTCTGACCGCCATCGGCATTGGCGCGGGCGCGATTGCGATGGCGCCCTTTGACGCTAGCCTGACGGCGGGAGCAGTGATCGGGGGCGCTGGCCTGTTTGGCCGGATCAAGGAAAACACCCAAAAAAGCTGACTTGGAAGATGAAAAGCTAATCGATCGGGTAAAGGAAAAGCTGCTCAAAAAACTCGATCACTGGGACCAGACAGCGGAGCGCAAAGCGGCCGAGCGCGCCGATGAAGCAATGGCAACATTGCTTCCCCAAGTGATGTTGCGCCGTGATGAGCTGGCGGCTACTGTCGTTGAACCCGGTGAACGTGCGGAGCGCTATCCAGTTAGGGCAGCTGAGAAGATCGTGGATCGGCTGGCGGGATTGGATGACATGTTCAAGCCCACACCTGCTGGCGAGCCCGACAGCCTGGAACGACAATTCGCTCAAGAAGCCCTCGAAACCGCGCTGTGCGCTGCGATAGACGATCCGGACTATGCAACGCTGCTGACCGTGGAAATCGCGATAGAGCTGGGTGCTGCGCAGGCCGAAACGAACGCCTCTCTGAGCGAAATTGCGCGGAGGCAGGCCGAGGACAGCAAACTGCTGGTTTTGCTAATGGAGCGCGAGAAAGCCCGCGAAGCTGCGGAGAAGCGCGCCCCGGTCGAAGACAATCGTATCCTCACGCTTGCCCGTAAGATCGTGAATAAGGTCAACGATCCCGAGGAAGCAGCGAATATCCTCGAAAACAATATCGACATCTATCTCGAAATGCTGGCCGAGCGCGAGCGCGGCAGCAACCTGGGCGATGCGAGTGATGAGGCGTTTGAGCGGGTCATGGCGCTGATCGACGCGCAGGACTACGCTGGCGCGCTTTCGCAGGGCGAGGCGGAATACCGGCGTCTTGAAGAAGAAGAACGCGATCAGGCGCAAAAAATGGCCGCCCGCAAGGAACGCATGGTAAAAACCAATTTGCGCGCGGCACGGCTTGATGTGGATGCGGAGAGAATGGCCCATTGGATCGGGATACAAGCAGCAAGTGAAGCGGGGAGGGTATCGCCGACGGCGGGGCAACTGCAAGGTGCTGCAGAGGATTGGTACAGTCGATCACTTACCGACGGCACCATTTTCGAGATGAGTGTGAGCGTCGCCCTCTTTAGTGCCGGAATCGATTCTGGGGGCACGCAAGTCGAGACAGCAAATTGTGAGCATGGCCTGGGTGTAGCCTATCAAGTCCTTGGCGAACGAAGATGTGGCGTTGAGGGTAAGGCGTTTCTCGCGCATTCTGAGCAGAAATTGCGGTCTGCTCTACTCATCCGAGAACGTCTCAATGACAGAAGGGGTGTTGCTAATTCGCTAAATAGCCTTGGAAACACCCTCAGAATTCAGGCCAATAGAGCCGCCGAGCACACAGCCTTGGAAAAAATCGACGAAGCTATCATCCAATTCCGGAGAGCAGCCGAAACATTTTCGATGCGATCAGAGGATTTCGATCGGGCGCTAGTATCGTCCAGCTTAGGGACTGCGTTTTCCGAAAAGGTCAAGTGGCTTGATAAGACTGAGCGAAAAGGTCTGTTGTTCGAAGCTGTGAATGCATTGCAGCAAGCCTTAAAAACACAGACGATGGAGGCTGTTCCCGAGGATTGGGCGCTTTCCCAAAATAATCTAGCGACAGCCTACATTCAATTGGCAAAACAGTCATCTGAGCGCCGCTCGCTAAGGTATCTGAAAAAGGCTGAGGTAGCGCTCATCAAATCCCTTAAAGTCAGGACCAAGAACTTGATGCCGAACAAATGGGCCATGACCAGCCATAACTTAGCTATCGTATATGCGTTGCAAGGTGAGATTTCCTCAGCCGACGAGGCTGTTTCGATGCTGAAGAACGCGATATCGATCTTTCAAGACCTAATTACAGTGCGGACGGAATTTGAGACACCAACGCATTGGGCGATGACTCAGCAAAGTATGGGAGCGGCGCTTATGAAGCTTTCCGCCCTAGCACCTGAGACTCGATGTGAGTTCCTTATGGAGGCGCGCAAGGCCTTTCACTCTGCGCTTCGCATTTACACGTCTGAAGAGATGCCAAACGATTGGAACAGATCTACCAACTGGCTTTTGAGGGCTGACGCTGAACTGGAGAAACACTGTTCATATCTTATAAGGAATTAAACGTTGCTAGCATTGTAACCGAAACCAACGCAATCATGATCCGTTGATCCAGTGTGCAGAGCGAAGACATTTAGGGGATCGCGTGTCGCGTGCGCGTCTCCGCCCCTTGACCGCCACGAACATTTCCGGAACATGCCCACCCTATGAGCCTAACCAAAATTTCCGTCCGTGGTGCCCGCGAGCATAACCTTAAAGGCGTCGACATTGACCTGCCGCGCGATGCGTTGATCGTGGTCACCGGCCTTTCGGGCTCGGGCAAGTCCTCGCTCGCCTTTGATACGATCTATGCTGAGGGGCAGCGGCGCTATGTTGAGAGCCTTTCGGCCTATGCGCGCCAATTCCTTGAGATGATGCAGAAGCCTGATGTCGAGCATATTGACGGGCTCAGCCCCGCGATCAGCATTGAGCAGAAGACGACGAGCCGCAATCCGCGCTCAACGGTGGCGACGGTCACTGAGATCTATGATTACATGCGGCTGCTGTGGGCGCGGGTGGGTGTGCCGTACTCGCCGGCGACCGGAGAGCCGATCACTGCGCAAAGCGTCTCGGACATGGTCGACCGGGTCATGGCTCTGCCTGAAGGCACGCGCGCTTACCTGCTCGCGCCGGTCGTGCGCGGGCGCAAGGGGGAGTATCGCAAGGAGCTGGCCGAATGGCAGAAGGCCGGCTTTACGCGGGTGCGGATCGATGGGGAGCTCTACCCGATTGAAGAAGCCCCCGCGCTCGACAAGAAGTTCAAGCACGACATCGAAGTTGTCGTCGACCGGATCGCGGTGAAAGACGGTCTGCAGACGCGGCTGGCGGATTCGTTCGAGACAGCGCTCAAGCTTGCCGAGGGGCTGGCCTATGTGGACCTGGCTGATGGCGTAGTGCCTGGGCGCGAAGATGAGGATGCGTCGGGCGGCGCGATGAAGGGGGCGGGCATCCCTGCGAACCGCATCGTCTTCTCGGAAAAGTTCGCCTGCCCGGTCAGCGGCTTCACGATCGAGGAAATCGAGCCGCGCCTGTTCTCGTTCAACAGCCCCCAAGGCGCGTGCCCGGCCTGCGACGGGATCGGCGAAAAGCAGCTGTTCGATGAGCAATTGGTGATCCCCAACGAAGCGCTGACGCTCAAGCAGGGGGCGGTCGCGCCCTGGGCCAAATCGAACCCGCCATCGCCCTATTACATGCAAGTGCTCACCAGCCTTGCGAAGGCCTATGACTTCACGATCACCACGCCGTGGAAGGATCTGGAGCCGGATCAGCAGCTCATCATCCTGCACGGCACGGGCGGAATGCCGGTGCCGCTGACGTTCAAGGACGGGCGCAAGCAATACACAGTCAACAAGCCGTTCGAAGGCGTGATCGGCAATCTCAATCGCCGCCTCGCCCAGACCGAGAGCGCGTGGATGCAGGAGGAGCTTGCCAAGTTCCAGACCTCGCAGCCATGCGAGACCTGCGGGGGCAAACGCCTCAATGAAAAGGCGCTCGCGGTGAAGATTGCGGGGACGGACATCGCCGCGCCCGTGAAGATGAGCGTTGCCGATGCCAAGGCGTGGTTCCTGGCGTTGGACGAGCAATTGACCGACCAGCAAAGCCAGATAGCCCGCCCGATCCTCAAAGAGATCAACGAGCGGCTGGGCTTCCTCGACAACGTAGGCCTCGACTACCTCAATCTGGACCGCACCAGCGGCACCCTGTCAGGCGGCGAAAGCCAGCGCATCCGCCTCGCGAGCCAGATCGGCAGCGGGCTCTCGGGCGTCCTGTACGTGCTTGATGAGCCCAGCATCGGCCTGCACCAGCGCGACAATGACCGGCTGCTCGAAACGCTCAAGCGGCTGCGCGATCTGGGCAACACCGTCATCGTGGTCGAGCATGATGAGGACGCGATCCGCACCGCTGATCATATCGTGGACCTTGGCCCCGGCGCGGGCGTGCGCGGGGGCGAGGTGGTGGCGCAGGGCACGCTCAAGCAGATCATGCGCGCCAAGAAATCGCTTACGGCAGACTATCTCACCGGGCGGCGCGAAATCGCGGTCCCGCAAACCCGGCGGCCCGGCAATGGGCACAAGCTGACCGTCAAGGGCGCGCGCGCCAACAATCTGCAAAACGTCACCGCCTCCATACCGCTGGGCACCTTCACCTGCATCACCGGCGTCTCAGGCTCGGGCAAATCGTCGTTCACCATCGACACGCTCTACGCCGCCGCCGCCCGCACGCTGAACGGCGCGCGCGTCATCGCGGGCAAGCATGACAAGGTCGAAGGCCTCGAATATTGCGACAAGGTCATCGAGATCGACCAGTCCCCCATCGGCCGCACCCCGCGCTCCAACCCCGCGACCTACACCGGCGCCTTCACGCAGATCCGCGACTGGTTCGCCGGCCTCCCCGAAAGCCAGGCACGCGGGTACAAGCCGGGGCGCTTCTCCTTCAACGTCAAGGGCGGGCGCTGCGAGCAATGCACCGGCGATGGCCTGATCAAGATCGAGATGCACTTCCTCCCCGATGTCTATGTCACGTGTGAGACCTGCGGCGGCAAGCGCTATAACCGTGAAACGCTGGAGGTGAAGTTCAAGGGCCACTCGATCGCCGACGTGCTCGACATGACGATCGAGGATGCGGAGGAGTTCTTCAAGGCCGTCCCCCCGATCCGCGACAAGATGCGGATGCTGAACGAGGTGGGACTGGGCTATGTCAAGGTCGGACAGCAGGCGACCACCCTCTCAGGCGGCGAAGCGCAACGCGTAAAACTCGCCAAGGAGCTCGCCAAACGCTCAACCGGCCAGACGCTCTACATCCTCGACGAACCCACCACCGGCCTGCACTTTGAAGATGTGCGCAAACTGCTCGAAGTGCTGCACCGTCTGGTGGAGCAAGGCAATTCTGTCGTGGTGATCGAGCACAACCTCGACGTGATCAAGACAGCCGACTGGATTGTGGACCTGGGGCCTGAAGGCGGGGTTCGTGGAGGCGAGATTGTGGCCGAGGGTACGCCGGAAGACGTGGCCGAGGTGGAGCGGAGCTTTACCGGGGCGTATTTGAAGCCGATGTTGGCGAAGGGCGCTGCTGAGCGGGAAGCGGCGGAATAGCGCGGCCCAGGTCACATAAGTATCGGGTTGTTGTGAGCGCGCCTGTTTGTACGATCCTCGTCCACAATACGAATCATCCATACTTAAAGGGACACCTCCATGACCAACGCTCGATCAATTGCAGTTCCAATGGCCCTGGTGAGCAGTCTAGCGCTGGCCGCATGCGGCGCAATTGATCAGGAGGTGGTACTGGAGGAGTTCGGCAATGAATGTATATCATCGTTCGCAGCCGAAGTGGGTCTTTCGGAGGAACTGGCAAAGCCTTTTTGCGATTGCTCGATCAAAGAGATGAAAGAACAAGACTTCGGCATCACCGATCTCGTGAATGAAGAGAAAATGTCCGCCATCGGCGAAGCCTGCATCACGGAAGTGATGGACGCTCCTACACCGCCAGAGTGAGGCTGGGCGCACTCGCGCTCAGATCGCGGGGTTGGGAGCAATCGGGTTGCAGCGCAGCGTGGCTTAATGCGGGTTTCCTACTCGCCTCAAATCCGTAACCTTCCCGGCTCTCATCCCCACACCCAGAGCCTCCCCGTGTCCCAACTCTCCCCTTACTGCCCCAACAACCGGTCACTGCAGACCAACGCGGCTTCTTTCTCAAGGTACTCGCCCGCGCGTCTGTATCCGTCACGCTCCGTTTTTCCGGCCCAAGCCTCTGCAATACAGCATAAATCCCTTTGATCCCGAAGATGACGCGGTGTCACCTTTGTCACCTTTGTCACCTTTGTCAGCGCTGGGGTTGCGGGTTGCTGGGTGAGGCTGACGTCAGGACGCAAACGCTAAGCGCAGCCGTTCTCCTCCACGCACTGGCCTGTTTAGGGGCCTGTCTAAGGGGTGCGCCCGGCGCTTGTGCCCATTCACGAAGCGCGAACTGGCACGCGGTCCCGTTCACGTCAGATGCGGCCCAAACCCGCAAAACGCCGTGCGCGATCTCATCGGAGCCCTCACAAACGGGGCATCGGAGCCAACCGGTTCCAGTTAAACTGATGGAGATCGAAGATGCGTAACGTTCTTTTGAGTGCCGCCAGCCTCGCCCTTGTCAGCCTTAGCGCCGCGACCCCGGCCATAGCCTCGCCGAGCAAAAAAGCGCTTTCGCAAGCCGCTGATACCGCGCAGGAGTCCTCGACCACGGCGGTGTCGGACAAGGCGGTGTCGGACAAGGCGGTGTCGTTAGTGATCGAAGTGGGTGGGATAAAAAAGCCGACTGGCCAATTGCTGATCGCCATCTTCGATTCAGCGGAAAGCTATGGCGGCGAGGGTGATCCCGTGGCGAGCGTGGCCGTGCCGGTCGATGCGGATATGGAGAGCCTTGAAGTGGAATTGCCGAAGTCAGGCACATACGGCTTTCGCATGTTCCACGATATCGACGGTGATGGAGCGATGGACACCAACCCGCTGGGTATGCCGACCGAGCCCTTTGCGTTCTCGAACAATGCGCGCGCCAGCATGGGCCCGGCGCCCTTTTCGGCGGTGCAGTTCGACGTGGATGGCAGCGCTACCCAGTCGGTGCGCTTTCGCTGAAGAATGAAGGGCGCCTTCGGGCGCGCTGTGTTCCACACGAGCTTTACGGTGACTGACATGTCAAACACTCTCGATCGCAGAGCCTGCCTCAAATCCGCGTTTGCCGCCATGAGCGCTGCTGCGGTGATCACACCTGAGATAGCGCTGGCAGGAGCAGCGCCTGCGGACTGGACTTTGGGCGTCGCGGACGTGGACCGCGACATCGCACCGCACCGGATGACGCGCATTCATGGGAGATCTCCGCAGGATTTGGCAGGGGTGCTGTATCGCAATGGTCCGGCCAAGTTTCTCCGGGGATCCAGCGCGGCGGAGCACTGGTTCGATGGCGACGGGTTGATGCGCCGGTTCGCGCTGGGGGAGGGTGAGGCGATGCTGTCTGCGCGCTTTGCCGAAACGCCCAAGCGTCGCCAGGAGGCCGCGGCCAATGCCATGATCGTCCCCGGTTTCGGCACCGCCGCGCGTGAGGGTGCGGTGGTCGAAAACCCGGACGATGCCAACGCGGCCAACACCAGCGTGATCAAGCTGGGCGGTGAGCTGCTTGCCCTGTGGGAAGGTGGCTCAGCGGTTCGGATGGATGCAGGCACGCTCGAGACCCTCGGTTTCAAGACATTCCGCGATGATCTGGCCTATGTGCCGTTTTCCGCCCATCCCCGCACCGAGCCTGATGGCAGCGTCTGGAACTTTGGCTGGGCTGGCAGAAGCTGCGTGATCTGGCGCATCGGCGCTGATGGCACGCTGATATCGGCGGATGTCATCACGCTTCCCCGCGCCAGCTATTTTCACGATTTCACCATGACAAAGCGGCATCTGATCGTCGTCCTTCAGCCGTGGATCCAAACAAGCTCGTATATGCCTGTTGTGGCGTCGCTGGATTGGCTGCCTGAACAGGGCACGCGGATATTGGTGATCGACAAGGATGACTTGTCACGCGTGCGGAGCTTTGAACTGCCGGCGTTTTCCGCGTTTCATTTTGCCGATGCCTGGGAAGAGGCCGACGGGACGATCCGGTTTGATGGCTGCCTTCAGGATGATCCATCCTTTGGTCAGGTCGCTGCGAAGGAACTGTTGCGCGGGAGGTGGGCCGGCGTGCCGCATCCGGTTTTGAACCGCATCACGCTGCGTTCCGATGGCACGGCGACCCTTGAGCCAACGGGACACCTGGCAGAGTTCCCCACTTCCGATGCGCGCCGCTCGGGCGAGAGGCGGCGGCTCACTGTCCATGTGACAGGCTATGGCGATGCACCATTCCCGCACGCCGTGGGGGCTTTCGACTGGGACAGTGGGCGCGATTCCGTGTGTGATTTTGGCAGAGATCACTTGGTAGAAGAGTTTTGCTATGTGCCCGGCAACACCGCTCGCGAAGAAGACGGGTGGCTGATCGGGACTACCTTGAACCTCAAAGCGCGCGCGACCGAATTGCACGTTTTAAGCGCGGGGCGCGTTGCTGCCGGGCCGATCATCAGTTGGCGCAGCAATGTGGCGCTGCCGCTGACCTTCCATGGCTCGTTTGTGCAGGCCGCTTAAGGATGCAGCACCACACGCCGTTAACCTGTGAATGCTAAGTCATTGTGCATGAACACATTTTGCTCGACACTCCTCATCCTCCCGCTCACACTGCTCGCCAGCGGGTGCAACGCGCCTGACCCTGCCGATTATGGCGGCGGGGCCAAGGGGGAGGCGATTGCAAAGTGCGTCTCCAAGACGCAGCGTGCGGACAGCGCCGTGACGCGCGAGCAGGCGGGGGAGATGTGCACCTGTGTGACGGACAAGACCTATGCCGCACTCACGGGTGGAGGCATGAACAAGGACAAGATGGTCAGCGCAATGTTGAGCTGCGCTAAGAAGGCCGGGGTTGAAATCACGCGCTAAGCCGCGCGGGCGCCGGTCAGCGCTTCACAATGTCCAGCTTTACGCGGGCATGGCCGCTTGAGATCATGTCAAGCTTGGTCGCGGCGGCGCGACTGAGGTCGATGGTGCGCCCGCGGACGAAGGGGCCGCGATCATTGATGCGGACCACGATGCTGCGGCCATTGCGCGGGTTCGTCACGCGCACTCGGGTGCCAAAGGGCAAGGTTTTGTGCGCGGCTGTCATCGCGTTCATATTGAACCGCTCCCCATTGGCCGTGCGGCGACCGTGGAAGCGCTTGCCGTAATACGAAGCGACGCCGTTGCCCAAAGAGCGCAGTACACTCGGCTCGGGATCCGGGCGCGGCTCTAGCGGGGTGGTGAAGCTGGCAATGTCGACCGCGCCCTGCGCTGGGGTGACGGCCCGGGGGGCTGCGTCAAAGGGTGCGAATTGCTCTTTGAACGAACCGCCCTCAAGCGCAGGAGGACGGTCTAATCCAGCGGACGCATCCGCGGCGGCTTCTGTGTCAATCACCAGAACATTGACGGCCGTGTCATCCGCGCTCGCCACAGCAGACCCGGCGGGCAGGCCGATGGCGAGCACGGTGAGCGCCGCCATGCGCGGCAATGCGCGGATCGCAGCGGGACGTACGAAGCGCGGTGCTGCTCCGGTTGCCGGCGACCCCTGTCGCGATTGTTGTCGCGATTGTTGTCGCGATTGTGCGCTGTTAATCATGCCGGGTCTCCCGTCCAGACCATGGGGATATAGAACCAATCGTAAGGCTCGGGCAAATGTATCGCCTCGACAAAGGTCGTAGTGCGACTGTGAGGCGAGGCTGGCATGCGGTGAAGCGATTGGCGAGTGTGACTCACGCGCGCCCTAAAACGCGGAAGCAGGCTGCGACTCCGCAGGCGATGGTTAACGCTGCTTTTTTTTGAAGCACACAGCGATACAAGTCAGCGGGGTCGCCAGCGGCGAGATCGGCAGAGCGGAGAGCCAAAAGCAAATGGGGCCGGCATTGCTGCCGACCCCACTCTCACCGGCGCGTGGGCGCCTTTTGCGTCTCCCGGTTTCAGCGAACCTCCACCTGGTTTCACACAAGGCGCACTTGGCACCCGATGTCTGAGCCTTTCGCACCAGCCTGTTGCCAGACATGTGCGGCCAGCCTCGTCACCGGCGCTCGCACCGGCATCCGACTTCGCCTCCGCTGGCTTGCTTTGCTTTCAGGACCGAAATCCCTCTGGCGCTGCCTGGCCCGTTTCCGCGTAGCCGAGACTGCTTCCCTCTTCGCGTGCGCTTCCCAACTCAACCTGCCAGCAGAGCCGGCGCGTCATGATGTTTACCGCACAAGGGCAACAGTCTTTCACACGTTCATTGTTTCACTCATCTCTCAAACGACCTGACTTGCATTGGGCCGAAACCCTCTCCATGTCAGTTCTCGAAATGCGCGGGGACAAATGTTCGCGCGGTCATTCGGACTAAAATCCCTTCGTTTCAGTGCCTTGCGGCTCCGTCTCGATTGGCTTTTCCTCCGAAGACCCATGGAGATTGCGCCTCAACATCGGTTTCGACAAGGGTGGCAAGAGCGAGTTATCCACTTTTCCCCAGTTTAGCTGTGGAGAGCGGTGGACAACTCAACCGTTCATCGCATTTGACAGGTCGCGGCGGGAACCAGCCGCGAATTGCCCCACCAACTCGTATTCAGAACGCAATGAGGCGGTTTTCACATGTTACGCCTGTGTGACATGACTCGCACCATGACAACCCGACTCGGGACAAACCGAGTCGGAACAACACCGCTCAGGGCAGCGCGACTCGCGCTTAGCTCCGGTCGCGCTGTGCCAGAAGCCGCAGCCGCAGCGCGTTCAGTTTGATGAAGCCTGCCGCATCTTCCTGATCATAGGCGCCCGCATCATCCTCAAACGTCACATGCGCTTCGGAATAGAGCGAGTGCGGTGATTTGCGGCCCACCACGCTGGCCAGCCCCTTGTACAGCTTCAGCCGTACTGTGCCTGAAACCTTGGCCTGGCTGTGATCAATCGCAGCTTGCAGCATCTCACGCTCAGGCGCGAACCAGAAGCCGTTGTAAATCAGCCCGGCATATTTGGGCATCAGCTCATCCTTGAGATGCGCTGCGCCGCGATCCAGCGTGATCTGCTCAATCCCGCGATGCGCGACCGCATAGATCTCACCACCGGGCGTTTCGTACATGCCGCGCGATTTCATGCCGACAAAGCGGTTCTCCACCAGATCGAGCCGCCCGATGCCGTGGGTGCGGCCCAGATCATTGAGGGCAGCCAGCAACGTGGCCGGGCTCATCGCCTCGCCATTCAGCGCGGTCCCATCGCCACGCTCAAATTCAATGGTGATGTATTCGGGCGTGTCGGGCGCGTTTTCGGGGTGGTCCGTGCGCGAATAGACATAGTCCGGGGTCTCCTCCCACGGGTCTTCGAGCACTTTGCCTTCCGAAGACGTGTGCAGCAGGTTCGCATCAGTCGAAAACGGTGCATCGCCGCGCTTGTCCAGCGGCACAGCGATCTGATGCGCTTCGGCCCATGCGATCAGAGCGGTGCGGCTGGTGAGGTCCCATTCGCGCCACGGAGCGATCACTTCGATGTTGGGGTCGAGCGCATAGGCGGACAGTTCAAAGCGGACCTGATCGTTGCCTTTGCCCGTCGCCCCATGCGCGATGGCGTCTGCGCCGGTTTCGTGCGCTATCTCCACCAGACGCTTTGAGATCAGCGGGCGCGCGATGCTGGTGCCGAGTAGGTAGTCGCCTTCATAGCGGGCGTTGGCGCGCATCATCGGGAAGACGAAATCGCGGACGAATTCCTCGCGCAGGTCTTCGATGAAGATGTGGTCGTCCGGAATACCCATCGCGCGCGCCTTGTCGCGGGCGGGCTCAATCTCTTCGCCTTGGCCGAGGTCTGCGGTGAAAGTCACCACTTCCAGCCCGCGCTCAACGCTGAGCCATTTGGCGATAACACTGGTGTCGAGCCCGCCGGAATAGGCAAGGACAACGCGTTTGATATCTGACATGGATAGGGGCTCCTGTTAACCCGCAGCGCCGCTAGCAGGTCGCGCGAAGAGCGGCAACACGCGCGCACTCTCCATGGGTAAGGCTGTCTTAAAAGGCTTTCGCTAAGCAGAAGCCTTGTAAGGCATTTACGCTGCAATCAGGGGCACAAAAAAGCATGTCATTTGGATGCAAGGCCGAGGCAAGCCGCAGGCCTGGAACCGGCCGCGCAGTCAACGCGAAGCAAGTCATCGGCACGCCTGCATCGCGTCCGAAGTCGAACCGCAAGTTTGGCAGCGGGCTGTTCTTCGTTGCCGCGCTTGTGATCGGTTTGGGCGGCTGGTGGGCGGACAATGCGATGCGCTTCTACGATGAGCACGGCATCCCCGTCGTCGCAGAAGTGACGGGGAGCCGGAAAGTCACCCCGTCAGGCAGTGCAAAGCGCTACACTAAGCTGAGCTTGCGCGCCCGGCATCCTCAATTCGGACCGGTGGAGCTGGAGCTGCGACGCGCGCGCGAACCGGCTGCGCTTCCTAGCGGTGAGCCAGCCACCGATCGCCGCGTGCTTGTCTTGCTGCATCCCGATGATCCCATGGGAGGGCGTATTGCGAGCGCTACACCGCCGACCGGTCCAATGATCGTCACCAGCCTGATGGGCGCGGTGTTTGCAGCCATGGCTGCGCTCAATCTGGTGAGCGAGCGGCGCATCATCGGTTCACATAAAACACGCTTGCGCCGCGACTGAAAGCTGCGTCGCTCGGTAGGCTGCACGCACGCAGGACGTGGATTTGTGCCACATTCGCCTTGCATGGCGGACGAGAGAGCCCAAGGTAAGCGCAAGATATCGGGAGAGAAACGCATGTTGACCATGTGGAGCAAAGCGCGCGAACTGGCGGAGATGACTCCGCCTGAGCGTAATCGCTGGGTTGATTTCTTGCGGGCCGTTTCGATTTTGGCGGTGGTGTTTGGCCACTGGTTGATGGCCGGATTGTATGTCGATGAGACCGGCGCCTTGCAGCGCGGCGACCTGCTGAGCGTGTCTGAATGGGCGCATTGGCTGACCTGGGGCTTTCAGGTGATGCCGGTGTTTTTCCTCGTCGGCGGTTATTCCAATTCGGTGAGTTGGGACGCGACAACCCGCAAGGCTGAAGCAGGGCAAACGGGCGTTTATCGCGACTGGCTGGCAAGCCGCGTTCAGCGCCTGATCACGCCGACATTCCCAGTTTTGATGCTGTGGGCGGTGCTGGCGGTGGTGATGACGCAAGTGGGCTTGGATCGGCAGCAAATCCGCGATGCGACCGAAGCGGCGCTGATCCCGGTGTGGTTTCTGGCCGTCTATCTGCTGGTCACAGCGGCCACCCCGCTGGCCTATCGAGCTTGGCAGCATTTCGGGTGGCTGAGCTTTGCTCTCTATATCCCGATTGCTATGCTGACGGACTGGCTCACCTTCTCTGCGGGCGTGCCTTATGTGAACTTCACCAATTTCCTTTGGGTTTTCCTCGCGATCCATCAGCTTGGCTTTGTGTGGCGTGACGGGCGGTTTGATAACCGCTTGCTCGCATTGGCGACCTTTGTGGTGGGGCTCGGCGTGCTGATCGCGATCACCGTGTACGGCTTTTATCCGGTCTCAATGGTGTCCGCGCCCGGAGGGTTCTCCAACTCGTTGCCTCCGACGCTCGCGCTGTTCGCGCTGGGTATTGCGCAGACCGGGCTGGTGCTGGCGCTGGAGCCGCTGGGGCGCAAGATGCTCGACAATGTCAGCGTGTGGACCGCGACTGTGCTGATGAACGGGATGATCATGACGGTCTATCTGTGGCACCTCACCGCCTTTGTGCTGGTGATGACGGTGGTGTGGCTGGCGCTTGGCGGAGCGGGGCTGGACTCGGTTCCGGGCACACCCGCCTGGTGGGCGACGCGCCCGTTGTGGCTGGCGATCTACATCATCGCACTGCTGCCGCTGATCGCGATCTTTGCCCGGCATGAACGCAGCTTTGGTCCGATCCGCGGCGGGCGCACCGTGCCCAAGGCGCGCGCGGTTATCGGTGTTGTGATGATCTGCATTGGCCTTGGCGCGACGGCAGCGGTTACGATTGCAAGCCCGGCAAGCTGGTCCGGCATAAGGTTGTGGGTGGTCGCCTTCCCGTTCCTCGGCGCGGCGATGTTGGGCTTTGGCCCCGCCTACCGCTTCTGGCAGCGCAAACCCGCCTGAAGCGCACCGCCCCCTGCCATTTGCGCGAATGGACGCATTGCCGAGAAGCGGACTAGCTGGCTTTAATGGAGTCAGGGAGCGGGCGGTATGGATTTGGGTCTGTCAGGCAAGAAGGTCATCATCAGCGCAGCCACGCGCGGGGTGGGGCTGGTGGCTGCGCGAACCTTTCTGGAGGAAGGCGCTGAAGTCGCCATTTGCGGGCGGAGGCCGGGCAAGGGCGAGGCCTTCGCGCCGGGCTATCAGGGGGAAGGGCATCCGCTTGCGCAAAAGGGCGTCGCCGATGCTGTCGAATTACTCTCTGGTTTCGGCACAGCCCATGGCAGCGTGGTTGATTGCGCCGATGAGGCGGCGGTGCGCTCGTGGGTTTCAGAAGCAGCCGAGGCGATGGGCGGGATCGACGTGGTCGTCTCCAACGCCAGCGCGCTGGGCGGGCGGCCTAATGATCGCGAGGCATGGGACTTAAGCTACAATGTTGACCTCATGAGCAGTGTCGCGTTGTTCGATGCCGCGCTTCCATGGCTGCGCAAAGCGGTCAAACGATCAGGCAGCGCGGCTTTCGTGCAGACGGGGAGCGTAGCGGCGATCGAGGACCATCCCTTTGGCGAGAACCTCAGCTATGCCGCGATGAAAGCGGCGCTTATCAACACGGTTCACCAGCTCGCGCATCGCCACATGCACAAGGGCATTCGCTGCAACACAGTGTGCCCCGGCCCGACCTTTATCGAGGATGGCAGCTGGGGCTTCCTTGAAGACTACATGCCTGACTACCACGCGGAGAATAAGGGCCGCCACCCGGCAGGGCGCTTTGGCCGCCCGGAAGAGATCGCCAATGCCATCGTCTTCATGGCGAGCGAACGGGCGAGCTGGATCATGGGGGAGAACCTTGTCGTCGATGGCGGCTATACGACGCATGTGAAATTCTGAGGCGGGTCGTGCTATGCCCTGCGGATGAACCAGCATGGGGAGGGCTCAATGCAGGCCGAAGTAAACGCTTACCTGGACGGGATCGAAGCGCCATCGAAGCAGGAGGACGCGCGCGTTCTGGCCGATTTGTTCGAGCGCGTGACGGGTGAGCCGGCGGTCATGTGGGGGCGTACTGTCGGGTTCGGTGATTACCGCACGGTCTATGCCAGCGGACGCGAGGTTCATTGCCAGCGCAGTGGCTTTGCCACCGCCAAGACCAAGCATTCGCTCCACCTGATGGGCGGTTATTGCGATGAAGCGGCGGGCAGTGAACGCGCAGCGCTGCTTGAGCGGCTGGGCAAATACAAGGAAGGCGCAAGCTGTCTTTACATCAACAAACTGGCCGATGTGGACATGGCGGTGCTGGAAGAGGTGATCGCGGCAGGCTGGGCTGCGATGAACCGCGTCTATCCGCCCGCTTGACCGATCAGTCGCTCAGCAGGCGAACTTCTTCGGCGGAGATGTAGTCGCGGGTGAGGGGGAGCGCATGGCGGCTGCGCGCGAACTGGATTTGGTAATTGCACATCCCGCCATGCTCAAAAACGGTAGCCGCGCCGGCCAGATAGAACGTCCACATCCGAAAGAAGCGCTCATCATGCATCGCTATGATGGCGTCGCGATTGGCTTTGCAGGCTTCGTACCATTTCCGGATCGTCTTGGCGTAATGCAGTCGCAGCGTTTCGATATCGGTGGCGATCAGGCGAAATTTCTCGCTGGCGGCGAGCGTCTCTGACAGGGCGGGAATGTAGCCGCCGGGGAAGATGTATTTGCGCGTGAAGGCATCGGTCTTGCCGGGCTTCCCCATCCGCCCGATCGTGTGGATCAGCATCGCGCCGTCTTCCTCCAGCAGCATCCGACACGCCTCGAAAAACGCTTCGAATTGCGGCTGGCCGACATGCTCGAACATGCCAACCGACACGATCCGGTCAAAGCGCGCGCCGCTGGCTGCCTTGTCGCGGTAGTCGATGATCTCGATCCGCACGAGGTCTGTCAGCCCCGCCTCGGCAACGTGCTCGCGTGCAAGCGCGGCCTGCTCTTCGGACAGCGTGATCCCGGTCACGCTCACATCGTAATTCTGCGCGAGAAAGATCGCCATGCCGCCCCAGCCACAGCCAATATCGAGCACGCGGTCACCGGGCCGGATCGCAAGCTTGGCGGCGATATGCGCCAGCTTGGCGCGTTGCGCTTCGCCCAGAGTCATCTCGTCGCGCGGCCAATAGGCGCAGCTATATTGCCAATGCTCAGGGTCAAGCATCAGCGCGTAGAAATCATTCCCGATATCATAGTGATGCGCGACATTCCTGCGAGCTTTCAGGCTGTCATTGAACTTGCCAACGGTGCCGGTCGCACTGTTCGTCAGGCGCCGCACAGCGCTGGGCCGCATGATGTTGCTGCCGCGCTCCCACGGGTCGTTCATGCGCAGCAGTGTGACCAGATCCATGATCTCGCAATCGACCAATTGCAGCCGTCCATCCATGAAAGCTTCCGCTGCGCCGAGCCGGGGATCAAGCAGGATATCGCGCGCAACCGCACCGTCGGTAAAGCGCATCACGACATCGGGAAAGCCCGGTTCCGGCGCGCCGTAAATCGCATCGCTGCCATCGGCATAAACAATCGCGAGCCGCCCGCGCTTGATGATGCGGCTAAGGAATGTGTCGAGGAGGGTTTTGCTCATTGGATGCGTGCCCTTCGCCGCGTGGTTTGCCTAGATCCCAGCGTACCATTGGTAATCGCCGATATCCTCCCAGAAGCCGCCTTTGCCGCCCGCGATCTCGTCAAAGCTGGCAACGGCCTCGATGCCGGTCAGATACTTTGCGTGCTTGTAGCCCAATTGCCGCTCAATCCGCATTCTGAGCGGTGCGCCGTTCTTTTCGGGGATCGGAGCGCCGTTAAGACTGTGCGCGATGATTGTTTGCGGGTGGTAGGCATCGACCATGTCGACGCTCTCGTAATAGCGGCGGCCATACAGAACATCCGCGCACCAGAAGACGATGAAATTCGCCTCGCGCTTGACCTTGGCCATATCGAGTAGAGTTGAAAGCTGCGGGCCGGTCCACTCGCCAATCGCGCTCCACCCCTCAACGCAATCATGCCGCGTGATCTGCGTGCGTTGGGGCAGGGCGGACAATTGAGCGATGGAGAGGCGCAGCGGGTTCTCAACCAGACCGCGCACGCCGATTTTCCAGTCGGGAAAGCCCTTAGCCAATTGGTCGCGGTAGACGTCACTGTCGACACTGAGCGAGCCATTGCCCTTGAAGGTGGGCGAGCGGTCTTCGGGCGCGTATTCGGGGGCAAGCCGCTCGCGGCCCGCCAGAGTGCGGTGCGCTGCGCGGTGCCAGTCCTCTGCGCCATCGAACAGGCCGGAGCCGCTTTCGGTCTCTGAAAATTCGTCAATTCTAGAGCAGGCGGTGGCACCCATCGCAGCCATTCCAGCGATCAGGGAGCGGCGAGCGAACCGGGTCATTTGGTGTCTCCTTCAGGCGCGCGGCCTCCGGCGATCATGGCCCAGACCTGCTGGATCGGCCCGGAGACGAGCACCATGACGATATGGACCACGAAGAACGCGAACAGCGCCCAAGCCGCGATGAAGTGCAGCGAGCGTGCGCTCTGGCGTCCACCCAACGCATCGACCAGCCAAGGCGCGGCAGGCTCAAATCCGGGACTGATCGCAAGCCCGGTGAGCACCATAAGCGGCAGCAGCACGCCGAGCACCAGACCATAGGTCAGCTTTTGCAGCGTGTTGTATTTTGCGCCGCCTTCCGCCTCGAAATGCCCTTTGAGATGGGTGACAATCTCGCGCGCCAGATGCGCCGGGCTCCATTCGCGCAAAGGCGTGGTCAGGTCGCGCGCAAAGTGGCGGTTGATCAGCATTGCGATCCACATGCCGAGCAGCGCGAGCGCGAACACCCACGCGGCTGTGTTGTGCCAGTCGCGCGCTTCGGCAAGGTCATAGCGCTGCGGCAGGGTCGCCCATGCGGGGAAGCGAATGATCTTGGCCCAGGCATCTGCGGGGTCAAAGCCGTAATTGCCCCAATACAGGTAGCGGTGCGCGTTTGAGATGCCCAAGCCGGACATAAACAGCACGGTCAGCGCGCCAGCGTTGACCCAGTGCCACAGCCGCGTGGAGAGCGCGTGGCGGAGTACGGGGCGCGGTGCGGAGGGCTTCGTCATACGGTCGTCCCAGCCATTTCGCGGGCGAGATAAATGACGTCGCGGTCCTGATCCATCAGGTGCTGGCCACTGTCGATGAAAAGCGTCTGACCGCTCGCGCAGGCACCCCGGGCCAGAAACACAGCCGCGTCCACGATCTCATCAGCGCCCGTCTTGCGGCCCAGCAGGTTGAGAGTGTGCGAGATGTCAGTCTCATCCTCGCTTTGGTCATGGCTCGCCAGAATTGCGCCGGGCGCAAGGCCATAGATGCGCACGCTCGGATCGCTCGCATGGTGCTTGGCCAGCATCGCGATGGTCGCCGCATGGGCGTGCTTTGACATCGTGTAGCTGAAAAAATCAGGGTTGGGGTTAGCAAGCTTCATATCGGTGATCTGAATGACAGTTCGCACAGCTGGGCCATTGGTTACACGCAGGAAAGCCTGCGCCATGCGCGCAGGGGACGCCGCGTTGATCTGCATGGCACGATCAAACATCGCCTGATCCATGCGTTCTGGCCCGTCATAGTCAAACACTGAGGCTGAATTGATAAGGCAGCGCAGGCCAGGCAGCCGCGCGCCAAGCTCTTCGACCATCGCTTCAGCCGCATCGCCATCGCTGACATCGCAGCGGACCGTTTCCGCGCTGGGGAGAGTGGCGGCAAGCGCTTCGGCTGGCGCGGCTGAGGAATTGTAGTGGATGATCGTGTGCCAACCCGCCTTTGCAAAGCCGCGCACGATCGCAGCGCCAATGCGGGTTGCGCCGCCGGTGACGAGTGCTGCGGGCCGGGGGTTTGCGGGGCTGGTCATGACCGCAAGTCAAAGCACTCGCGCGGCCATTTGACCAGCCCCCAAAGCCGTCCAGCCAGATCTCACCTGTTGCTCTGGGGTGTTAGCGGCAGCGAATATCGCCGCGATCAAGCTCACGACCCAGCACCGCACCCAGCGCTCCGCCAAGCAGTGTGCCAACCGTGCGATCCCCGCGTGTATCGATCGTGCGGCCCAGCAAAGCGCCTACGCCAGCGCCGATGACGAGCCCGGTGGTTCCGTTATCACGGCGGCAGTAATAGCGCCCGTCGCGGCCGCGCCAGATGCGATCCCGGCGATGAATTCGGCGCGGTTCAAGATAGCGCCCGCGCCGGTCATAAATGCGATCACGGCGATAGCGGCGGCGGTCCTCCCAATCATCATCGTCATCATCTGAGAGGTGCGCGCTCCCTGCGAGTGCAGCCGGGGTCCACATGGCCGTTTGCGCGCTGGCTGTAAGGGGCGAGTTGGGCGCGGCGTCGAATTGGGCTGCATGAGCAGGTATGGCCATGATCCCGAGGGTTCCGGCGGCGGCGCAAAGGGTAAGCTTGTTCATGATCATCCTCCAGCGTTAGCGTGTGTGCTGGAAGCCAGTGTGTTCACTTTCGGCCAACCTCAGATGAACGATTTGTTGGGAATTGGCCGCCTGCGATGAAAAGATACAATGGCGCGATCAGCCGATCAGCGCGACTTAAGCCGCTTGATGGCGCGCGCTTTGATTTGCGAAGAGAGAGCCGCAAGCTCCACGAGTTCGCGCAATTCCGGCTCGGTCGCTTTGCCGCCGATCAGGGCGTGGAAGACGCGCAGCACGCTCCAGTCCGGCGCCCCTCGCTCGATCCGTTCGAGCGCATCGCCAGCCTGCACATCGCCGATTTCCAGCACGCGAAAATACCAACCCGAACGCCCCGTTGCGACGATCCGCGCGGTCATGCCTTTCACGCCAAAGCGGTGGTCGACCTTCCAGCAGGGCTGGCGCGGTTGATTGGCTTCGATGAGCGCGCTGCCCAGCCGGAAGCGGTCGCCAATGCAAACATCGGCTTCGGTCAGGCCGCTGACAGCCAGATTTGAGCCAAACGTGCCCGGCTCATCGAGCAAAGCCACAGCCGCTGCGTCGCTGAGCTCATTGCGCCAGATGGCGTGGTGATCGAGCGGGTAGAGATGCACCGCCTTTTCAGGGCCGCCATGCACGCGGCGGTCGGCCTGTTCGTCGGGGGCGAGGCCCTCTTTGAGCAATTGCACGATGCCTTCGCGCGGGCGCTGCATGATGGCGCTGGTTTCTGCGCCGTTGAAGGGGCGGGCGGTGCCGGTGCAAATCGCCTCAAGCGTCCAGCTCATGCGCGGCGCACCGTCAGATCGATCCAGTCGCGCTGTGTCCCATCGCTGCCCATTCCGGCGTAGATCTGGTGGTCGACCTCGGCAAAATCTGCCTCACCGTACCTTTCGCGCAGCCAGTCAGCCGAGGGGAAGTTGTGCAAGCGTCCCAGCAGGTCGCGCCCTTCGCCTTCGCCCAGTTTGTAGCTCGCATAGTGCCAGCCGCCCGGTTTCAGCGCGGTGTTTATCCGGGCGAGCGCATCGGGTAGCTTAGCGCGCGGGCAATGCAGCAGCGTCGTGTGGGCCCAGACCGCGTCATATTTGGCGCGCGCGGTCAGCTCGTCAAAACGCATGACGCGCGCGCCCAGATCAAACCGCTCATTCGCTTTGGCCGCCATTGCGGGAACGCCGTCGGTTGCATCGATCACAAAGCCGCGTTCGCGCATTCGGTTGGAGTCCTGTCCGGCCCCGCAGCCCAGCTCCAGCACCGCCGCGCCCGGATCCAGCCGGTCGAGAAACGGATCAAGCTGGCGAGAATGGCTTTGAGCGTGGCTGAATGTGTAATGCGGCGCGCGCTTGGTGTAGAATTCGAGCGTTGCTTGGTCGATGCTCATGCGTCGCCAGCAAGTGCGACAGCCGCCGCTGCCGCCTCGCGGTCACGCTCAGCCCGGCTTTTCTTCTGCGCCGCCGTTTTCAGCTGCCCGCAAGCGGCATCAATATCGCGTCCGCGCGGGGTGCGCACCGGCGCGCTGATCCCGCCTTCAAACACGATGTCGCTGAAGGACTTGATCCGCTCGGGTGTTGAGCATTCATATCCCGCGCCGGGCCACGGATTGAACGGGATCAGATTGACTTTGGCAGGTAGATTGAAATGCTTGAGCAGCCGGACAAGCTCGCGGGCATCATCGTCGCTGTCATTCTTGTCCTTGAGCATCACATATTCGAACGTGATGCGCCGCGCGTTGGAGGCGCCGGGATAATCGGCGCAGGCCTGCAGCAGCTCTTCAAGGCCGTATTTCTTGTTCAGCGGCACAATCTCATCTCGCACCGGCTTTGTCACTGCATGCAGGCTGACCGCGAGATTGACGCCGATTTCCTCGCCGCAGCGCTCCATCATCGGGATGACGCCGCTGGTGGACAAAGTAATCCGCCGCTTTGAAAGGCCCAGCCCATCGCCATCCATAACAAGGTGGAGCGCATCGCGCACATGGTCAAAATTGTAGAGCGGCTCTCCCATGCCCATCATCACGATGTTGGTGAGCAGGCGGCCATCGGAGGTGTAGTGTCCCGCCTCTTCGCTGTCTTCGTCCGTGTCTGCATCAAGGCCGTGCATCGTGCCCTTGGGCCATTCGCCCAGCGCATCGCGCGCTAGCATGACTTGCCCGACAATCTCGCCCGGCGTCAGATTGCGCACCAGCCGCATCGTGCCCGTGGCGCAGAAGGTGCAATTGAGCGTACAGCCAACCTGGCTTGAGACGCACAACGTGCCGCGGGTCTCATCCGGGATGAAGACCATCTCAAAGTCATGGCCATCATCGGTCTGGAGCAGCCATTTGCGCGTGCCGTCAGAACTGTGCTGCGCTTCGACCACATTGGGCCGCCCGATCACAAATCGCTCGGCAAGCCAGGGGCGCATCGTCTTGGCGATGTCCGTCATCGCTTCAAAGTCAGTGACGCCGCGATGATAGAGCCAGTGATAGACCTGCTTGGCGCGCAATTTGGCTTGGCGCGCGTCGAGGCCAGCCTCGGCGAACAGTTCGTGAATGCGCGGGCGGGGCAGGCCGATAAGATCTATGCGCCCATCGCTGCGCGGCGTGATGTCACGCGCGACGGGAACCGGATCAGCGAGTCCGGGAATGGTCATGAGGTCAGTGTCTGGCATGATATGCACCGCGATATAGGGCGGATGCGGCGATTTGGGAAGTCAGAGCGGTCCTATGACTGTCCGGCACACCCCACCACAGCCGCATCCATGGCGGTGGCCGCGCCTTCGAGGCTGTAGCGGTCCGAAAAAAGTCCGCCTCCCGCAGTGCGCCCGGTCACCCGCATCGTCTCAGCAGAACGCATTGCGGCCAGGATCGCTGCGTCTCTGCCTGCATCCGCCGCCCAGGCATCGCGGCCCATGGCGACAAGCTCAAACCTTGTCCCACCGATGGTAAGCTGTGCGGAGCGCGCCTCGCGCGATAGCCTCACATGAACCTGCCCGCGCACGCCTTCGCCCGGCCATGTGCCAACGCTTGCAAAGGCATCTGCGGCCCGGTGCGGCTTGGCAATGGCATAGCAGCGCCCCGCGTAGTTGGGCGTGCCCGGATCGCGGAAGGCGGCCCAGCTGGAATAAACGCCAAGGCTGTCCTTGGCAGAAAGGGCACTTGCGGTGCTGAGCAAGGCAAGCGCGAGGACGAGCTTAGCCATATCGTATCTCCATCACTTCCCATTCCTTCGCGCCGCTCGGCAAGCGCACGGTGCGCAGATCGCCCACGCACGCGCCTTTGAGCGCCTTTGCCATGGGGGAGTTCCAGCCGATCCGTCCAGCGCTTGCGTCCTGTTCGTCGTCACCCACCAGAGTTACGATTTTGCGCGCGTCATCTTCGTCGGCCAGTTCCACTGTGGCTCCGAAAAAGACCCGCGTGCGGTCGGGCTGGTTGGCGGGATCGACCACGCGGCAGGCTTTCATCCGGCGCGCCAGATAGCCCAGCTCGCGGTCAATCTCGCGCATTCGCTTGCGGCCATAGAGATAGTCGCCATTCTCCGAGCGGTCGCCATTGCCCGCCGCCCAGCTCACGATTTCGACGATCTCTGGCCGTTCTTTGCCGAGCAGGTGATCATAGCGCGCTTTGAGCGCGGCCATGCCCGAAGGCGTGATCGGAGGGCCGGGTTTGCTTGCCAATGCGTGCTCTAGACCCGGGTGTCAGGGCAAAAACACGTCGATCTCGCGCGGCAGGCCTGCTTCATCCGGGTACATATGCGAATAGCTCACCGCATTGCCGATCACGCGCATGATGTAATAGCGGGTCTCGAAATTGGCGGGAATGCGTTCCACCCATGTGACCCAGTCGATCTCACCCTTGCGCGGATCTCCGTTGAGGCGCAGCCACTGGTTCACGCGGCCCGGCCCAGCGTTATAGGCGCCCACGGCCAGCGGATAGGCTCCGCCGTAATAGCTCATCATCCGTGCGAAATAGGCATCGCCCAGCCGGATATTGTATTGCGGTGCGTTGATCAGATTGGCTGACATGTAACGCACACCGAGCTTACCCGCCTGCTCGCGCGCGGTGCCCGGCATCAGCTGCATGATCCCGCGCGCGCCGGCATGGCTGACGCGGGTGCGGTCAAACTCGCTTTCCTGCCGGCTGATCGCGTGCGTCATGACCCAATCGTTGACCACAGGGGTTTCAATGGTGGGAAAGCCGATCCGCTCCAGACCTTTGAGCCCGTTTTCGCCCGCTTTCATGCCCAGCACAACGGACATTTCGGGCATGCCCACGCGGGTCGCCAGGTCGGCGGCGAGCAGCATATCGGCCTCGCTCGCAGCGGAATCGCCGATGGCTTGGAAGAAGCGGCGCTCGGTTTGCCAAGCGCGCCGATCGGCTGCGATGGCCTTGATTGCTTGTGCCAGCGGACGTGCTTCAAAGGCGCGGCGCTGCTCGGTGGTCACTTCGGGGCGGGGCAGTGGCTGAAAGGTCGGCATACCGCGCCCAAGCGCCGCGATGGAAAGCTGACCGTAATAGTAATGCGGCCACTGCGCAGCCGCTTCGAACAGGCGCGTGGCTTCGGCCTGATTGCCTGCCTGCAACGCAGCGCGTCCGGCCCAGAAAAAGCCCTTTGACTTGGTCAGCGGCGTGCGCGCAGCCCGGCCATAGCGTTCAAACAGGCCCATCGCCTGATCGCCGCGGCCCAGCTCCCACAGGGATTTGGTCCCGCCCAGCCACATCAGATCGGTGTAGCGATCGCGCAGCTTGAAAGAGCCCGCCGAGATATCCGTGCCCGGCGCAAACAGATCGTCAATCCGACTGGCAATTCGCACCGTGTCCAGCGCGCTGGAGGCCTTTGCGACCGCCAGCATATCGCCCACCAGCTCTTCGGGATCAAAGGCAGGCGCGTTGAATTGCGGGCGGTTGGCCAGCAGGGAGATCGCTTGGCCGGTTTGCCGCTTTGATCGGTAATGGTTGACCAGATTGAAGACATAGCCCGCATCGCTTAGCGCGCCGGTCGGCACAGGCAGACCGGCGGCCTGAGGTGTTGAGCCGCGCAAAAGCGACAGCCGGGCCATCGCCATTTCGCGGCCCTCAGGCGGCAAATTGACCACATGCCGGGCGGCGGCGTCATCCGAGCCCTGCCACAACAGCGCGTCCATCCGGCTGGCGTGATCCTCAGCCGTCATCGCGCCGCCGAACAGCCCTTCGATATAGGCTTCCGCCGGGCCGCTCATCTGTCCGCCACGCCATGCAGCGCGCGCCATCTCCAGCGCCTCAGGCCGGCCCGCCGCTGATAAGGCAAGCGCATAGCGCGCTCGTCCATTGTTGGTGAGCGGCGGCAGCGCATCGAAATAACGCAGCATGTCAGCCTGCGGCGGCGCTTCGACCGCCAGCGTGTTTTCCGCCCGCACCCGCAACACCGCGGCGCGCGGGAAATTGGGGTAGGCAAGCAGGAAGCCCGCATAGTCGGCAAAGCTGTATTGCCCGCGCTTTTGCAATTGCTCCCACCGCGAAATCGCCGCGTTGATAGAGCTGGGCTGCTGTGCCACCAGCGAGCTTTGGCTCGAACTGGATTGGGCTGCGACTGGCAGGCCGGGAAGCGCGAAGGCTCCGGCCACAATTGCGGCGCCGGTTAGAAGACGGGCAGGGTGAGAGAAACGCAAAATGCTGACCATGCTGGACATAATGCCGGGAGGCTCCTTATCAGGCGCTGAACGCCTTAGGGATTCACGTGCTGGCGCAACAAAGCGCCACGCTCAAGCACAATAATTGACGCATACGGGGATAAAGCAATGTTCAGCGGATCAATTCCCGCTCTGGTGACTCCTTTTCGCGACGGGTCGTTTGATGAAGTGGCCTTTCGCCGCTTGGTCGACTGGCAGATCGAGCAGGGCAGTTCAGCGCTGGTGCCTTGCGGAACGACGGGTGAGGCATCGACCCTGTCCAATGCCGAGCACCACCGGGTGATCGAGGTCTGTATCGAGCAAGCGGGCGGGCGCGTGCCGGTGATTGCCGGGTGCGGATCGAACGATACGAAGAACGCCGCGCTCCACATGACCTTCGCCAAGAAAGCGGGGGCGGCGGCAGGGCTGTGCGTCGCGCCCTATTACAACCGCCCGAGCCAGGCGGGCCTGATCGCGCATTTCAGCTATCTGGCGGAAAATTGCGAGCTTCCCATAGTGCTTTATAATGTGCCCAGCCGCACCGTGACGGATATTGAGGATGAGACCGTGGTCGCGCTGGTGCGCAAATATCCCGAGCGCATCGTCGCGATCAAGGATGCGAGTGGGGACCTTAGCCGCGTGGCTGATCACCGGATGGGGCTGTCTGCGGATTTCTGTCAGCTTTCAGGCAATGATGAGCTGTGGCTGCCGCATTCGGCTGCTGGAGGCCGGGGCGCTATTTCGGTCACGGCTAATGTCGCACCGGCCCTGTGCGCCGAATTTCAGGCGGCGATTGCAGCGAATGAGTTGAAGAAGGCGCGCGAGCTCAACGACCGACTGTTCCCGCTGCACTATGCGATGTTCTCCGATGCCTCGCCCGCGCCGGTGAAATACGCGCTGTCCCGCGTGCGCGAGGATATTTCCGGAGAAGTGCGCCTGCCGCTCGTCCCCGCCAGCGAAACATCGCGCCGCGCTGTTGATGAAGCGCTGGAGTTTGCGGGGCTGATTTAAGGGTCGCGGGAGCCCTAGTCGGCCGGATTGTGCTTCTGGACAAACCGCACAGCCGCTTCCAGCATCGTAATTCTGGTCGCGGGTTGCGAAAGCCAGTGATCCTCGTCTTTCAGCTCGACCATTTCGACCGGCTTTCTGGCCCCCTTCAACTCGCCCAGCATCATGGCGGATTGCTCAAAGGGAACGACTGTATCGTCGCGCCCGTGGATGAGCAGGATCGGCGCATCGGCGCGCTTTGCCATCTTAACGGCGAAAGAGCATTAAAATCGGCGTCATCGCCAAATTGCTGTTCAATCGACCGGCTCACCACGCTGCGCGCCATGCCGCGCATGGGACGCAGCATCTGCTTCAGATCGGTCACTCCATTGACGGAGACTGCGCAGCGATAAATGCCTTGCTGCAAGGTTACGCCAGCAAGCGCGGCATAGCCGCCATAGCTTGCGCCAACGATGCACGCGCGCTTCGGGTCGGCGATCCCAGCCTCTGCCAGCGCTGCAAGCCCATCAGACTTATCAGTCTGCATCTTGCGTCCCCACTCGCCATCGCCCGCGTCCACGAAAGCCGATCCGCGCCCGGTTGAGCCGCGGAAGTTGGGCTGGAGCACTGCATAACCGCGAGATGCAAAGGCTTGCGCCCACCAGTCAAAGGCCTCGACATCGTGCGCGGTCGGGCCGCCATGCGGCAGGATCACGGCCGGCAAATCCTTCGGCTCGCGGCCGGGTGGGAGCGTCAGGATACCTCTAATTTCAAGGCCGTCCTGCGCTTCATAAGTGAAAGTAGAAACCTTTCCGATCGCAGGCCCTTGCACTGCCGGCCGCTCCATGCCGACAATAGAGCGTTTGCCGTCTGCAGTGTTGACCCGATACCAAGTGCCGCTGTCGTAATTGCCGCTGGTGCGCGCGATCAGAGTGTCAAAACCATTCGAAAAGCTCTCAATGCGGACATTGGATGCGAACGAGAAGGCGTCGAGTGTTTCAGCTATCGCGCTGCGTTTGGCAGGGTCACTCACATCAAGATCGCCCTGCGTATCACGCACGCCAAGGATCCTGCGGGAGTAGGGCTGATAGACATAGCGATTGATCGCGATGTCACTCCAGAGTTCGCGCGGCTCACCCTCCGAAACAGGCACAGCGTAGCGACGGCGTCTTTTCGCGCCTTCATCGAAAACACTGTAAATTATGTCGCTTGCATCATCATCAAAGCCGAGGATTGAAATCTCGCCCTTTGGTTGCCGCCCCTTGGCAATCGTTGCGCCTTCGCCGTTTTTGACCTGCCAGTTGCCATACTGGACATCCAGCTCAAGCCGGGCGCCGATTTCGCCAGCATCATCGATCACCCAGGTGCGCACAGTCGGCCAAGAATTGGGCAGACCAATGTTCTTTGCATCGCCCGTGGCAAGATCAACTGCAAACAATGCCGGCGCTCTGTCGAGCATGCGGTCACGGTCGCCTGATGTGCTGCCTTTGCGAAAGCCGCCAAAATATCCGATCCAGCGATCACCAACGCGGCGAATGCCGTAATAGCCCGTGATTGCATTTGCGATGTATCGCTGCTCAGCGAAGATTGAGATCACCGGGCGGTTGTCATCCAGCGGGATGACATTGCCGCGCCAGAATTCGGCTTTGCTCTCAATGTATTGGGTCGGAAGCCTGCCCGTCTCAGACCGAAGCAACAGCACAGCTTCTTCGCCGACCCACTCAATGTCGCGCACCTTCGCATCGCCGACAACGAGCTGTTTTATCCGCTTGCCCGTTTGATCCAGCACGACGACCACGCGCTCAGCGCCGGTGGTTGTGAGCATCGCGGTGTAAGTGCCGTTGGGCGATACGATCGCTTCCTCAACGGCCGGCAAGGCGCCGTAGGCCTCAATCGGTGGGCGCGGGAAACTCTGTTGCGCTGCGAGGGGGTTGAAAAGGCAAAGAACGCTGAAAAGAGCCGCCAATGACGCGCGCAGCCATAAGAGGTTCATGAAGACAGCTTTCCTGATTAGTTCCAACATGATTGAACTTGCATTGAATTATGGAGTTCTCATGACGTCTGAGCAAGCGGCATCAAGCCTTTGCGCTTTTGCGCGGCAGTCCCTATGTGCCCCGGCACTATGGCACGGCCCAAACCAAAGACCTTTGACAAGCTCAAGACCGTCGCGGAGAATCGCCGTGCGCGGTTCGATTACGCGATTGAAGATACATTTGAAGCCGGCCTCGCATTGCAGGGGACCGAAGTGAAAGCTCTGCGCGCGGGCGAAGCGACGATTGCGGAGAGCTATGCCGAAGTGAAGGATGGCGAGGTCTGGCTTATCAATTCCAACATTCCCGAATACAGCCACGGCAATCGCCTGAACCATGAACCACGCCGCCCCCGCAAACTGCTGTTGCATGAGCGCGAGATCAACAAGCTGTTTGGCGCGGTGGAGCGCAAGGGCATGACGTTGGTGCCGCTGTCGGTCTATTTCAACGCGACGGGCCGTGCGAAGGTGGAGCTCGCTTTGGCGAAGGGTAAGCAGGCGCATGACAAGCGCGCGAGCATCAAGGAACGCGACTGGAAACGCGACAAGGCCCGGCTGATGCGCGATCAGGGCTGATTTGCTGAGATGATTGCCAGCACATTTCCGTCTATTTCGTGCAATTCACGCATTGGTCAGATGGTTATGGCTACCCATATGCCTTGTATGACGGTTTTGCGCTCCCATTCGGCTCCTTTTCCATGAGTTCCGATCCGCACATTGGCGATGGTCGCGGTAAGAACCGTGGCGACGGAACGCCCCCGGCCGGCATCTCCTTTCGCTCGAAGACGCTGGGACGGGATCTGATCCGCAAGTACATGCCTTCGCGCGAGGAAATGTCGAAGAACAAGTATCTTGCGCCGATTGCGCACCGCTTCCTGTCGCCCGAATTGTGGCGGTTTACGCGCCGTTCGGTGCCGCGCGGTGTGGCGCTGGGGCTGTTTGCAGCCTTCATTATCCCGGTCGGGCAGATTTTTCTCGCAGCCTTTCTCGCTCTGCCAGCGCGCGCCAATGTGCCGCTAGCCGCGCTGGTGACCTTTGTGACCAACCCTTTCACCCTCCCGGCGTGGATCGTGGTTGCCAACCGGGTTGGCGAGATCACGCTGAACGTCGATCAGGCGGTTGGCGGGATCGCAACGGAGGAACTGGGCACAGGCTCGCTCGCCTGGCTCGGCGAATTCTTTGAGCTGGCGGGGGTGACGGCGTTCGGCTTTCTGGTCCTTGCGTTGGTGTCCTCAGCGGTTGGCTATCTGATAGCGGGGCCGATTTGGCGCTTCATGGTTGCGCGCCGCCGGGCAAAACGTCTGAAACGGATGGAAGCGTAGCTCGACCCGCGCGGCAACGCGGTTTAAACCGACAGGCTACGCGGCGCGTGCCGCAGCAGGGACGAAATCAAGCGCGTGAACGAAGCTCAAGTCACAGATACACCAAACAGCGAGGTGGGTTTCAGCTCAGCCAAAGCCTATGGCCTGATTGCTCTTGGCCTTTTGGCGAGTGCAGCGGCCATCTTCTTTGTGTCGCAAGACCTCATTTTAACCTGCGTCTTTGGGTTGGGGACCGCGGTGTTGATGGGCGGTGTATACGCCTTTGACCGCTCTCGCCCGACGATCATGCGCGAGGCTCCCGCAATGCCGGATTGGTCGGTAACGGTCGCAGCGATTGAATCTGGCAATCCCGAACAGGCAATTGCGATCACTGACCGAGCGAACCGGATGGTTTGTGCCAATGACGCCTTCCTCGCAGCATTCGGCGCAGAAAACGCGCCGCCCGCTCTGGACTTGCCCCGCGAGCAATTGGAAGCGCTGAGCCGCGCGGCGCGTATTGCGCTGCGCGATGGCGCGGCTCAGGTGGAAGAGCTGGTGGCGGCTGGATCAGGCGGGCAGGGCGAACTCGCTGACTGGACCGTAGCGGTCACACGGGCCGGGCGCGGTGAGGATTACCTGATCTGGCGCTTCAGCCCTCTGTTGGCAGGCGCCGGCGATGCTTTGGAAGCGCTCAACCTCGCTGGGCCATTCGGACAGATGTTGAGCCGGGCGGGGATTGAAACGGCGATCACTTCCTCGCACGGTGTCATCCGATCCGTGGGAGCAGGCTTTGCTCAGCGCGCTGTGGGCGATGCCAGCGCGACGCTGGTTGGGCAGGATTTCGTCTCTGTGCTGCGTTCAGATGACCGCGACCGGCTGTTCTTCGCGCGCGAAGGGCGGGGCGGCACACCGCAAACACTGGTCGATATTCCGCTGAACGAAGCGGGCTTTTCCGATGATGCGGGCGCGGATGAAACCTCTTCGTTGATGCTGTTGATTGACAGCGGCGTGGGCATTGGCAGCGGCTGGGACGGGTCGGCCCAGGCGGGCGTCGCGCAGCTTGATGCGCTGCTCGCGCAATTGCCGCTGGGTCTGGCGATGACGGACCGCGACGGGCGCTTTCTGTTCGCGAATGAGGCCTTTTTGCGCTCGATTGACCGTGCTGGGCGCGGTCTGCCGTCTTTCCCGACAGACCTTGTCGTACGCGAGGATATGGCGGCGCTGTCGGATGCGGTGCGACGCCACGGACGAGGGCCTGCGACCAGCGGCGATATGGCGATCCGGCTGAAGAACCAGCCCGAAGAGCCGGTCTCACTCGGCCTCGCTGGCGTGCGCGGTCTGGGCGAGGCGGCGGTGCTGCTGAGCCTTGCCGATTCGAGCGAGGAAAACCAGCTCAAGCGGCAGGTTGCGCAGGCCACCAAAATGCAGGCGGTCGGCCAGCTGGCAGGCGGGGTCGCGCATGATTTCAACAATGTGCTCACCGCCATCATCGGCACGTGTGATCTCATGCTGCTGCGGCACACGCCGGGTGATAGCGATTACGATGACATTCAACAGATCCAGGCCAACTCAAACCGCGCCGCCGCGCTGACCCGGCAATTGCTCGCCTTTTCGCGCCAGCAGACCCTGCGGCCGGAAATCCTGCAATTGCCCGACGTTGTCAGTGAAGTTACACCGCTAATCAAGCGGCTCTTGGGTGAGAAGATCAGCTTTTACGTGCAGCACGATCGCAATCTAGGGGCGGTGCGCGCAGACCCGCAGCAGCTTGAGCAGGTCATCATGAACCTCGCTGTCAATGCGCGCGATGCGATCAATTCGACCGGGCCGAAAACCGGCCTTTCCGCTGGGCGCATCTCGCTGCTGACCCGCCGGTTGCAGGCCAAGGAAGTGATCAAGCTGGGCTCTGAAATTCTGCCGCCCGCCGATTACACGGTGCTGATCGTGCAGGACACAGGGGGCGGCATCCCGCCGCATGTGCTGCCCAAACTGTTCGAGCCGTTCTTCACCACCAAAGAGCAAGGCAAGGGAACTGGGCTGGGTCTTTCGACCGCCTATGGCATCGTCAAGCAATCAGGCGGATTTATCTTTGCAGACAATGTGAAGGATTCCAGCGGCAATCCAACCGGCGCGCGCTTCACCATTTATTTCCCGGTCCACCACGGCGAAGCGCCCCGGCGGCGCGAGGCTCCGGCGCCGGTCTCCTCGGACTGGTCGGCAGGCGGGCGCATCCTGCTGGTCGAGGACGAGGATATGGTGCGCGCCGTTGCGGAGCGCGCCTTGGCCCGCGCAGGCTATCAGATCACAGCGTGTCCAGGCGGGGAGGAAGGACTGGCGGCTATTGCAGACGGGGCCGAGTTTGACCTTGTGGTCAGCGATGTGGTGATGCCCGGCATGGACGGCCCCGCCATGGTCCGCGCTATCCGCAAGGAGCGCCCCAATCTGCCCGTGCTGTTCATGTCCGGCTATGCTGAGGAGCAATTGCGCAAGGATATCGACATCCCTGACATGCATTTCATCCCCAAACCCTTCAGCGTTTCCGCCATCGGAGACAAGGTCGCCAGCGTTATGCGCGCGTCCAAGCAAGGCTCTGCGACCTTCACCCAGTAGAACGAACCTGCGGAGAAATCTGGCAGTTCACCTTGGATACAGCGACAAGTTGCATCACTGTGCATAACGTATTTTTCAGAGGGGACACTTATGACACGGGCTCGGCGAATTTTCAGCATCAGCGCGGTTTCGGCAGCGGCGCTTATCACGGGCTCTGCCACCGCGGTTTCTGCCCCGGCGCTTGCACAGTCTGTGCCCGATCCGGATGAGACCGCGCAGGGCGATGTCGCGGTCACGATCTACAACAACAATCTCGCGCTGGTGCAGGATGTGCGCCAGTTGGACATTGAAAATGGCAAAAGCCGGATCGAGTTTCCCGATGTCTCCGCGCGCATCCAGCCGCAAACGCTCAGCTTCTCAGCGCCGAACACGACGATCATTGAGCAGAACTTCGATTACGACCTGCTCACCCCCACAAAGATGATGGAAAAGGCGATCGGCCAGACCGTCACTCTGCTGCGGACCAACCCCGCAACCGGCGCTGAAACGCGGGAGCGGGCCAAAGTTCTCTCGACCGCAGGCGGGGTGGTGATCCAGATCGGCAATCGCATCGAAGTGCTACGCGATGATGGCCTGCCGGTGCGCGTTATCTTTGACCGTGTGCCGCCCAATCTGCGCGCGCGCCCGACGCTTTCCGTCAATCTCGACAGCAGCCGCGCAGGGCCGCGCCCGGTGTCGCTGCGCTATCTGTCCAGCGGGCTTGGTTGGTCGTCCGATTATGTCGCGCTCTATAATGAGAAGGACGGCTCGATCGATATGCAGGGCTGGGTCACGCTCACCAACAATTCGGGCACGACCTTCCATCAGGCCGACACGCTTTTGGTGGCAGGCAATCCCAGCGGCAGGCGCTCACGCGGACGCAATTTCGGCAATCGCGGAATGACGCGCGCGGGGACGCAGAGCGCGGATCGTGAACGGCTCGGTGACTTCTATCTTTATCCGATCAGCGGGCGCACCACGATTGCCAACGCGCAGACCAAGCAGGTGAGCTTCCTTGATGTGCAGGGCGTGCCTGCGCGCAAGGTCTATTCGATCAGCGTGGGCTGGCAGCAGAATGATGAGAACCCGCGCAACGTCTCCAGCGCGATCAGCTTCTCCTCCTCGCGCGATCAAGGGTTGGGCGATGCTCTACCCGCCGGGACAGTGCGCTTCTACCAGCGCGACAGCCAAGGCACTCCGCAATTCATCGGCGAAAACAGCATCGGCCACACGCCTATGGGCAGCGAATTGTCGCTGGTGACAGGCGAGGCGTTTGACATCACGCTCCAGGCCGAGGTTGAAAAGCGCGAGCGGATTACGGAGCGCGAATGGCGCGAAAGCGAGCGATTTCAAATCTATGATGCGGACGACAATCTGGTCTCTCGCGGGGCGGTCCAACGGCAGAAGAGCACCGACTATTTCCGCACCACCATGCGCTACAAACTCACCAATGCGAAAGATGAGCCGGTTGAGGTCGATCTGACGCAGACAGGGCTGGGCCGCTATTGGTGGGGCTATGATTACCGCGTTGTCAGCGAGGATGTCGAAGGCATGCAGCTTAATTATCAGAACCGCAAATACACGATCAGCGTGCCCGCTGAGGGCGAGCGGATCGTGCGCGTCACCTACGAGACACGCTGGTAAGCGGCAGGAGCGCTTATCATGCGAGCTTTCGCACTATTCCTTGCCGCCTTGGCGTGCGCAAGCGCGCCGCCAGTCTTTGCACGCGACACTGTCGAGGCCTCTGCGCCGCAAGACATTTCGGTCACGATTTACCGCGATCCGGAACGTGCTTCGGATGAGGATTTACGGGCCGACGATCCACTCGGCTTTGCTCTGATCAGTGAGACCCGCACGGTCACTCTGCCCGCCGGCGAATCGCGCATTCGCTTTGTCGGCGTGGCAGAAGGGATGATCGGGGTAAGCGCGATCGTGACCGGCCTTCCAGGCGGCACGATTGAGAAAAACCGCAACGCTGAATTGCTCTCTCCCGCCGCGCTGGTGAACGGCGCGCTCGGCAACCGCGTGACCATCACCCGCACCAATCCTGCAACCGGCACATCCGAACCGGAAAGCGCCATTGTCCGCACACAGGCCAATGGCGGTCTGGTGTTGCAGACGAGCCAGGGATTTGAAGCGGTCCGCTGCGCCGGGCTGCCGGAAAAGCTGACCTTTGAACGCATCCCCATCGGCCTCAACGCAAAGCCGGTCTATTCGGTGGACACGCGGTCAGAGGCGGGCGGCACATACGAAATCACGCTCACCTATCTTTCATGGGGGTTTGACTGGCAGGCCAATTATGTCGCCACTCTGGACGAAAAGGGCAGGGGCAAAGAGTTCACCATGAACTGGCTCAGCTGGCTCACTCTGGTGAATGATAACGGGCAAAGCTTTGATGATGCCAAACTTCAGATTATCGCTGGCACGTTAAATGTTGAGAGCGATTATGAAGACCTCTCCGACCCGCCCGTTGCTGATCGGCTGCGCCTGCAGTGCTATCCCATCGGCAGCACCAAGACGGGTTCGCCTGTCCCCAATTATGACCCGGCGCTGCCTGCGCCGCCGCCACCGCGTTCCATGGCGATGGCGGCGATGGCTGACGAAAGCATCACGGTCACCGGATCGCGCATCCAAAAGAGAAACTACGCCTCTGTCTCACCCGTTCAGGTCGTGACCGCAGCCGAGGAGGATCTGGGTGACCTCAAGCTTTTCCGCGTGCCTGAGCGTGTGAACGTTTCAGCCATGGGCATGAAGCAGGTCGCGTTTCTCAACAAGGATGAAGTCAAGGGCCGGTTCCTCTACACCGCGATGTGCGAGCCTTATGACTGGATCGAGGATCTGGACGATCCGATTCCGGCGGAGCTGTTGCTCGTGACCAAGAACGAGGAAAAGCGCGGCCTGGGCATTGCATTGCCACAGGGACAGATGCGTCTGTTCGAGCCAACCTCTCGCGGTACACAATTGGCGGCGGTAACCGATCTGCGCGACTTTGCCCGCGGGCAGGATATCGAGCTTGAGCTTGGCCAAAGCTCTCAGGTCTTCACTCAGTGCGCGCTCGCCCTGGATGAGGACTTCGACGAGGATTCGCGCAAATGGGTGAAGATGATCGCAAGGCTCACCAACGCCAATCCGCACCCCGTGCAAGTGCGGGTCAAGCTCGGCTGGTCAAGCGACTTCGACGCTCGCTTTTCGGGGAGCAAGGTGGAGGTCAAGAACGGTTTCAAGACCGCCGAAGTGACCATTCCCGCCAATGCGACGCGCGAGTTCAAATGGAAATTGCGCAGCGCCTACGCGAAATAGGCCGCTGGCTTGTGCGCAGTCCGATGTTGGAAAATTTTGTTCCACACTTGTTCTTTTGGAACAAAGCATGTACTTCGAGTCTCAGCGGACGTAAAAAGGACGGTTAAAACTCGTTCACCCGCTCTAGGAAACTCAAGGAGGTCATGCGATGGCTACGCAGCTGAAGTTGGTAGAGAAGGGTAAGGAAGTGGACCGTCAAAAAGCGCTCGACGCAGCGCTCGCACAGATTGACCGCGCGTTTGGCAAGGGCTCGGCGATGAAGCTGGGCTCGAAAGAGGCGATGAATGTCGAGTCGATTTCGACCGGGTCGCTCGGGCTGGATATCGCGCTTGGCATTGGCGGGCTTCCCAAAGGCCGCGTGATCGAGATTTATGGGCCTGAAAGCTCAGGCAAGACGACGCTCGCACTGCACTGCATTGCCGAAGCGCAAAAGGCGGGCGGCACCGCTGCCTTTGTCGATGCCGAGCACGCACTGGACCCGGTCTATGCCAACAAACTGGGCGTGGACATTGACGAACTGATCGTTTCGCAGCCTGATACGGGTGAACAGGCGCTCGAAATTACCGACACTCTCGTGCGTTCGAACGCGATTGATGTGTTGGTGGTCGACTCCGTCGCAGCGCTGGTTCCTCGCGCTGAAATTGAAGGCGAGATGGGCGATTCCCATGTCGGTCTTCAAGCGCGGCTTATGTCCCAATCGCTGCGCAAGCTGACCGGGTCGATCAACCGTTCCAAGTGCATGGTGATCTTCATCAACCAACTGCGCATGAAAATCGGTGTGATGTACGGCAATCCTGAGACGACGACGGGCGGTAATGCGCTCAAGTTCTACGCTTCGGTTCGCTTGGACATCCGCCGCACAGGCCAGATCAAGGATCGCGACGAAGTGATCGGCAACTCGACCCGCGTCAAAGTGGTCAAAAACAAGGTTGCGCCGCCCTTCAAGCAGGTCGAATTTGATATCATGTATGGGCAGGGGATCTCCAAGATTGGTGAGATTCTGGACCTTGGTGTGAAAGCGGGGCTCGTGGAGAAGTCGGGCAGCTGGTTCTCATACGACTCGATTCGGATCGGGCAGGGCCGCGAGAATGCGAAGAAGTTTCTTGCTGAGAATGATGAGCTTCGCGAAAAGCTCGAAGCGGCAATCCGCGGCAAGACTGATGAAGTCGCGGAAGAGATGATGACCGGGCCTGAGCCTGAAGACGATTAAGGGCTGAATTCTCGCCTGCGTTTTGGGCTGATAAATTGAAGGGGGAGGGTGATAAATCGCACATTGCCTTCCCTCTTGCATATCGAGCGGCTTGTCGGGTCTGGCACGATTGCCTAACTGCGCATCACCATGACATCGACCAACGACATTCGCCGCTCCTTTCTCGACTTTTTCAAAGGGGCCGATCACGCCGAAGTGCCCAGCGCACCACTCGTGCCCTACAACGATCCCACGCTGATGTTCGTCAATGCGGGGATGGTCCCGTTCAAGAACGCGTTCACCGGTCTTGAAGCACCACCTGCGCCGCGCGCGACGTCGTCGCAGAAATGCGTGCGCGCTGGCGGGAAGCACAATGATCTCGACAATGTCGGATACACGGCCCGGCACCACACCTTCTTCGAGATGCTGGGGAATTTCTCCTTTGGCGATTATTTCAAAGAGCAAGCGATCGAAAATGCATGGACATTGCTGACCCGCGAATGGGGTCTTGCAAAGGACCGTTTGATTGCAACTGTCTATCACACCGATGATGAGGCTTTTAAGCTCTGGCGCAAAATCGCCGGTCTTCCTGAAGATCGCATTATTCGGATCGCCACCAATGACAATTTCTGGTCGATGGGTGAAACAGGGCCGTGCGGGCCGTGCTCGGAGATTTTCTACGATCACGGCGATCATATCTGGGGTGGACCTCCCGGCAGTCCAGAGGAAGACGGCGATCGCTTCGTCGAGATATGGAATCTCGTCTTCATGCAGTTCGACCAACGGGCCGATGGCTCGCGGATCGATCTTCCAAAGCCCTCGATTGATACCGGAAGCGGGCTCGAGCGTGTCGCAGCGGTCATGCAGGGTGTGCACAACAATTACGACACCGATACCTTCAAGGCGCTGATCGCGACGTCGCAGCAGTTCACCGGGATTGCCGCGAGCGATGAACAAACAGCAAGCCACCGTGTGATCGCCGATCACCTGCGTTCGACCAGTTTCCTGATGGCTGATGGTGTGCTGCCGTCCAATGAAGGCCGAGGCTATGTTCTGCGCCGCATCATGCGCCGCGCCATGCGTCACGCGCATCTGCTCGGCGCGCGCGAGCCGCTCATGCATCGCTTGGTGCCAAGTCTTGTGACAGAGATGGGCCAGGCTTTCCCTGAGCTACCGCGCGGCCAGTCGCTCATCGAGGAAGTGTTGCTGCGCGAGGAGACCCAGTTCCGTCGCACGCTAGAGAAAGGCCTGAAGCTGCTCGATGAGGCGACCGGCTCGATGAGTGAAGGCGCACAGCTCGACGGCGAGACAGCATTCAAGCTCTATGACACATACGGCTTCCCCTACGATTTAACCGAAGACGCACTGCGCGCCCGCGGGATCGGCGTCGAGCGCGCCGGATTCGACCAAGCGATGGCTCGCCAGAAAGAGGCGGCACGCGCAGCGTGGAAGGGTTCAGGCGAAGCGGCCTCGGGCGAGGTGTGGTTCGACATTGCTGAACGCCTAGGTGCGAGCGAGTTCACCGGTTATTCCGCGACCTCGGGCGAAGGCACAGTGGTGGCGATTGTCAAAGACGGCGTCGAGGTTGAGCGCGCGGGCGCGGGTGATAGTGTGATCATCCTCACCAACCAGACCTCGTTTTATGGTGAGAGCGGCGGCCAGACCGGCGATAGCGGGACCATTTCAACCCCCGCAGGGCTTGCAGCGCACGTCACGGGGACCAGCAAGCCGCTAGGCCGACTTCACGCGCATCACACCGCGATCGAAAGCGGTGAGGTCGCTGTTGGCGACAATGTGCAATTGACAGTCGATGCGGACCGCCGCGCGGCGATCAGAGCGAACCATTCGGCCACCCATCTGGTGCATGCCGCTCTGCGCAACCGGCTCGGTGATCACGTCACACAGAAAGGCTCTCTGGTGGCAGATGATCGGCTGCGGTTCGATTTCTCTCAGCCCAGCGCGCTGACGTCGGAAGACATCGCCGCGATTGAAGCCGAAGTGAATGCCGAAATCCGCGCAAATGAGCCGGTCGCGACGCGGCTCATGAGCCCGGAAGACGCCATTGAGGCGGGCGCGCTTGCTCTGTTTGGCGAGAAGTATGGCGAAGAGGTCCGCGTCCTTTCAATGGGGCGCGCCGGCGATGGCGGGCGTAACTATTCGGTAGAATTGTGCGGTGGCACCCATGTCCGCGCCACAGGAGATATAGGCGTGTTCCGGATCATTTCGGAAAGCGCTGTGTCGTCGGGTGTGCGCCGGATCGAAGCGCTGACCGGAGAGGCTGCGCGCCATTGGCTGGTGTCTCGCGAAGAAGCGCTCAAAGCCGCAGCCGGAGCTATCCGTGCGACACCGGAGGAGGTTCCAGCACGCATCACCGCGCTGATGGACGAGCGCAAGCGGCTCGAAAAAGAGCTCGCGGAGGCCAAGAAAGCTCTGGCGCTTGGCGGGGGCGGAGGCGGCGCGCCTGCTGCGTCGGGCTCAGCGGACGAGGAAGTTGGCGGCGTGACCTTCAGTGGTCAGGTGATCGAAGGCCTCAGCCCCAAGGAATTGCGCCCCCTGCTTGATGAAGCGAAGGCCCGGCTTGGTTCAGGCGTGGCGGTGATTGTCGCGGTTAATGAGGGCAAAGCGGCCATCGCGGCAGCTGTGACCGAGGATTTGGCGGCCAGTCACAGCGCTGTTGATCTGGTGCGCGCGGGCGTCGCCGCGCTGGGCGGCAAAGGGGGCGGTGGACGCCCCGATATGGCGCAGGGCGGGGGACCAGATGGCGGCAAGGCGAAGGCCGCGATTGATGCTGTGCGCGCAGCGCTGGCAGGCTAGCTGAGCCGCGCGCGGCAGACTTCAGCAGACTTGAGAATGGGGCCCTATCGAAACACGCAGTTCGCCCCGGCCATCAGCACATCGACCCGCTCGCCCGTCTCATCGAGCAAAGCTGTCACGCCCTCGCTGGTGTACTCTTCGCCAAGCGTGCTTTCATCAAACCGTTCGAAGGTCGCTTTGACCGAGGAAGCTGGGTCTCCTGTGCGTGTGCCGTCGGGCAGGCTGACCGCAACCGAGCGCGCTTCGCCAACACCTTCGCGCATGAACCACCCGGCAAAAGCGTTGTCCTGAAAGCTGAGAGTGATGGGGCCGAAACGGCGAAATTCGAGCGGACCTACGCCGCATTCCTCGTTGCGCTGAAGCGGGCCGGGTGTGCCGAGATAGCGGCTGAGATAGGCGATCACATTGTTTTTAGGCGTTCCGAATGCGTGGCGAATATCCGCGCCAATATCGTAGCGGCGCACCATCAACCCTTCGCTGTCGACCATCACGCTAGGGACCATGGGATCGACTTGCTTGGCTGGTCCTTCGTCCGGCGCGCCGGGGAAGATGCAGGTGAGTTGCTCTCCCTTATGGTGCAGAATTCCGACCGTGTCTGTGCCCATGAAACGGGTTTTTCCGGCGTCAAACCGGAAGGCGCGGCCCGGCTCTGCGCCGGAGAGCGTGATGCGTTCGGCTTCGCTCGACTTTGGCGCGCGGTATGAAAGCACTGCTTTACCGGGATCGGTTGCCATGATCGTGACATGCACGCGGCGGTCATCCTCGGTCGCGCAGACAAACTGATCGTTGAGTGAGGCATGCGCCGGGCTAGCGAAAGCGAGCGCTATGGTTGCGCCTGGAAGTGTCGCTCTGATTGTGCCGTGCTTCATTGTGATCGCCCCCAGTTTCACTTTGTGTAAGTGTGTCATGAGGCTTGCGCATTTCACTCGGCCTGAATGGCGCGTTTGGCTGGCAGTCAGGAAGCGCCGCCGACCCTGCGCGGGTCAGATGCTGGACGTGGACAGTTTGGGTTTCTCTGTAAGCCCGCCCTCGATCTCAATACGCTCGCGGTATTCGTCGCGCTTTTCATGGATGGAGGCGATCACCGGGCCCATCGCCACGCCAATATCCACCAGCACGGCTTCGGACAATTGCAGCGAGCTTTCGAGATTTTCCGGCACAGCATGGCTTGCGCCTGCGCGGTAGAGTGCTGCGGCGTGGTCTGTATCGCGCGCGCGGGCCACAATCAGAAGGTCGGGATAAACAGAGCGCAGCTTGGTTACGAGGCGCTGCGCCAGAACCGGCTCGTCCATGGTCAGCACGACCGCCGCTGCCTTCTCAATGCCCAGCCGTGACAGCGCATCGCCGCGCGAGGCATCGCCAAAAGCTGCGCGGTAGCCGCCTCGGGCTGCGGCGGCGATGATATCCGGGTCGGAATCGAGGATGACGTAGGATTGGTCATGCTTGTCCAGCATGTCTGCGATCAATTGACCCACGCGGCCGCCACCAATGATGATGGTGCGGCTTTCATCTTCTTCATCGTCAGGCATCTCCGGGGTCGCCTCGACCCGGCGCGCGATGACCCGCCCCAGCTTTGCAAGGAGCGGCGTGACTGTCAGGCCAATCGCCGTGACGATCTGCCAGAATTGAGCGGTCTGTGTATCGACGACCAAGGCGGATGTCGCAGCGGCCAACACAATCAGCGTAGTCTCAGATGGGCTCGCCATAAGCACGCCGGTTTCAGCCGCAGTTGAGCGGCGCGCGCCCATCAATCGAAGCAGGACGCCGGTGACAATCGCCTTGAACACCAGCACGCCGACAACGGCTGAGACAAGCGCGCCTATCATCCCCCACATCATCACCAGATCCATGCTCATGCCGACGGTGATGAGAAAGACGCCAAGGCCAAGCCCCTTAAAGGGCTCAACTATGCTCTCAATCTCGCTGTGATAGTCGGTTTCCGCGATCAACAGCCCGGCGATCAGCGCGCCGACAATCGGGGAGAGCCCAGTTGCTCCGGTAGCAAGGCTTGCGCCGATGACGACCAGCATGGTGGCGGCGAGGAAAAGCTCCGGGCTTTTGGTGCGCGCCGCCTGGCTGAACAGGCGTGGCAGAGCAAAGCGTCCCAGCACCAGAAGCAGCGCAATCACAACGCCGCCTTGCCACAGGGTGGTGACCAGTCCGCTCACCCCGTCAGACTGCGCATTGGGAGCCAGCGCGCCGAGGATGAAGATGATCGGGACGATCATGATGTCCTCAAACAACAGCATCGACAGCGCCGCTTTGCCGACTTGGCTGCGCGTGCCTGAAATCGGCAACACAATCGCGGTTGAGGAGAAAGCGAGCGCAAACCCGAGTGCGAGCGCGCCGGTCTGGTCCATACCGTTGACGTAATACAGGAACGCTGCGCCGCTGCTGCCGATAATCAGGATCTCAAGCGATCCCAGCCCGAAGACCAGCTTTCTGAGCTGCCACAGCCGGTTAAAGCTGAGCTCCAGCCCGATCGCGAAAAGCAGCAGGATGATTCCGAAATCCGCAAACGGCGTTAATCGTTCAGGGTCGGAGATCGTGATGTAGCTGAGCCATGGTATTCGATCATCGAACATGCCCAGCCCATAGGGGCCGACCAGCAGACCGATCAGAATGAACCCGATGACAGGCGTGATCCGGAAGCGCGCGAAGACGGGGATGACGATCCCGGCAGAGCCAAGGATCACCAGCGCATCGCGCATTACCGGAGAAAAGGAAATCTCGCCTGCCATACCACCCCGATTTAGCGCCAAGCACCAGCAAAGTCATCCGATGCGAACAGGAATTAGTCTTCCAGAAACAGCGCGTCGGGCGAACCGCCATTGGCGGCGAGGATTGCCGCAACCCGGCGGCGCGCGTGGTAATAGGCCAGAGCAGGGTGGCTGCGTCCCTCGCGTTCAAGCCGGGCGGCGTCTTGTGCACTTAAGGAGCTGGCCCCTGCGATGTGATCGCAATATCCCTCAATTTTCCACGTGGGAAAGAAGCGCGCGCGCAATCGCCCATAGCGCCGATTGATCATGCCATGGGTGAATTCGTGGGCAAGCAGATCAGCGAGCGTGCGCTCGCCTGCGATTTTGTCACCATTGCGCACAATGCCACTTGATGGGTCGGTGCGATTGATGATGATCGCATCGTTCACAGGCCGGGTGAGCGCAAAGGCGTCACTCACAGTGTTGGCAAGGTAGGTCCACCGCCAGCCGCCATTGGTCACGAAGATATCCCGCCGCTCGTCTGCCTGCGCTAGCGGGCTGGTGTCCAAGCGTTGGCGCGCGGTTTCAACAGCGCGCTCAAGCATAGCGGGGTCAAGTTCGTCTTCGGACCAGACAGGGCCGAGTTCAGTTTGCCCTTTGTGCGGAAAGGCCAGCAATTGCGGCGCAAGCAGAGGAGAGGCAAGCAGCAGGAGAAGCGCGCCAAGCGCGACGCCCCATCTGCCTCCACTCAGCTTCCAGATCAGCCTCAATCCGCCATCGCCTTTTCAAGATTGTTCACAATCGCCTCGAAGAACTGCTCGGTGGTCAGCCAGTTCTGGCCCGGACCGATCAGCAGCGCGAGGTCTTTGGTCATCGAACCCTTTTCAACGGTCTCAATGCAGACGCGCTCAAGGGTTTCGGCGAACTTCACTACGTCGGGCGTGTCGTCAAACTTGCCGCGATAGATGAGGCCGCGCGTCCATGCGAAGATCGAGGCGATCGGGTTGGTCGACGTGGCCTTGCCTTGCTCATGCTGGCGGAAATGGCGCGTGACGGTGCCGTGCGCAGCTTCCGCTTCTACCGTCTTGCCATCGGGCGTCATCAGCACAGAAGTCATCAGGCCGAGCGAGCCAAAGCCCTGCGCGACAGTATCGGACTGCACATCGCCATCATAGTTCTTACACGCCCACACGAATTTGCCCGACCATTTGAGCGCAGATGCGACCATGTCGTCGATCAGGCGGTGCTCATAAAGAATGCCGGCTTCTTTGAAGCGCTCTTCAAACTCGGCCTCGTAAACCTCCTGGAACAGGTCTTTGAAGCGGCCGTCATAGGCCTTCATGATCGTGTTTTTGGTTGAGAGGTAAACCGGCCAACCGCGATCAAGGCCGTAATTCATCGAAGCGCGGGCAAAGGCGCGGATCGAATCGTCCAGATTGTACATCGCCATCGCGACGCCCGAGCTTTCAAAGCGATAGACATCAAGATCAAGGATGGCGCCATCATCGCCTTCGTATACGAGCCGCAGCTTGCCCGGGCCGGGGATCAGCGTGTCCGTGGCGCGATACTGGTCACCAAACGCATGACGACCCACGACGATGGGGTCCGTCCAACCGGGCACCAGCTTGGGCACATTGTCGATCACAATCGGCTCACGAAAGACGACGCCGCCCAGAATGTTGCGGATCGTTCCATTGGGAGAGCGCCACATTTTCTTGAGGTCAAATTCCTCCACGCGCGCTTCGTCCGGGGTGATCGTCGCGCATTTGACGCCGACGCCGTGCTCTTTGATCGCGTTGGCCGCATCGATGGTGATCTGGTCGTCCGTTTCGTCGCGCTTCTCAATCGACAAATCATAATATCGCAGGTCAATATCGAGATAGGGCAATATCAGCCGCTCGCGGATCCATTGCCAGATGATCTTCGTCATCTCGTCGCCGTCGAGCTCAATAACCGGATTTTTGACCTGAATTTTCTGCATGAGAAGTGTCCCACCTTCCTGATATGCGCAGCGCAGCCAGCAGGGCCGCTGCGCGCCGTTATAAACTGTGTGATATAATCCCTGCAGCGGGCTTTAGCAGAGGCGGGGCGGTGTGCAAGCCGGGGGACATGAGACTTGCGTCGCATTCGCAAATGCTAGGCGAAGCGCCGTAAATGCGCGCCCGGTCAGACCATCTGAGAGTGGCTTTCGGTTATGCTTTCCGGAACGATGGGGGGCCGATGGTGGGCGTAGAGAGAGTTGAACTCCCGACCCCTGCGATGTCAACACAGTGCTCTACCACTGAGCTATACGCCCACTTTATCGGTACATCAGCCCCGGTTTCCCGAAGCGGAGCGGCGCATTAACCCGGCCTGCGCGCGGGTGCAAGCGCTAAGCGTGCGAAAAAGTGTTACAGGCTCGCTTCGCGCTGTTCTTCAAAGACGCGCTCCACTTCCAGCACAAGGTCGCGCAGGTGGAACGGCTTGGAAAGCACTTTGGCCGCGGGCTGCTCACGACTGGCGCGCAAAGACACCGCGGCAAAGCCGGTGATGAACATCACTTTTGTGTGCGGGCTGATCTCAGCACAACGCTGCGCAAGTTCGATCCCGTCCATCTCCGGCATAACAATGTCGGAAAGGAGCAAATCGAAGTGCTCTTGTTCAAGCAGCGGTATCGCATCTGTGCCGCGATCCACCGTCTCGACTCGGTAGCCGGCATTGCTGAGCGCACGGCTCAGATAGGCGCGCATGGCCTCTTCATCTTCGGCGAGAAGGATTCGCGGAGCTTGGCTGTTTGTCATGCTGATCCCCTAACAGGGCGCGCTTAAGAAATCCTCATGCTATTGCTCGGTGCTCACATTTGAGACGCCATTTGGGAAATGTATGAATTGGCGAGTTTGAGAAGCGCGAATCTGAGGCGTGTCGGCTTGCTTTTTGGGCGCGCATGTCTGGTCGCCATGCGAAAAATGCACGCGCCTAGGCTTTGACACGCTACGCAAATCAAGGCAGCGTTCCATGCGATGCGATTGATCCGCAAGCCCTCCGTCCCGCCCGTGACACATGAACCGCGCCCGGCGGATTCAAACCCCGCGCAAACATGGCATTTTGCCGAGCTGGGCGCGGACCTTGTCAAGCGGGTTGGCGGGCAAGTGCCTGACCCTCAGTCAACGGGCGACGATCCCGTCCCCGCCTTCGTTCATATCGCTCCGCGCTCTGCGCCAATGCCGGTGCTGATCGCAGTGCCGCATGCTGGGCGGGCCTACCCGCCTGTCATTATGAGGCGCTTTCGTGACGAGCAGGTGTGCCAGTTGCGGCTCGAGGATCGGCATGTCGATCAGCTGGGCGTTGCGGTTGCAAAAGCGACCGGCACAGGCCTGCTTGTCGCTCAGGCGCCGCGCGCCATGCTCGATCTCAACCGCGCGCATGATGATGTCGATTGGGACATGGTGAGCGGAGCAAAGGGCAAATCGACGCCGGTAAGATCGGGTGGCGCAAATCGCCGGGCGCGTAGCGGGCTGGGGCTGGTACCTCGGCGTCTGCCGGGCTTTGGTGAAATCTGGCGCGAGCCGCTGCAACGCAGCGAGCTTGATGCGCGGATCGACCATATCCACCGACCCTACCACGAATTCCTTGCCCGCGAATTGGAGCGGATGCGCGATGAATGGGGTGCAGCGTTGCTTGTCGATCTCCACTCCATGCCGCCATTGCGTCGGCAGGCCGGACAGAACCAGGCCCCGCAGATTGTGTTGGGGGACAGGTTTGGCGCCTCTTGCGACGCCAGCCTGATCGGGCGCGCTTTCCGGTTTTTGGAAGCGGCGGGCTGTGAAGCGGCGCATAATCGCCCCTATGCCGGGGGATATGTGCTGGACCGTCACGCCTCATTGCCGCGCGGGATTCATGCAGTGCAGGTCGAAGTGTGCCGCGCTGCTTATCTGGACGAGCGTCTCGAAGAGCCAAGCGCAGGGCTGGAGCCGCTCGCGCGCATGCTGGCCGGTCTGGTGCGTGAATTGGGCGCGCAAACTGCACGCCTTGGGCGCGGTGAGGCTATGGGCGAAGCAGCCGAGTAACCATACAAACCGCTTCAGAAGTAAAAAAACCACCTCGCACGCGATCCGCGCGAGGTGGTCAGGTTCAGGGAGGCGTGCCGCGTTAGGTCGGCACGACAGGGCAGCCAATGAGGGGGTGCCGCCCTATCGCAAAAATGGTGAAGGGCCGCAGCGGTTTCAAGTCCACTGCGACCCTTCGGTATTTCTGCGCAGCGCATTTGACCGCGCGCATCGGGCAGCGCTTATGCCGCGTCGCCGCTCGCCATCATCGGCACCTTGCCTTGCGCGCTCTGGCGCTCAAACAGGGCGCGCATCAGGTTCATTGAGAACAGGTGCGCGTGGATCAGCATGATCATGCCGTTCTTGTTCAGCGCATCCATGGTCTCAGCGGGCAGTTCGCGCAGCTTGTTCTCGTCCACCATGCGAAAGCCGCGATAGACAAACGGCTTTTCCGGATTGTCCGAACGGGTGATCGCAATTTCGCCGTCCATCAGAATGTCGAGCTTCTTGAGTTCTTCGAGGAAGGCGCGCGTGCGCTGGCCTGATTCTTCGAACTTCTTGCAGAAATCGAGCACGCCATTGGTGTATTCGGTCGGCTTCTTCTCGCCGTCGAACAGCGTCTGGCCTTCATCCTGCTTGGCAACGACGCCAGCGGTCGGGTCAAAGCACAGCGACATATCATCCGAGCCCTGCTGAAGCTTTGCGAGGATGAAAGGATAGCGGCGGATGTAAGCGGGAACGTAAACGTTGGAGATCAGCTTGCCATCATCACCGATGAACGTGTTGACCCCTTCGTTAAGGCCGAACAGCGCAATCGGGAGCGGGTTGTCGCCAGCGGTAAACACAATCGGATAATCGCGCTGGGCATCGACAAATTCGTCAATCGTCAGCGGGATTGCGTGCGTTTCGGCCAGGAATGCGGCGTCTTCGAACGAGCTGACCTTCCAGTCACCATGCTCATTGCTGTTGAGCGGGAGGAGGTCTTTGTAAAACAGCGGAAGTTGCGGCTGCGGCGCGCTGGCCATGTCGGTATCTCCGAAATTGGGAAAGTGTCTGCGGTGTCCAAGCGGCGTGTGCCTTGGGAGAGTGTGCATCGCACCCAGAGCCCCCGCCCGATGCGCCGCGCCTTAGGCGGGTTCGGCCAAGGGTGCAAGCCAGTGGCGCTGCAACGGCTTCAGTCCTGCCGGGAGGGGCGCGGTGTGCGCTTCAATTCTGGCTGAGCAGCTTGCCGGGATTGAGGAGGCCCTGAGGGTCCAGCGCGCTTTTGACGGCGCGCATAATGCTGAGTGCAGCCGGATCGGTGAGGCGTTGCAGTTCAGCAACTTTCATTTGCCCGATGCCGTGTTCCGCGCTGATCGATCCCCCCGCCCGTGTGACCAGATCATAGACGCGCGCGCTCACCTGTTTGCCTTCGCTCTCCTCCCATTCTCCGGCCACCGCGCCTGCGGGGGCGAGGACGTGAAAGTGGACATTGCCATCACCCAAATGCCCGAATGCCGCGCATAGCGTGCCGGGAAATTCCTCCTCAATCACCGGTGCGGCGTCGCGGATGAATTCGGGCATGCGCTCAACCGGGACGGAGATGTCGTGCTGCATGGCGGGACCCAGCGCGCGCTCTGCGGCGGAGATGGAATCGCGCAGGTGCCAGAATTGCGCGGCCTGCGCCTCGCTTGCGGCGAGCGCAGCGTCCTCAACCAGCCCATCTTCCATCGAAGGTGCCAAGACCGCCAGCACCGCATCGCGCAGCGCGTCTTCTTCTAGCGTCGGCGATGTACACTCGATCAGCGCATTCCAAGCATGCGGCTGTGCGAGCGGCGCTCGTGCATCAGGCAAATGGGCGAGCACACTGTCAAGGCAATGGGCGGGTACCACTTCAAACCCTTCAAGCGTTTCGCCAAGCTCGGTTTCGCATCGCCGCAGCAATGTGCGCGCATCAAGGATATCGTTCAGGCCAATCCACGCGGTGACGCGCGATTTGGGTTGCGGGAGCAGGCGCAGGCAGGCCGCCGTGACGATGCCCAAAGTGCCCTCTGACCCGATCAAAAGCTGTTTGAGGTCAAACCCGCGATTGTCTTTCTTCAGCACGGCAAGCCGGTCCAGCACATCGCCGTTGGGCAACACCGCCTCAAGCCCCAGAACTTGCGCGCGCATGGTTCCGTAGCGCAGCACCTGCGTGCCGCCTGCATTGGTCGAGATCAGACCGCCGATCGTTGCGGACCCTTTCCCGCCTAGAGTGAGAGGGAAACGCAAGTCATGTTCGGCCGCCGCTTCGTGCAGTGTCTGGAGGATCACGCCGGCGTCGCATACCACTGTGCCGGCGTCAGGATCGAGCGTGCGGATGCGGTTCATCCGGCGCAGCGACAAGATGATGGCAGATCCGCTCGCATCGGGCGTCGCGCCGCCCGCCATGCCGCTGTTCCCGCCCTGCGCGACAATCGGCACCTGGGCGTCGGCACACAATTCCACGAGAGCGGCCACTTCCTGGGTCGAAGCGGGGGAGGCGAGGCCGATTGCGCGTCCCGTGTAGCGCCCACGCCAGTCGGTCAGCCACGGCTCGACCAGATCGGGATCGCATGTGAAGCCCTTGGCGCCCAGCAGAAGGGTCGCCTTTTGCGTAAAATCATCGAGTCGAGTGACCGTCGCGCTCGCCATGTGCTTTTGTGTCCCGTGTGGCAGCAATACAACACTACCGCGCGGCAAGTTAAGCCGCCGTTCAAGCGCTTTTGGTAGTGCGCCGGGTGGTTCGGGTCAAACGAAGGAGGGACAACGCGCCATGATGGCTGGCTACGCCGTGTTGATTGCGCCGCTCGCTTTGCTTGCCCCCTGGCTCGGCATGGCTACACTTGACCGCGAAACCGCATCTTTCAGCGCAGCAAGCCCATCTGCTGAGGCACCAGTGCTTGAGAGCAAAGCAAAACGGGGCATGGACCCGGTTGCTTCGCCTCAAACCCTTCCAGCGCCGAGCGGTCCTGAGCAATTGAAACAGCGTGATCGCGTCCGCCAGATACGGATCGAAAAGCGCGTAATCGTGCGGATTACGCCCCGGCGCAGCAGCAATCGGCAAAGCCTGATCGCGCAATTGCCTCAGCGCGCGGCCAACACCCGTTATGAAGAGCGCAAAGCGAGCAAATGCGTGCCGGTCCAGCGGATTGCTGCGGTGGAAACGGGCAGCGGCAACCGACTTTTGCTGTTTATGCGCGACGCCAAGATTATCAGCCTCAATCTCGAAAAAGCCTGCCGCGCGCGTGATTTTTATTCGGGCTTTTACGTCGAGCGCAATGAGGACGGAAAGCTGTGTGTCGAGCGTGATAGGCTGCAATCGCGCAATGGCGCGCGCTGCCAGATTGACCGCATGGCGCAGCTTGTGGCTATCCGCGACTGACCGCATTCCGATCAAACTCTGCGATGGTGGCTTCGGACCTGCGCGCGTTTCCTTGACTTTTCGGCGGATTCTTCACATTGCAGCGCCACTGTGGCGCATGCACCGCAGATGCTTGCCCCATCAGCGCAGCTTCGGGAATTTCCCAAGCCTTATCCGGACATATTGTTTCGCCTATGACATTCGCCGATCTCGGCCTTTCTCCTGAATTGCTCAAAGCGGTTGAAGCCGCTGGCTACACTGAGCCCACTCCAATTCAGGCCGAGGCTATTCCCGCTGTTCTGATGATGAAGGACATGATCGGGATCGCTCAGACCGGCACCGGCAAAACTGCCAGTTTCGTGCTGCCGATGATCGATGTGATGGCCGCGGGACGCAGGCGCGCTTTGATGCCGCGTTCCTTGATCCTTGAGCCGACCCGCGAACTGGCCGCGCAGGTGGCTGAGAATTTCGAAAAGTACGGCGTCAACCACGACCTTAAAATGGCGCTGCTGATCGGCGGTGTGCAGATGGGCGATCAGCTCAAGACGCTGAATGAAGGCGTGGACGTCCTGATCGCCACACCGGGCCGCCTGATGGACCTGTTTGAGCGTGGTAAGATCCTGCTTAATGGCTGTGAACTGCTCGTCATTGATGAAGCGGACCGGATGCTCGACATGGGCTTCATCCCGGATATCGAGTTTATCTGCGACAAGCTGCCCGAAACGCGCCAGACGATGCTGTTCTCAGCAACCATGCCTGCCCCGATTGAGAAGCTCGCGAAGAAATTCATGAGCAATCCCAAACGGATCGAAACCGCACGTGCGGCGACGACGAACAAGGATATCACCGCGTTCAAGGTGCCAGTAAAAGCGCGGCAGAAGCGCGATACGCTCGAATGGCTGTTGGGCAATGATCTGGTTGAGACCGCGATCATATTTGCCAACCGCAAGACCACGGTGCGTGATCTCAACAAGCATTTGCAGCGGCGCGGCTTTGCCAGCGGAGAAATCCACGGCGATATGGACCAAGGCTCGCGGCTCAAAGAGCTTGACCGGTTCAAGGCGGGCGAGGTGAATATCCTTGTCGCATCTGATGTCGCCGCGCGCGGGCTCGATGTCAAAGGCGTCAGCCACGTCTTCAACTTCGATACGCCATGGCACCCGGATGATTACGTCCACCGCATCGGACGAACAGGCCGAGCAGGCGCAAAGGGCCGCGCTTTCACTTTGGTGGCTGACGAAGACGCCGAAGCGATCAGCAATGTCGAGAAGCTTACCGGCTCTGCGATCCAAGTGTTTGGTAAGGACGATGTGCGGGTTGAACTCGCCGCGCCGGGCAAGGCCCAAGCGCGCAGCGAGCCCGAGCCCCAGGAAGACGGTGATGAAAAGCCAAAGCGCGCGCGCCGTTCACGCTCTCGCGACGAAGAGCCGCAGGAAAAGCCGCGCCGGAGCCGTTCGAAAGCGCCGGACGAAGACGAAAAGCCACGCCGGGCCAGTCGCTCTAGGCACCGCGATGAAGATACTGAAGAGGTCCCCGCAGGCGAGTGGAACGGACCCAAGCCCGGGTTTCTTGATGTCGGCTTTGGGTAAAGCTGGGCGCGTCGCAAAACGCTCGTCGAAGTGCCTTCACAGATAATTAACCGAAGTCTTCGTATTTTGTTGATGGCTGTTAAGCATCAGCGAGGTGAAGCCGTGAGCTCTGATAACACGAAAGCGTCAGATCGCCGGGGAGGTGATCGACGCAAAAAGCAGGTTCCCTTTGAGGGCCCGGACCGCCGCAAGGGTGATCGCCGTTCAGGATTGGACCGGCGCGCGCGTCAGCGTGACGATACGATTGATCCTGCCGCTTAACCCAATCTTCGCAACCCGCTCCTATCGCGTGTGACCATGCGCGACACTGCGATCTTTCTGATTGAGGAGGCTGTTGACCTCCTTCCCTATCTCGCCGTCTTTGCGCTGATCGCTGTTCTTGCCAAGGGCATTGGCGTGCTCAGTGGGGCTTGGCGTGCGCGCGGGGAGATCAGCACCAATCTCGCGCTTTGGCTGTTTGATTTGCTGGTGATTATGCCGGTGGTCCTGCTGCCCTCGCTTATCCTGCAAAAGCTGTTTGTGCCCGCCACCGGGCTCGCGCAGATATGGGCTGCGATGCCGTTTTGGTTGGTCGCGGTGATCGCCGTCGTCGCAGGCGATTTGATCGGCTATTGGCGGCACCGGATAGAGCATCACAGCAGCATTTGGGATGCCCATGCGGTGCATCATTCGGACACTCAATTCAATTGGTTCACTTTGTACCGGATGCACCCGGTCAATCGCTTCACCACTGTTACGATTGATACTTTTGCGCTCGCGATGCTTGGACTGCCGCCCGCCGCGCTGATTGCGAACAACGTGGTGCGCAACATTTGGGGCGCCTTCATTCACAGCGATGCGCCATGGCGGCTCGGGGTGCTTGGCACTGCGCTCATCTCACCCGTCGCACACCGGGTGCATCACATTGACGATGCCGCGTTGGCTGGCCGCAATTTTGCGACCGTATTCACTTTTTGGGATCGGATGTTTGGCACTTGGCACGATGGCAAAGGCCTGGAGCGGTGCGCAACGGGTGTGGAGGGCGGCAGCCGCGGGTTTGTGGGCGAAATGCTGCGCCCCTTCCCGTCGATCAAGCGCAAATCATCTGCGCCGAGTGAGCCTATTGCTGCGCAAGCCAAAAGCGCAAACGCTTAGCCCACCACCGTTACGAAGCTGTCGATCACGCGCTTTGTGCCGTGGTCCTCAAACTCAATCTCAAGCTTGTTGCCTTCCTGATCGACCACGCAGCCAGTGCCGAATTTGGAGTGCTGCACCATCGCGCCGATGCGGATGTCCGAGCGCGGCGCTGCTGCAAAGCTGGCAGCCGAGCGTCCTGCTTCGGCAACGCGTTGCTGCTTCGTCTCATACCCGCTTGCAATCGCGCGCTGCCAGCCGGGGCCACGCGTTTGCGCGCAGCCGGGATTATCGCGCGCGACATGCGCAAAGGGGTCTTCGTTCTCCGACCAGTTCGCCCGCCACAAGGATGCGCCGCCTGTCATGGTGCTTTCCTGCTCGATATGCTCTTGCGGCAATTCCTCGATAAAGCGCGAGGGGATTGAGCTGGTCCACTGCCCGTAAATGCGCCGGTTCGCCGCGTGCAGAATGTGGCACCGCCGCCGCGCGCGGGTGATTGCGACATAGGCAAGGCGGCGCTCCTCTTCGAGGCTGGCGAGCCCTCCTTCGTCAATCGCGCGCTGGCTGGGGAAGACGCCTTCCTCCCATCCCACGCAAAAGACATTGTCAAACTCCAGACCCTTGGCCGCGTGGATCGTCATGATCGTCACGGTGTCTTCGCCGTCGCCGCGATCATTGTCCATGACCAGGCTGACATGCTCAAGGAAATCGCCGAGCGTCTCGTATTCTTCCATCGCCCGCGCAAGTTCTGAGAGGTTTTCCGCACGGCCCGCGCTTTCGGCGGAGCGGTCTTTGGAGAGCATCTCGTTGTAACCGCACTCCTCCAGCACCAGCCGCAACAGGTCAGCGGGAGTAATGTCTTCCGCAGCCTCGCGCCACGCCAGGAATTGGCGCAGCAGCCCGCCGATAGTGTTCGCCGCGCGCTTGGGCAGTTCGTCGCTGTCTGCCAGCTCCAGCGAAGCGGCAGCTAGCGGCATCGCGGTGCGGCGCGCGTGCTGGTGCATTTTCTCCAGCGTTTTGGAGCCAAGCCCGCGCTTGGGCTGGTTGTAAATCCGCTCAAAGGCGAGATCATCCTGCGGCTGCGCGATTACACGCAGATAGGCCAGCGCATCGCGAATTTCGGCGCGCTCGTAAAAGCGAAAGCCGCCGATGATCCGATAATTGACGCCGATCTGGATGAAGCGGTCTTCAAACTCGCGCGTCTGATACTGCGCGCGCACGAGGATCGCGACCTGGTCAAGCGCGGCGCCTTCGCCTTCGAGCCGTTCAATCTCCTCGCCCACACGGCGCGCTTCCTCGGGCGCATCCCAGACACCGACCACGCGCACTTTGTCACCGCCATCAGCATCGGTCCAAAGCGTCTTTTCGTGGCGTTGCGAATTGGTCCGGATCAGGCCTGACGCCGCGCCAAGGATATGCGGGGTGGACCGGTAATTCTGTTCCAGCCGCACCACATGCGCGCCGGGAAAATCCTTCTCAAACCGCAGGATATTGGCGACCTCTGCCCCGCGCCAGGAATAGATTGACTGGTCATCATCGCCGACCACGCAGATATTCTTGTGCGATTGAGCCAGCAGCCGCAGCCACAGATACTGGACGGCGTTGGTGTCCTGATATTCGTCCACCAGAATATAGCGGAAGCGCCGCTGGTAATCCTCAAGAACATCGGTGTGAGTGCGATAGATGTTGAGCATGTGCAGCATCAGATCGCCAAAATCACACGCGTTCAGCGCTTTGAGCCGGTCCTGATAGGCGCGATACATCGCTGCGCCGCGGCCATTGGCATAGACCTCATTCTCCGCCGCATCGAGATCGTCGGGGTTCAGTCCGCGATTCTTCCAGCCGTCGATAAATCCCGCGAGTTGCCGCGCGGGCCAGCGCTTTTCATCAAGGTCATTGTCATTGATCAGTGCTTTCAAAAGCCGCAGCTGATCATCGGTGTCGATGATGGTGTAATTGCTCTGCAGCCCTACCAGCTCAGCATGGCGGCGCAGCATCTTGGCGCAAATTGAGTGGAATGTGCCGAGCCACGGTATCCCCTCGCTGTGCGGTCCCAAGTGCTGGCCGACCCGCTCGCGCATTTCGCGCGCGGCCTTGTTGGTGAAGGTCACGCACAGGATCTGGCTTGGGAAAGCGCGCCGCGTCGCCACCAAATGCGCCAGCCGTGCAGTCAGCGCGGCGGTCTTGCCCGTGCCGGCGCCTGCCAGCATCAGAACCGGGCCTTCCGTGGTCAGCACAGCCTCTCGCTGTGGCGTGTTCAGCCGCGCGGCGTAAGCAGGAACCTGCCCTTCAGTCGAAGGGTGATCGGGCGCTTGGGCGCTGGCGGGAAGGGGCTCAGACATGGTGTGTTTGGGACTCGGTAGAACAGATATAGAACATTTGGCCCTACGGCAAGGTCGGGCGTTGGATCAACGCGCAAAGGTGTCGCACGGCCCCGCAGCGATCACAATCGCCCGACCCCACTTTCGCCACAGCTTGCGTTGGAGCGTTCGCGCGGTGCGCTGCGAATCCCTCTCAAGGCTGGTCAATGCAGCGCGCATTGCGCACTAAGCCTGTGTCCGGTTCAGGGGATCCATGCTTCCGGACAGGGTCGCGTTCGTTCGCGCAAGGGAAACAAGCAATCAAGGAGTATCCCATGCGTAAGTTCTCTCTAATTCGTCCAATGCCCATGCGTCCGCGAAGTCTCGCTATGCTGGCTCTTTTAACGCTGCCACCGACGATGGCGGCCCATGCCGCACCTCAAGATGAAGCTATGGACGAAGCGCCCGCCGATTCGGGCGCAGCGGACGCAAAGCAGTCCACCATCGCGACATGGTCACCTGAAAAGCAGGCCTCCTATGCCAGCTGGCCGCCGACCACACAGGACTATTACTGGACGCTCGCGCCGGAGCGGCAAAAGATGTTCTGGGGGCTGGCAGACACCGACAAGGTGACGCTGAGCAATATGTCGGCGGAAGATCAGGCGACCGCATGGGACCGGATCGAAGCGCGTTCCGGGACGCCTGAACCTCAGGGCTAGGCCTGCACAAACCGCCGTTGATCCTCGCCCCCGGGGTCGCACCCTGAATACAGGGCGGGGCGGGTGGGCCTAGCCTGTCATGCTGAACGTAACAGCGTCAGCTTGGCTTTGCCCACCCGCCTTTCAGCGTCGATTGTAAGGCCATTAATCGCCACGTCCTCAGTCGCGCCCGTTTCCAGCGCAATCCACGTCGCCTCCCCGATCCAGCCGAGCCGCTGCATCCGATCTAGCGCAACATTGCCCGCGCCAGTGCGGTAGGGTGGGTCCAGCAGAATGAGATTATAGGGTGATGACACCGCGCGCAGCTGCATCACTGATCCCGCCTCCACGCGGGTCTGCTCGCGCGCATCAAAGGCGGCGATATTGGCGCGGATGGCGTCGAGCGCGGCGCGATCCTGCTCCACAAACAGCGCGCGCGCTGCCCCTCGAGACAGCGCCTCCAGCCCCAGCGCGCCCGAGCCTGCGAAGAGGTCTGCAACGCTCAGTTCCTCAAAACTGCCGAGCCTGCTGGTGAGCATGTTGAACAGGGTTTCGCGCGTGCGGTCTGCGGTGGGCCGCGTGAGGTCGCCTTTCGGGGCCACCACTTTGCGCCCGCGCCATTGTCCAGCGATGATCCGCATCAGTGCCTGCCACCCCGCTTAAGCTGGCTCTGGAAGCGACCCAGATCGCCTTTGCGGATCGCAACCGCCTGCCCGCGCGGCAGATCGCCGAGCAAGAACGGGCCATAGGCGGTGCGGATCAGGCGGTTCACTTTGAGCCCCAGATGTTCAAGCACGCGGCGCACTTCGCGGTTCTTGCCTTCGGTTATCGACATCTCGATCCACTGGTTCTTTGGCCCACCGCCGCCGCCGCCGCCGCCGCCGCCTCCGCCAGGGCCGCCGCGCTCCAGATTGGCATCGATCGAGCCATAGCGCATGCCGTCAATCTCAACGCCTTCGATCAGCGCTTCGAGCTGGTCTTGCGAGACATCGCCGAACGCGCGGGCGCGATAGGTGCGGGCGATGTTGCTGGAGGGTAGCTCCATCTGGCGCTTCAATCCGCCGTCATTGGTGAGCAGCAAAAGCCCTTCAGTGTTAAGGTCCAGCCGCCCGACCGGCATCAGGCGCGGCGTATCCTTGGGCAGAGCGTTTTGCAAAGCAGCATAGATTGTTGCGCGCCCGGCCATATCGCGCTCAGCGGTGATCAGCCCGGTGGGCTTGTGAAAGGCCCACAATTGCGTGGGTTCCGGCCCGGCGACCGGCTTTCCATCGACGCTTACGCCATTGAGCGAGGTGAGGAAGGTCGCTGGCGTTTCAACCGGCTTTCCGTTGAGCGTGATCCGCTTGTCCGCGATCATGCGCTCAATCTCGCGGCGCGAGGCGATCCCGGCGCGGGCGAGCAGCTTGGCGATCCGGTCGCCTTCGGGGCGGTCTTCGGCTTGTGTGGGGTTTGTGGGCATGGGAGGCCTGTAACAGATCGTGTTCCCAGCGAAAGCGGGCGCGCGCGAATTTAGACGTCGGCCTGCGCCAAAGCCTCCTGCACCAGAGCATCGAACCGTGCGATACCGCTTTCCAGCGTGCCGAGCGTCAATTGATCGACCACGCCGGTGGCGAGCCCCTGCTGGCCGAGTTCGGCTGCGCGAAAATCCTCGCTCGCAAACACGCCGCCATCGAGCAGGTTCCAGCTGCGCTCCCAATGATCGTGCGCTTTGTCGGTCGCGGGTTTGTCGGGGATCAGCATGAAGTCCTCAACCAGCGTCAAATCGTGGGCCTGCGGCATCAGCACCATAACATTGATGTAATCAGGGCTGGGCACAATCACTGTTCCGGTGAGCAATTGGTAAGCGAAGGTGACGACCCGGCGCATCGCGGCCATATCGGTGAGGTCAATGCTCGCCATGTCCTCTGCGCGCCCGACAGCCGAGCGCAAATGCGGGCCAACCTCGTCTCCGGCGGTGACCCCATCCTTGAAGAACGGCCCGATCGTGTTCGCGTGCAGCCGGGTGACATGATAGCTTTCAAGGAACGCATCCATGATGAGCTTCCAATTGCCTTTGACCGTATGGGTCTTGCGCCGGAACAGGTGGCTTGTGCCCATTCCAAAGGCGGCAAAGTCCTCACCCAGCGCCTGCGCATCAGCGAAATCGGCGCTGGGGTCAGGGGCAAACCAGATCAGCCCGCCCGCCTCGCAGCTCGGCAATTCGACCAGTCCATGCGCGGCCTTTTCAAAGTCGGGAAAGGTCTCTGGCCGGGGCAGGGCGATCAGTCTGCCATCAAGGCCATAGGTCCATGCGTGATAGGGGCACACCAGCCGCGCTGCGCATTCTGCTTCGTTGCCTTCGACAAGCCGCGTTCCGCGATGGCGGCAGACATTGAGGAAGACGTGCGCCGTGCCCGCTTTATCGCGCGTGATCAGCAGCGGACGCCCGGTGCCATCATGCGGCACGGCCATGCCGGGTTCGGGCAACACGACGCTGGGCGCGATCACTTGCGGCAGGCGGTCAAACAGACCCGCCTTCTCGCGCGCGAAATGCGCCGCATCGGTATAGCGGTGGGCGGGCACGTGGCTGATCGTATCGACCCGCCGGGTCTCGCCATCGCGCACCCGCTCGGCAAGCTTGAGCTGTCCGGGTGTCGGGCGCAGCGTTGCAGGCGATGCGGGCGCAGCGGGAAATTGTGTTGTGGACGCGTTCATCGCAGCGTTCCTATTTACCTGGCCTATTCCTCTCAACCACGCCTAGTGTGCCACCAAAGGCCCCACGCGGGAAGGGATTTGAATGAGCGACGCCACAACCGATCGAACACCAGCAGACCAAACACCGGCAGGTAAGCCCGGCATGCTGCAAGTCCTGCGCTCCATGGGTCAGGTGAAGACCGGCTACATGACGATCTTCGGCTTTGCGAGCGGCCTTCCTTATGCACTATTTCTGGGCACGCTTTATGCGTGGCTCAGCCAAGCCGAAGTCGATCTTGAGACGATGGGCGTCTTCTCGCTAATCGGGCTTGCCTATGCCTTCCAGTTCATTTGGTCGCCGCTGGTGGACAAGATCAACATTCCCGGTTTTGCAAAGCTTGGAAAGCGCAAGCAATGGATCGTCCCGATGCAGCTTGTCCTTGGTGCAATTTTGGTAACGCTCAGTGTGCTGGAGCCCAAATCGCAGCTTGGCTGGTTTTCGCTATTGGCCGGGATTGGTGCGCTCGCCAGCGCGACGCAGGACATTGCGATCAACGCATGGCGCATTGATGTCGCCGATGAAAAGGCAACGCTCGATATTCTCTCGGCAGTCTATCAGATGGGCTACCGGCTCGCTGCGCTCGTGGGCGGCGCGTTTGGCCTCATCATAGCGGCGAGCATTGGCTGGCCGGAGACCTACATGGTGATGGGCGCGATCCTGCTTGCGATCGGCACTGTAGGGCTGTTTGCGCCGGATGCGCGCACGGTCAGCGAGCCGGGCGAGGGCGGTGTGAGCGACGAGATTGCCGAGCTTTATGCGCCCGGCGAAATTCGCGGGCGCGTGCGCAATAAGTATCTCGGATGGGTTCTGGCTCTGTGGGGCTGGACCTTGCTCATCCTTGGCATATTCATGGTCCGCGCGCTGGGCGGTTTTGTCCCGATGTTCCTGCCAGTGATCGAATTTCCGTTTTACTTTGATTTCAATTGGCTGCTGGGCATGTTCCCACTGGAGGAATCCGGGCGGCCCAACCCCACACAATTTACGCGCAATATGGGGCCGATTATCATCCTTGCGACGATCGTCATTCCCTCGATCATCGCAGGGCTTTTGGGCGAGCGCAAAAAGGCGAACGCTGATCTGATCGGGGCGGGTGAGGCTCCTGCGCGCGGCAGTCCTGTGTTTGATCACCTCTATCGCGCGCTGCTCGTGCCGCTGATCGAGTTTGTCGGGCGCATGGGCTGGAGCCTTGTATTGATCTTCGCGCTCGTGCTGACCTACCGGATCTGCGACGCGATCTGGGGCAGCTTTGCCTATCCGTTCTATTTGGGGGAGCTGAACTACACCAATGAGGATGTCGCCTTTGCATCCAAGATGTTCGGCGTCTTTGCGATTATTGCCGGGCTTGCTGTGGGCGGCGTGATGCTATCGGTGCTGGGCCGGATGCTGACGCTGACCATCGGCGCGCTGCTCGCGGCGCTCACCAATCTGCTTTATGCCGAACTCGCGATGGGCGGTGAGCTGATGCAGGCTGCGAGCGACGCGATAGGCTTTACGGCCTTTATCAACTTCCTGACCGGCGTGTTTTCCTTCCTGTTCGTGACCGCGCCGCCTTCGGAAGGGATAGCCAAGCTGGCCTTCACGATCATGTTCGAAAACCTCGCTGTCGGCATCGCTGGAGCGGCGTTCGTCGCTTACCTTTCCTCAATCGTGAACAAGAGATTCAGCGCTGTTCAGTACGCGCTGCTGTCCTCGCTCACCATGCTGGTGGGCACCTTGGGGCGCGGGGCGCTGGGCGAGATGATTGAGGATCAAGGCTATTTCGATGTCTTCATCCTGACGACCTTTATCGGGCTGGTTGCAGTGGCATTGTGTTTGGCAGAATGGGCACGCCAGTCACGCGCAGGCGCTGCGGCGGGCGTCGTCACCCCAGACGTCGCGGTCCAGCCGGCGGAGTGATTACTCCGGGATTTGCCCGTTCAACCGCAGCGCTTCACCGGCAAGGTAAAGCGATCCGGCAATCAGCACGGTCAACCCATCCTCCGGCAGCGCGTCAAGAGCCGCAGGCAAGTCCGCAGCCGCGCTCACATCATCGCCAAACGCGCTTGCGCGGTGCGAGTGGTGCCCCGGCACTGGCACCGCGGTGACGCTGGCGCACCAGGGCCGCAAGGGCCCGACAATCGCTTGGGGCTGCTTGTTTTCCAGCATCCCGATGATCAGGTGGATGCGGTCATAGGCCCATGCGCTCTCCAGCGCGGCGCCTGCGCTCGGATTGTGCCCGCCATCGACCCACACCTCGCGAGAGCCAGTGAGGGCACCGGGTTCAAGGCGATGGTTGCGCGCGGGCCAGTGAGCGTTCTCAATCCCAGCGCGGATCGCTGCCGTGTTGACCGCGACCTTGCTTTGATGGCGCAGCATGGCTGTCGCCAGCCCGGCGTTTTCTGCCTGATACGCCCCGGCCATGCGTGGCATGGGCAAAGTGAGTTCGCCGCTCGCGTCGCTGTAGATATGGCGCGAAGACGAGCCCTTGCCGTTCACGGAATTCGCCCAGCTTTCACCGCGCAGGAACAGCTTGGCCTCCACCGCCCCAGCGCGCGCAATGATCTGGGACTTGGCGGCATCCACTTGCCCCATAGCCACCAGCGGCACGCCCGGCTTGGCGATCCCGGCCTTCTCAAATGCGATCCGGGCAATCGGTTCGGAGGGCGTGCCTTCCTCAGGCGCGAGCAGAAAGCGTTCGTGATCCAGCCCCAAGGCCGCAATCCCGCATGCGGCGAGCACGTCCGGTCCCAGCACATTAGTCGCATCGAACCGCCCGCCAAGCCCGACTTCGACCACGCAGGCATCTGCGGGCGAGCGGCTAAAAGCGAGGAAGGCGGCGGCGATGGTGACTTCAAAGAAGCTGGGCCCCAGATCTTCACCTGCATCCAGCACTTCGGCGAGGAGGTCGGCGAGCGGATCATCCTCAATAAGCTTTCCCGCCAGCCGAATGCGCTCATTGTAGCGCACAAGATGCGGGCTGGTCGTGACGTGGACACGCTTGCCATCGGCCTCCAGCATCGCGCGCAAAAACGCGCAGACAGAGCCTTTGCCGTTGGTCCCGGCGACATGAAACACTGGCGGCAGCGCGCGGTGGGGATTGCCCAGGCGCTCCATCAGCGTGGTAATCGTCTCCAGCCCAAAGCGCCCCTGCGGCACGCTCAGCGCGGCAAGGCGATCCAATTGCGCCTGAACGCCAGGGTGATCGGATTGGCCTAAGTCCATCGGGAAGGGCGCCTGGCGCTCAGGCTGCGGCGGCGGGCTGCATATAGCCAAGCACTTGCGCCAGCTTCGTTTTCAGCTGGTCGCGGGGCACAACCATATCGACCATGCCGTGCTTGTGCAGATATTCGGCGCGCTGAAACCCTTCGGGCAATTGCTCGCGGATCGTGTCCTGAATAACGCGCTGGCCGGCAAAACCAATCAGCGCGCCCGGCTCGGCAATCTGAACGTCGCCCAGCATCGCATAGCTTGCGGTGACGCCGCCCGTGGTCGGGTCGCTCAGCACCACGATATAGGGCAGGCCCGCCGCTTTCAGCTTGCGCGTCATCACGGTTGCGCGCGGCATCTGCATCAGGCTCAAGATACCCTCTTGCATCCGCGCGCCGCCCGCCGCCGTCACTACGATGAGCGCGCATTTGCGGCTGAGGGCGCGTTCGGCGGCGGCGCAAAAGGCCATGCCCACCGCCATGCCCATGGAGCCGCCCATGAATTTGAAGTCCTGCACGCCGACCACCGCAGGCTGCCCGTCAATCGCGCCCGAGCCGACGACGAAAGCGTCCTCATGAGGGTTCGCCGCGCGCGCGGCTTTCAGGCGGTCGGTGTATTTCTTGGAATCGCGGAATTTGAGCGGGTCTTCGGTCACTTGCGGCTGCGGGAGCAGGTCAAAGCCCTCATCCAGCAGCATCGCCAGCCGCCGATCCGCACCAATCCGCCCATGGTGCCCACAGCGCGGGCACACATCGAGATTTTCCTCATATTCCGGCGCGAACAGCATTTCGTGACAGTTCGAGCACTTGATCCAAAGATCCTTCTCAGTGCTCTTCTTCTCCTCGCCAAAGCCAAGCGAATTGCGAACGCGGTTGAGCCAGCTCATGTGTTTCCTGTTCCATTGTTGCGAGGGGGTGTCCCCTCTCGCTTGCGGTAGGGGCAGCGAGACTTGGCGGCTTACCGCCTAGTCGCAGCGGGGTGGGCCCAATTGCACAGTTGCGGCCCATTCCCACCCCAACCCCTCCCGCAAGCAGGAGGGGAGCTGTTATGCAGCGCGCATGGCCTCAACCATGCTCGCAGTCAATTCCTGTAGCTTGGCCGGGGCGTTATCGCCATGCTGTCCGACGATATCCACAAATGCCGAGCCCACAACCACGCCGTCCGCGACCTTGGCGATGGCACCCGCCTGCTCCGGCGTGCGCACGCCAAAGCCGACCGCGACCGGCAGATCGGTCGCCGCTTTGAGTGCCGCAACGGCCTCTTCGATGGAGCCAGCTGCCGCCTGTTGCAGCCCGGTGATCCCGGCGACCGACACGTAATAGAGAAATCCGCCCGAGCCATCGAGCACTTGCGGCAAGCGCGCAGCATCGGTGGTGGGCGTTGCCAAGCGGATCGGCGTAATGCCTTGGGCGCGCAAGGCCGGGCCAAGCGCATCGTCTTCCTCGGGCGGAATGTCGACGCAGATGACACCATCGACGCCTGCGTTGGCAGCGGCCTCGGCGAACCAGTCGGGCCCCCGCCGGATCATAGGATTGGCGTATCCCATCAGCACCAGCGGCGTGTCCGGATGACGCGCGCGAAAATCGGTCGCGATTTGCAGCACATCGGCGGTGGTGGTGCCCTTGGCGAGGCTGCGCAGATTAGCGCTCTGGATCGCAGGGCCATCGGCCATCGGATCGGTAAAGGGCATGCCGAGCTCAATTACGTCAGCGCCGCCTTCGATCAGCGCGTCGAGATTGGCAGCGGTGTCGCCATCGCCTGCGGTGATGAATGCGACGAAGGCGGGGTGGGGTTTGGAGAAGGCGGTGGCGAGGCGGGTCATTCTTCTTCGTTCATGAATGCGAGATAATTCTCGAGATATCTCGTCAGGATAGCAACGAAACCAATTGCCAATGCCGTCAAAACTTCTCGAGTTGTGAACTCTATTTCGTGATTATTGATGAGGTCAATTGCTTGGAGAGCTACCAAACAGAACGCGGCAATGGCTGCCCATCTCCACATGAAGCCGCCTAAATTGAAGCCAGTGTGATGATCCTTCATCAGAAATCCTCGTCGCCCCGGACTTGATCCGGGGCTAGGCTTCTTTGGGCGCAGCGCTCGAAGGAAGCTGGATCCCGGATCAAGTCCGGGATCACGGCAATGTTTTCGGCATTCCGGCGAAGGCCGGAATCCAGCGAAGCGGGGCGATACGCGAGCGGCTCTGGGCCCCGGCCTGCGCCGGGGTGACGAATAACGAATGCAAGACTCATATCTCCACCCCAAGCTTCTCCGCCACCGTAAAAATGTCCTTATCGCCGCGTCCGCACAGGTTCATGAGCACGATCTGGTCCTGATCCATTGCGCGCGCGCGTTCGACTACGGCGTGAATGGCGTGGCTCGGCTCCAGCGCGGGGATAATGCCTTCGGTGCGGCAGAGCAGTTGGAAACCCTCCAAAGCCTCTTCGTCGGTAACAGCGGTGTATTCGACCCGGCCGCTTTCTTTCAGCCATGCGTGCTCGGGGCCGATGCCCGGATAGTCGAGCCCTGCGCTGATCGAGTGGCCCTCGGTGATCTGGCCATCCTCGTCCTGCAGCAGGTAGGTCTTGTTGCCGTGAAGCACGCCCGGCGCGCCGCCGAGCAGGCTGGCCGCGTGTTCGTCGCCATCAAGGCCGTGGCCGCCCGCTTCGACGCCGAGCATCTTCACGTCGATGTCATCTAGGAACGGGTGGAACAAGCCCAACGCGTTGGAGCCCCCTCCGATACACGCAACCAAAAGATCGGGCAGTTTGCCGGTGCGCGACAGCATTTGCGCGCGCGCTTCGGTGCCGATCACGCTTTGGAAATTGCGGACCATTTCCGGATAAGGGTGCGGGCCTGCCGCTGTGCCGATGATGTAGAACGTGTCATGCACATTCGCGACCCAATCGCGCAGCCCATCGTTCATCGCATCCTTGAGCGTCGCACCGCCGCTGGTCACGGGAACGACTTCCGCGCCGAGCAGCTTCATGCGGAACACGTTCGGCGATTGCCGCGCCACGTCCTCCGCGCCCATATAGATGACGCAGGGCAAGCCAAAGCGCGCGCACACGGTCGCGGTCGCGACGCCGTGCTGGCCCGCGCCGGTCTCTGCAATGATGCGGGTCTTGCCCATGCGGATCGCGAGCAGGATTTGCCCGATGCAATTGTTAATTTTGTGCGCGCCAGTGTGGTTTAATTCGTCCCGCTTGAACCAAACTTGCGCACCTTTTCCCGGATCGGCCCCTTCGCGTATGTACTTGGTCAGCCTTTCAGCGAAATAGAGCGGGGAAGGGCGGCCAACATAATGTTCGAGCAGATCATCGAACTCAGTCTGAAACGCGGGATCGGCCTGCGCCGCACGGTATTCGCGCTCCAGATCGAGGATCAACGGCATCAGCGTTTCGGCGACATAGCGTCCGCCGTAATCGCCAAAGTGCCCGCGTTCATCAGGCCCGTTGCGGAAGGAGTTAGGGCCAAGGATAGGGGATGTATCGTTCATGGTGTATCTCAAACTGAGCGGGCCGCCTGACAGAACGCCTTGATCTTGTCCACGTCCTTGACGCCGGGCGCGCTTTCAACGCCGGAGGAGGTGTCCACCAGCGGCGCGCGGGTGGCGGTAATCGCTTGCGCAACATTGGATGGATTGAGGCCTCCTGCAAGGCCCCATTCAATAGCATGGTCATGCGCGGCGAGGAGCGACCAATCGAACCCGACGCCATTGCCGCCGGGCAAGGCAGAGGCGGCTTGCGGGGGCGGGGCGTCGAACAGCAGGCGGTCCACCGCACCCTTGAAACGAACCGATTTCGCGAGTGTTTCGGGGCTGCGAACGCCGATGGCGCGCCATGTTTCGACCCCGATTTTCTCTCGCACCAGTGCGATCCATTCGGGTGTTTCCTTGCCGTGGAACTGGACCACGTCCGGCTGTATCGCGTCAATCGCGCGCGCGGTTGTTTCGATGTCGGCGTTGACCAGCAGCAGCACGGTCTTCACGCCTGCGGGCACATCGCGGCGCAAGCGTTGCGCGTCTGCGAGCGAGACATGGCGCGGGCTTGGCTCAAAATGCACCAGTCCGACATGGCTCGCCCCAGCCTCGGCAGCGGCAGCGATGGTTTCAGGCGTCGAAAGCCCGCAGATCTTGATTTGGCGCGTCGTCATGGATGACAGATGTGAATCAATCGTCCTCGATCAAGCGGACGAGAGTGCCATCAAGGTCATTGAGATACCCAATTCTAAGCCCGCTTGGTTCGATGGCAGGAAGGTGAATTCGCGGATGCCCTTGATTGCTCACCGGCACTCCAGCCGCCGTAATCGCCCCAACCATCGTATCAAGATCTTCAAGCCGCAGGCAGCAACTGAACCAGCTTGTAAGCGGGTCGAGTTCGGGGTGCGGAAAAAACTCCAGCACCAACCCGCCACGTTTAAGGATCATCCAGCCGTCATCGCGGTAGGTGCGTTCAAAACCCAGCTTGCCGTAGAACGCCTTAGTCGCGTCAAAATCGCGCGAAGGCAGGTTGGGTGTAGCGAGATCTGGCACAGTGTTTCTCTTATAGCGTCGCTTCGATAGCGCGCGCGGCGGCTTCGGGATCGTCGGCGCGGCTGATCGGGCGGCCTACCACCAGCACGCTAGCCCCGTTATCGCGGGCGGAGCGGGGGGTGACGACACGCTTTTGATCGCCCGTGCCGCTGCCTTGCGGGCGCAGGCCGGGGACGACGAAAAAGCCGTCGCGCCATTCCTTGTGGACCTTGCCCACTTCCTGCCCCGAACACACGATCCCGTCGAGCCCGGCTTTGTGCGCCAATTCTGCCAGCCGCAGCACTTGCGTCTCCGCGCTGCCATAAACGCCGGTCGCGGTGAGGTCGCTGGAATCCATGCTGGTGAGCGTGGTGACGCCGACAACCTTGCACCCATCGGCGGCCGCTGCCTTGGCATCCTCCATCATCGCGCGCCCGCCGCTGGCGTGCACAGTAACGATCTTGGGCTCATACACATGAATCGCCATCATCGCAGCGGCGACCGTATTGGGGATGTCGTGAAATTTGAGGTCGAGGAAGATCGGCAGGCCCATGTGAGCGATCTCATGCACGCCATGCCCGCCATGCGCGCAAAAGAATTCAAGCCCCAGCTTCACCCCGCCAATATGCGCTTTGACCTTTTCAAGCAGCGCTTTGGCAGGATCGATCTGCGGGACATCAAGCGCGAGATAGACCGGATTGCTCATGAAATGCGCTGAGGGTTGGTGGCCGGGCTTGCGGGCGTGAGCGTGTCCCCAGCGTTTGCCGGGCTTTGCACTGGCTTTTCCACAGCGCTGCCCACAGGCGCTTTGTCTGCAGGCTCATGCCGCCGCGCCAGGGCATTGGACTTGATCGAGTTTTCAAGGCTGCGAATGCGCCGGTTGAGGCTCCATTTGCTGCCCCGGTGATACAGCCACATCGGCACCAGACCCATCAGAAAGGCGATGATGACGACCGCGGGCAAGCGGGTCTCCCAAATGATGCCATCCCAGATCGTGACCTCGGCCGATTTCCAGTTGAAGACCGAAAACAGCACCAGTGCCGCAGCGATCAGCACCCAGATGATTGTGCGCACTATCTGCATGGGCTTGCCCCTCCATTCAATCCAAGTCTTGCCATTGATCCTAGGGAATTAACAGCCACTGTCCAAGCCGTGCTTTGCGAGCGGTCATCCGAAGACGCGCGCAAAGGCCGTCTCGACATGCTTGAAGTGATAGCCAAGGTCGAACTTTTCTTCGAGCTCAGCCTCGCTCAGCGCAGCGGTCACTTCGCTGTCAGCCTTAAGCAGATCGAGCAATTGCAGCGTGCCATTGCTGTCCCACACCTTCATCGCGTTGCGCTGTACGATGGCATAGGCGTCCTCGCGGCTGACCCCGGCCTGCGTCAGCGCCAGCAGGACACGCTGAGAATGCACCAGCCCGCCCATCGCATCGAGATTGGCTTGCATGCGCTCAGGATAGATCAGCAGCTTTTCCACCACCCCGGTGAGCCGCGCGAGCGAGAAATCGAGCGTGATAGTCGCGTCCGGCCCGATGAAGCGCTCTACCGAAGAATGCGATATGTCCCGCTCATGCCACAGTGCGACGTTCTCAAGCGCGGGCAGGGCGTAAGCGCGGATCATGCGCGCCTGACCGGTGAGGTTTTCGGTCAGCACCGGATTGCGCTTATGCGGCATTGCGCTGGAGCCCTTTTGCCCCGGTGAGAAATACTCCTCGGCCTCCAGCACTTCAGTGCGCTGCAAATGGCGGATTTCGACTGCGAGCCGCTCAATACTGCCGGCGATCACTGCCAGCGTTGCGAAATACATCGCATGGCGATCACGCGGGATGACCTGTGTGCTGATCGGCTCGGGCGTGAGACCCAATTGCTTAGCGACATATTCTTCCACCTGCGGGTCGATATTGGCAAAGGTGCCGACCGCGCCGGACACCGCGCAGGTCGCGATTTCAGCGCGCGCGGCCACCAGACGGGTGCGGCAGCGCTCAAATTCGGCATAGGCCTGCGCAAGCTTCAGCCCGAAGGTCACCGGCTCTGCATGAATTCCATGGCTGCGGCCGATAGTCGGCGTGAATTTGTGTTCCTCAGCGCGGGCCTTGAGCGCGGCGAGCAGCGCATCGAGGTCGGCCAAAAGAATGTCAGACGCGCGCGCCAGTTGAACCGACAGTGTCGTGTCGAGCACATCGGAAGAGGTCATCCCCTGATGCATGAAGCGCGCTTCCTCGCCGACCTGCTGCGCGACCCAAGTGAGAAAAGCGATCACATCGTGCTTCGTGACTGCCTCGATGGCGTCAATCGCTGGCACATCAATCACAGGCTCAGTGGCCCACCAGTCCCACAGCGCTTTGGCTGCTGATTGCGGGACAACGTCAAGATCGGCTAGCTTTTGCGTCGCGTGTGCTTCAATCTCAAACCAGATGCGGAACTTAGCTTCCGGCTCCCAGAGCGCGGTCATTTCAGGGCGGGCGTAGCGGGGAACCATGTCGGTCGTCCTTGAATTTGGGCGCGATGATTAGCGCAGCCGGAGGAAAGCGCGGCTACGGTTCAGACTGATTAGTGTCAACTCGCGCGCATCGAACTCTGTCAAAGAGCCTTGGGCCAACTCGAATTGCACATTGCAATCCACAAATAATCAGGCAGATTGTAAGTTGTAGATCGGCCAGTCAGGTCGACACGCATGGGTCGCTATCAACGGGAGGGGGCGAGCCATACCAATAATAGACGACCTGGGTAATCAATGCCACCACGTTGTAAGGCTTCATTTGCGAAGTCTCGGTCGGCCGAGGGTCTCCGAATTCACAGCCATCCGCAATGCTCAAGCGACCTTTGGGCAGTATGGCATTTGCATGAGTTTCGAGAGTGGGCAGTGTATGCCGCCCCACACTTCCACGGTGAATCAATCCGTCAGCCTCAGTAATGTCACGTCGGCTCGTGCACAATGAATCAGGCGATGACCAATCAGCAGGATGCGATGTTCGGAATCGGCGAAGTTCAGCGCGTTCCGGCCAACCATATTCTGTGTTTTTGGGTCGATGAAGTGCAGACAGAAACAGGAAGCCGTCTGGCCGGTTGTGCGTCGCATCCAAGCGACAGGGGTGCTTGTATCGTATCAGCGGTGGGATCGCCATGGACCCTGGCTCATGAGGTGGGCCATGTTCTCGGATTACGGCATAAGACCGGCGCCAATAACCTGATGAGCACGCCCACGGCGAGCATCAATCTCAACCCGCCGCAACTCTCACCAGGCGAAATCGCCACTGTGAAAAGGTCGCGCTTTGCCGTAGCCGTTTGAAGTCCGCACAACCGTCTGGCCATATGTAACCGTTCCGCTGTCCCCCGCGTATCACGGGCCAGGAGGACAATCAGGTATGACACGCGCTGTTTCAGCGCTGGGCGCTGGCGTGCCCGCGCGCGGGCTTCAGGAAGAGAGATATCCGCCATTCCTGCGTGTGACGGTGCGGCGCTGGGTGAAATGGTATCTGGAGGGGACCAAGACCTTTTTCCCCATCACCGATCTCGTGACGCGGTTCTTCCTTGGCATGTGGTTTTTGCGATCTGGTCTGGTGAAGGCGGCGGATTTCGACACCGCGCTCTACCTCGCCGCCAACGAATATCCGGTCAGTTGGATGAGCGCGCACTGCGCCGCCGTCACGGGCCTGACGATTGAGCTAGTGGGGCCTATCCTGTTGATCGCCGGATTCTTCACGCGGCCCGCTGCGCTTGCCATGGCGGTGCTGACGCTGGTGAGCCAGGCGGTCTATATCCCGACCACGACCAATCTGATCGTGAGCGCAATTCTGATCTGGTATGTCGCGCACGGGCCGGGCGCGCTGTCGGTTGATCGTGCTTTGGCATTGGGTTTCAAGACCAGTGCGCTGCCGCTGGCCAAGCCGATGATCGAGATGGCTGAGTTCCTGCGTGAGCGCATCGCGCCGGTCGTGATGGCGCTGCTGCGGGTGTGGCTGGGTGTGACGCTGCTGTTCAAGGCCGGCCTGTTTGAGCCTCCGGTGATGGTTCAGGCGTGGCTGCCTGCGATGGTTTTTTCCGGCTTTCCGGCCTGGCTGTGCATCATCGCGGCGGTGTTTTTCCTCACCGGCTTTGGCGCGGTAATTGTTTCCTATGCGCTGTTTTTCCTGATCGCGGCGTTCGTGATCACCGGCCAGCATCCCGATGTGACCTTCTTCCCGTTCCTGTTCCTCGCGCTGTATGAGGCCAAGGGCGCGGGCGCGCTGTCAGCCGACCGCGCAATTCTGGCTTGGCTGGAGGCGAACATCCTGTTCGATCGCGACTATCAGGACATTCCGGACCACTGGCCGCACATCGTCGTAATCGGTGCAGGGTTTGGCGGACTGGCCGCGGTCGCACGGCTTAAGCGATTGCCGGTGCGCATCACTCTGATCGACAAGCGCAATTATCATCTGTTCCAGCCGCTGCTTTACCAAATCGCGACCGCCACCTTGAACCCGGCTGACATTGCCGCACCGATCCGCTCGCTATTTCGTGAGGATGGCAATGTGCGCGTGCTCAAGGGGGAGGTAAGCGGGATCGATGCCGCCGCGCGCACAGTGCATTATGGCGCGGAGCAGAACCTGCCCTACGACAAGCTCATCATCGCGACCGGCGCGCAGCACTCCTATTTCGGGCGCGACGAATGGGGCGCGCATGCGCCGGGGCTGAAGACCGTGGAGGACGCGGTGGCGGTGCGCGGGACGATCCTTGATGCCTTCGAGAAAGCTGAGGCGAGCGATGATCCTGCTGAGATTGAGCGCTTGCTCACTTTCGTGATCGTGGGCGCGGGGCCAACCGGCGTGGAGCTTGCCGGCGCGATTGCCGAGCTCGCCAAGCTGAATGTTGAGCGCGAATTTCGCACCATTGATCCGGCGGCCGCGCGGGTAATCCTTGTCCAGTCTGGTCCGCGCATTCTGCCCGCTTTTCCTGAAAGCCTCTCAGGTGAAGCGCGCGCGTCGCTTGAGCGGCTGGGCGTGGACATCCGAACCGGTGAGCGGGTGACGCAGATCACGGGCGAGAGCGTGGTGATCGGCACTGATACCCAGATCGCCACCAACACGGTGTTGTGGGCTGCCGGTGTCGCGGCATCTCCGGCGGCGCGTTGGCTGGGTGCGCAGGCGGACAGCGCCGGGCGCGTCGAAGTCAATGATCGCCTGCGTGTGATCGGATCAGACGGAGAGCAGATCAAGCATATCCATGCCATCGGCGACACCGCCTTGAGCAAGGGCTGGGCCGGGGAAGCGGTGCCGGGGCTTGCGCCTGCGGCCAAGCAGGCCGGAGCCTATGTTGCGCGGCTGGTGGAGGCGGAATTGCTTGGGCGCGCATGCCCCGGCCCGTTCGTCTATCAACACCAAGGCAGCCTTGCGACGATTGGGCGAAAGTCAGCGGTGGCGGACTTCGGGCGCCTTAAACTGTCGGGCGCGAGCGCATGGTGGTTGTGGGGCCTTGTTCATGTCGGATTTCTCACCGGAGCGCGCAACCGCGTGACTGTGATCGTCAATTGGGGCTGGAGCTTTTTTGCGCGGCATTCCGGCATTCGGCTGATCACTGGCCGCGTGTAACTGGCCCAATTTGCTTGGCCCAGTTTGCTTGGCCCGGTTTGCTTGGCCCAGTTTGCTTGGCCCGGTTTGCTCGGCCCGGTTTGCTCGGCACTGTCAGATTAGACCTTTGGAGCGAAGGCTCACATGCCCCTCGCGCCCGACGATCACGTGGTCATGGACCACCACGCCCATGTAATGCCCGGCCTCCGCAATCCGCTGCGTGATCTGAATGTCCGCGCGGCTGGGCTCGGGATTGCCGCTGGGGTGATTGTGGACAAGGATCAGCGCGCTTGCGCCCACATCGAGCGCGCGGCGGATCACTTCGCGCGGGTGGATCGCGGCCTCGTCAATCGAGCCGTCGCCCACATGGTGATCGTCGATCAGGCGGTTCTTGGTGTCGAGATAAAGCACGCGCACCCGCTCCACCGTCAGATGCGCCATGTCGATTGCAAGATAGTCGATCAGCGCCTGCCAGCTTGAAAGCACGGGTTTCTCCAGCACCTCTCCGCGCGCCATGCGCCGCGCTGCGATGGCGACAATCTTGAGCGCCGCCGCGCCGGTTTCGCCCATGCCCTTGACCTGCTTGAGCGCGGCGGGCTCTGCGTTCAGCACGCCTGCCAGTGAGCCGAATTGCGCGATCAGCGTCTTGGCGAGCGGCTTGGTATCGCCGCGTGGATTGCTCGCAAACAGCAGGAATTCGAGCACTTCGTAATCCGCGAGCGCTTCGGGCCCACCTTTCAGCAGGCGCTGGCGCAGCCGTTCGCGATGGCCCTTGCCCGCAATGCTGCCCGCATCGCCAGCATTGCGCTGCTGGGCAAGCTTACCCGGCGGCGCGTCCTCGCCGAAATCAAAGCTGTCCCCGCCGCTCACTGTAATGCGATACCCTTCAACTGTCTTTGGCTCGCCATTCATTGCCTTTGGCCAGCGATGCGCGCAAGTGTTGCCCTGTCATGGCCCGCGCTGACCAAACCGAGATTCCCCCGGCCGAACCGGGCGCGCGGCGCAGGCCCATTCGCACTGCGCTTGTGTGGATTGTGCTGGGCCTGCTCGCATTGGCGGCGCTGGCTGCGTTGATCACATGGCTTTCGCGCGAGCGGATTGCCGGAAACCTGATTGATCAGGCGCTGGAAGATCAAGGGCTTAAGGCAAGCTACGATATCGGCTCCATCGGTGCGCAGGAGCAGGTGCTCGAAAATCTGGTGATCGGTGATCCTGCCGCGCCTGATTTCACTGCTCAGCAGGTTGTGGTGGGCGTCATCTACAATTGGGGAGCGCCCGAAATCGGGCCGATCCGGATTGAGCGCCCGCGGCTGTTTGGCACTTATCGAGAGGGCGTGTTGAGCTTTGGTGCGCTTGATCCCGTCCTGTTCGCCGAAAGCGAGGAGCCTGCCGGTATTCCGGCACTCGATATCGCGATCGTCGATGGCGGCGCGCAGATCGAAACGGAATATGGGACGATTGGCCTGGCGCTGAACGGGGCGGGGCTGCTCACTGATGGGTTCACAGGGACGCTTGCCGCCACTGCGCCGGGGCTGGGTGTGGAGAACTGCCGCGCGGACACCGCCACGTTATACGGCACCGTGGCGATGGAGGCGGGTGCGCCGCGTTTTGAGGGGCCGCTGCGTGTTCGCGACGTGACATGTGCAGGCGTGACGCTGGCACGGGCGGATTTCGGCACGACATTGCGCAGCGATGCCGACTTCGCAGGCGTGGAAGCTGATATCGACTTTGCAGGCCAATCGCTGATGTATGGCGGCGCTGCGGTTTCAGACCTCGATGGCGAGGCGCGGGTCACATTCGGGCCGGACGGCTTGCGCGTTGTCCATGATCTGTCGCTTGCCGCGGTTGAAACGCAGGCCGGGGCGCTCGCTATGGTGCGCGCTGATGGGTCGCTGCGCAGCGATGCCGCGTTGGAGACCTTCGACTGGAAAGCTGATTTGACGGGCGAGGGCGCTGACTTCGCTACAACCGCGACCAGCGCGCTCACCGATATGCGCTCCTCGACGGCGCAGACAATGCTGGAGCCGCTTATCGCCAAGCTTCAGCGCAATCTTGCGAGCGCGGCCAGAGGCGGGGTGATCACCGCTCAAGTCAACGCGCGATCCTCTCCGCAAGGGCAATCGATCACGATCCCGCTGGCCCGCTTTCGCGCAGGCTCTGGCGATACGCTGCTGGCTGTCTCGCGCGCCTCTTTGGTGAGCGACAGCGCGGGGACCATGCGCTTGCAGGGCAATTTTGCGACCGCAGGCGAAGGACTGCCGCAGATCAACGGGCGCATGGAGCAGGTGAGCGGCGGGGCGCTTGGCTTGCGGATGACGATGGCTGAATACCGTGCCGACGCCAGTCGATTGGCTGTGCCGCGCATGGAAGTGCGCCAGGATGAGCGCGGCGTCTTGCGCTTTGATGGCAGGGTGGAGGCCAGCGGAGCGATACCAGGCGGAAGCGTCACCGGGCTCGAAATTCCGATCAACGGCGCGTGGGCTCCCGGCGGTGCTGTCGCCATCGCATCGCGGTGCGAGACGGTGCGGTTTGCCTCGCTCACCTATTATGACCTGACGCTGGATGGCCGCTCGACCCGGTTGTGCCCGGTAGATGGAAAGCCGATGCTGCGTTATGGCGAGACGCTCGCTCTCGCTGCGCAAACCAGCAATATCGCGCTTGCCGGGGCGCTTGGTGAAACGCCGATGGCTCTCACCGCTCAAAGCGGTGTCTTTCAGTATCCCGGTCCTTTTGCGCTGGAGAACCTCACCGCTCAAATCGGAAAAGATGACAGCGCTGTCACGCTTAGCGCGGCGCGGGTGAGCGGCGCGGTTGATGAGACCATCGGCGGCACCTTTGAACAGGCCAGAGCTGCGATCGCGGCTGTCCCGCTCGATTTCGATCAATTGGCAGGCAAGTGGTCTTTCGAAGGCGACCGCCTAAACGTCTCAGAGGCCTATCTGCGCGTGTCTGACCGGATCGCAGGGACACAGTATACGCAAGCCCGCTTTGAACCGCTCACAGCGCAAGGGGCAACGCTGAGCTTGCTCGGCAATGTCATCGAAGCGAACGCCGCTTTGCGCCATCCGGGCAGCGGCACGCTTATCACTGATGTCGCGGTGACCCATGATCTGGGCACCGCCGAAGGCAGCGCGAGCCTTGACGTGCCCGGCGTAACCTTTGGCGAGGCGCTGGAACTCGATGATCTGACCTACCTGACTTTCGGCGTGATCGCGTCCACCAAAGGCACTGTCAGCGGTGAAGGGCGGGTCAGCTGGACGGCTGAGGATATCACCAGTAGCGGCGTATTTGGCACACAAGGCCTCGATCTTGCCGCGGCCTTTGGCCCGGTGCGCGGTTTGAAGGGCACGGTGCGTTTTACCGATCTGCTCAGTCTCTCGACGGCGCCAGACCAATTGATCGAAATCGCCTCGGTTAATCCGGGGATTGAGGTCTTGGATGGGGAAGTCCGGCTCACCCTTATTGAAGGGACACGGCTCAAGATTGAGGCTGCGCGTTGGCCATTTATGGGCGGCGAGCTGATCATGCGGCCAACCGATATTCAGTACGGCACCGATAAAGAGCAGGTCTATGTGCTGGAGATTGTTGGGCTGGATGCTGCGAAATTCGTGGCGCAGATGGAGCTCACAAACCTCTCTGCGACCGGCACGTTTGACGGGACGGTGCCGGTCATCTTCGATGCAGTGGGCAATGGGCGGATCGCGGGGGGGCTGCTGATTAGCCGCGCGCCCGGCGGCAATGTCTCCTATGTCGGTGAGCTTACATACGAAGACCTCGGCGCGATCAGCAATTACGCCTTCCAATCGCTGCGCAGCCTGGATTACTCACAAATGTCGGTTCAGCTGGGCGGAGAGCTGACCGGGGAAATCCTCACCAGGTTCCAGATTGATGGTGTGCGGCAAGGCGCGGGTGCGGACCGCAATTTCATCACGCGCCGCCTCGCCAAACTGCCAATCCGGTTCAATGTGAATGTGCGCTCGGAGAATTTTTACGAGCTCGCGACAATGGTGCGCACGTTCTTTGATGCGGAATCGCTGCCGGACCCTGTGGATCGCGGCATTCTGGGCACCGATGGTCAGCGGTTGACCATGCCGCCGCCGCTTACCCCTCAACCCGCGCCTCCACCCGCTCCCGACCCCGCTCCTTCGCCCGAGGCGCTGCGTCCTTCCGATACCTCCGTTCAACCTCCAGAAAGCGAGGCCATGCCATGACAAAAACCAATCTGATCGTGCCAAGTGCCACTGTTCCCTTGTTCCGAACACGGTTCGGCGGTGGTTTGCGGCGATGCGGCATGATCGCAGGAGCGGTGTTGGTAAGCGCGGGGCTGAGCGGCTGTATTCAGATCGCCGCGCCCGATGAGCCGATTGTGATCGAGCTCAATATCAACATCCGGCAGGAAGTGATTTACAGGCTCGCGGAAGATGCGGGCAACACAATCGATGAGAATGCAGACATCTTCTGATCCGAAGATCTGCCCCAAATGCGGGACTGCGATTGTGAAACGAATGAGAGGGAATGAAATTATGAGCATGCGCAATATCGCACTGGCTGGTGCAGCAATTGCAAGTCTCGGGGCAGTGCTGGCCGCGCCCGCTTTGGCGCAGCGCGATCCCGCTTACGCCGCTGCACGCGCAAATGGCACGGTGGGTGAGAAGCCGGATGGCTATCTCGGCATAGTTGGGGAAGCGACGCCGGAGCTCCAGCGGCTGGTCGATGACATCAACATCAAGCGCAAGACTGTGTATATTCGCAAGGCGCAAGAGCAGAAAGCTACCCCTGAGGCCTATGGCATCAGTGCAGGGTGTCAGGCGATCGTGCGCACCGTTCCGGGTGAGAAATACCAGACCCCCGAGGGCGAATGGAAAACGCGCGACGAGACCGCGCCGGAGCGTGATCCGCGCTGTCCTGCCGTCGAAGACGCATAAGCGAACCAGCGCATCATCCACATGCCTTGTCATCATCGGCATGGACCATGTTGACTTGAGTATGACCCCCTTCTAAGTGGGCCGCGCCCTTGGCGGGCAACTCTTTGCCCATGTCTGATGCTGTCTGATGCACACCGCGAACAGGGGAATTCAGGCGTGAGTGAAGAAAAGCCCGCACGGGAACCCATCGCTGAGGATGCGCGGATCGACGCGCTCGAGGAGCGGCTAAAGGCTGCACACGAGCGTGAAGAGGAGCGCAATCGGAGCCAAGTGCAAGGTGTCGATGCGAATTACGCAAGCGGCAACCGCGTTCTGGCTGACCTTCTGGGCGGGATTCTCGGCGGTTTGGCGGTTGGTTGGGCCATAGACTGGCTGGCTGGCACCACACCTTGGGGTCTGTTGGCGTGCCTGTTCCTTGGGATAGGCGTTGCTTTCAGGAACATTATTGTCAACGCAAGCGCGCGTCCCGACAGCGATAGCGAAGGTGAGGATTGATCCTCGGCCCCGTAATTGCGCTGAGATGGGGCGCGTTTCAGTAAAGCGGCGGGTCAGAACCGCGGCAGGGATAAACGAAGGACCGACGAAGTGGCAGCCGAACAAGGCAAGGTCGATCCGATGAAGCAGTTCACCATCGAGCCGATTTTCGGCGCGAATTGGGAACTTGGCGGCGGGTTCAACATCGCATTTACCAATTCCGCGCTGTGGATGGCGATCACCGTCGTCCTGCTGTGGGCGTTTGTGGCGGGCGGCATGAAGCGCGAGCTGGTGCCCGGTCGCTGGCAAATGGCGGTCGAGACGATGACCGGCTTTATCGATGATATGCTGGCTGCCAATATCGGCAAGGAAGGGCGCAAATATGTGCCCTATATCTTCAGCCTGTTCATGTTCATCCTGTTCGGCAATTTGCTCGGCCTGCTGCCGATCGGGCTGATCGGCCTGCATCCATTCACTTTCACCAGCCACTTTACCATCACCGGCGTTCTGGCGCTGATGAGCTTTTTAATCGTGCTGTTGGTGGGTTTCTGGAAGCATGGCTTCGGATTTTTCGGCCTGTTCATCCCGCACGGCACGCCTGCACCTATGGTGCCGCTGCTGTTCGTGATTGAGCTGTTTTCCTTCCTGATCCGCCCGATCAGCCTCGCCCTGCGTTTGTTCGTGGCGATGATGGCGGGCCACGTCCTGCTAAAGATCCTCGCGACTTTCGTGATCGATAGCGTCAACGCCGGAGCGGTTTTTGGTGCGACCATCGGCCCGGCAGCGCTGATCCTGATGATCGCGATCAGCGCGCTCGAAATTCTTGTTGCAGGCATTCAGGCCTATGTTTTTGCCCTGCTGTCGTCGCTGTATATCAACGACGCTGAAAATCTTCACTAATCCACTCACAAACAACGATTTTTCCCAAGGAGTATTACAATGGATATGGAAGCCGCCAAGATGATCGGTGCCGGTCTCGCCGCAATCGGTGCAGGCCTTGCAGCTCTGGGCGTGGGCAATGTCTTCGCCAAGTTCCTCGAAGGCGCGCTGCGCAATCCGGGTGCTGCTGACAGCCAGCAGGGCCGTCTGTTCATCGGCTTTGCCGCCGCCGAACTTCTCGGCCTTCTGGCCTTCCTCGTGGCCGTGATCCTCGTTTTCGTCGCTTAAACCCGCGATAAGACTGGTGCGGGGCTCGCCATCAAAGGCGCGCCCCGCCAGATTACGATGCTCACGATTGCAGGTGCCTGATGCCTCAGATTGATCAAATCGCCGCAACCTTCTCCAGCCAGTTGTTCTGGCTGCTGGTGTTTTTCGGCATTACCTATTTCCTGATTGGCCGCAGCATGGTCCCAAAGGTTATGGGCACTATCGACCTGCGCGATAAGCAGATCGCTGATGACCTTGCCGCCGCTCGGGGTGCCCGCGATGCCGCGGACGCGCAGGAAGAGGCGTGGCGCGTGCGTGAGAACGAAAACCGAGCCGCAGCGCAATCTCTGATTGCCGAAGCCAAGTCCAAGGCTGCTGCGAGCACGGAAGCCAAGATGGCCGAAGCGCAAGGCCGGCTTGATGCCAAACTTGCCGAGGCTGAAGGTGAGATCGACGCAGCACGCACCAGCGCGATGGCAGAGATTGAGCATGTCGCCGCTGATGCAACGCGCGATATCGTTGCGCGGCTTGCTGGTGCGGACATTGATGAAGCCGAAGCGCAGGCTGCGGTGAAGGAGGCCCTGACCCATGCTTGATGGCCCAATGCTTAATGCAGCAATCCTGAGTATGCTGGGCGCGGGCGATGGCTATGGCGCGCTGGGCCTTGACGATTATGGCTGGGTCGCGTTCGCGATGGCCGTGCTGATCGGCGTCATGATCTGGAAGAAAGTTCCGGGCATGTTGGTGCGCGGGCTCGACGCCAAGATTGAGGCGATCCGTGAGCAATTGGACGAAGCCAAGAGCCTGCGGGCCGAGGCAGAGGCTCTGCGCGACGAATACGCCGCCAAGATTGCCGGTGCAGAGCAAGACGCCGAGGCGATGATGGATGGCGCGCGCAAGGAAGCCGACGCGATCCTCGCCAAAGCCGAAGCAGACAGCGAAGCCATGGTTGCCCGCCGCCAGCGCATGGCGGAAGACAAGATCGCAGCGGCAGAGCGTGAAGCGCTGAATGAAGTGCGCACAAAGGCAGCGCAGGCTGCGGCGACTGCATCGCGCAAGCTGATCGCTGACAAGCACACCAGCGCCGCTGACAGCAAGCTGGCGGACGAGGTAATCTCTTCGCTGTGACGCGCTGAGTTGGGAGCTAGGCTCCCAGCTCGAACACAACTTTGCCCACAAGTTCGCGGCGATCCATCGCCTCGAATCCTTCACGCCAGCGTGACAGGGGCAGCGTGCGATCAATGGCAGGCGTGATCCGTCCATCCTCAGCAAGTTGGCGGATCGCGGCATTGATCGCGGCCCCGCGCTCAGGCAGGCGACGCGCATACTCACCCGCGCGCAGGCCCACAATTGAAAAGCCTTTAATCAGCGGAATGTTGGTCGCAATGTCTGCGATCCGGCCGCTGGTGAAGCCTACGACCATCAGCTTGCCCGCAAATGCGACGCAGCGGGTCGATTCGTCGAACACGTCGCCGCCGACGGGGTCGAACACAATCTCGCACAGCGCGCCGCCGGTGATCTGCTTGACTTCGTCGCGGAAGCGCCCTTCGGAAAGGAGGACGGCATCCGCGCCCGTCAGCGCAGCGATGCGCTCGCGCTTTTCCTCGACACCGGTGGCCGCGATCACCCGCGCACCCAAAGCTTTGGCGAGATCGCATGCTGCGAGCCCCACCCCGCCGCTCGCCCCATGAACCAGCACCCATTGGCCCGGTTTGAGCGCGCACAGCTCGACAAGCCCGGTGTAAGCGGTCGTATAGGCGGCTCCCATGGCGGCCCCTTGAGCGGGGCTCATGCTGGCGGGAAGCGGAGACAGGCCGCGCGCGGGCAGGCTGGCATATTCTGCAAAAGCGCCGGTCTTGTTGCCGCCGATCACCATGTCACCGGCCACAAATCCGCTCGCCGGATCAGCCTCCAGCACTTCGCCTGCGCATTCGAGCCCGCTGGTGAAGGGCACCTCGGGTTTGAACTGATAGGCCCCGCGCGTCATCAACAGGTCCGGATAATTGAGCGAGGCGGTGTGGACGCGGACCAACACCTCGCCCGGCGCGCGGGATGGGCGGGGCAGGTCTGTCAAGGCGACGCCGGAGAGATCGTCCGACAGCCGTTCGATCCTTAACGCCTGCATGGGCGGCTCAGAAATTGTCTTTGCCCGCTCTCAAGGCTGCAAAAGTCTCATGCGGAACGCTGCCACCCCACTTGGCTTGAAGTGCGGGATCGTCGGCGCGCAGGAAGGGGTTGGTGGCTAGCTCCCGGCTAAGGACTGTGGGGACCGTCCATTCGCCCTTAGTACGCTTAGCATCGATTTCCGCGACGTATTCCTGCAGCGCTGTATTGTCCGGGTCAGCATGGATCGCAAAGCGAGCGTTGGCCTGCGTGTATTCATGCGCGCAATACAGCGTGGTGGCGCTGGGCAGGCGGCGGATACGATCAAGGCTGTTCCAGAATTGCTCAGGCTCGCCTTCAAACATGCGGCCGCAGCCAAGCGCGAAGACAGCGTCCCCAACAAAGGCGATGCCTTCCTCGACAATGTGGAAGGCGATGTGGCCGTTGGTGTGGCCTGAGACATCAATCACATCAGCGCGGTGTTCGCCAAGGTTCACAACGTCCCCATGCTCGACCACGCGGTCAATTGGGGAGAGCCTCTGCACCTCTTTGGGCGCAAGCACCCGCGCGCCGGTTGCCTCGATAATCGCTTTGTTTCCGCCCGCGTGATCGGGGTGCCAATGCGTGTTCCAGATATGTGTGATCGTCCAGCCTTTGGCCTCGGCCTGTTTGAGGTATTCGGCGGCATCAGGCGTATCGATCGCGGCGGTTTCGCCCGTCACCGAATTGTGCAGCAGAAAGCCGTAATTGTCGGTCAGGCAAGGGAATTGGTGAACATGCAGCATAGTGTACAGTGTACGCCGACTTGCGCCCATAGAAAAGGCCCGCCTGCATCGTTGCAGACGGGCCTTTTCTAGTTCTTTCGACACCTTGAGTGTCGCAAGGCCGACCGGCCGCCCGCAGCGTGCCCGCAGGCGAGACTTCGCCAGAGGACGTCTAGCGAGGAGGTTCGCCCGGATGGGCGAACCCCTACAATCAGTCTTCCTTGCCTTTGAGCGCTTCGCCCAGGATGTCGCCCAAAGATGCGCCGCTGTCGGATGAACCGAATTGTGCGACAGCTTCTTTCTCTTCCGAGATCTGGCGTGCCTTGATCGAGAAGTTCGGCTTCTTCGAGCGGTCGAACCCGATGACCATCGCATCGACCTTCGCGCCGACCTGGAAGCGGTCGGGGCGCTGCTCGTCGCGGTCGCGGCCGAGGTCCGAGCGCTTGATGAAGCCGGTGGCGCCATCGTCGCCAACCTGCACTTCGAGCCCGCCATCGCGCACTTCAAGCACAGTGACCGTGACGGTCTGGTTCTTGCGAAGCGAGCTGGCTGCGGCTGCGCCAGCTTCCGTCGGTGCACCCTTTTCAAGCTGCTTCATGCCGAGGCTGATGCGCTCTTTCTCGACGTCGACGTCGAGCACGACGGCTTTGACCATTTCACCCTTGCGGTGCAGCGCCAGCGCGTCTTCGCCCGAAATGCCCCACGCGATGTCGGACATGTGGACCATGCCATCGACATCGCCATCGAGGCCGACGAACAGGCCGAATTCGGTGGCGTTCTTGACTTCGCCTTCGACTTCGGCGCCCACCGGGTGCTTCTCGGCGAACTCGTCCCAAGGATTGCGCTGAGCCTGCTTGAGGCCGAGCGAGATGCGGCGCTTTTCGCTATCCACTTCCAGCACCAGTACATCGACTTCCTGCGAGGTGCTGACGATCTTGCCGGGATGCACGTTCTTCTTGGTCCAGCTCATTTCAGATACGTGGACAAGGCCTTCAATACCCGGCTCAAGCTCAACAAAGGCACCATATTCAGTGATGTTGGTGACGGTGCCGGAAAGCTTCGCGCCCATCGGATACTTGGCGGCGACGCCATCCCACGGATCGCTTTCAAGCTGCTTCATACCGAGCGAAATGCGCTGCGTTTCGGCGTTGATGCGCACGATCTGAACTGTGACAGTCTGACCGATTTCGATGATTTCGCTGGGGTGGTTGACCCGCTTGTAGCTCATATCGGTGACGTGGAGCAGGCCATCAATGCCGCCCAGATCAACGAACGCACCGTAATCGGTGATGTTCTTGACCACGCCTTCGATCACCTGACCCTCGACCAGATCGTTGATCAATTCGCTGCGCTGTTCGGCGCGCGTTTCTTCCAGCACGGCGCGGCGTGAGACGACGATGTTGCCGCGGCGGCGATCCATTTTGAGGATCTGGAAGGGCTGCGGCACTTCCATCAGTGGGGTCACATCGCGCACCGGGCGGATGTCAACCTGGCTGCCGGGAAGGAACGCAACGGCGCCGTCAAGATCGACAGTGAAGCCACCCTTGACGCGGCCAAAGATGCGACCTTCAACGCGCTTGCCTTCGCCAAATTCGTTTTCGAGCTTGTCCCAGGCGGCTTCGCGGCGGGCGCGGTCGCGGCTGAGCATGGCTTCGCCATCAGCGTTTTCAACGCGGTCGACATAGACTTCGACTTCGTCACCAACGGTGAGGCCGTGATCGTCTTCGCCGCGGGCAAATTCTGCAAGGTTGATGCGGCCTTCGCTCTTTAGGCCTACGTCGATGACGGCTTTGCCGCCTTCGATTGCTGTTACGGTGCCTTTGACGACGCGGCCTTCAAAGCCGTCTTCGCCTGCACCGCCGAGCTGTTCATTAAGAAGCGCTTCGAAATCGTCGCGCGTTGGCATTTCCTGGGGCATAGGTGAGGTTGCCATAAGTGGGGCAGTTCCTGTGTTTCGTTTTGCTACCGGCCACCGGTTCATCCGGGGTCTTAAACCGCCGCCTGACGCACCATTGCGCTGGCCTTGCGGGCAAGAGGCCGTATCGCTCCACAAGGCCGGATGCCGTTGTGAAGGTTTGATCCATCCATCGATGTCTCGAACGGGCGCGCGCCTACGCCACGCCTTGTGGAAAAGCAAGCGGTTTCCGAGTCGCACGCTGGCCCCGAACGAACGGCAAAACGAGATCAAAGCGGCCCATCTCAGCCGTGAATTGCCCCATCTGGGGCGGACTTACTCGCGCGCAAGAGCCGTTTCGACTGCCTCCAGCACCGCGGAGAATGCCTGTTCGCGGTCAAAGCTGGTCGTATCGATCACCAAGGCTTCCGGCGCGGCTTTGAGCGGGGCATCGGCGCGGTTGATATCGCGGGCATCGCGGGCGACGATATCCTTCTCGATCTCGACCAGCGGAATCTCGATCTCGCGGCCTGTCATCTCCAGCCATCGCCGCCGCGCGCGCTCCTGAACGCTGGCGGTGATGAACAGTTTTACATTGGCATCGGGCGCAATGATTGTGCCAATGTCGCGACCGTCCAGCACCGCGCCGCCCGGTTGCGTGGCGAAAGCGCGTTGGCGCTGAAACAGCGCTTCGCGCACGGCAGGGTGGATCGAGACACGGCTTGCCAACCCGCCGACATCTTCTGATCGCAGCACGTCATCTTCGAGCAGATCGTCGTTGAAAGCGCACGCTTCCAAAGCGTCGGCCTCATTGTCGGGATCGCCAGCATTCAAAGCGACTTGGCGGCCGACCGCGCGGTAGAGCAGGCCTGTGTCCAAGTGCCCGACGCCGAAATGCGCGGCGAGCCGTTTGGCGATTGTGCCTTTGCCCGAAGCGGTGGGGCCATCAACGGCGATGATCATGGATTTGTCTCTTTGCTGTCGGAGCGTCTGCGCAACTTACGCTGGGCGGGCTTCTTGGGCTCGGAAGCGGGCTCTGTTTTGGCGGGGGGCGTCTCAGTGACGGGTGCGGCTTCTTGCACTGGCTGTGGCACTTGCGGCGGCGCTCGCACAGGCTCTGGCTCTGGCTCTGGCTGCGCTGCTGCCGCGGGCTCAGGAGCTGCGGAAGGTTCAGGCCGAGGCTGATCCTTGCGCGCAAGCCAGCTGCGGATAATCGCTTCGGTCACGTCAGGGCGCTCAAGCGGGAAGGCGTGGCTGCCACCGGGCACAACGCCCAATTCTGCGCCGGGGGTTTGCTGGACATAGTCCTGCACTGTGTCGATCCGCGCCTCATCATATTGGCCCACCAGAAACAGCGTGCGCGCACCGTCCAGCTCGGCCAGCAACCCGGTCGCGTCATAATTGATAAGCGAGCCGCGCGCGGTGAACTCGCTGGGACCCCACATGGCGTTGTAGATCACCGGATTGAACCCTTGACCGCGATAGGCTGCCTCATAAGCGCGCGCCGCATCACTTTTGGGCGGCGCATCAGCACGGCCAACATATTCGCTGTAAAAAGCCTCTTCAGCTTTGTCGCACAGGCTTTCTTCGGGCGGCGTCTCGCTTTCGCATGATCGGATCGTGTCCTGCGTTTCCTGAGGCAGATTTGTAATCAGTTGATTGGTGTCTGCGATCCACCGCGCGGTGGAGATGTATGTGCCGCCCAGCACTGTGGAGGTGGTGTGCTGAGGGAAGGCCGTGCTGTATTCCAGCGCCACAGCGGCGCCCCAGCTGTGGCCCACGACATGCCAGCGATCCACGCCCAACGCGGTGCGGATTGCTTCCAGCTCAGCCACAAAGCGCTCTGGTCGCCAGTTGGCGGGATTGTCCGGGCGCTCAGATTTGCCGCTGCCCAGCTGATCGTAAAGGATGACCGCGCGGCTGTCGGCAAGGCTCAGCATCCGGGCAAATCCGGTATGCGTGCCGCCGGGCCCGCCATGGATAAAAACGACCGGCGCGCCGCCTGCAGCAATGTCGCCATTGACGCGGACCCAGACTTTCCCGCCTTCCACCGGCACCATCATTTCCAGATCGGGCTTGCTGAAGTCAGCGGGTGTGCTTGGCAAAGCAGGCTGCGTCTGGGCGGCGGGTGCAGGCTGTTCCAGAAGCTCTTCCGATAGCTTCTCAGGCAGGTCCTCAGGCAGCTGCTCAGGCAGTTCTTGGGGCAGGTCCTGACGCATTTCATCAGGCAGCCGTGCGGTTGGTTTTTCGGGCACGAGTTCAGGCAAGTCCTGAGCCACCACCGGACTGGCTATAAGCACACTCAAAGCGGCAAACTTCGTTTTTAGTGTCACAGCAGTCCTGCCCCTTAGTCTGGTCCGTTTGCGAACTTCCGCTTCATCTTTCCGGACGCAGCGTGTCATTGCAAGAAATTGCCGCTGCTTTGTCACGCACCAGTTGGCCTTGTGCGCCCAAGCGTTGTCGCGTTGGCTCAGATGGAGCTCTCAGCGCGCGTCGCATGGAGCAGGAGGCTCTCAAAATCGGGAAAGCTGGTGGCTATCGGTGCCGTGTCGTCGATCTGCACGCCGTCGCGGCTTGCAAGGCCTGCCACCGCCATGCTCATCGCGATGCGGTGATCGAGATGCGTTGTGATTTGCGCGCCTTGCGGCGTCCCTGCCAGCACTTCGCCGCCGCTGCCATGGATGGTGAGGCCGTCCGCCTGTTCCTCCACCCGTGCCCCGGCAAGCGTCAGCGCTGCCGCCATCGCGGCGAGCCGGTCGCTTTCTTTGACGCGCAATTCGTGCAAGCCACTTGTCCGCGTGATCCCTTCAGCCAGCGCGGCGGCGACAAACAGGACCGGAAACTCATCTATCATCGAAGGCGCAAGGGCAGGGTCAACGTCCACGCCAGTCAGCGCTGAGGCTTTGACCCGCAGATCGGCCACCGGCTCTCCGCCAACCTCGCGCCGGTCCAACTGCTCAATCGCGCCGCCCATCGCCCGCAGCACTTCGATCAGGCCTGCACGGGTCGGATTGAGCCCGACATTCTCAACGATCAGGTCGCTGCCCGGAACGATCAATGCGGCGGTGATGAAAAAGGCGGCGGAAGATGGGTCGCCCGGCACAATGACATCGCACGGCGACAAATCAGCCTCGCCCTGAACGCTGATGACGCGCGCGCCATCTGTGTCTTGCGTGATATCCAGATCGACGCCGAAGCCTTTGAGCATTCGCTCGGTGTGATCGCGCGTGGCAGTCGGCTCGATCACGCTGGTGACGCCCGGCGTGTTGAGGCCAGCCAGCAGAACCGCGCTTTTCACCTGCGCGCTCGCGACCGGCAGGCGGTAGGCGATCGGCACAGGCGGCGCTGCCCCGAGCAGCATCAGTGGCAGAGTTCCGCCCGGCGATGCCTCAAAGCTCGCGCCCATTTGCGCTAAAGGTTCGATCACGCGGTTCATCGGGCGGCCTGAAAGGCTCGCATCGCCGGTGAAGGTCGCGGTGATGGCGTGGCTGGCAAGCAAGCCCATCAGCAGCCGGGTGGACGTGCCCGAATTGCCCATGTCGAGCGCTTGTCCGGGTTCTAGCAAGCTGCCCACGCCCGCGCCGTGCACCACCCACATGCCGTCCTCGCCGCGCTCCAGCTGCGCGCCGAGCTGGCGCATGGCGGCGGCGGTTGCGAGCACGTCTTCGCCTTCAAGCAAGCCGGTGATCCGGCTCTCCCCCACGGCAAGCCCTGCAAACATCAGCGCGCGGTGGCTGATTGACTTGTCACCGGGGACGCGCAGGCGTCCCTTTAAAGGGCCAGATGGGCGGAATAGGGTCGCTGACATATGGCTCGCGCTTTGACAGCGCCCCGGCACTCTGGCAAGGCGCGCCGCGCTTTGCAGGTCCGCTCTTGAACTCAGGGCGGCCTCGTCCCAAGACTTATGACCATGAAATGCCTCTCGCCCCTCGCGAGGCTGGCACAGCCAAGGAATATCAATGCCCAAGCCTGAATGGGGTACCAAGCGTACCTGCCCCAATTGCGGAACCCGCTTTTACGATCTCGGCAAAGAAGACCCGGTGACCTGCATCGAATGCGGCAACACCTGGACGCCGGAGCCGGTGCTCAAGTCCAAGCAGCCGATCCCCATCGACGATCCGGAGAAAAAGAAAGACGCCGAGCCTGATGCAGATCTGAGCGGCGATGATGATGATGAGCTCAAGGACATCGAGAACATCGATGACGCTGACGATTCGCCCGATAACGATGTGGACCTTGGCGGTGATGATGATCTGGGCGTTGCCAAAGCCAAGGGCGACGACGATGGCGATGATGACTCTTGATTGTGCGCTCGCCCATTCGGGCGAGCGTCCTCGCTAGACGCGCAGCATAGCTGCGCCCGCTGCGGGCGGGCGGTCGCCCTTGCGGTCGCAGGGCGACCGTTTAGGGCGGAACGTAATCCCGGACTTGATCTGCGATCGCTCGCATTGAGCAAATCGCACTTGATTTACGCGCATGTCGCCTTTAAGCGGCGCGCTCCCTTGCGAGAGAGAGCCTTAAGCTTTATCTTCTAGGGGGTCAGAATTGATGGATACCGATTTTATCGGGGGGCCTTAGCTCAGCTGGGAGAGCGCAACACTGGCAGTGTTGAGGTCAGCGGTTCGATCCCGCTAGGCTCCACCATCAAGACACATCAGTCGGGTTATCCAAAGGGCAATCCGCAACGCTGGCCGACGAGGTTTCGTCCGCCGGCGTTTTTCGCGTTTATCGGGCACTGCGCGCTTGAGAGGAGTTTGAAGACGATGTTTGACAATCTGTCTGACCGCCTGGGCGGCGTCTTCGACCGGCTCAAGGGTCGCGGCGCGCTCAAAGAGCAGGACGTGCGCGACGCCATGCGCGAAGTGCGTGTCGCGCTGCTCGAGGCCGATGTCGCGCTGCCCGTGGCGCGGCGCTTTATCGACAGCGTCACTGAAAAGGCCGTCGGCTCAGAAGTTCTCAAATCGGTCACGCCGGGCCAGCAAGTGGTCAAGATCGTCCATGACGAACTGGTCGCGATGCTCGGCGGTGATCCGGACGATGTGCAGCAGGCGCACGCTGGCGAAGGGCTGAACCTTGAGGCCAAGCCGCCGGTTGTGGTGATGATGGTCGGCTTGCAAGGTTCGGGTAAGACGACCACGACGGCCAAGCTCGGCAAGCTGATCCGTGAAAAGCACGGGAAGAAGGCCATGATGGCCTCGCTCGACGTCAATCGCCCCGCTGCGCAGGAACAGCTCAAGGTGCTGGGCGAGCAGGTTGATGTGGCCACTTTGCCGATTGTCGCTGGTCAGCAGCCGGTCGACATCGCCCGGCGCGCGATGGAATCCGCGCGGCTCCAGAATTTTGATGTGCTGCTGCTCGACACCGCAGGCCGCCTCCATGTCGATGAAGCGCTGATGGCGGAGATGAAGGCGGTCTCTGGCGTCTCGGCACCGACCGAGGTGCTGCTGGTGGTCGATTCGCTGACCGGGCAAGACGCAGTGAACGTCGCGCAAAGCTTCACAAATGAAGTGCCGCTCACCGGCGTGGTGCTGACCCGCATGGACGGCGATGCGCGCGGCGGCGCAGCGCTTTCGATGCGCGCGGTCACTGGCAAGCCGATCAAGTTCGCGGGCACCGGCGAAAAGCTCGACGCGATAGAACCCTTCCGCCCCGGCTCCGTCGCGGACCGCATCCTTGGTATGGGCGACGTTGTCAGCCTCGTCGAAAAAGCGGCGGCCACGATCAAGGAAGAGGAAGCCGAGCAGCTCGCCCGCAATTTTGAGAAGGGCAAGTTCGACCTCAACGATCTGCGTATGCAATTGAAGCAGATGCAGAATATGGGCGGGTTGGGCATGCTCGCGGGCATGATGCCGGGCCTGAAGAAAGCCAAGGCCGCGATGGCCGCCTCTGACATGGACGACAAGGTGCTGGTCCATATGGATGCGATCATCGGATCGATGACGGCCAAGGAACGCGCCAATCCCAATCTGATGAACGCCAAGCGCAAGAAGCGCGTGGCCGCGGGCAGCGGAACCACGGTTCAAACCGTTAACAAGCTTCTGAAAATGCACCAGGAAATGGCGCGTGCGATGAAGCAGATCAAGAAGATGGGCGGGCTCAAGCAGCTCGCCGCCATGTTCGGGGGTGGAGGCATGCCTGGCATGCCGCCTGGAATGGGCGGCGGTGCGGGCGGTTTGCCCGGCCTCGGCGGTCCCGGCGGCGGAATGGGTGGCGGCAAGGGCGGTGGTCTGCCTCCCGGTCTCCCCGGCCTGGGCGGCCCCGGACCCAAGAAATAATTTCAGTTCAACCAGTTAACACAGATAAATCGAAAGGTAACTCAACCCATGGCAATTGCACTTCGTCTCTCCCGCGGCGGCGCCAAAAAGCGTCCGTATTATCGCATCGTAGCAGCCGACAGCCGTAGCCCGCGCGACGGCAAGTATCTGGAGCAGATCGGCACCTACAACCCGCTGCTCGCCAAGGACGATCCTGCCCGCATCAAGCTCATCGAAGACCGCGTGCGTTATTGGCTGGGCGTTGGCGCGCAGCCGAGCGACCGTGTCCTGCGCTTCCTTGACGCTGCTGGCATCCAAGAGCGCGCCGCGCGCAACAACCCGAACAAGGCTGAGCCTGGCGAAAAGGCCAAAGAACGCGCCGAAGAAAAGGCTGAAAAGCTGAAGGAAGCCGAAGAAGCCAAGAAGGCCGCTGAGGAAGAAGCAAAGGCCGCAGCCGAGGCGCCCGCAGAAGAGGCTCCTGCTGAAGAAGCGGCGCCGGCTGAAGAAGCACCGGCCGAAGAAACCGCTGCTGAAGAAAGCACCGAAGAAAAGGCTGAAGGCTAAGCCAGCAATGCCGTTTCCCGCTCGTGCTTCTAAACGCTCAGCGCGAGCGGGGATTTAGCGATGTCTGAAGACCACAAATCCATCGAGCTCGCCGCGATCACTGGTGCGCATGGGCTGACGGGCGAAGTGCGCCTCAAATTATTCGGAGAGGGCGTGGAAGCGCTCTCCCGGCACACCAGCTTTAACGTCAATTCACCAGGTGGCACGTTGACGCTCAAAAAAGTGCGTTCGGACAACAAGGGCGGGGCGATTGCCCGCTTTGCCGAGGCCACCAACCGGACCGAGGCCGAACGCCTGCGCGGAACTGCGCTCAGTGTCCCGCGCGAAGCGCTCCCTCCGCTCGAACAGGGCGAATACTACCACGCAGACCTGATCGGCTTGCCGGTCGTACTCGATGCGGGCCAAGCGGTGGGGCATGTTATCGCGGTGGAGAATTACGGCGCGACGGACATCCTTGAAATCAAGCGCGATCCGCCGCCGGCCAAGGGCATGGTTACCTTTATGGTCCCGATGAGCCCGCAGGCCGTGATCGAGTGGGACGCGCACAGGCTTGTCATCGCGAGCGCTTTCGCTGAAACCTGAAGGTGTGACGGCATCAGGCGATCCCCTCTGGCAGCGAATCGAAGCGCATGAGATCGGGCCGCCCAAGGCTGCGTTGACCTTTACCGACAGGCTGGCGCGCGAGAACCGCTGGAGCGCTGAGCACGCCGCGCGCGTGCTGCTCGAATACAAGCGCTTCTGCTATCTCGCTTGCACCGCCGGCCGGGAAGTCACTCCCAGCGATGCGGTTGATCAGGCCTGGCACCTGCACCTCACCTACAGCCGCGATTATTGGCATGTGTTCTGCCCGCAGGTCTTGCAAAGCGATTTGCACCACGGCCCCACGGACGGGACCCTGCCGGACCGCACCCGGTTCTACGCGCAATACGCAGACACTTTGAAAGCCTATGAAGATACCTTTGGCGAGCCGCCTCCGCCTGACATCTGGCCTGATGCCCGCCGCCGTTTTCTGATCGACCCGAAACATGTGCGCGTTAACCCCGCTGATGCTATGATCATGGCATGGCCGCCAGCAGGGGCGCTGCTGCTTGCGGCGATGGTGCTGGCGGCGCTCGGCGGATGGCTGTTGGGAGGATATGTGTGATGCAGATTTTCGCGACTTACACTGGCCCTGATTTCCTTACCTTCTACGCGATCATGCTCGCCACCTCTGCGGCGCTCGGGCTGTGGCTGCCCGCGTTCCTGCGACCGGAAGGCCGGCTGCGCGAAATTGACGATCCCGAAGAGCTGGCAGTGCTGGCAGGCGGCGCGCCGCGGCATACTCTCGTGATCCTGACCGACCTGATGGTGCAGAACGCGCTTCAACCCTCTGGCAAGGCGCGCATTACGGTCGCGCGGACTTCGGCGGACACCGGGCAGGCAGGCGCTGCGATCCTGCGCAAAGTGGGCGCGTTTTCGTTGAGTGATGCGGCGCGCACGATCAGCGACCACGCCGCAGCCATTGCCGCTGATCTCGCGCGGCGCGGGCTGCTGATGGACAAGAGCGAGTGGCTCCAACTGCGGCTCTTCGCGATTGCGCCCTTCGCCTTGCTGCTCGTGCTTGGTATCTATCGTCAGCAGGCTGGTTCGGCCGTGGGCGAGCCGACCGGCTACCTGATCGCGATGATGGTTGTGACGATCCTGTTTGCCGCGTTGCGCTGGGGCACGGTGGGCCAGCGCACCCGCGCGGGCAATCAGGTGCTGACAAACTGGGTCAAGCGATCCTCGCGCCTCAAACGCGCACCGCAAGGGCATGAGACCGCTCTGGCGGTCGGGCTGTTTGGCACCGGAGTGCTGGCGGGCACGCCTTTGAGCCATTTGCACGCGATGAAGCAGGCGGGCAGCGGCGATGCGGGTTCTGGCGGTGACGGCGATGGCGGCGGCGGTTGCGGAGGCGGATGCGGCGGTTGCGGGGGCTGAGCTTGCGGCGTAGGCAGCGTGTATGATCCGAGAGAACACAACGCTCAACGTCGCGATTTGTCAGGCCGCTCCGATCCCGCTCGATTTTGGCGCAGGGATTGAAAAGGCAACCCGCCTGGCGCGTGAGGCCATCGAAGGCGGCGCGCAGTTTGTGGCCTTTGGGGAGACGTTTCTGGGTGGCTATCCGCTGTGGCTGGACGAAGCGCCCGGCGCGGCTTTGTGGGACCATCCGGGGACCAAGGCGCTGCATGCGATCATGCTGGATCAGGCGATTGTGCCGGGTGACGAACGCCTGCTGCCCTTGCAGGAACTGTGCGATGAGAGCGGCGCGTGTGTGAGCATCGGCGCGCATGAGCGGCTGCGCTCTAGCCTCTACAACAACCAGTTGCTGTTTCGTCCCGGCCAGCCGCCGCTCGACCACCGCAAGCTGGTCCCTACGCATGGCGAGCGCCTGATCTGGATGCGCGGCGACGGCTCGACTTTGGGTGTGCACAGCGCCGAGTGGGGCAGGGCGGGCAACCTCATCTGTTGGGAACACTGGATGCCCCTCGCGCGCGCGGCGATGCACAATCTGGGTGAGGCGGTGCATGTGGCGGCTTGGCCCACAGTGCGCGAGGAATACGCGCTGGCCTCAAGGCATTATGCGATGGAGGGCCGGTGTTTTGTGCTCGCGGCGGGGCTGGTGCAACACCGCGACGAGCTGTTCGACGGGCTGGAGCGCGTGGGCGGCGACCCGGAAGCGCTGGCGCTGCTCAACGCGATTGAGGGCGAAGCGCTTAACCGAGGCGGCTCGATGATCATCGCCCCTGATGCGCGCGTAATCGCACAAGCGGGCGAGGGCGAAGAGATATTGCACGCCGAACTGGATTTGTCCGAGATTGGCGGAGGACTGGCGAGCCTCGACACAGACGGCCACTATTCGCGGCCTGATGTGTTTGAGCTTAGCGTGGATAGGCGGGGGAAGGATGGGGTGAAATGGCAGAACTGATCTATGCGCTAGTCAGTTACTCGATAGCGCCATTGGTCTCGATAGGATTTATCCTGATCGTCTTCCTGATAGTGCCTCGGTTTCCAGTATTTGCCCGCGCGCTTGTCGCAAGTCTGATCGCGTCAGTTCTGACTGTTGGGCCGGGCACTTACTACAACGTTAGCGAAGGTCTGAATGATGATGTTAATCCTTTCATCTATTTTGGTATTTTCTGGCTACCTACACTCATCGTATCGTGGTTGGTGAGTTGGCTTTTTGCTAGACGGCTTGTGCTGCCGCCGGAGCAGTTGTTCCAATGATCCCTGCCGCCGCCATCTTACGCTTAATCCCGAAGCCTAGCCGGGACACTCAGCCAATCGCATGTCGGGCGCGCCTTTGTTGGCAAAGCGGCATTTGAACTGAACTGTCGATTTTAGCGAAAAGGACGCAGTGCAATGGAACTCAAACTGACCAAGCCGCGCGAGAAGTGGTTCTACCTGCTTGTACTCCCGATCGCTGTGGCAATCGAATGGGGCTTTGCGGCCACGCTTGACTGGACTGCGTATCCCCGCAGCGAATGGGTCGCGTTGTTTGATCTGTGCATCTTCATGCCGCTTGTATATCTCAGCGCTTTCTCCAGCGATCTTAGCCCCAAAGCTCGCGTTCTGCGCGCGACCGGCATTGCCGGGATTGGTCTGTTTGCCGCCAGTTTTATCGTGCCGCAAAGCAACCAATTCATCATCGCGCAACTGTCGAGCCTCCGAAATGTGATGGCAGTCTTCATCATCGCGTTCGAAGCGTGGGTTTTGTGGAAGGTGCTCGATGCGATCTATCGCCAGGGTGCGGATGCGCGCGCGCTCGAACGCGACTTCGCGCTTCCGCAATGGATCGCAAAGCTGATGGTGCTTGAAGCAAAATTCTGGAAAGCGGTCTGGGGCTTCTTTCGGCGCAAATGACCTTCACCGCCACCATCCTTACGCTCTACCCGGAAATGTTCCCCGGGCCGCTCGGGCAATCCCTCGCAGGGCGGGCGCTGGAGCGGGGGGACTGGTCTTGTAACCCCGTTCAAATCCGCGACTTTGCCAACGATAAGCACCGCACCGTGGACAACACGCCTGCAGGGGGCGGAGCGGGGATGGTGCTTATGGCCGATGTGCTGGCGCGGGCTTTGGACTCCATTGCTCCCCTCCCGCTGGCGGGAGGGGCTGGGGGTGGGCTAGAAATCGAACTCGCGCCGGAACAGGCCCACCCCAACCCCTCCCGCAAGCGGGAGGGGCTTCCACCGCATAGCCCGGTCCTCGCCATGACGCCGCGCGGGAAACCCATCACGCAGGCGCGCATTCGTCAGATCGCGTCTGGCCCCGGTGTCACTCTGATTTGCGGACGGTTTGAGGGGTTTGACGAACGCTTTTTCGACGCGCGCCCGCAAATCGAGCAAGTCTCCCTTGCCGATATCGTCCTTTCAGGCGGTGAACCCGCAGCCATGGCAATACTCGATGCTTGCATTCGGCTGCTTCCCGGCGTAATGGGCGCGCCTTCTAGTGGGGCTGAAGAGTCGTTTGAAGACGGCCTTTTGGAATACCCGCAATATACCCGACCTCAAGAATGGGAAGGGCGCACGATCCCCGAAGTGCTGCGGTCGGGGGATCATGCGAAGATCGCTGCTTGGCGCAAGGCAAGGAGCGAGCAAGACACTCGGTTACGCAGGCCGGACCTTTGGGAGCGTCATACGGGCGCTCGGGTTCAGTCTGCCTCTGGCGCGCGGCGAATTGATAAGGAACCGGACCAGTGAACCTGATCCAGCAGATCGAAGCCGAGGAAATCGGCAAGGCAAACAAGGATATTCCCAAGTTTCAGGCCGGCGACACTGTGCGCGTGGGTGTGAAGGTTACGGAAGGCACGCGTGAGCGTGTGCAGAACTTTGAAGGCGTTGTGATTGCGCGCTCAAACCGCAGCATCAACAGCAACTTCACTGTGCGTAAAATGAGCTTTGGTGAAGGCGTGGAGCGTGTGTTTCCGCTTTATTCGCCCATCGTGGACAGCATCACCGTGGTTCGCCGCGGTGTCGTGCGCCGGGCCAAGCTGTACTACCTGCGTGGCCGCACCGGTAAGCGCGCTCGCATCGCTGAACGCCGGGACAACACGCCCAAGAGCTAAGACGCTCCACCAGCGAAATCACGAAAGGGCGGTCCATGGCGGGCCGCCCTTTTTGTTTGGCATTGCGATACGCGTAACGGGTCGCTGGCTCATCAGGCCGCCCACTTTTGATTTTTTGCGCGAATGCCGCCATGTCGTGCGCCACACGATTCCAAAGGGGCCTTCCTTGATATGCGCATACCGATTGTCGCCGCTGCCGCTGCTCTCTTCGCCACGCCCGCGTTGGCAGACAGCCATATGAGCAAAGCGTCGCCTGAGCTCACATTCGAGCGCGTCTTTGCCTCGCCCTCGCTGAACGGGCAAACCCCGCGCGCGGCCAAGCTCTCGCCTGATGGCAAGTTCCTTACCCTGCTGCGCAACCGGGCCGAGGATTCGCAGCGTTATGACCTGTGGGGCTATGAAATCGCAACGGGCGAGTGGCGGATGCTGGTCGACAGCGAGAAGCTGGGCACAGGCCGCGAATTGTCCGAAGACGAGAAAATGCAGCGTGAGCGCGCGCGCGTGGGCAGTCTGAAGGGCATCATCGCGTATCAATGGGCTAGCGATGGCGAAGGCGTCCTCGTCCCGCTGGATGGGGATCTGTACCTCGCCAAGCTTGATGGCAGCGTCACGCGGCTGACCGACACCGAGGAAAGCGAGCTCAACCCCAAGCTTTCGCCCAAGGGCGCGTATGTCTCCTTCGTGCGCGATCGCCAGCTTTATGTCGGCCCCGTTGCAGGCGAGACCGCCGCGATCACGCCCAAGCAAGCTGACACGATCCGCTGGGGTGAGGCGGAGTTCGTCGCGCAGGAAGAGATGGGCCGGATGGACGGCTATTGGTGGTCCCCCAAGGATGACCGCATCGTGGTCCAGCGCACCGATGAAAGCCCGGTCGGCATCGTCACCCGCGCGGCAATCGGCGCTACGGGCACCAAGGTGTTTGAGCAACGCTACCCCGCGGCGGGCACCGACAATGCGATAGTCGAGCTGTTCGTGATAGACCCGGATGGCGGCAATCAGGTCAAAATTGATCTCAGCGAGTCACAGGCACCGGCCTATTACGATTCTGAAAACCCGCAAGACATCTATGTCGCGCGCGTCGATTGGGCACCGGACGGCAGCGCGATCTATGTTCAGCGCCAGAACCGCCAGCAGACCGTACTCGACATGCTTAAAGTGGACCCGGCGACCGGCAAGACCGAGTTCTGGTTTCGCGAGGACGCCGCGCGCGATGATTACTGGATCAACCTTTCGGACAATTACAAATTTCTGAAAGATGGCTCGCTGCTATGGTGGTCCGAGCGCAATGGAACGGGCAATTTCTACCGCGTGTTCGCAGGCGATCTGCCTGAAGGCCTCACGGACATGCGCATGACCTCAACCCTTACCGATGATGACGGCAAATCGGTTGCCGCGCTCTCCTCCTCGATTAATGTCACCGCTCTGTCAGAGCCTGCGACAAAACTGATCGGCGTGGATGAGGACGCAGGGATCTTCATCTATCAGGGGACCGAGAATGTGCTCACGCAGCAGGTCTACACCGCGCGCCTTGACGGCAAGGGTGAGCCCAAGCGGCTGACCGATCCAAACTTCACCAACAGCGCCGTGTCAGACAAAACGGGCAAGATCCTGATGGTGTCGCGCTCTGCGCCCGATCAGCCCACGCAAAGCTATCTCGCGAATTCGCAGAACGGCGTGCGGGTCACTTGGGTTGAGGAAAATGCGCTTGAGAAAGGGCATCCTTACACGCCCTATCTGCTCAGCCATGAAATGCCCGAATTCGGCACGATCAAAGCCGATGATGGCACAACCGATCTGCATTACATGATGCTCAAGCCTGAGATGGAGCCGGGCAAGTCATATCCGGTGTTCTACTACCACTATGCCGGGCCGGGTCCGCAGATCGTCGACAAGGGCTGGGGCGGGGCCCTCGCGCAAGCGATTGTCGAAAAGGGCTATATCTATTTCGCGCTTGATGGGCGTGGGACGGCGAACCGGGGCGTCGACTTCGAGCAGCCGCTCTACCGCGCGATGGGCGATGTCGAAGTGCGCGACCAGAAGACCGGGGCGGAGTTTCTCAAGACGCTGGACTATGTCGATGGTGACAAGATCGCGCTGTATGGCTGGTCCTATGGCGGATATATGACGCTCAAGCAGATGCAGGCCGATCCGGGCCTGTATGCGGCGGGCATCTCAGGCGCGCCAGTGACCAAGTGGGAGCTGTACGACACGCACTATACCGAGCGTTTTATGGGCGACCCGCGCGTGGTGCCCGAAGCCTATGAGAAAGCCAGCGCCATCCCCGATGCGGCCAAGATCAGCGATCCGCTGCTGCTGATCCATGGCATGGCGGATGACAATGTGGTGTTTGAAAACTCGTCAGAGCTGATTGCGACCTTGCAGGAAGGCAATGTGCCGTTCGAGATGATGCTCTATCCTGGCTACACGCACCGCGTGAGCGGACCGAACATCTCGCCGCATCTGTGGAATTCGATCTTCCGCTTCCTAGACGCGCATGACGTAACCCCGCCGGAGTGATCTAGCTGACGTGTGGTGACGCCAGCCACTCCAGTGCCACGCGCGCGACTTCGTCTGGCGCTTCGACTTGCGGGTAATGGCCCACGGTCTCGATCAGGTGGTGCTGCGCGCCGGGCACCACTTCGCGCCATTTGTCATAAGCGTGGCGGCCTGAAACCGGGTCCAGCGCGCCGTTGATCAAGCCGATGCGGTCCTCTGAGCCGCGCAAGGCTGCCTCCCAGCGCGCCTTATGCGTAATGCGGTCGGCGATGTAGTGCAGCAGCTTGTGTGTGATGCGGTTGCCCGAGTGGTGGGCGATAAATTCCCAGAACGCGTCCAGCTCCGCCTCGCTCGGCTGCGTATCGGGGCCGAAGACTTCCGCGAAGCTTTTGCCAAAGCTCTTCCGGTTCATCAGCAGGCCAACGAGGAAACCGAGCGGTGAAACGCCGAGCTTCTGGATCGGACGGGCGCGGTGCTGATCAGGGAAAATCCCGCCGTTGAGGAAGATCATCTGACCAAGGCCAGGCGCACCGCCGCCACTTTGCTGCCGGGCAAGCAATTCTTGGCCAACCGACACTCCGTAATCGTGCACAATACCATCAAATTCCTTGATTCCCATCCACGTTCGCAGTCGTTCGTGCAACTCGGCCTGATCGTGGATCGTGTAACCTAAACCTTGGACCCCGCCGCGCGGCTTATCCGACAGGCCAAAGCCCAGCATATCGCACGCGATCAGGCGGTGCGACTGGCTCAATTGGTCCCAAACGGGCGTCCAATCCCATGCGCAGGTCGGGAAGCCATGGATCAAGAATAGCGGCCGCGCACTTGCGTTGTCGCCGAGCCAGAATGCAATCCGGTGCCCTCTGAAATCAAAGTATTGCGCCTTGTCCCGCCAGCTTTGCGTATCCATCTGCCCACCCACTCCCGTTATCGCTTGCCAAGTCACGCTAGGCGCGGCAGCGGTTGGGGCAACTGAAATGCAGTCTTGGAGAATAGAAAATTGGGTTATCGAGTGGCCGTTGTCGGCGCGACGGGGAATGTCGGGCGCGAAATGATGCAGATTCTGGCGGAGCGCGAATTTCCGATTGAGGAAGTCGCGGCGGTCGCCAGCAGTCGCTCGCACGGCACTGAAGTTGAGTTTGGCGACAGCGGAACAATGCTCAAATGCAAGAACATTGAGCATTTTGATTGGGCCGGATGGGACATCGCGCTTTTCGCGGCGGGCAGCGGCCCGGCCAAGGAGTACGCGCCCAAGGCAGCGGCGGCAGGCTGCGTGGTGATCGACAATTCCTCGCTCTACCGCATGGAGCCTGACGTGCCGCTGATCGTGCCCGAAGTGAACCCCGACGCGATTGATGGCTATTCAAAGCGCAACATCATCGCCAACCCCAATTGCTCGACCGCGCAGTTAGTCGTTGCGCTTAAGCCGCTGCACGATGCTGCCACGATCAAGCGGGTGGTCGTCTCGACCTACCAGTCCGTATCTGGCGCAGGCAAAGCGGGCATGGATGAACTGTTCAACCAGAGCCGCGCGATCTTTGTCGGCGATCCGGTGGAGCCGGCGGTATTCACCAAGCAGATCGCGTTCAATGTGATCCCTCATATCGATGTCTTCCTTGATGATGGATCGACCAAGGAAGAGTGGAAGATGATGGTCGAGACCAAGAAAATCCTCGATCCCAAAATCAAGCTCAACGCCACCTGCGTGCGCGTGCCGGTGTTTGTGGGCCACTCCGAGGCGGTGAATATCGAGTTCGAGAACGAGCTGACAGCTGAAGCGGCGCAGGAAATTCTGCGCGAGGCGCCGGGTATCATGCTGATCGACAAGCGTGAGGACGAGGGATACGTCACCCCGGTCGAAAGCGCGGGCGATGGTGCGACCTATGTCAGCCGCGTGCGCGAGGATCCGACGGTCGAGAACGGCCTCACGCTGTGGTGCGTCTCAGACAATCTGCGCAAGGGCGCGGCGCTCAACGCGGTGCAGATCGCGGAGCTGCTGGGCCGCAGGCACCTTAAGAAGGGGTGAGAGCGATGCGCAAGAAACTCTTTGCCTTGGCAGCGCTGGCGCTGGCAGCGTGCGACGGCGGGGTTCCGCCTCCGGGACAAGAGCCGCTGCGCGCCAGTTCGCCGGATAACGCCTCCGACGAGGTTCAATTGCGCACAGACGGCCTTGCTGCGGGCGTGGAGCGCTTTTACTTCGCTGCAGGTCGAAACGAAGTCGATGGCGCGCTCACCAGGGTGATCGGCGAACCGTTTGCCACCGCGAGCAACGATGAATGCGGAGCCGGGGCGCTGGAAATGACGCGCTTTCGCGGCGGCCTCATGGTCAATTATGAACGCGGCTATCTGGTCGGATGGATATTTGAACGTGACGAGCGCGGGTCCAGTCCCAGCATCTCGGTCGCAGGCGATGTTCAGTTGGGCGCGGCCTTGGCTGAGGCTGAAGCGGTCGATGGCTTTAAGCTGATCGAAAACAGCACGCTTGGCACCGAGTTTACCTTGGGCGACAAGATGGGCGGGCTTGTTGGCGAGGACGGCAAAGTCAGCGCGCTGTATTCAGGCAAGCAATGCTTTTTCCGATAGATTGGAGCCGCACATGACACTCAAGGCCGATCTCTTTTTCAGCTTCCGTTCGCCCTATTCCTATCTGGCCGTGGGGCGGTATCGGGCGATGGCTGAGGAGTTCGACCTCGAGATCGTATTGCGCGTCGTGTTGCCCATTGCGGTGCGCGATCCGGATATCCTGTTCACCGGCAACCCGGCTGCGCCGCGCTATATTGTGATGGACTGCATACGCGCCGGACAGTTTCTCGGCATTCCGATCAGCTGGCCGCGCCCCGATCCGATTGTGCAGGATCTTGCCACCCGCGAAATCGCCAAGGACCAGCCTTACATCTATCGCATTTCGCGCCTCGGACAGGCGGCGTCTCGCCAGGGCAAGGGCCTTGCCTTCGCGGCTGAAGTTGCCCCGCTCATCTGGGATGGCAGTGTCGAGGGCTGGCATGAGGGCGATCACCTTGCCGAGGCAGCAGACCGGGCCGGGCTTAATTTTGACGAACTGGAGGCTGAAGCTGCCAGCGATGCCGATGCGCTTGATGGCGAGATCGACGCGAACATCAAGGCGCTTGCAGAAGCAGGCCATTGGGGCGTGCCCACGCTGGTTGTCGATGGTGAGCCGTTCTTCGGGCAGGACCGGGTCGAAATGGCGCAATGGCGCATGGAGCAAAAGGGGATGGTGAAGCGGTGAGTTTCATCGGCGGATGCCAATGCGGTGCGGTGCGGTATTCGATCACGGCTGACCGCTTGGTCGCCTATGCCTGCCATTGCCGCGAATGCCAAAAGCAATCGGCGAGCGCGTTTGGGATATCGGTTCCCGTTTTTACAGCGACGCTTACTTTTGAAGGGGAAACCCGGTCATGGCGACGCCCGACTGACAGCGGATCCTTCACAAACTGTCATTTTTGTCCGTCGTGCGGGGCACGGCTCTATCATGATGGTGAGAACCGCCCGGGCATGGTTACGATCAAGGGTGGCACGCTCGACAACGCTGCTGATTTGCAGCCGATCGCGCATATTTGGATTGCGAGCAAGCCGGATTGGGTGGTGCTGCCCGAAGATGTGCCGCATTGGGAATATCAGCCACAAAGCCAGGGGGAATGGATGGAATTGCTCGCATGGTCCAAGTGACAAGCACGCACTTCGAGAGCTTCGACCGCACACGCCTCGCCGTGCACCGTGCGGGCGAAGGGCGTCCGGTGGTGCTGCTGCACGGGCTGTTCTCCAGCGCGCATATGAACTGGATCAAGTGGGGCCATCACCAGCGCTTGGCTGATGCCGGATTTGAAGCGATTATGCTCGACTTTCGCGTCCATGGTGACAGCGAAGCGCCGCGCGACCCCGCCCGCTTTCCACCCGCAACGCTGGTGCGTGATGCAGCGGCGCTGATCGATCATTGCGGGCTGGAGGAGGGGGGCTTTGACCTTGTCGGCTTCTCGCTCGGCGCGCGTACTGCGCTTCATGCTGTGGCGCAGGGCGTGCTGACCCCAGCACGGCTGATCGCCTGCGGCATGGGGTTGGAGGGCCTTTCTGACTGGCAGCGCCGTGCCGCGCATTTCAAGCGCGTGATCGACGAGTTTGACACGATCAAGCCGGGCAGCCCGCTCTACACAGCGCGCACTTTCCTGAAGTCGCAAGGCGTGGACCGCGTGGCGGCGCGCCTGCTGCTGGATGCGATGGAGCCGTTCGACACCGCGACGCTTGTCAACATCACCATGCCCTGCGCGGTGGTGTGCGGGAATGATGATCAGGACAACGGATCTGCACAAGACCTAGCCGCTGCGCTGAGCGATGCAGAATATATCGAAGTGCCCGGCACGCATCTCAACAGCGTCACCAAGCCCGCGCTGGGCGAGGCCATCGTCGATTTCCTGTGCCGCTGAGGCGCATTTTCGGCATGTTTTTCAAGCGATACCGGCATCGCGCCTTGCGAACATTGGCGCGAAACCGCAATGCTGTGGACTCTCGTCGTCACGAAGGCACATCCATGAACCTTGGATTCTTATCGTCCCCTGCTACTTTGGTCTACGCAGCTTCGGCCCTTGCATTCGCGATCGCTGCGCCAGTGAGCGCTCAGGATGCCAAAGGCGAGGCAGCGCTAGCCAGCGCGCCTGTTCCTGCTAGCTTGCTTGTTAAAGCGACCGATCCGCAAACGATCATGCAGGCGCTCAATGCGGGCGGCTATGACGATATTGAGCTGATCCCGCGTGAGGGTGGTCAGGAACACTACATCAAGATCAAATCGCAAAGGCTGCAATCGCTGGTCCTGTTTGCTGACTGCGATGAGGCGATCCCGGATTTCTGCGAAACGCTTGTGCTCTCCACCCGCTGGGACCGAGAGACCCCGATTTCCGATGCTGCCATCGCGCGTGCCAATTACGAAAACAAATATGTCTCCGTCTGGCGCAACGAACAGGGCAACCCGCTGGTGCAATGGTGGATCCTGACGCAGCCTGAAGGCATTGCCGCGCCATTGTTTCTGGAGGGCGTAAAGCGCTATCTTGCGGTTGCGCAGGACTTCTGGGGCGTGGCCTTTAAAGGCGACACAGATGATCTGGCGGATGCCGCCAATCCGTCTCCGGTCAAGCCCGTTGAGGACGGCGAGGAAGACGAAGCCATTAGCGAAACCGAGGCGCGCGAGTGATCCGAGCCGCCGCTCTTGCCCTTGCAGCCTGTGTCTGTCTTGGCGGGTGCAATTATGCGCGTCAGGCGCTCGATTACGGGCGTGGGCCGTTTGACGGTGAGCGGGCGGTTGCCGCGAGCGAGCCGGTCTATGATGGGTTGCACGAATCTGCCTGGGACAGCGCTTCCGCTGATGGCGCAGCGGCCAGCAGCGGCGTGCTGTTTGTGGCCAATAAGCGCGGCAATTCGGTCAGCCGGATTGACCTTTCAAGCGGCAGGACGACGCATGAAGTGGCCGCTTGCGAGAACCCGCATGAATTGGCGCTCTCGCCCGATGGGAAGCATGTCGCGCTGGGCTGCTATGGAGGAACGCGGGTTGATATCTTCGCCAGCGACACGCTGACAAAGCGCGCGAGCATTGATCTGGGAGAGAACGCGCGCCCGCATGGCCTGATCTGGCACCGCGACGGCGATATCTTTGCAACGACGGAGGGGCACCGGTCGATCATTCGGATCAGCGAACCGTTCGGCGCTGCACGATTAACCGAATTCAGCACCGGCCAAGAGGGCAGCCACATGCTGGCTGTCGATGCTGATACGCGCTGGGCATGGACCACCGATCTGGGCTCACGCACTGTAACGCGGATTGACCTGCGAGGCCGAGAGGAGCCGCTCTCTGTTACAGTGGGTGAGCAGCCTGAAGGCATCGCGCTGACCCCGGATGGCGAGACGCTTTGGGTCTCTGTACGTGGCTCCGATCAGGCCTTTGCGCTTGATCCGGTCACGATGGAAATTCGCGAAACGCTGGAGACGGGCGGCTTCCCCTTGCGACTTGCCGTGCGCCCGCAAGGCGATGTCGCGATTACCTCCAATCTTACCGCTGGCAGCCTGAGCGTTATTGACTTGGCTAAAGCTGACGTGGTGCGCACAATCCGCGTATCAGGCCGCGAGGGCGCGCAGCGGCGCTTTCAGGTGACGATCCTGTGGTCCGATGACGGCTCGCGGATTTATGTTGCGGAAACGGCCAGCAACACCGTGGCAGAGATCGACTATGCGAGCGGCACGATCCTGCGCCGGTTGAAAACGGGCGAGGGCGGGGACGGGCTCGCTATCCTGCGCGGCAGACCCAGGACTATGCAGACCAAGATGAAGGACACACAGTGAGACGGTTGGAATGGATTGGTACCGCGTTCGCGATATACGCCGCGTTGGCCGCGCCTTTGAGCGCACAGCAAGCGCCGCCAGCGGGCACTCAGCAATCTGCGCCTGCGATCACGCAGTTTGACGATGCGATCATTTCGCGCCTGCTGCTGGACGGGCAGACCACCTGGCGGATCGAAGGCGGGCCTGATGGGCGACCGGTCTACCGGGTCAGCGCGCAAGGCGGGCTCAGATTTACCGTTCAACCGCAGGCCTGCTCTGAGCAGACCGGCTGTGTGGGCCTTGTGATGGTTGCCACTTTCGTTGACACGCGCGGGCGTGATCTGAGCGAGCTGGACGGTGTGCTGAACAGCTTCAATGATCGAAACAGCTCAGCCAAGGCCTATCGCACGCCTGATGGGGTGGTTCTGCACCAAAGCTATATCAACGCCGCCTTCGGGATCAGCTATGCCAATGCACGCGCGCAGATGCTGGTGTTCGGGCGCAATGTTGTGGCTTTGCGCCAGGCGCTCAGCGCGCTTGCAAGTTCGCCATAAATTGCGCGGTTGATTGCTGCAGATCGCGGACATTGGAGAGCATGGCCGCTGCGGCCTGGTCCAGCTCTGAGGATAGTTTGTCAGCGGCGCTCGCTGTTTCAGCCAGCGATTTGCTGCGGATCGCCATGTCGCCGACCTCTTGCGCCGCGTCGCGGGCATAGCTTTCAATCGCGTCGGCTGACTTGCGCTGATTTTCCACGTCCCAGCGGATTGTGTCTGCTGCATGGGCCAGTTCTGAAATAACAGTGTCAATGGCCTCAAAGCTGCGCTCTGCCTCGACAGTGCCTGAGCGCACGCCTTTCAGGAACGCATCAATCTCGGTCGCCGCTTCGCTTGCCTGAGCGGCAAGACTCTTCACCTCCTGCGCGACCACTGTAAAGCCGCGCCCTGCAGGGCCGGCACTGGCGGCTTCGATCGCGGCGTTGAGCGACAGCAAATTGGTGCGCTCTGCAATGCGAACAATCGCGCGCGTGGCCTCGCCAATTGTGTCGGAGTGGGAGGACAGTTCGCCCACCGCTTCACCGCCCACATGCGAGCGTCTGGTTGCGCTGGAGGTCAGTTCATGTTGCTCGCTCACATTGGCGGCAACGCCAGCGATGGAGACCGAGAGTTCGGCCACCCCTTGCGCCACGGTGCGCGCTGCGTTGCTGGCGGTTTCTGCCGCGTGCGAGACATCCGCCGCGCTTTGGCCAGTGTCATGCGCAATGGCGTTGAGCGCTTTGGTCGTACTTTCGAGCAGTTGCGCGCAATCAGAGATGGAGTGCGTGACGACGCTGATGGAGGCTTCAAAATCATCCGCGAAGCGTGCCAGTTCAGCCTCACGCGCATTGCGCTGACTGGTTTCGAGTTCCTCGCGCTCGCGCCGTTCGATCTCGACCCGGTGGAGCGCCTGATCCAATTCGTGACTTTGTTCCTGCAACATCGCATTGCGCTGCGCGCTCTGAGCACGTGCTGCTTCGAGTGATTGGATCAATTGGCCGATCTGCGCGCAAATGCTTGCCGAAATCACTGTAACAAAAGCAAGCCCAACCAATTCCATTGATGTGCCAATCCACATCATGAAACCTGAAAGCTCGTCCAGTCGGCCATGGAATTTGCAGACAAGGAAACTCACCGCGCAGGCTGCGCTGCCAATCAAAACAATGCGCCGATCAAGCAGGGCGATGAGCACAACCACTGTCACCAAATGCGGGATTAATGCGTTTATCTCTTTTTCCGCGAGAAGGAAGGACAGCACCAAAGACGGCGGGAAAGTGCATATCGCGAGGGCAAGCCAGACGCGATGTGCGAATGTGAGCGCGTTGCTGCGTCTCAGCCGAAGCGCGTTGAACAATCCATTTAAAAGCAGACCAGCGGCAAAGACATACCAAACCTTTGGTGTGGTTGCCACGGCGAGGATTGCGGTCAGCCCGCTCATAATCCACCCTGCAATTGCGATGAACCGGAGGCCGTTCTTGCGCAGCCGTTCCAGGTTGACTGATCCGGGTAGTCGGGAATGCCCGGCGTTGGACGCAGGTGCGTCGGGTGCTTCGCCGTCGGCCCTTCGGGGATCGAGGCTGTTGATCGCGGCGGGCGGACTTGGGAGCGTAGACATGTCCATGCGCGCAGGAATAGGTGACGCGTGGTTTCAATCCACTCGCGGGCATTCTACGGGAATTTACATGGCCTGCTACGGGGTCGCTAACGCCGAAAACGCCGATGCTCTTAACGAAATGGCGGCTCGTTAAAGGCGCGCAGCTTGCGGCTGTGCAGCCGGTCCCCTTCATCGCGCAGGCGGGCCACGGCTTCGAGGCCAATCTGAAGATGCGCTGCAATCGCCTCTTCATAGAACTTGTTGGCCTGGCCGGGCAGCTTGATCTCGCCATGCAGCGGCTTGTCCGAGACGCATAGCAACGTGCCGTAGGGCACGCGGAAGCGATATCCTTGCGCCGCAATCGTGGCGCTCTCCATCTCAACCGCGATGGCGCGGCTTTGCGAAAAGCGCTTGGCAGAGCTCGCATAGTGCAGCTCCCAATTGCGATCATCAGTGGTGACCACGGTGCCAGTGCGCATCCGTTCTTTTAGGTTTGCGCCCTGCTTGCCAGAGACATGCTCGGCGGCTCCGGCGAGTGCGAGTTGAACCTCTGCAATCGGCGGAATCGGGATTTCGGGCGGCAGCACAGAATCGAGCACGTGGTCATCGCGCAAATAGGCGTGAGCGAGCACGAAATCGCCGATCTTCTGTGTCGAGCGCACGCCGCCGCAATGCCCGATCATCATCCATGCATGCGGGCGCAGCACAGCCAAGTGGTCGCAGATCGTCTTCGCATTCGACGGGCCGACGCCGATATTGACCAGAGTAATCCCGCGCTTGTCCTCGCGCATCAGGTGGTATGCGGGCATCTGGTGGCGCCGCCATGCGGTGTCGTTCAGCTGATCGCGCGCACTTTCAGTCGTCTCGCTGATGTCGAGCCCGCCTGCACCGCGCAGCGCGGTGTAGCCCTCAGAGCCCACTTGCTGCGCGCCCCAGTCAACGAATTCATCGACATAGCGGTGATAGTTGGTGAACAGGATGAAGTCCTGAAAATCGCCGACCGCTGTGCCGGTGTAATGCGCGAGGCGCGCCAGTGAGTAATCAGTGCGCAGCCCGTCAAACAGCGAAAGCGGCATGTCTGAGTTTTCGTCAAACTCGATGCCGTCGGCCAATTCATCGCCAATCAGCGCGAGGTCAGTTGAGGGGAAATGCTGTGCAATGTCCTGCGGCGCGATCCCCTGCATGGCCGCTCCGGCAGCGCCATCGAGCACATAGGGAAATGGAATTTCCTGGCGCGAGCGAGTGACGGTCACATCAACCTCATACTCGGCTGAGATCAGTTCAAGCTGCTCGGTCAGGTATTGCGCAAACAGATCGGGCCGCGTGATGGTGGTGGTGTAAGTCCCGGTCTGCTCCAGCCGCCCGAATGCCCGGCTGCGATCCGACAGATCCACCCCTGATGCACCCGCGCCGGAATAATGAAGCGTCAGTTGCGGATAGGCATAGCTGCCATCTTCGCGCTTGCGCTGCGGCGGGATGGTACCGTTGGTACCAAATGCGATGACATCATCGCGCAGCGAGGTGACGGCTTGCGAATAGTGCTCTTGAAGCTGAGCGAGGATTTCGGGGATCGGTGTCATAATCGTGTGAGCTACTCTGGAATTGCGACATTTTCAAAGATGGTTCTTACAAAAAGGGCGCGGGCAGTGCGATGACTGCCCGCGCCCCGATTGTATCTTGGCGTTCGAAGGGTGAGGCGGTTAGCCTTCAGCTTCGCTAGCCTCGTCACCTTCAGGTGCTGCGCTTTCTTCGAGCAGTTCAGCGGGGATCTCGCCCGGCTCAAGCCCGGCATTGTCGATCCGTGTGTCAGCTGCGGCTTCTTCGATTTCGCGCTGCTCGTCTTCAAACATCTGCGCAAGCACGTCGACGCCCTGCGATTGCAGTTCAGCTTCGTCATCAGAGCGCGCGACATTGGCTTTGACAGTGACGCGCACCTCAGGGTGCAGCGCAACGGTCACATCGTGCATGCCAATCGTCTTGATCGGCGCGCCCATGATGACCTGCTTCTTGTCAACATCGTGGCCCTGTTCGACGAGGCCAGCGACCATGTCACGCACATTGACCGAGCCATACAGCTGGCCAGCGTTCGAAGCGGCACGGATCAGCACGACCTGTGCGCCTTCGACCTTTTCACCGGTCTTTTCAGCTTCGCCGCGCTTCTCAGCGTTCTCTTTTTCGAGACGCTCGCGGTTGGCTTCGAACACAGCCTTGTTGGCGTCGTTGGCGCGCAGGGCCTTCTTTTGCGGGAGCAGGAAGTTGCGGGCGTAGCCATCCTTTACGGTGACAACATCGCCAATCGTGCCGAGCTTCTCAATGCGCTCTAGGAGGATGATATCCATGTCTTTTCTCCCCTACTTCACGATGTACGGCAGCAGGCCGATGTGACGCGCGCGCTTGATCGCCTTGGCGAGCTCACGCTGCTTCTTGGCAGAAACGGCGGTGATGCGCGAAGGCACGATCTTGCCACGCTCGGACATGAAGCCCTGCAGCAGGCGCACGTCTTTATAATCGATCTTGGGGGCGTCCTTGCCGCTGAACGGGCAGGATTTGCGGCGGCGGAAAAACGGGCGGGCCATCAGTCGCGCTCCTCACGGTCAGAGCGACGCTTACGGTCGCGTTCATTCTTGCGCATCATCACGCTGGGGCCTTCTTCGTGCTCTTCGACACGGATGGTCATGTAGCGGATGACGTCTTCGTTGATACGGGTCTGGCGCTCCAGTTCGGAAACCACATTGCCCGGAGCTTCGATGTTCAGCATTACGAAGTGCGCCTTGCGATTGCGCTCAATCTTGTAGGCGAGGGACTTAAGGCCCCATGTCTCGGTCTTGATGACCTTGCCTTCGTTTGCTTCGACGATTTCGGTCGCCGTGGCCGCCAGCGCGTCTACCTGGGCCTGCGAGAGGTCCTGGCGCGCGAGGAAGATGTGCTCATAAAGAGCCATACTTCGCGTTCCTTATATTGCTGCCGATCGCTGGCTGATCCGTCCGAATGACGGGGCCCCTCCGGCTTTCTTTGAAGTTTCCCCACGGGGCCGTCGCCCCGCAGAGAAGCGCGGCTCCTACTCACTTTGACGCGCAATGCAAGCGAACATTGCTTTTGGAACGCAGATCATCCCTAGCTATGAGAGCACAAAACAAGGGAAACACATATGCCATCAGGTCTCGTCGCATTGCTGGACGATGTCGCCGTTATCGCCCGCGCCGCAGCCGCCTCGGCGGATGATATCGCGGTTGCAGCTTCAAAAGCGGGCACCAAGACCGCCGGTGTCGTGATAGACGATGCAGCTGTCACGCCGAGCTATGTCACCGGGCTTTCACCCGCGCGCGAACTGCCGATAATCTGGGCGATCACCAGAGGGAGCCTCTTTAACAAGCTGGTCATCCTGCTGCCCGGCGCGATCCTGCTGTCGGAATTTTTGCCGGGCCTCATCATCTTCATCCTTATGCTGGGCGGCGCTTTCCTGTGCTATGAAGGCGCCGAAAAGGTGATGGAGAAACTCGGCAGCGCCAAGCAGGGCAAGACGGTCGAGGATGTGATCGAAAACCCCGAGGAATTCGAGAAACAGCGCATTGCTGGCGCGGTGCGCACCGATCTGATCCTGTCAGCGGAGATCATGGCGATTGTCCTCAACGAGTTGGACCTGCCGACCTGGTGGGAACGCGGCCTTGCGCTCGCATTGGTTGCGGTGGTGGTGACTGTGGTCGTCTACGGCGCGGTCGCGATCATCGTGAAGCTGGACGATATCGGGCTTGCGATGACCAAGAGCGCAAACTCCGGTGTGCAAAAGCTTGGAGCCGCGGTGGTCGCTTCCGTTCCCAAATTGCTCACCGCACTCACGATCATCGGCACGGTCGCCATGTTGTGGGTCGGCGGCGGTATCATCGTTCATGGTACGCATGAGCTGGGCTTCGATCTGCTTTATAACATCGCCCACGGTGCGGAATATGCGGTGAAGGGCGCGACGGGCGCTTTGGGCGGCGTGCTGGGCTGGGTGAGCCTGAGTGCGGTGCAAGCCGTGTTTGGCTTGATCCTTGGCTCCGTCATCGCCTTCGTCCTGCACAAAGTGCTGGGTGTGGGGCACGGCGAAGCGCATTAAAGGTGCGCGCATGACCAAACCCATTCTCTACACCTGCGCCCGATCACGCGGGCTTCGCGCAACCTGGGCCGCAGAGGAAGCCGGGGTCGATGTGGACCTTCGCGTCCTGCCATTCCCGCCGCGCTTCATGGCGCCCGAATATATGGAGCAGAACCCGCTCGGCACGGTGCCGCTTTTGATCGACGGCGAAGCGCGGATGACCGAAAGCTGCGCCATCGCGCATTACTTCGCCACGCGCGACGGCCCCACCGGTCTGGGCCCCACGGGTCTGGCCATTGCGCCGGGAGAAGCCGACTACGCCGCTTATCTCGATTACACCTACCACGCCGATGCAACGCTGACCTTCCCGCAGACGGTCTTCATGCGCTTTGCGATCTTTGAGAAGGACAAAGGGCTGGAAGAGGCGGGCCACGCCTACGCCAAATGGTTCGCCAAGCGCCTGATCAAGATCGAAGAGCGCCTGGCCACCCGCGATTATCTGTGCGCCGACCGCTTCACCGTGGCCGACATCTGCGTTGGCTACGCGCTGATCCTCGCCGAGGCCGTCGGGCTGGACGAGCATGTCCCGCAAAGCCTAAAGGACTATCGCACGCAACTAACGCGGCGAGAGGCGTATAAGCGCGCCTTTGCGCGTGAAGAGGCGGGGCGCTTGGCGCTGGAGGGGTACGCCGGGTGATGGTCCGCTTTCGGGAGACGCTCTGTATAGGCGAGTGGCCAAAATTGGGGGTGAAAGCGGACGTTCCCAGAGCCGCTATTGCGCAAGTAGCGTCCAGCCCCACGCCTCCGCCTGCTGGAAGGCTCTGGCGTTCTGGCTGGCGAGCATTTGAAAGCGCGGCCTCAAGGCGGGCGGGATCAACTGCGGATTGGGAAAGCGCTCAACGAACTCAGTCCGGAGCAATTCGCCATGCGCTGAGCCGCGTATCAGCGTTGAGTGAACGTCCTTTGGAAAGTGTTCGAGCAGCACGTCAGCTACCTCGATAGCCTCCCGATAGCGGCCTTGGCTCATAAGCCATTCGGTCACAGTGCTTGCCATGACTGCGATGCTCTCTCGCTTCGACAAAACGCCGAGATAGATACCGCTATCAACCTGAGCTTGCGTCACGCCCATCTTCTCGAAATACTCGCTCTCTCGGGTGGGATGGCCTCCGCTAGTCGATTCAATCGCAATTCTGCGGCCACTGGTCGGGTTGGTATAGCGCATGAACACATGCAGCGGCGCAGTTGATAGCGAGACGTTCAGCCCCAGCCTCTCGGCCACAATGAGCTGCAAGATCGGCATTGAAACACAATTACCGCGCCTCGTTTCGAGATAGGTTGTCAAAAGCTTGTTATTGAGGTCTTCGCCGTATGGGTCAGCATGATCGTAAACGAATGGCCTGCCGCCATTCCATGCGCCCGATTGATAGATCACACGCTGCACAGCTTGTAGCTTGGCTATGTCGTTACCGCCCGCTGCAATCTCTCGGGCGGCGTTAGCTAGCTGGTCGATTTTAGCCGTTACGGCCGCCTCGTTCAGCTCTGGTGCGATGATACGGTCGAAGGTCAGCTTTGCCTGCTCGTAGCTCAACTCGATATCGGCTGCGGAGAGAACGGCGCGGACGGTATCTGTAGCAGATTTCGCGGATACTGGCTGCACGAACGCTGCGGGAGCAAGAAACATACCAACAATCAGATAAAGCAATGTTTTGTTTTTCATTTGCTTCCCAAGACCTGTTTCATGCGAAAAAGCGTCGATCAATATCTCACTTAGCTATCTGAAGTTATCTTTTCGACAGTCGCATTCTTGATGGCAATTGACTGCGGGACGCACGTTAAGGGATTGACTTTGGCGAAGCATCGGCGGTCGAAATCGACTAGCCCGCAAGCCTTTATTGCTGTGCCTTGGCGATAATCTCCGGTCCTTCTGTCAACAAAACCAGAGCGATCGAAATCCAACAGCGAAACCTTTTTTGCACCTTGAGGTGCCCCATCTGCTGTCGGAATTAGTTCCGCCGAGTTGCGATCAAAATGCAGATACCCAGTCGCGCATACGTTATTCTCATAGTAGCGGTTCGGATCAGCATGCAAGTCGGCAAATGAAACTACGTTTGATGGATTGGGCGTGGCGCACGCGACGACGAACAAAGGTGTGAAGCCAAACAGGGAATAGAAAGTCTTCACCGTTATTCTCCTTATTTTGGTTGCACCAAGCGCACTGTCCCGCCTTTGCGCAAGTCCCTTGGCAAGCGCTTGATCGTGGTTCTTCCGGGGCGGTGAATTTGAATAATGTCTATCCCATCGACTCTGAATGTTTCAGAAATTGTGCCATCACTGCCTCTGACGAAAAGCGGCGTTTTGCTTACACGCAATGTTCGAGTGAGATCAAAGGAGGAGGGCAGGCGGTTCTCCTTGTCTTTCGACTTACATCCAGTGCAAGCGGGCACGTCTTTGGGCTGTGAGTGACCAGTCGATGAGAGAGATGCCCCTTCGGGAGGTGGCCCGATGATGATACTCACTTCTTTCGACGTTGCATTAGTACCCGCCTCTGCGCCAGTTCTCACCTCAACGAGCGCCCCTGTTTCGTTGTCGCTAAATGTGGTCACGGCGCTTTCATTGGCGCCTCTCCGCAATGACGTTTGTTCCAGAGCAGCAATCTGTGCGTCTCTTACTTCAGGGGTAGCTTGAGGAATGTCTGGGCAAGTTTGCCCTTCAGGACACGACTTTTTCCCTGTCGGATCGACACTGTTAATCGGGTCGTTATGAACATAGGCATAAAGGTTGATTTGGTCTTCATAGCCAACAGGATCAGTCTGTAAAAACCTTGCATTAGCTGGCGAGGCGGTGACAGCCGCTAAAGCTATTACCGCTGCTGCAGTGGTGAAAATCGGCCTTTGTAAGGCTCGTCTCCTTGACGTTTAAACTGAAGACTAACACATTGGCAATTAAATGCCATGGCCCAAATGAATCTATTCGATACGAAGTTGTTGGCGTGATGACTTCAGCGAACTCTTGAGGTCTCATGCTCAGAAGCATCGCGCTGGATAATCACAGATGAACAATGTCTGATTGTGGGTCGTGAGCGGACCGTCCGCTTCTCTCAGCGCACCCAAAAGACCGCTCGTAAACAAATCACGACCCATCACGCCGCCTGATCCTCGCTCACTGGCCTTTCCGAAAGCTCCCGGCGTAGCATTTTGCCGAGCGGGTCGCGCGGGATGCTTTCCACAAACTCGATGTAGCGGGGGCGTTTGTAGCCTGCGATTTGGGCTTTGAAACGGGCGGTGATCTGCGCGCGCGAGAGCTGCGCGCCCGGTTTCAGCACCACGAATGCCTTCACAGCTTCACCCCATTTTTTGTCCGGGACGCCCGCGCAGCCGGCATCGGCGACTTCGGGCATGTCGGCGAACACCGCATCGACTTCAGCCGGGTAGACATTCTCTCCGCCGGTTTTGATGAGCTCCTTGGCGCGGCCCAGCAGATAGCCGTGACCGCGCTCATCCATGGTGCCAAGGTCGCCGGTGCGCAGCCAGCCATGGCCGAGCGCCGCCTGCGTTGCCTCCGGGTTGCGCCAATAGCCGAGCATCACGGACGGGCCGCGCAGGCAAATCTCGCCTTCTTCGCCCGGTGGCACCTGCCTGCCGTCCGGATCGAGCACTGTCATCGCCACATGCGGCATCGGCCAGCCGATCGAGCGGGGGGCCTCCAGCATGTCAGGATAGTCGATGAAAGTGGCAAAGCCGCACACTTCGGTCTGGCCATAGCCGCCGATGACGCGGCAATCCCAGTCCTGCTCAAATCCGGCATAGATTTGCGGTTTGCCCATCCCAGCGCCGCCAGTGTAATTGGTGAGCGGCATCGCGCCATCGCGCACCGCTTCCATCGCAAACCATGGGAAGCTGATCTGGGGAAAAGCGCTGGTCGTCGTGCAGCGCTCCGCATGGAGCAGGTCAAGGATAGCGGCGCTGTCCATATCGCGCGCGGCAAAGACGCTGGTGCCTCCGCAGGCCAGCATCGCGGCGACTTGCTGCATGCCGACGACATGGAACAGCGGATTGACCGAAAGCAGCCGTTCCTCGCGCGTAAAGCCGCGCCGCACGCAAAAGCCCATCGCGCTGGAGGCGACCGCGCTGCCCGCTTGCAAGCAGCCCTTGGGCCGCCCGGTCGTGCCGCTGGTGTACATCATGTAAAGCGGGCGGTCAGGGATGAGGTCGGGCGCGTGGTCGGGAAGGGGCTGTGTAGGATTGTGAGCGCTCACAATGGATTCAAATTGCCCCGCCGCCGCGTGTGTTTCATCAACTTGGATGATTGTGCCCGCCTCCGCTTCTGACAGCAGGCTTTCAAAACGCGGGCTGACAAAGGTTATCGCAGGCTCGGCATTGCCAGCGATCCAGGCGATCTCACCGGGGGCGAGCCGCCAGTTGAGCAGAACCGCAATCGCGCCGATCCGCCCGCAGGCGAGCAGAATGGTCACGAAGGGCGTCCCATCGGTCAGCAGGAACGCCACACGGTCGCCCGGCGCGATGCCTTGGCTCAGCAGCCAATGCGCGAGCGCCTCAACCCGCGCATCCAGCTCGCTCCATGAAAGGCGCTGGGTCCCATCGACCATTGCCTCGCGCCCGGCATACATCGCAGCGTTCGCACGCAAAAGTGTATCGAGCGAGAAGTCGCGCGGCTCAGCGGCGGGGTGAAGGGGCGTGGTCATGGTGAAGGGCTCTCCTCGCGGATCACTCTATGAAGAGCAACGTGCCCGATCCATGCGCGTTTTTGACGAGGTCAGTCGCGCGACCGGTCCAGATCATGCCCGCACCGGCCGCAGGTGCGATTGGGCCAGGGCACCACGAAAATGCCGCGAAAGAACAGGTTTTTGCCGCAATGGGGGCAATTGTAGCGCAGCATGTTGCGGTTGGCTGCGATCAGCCCGATGATCGCGATGGCAAAGGCGATGCTTGAGTGGCCAATGTACTGGTCGATCACCAGCACGAACAAGATGGCCACGCTCAGCGCGCCCAGCATCCACCATGCGTGCCGCGCGGCGTGGGCGTAAAGGCTCATGCCCGCCTCATCCTCATGAAAGCCGCTCGAATATCCCTTGCGCGAAGGTGCTCAGTGTGTCGTCGCGCGCGCCCATGATGACGATGCGATCGCCGGGCTTGGCCAGTTCGACGATGCGAGCGCCGCAGGCTGCGCGCTCAGGCACGTGCTCAGCGGTGATGCCTCGGGCAGCGCCGTTGTCTTGAATAAGGCCGATGATCCGCTCGGTGCCTTCGCTGCGATCAACCGTCCCGCCGTAATACACCGGATCGCACATGATCACCTGATCACTCTCGCCAAGCTCGGCAACGAAGGTCTGCGCCAGTTCAGTGCCCATCTGCTTGAGCGGGCCATAGCCGTGCGGCTGGAAGAACGCGATCACGCGCCCCGGCGTGGCTTTCAGCGTGCGCAAGGTTGCGGCGCACTTCTCGGGATTGTGTCCGAAATCGTCGATCACGGTAATGTCGCTGGCGGTCACCCCCACCACATCGAAGCGCCGGGCAAGACCCTCAAACGAGCGCAGCGCGTAAGCGGCCTTGTGCACATCAATGCCCGCCGCGCTCGCCGCCGCAATCGCCGCCAGCGCGTTGGAGAGATTATGCAGGCCAGGCATGGGCAGGATCAGCGGAAAGACCTCCCGGCTGCGATTGTCGATCACAGCGGCGCGCAGGCCAAAGGGGCTCAGATCAATCGAGTCCGGTTCGACCGTGATGTCTGCTTGCGTGTTGGTGACGCCAAAGCTCACCAATTGGTTGGCGCGCTCTGCAAGGAAGAAGGCGTTTTCGTTGTCAAAATTGACCACCGCGCAGCCCGCTTCGGCGACAAAATTGCCGAACAGGGCGCGCAATTCCTCAATCGGTTTGTGATCAAGGCTGACATTGAGCAGGACGCCGATGGTCGGCTTGTACAGCGCGATCGAGCCGTCGCTTTCATCGACTTCGCTCACGAAGATGCGCGGGCTGCCCACCGCTGCACTGGCGAACGGATTGTCGGGCTTGGTGAAATTCTTCATCACCGCGCCGTTCATTACTGTGGGGTCATGGCCCGCTTCGTGAAGGATCCATGCGGTCATGCCGGTGACGGTCGATTTGCCGGACGTGCCGCCAATCGCGACCGAATAGCCCGCCTGATTGAACAGCGTGCTCAGCAGTTCAGCTCGGCTCATGCGCAGGCAACCAAGCTCTGCGGCGCGGCGCACTTCGGGAACGGTGTCCTCAATCGCGGCAGAGGCGACCAGGATTTGCTCAGGCGAGGTAATTCCACTGCCATCCTGCGCAAACAAGGTGAAGCCAGCGTCCTCCAGCCATTCAAACTTCTCAGGCATGCGCCCTTGATCGCGGCTCCGATCCGAACCGGCGACTTCATGTCCAAGCCCATGCACAATCTGCGCGAGCGGGAGCATGCCCGATCCGCCGATGCCGCAAAAGAAGAAGGGCCGCCCTGTCAGGTCGGGCGCGTCACCTGTCTGATCCATGCGAATCATGGTTATTGGCTTGCACGGGGGCTGACAAGCGACTTAGGGCTGGTGGCATGACAAAGATTGCGATTTGTGCACCGGCAACGCCGATCACGCGCGACCAGGCAAGCGCGCTGGAGCAATTGGTGGCCAGTGAATTTCCGATGCACTCGGTTAGTGTTCACGAACAATGCTTTGCGCAGGCGGGCCATTTTGCCGGCGATGATCTGGTGCGGCTGACAGCGTTTCTTGAATGCGCCAATGATCCCGCCTTTGACGCGGTGTGGTTTGCGCGCGGCGGCTATGGCTCCAACCGGATTGCCGAGGCCGCGATTGCGCGATTGGACGGGGCTGCGCGCGAGAAGTCCTATGTCGGCTATTCCGATTTGGGGTACATGCTTGCGGCGCTCTATCGCGCGCAGATCGGGCAGTGCGCGCATGGCCCGATGGCGAGCAGCGCCAGTTCAAAGAGCGGGCCCGAAGCCGCCCGCCGCGTGCTCAGGTGGTTTTCCGGCGACAACACCGGGCTGGAGCCGAGCCTTGATGGCGAGACGCCGGTTGCAGCCTTCAACCTCATCACGCTGGCAATGCTGGTGGGCACACCGCTGATGCCTGATCTTTCGGGCCATGTCCTTATGGTGGAGGAAGTGAGCGAGCATCTTTACTCTGTGGACCGGCTGTTTTTCTCGCTCGCAGGCACTCTACCGAGGCTCGCTGGGCTAAAGCTGGGTGCGGTCAGCGATATTCCGGAAAACCATGTCGAGTTTGGCCAAAGCGCTGAGGAGATCGCGCAATTTTGGTGCGCGCGCGCCGGTATTCCTTATCTGGGCCGGGCCGAGATCGGCCACACCTCTGCCAACAGGGTCGTGCCGTTCGGGCTTGCGAGTCCCTATGCGGGTGCGTAACCGCGCAAAGTCTAAATAGCGCCAAGCCGCCCGCGCCCTCCACCCTTCCACCCGGAGCCTGCCGGGATACAATCAGAGTGGAGGGCGCGGGCGGCTCGGGCCTAAGAGGAGCACCACATGATCGCATTCGTATTTCCGGGGCAGGGCAGCCAGAAGGTTGGCATGGGCGTTGACCTTGCCGAAGCCAGCCCAGCGGCGCGCGAAGTGTTTGAGGAAGTGGACGAGGCTTTGGGCCAAAAGCTCTCAGTAATCATGCGCGAAGGGCCAGAGGACGCATTGACGCTAACCGCCAATGCACAGCCTGCCATCATGGCAAACTCGATCGCGACACTGCGTGTTCTGGAAGCCGAATTTGGCGTCTCGCTGGCGGATACAGCCGGCGCGGTCGCGGGCCATTCGCTCGGCGAATACAGCGCCTTGTGCGGCGCAGGTTCGTTCGATCTGGCGACCACTGCGCGGCTCTTGCGGCTGCGCGGCGATGCGATGCAATCTGCCGTGCCCGTGGGCGTGGGCGCGATGGCGGCTTTGCTGGGTGCGGACATCGAAAAGGCAAACGCGCTGGCTGAGGCTGCGGCTGAGGGCCCTGAAGGAAACGAAGTGTGCGAGATCGCCAATGACAATGATCCGGGGCAGGTTGTCCTCTCCGGCCATGCAGGCGCGATTGATCGCGCCATTGGTCTGGCGAAAGAGCATGGGATCAAGCGCGGGATCAAGCTGCCGGTCTCCGCACCGTTTCACTGCTCGCTGATGCAGCCCGCCGCTGATGCGATGGCGCAGGCGCTCAGCGATCATCCGCCAGTTGATCCGGTGATCGCGCTCTATGCCAATGTGACCGCAGCCAAGGTAACCTCGGCCGAAGAAGAGCGCGCGTTGCTGGTCCAGCAGGTCACAGGCCGCGTGCGCTGGCGCGAAAGTGTGGGCGCGATGCACGCCGATGGGGTCGAGCATTTCGTTGAGCTGGGCGGCAAGGTGCTCAGCCCGATGATCCGCAAGATCGCAGGCGAAGCGCAAACCACCAGCCTGATTACGATGGACGAGCTTGAAGCGTTCGCGAAGGAGATTGTGTGATGTTTTCACTTGCAGGGATGAACGCGCTGGTGACCGGTGCGAGCGGCGGCATTGGATCAGCGATTGCGATGGCCTTGGCCGGGCAGGGCGCGCGTGTGGCGCTGTCAGGCTCGAATGGGGACAAACTGCGCGCCTTTCGCGAGCAATTGAACGCAGAAGTCGGCGCGCCCGATCACGGCGACCATGTCGAGATCACCTGCAATCTGTCTGACACCACGCAGGTCGAAGAACTGATCCCCGCCACACTCGATACGCTGGGCGGGATCGATATCCTGATCAACAATGCCGGGATCACGCGCGACAATCTCGCAATGCGGATGAAGGATGATGAGTGGGATCAGGTGATCAGCGTCAATCTGGAAGCCGCCTTTCGCCTGATGCGCGCCAGCGCTCGGCCGATGATGAAGGCGCGCTTTGGCCGGATCATCAATATCACCAGCGTGGTGGGCCACACCGGCAATCCGGGCCAGATGAACTATTGCGCTGCCAAAGCAGGCCTGACCGGCATGACCAAGAGCATTGCGCAGGAAGTCGCCAGCCGCGGGATCACTGCAAATTGCCTTGCCCCCGGCTTCATCCGCACGGCCATGACCACAGCGCTCGATGAAAAACAGGCCGCCGCGATCAACGCGCGCATTCCGATGGGCACAATGGGCGAGGGCGCCGATATCGGCGCTGCCGCCACTTTCCTCGCCAGTCGTGAGGCTGGGTACATCACGGGCGAAACGCTGCACGTAAACGGCGGCATGGCAATGGTGGGGTGATATCTGAGGCAGCAGACCAGCCTTATCCCCAGCGCTGTGGCCTATGCGTGCAACACCAAACTTGCCCGTATGCGCCGCTGCGCTAAGGTTTTGTCGAGTTTTCTGGCGCTGGAGGGCTGATTCCGCCTGACAAATGCGCTCCCCGACTGCGAAGGCAAAGGCGATACCATGAAGGCGACCATCGAACGCGCGACACTCATGCGGTGCATGTCCCATGTCCAATCCGTGGTGGAGCGGCGCAATACGATACCGATCCTCTCCAACGTCCTGATTGACGCGGCTGAGGATGGCACGGTCAAAGTCATGGCGACCGATCTCGATTTGCAGATTGTCGAGACCCTGCAAGCGAGCAAGGTGGAAACAGCGGGCGCGATCACAGTGTCGGCGCATCTGCTCAACGACATTATCCGCAAGCTTAAGGAAGGCGCTCAGGTGGAGCTGGATGCGGCGGAAAACCGCCTGCAAATTCGCTCCAACCGCGCTAAGTTTGAGCTGCCGACCCTGCCGCGCGATGACTTCCCGGTGATTGTTGAAGGCGACCTGCCAACCTCGTTTGAGCTGCCTGCAAAGCAATTGGGTGAAATGATCGATCGCACGCGCTTTGCGATCTCGACCGAAGAGACACGCTATTATCTCAACGGCATCTTCCTGCATGTCACCGATGATGACGAACCGGTTCTGAAGGCTGCTGCGACCGATGGCCACCGTCTGGCGCGTTTTACGCTGGACCGGCCTGCTGGTGCGGAAGGGATGCCTGATGTGATCGTCCCGCGCAAAGCAGTGGGTGAGATTCGCAAGCTGGTTGAAGAGATGGACGGCAATGTCCTAATTGACCTGTCCGCGAGCAAGATCCGCTTCACCACGGCGGGTGTGGTCCTCACCAGCAAGCTGATCGACGGGACCTTCCCCGATTACAGCCGCGTCATCCCGACCGGGAACGACAAGCTGCTCCGCGTCGATCCCAAGCTGTTCTTTGACGGCGTGGACCGCGTCGCCACCATCGCTACGGAAAAGACCCGCGCGGTCAAAATGGGGCTGGATAAGGACAAGGTGATCCTTTCGGTCACATCGCCCGACAACGGCCACGCGGCCGAAGAGCTGGAAGCGGAATACTCGTCAGACGGCTTCGAGATTGGCTTTAATGCCAATTACCTGAAAGATATCCTCGGCCAGATCGACAATCCCACTGTGGAACTGCACCTGGCTGACGCAGGCGCGCCAACGCTCATCCGACAGGACGAAAGCAGTCCCGCGCTCTATGTGCTGATGCCGATGCGGGTGTGATCCGGTAGGATCGCGTCATGGCCGCAAAGGCCCGCATTTTCGGCACAGTCATCTCGACCTACACCCGCATCGTCCAGATCACCTGCGAGGAAGCTGGGCTCGATCATGAGACCATCGCGACGCCGGCGCAAAGCCCGCAGAACCGTCATCCTTTTGGCAAAGTCCCCGTGGTCGAGATTGACGGGCTGGAACTGATCGAAAGCGTCGCCATCGCGCAGTATATCGACAGTGCGCATGGCAGCGGGGCGCTTCAGCCGCCTGAGCCAGCGGACCGCGCGGCGATGGATCAGTGGGTGGCGGTGGCCAACAACTACCTCTTCCCATTGTTTGAGCGCGGCCTTGTCATGCCGTGGGTGATGCACCGCTATTTTGGCGCTGAGATTGATCCCGATCAGATCAACCGCGCGCTGCCCCAGATCAGCCGCGCGCTCGGCTATCTGGAAGCGGAACTGGCGCGCGATGGCGCTTGGACCGCGATTGGGTCCACACTTGGCTTTACGCTGGCCGATGTGTTTCTCTATCCGATGCTGCGCAGCGTTCAGCTGACCCCGCAGGGCGAGGTCGGCCTTGCCCAATGCGACCATCTGAGCGCGTGGCTCACCACATGCGAAAATCGCGCATCGATCATCGCAACGCGCTGGGAAACCGAGCCATGATCCGCTAGGCCCGCGGCAAGCATTAAGGAGGATGCCGCATGTCGCTTTCACAGGTCCACGTCCGCAAGGACGAGCTTACCAACGCCGCTCTGGTCGAGGCTGACGCCGGGGGGCTTGCCGAGGGCGCGGTGCGGCTCAAAGTCGAAAGCTTCTCTGTGACGGCGAACAACATCACCTATGCGGTGGTGGGCGATGGCTTTGGCTATTGGAACTTCTTTCCGCCCAAAGCCGATGACCCAGAAGGTTTGGGTGTGGTGCCGATGTGGGGCCACGCCGAAGTGATCGAAAGCAACAGCGACGAGATCGCTGTGGGTGAGCGGGTCTATGGCTACCTGCCGATGGGCACGCAGCTGGATGTGGTACCAGGCAATGTCACGCCAGCAAGCTTTTCCGACATGACCGATTACCGCCAGCCAATGAGCCCGGTTTACAACAATTACACCCGCCTTGCCGCTGACCCCGAACATGATCCCGCGCGGGAGAAGGAGCGGATGATTTACGGCCCGCTGTTCAAGACAGGCTTTATCATCGATTATTTCATGCGTTCTGAGGACTGGTTTGGCGCCGGGCAGGTCATCATGACCAGCGCCTCATCCAAAACCGCTATGGGGCTGGCTAGCGTCGCCAAGCAAAACTCCCCACAGATCAAGCGCATTGGGCTGACCTCGCTGGGCAATGTTGATTTTGTGGAGAGCACGGGGCTTTACGATGAAGTGCTGACCTATGAAGAGGTCGGGAACATGCCGCTCGCTGACAGCGTGACGGTCGATTTCGCGGGCAATGCGAGCCTGCTGGCCAAGCTGCACGAGCATTTTGCGGACATGCTGAAATACTCCTGCCTCGTCGGCGCAACCCATATCGAAGAGCGCGGCGGTGGCCTTGGCGGAGCGGCGGACCTGCCGGGTCCAAAGCCAACTTTGCTCTTTGCCCCCGATCACTTTGTCGCATTCTTCAAAGAGCACGGCCCGGTCGAAGGCGGCGCGATGATCGCGAAGACATGGCACGGATTCCTCAGCGCGGTCGAAGGCACCGTAAAGATCGAGACGCACCAAGGCCTTGAAGCGGCACGATCGACCTATCTGAAGATGGTCGGAGGCAGCGTTGACCCGGCCAAGGGCATCGTGATCGAGCCCTCAGGGTAGTCAATCGCGCTGCTTTGCGTAGTCGAACAACCCCTCGCGCTGATTGGCGTGGCGGGCTTCGATCTTGCCCGCTGTGTCAGCTTCGGTCGGCACAATGCACCAGCCACCGCCTTTGGCGAGCGTTTTCTCAAGGCCTTGTTCCAGCACTTCAGGCCCGGGCTGCGCGCGCCAGTGATTGCCCAGTTCATCGGGCGCTTGCCGGGCGCCGCCAAAGCGCTCGGGCCTCGCTTGCGCGGCGTTCCAAATCTGCGTGTTCAGAATACCTGGGCACAGAATGGTAACGCCAATATCTTTCTCGGCCAATTCGGCGGTGAGCGCCTCGCCGATGGAGGCGGTCATCTGCTTGGTCGTGGCGTAGAGCGTGAACGGCCCGCTCACCGGGGTGACCGAGGCTGAACTTGCGGTGATCCCGACATGGCGAGCGCCGGTTCTCGCTCTCAGGCTCGGCAGCCAGGCTTGTGCGGTGTGGATCGGACCCATCACATTTACGCCAATGAGCCAGTCAAGCGTGCGAGCTTTAGCTCCGCTGACCGTGTCGGCGGTGCCAACCCCCGCGTTTATCCAGAGCAGCGACGGCTCAATACCTTGCGCGATCAGCTTCTCCGCCACCCTTCCAGTTTCGGCGCGGTCGGAGACATCGCACCCATGCGCGCGGGCCTCGTCGCCGCAAAGCCGCGCGGTCTCTTCCGCTTCATAGGCATCGATATCGAGCGCGCAGATGCGCATTCCCTTGGCGGCGAAATGCTGCGCCAGCCAGCGCCCGATCCCGCGCCCCGCTCCGGTGATGACCGCCCAGTCGTCCGGAGAGGGCGCGTAAGGGCTCACTCGGCCGCCTCGGCAAGCTCAGCACGTTGCGGGCCACGGATAAGGCCGCCCGGCGTGGCGCCGGTCCATTTGCCATTTTCGAACGTCACCTCACCGCCTTTGATCGTTGCAACATAACCGTCCGCCTTTTGCAGCAAGCGCTTTCCGCCCGCAGGCAAGTCAAACGCCAGCCATGGTCGGCCCAGTTTCAGTGCCTCCAAGTCGATGATGTTGATGTCCGCCAAATAGCCCGGCGCGATCACGCCGCGATCTTCGAGGCCATAGAGCACAGCGGTGTCGCGGCACTGGCGCTTGATCCCGTTTTCAAGGCTGATCCGCTCCCCGCGCTTCCGGTTTTTGACCCAATGCTCCAGCATGAAAGTGGGCGAGGCCGCATCGCAAATGGTCCCACAGTGCGCGCCGCCATCTGAGAGCGAGTTCACCGTGTCATCGACGTGCTGGAGCGGATGGAGGAAATCGAGATTGCCCTCGGCGTAATTGAGGATCGGCAGGTAGATGAAGCCCGTCGCATCATCAGCGCACAGCATGTCATAGGCGTATTCCTGCGGATCAACACCCGCCGCCGCCGCGCGCGCGTTCACGCTGGCCGAGGCGTCGGGCTCGTAATCGAAATCGGGGTCCATCTCATATTGCATCGCCCAGCCTTGGGTGATCACCATCACGACGCCGATAATGTCCATCGGCGCTTCGGTGTAATCGTTGGCCTCGCTCAGCAGCTGTTGCTTGAAGGCAGGGTCGAGCAACCTGGCTTTCTGCTCCTTCCATGGCAGCTCCGCGATGGCCTGCCAGCTGGGTCGAAAGGCGAAGGGGTTCACCGTGCCCTGCCACGCCATGATGATGCCGTTGCCGCGCAAGGCGATCTGCGCAACGATGTTTGCGCCATTGTCGTTTTCGGCGCGCATGGTTTCGATCTGCTCGGCGAGCGGCATTTCCTTGGCGATGCTCTCCAGCGCGGCGAAAGTGACAGGAATGCCTGCCTCGCGGCTGAGCTTGCCCATCCACTCAAACTCGTTCCAGTCGCGTTGCAAGTCGCTCGCCATTTCGAACACGGCATGGCCGCCCGCCCGCCGGGCGCGGCCCATCGCCTTGCCGATTGCGACCAATTCTTCCGGCGTTGCGGTGGTGCCGGGCACAAGTTCTCCATCGACTGATTTGTGCAGGACCGTGCGCGAGGTGGAAAAACCCAAAGCGCCCGCGCGCACGCCTTCCTCCACAATGTCGCACATCGCGGCGATGTCATCCTGCGTCGGCACGGCGCCGGGTTGCTCGCGGTCGCCCAGCACATAAGCGCGCACCGCGCCGTGCGGGACATGCGTGCCGATATCGACCGTGCGCGGCAGCTTTTCGAGCGCGTCGAGATATTCGGGAAAGGTCTCCCAGTCCCATGTGATCCCTTCGGCCAGAGCCGTGCCGGGGATGTCTTCTACGCCTTCCATCAGGCTGATCAGCCATTCGTGGCGGTCCGGCTTGGCAGGCGCAAAGCCGACGCCGCAATTGCCCATCACGACCGTGGTGACGCCGTGCCAGCTGGAGGGAGCCATTTCCTGATCCCAGGTTGCCTGCCCGTCATAATGCGTGTGAATGTCGACGAAGCCGGGCGCGACCACTTTGCCGCTGGCGTCAATCTCGCGCGCTGCGGCGCCTTCAATCGCCCCCACGCCAACAATCAGCCCGTCCTTTACAGCAACATCGCCGGTATAGCTCGCACCGCCGGTGCCATCGACGATTGTGCCGCCGCGGATGATCAAGTCATAATGTGCCATGCTTTTCTCTCCCTTGTTATGAGAGGATGTCGCAAACGCGCCAATGAGTCCAGCGCGCCCGGCAGTGTCACATTCTTGCTATGAAGCCTGCCTAGCGAGGGAGGCGAAAAGGAGTTTGCCCCCATGATCGATCGTCTCACCTGCACCACAATCGCCGCCACTATCGCGCTAGCCGCCGCACCTGCCGCAGCGCAAGGGAGGGACGGCGGCTTCCGGCTTGACCCGCAAGGCGACCTGTCAGCGATGCTCGATTGCTTTGAGGCTGAGGGAAAGACGCTCATTTCCGCGCACCGGGGCGGGCCGTCGGCTGGGCTGCCTGAAAATGGTATCGAGACCATGGACGCGATTCTGGCCGGGGTTCCCGCGATCATGGAGATCGATGTCGCGCGCTCGGCGGACGGGGTGCATTTTCTGATGCATGACCGCACGCTGGACCGCACGACCACCGGCACCGGGCGCGCGGACGAGGCGCAATGGCCGACCCTTCGCGAGCTCAACCTTGTTGACCGGGCAGGCTGGGTCACGCCGTACACAGTGCCCAGCCTGGAAGCCGCGCTTGAATGGGCGAAGGGCAAGACCGTGCTCCAGATCGATTTCAAGCGATCGGCCAGCTTTGAAGAGGTTATCGCTCTGATCCGTGCGGCGGACATGGCGGACAGCGTCATCCTGATCGCCTATTCCGTCGGGCAGGCCTCGCGCTTGCATGAACTTGCGCCGGAGATGCTCTTGTCGGTTTCGATCAGCGATCTGGAAGACCTGACCCAGCTGAAGACGGCGGGCATTCCGGAAAACCGCATGGTGGCCTTCACCGGCACCCGCATCCCGCGCCCTGATCTGTTCGCGGAGCTGGATGGCGAGGATATCGAGGTGATCTTTGGCACGCTGGGGCGGCCGGATCGCTCGATCGATGGCGTGATCGACCGCTTCGGCACCGATGAGCGCTATGCCGAACTGAGCGAAGGCGGTGTGGATGTCCTGGCAACGGATCGCGGGCGCGAGGCGGCGGCGGCGCTGGGTCAGGCGGGGCGATTGCCTGAGGCAGGGCAGTGCGGGGTCAGCCGGGGCGAATGACCTGCGGGTGGAGACCTGCGATGTGAGCTGATGCTGAGGTTTTACTTGCGATCTGATTGCGGACCTTTGAGTTTTCAGAAATAAACGTCCCAATGAGTGTTGACGGCCTTGGAAAACTAACTCCTCGGCAGGAGGAGACCCTGCGCCTTCTTTTGAGGGGCTTCGATACCAAATCGATTGCTAACGAGCTGTATATATCCGTTCACACGGTCACCGAGCATCTACGTGAAGCTCGGCGTCATCTAGGCGTTTCGAACAGTCGAGAAGCTGCACGAATCCTTGGACAAGCGGAGGCGACACGCCCAAAAAACTTGGGTCCCAGCACAATCGGGGTGGGCGGTCCGAGTGCAGCATCTAACTCTCTGGTCCGACCCAGCACGAATTGGCGTCTGGTCTACGTCGGAGCCTCGATCATGATCCTTCTTGCAACAGCTGCTTTTGCCTTGGCAATCTTCAGCGCCGAAACGCATTCTGAGGTTAACGATCTGGCATCTGAGCCAACGTCAGCTAGCCCAGAGGAAAGCGATCCAAATCACTTCCCGGTCGTCACCATACCAATCGAAAAATTCGATAAACTCGAAGTGTCGGGAGCGTTAAAAGTGTCCGTCTTTGTAAGCGATAAACCGAGCCAGGTGTCATTGGTGGGGCCACGGACGATGACCGCCGACGTGATCGTTGCGGTCGATGACGGAAACCTCATTATTCGCTTTCGCGAAGGCGCGGAGCGGAGTTGGAATCCGGGGGCAGGCGTGAACGTCTCCATATCGACGCCCAATCTAACATCAATAATTCTCGACGGACCCGGGCGAGTCCAAGTTAACGGGCCGAAGGGCGATAGTTTCGCTGCAACCACACAAGCGGCTGGATCTATCGAGTTGATCAGGCTTGATGTGGATGAGGTCGAGTTTGCTACGAAGGGGGCGGGGAGCATTTCCGCGAGTGGATCGTCTCGTGATGCGATCTACTCGACTGGCGGCGCCGGTTCGATCGACGCTAAAGGGTTGCGCGTGACGAACGCGAAGATGGCGGTTGGCGGTGCAGGCTCAATCTATGCTGATGTCTCGGGTGAGTCCGAAATCGTGCTTCGCCAGCTCCAGGGCGGACGCGTCGAAATCGTTGGAGGCGCAACGTGTATCTCGCAGCCCGCCAATTCGGACCGGATCAATTGTAGGTGACGGTTTAGAAGGGCGCCCGCTATCCCCGACAAGACGCCATTAGCAGTCTACGGCAAAAGCCCCAAAAGCCGACACGCGAATCTTGGTTGCCCAAGCCTGCCAAAGAGCCGCTGCCGAGCCGCCCGCCTAAGCCGCTGCGGCCTTTACCCGGTCCGCTTCGTCCGCCGTTTCGGGCGCATCGAGAAACTCGCGGATTGCGACGACGCTTTCGTCGGCGTGGGTGAGCAGGAACAGGTGGCCGCCGCCTTCGAACATCTGAATCCTGGCATTCGGGATCATCATCTTGAGAATCTGGCCGTTGATCGGGCGCACGATCTGATCGTCGCCGCCCATCATGATCAGCGTTTTCTGCTTGAGGAAGGGCAGGGCGGGTAGGCTGGTCCAGCCCATCATGCACAGCAATTGATACATGTATCCGCGCGCCGAAGGCGGCTTCAACCGGCCGATATGGCTATCTTTCTGGTGCGCGGCGCCGTCCGCATCCGCTCCGCCATACAGTGTTGCGAAGTGCTCGTTCATGAATTCAGGATCAATGTAGCGGCGCGGATTGGCCATTTTGGTGAAGGCTGCAGGATTGCCTGGCACCATCGCCATGCCCGGCGTGGTCGCCACCAGAATAAGCCGCCGCGTGCGCCCGGCGTGTTGCAGGGCATAATGCTGCGCCATCGCGCCGCCCCAAGAAACACCCATCACATCAACCTCGCCAACGCCAAGGTGGCCAAGGATTTCAGTTGCGGTCCAGCACATGGTGAAGGGGTTGTAGGGGATGACCGGGTCAGGCGATTCGCCGGTTCCGGGCATGTCAAACATGATGAAAGGGCGTTCAGGCAAAGCCTCGGCCAAAGGGGCCACCGCTTCGATGTTCGCGCCGATCCCGTTGAAGAAAAGAACCGGCAGGTGCTCGCTCGTCTGATCGAGCCGCCACGTCGCAACCCGTAGCGTCCGGCCCGCCACCTTTTCCTTGGTGACGACCGCATCCTTCATCGCTTCACTCACTGTCCCGTCCCATAAATCAGTCTTTTCTGGCAGGTGTAAAATGACACAGGAGAGCTCGTAGATCCCCAGCGAGCGCTGCCTGTGCCATACCCTGGATCCCTACAGGGCAGAGACGCTGTATCAGACTTCTTCGACGACGTAGAGTCCCGGTGCAGGATCAAGCGGTGCGTAAGCCTCACTACCCAATGCATCAGGCGCGGCCTTCTTGGCACCGGAGCGCTTTTGCACCCACTCCGCCCAGTACGGCCACCAGCTGCCTTTGACCTCTTCAGCGCCCGGGAGCCATTCGTCAGCGGTCTTGGGTAGCTTGCCCTTCTTTTTCTGGACGTAGTATTTGGCTTTGGGATTGCCCGGAGGGTTTAGGATCGCCTGCATGTGGCCCGCCTGGCTCAGCACATAGGTCACATCTTTTGAGCCAAACAGCTGGGTCGAGCGATAGGTCGCTTTCCACGGGGTGATGTGATCGGTCACACCGCCCAGGATGAACAGATCGGCGGTCACATTGGTGAGGTCGATTTTGTGATCGGCCATTTCGGTCTCGCCCGGCGTGGAGAATGCGAGCGTTTCATACAGCGTCAGGAAATCTCCCATCAGGCTGGCGGAGAGGTTGGTGGCGTCAGAATTCCAGAACAGCACGTCAAAGGCGGGCGGGTCCATGCCAAGGAGGTAATTGTTGATCACATAGTTCCAGATGAGATCATTGGGCCGCAGCCACGCAAAACCGCGCGCGAGATCGTCGGCCTTGATTACACCCTTTTTGGCTGCTCGCTGGCGTGCCAGTTCCATGCCGTTTTCGCTGATCAGCGAGCCAGCCTCGATATCGGTCTGCTTGGGGTGGAGCACGCACACCATCAGAGTGAGCGTGCCGAGGATATCGTTCTTGGTCGCGGCCAGCTTGGAGGCCAGCACGCTTGCGGTCTGCCCGCCAGAGCACCCGGCGGAAACGTTGACCTTCTTCGACCCGGTGATCTCAGAGACCGCCGCAAGCGCTTCTTCGCAGCTGGCAATGTAGTCCGCCATATCCCATTTGCCTTGTTCCTTGGACGGGTTGCGCCAAGAAATGACGAAGGTCTGGATGCCGTTGTCTAGCTGCCATTTCACCACCGACTTCTCCGGAGACAAGTCATTGATATACATCTTGTTTATCTGTGGAGGAATGGTCAGCTGCGGGACTTCGTAAACCTCCTCGGTAGTCGGAGCGTAATGGATCAGCTCCATCATCTCGGTCCGAAGCACAACCGAACCTTTGGTGATCGCGACGTTCTCGCCCAGCTTGAAGGGGCGCTTGTCGACCTGGCTGACCATGCCTTTGTTCTGGGTAAGGTCCTTATACGCGTTTTGCAGCCCCTTGATCAGGCTGAGACCGCCGGAATTGATGATCTGCTTTTGCGCCATCGGGTTGCCGACCAGCGTGTTGGTCGGCGCGAGCCCATCGAGGATGATGTTGGCGATGAAATTGGCGCGGTTGCGCTCCAATTCGTCCAATTCCAGATCTTCGAGCCAGCCGCGCATGCCCTTTTGCACCGCGAGATAATACTGCGCGCCTGCACGGAAGAAAGGGTTGAACTGCCATGCGGGGTCTTTGAAGCGCTTGTCCTTGGGATCGGGGGCAAGGTCGCTTTGACCGGTCATGATTTTCACCATGTCCTCTGTCATCGAGCGGGCATGCTTGAAAGCGCGCGCCGGGTCGGTGGCGGATTCGCGCAGCAGCAAAGCCACCGCAGAAACAAAGTCCTCCCGCGCCACGCCGACCAGCGGGCCAAGCGCGTTAGTTGATTGCGCCGCTTCGTTTTCAAGCCTGATACCACTCTCTGACATCGTCATCCCCTTGATTTGCAGCCCTTTTAATTAAGGCCGTCGTTAACTTATTTGCGCGCACCCACATACACGCGGATCCGGCAACACGTGTAAGTCATTGCACGCATCGTATCGGCCTCCGCTCAAACCCGCGCTCTTCTGCGAAATTGCCCGAAGCCATGCGGTTGATCAACGTGCAACCTGAAGCGTGGTTTCCTGGCTCTGCTCTTCGAGGCAAAAACACCGCCAGAAACCTCAGCAAAAGCGTCGAAGGTTAACCGTTTTTCAAAGCGTTCTGCGGCATTTCCCCTTCATGTCGAACCGGGCAATCCGAAAAGTTGACGATTTGGACGGTAGCACCGCGCCGGTTGCGCTTGTGTCGCAGCAAGCGGCGGCGCGAAAAGCTGCGCGTGTCGATCATGTTGGTGGGGACTGGACGACCGATCGCGAGGACCCCTCCGCCTTGGACGAGCAGCGCCTTTCGCTGGACAGGCGTGATCCTGATCGCGGGCGCCGCATGAACCCGGCCATTGAGCAACCGCAAGATGACGGGCCGCTGCCAGACAGCTATTATTACCTGCCCCAGGGAGACCGCGGGCTTGCGCTCTTCATGGTGATTGCCTGTGTTGTTGCAGGAGCAATCTCCCGCGATCTCCCTCCCTATTTCCCGACTGTCGCAGCGATCGTATCAATCGCCCTGTTCGCTCTCGCACCTGAGCTCGCGCTCTTGGAAAGGCGGGCTGGTACGCCGCTGATGGGACGCTGGTTGGTCGCTTTAGTGGGCATCATCTTGCCGATGGCCCTGTCAGGCTATGCCATCGCATCCTGGGTTGAAGTGGGGTTGGCCTGGCAATGGGCTGTTGCCACCATGATCTGCACCACCGCTGCGTCTGCTGCGGTTTATGGTCCCCGAATTGTCTCTCTATTTATGGCGAAGATTTCCGTTTGGACGGCCTTCGCGCTGGCGCATCCCACACCCCTGACCATATCGGCGATGATCGGCACGATCATCACTTTGATCCTGATTGCACGGATGGAATGGAAGGTTGCGGAGAAAGGCCGTGTTGCCGCCGAAGCGCGCGAGCGTGTCGCGGCCCGTGCGGAAGATATCTTGCGCAGCTTTGAAGAGACCGGGCAGGGCTGGTTCTGGGAAACCGACCGGCGCGGTCAGATCAGCTACATCTCGCCGTCTGCCGCTGTCCTGCTGGGCAAGACAGTGGACGAACTGCATGGCGAACCCTTCAGCATTATCGTCGACACTGCGCCGGGCACAGGCGATGCAGAACGTACGCTTGCCTTCCACCTCTCGGCTCGTTCCGCTTTCCGGGATGTCGAAGTGCGCGTGGCGGACCAAGGCGAGGAAGAACGCTTCTGGTCGCTCACAGGCCGCCCGGTTTACGATAGCTTCAAGAACTTTTGCGGCTTTCGCGGTCACGGCGCTGACCTGACCGAAAAGCGCCGTTCAGAGCAGCAAGTCACGCGGCTGGCGCACTACGATTCGCTCACCAGCCTCGCCAACCGCGTGCAGATGAGCGAAGCGCTAGAACAAATGCTCGCCGCCCCGCGCGAGCGTGACCGCGCCTGCACAGTGCTGATGCTCGACCTCGACCGGTTCAAGCAGGTCAACGATACAATGGGCCACCCGGCCGGCGATGCCTTGCTGGTGCAAGTGGCCCGGCGGCTTGAGCGGGTGATTGATGGTGTGGGGCGTTGCGGCAGGCTTGGCGGCGATGAGTTTCAGGTCATCATCCCAGGACATGGCGACCGCGAGCGGCTCGGCTATCTTGCGCGCGACATCATCAATGCGCTCTCGCAGCCTTATTCAATCGATGGGCAGAGCGTTGTCATCGGTGCTTCGGTTGGGGTTGCTCTGGCCCCTGATGATGGCACAACGAGCGAGGATCTGATCCGCAATGTCGACCTGGCGCTGTATGCGGCCAAGGATGCAGGCCGCGGGGTCCACCGCTTCTACGCGCCCGACCTGCATTCAGCCGCAGAAGAGCGCGCTGAACTCGAAAGTGATCTTCGCGAGGCGATCCAGACTGGCGGGCTTTCGCTGTATTACCAGCCCGTGGTCTACGCCGCGAACGAGAAGATTGTCGGCTTCGAAGCGCTGATGCGCTGGGTCCACCCAAAACGCGGCGAAATCTCGCCGTCCAAGTTCATCCCTGTGGCAGAAGATGCGGGGCTCATTGATCAGCTAGGTCAGTGGGCGCTGCGCACGGCCTGCGCCGACCTTGCAACATGGCCGGGCACGATCCGCTGCGCAGTCAATGTGTCGCCGCTGCAATTCTCTAACCCCGAATTGCCCACCATCGTCGCAAACGCGCTGGCGCATAGCGGCATTGACCCTGCGCGGCTTGAACTGGAAATCACCGAGAGCGTTTTCCTCAACGACAATTCCGGCACTGATGCGATGTTCAAAGCGCTGAAGCGCGTTGGCGTCCGGTTGGCGCTCGATGATTTTGGCACTGGGTATTCCTCGCTCGGCTATCTCAAGAAGGCGCCGTTCGACAAAATCAAGATTGATCAGAGCTTTGTGCGGGGCGCGACCGAGGAAGGCAGCCGTAACGGCGCCATCATCTCCTCTATCACCAGCCTCGCCGAAGCGCTGAACATGGATACGACGGCGGAAGGTGTTGAAACGCTTGATGAGCTCGAACTGGTGCGTTTGCTCGGATGCAGCCACGTTCAAGGCTACATCTATTACGAGCCACTCAGTGCCAAAGAGGCGGCGCGCTTGGTTGAGGGCGATCTGGCTGCTGAAGCGGACGGCCCTCGGGCCGCGCGAGCGCCGCGCCAAGTGCTGCTGCGCCGGGTGAATGTGGTCCATCGCGAGGACCGCTTGACCGCTAATATCCGCAATGTTTCGGAGGGCGGGGCGATGATCGAAGGGCTGTGGAACATGCCGGTCGGCAGCACGATCCTTATCGAATTCGCGTCTGACAAAATCGTCGCCGCGCAAGTGCGCTGGTCGCGCGAAAACCGCGTTGGTGTCGAATTTGCCGATCCGCTTCGGCGGCGTGCGGACGGCACTTTCATGGTGCTGCGCGGCAAGGCTGAACAAGGGTTCGCACGCGAGGGCTGAAACTGCGCATCATTCTAAAAGGTTAGTGCGTAGCTTGTTTGTCCGTGACTTTCGTGCAATTGGCGGCTGACACGGCGCTTTCCTACAGCTATCTGCGCGTGACAATGACTGACCTTTCCAAAATCCGCAATTTCTCAATTATCGCTCACATTGACCATGGCAAGTCCACGCTGGCTGACCGGTTGATCCAGTTCACCGGCGGCCTGACCGCGCGCGAGATGTCTGAGCAAGTTCTTGATAACATGGACATTGAGAAAGAGCGCGGCATCACCATCAAGGCCCAGACCGTGCGCCTTAATTACACAGCTAAGGATGGCGAGACCTATCAGCTCAACCTGATGGACACGCCCGGCCACGTCGATTTCGCTTACGAAGTCAGCCGCAGCCTCGCCGCCTGCGAAGGCGCGCTCCTTGTCGTTGACGCCGCGCAAGGCGTCGAAGCGCAGACCCTCGCCAATGTTTATCAGTCGATTGAGCACGATCACGAAATCGTCCCCGTCATCAACAAGGTCGATCTGCCCGCCGCTGAGCCCGAGCGTGTGCAGGCCGAGATCGAAGAGGTCATCGGTCTCGACGCGTCCGAGGCTGTGATGACATCGGCCAAGACCGGTATCGGCATTGAAGACGTGCTCGAAGCCGTCGTCGCCAAAATCCCGCCGCCCAAGGGTGAGCGGGACAAGCCGCTCAAGGCCTCGCTCGTCGATTCCTGGTACGATCCCTATCTCGGCGTCGTCATCCTGGTGCGCGTGATTGAGGGCACTTTGAACAAGGGCCTCAACATCCGTTTCATGCAGGGCGGCACCCAGCATTTGGTCGACCGGGTGGGCTGCTTCACCCCCAAACGCACCGACCTGCCTGAGCTTGGCCCCGGCGAAATCGGCTTTATCACCGCGCAGATCAAAGAGGTCGAGCAGGCCCGCGTCGGTGACACGATCACGACGGTGAAGGGCGGGGCGACCGAAGCGCTGCCCGGTTATAAGGAAGTGCAGCCCGTTGTGTTCTGCGGTCTGTTCCCCGTAGACGCCGCCGATTTTGAAAAACTGCGCGAGAGCATCGGCAAGCTGCGCCTCAACGATGCATCGTTCTCGTTTGAGATGGAGAGCTCCGCCGCGCTCGGCTTCGGCTTTCGCTGCGGGTTCCTCGGCCTGCTCCACCTCGAAATCATTCAGGAGCGGCTCTCGAGAGAGTACGATCTTGACCTTATCACTACCGCGCCCTCGGTCGTCTATCGCCTGCAACTCAGCAAGTCGAAGACCGAGGAAGCCAAGGAGATCATGCTCCACAACCCCGCCGACTGGCCCGACATCAACCGGATAGAGACGATTGAGGAGCCGTGGATCAAGGCAGTCATCTACACGCCCGACGAATATCTCGGCTCGATCCTGAAGCTGTGTCAGGATCGCCGAGGCATCCAGACCGACCTAACCTATGTCGGCGGGCGCGCGCAGGTGACCTATGAATTGCCGCTCAACGAAGTGGTGTTCGATTTCTACGATAGGTTGAAGTCAATTTCGCGAGGCTACGCCTCGTTTGACTATGAACAGATCGGCCTGCGCGAAGGCGACCTGGTAAAGATGAACATTCTCGTCAACGCCGAACCGGTCGATGCGCTGTCCCTGATCGTCCATGCCGGCGTCGCCGAAGAACGCGGCCGCGGCATGTGCGAGCGCCTCAAAGACCTGATCCCGCGCCACCTCTTCAAAATCCCCGTCCAAGCCGCAATCGGCGGCAAGATCATAGCCCGAGAAACCATTGCCGCGATGCGCAAAGACGTGACCGCAAAGTGCTATGGCGGCGATATCAGCCGCAAGAAAAAGCTGCTGGAAAAGCAGAAGAAGGGGAAGGCGAAGATGCGGGAATACGGGAATGTGAGCATCCCGCAGGAAGCGTTTATCGCCGCGCTGCGGATGGGGGAGGAGTGAGGCCCCGCGCCTAGCGCAGGCGATTGCACAGCAATCGGCAAGCTAGATGCGAGAGGCTACAGCTCCGGCCTGCGGGTCGTCCTGAGCCTGTCGAAGGGCGAACCCGTTTGACGTCCGCGGCGCATAGAGCGATTGCGCCAGCAGTCGCGGAACGGCGCATGGTGGCTCGAAGGACGACTTTAGTCTGAGACCTGCCTAAGGTCTTCGTGCATTTTCATGAGTTCGAAGCTTTCGAGGTCAGTGTAGGTTATCGCTGGCAAGTCGATTGATGGCCTAGGTTCGCCATGTATCCAACGCTTAGCTTGGCCGTCACCGCCCTTTCTCTTTCCTTTCTGAAAAATCTCGCGATATCGAGCCGGAGCGATGCCAATGAAGGGTAAGAACGCAACCCGGTGTTCAGCTCGTTTTTCGAGTTCGATCTCGTTTTCATGGAGTTCTTTCGCTTTGCTTTTCGGATAAGGCTCCATGTAAATCACTTCGCAGATTCCTGCCGCCAAGAGATGCTTTGTGCAATTGTGACAAGGAAATGTCGTGCAAAAGAGGATCATATTCTTGAGAGAGCGTCCAATTCTTGCTGCATCACAAATGGCTGACATTTCAGCGTGAACTACGCGACCGTATTCGGTTAGTTCCATCGCAGAAGATTCTTTTAGAGCTCCACGCCCTTTAGATTTGTCCTCGGAAGATGTAGTCAAAAGGGCATGCGTAATCTCAATCGCGCTGCCGAATGCGGTTGCGTGTTCTGACAAAAGGTCATGCTCGGACATCCTCTCGATCAAATCTCTTATGATCTCGCGCTTTGAAAGATCATTTGGATCCTGCCCCAGCTTAACATCTCGGTAGTCCAATTCATCGCCGTCCCAATAGGTGCCGCCGTTTGCTTTTGGAACCTCATTACATCCTTGCGTGACGATCTCTCCTTCAGGTGTGAAGATCGCTGCGCCTACCTGCCTAGATAGATCACTTGATCTCAGCGACGCCGATTTTGCAGCATACATTCCATATTCGGATCGAGTTGGCGCGATGTCTGCCTTGCCGAAGAGCGCCTCGACAAAGCGACCGATAGTTTCGTTCATTTCGGTTCGCGAGATACCGTCAATGAACACATCAGCCAAATGGAATGTGTCTCGAAGATGTTGCCCATGGCTATCGACGTCTTCATTTTGGTCGCGATGAATTATCTGGTCGGCAAGCGCTGAAATCTCATGTTCACGCTTGTCTGTAGGAAGTCCCTTTTTCAGTGACTTCTCAAGTCTCTTTTTTCTATCCGTGTGGCTTCCATAAGCGGAAACAAGAACGAATTGTTTTCCATAAATCTTGCGGAGAAAATGAACTTCTTCGGGACGCTTTAACTGACGAATGATATATGCGATAGATGGAACAACTTTCTCTTCTGCATTTTCATTTTCGACGATCTTTTCGCCGCTCCGCAGAAGCTCTCTTGTCCGATATTTCCTTATCGCTTTAACAGCAAATCTCATCAATGTGTCGGCAGATTTATACTTTCTGCAAACGGCACTTGCATGTGACATCTTGTACGAGATTTCGCTCCCAAAATCCGTCTGCTTTGGTTTGACTATTTGCGTTATTTCATCTTTGATCTCTTCCGTGATGCGTATCGCAACAGACTTATATCCAACTTGATCAAAGGCGTGCGTGAGGGATCTATTTATTTCATCTATGTCAATGCCGATTGGGCCGGCAACTCCGACAATGATTTCAGGATACGTTATTTCGGGAAATTCAGACATCACTTGAGCCTATCGCCAATTGTGGACGAAACCGGTGTTGGTCATGTTTGATGCGCGATAAACCTCAAATCAATGTATTGAGAAAGATATCTGTTGATTCGGTAGGGAGGGCTTTTAGTGACTGCAATCAGATCGGTAAGCACAGAAAACAAACAATCTTCGGCGCTTAGAGAGACTGCAAATCGTGTCGCGCGCCGAATGAATGCTGAATTTGTGAGTCGAGTCGATATTGAACATCGGAACACAGAAACAAAATGAATTCGTTCAATTCCGGTCCGAAGATCAAAGGTGCTAACTTCTCAGGCGGGATATCGGACGTCCAGCAACAGTTCAGTGTTCGCTAGTTTAGACGCAACGGGCAGTGCGAGGCAGCCTCACCCAGCCGCCCGCTCAATCAACCCAAACGCCGCCTTCGGATCAGCATCCACCATCCCCAACAGCGTCCTAGCTGGCGCGTCGGGTGAGCGGCGGTGCTGCTCCCAGTCGCGCAGGGTTGCAACGGGCACGCGGATTTTCTCGGCGAACTTTGCTTGGCTAAGCTTCGTCTTAGCGCGGATCGCCTTCACGTCGGGGCCAGCGGCGATGCGGCCTTTGGTGGTGTCGCCCTGAACGAAGGCGATGGCATCCTTGAGACCCGCTGCGATCCCTTCAAAATCAGTGTCCTTCATCGCGTAACTCCTTCTTCAATTGCGTGGCCAGCGCCTTGAACGTCTTTTCCTGCTGCGCTGTCAGCGTGTCGTCGTCAGTCTTGTCGATCAGCCAAAGCAGGAATACCGGGTTGCTGCGGTCGGTGAAGAAGCTGAACACCCGGTAACCGCCGCTCTTGCCCGAGTCGTCCTTGGCCGCGCGGCCCTTGCGCAAACCGCCTGTATTCCTGACGATCTTGCCGTGGTCTGGCGTGGTTGCATAAATATCGTAGATCGCGCCCAATTCTTCCTTCGAAAGGCCCAGCTTCTTCACACGTGCGGTGAATGCTGCTGTCTCGACCACCGTGTGGCTTGGTGCCTCATTCATCATGAGAGTATACGGCCATGCCGTAGTTCAGGCAAGCGAAAATATGCGGCAACGCCGTAGTTTTTAATCCCCTCCTGCAGGCGGGAGGGGTCGGGGGTGGGTTCGCTGAGCGCTGGACCGAGTAGGTCCACCCCTTAATCCCAGCCGTCGTCCTTGAGCGTGCGCCATTTCGGGTTGGGCTCGGGCTCGATCACGGGCGGCTCTTTTTTGGGCGGTGGTATTGCGTTGATGAGTTCGCGCGGGCCGCGCTCGGCTTGGCGGCGGGCTTCGTCTTCGGCGGCCAGGCGGGCCTCATCGCGCAGTTTTAGCCGCTCGTACAAAGCGTGCGCGCGGCGGGTTTCGGGGGAGAGGCGTTGCCATTCGCGGGCGCGGCGCTGCTCGAACTCCAGCCGGATCGCCTCAACCTTTCGGTCAATGCTCGCGCGCACTTCGGCGGGTGACACCTTTTTCTGAGCGGCCTCGTGCTCAGCCTCCCATTGTTTGCGCCACTTCTTCTTGAGGCGGCGCTTTTCCATCTTGCCCACCGCGTTGAGGCCTTTGAGGCTGCCGCCGCCCTTGGTCACGGAATTGCCAAAGCGCTCGGGCGCGCGGTTGCGCAGCATGAACATCAGCAGGCGGTCATTGTGGCGGGTGCGGGTGCCGACATGTTTGCCGTACACATAGAAAGGCTCCTCCACACCGTTGAGCGCGCGTTCCATGGCGACATCTTCGAGCCGCCGCACGCCCAGTTGGAGCGCGGCTTCCCACTCTCTGGCAAAGCTTTCGCCTTCGGGCAGGCGGCGGATGCGATAGGCGCCCACCGTGCTCATATTGACTTGCTTGCACGCGGCTTCGACGCTGCCAGTGTCGGCGAGGGCCTCAATGAATTCGTGCTGGCGCTCGGGTGTCCAGCCGTCGGAGCGCGGCTTGATCGGCACGGGGTCGAAATCGGGAAGCTCGCCCAGTTTGACGGGCAAGCGGATGGTGCGGGGGTCGGCTCTGCGGGGCATGGTGCGGGGAAAAGCACAAAGCGGGCATGTAGGAAATGTGGGGTGCATCGGGGGCGAAGTGGTGCGACTCGCGGTATTGTAAGAAACTGCACATCCGCATCGGATTGGGCGCAAATTTTTCGATTTTCGCGGGTGACAAGAACACCGCGCGCGCGTTACAGAAAGATACGAATTGAATATGGGGGTATTTTCCAATGCTTGCTCGTGCCTTCGCCCTGCTCTTGGCCATGTTGATGGTGGTTCCTGCCGCTGCGCAGGATAAGCCGATCGTCGGCATCGCGGAAATGCAGGACCTCGCCAAGACCGGCCAGTCTGACACGTTCGCCACGATGCTGGAGACGGCGATCATCGGCAGCGGTAAGTTCCGCATCATCGAGCGCGAGCGCCTTGCGACCTTGATGAAGGAGCAGGGGCTCAGCAATTCCGGGATCACGACCACGAATCGCCCCGGGCAGACGGGCGGCTTCGAAGGTGTCGACTACCTCGTATACGGGACGATCACGTCGGTCTCGGCCATCCGGAAGTCGAACTTTGGGGCCAGTCTTGCGCGCAGCCTGTTCAACAACAAGAACAGCAACCAGCCTGATTGCACCAACACCGATGTAACGATGGAAGCCGATATCCGCATCACGGACACCAACACTGGTGAGGTGCTGTACGCCAAGCGGGTCAGCGAAACGCAGCGCCAAGCGCTGGTCTGCGGCGGCGGAACACAGATCGACAGCAGCGCCATGATGCGCGCCGCGGCGGATGAAGTTGCGACCGGGCTGGTGACCACTTTGTACCCGATCCAGGTTGCGGCGATCCAAGGCACAGGCAGCGTCATTCTGAATTACGGCGATGGAGCCGTGCAGCAGGGCGACTTCCTTATGATTTATGGGCCCGCGACTGAGATTCCAGACCCTTCGGGCAATGGCGCAATGCTCAAGATTGACGGCGAGAAGCTGGGCGCGCTGCAAGTGACTGAAGTGCAAACAAGCTTCTCACGCGCGGTTCAGGTTACAACCTTTAGACAGGCTCTTGCCGTTGGTGCGATTGCCCGGCCGGCTACTGAGGATGACGTCAAGTTCCTTCAGTGTCAGGCCAACCCCAAAAAGCGGGGCTGCAAACGGAAGCGGCGTTAAGGGGCGGCGTCTTGGGACGCTTTCAAACAGGCGAACTGGAGGGCGACATGGGTGTTTGGGGTAAGCTTGCAGGAGTAAGCGGTGCAGCGATTCTGGGCGGGCTCGCGCTCATGCCGCAATCACTTGCAGCGCAAGAACGCGTCGCGGTTGATGTCGGCACGATTAGCAGCACTCAAACCTGCCAGTATTTCCGAAATTACGAAGGCAGCCGCCTCGCATACAGCCAGTCCGAGTATGCCCGCGTCTGGGGCGCTGCCTGGGCGAGCCGGTATTATGCCGCGCACACGACCTGGCGCAGCTATGTCTATAAAGACTGCCAAACCAACTTTCAGACGCTGCGCAATTATGTCGAAGGCGCGCTTGCCTCCACCGGGCGCCTGACTAGCGGCGATGGCGGCTACACGCTCGACATCAGCATCTCTGACATCGGCCAGACCGCACCCGCCCGCAACGCTCCGGTGCGCGGGGAGAATTCCTATCGCACCAGCTGGGGCAAGGCGGTGGCGACCGTGTCGTTCACCCTGCGCGACCCAAGCGGTCGCAGCGTCGATGGCGGTGTGATCAAGAAAACGGTCGAGATGTCGCGCACGATCGACACGCAGGATTTCAAGATGCGCACGTCAGAGCCGGGCGCCTCGGTTTATGACCTGATGCAGAACGAGGTTGCGATGAACCTCGCGCGCGAAGTCGTGTTTGCGATTGATCCGTTGCGTGTGATCGCGGTTGAAGGTGACCTGATTGAAGTCAATTACGGCGGTCCGATCCTTGAGCTGGGTGACCGGCTTGATGTGAAGAAGACCCGCGGCATCGGCGCTCTGCGCTACCGTGTCATCTCGGCAAGCGATCGCGATGCGGTGGCTGAGATTGACGGCAACAACGACACCTCAGACATCGAGCCGGGCAATATGGTGACCTTTGTCGAGGATGACAGCAAGGCCGCCAACGCGCGCCGCCTTCGCGGAGGCCGCATCCGCTAACTTCGGCCTTTGCGAGATCATCCCCGCTGGATGGTCTCGTTGGCTGATCGCCTCAGCTGGCGCCAAAGGCTCGCCTTTCTCGCTGGCCTTATAGATTATCCCGGTCGCTGGGCTTTGTGGCTGTCGCGCTCGGTGACTGCGCAAAAGCTGCGCCACTTCACTTGGCGTTCACGCGCGCGCTGGCTATACGGCGTGGCATGAACACCAAGGCTCCCAAATTTGCCCGCACCGCGCTGCTTTCCGCAGTGCTTGCTCCGATGATCTTTGCCACCACCGCCTGCGGCGGAGGTTCGGCCAATGAAGACGTCGCTTATGTCGCGCGCGATGTCGAATCGCTCTACACCGAAGCGCAGCGGCGGCTTGATAAGGGCAACACGCTGCTTGCGGCGGCGCTGTTTGATGAGGTGGAGCGCCAGCACCCCTATTCGCCATGGGCCCGGCGCGCGCAGTTGATGAGCGCCTTCAGCTATTACATCGCGCGCGATTACAACAAATCGATCCAGAATGCGCAGCGCTTCCTCTCGATCCATCCGGGTAACAAGGACGCGCCTTACGCCTATTACCTCATCGCGCTCAGCTATTACGAGCAGATCAGCGATGTGAACCGCGACCAGAAGATCACCGAGCAGGCGCAGACCGCTTTGCGCGAAGTCAATCGCCGCTTTCCGCAGTCCGAATACGCCGCCGATGCGCGGCTGAAGCTGGACCTTGTGGCTGACCACTTGGCGGGCAAGGAGATGGAGATCGGTCGGTTCTACCAGCGCTCAGGCCAGTGGCTCGCGAGCGCGCTGCGGTTCCGCAATGTGGTTGAGCGGTTCGAGACCACCAGTCATGCTCCCGAAGCGCTGTATCGCTTGACCGAAACCAGCCTGGCGCTGGGCGTTCCGCAGGAGGCGGTGAAGTACACCGCCGTGCTGGGCGCGAATTACCCAGGCTCCAAATGGTACGAACGCGCCTATGAGCTGGTCGAAGATCACGCGAGCGGCGTAACAGCGAGCTGATCGGGTCAGGTCGTTCTGCCGGACGGAGCGCTTATCTCCCCTCTGGTCCGAGGGTGGCATCTCCTTGATCCAAGCAACGCCGTAGACGGGAAGCCCCTTGTTTCCCAAAACCGGACACAGTTTGCTCTGGCTCTTGATGTCGCGTTTTGGGGGTGAAAGCGGACATGAAAGACCCTTGCAGATGTATCTAAGGTGACCCGAAATCCTCGATCGGACTACCTATGGTAACGACACCGTCGCCAGCGCGCACCGGGGGACCGCGTTGGCCGTAGAGGGTGTAACCGTCGATCGGTGAATGGAGGCGTTCGACCTCCTTGCCGGAATAATCGCGGATGACCCCGATCAGATCGCCCTTGAAAAGATATCGAGGCCCTTCAACCGCGGGTGTGAAAAGACCTGCGTACGAGGCTTTCACGCTGGTTGAGCTCTCAAAGAAACGAAAGGGTGGCGCGACTTTGCGAACTGGCTTGTCCCATAGGCCAAGGGTTCCAAGCGCCTTCACAATGCCGGTAATGATCGCTCCAACGTGCGCATCCTTGCGGCTTCCGTTCTGGCCGATCTCGACCAGAATAGTCGGTATGCCAGCCGCCACACCTTGGCGGTTAAGCGAGCGACCGGTGTCGACTTGCTCCTGCGTGTTCATTTTGTAGCGCACGAGATTGGGAAACCCGAACCCGCGCGCGACCTGAGGGCGGTCGCAAAATCCGTAGCCAACGGGCCGCCATAGACACCCACGAACGCGTCCAGAAACTCGGCACCATCCCCGCTGTGAATGTCCATCAGGAAGTCTGCGCGCGCCACCACTTCGCGCGAAAGGACATCCGCGATCCGCTCGGATTGCGACCCTTGCGCGCTACCCGGAAAACTGCGGTTGAGGTTCTTGCGATCGAGGGGGCCCACGAATGGCGAACGCGCTTCGAAGGCAGGGATGTTGGCCACCCGGACTATGACGAGCGATCCCGTTAGGTCCACCGGGTCTATCCGATCGGCCAAGCGATCGGCGGCCAGGATCGGCGCAAACTCATATTCATGCACGCCCGCGATCGCCGTGAGAACTGGGCCTTCTTGCGGTCCATGCAGAACCGTGACCGGGATAAACGTTCCCGGGCTCTTATCATGCGCCGCCACTTTGAGAGAGATGTCGGCGCGGGTGCTTGGTGCAACAACAGTCTCGCCGATCTCAAAAGGCGCTGCATCCTGAGCCAAAGTCGGCGCGGCGATCAAGGCCAAGCCAAAGAGCAGAAACATCCAGGCAAGCAGCGGACGCATATGGGATCAATCCTCAGGAGGATGGCGTGTATGTGGGAAGGTCTGCGAGACGCGCTTCGTCATAGGGCACGTTTGGAAACATGAGCGGATAATAAAACGCGCGCAGATCCTTGTGAAAGTCTCGAACCGCGTTCTCATACCGAACCATCGAGCGCGTGTCGGTTTGCGCGAGCCGTTCAAAGGAACGCTCCACAAGGCTGGCGGGCGAAACGAATGCAAGCAAGCCAGCCTGCCGATCCCTTTCCAAACGCGCTTGTCTGTATTGCTGCGCCAGAGGTTCAACGGTTTGATCGCCGACCTGCTGGAACGCGTAATACCAGTTCCACGACCATTGTTCTTCGAGATTGGCGTACTCGGCCAATTCGGGATGTTCGGCCACGAAGGGCTCAATCGTCGCTTTCTTGGGCAGGTCCCAAGCGTCGTTCACCGCCTCGCGTTGCACAAGCAGTATCTCGCCTTCGTCAGGCATTGGATTGGCAGCCTCGATTGCCGACTTGGACAAGGCAGGCACCACAATGGAGAGCGCCAGCCATAGGCCAATAAGCGAGGTGAGCAAGATCGAGGGAGACGCCTCGATCCGACTGATGAGTTCCACCAAGACCCACCAAATGAGAAGCGATCCGACGACAATCACGCTGGCTTGCAGAGTGAGGGTCACCGCCGTGCCTTCCACAAGTGCGCCCGCCCACAAGGGCCCCAACAGCAACACCGCGAGCGCGGTCACCCGCACACTCGCTCTGGTCAGCCACAACCGGGATGCTGCCCCAGACGTCGCAACCAACAGATCATGCCGGCGAGCGGTTCGCTCAGAGGCGCGCAAATCGTAGAGCAGAAGGATCAACAAAAGCGGCGCCACACAGGCCGCCAGAAACGCGTAATCGAACCGGCCAACAAGACCAAAATCGGCGTTGCGCGTGTCGGCCTGATGGATCTGCCCTTCGAGCGCGAGCATGTGGATGCGGTGCTTCCAGGGGTTGCTATCGCGTTGGCCCATCGCCGCAAAAGCGAACTCTGACGGCGGCGCATAGGTCAGGTGAAACGCATAATAAGCGGCGCTGCCCCAGTCCTCATGGCCTTGGAGAGCGCTCGCGCGGTCGGCGGCGTCCTCTTTGATGAGTGCCGCTATGGTCGCCCGTTGGTCGCGCACTTCGGCGACGCCAAAGCTCACCGCGATAACCGACAAGAGGAAGGCCAGCGCCAGCCACACCAGCGCGCCTTTGTCGCGGCCCAGAAAACGCAATTCACGGGCAAAGTCACCGATCATCAGATCGTGACCTTTCTCGCCGCGCCCCAAACCAGCGCGACCGAGGCCAGCAGCCAGCCAAACAACAGAGCCAGTGTCCAGCCGGCCCGACCGAACCGTTCCTGAGCGCCTTCAGGGGCAAAGCGGAACTCGTCCAGAACCCGCCAGCTTGCCGCGTTAATCCGGGCGTTCTCATTCGCTTCGGCGCTTGCGTTGCGATTGAGATCGGCTTGGTAATCCAGATCTTCTGCGTGAGCGCGGTTGAGGCCCTGGACGAAGCCAAAGCGCACCTTTTCGCTTTCCTTCAAAAAGCGGTGATGCGTTTGAAGGTCTGTGCCAGCAAGCGTGCGCGAAGCGGCGCTGATGGCGATCGTCGGTGAAGCGAACCCAAAGAGCCCGAACAGACGCGACTGTTTCGCTTCCAGTTGCATGCGCTCCTCAGCGTAGCGGTTTAGCAACTCTGTCAGTTCAGCTTCGGAATATTCCGCCACCACACCGCGCCAGTTAATTGGTAGCTCTTCGACGCTCTCGGCGTCGTATTGCTCAAGCACTTGCGCCTGCAAAAGCTGGAACGCCGGGTCAGCGGCATCGTGCCCGTCGCCCAGCTTGCGCTGCTCGGCCAGCATAGCGAGATCGCTCTCGATCTTGCCCGGCGCGTCGATCACAGCGCTGCTTGCGTTGATCGCGAAGCGCGGAATGATGAGCGCGGAGAACAGCCATGCGAAGATCAGGACGCCCAGCGAAACCGCGCGCTGCTTGATCAAAACGGAGGCCGCCAGCACGATCGCGCCCCAGACGCATAGATAAACGAAGTAACTCGCCACCAAAGCAAAGGCGGAGAGAGCGCTCTCGCCCAAAATGGCCGCGTAGACCGCCACACCGGCGAGCGGCACCATAAACAAGGCGATCACGCACAGAAGCGCCGCCGCTTTGCCCAGCGCCAGCCGAGTGCCCGACTGCCCTTGCGCGAGCATCACCGCCAAAGTCGCGCTTTCGCGTTCGCGCAGGAACATGGCGTGTCCTAGAACGATGAGCAGCAACGGCAGCAGCAGTTGATAAAGGCTCGCCGGGGTCAACGCTGCAAACCCGCCAAGATCCGCCGCCGCCTTTGTATCGGCAAACATGGCCGAGTTCTGGCGGTGCCCTTCCAGAAAGATCGACTGCCCGGTGACCGCGTCCACGCCCGGCTCAAAGATGGCGAGCGGCGGCGGAGGTCGGAACACAAAGTGCCCGTAATGCACCATGCGGTGAGGGTGGCGGTCAGGCTGCGAGAAGAAGGTCTGCTCGGCCTGTACCTGCTTTTGAGCGCGTTGCTCTTGCTCGATCGCGATGCGCGAGATGGTCAGAAAGCTGGTCGCGGCTAGCAGAACCGCGACGATTGCCGCCGCTGCGACCACGACTTTTGAACGCGACCAAACGCGCCACTCCTCGCGAGCAATGCGAAGCGTGGAACTCATGCCTCTTGCCTTTGCGCGAAGGCCGCATGGACCGTTTCGGTGTCAATCCGTTTGCCATCCTCGGCCGCAAAGCTTCCGACCAATTTACCGCCGCGCAAAAGACCGACCCGGTCCGCCACTTGGCAGGCGCCATAAACATCATGAGTGACCATCAGGATGGTTTGCCCGCCGCTTGCCAGATCTTTCACCAGATCATGAAACTCATCGATGGCGACCGGGTCGAGGCCCGATGTCGGTTCATCCAGCAACAAAATCGGGGTCTCGCGAAGCAGCGCCAGCGCAATCGCCGTCTTCTGCCGCATGCCCTTGGAATAGGATTCCAGGCGGCGTGAACGCGCCTCTTGCGGCAAGGCCACCCGATCAAGCGCCGCATCGACCTCAGCCCGGCCAACAGGTTTTCCGGCAAGGTCGAGGAAATAGTCGAGATTTTCGTAAGCGGTCAGATGACCATACAGCGAGGCCGCCTCGGGCAGATAGGCAATCGCGGAGCGCGCCGCCGCCACATCGGCGGCCACGCTCGCCCCGTTGACCAGCGCCTCACCGCCCGAAGGATTGAGGAAGCCCAGAAAGGTCAGCAGAGTGCTGGATTTACCGGCCCCGTTGCCGCCAAGCAGCGCGTAAATTTCACCCTTGGCGACCGCAAAGGAAACACCGTCGAGAACGGCGTTGCCTGCGCGCGACAAAGACAAGGAACGCGCTTCGAGAGGCGTCGTCATGATAGGATACCCTCCGCTTTAGAAGCTGTAGCGGCCTGTAACGCGGAACGTGCGCGGTGCGCCGGGCTGCACCCAGACATCAGCGAAAGAGTTCGTGTAAAAGGTCTCATCGAAGAGGTTTTCAACATCCGCTCTCAGGGTGAAGCCGGGCGACACGTCGACTTCGGCAAAGGCGCGTACTGTCGTATAGGCGGGCAGATCAAAATCAAAGCCCGCAAAGCCGTTGCGGCGGCCCACATGCAGCAATCCACCGCCGACTTGCGCCGGCAGGTTAGCGACGTCGAATTCCTGGCTCGCGAGGACGCTGAGCTGATGGTCGGGCGCGTTGATCAGCGGATCGCCCGCCTCAATGGTCGCACCAAAGCCGCTCTCATCGAGCAGGTCGTTCAGATATTCCGCGTCTGTGTAGGCGTAGGAGACGAAGAGGTTGAAGCCGCTGTCGAAGTCGAGATTGGCGTCGAATTCGATGCCTCGGCTGCGCGCTTCGCCCGCGGTGAACAGGAAGAAGCCGGCGGCGACCGCTTCGGGGCGATCATCGTTGTTCAGGATATTGCTTTGATCGACCTGAAACAAGGTCAGCGTGACAAGGCCGCTTACGCTGTCGGAATAGGCTCCAACATCCAACTTGGCCCCAAACTCGGCGCTTTCAGTGATGTTGGGCGCGAATTGGTTGCCCTGGAAATCAGACCCGGTTTGCTGGCGGAAGCCTTCACCGTAGGTTGCGTACAGGCTGAACCCATCATCGATCTGATAGACCGCGCCCACTTGCGGGGAGAAGCGGTCCGAATTCGAGCTTGTGGTCGCCGCAGGCGTTGCGCGCAGGTTCGTCAGGTCCTGCTCGAAATCGTCAAAGCGCCCGCCGATGCGGATCTGGAGCTTGTCGGTGATCGAAATCTGGTCCTGAATGTAGAAGCCAAATCCTTTGAGCACTTCCTCACGGTCTGTATTCGGGCCCGGAGTTGGGATCGGAAACTGACCGTAGATGGGGTTGCTCGCGCTGAGCGAGAGATAGGTCGCTGGATCAAGCAGCGAGATATCGGCATCGGCTGGCACAAACGGTGGGCGGAAACGCAGGATGAATAGGCTGTTTTCAAACCTGTCGTAATCCGCGCCGAAAATCAGGCGATGCCCAAGCGAACCGGTCTCGAAATTGCCCGCCAACTCGGCGCGGGCGACGAAATACTCAGAGTCGAAATCGCGGAAACGGAAGAAACGTGTGATCGTGTCACCATCGCGCAGATAAAGCTGGCGGCTTCCAAAGTTGTTTTCCGACGCGTTTCCGACAAGCGAGGTCTCGCGATAACCAACCGCGGTCAGCAAGCTCCAATCGTCGGAGAAATCATGCTGGAACTCGAACTGGTGGCCGGTTGCTTCCGTCTCGATAGGTCCATCGCCCGGTTCGCCGGTGAAGGTGCGACGGGGGCTGAAGCCGAACTGTTCGGAGAAGATCACACCGCGATCGAAAGGGATGTCCTGGCTGGTGTATTCCAGCTCGTAGGTTGCGCGCGTGTCTTCGCCTAGCTTTGCGGTAATCGAAGGGTAGATGCCGAAACGCTCTGTTTCGACCGTCTCGCGGAAACTGCCCGCGTCTTCATAAAATCCCGCAACGCGAACGCCGATATTGTCGCTCAGCGTGGTCTGGAGATCGATGTCGCCGCGATAGAAATCGAACGAACCGCCTTGGAACTGGATGTAGCCCGAGGTTTCAAACTGCGGGCGTTTGGTCACAAGGTTGACCGTACCGCCCGGCTCACCGCGACCATAAAGCGCCGCTCGCGGACCACGCAGAACTTCGACAGCCTCGATGCCCGAGATGTCGCGCGGGCCGCCAAACCCGCGGCCTGCGTTAAAGCCGTTCACAAGATAACCGCTGGGAAGATTGATATCGCCTGAAAAGCCGCGAATGGAAAAGGCATTCCAAAGTCCGCCAAAATTGTTCTGACGCGCCACTGAGGCGGACAGGTCCAGGGCCTGATTAAGGTCGAGCGCGTTCGCTTCGCGCAGCAATTCGGCGTCGAGCACCTGATCCGCCGCCGGCGTTTCAAGCGGCTCGAAATTGCCCCGATAGGCGCGACGACCCGAAACGACGATCAGACTTTCCTCACTTTCCGCTTCCTCGGCAGTCTCGTAGTCTTGCGCGATTGCGGGAGCTGCCTGCGCGGCGATAGCCGCAATGACTGAAGTGGACAGGACAAGACGAAAGGCTTTCATTAGAGTGCGCTCCTGACGCCGGTTGATTGATCTTTTCGCCGCGTTCGCGAATCCAGACGAGCGGAAATATGTGACATTATAACATGGCGCTAGGGGCGGCCTTACCAAACGTCAATCGCCCAATGCCGAACGGCGACATTTCTTAGCGCAGTGTCAGACAATTAAGACAATGAGCACGCAGCTCGAGGAGGCCGGAGCGGACCGCCGTCACTCACTCGCAGCAAGTGAGGCGCTGACATACCATCCGCTTTCGGCTGACGTTGCGCCGAAGCAGTCAGTCCTATGGTGGCTTAGGCACAGGGGCTCAAAGGTGAGAACTTCCTGAGGGGTGCAAGCAGGCTCCAAAGGTTGCGCGGCGCTTTGCCGTTTAAGGCCAAAGCACCGCGCATTCAGGGCTATCAGACACTCGCTAGCGATCGCATCTCCTCCACCAGCGGCGAGAACATAAGCTCGTACATCTCGCTCATGTCATCTGAGGCGGTCTCAAGGGTGCCGCCTTCAAACGGCGGCTGCGGGGCATATTCGGCCTGCAGCATCAGCGCTTCGGCATAGGCCTGGCCACGCATCATCGCGACCATGGCGAGGGCAAAGTCGATGCCTGCCGAAACGCCCGCACCGGTGATGATGTTGCCATCGGTCACCACCCGTTCGTCTCTCACCGGCGTCGCGCCGAAGTCTTTAAGCACTGGGACCGTTGCCCAATGCGACGTGGCGCGCTTTCCTTCAAGCAAGCCTGCCTTGGCCAGGATCAGAGATCCTGTGCATACGCTGGTGACATGCTTGGCGCGGCTTGCACGGTCCTTCACCCAAGCGATTTTTTCAGGCGACTTCATCACGTTCATCGTGCCGCGCGTCCCCCCTGGGAAGAACAGCACGTCCAAGTCATTGGGCGCATCGGCCATCGTGATCGTCGGCTGGATTGCGAGGCCCAGGTCAGAAGGCACCGCCGCAAGCGTATCCTGTGTCGTAACGAGGTGCACCTTGGCCCCCATCATGCAGGCGAAGAAATAGTGCGGGCCCACCAGATCCAGCGCCGTGAATTCGGGGTAGAGCACCATCGCAATCTCTTCGGTTCCCATCAGATTGTCGCCAATCAGGTCCTTCATCAGCTGATCGTGGCGCACCATCGACTTATGCGCCTCGGCACTGTGATCCATCCCAGCGTGATGGCCACTAGGCTTAGCGCCTGTCTTGCTGTCCGCCTGCGCCATGGCTCGCTCCAGCGCGAGGAAAGGCGCCAGCATCGCCGCACCGGTCATACCGCCCAGAAGGGCTCTTCTGTTCATGGTCATGGGTCTGGTCCTTTCGCGTTAGAGTTCAAAGCCAAGGGTGACAAAAGCGGAACGCGGATTGCCGGGGCGCACCACGTCTTGCGCAAAGTACTGGTAGGGAACGAAAAAATCGGAATTGAACAGGTTATCGATGCGCAGGCCAAAGCGCATGCGTCCGATCGTGTAACTCGCCTGCGCGTCTGCAACGACATAGCCATCGACCTCGGCGCCGTTGGGCAGGGTGATCACAGTGTCGCTCGCGCCGGTTAGGCCAGCTCCGAGTTCGAACCCTTCTAACGCGCCATCGAGGAAGCGATAGCGCGTTGCGATGCGTCCCTGATGATCAGGCACGCGCGGCAATTGATCGCCCACAGGAATGACCGTGTCGGCAATGATCCGCGCGTTTGTGTAGGCGTAAGTGGCCAGCAACGAGAAGGAAGGCGTGGGCTCAAAGATGAAGTCAGCTTCGAAGCCTTCGCTGCGCTGTTCGCCCGTCTGGATCGACGTGAAGAACGTGGTGGGATCGGGCGTTGGCACGTTGGTGCGATCGATCCGGTAGGCCGAAAGCGAGCCGGAGAGGCCGAGTTCGTCGAGCCCAAACTTGATCCCCGCCTCATAGCTCTCTGAACGCTCGGGCAGTGGCGGCTCGGTGCCGTTGAAGAATACGGAAAGACGCGATCCTGTCGCGTAACCGGCAAAGACGCTGACCCCGTCTACGACGTCAACCGTGACGCCAAAGCGTGGGTCCCATTCGCGGAAGGTTTCGTTGTTGCCAGCACCGCCCAAACGTTCATCGATGCTCAGCTCGGAAAAACGGATCGAGGCGAGGATGTGCACGCGGTCTGCGATGGTCACCTGATCCTGCGCGTAGACCGCGAACGTGTCGTATCGGTTTTCCAGGAATGTTGTGAGCGCCGGGATCGGGAAGAAATCGAAATCGGCTGCGGGTTCGGCGTAATCGAAGGGAAAGACATTAAAGAGGTCGAAGCCGGAAGCGGCGTTGTAATCGGCCTGGTCCCATTGAATGCCCGCCAGAACGACATGCTCGATTGCGCCTGTCGTGAACTCGGCCGTTAGCGACCCATCCACGGTCCATTCATCCACGCTGGCGGGGAGTTGGCCTCGGATCTGCGGGCAAGAAGTCTCATTCAGGCCCGACGCCGCGCCGCAAGGGAAGAAGGCGAGGAAGGGCGAGGATGCAAATTCCTGAAAGTCGTTCTCATACCGCCGTCCGCGCAAGTTGAACGTTAGGCCGTCCGTCAGTCGCTGGGTCCACTCTAGCTGCGCGGTCAGGTTCTGAACATTGGTGTTGGGCGCGTTGGTAGCGCCGGTGAAGCGTTCCGGATCAATCCGATCATCGTCCTGAAAGATCGCGGGCAAACCAGCGTATTCGAGCTGATCGATCTCGGTGTAGGTGAAGCGGCCCACCACTTCAGTGTTGTCCGAAGGCGCCCAGCGAACCGAGGGCGAGATGAGGATGCGCTCGATCTCGACTACATCAATGTTGTCCGAAGCCGCCTGATATTCACCCACGACCCGAACCGAGAGTTCATCGGTGATTGCAGCGCCCATATCAGCGGCTACGGACCGGTTCTGAAAAGAACCTACGCGCACGCGGCCTTTGACGATGTCCTGGCCGTTTGCAGTTTTTGAAACGAGGTTGATCAAACCGCCCACCGGCGAACCTGTCCCGCCGCCGAACAGGGTTGAGGTGGGGCCCTTTGCGACTTCGATGCGCTCAACATTCCAAAGGCTGCCCGGATCGACCACGGCGGTGTCGCCATATCCGATAAGGCCATCGGTAAAGATCTCGGCTTCAAAGCCGCGCACGATCGGGTTTGCGAGCACAAGCTCGGACGGGAGGCTTGGCACCACGCCGGACACATTGCGCAGCGCCTCATCAAGGGTGACGAGCTCCTGATCCTCAATCAATTCATCGGTGATCACCTGAATGGATTGCGGCACTTCGTTGAGCGGAATGGGCGTGCGGGTGACGTTGGCCTGATCGGCGGTGTAGGTCTCGCCCTTGCCAAGGACGAGAATGCCCTCGGGCGTCCAGCCGCCTTGGCGCGTTGTGTCTTCGCTTGTTTCGGGTTTTTCTTCAGCGTCTTGAGCCAGCGCAGGGCTGGCGATGGATAGCATGGTGCCGGCGAGAAGCGCCGGGAGAAGGGTGCGTTGCATGATAAGTCCTGATGAGCGCCTGAGCCCAACAAGGGCGGCAGGCGGAGAAACGGGGCGACCAAAGGTCACCAAGTGGGGAGGTTTCTCAGACTAGGACTGGGGGTCCGCGCAAGGGCGGCCTTAGACCAACCAAACGCGGCAGATGGAACGGTGGCTTAGCGGTAACCGCCAAGAGCATCGCGCATGCGAGAGCGGCCGCAAACAAAGCTGGATCGACCGGACCCGTTGCCAGTTTGGTAACACCCGCAGACGCGCAAGGTTTGCTAGTGCCGGAGGACGCATCGTTTTCGTGGTCATGGTCCAACGCGCCGCCACTGAGATGGGCGTGCCCCATTGCGGCGTGATCCATTGGCGAGTGTTCCATCGAGACGATTGGTTCGCGCTGGGCGAGAGGATGGTTTTCAGGACAGGGCGTTACAACCAGCCAGCCGCTTGCCGAAGGCGCGATCATATACCCCACAGGCGCGAGTGTGTTGAGCCAAAAGCCCGCAGCAAGAGCCAGCAGCAACACCAATCGCAGGCGCACAGAGATACGGTGTATCATGGTGAGCGCGCCTCTAAGCGACGGTGTTAACGGTGTCACCTATAAACCGATAGTAGCGGCAAAAACTGACAAAAACCTGTGTCCACCCTTGGGTCGAGAGCGGAATGACCGCTCTCCGATGCTTCGAGATCTAAAGCTGACATCCTGCCATCGGCCCACTTAGAGCCATCGCCAAACGTCGTACTCTGGAGGTGGAAGCGGACGTCCGATTGGCAACCTTGTCCGGCCGCAATTTCCCATCGTCACAGATCAGGGCTTCCGCAGCCAAACTTGACATTTGCATGTTTATGCAATTAATTGCGCAATTACATACGCAATTTCAGGATCTCCTTGTGGAAATACACAAACACCCGTTCCATCAACGGTTGCCATACGATCGGGCCTTTGTTGGCGCGCGCGCGATGAGACTGTCAAATATTATCGCCAGACAAGGTGATGAGTATTACGAAGCCGCCGGATTGACGGTGCCCTCCCGCACAACATCAACGATCCTATTTATCGACAACAATGGACCATCATCTTTGGTCGAGATTGCCAGAGCGCTGGGAGAGCAGCATCAGCTAACGGCGCAAAGAACAGCCTTGCTAGAGGATCTTGCCATCTTGCAACGTAAGGTGGATCCCAATGACCAAAGGCGCAAATTGTACCAACTGACAAAACGCGGCGCAGCACAGGCTGCCCTTATTGAAAACCTTTGCCGCAAGGTGATGGACGTCCTCGATGACCTCAACAATGAGCTCGGGTTTGACCTTGGCGAAGCTCTCGACGCTGCTCATAGGGCATTGTCACGAAGCTCCTTAACTGAACGATTTGAAACGATCCATGATGGCGAAGCCGTGATTTGTGTCGATGAATGAAACATCATCCAGCAAAGCCAAACTAGGGGTCATTCGTCCGGCTGGAGCGATTCTTCTCCAACTCGTGACTTACGCGTTCGGAGCATTGACCTTTGTAGCGGTGTTTTTCGCTAGCGCATTCATTCTAAACTCACCGACAGTGTTGATGGTTTTGGCTTTTGCAGCCGCGGCCGCGGTTGCCGCTCTAGGCTCTCACTTTGCGGGCAAACTCTTCAAGGCTAAGCCGCGAAAATCCTACACAATCATACATGCGGCGATCTTCCTCACATTGCTCATTATCGCAACGGCGCATTTCGTCCTTCGACCATTAGTGCCTGAGGCGGATCAGTTCCTGCCTGGAAAAATGGGTGGTGTTGACTTGTGGGAATTGCCGACTGGGTCCGAAATCGCGGTGCGCAAAGCACGGTCCCCAGAAACCCGTTCAAAGTACCCCATAGTAATTTTGCATGGCGGTCCAGGGGCTTACAGCGTCTCCTTCGAGCCAATACTGGAAGTCTTTTCTGAGCTTACAAACGATGGACATGATGTTTATTTCTACGATCAGGCAGGGGGAGGGCTTTCTGCGAGATTGGAGAATATCACACAGTACTCCCTAGACCGGCATATTGATGACCTGAAGGCGATTCACGATAGGATTGGCTCTGAGCAAGTAATCCTCATCGGATCGTCATGGGGGGCAACCCTTGCAGCCAATTACATCGCAAAATACCCCGAGGATGTTGCCAAAGCAATTTTCTCCGGACCCGGACCAATCTATCTCCCTGATTGGACACACACGCCTGATGGAAATTTGGATGAAAAGATGAGTCCTGAGCAGAAGAGGCAATTTGACCGAGCAATCGAAAAGCCGAGACTGTTCGCAGCGCTAATTCTGCAAGACATCAATCCGATTGCAGCGGTCAAATTTGCACCAGAGCGCGAAATGGGTTCTTTTTTCGACAAAATCGCCAATGACCACTACCTGCCCCTTGCTATGTGCGATCCGGCGAAAGCCGTTGCGCGCTCGGAAGGGTATGGTTTCTGGTCAAGTCGAATGACCGGGGCCACTTTGATCAACCGAACGGATGATCCAAAGCCAGCCTTGGAAAGGAATATCTTGCCGGTATTCATCCTGCGGGGCTCGTGCGATTACAAAAGAGAGGCTGTTGCAAGGCAATATGCATCGACCTTTCCCAACTCCACATATGTTGCGGTTAACGACACCGGTCACATGATTTACGCAGAAAATCCCAATGAGTATTTGAGGCTGATCCGAGAATTTTTGAAGTGAGTTTATGATGCCATCTATCAGAGGAACGTCTGCAAGTGGGTCGGGAACTGAATGGCGGCTTTTTCGCTTACTTCCTCAAAATCCGACTCTGCACGTCCCTCTCCATATCGGACCATGGCACTGACTGCGCCTTCAGCCAAAGCCCCAGGTTTTGGCACGCCTGCCAAAGCTGTTCGTTTTCCCACCAGCACCGCGTGACGCGCTCCAAACGACGCGCTAAAGCGTAGCCCACAATGCTCACTCGGCTTTCCATCCGAAATATCGTCCTGATCGAAGCGCTTGATCTCGATTTTGCGCGCGGGCTGGGTGTGCTGACGGGAGAGACGGGGGCGGGCAAGTCCATCCTGCTTGATGCGCTGGGCCTAATTCTGGGTGACCGGGCGGAGACATCTCTGGTGCGCGCCGGGGAGCCCAAGGCCAGCGTTACAGCCAGCTTTGAATTCACTGAGGTCCCGGCGCTGATTGCCGAGGCGCTGGGTGAGGCTGATATTGATCTTGAGCCGGGCGAGCCACTGCTGGTCCGGCGTCAGGTCAAGGCCGATGGCGGGTCCAAGGCGTTTGTAAATGATCAGCCTGCCAGCGTTTCGCTGTTGCGCGAATTGGCGCCGGCGCTCGTCGAATTGCACGGCCAGCATGATGATCGCGGGCTCGTTAATCCGCGCGGGCATCTGGCCCTGCTGGATCGCTATGCCGGGACTGATCTGGACGGGTTGCGCCGCAATTGGGAGGCATGGGCCAAGGCCGAGGCGCAGCTGTCCGAAGCGCGCGCCGATGTGGAGCAGGCCAAGCTTGATCAGGATTTGCTCACCGCGCACCTTGCTGAGCTTACCTCGCTGGAGCCGGTGGCGGGCGAGGAAGCGCGCTTGGCCGCGCAGCGCACCGATATGCAGAAGGGCGAGCGGCTTGCCGGAGACCTCGAAGAGCTGCGGCATATCTGGGAGGGTTCGGACTCGCCGCTTGCCAGCCTTCGCGTCGCGGCGCGCAAGCTGGATCGCATTGCTGAGGAGCACGCCTTGCTGGCTGAGGCGCTCGCCGCGCTGGATCGGGCGGTGATCGAAGCGGGCGAAGCGGAAGAAAAGCTTGAAGCGGCTGCCGAGGCGTTGGTGCATGATCCCGCCGCGCTCGATGCGGCGGAGACGCGCTTGTTTGAGCTTCGCGCGCTGGCACGCAAGCATCGCTGCGAGGTCGACGCGCTACCTGATCTGATGGAGGAGATGCGCGCCAAGCTGGATGCCATCGAAGACGGCGAGGCGCATCTGAGCGCGCTGGAGGCTGCGGCGCGCGACTTGCGCGGGGCCTATCTCAAAGCGGCTGACAAGGCCTCTGCAGCCCGCACCAAGGCTGCCAAACGACTCGATAAAGCGGTCGCGGCAGAGCTTGCGCCGCTCAAACTCGACGCCGCTCGCTTCCAAACCGCCATTGCGCCTTTGCCTGAGGAACGCTGGGGCGCGCTGGGGTCAGATTCGGCCGAATTCCTGATTTCGACCAATCCGGGATCGGATTTTGCCCCGTTGAACAAAATCGCGAGCGGCGGGGAGCTTTCGCGCTTCATCCTCGCGCTGAAGGTCGCGCTGGCTGAAAAGGGCGGGGCAGGCACCATCATCTTTGACGAGATTGACCGCGGCGTCGGCGGTGCGGTCGCCAGCGCAATCGGCGATCGTCTGGCGCGCTTGGCTGAGGCCGAGGGGCAGTTGCTGGCCGTCACGCATTCCCCGCAAGTCGCCGCGCGCGGGCGGCAGCATTACCTCATCGCCAAATCGTCCAGCGGCACAGTCACCAAGACCGGCGTGGTTGAGCTTGATGCGCCAGGCCGCCAAGAAGAGATCGCCCGCATGCTCTCGGGCGCTGAAATCACCAGCGAAGCAAGAGCGCAAGCGGATCGGCTCTTGGAGGGAGTGTAATGGAAGTATTGGGCGGGATTGTTGCAGGGTTTGTCCTCATGGCGCTGTTGGCGGCCGTGGGGCTGACCACCGTTGTGGCCTTTGGCCTGATGGCGTTTCTCGGGCTTGTGACGGAGATGAGCTTTAAGCGGCTGTTCTTTGTGTCTTTCGGCATCGGCCTACTGGCGCCGATCCTGTTGGGCGCGGGGGTCTTATCCGCGGTGGAGGACGGCTCGTTGGAACGCGATTTGCGCGATGAAATTGGCGATGTGATCTCGCTGCCGGACGATATGGGTGAACGCTGGAGCGAGGCGCTGCCGCAATTGCAAGAGCTGTCGCGAGAGCAAGAACTCGGAGAATTGACCGAGGAAGAGGCAGAGGCGCGGCTCAAGGAAATTTTCAGCGATTTCGAGGATTTGCAGATCAACATTGATGTGAACGGTGATGGCGTGGTGATCGGCGAAGGTGACAACGGCGTGCCGCTCAATCTGCCTGAGCTATCGGAGGCCGAAAGCGACCAGAGCCGATGAAGCCCACCGACGTGACCGAAGTTGATGCTGCCAATGAACTGATGCGGCTTGCTCGCGAGATCGCGCGGCATGACAAGCTTTACCACGCCGATGACGCGCCTGAGATAACCGATCAGGAATATGACGCGCTCATCCGCCGCAACCGCGAATTGGAAGAGGCGTTTCCGCATCTCATCCGCGATGACAGCCCCTCGCGCAAAGTGGGCCACGAAATCGCCGCCTCACCGCTGAGCAAGGTTCGCCACGAGGTTCGCATGATGAGCCTCGACAACGCGTTCAACCCGCAAGAGGTGGCCGAGTGGGCGGCGCGGCTGCGGCGGTTTCTCAACCTTGATGACGCGGAGGCGATGGCCTTTACCGCAGAGGACAAGATTGACGGACTCTCCTGCTCGCTACGCTATGAGCAGGGCAAGCTGGTGCGGGCGGCCACGCGCGGGGACGGGCAAGTGGGCGAGGATGTGACGCCCAATGTGGCGTATATCGCTGACATACCGCAGAGCTTGCCTGGAGGCGTGCCCGACATTTTCGAAGTGCGCGGCGAGGTTTACATGGAGCGCGGCGCGTTTGCGGCGCTCAATAAAAAAGCTGAGGCGGAAGGCACCAAGACCTTCGCCAATCCGCGCAATGCGGCGGCAGGCTCGCTGCGGCAGAAGGATGCAAGCGTGACTGCCAAGCGGCCCTTGCGCTTTTGGGCGCATGGTTGGGGCGCAGCGTCCGATGTGCCGGGCGAGACGCAAAGCGCGGTGGTTGAGCAATTGCGCGGGTGGGGCTTCCCGGTCTCGCCGCTCTTCACGCAGGCCGCGAGTGTCGACGCGCTGATCGCCCATTATGAGGAGATCGCCCGCCAGCGCCCGGATCTTGGCTATGAGATCGACGGCGTGGTGTACAAGGTGGATCGGCTCGACTGGCAGGCGCGGCTTGGCTCGGTCGGCAAGGCCCCGCGCTGGGCGCTGGCGCACAAATTCCCTGCCGAACGCGCTGAGACAACGCTTGAAGCGATTGATATTCAAGTGGGGCGCACGGGCAAGCTCACACCGGTCGGTCGCCTCGCGCCGGTGCTGGTGGGCGGAGTTACCGTCACCAACGTAACGCTCCACAACCGTGATGAGATCGGGCGGCTTGGCGTGCGCCCCGGTGACCGTGTCGTGATCCAGCGCGCAGGCGATGTAATCCCGCAAGTGGTCGAAAACCTCACACGAAGTGTGCCGCGTCCGCATTTTGCCTTTCCGGATCGTTGCCCTGAATGCGGCAGTGAAGCGGTAGCCGAGGAAGGCGAAGTGGACGTGCGCTGCACTGGCGGGCTGATCTGCCCGGCGCAACGCACCGGGCGGCTCGAACACTTCGTCAGCCGCAAAGCGCTCGACATTGACGGGCTGGGCTCAAAGACCATCGCGCAATTTTTTGAGCAGAAATGGCTTGAAAGCCCAGCCGATATTTTCCGCCTCAAAGACCGCCGCGATGACATCCTCGCGCTGGAGGGGTGGCAGGATAAGTCTGTGGATAATCTGTTGGCTGCTGTGGAGAACCGCCGTCAGCCCGACGCCGCGCGCCTGCTGTTCGGCCTCGGAATTCGCCATGTTGGAGAGACCACGTCGCGTGATCTTATGAAAGCGCTCGGCACCTTGCCCAAGCTGCGCGAAGCGGCGGTCGCCTTTGCCGAGTACCGCGCCGCACATCCGCAAGGCGACGATGAGAAGGTCTCGCCCTTCAAAGCGCGCGTCGATCAGGCGGCCAAGGACCTGTTCGGCATAACCGACGGCTTTGGCGCAACAGCCGCGCACTCGCTCGCCGATTTCTTCCATGAGCCGCACAATGTGACCGTGTGGGAAAGCCTGCTGAGCAAAGTGGAGCCGCCGCTTTACGAGGTGGAAACGCTCGACAGCCCGGTCGCAGGCAAAACGGTGGTGTTCACCGGCAAACTGGAAACGATGAGCCGCGACGAAGCCAAAGCGCAGGCCGAACGTCTGGGCGCAAAGGCGGCGGGCAGCGTTAGCGCCAAGACCGACCTGCTGGTCGCCGGGCCGGGCGCGGGATCGAAGCTCAAGAAATCCGAAGAACTGGGCATCGAAGTGATTGACGAAGCGCGTTGGGCTGCGATTGTGGCGGAGGCAGGGTGAGCCTGCTCGCAGCCAATAATGTTCGCGCCGTCTCAATCGCGACCTCCCTGCGTGAGCGGGACGAGAAGCTCGCCGTCGCAGACGGGGCCACAGGCGGCCTTATCATGGCGAGCTTGTTGACGGTCCCCGGTGCGCTTGATTTCTTCGTGGGTGGGGGCGTTGTCTATTCGTTCAAGGCGCGCGATGTGCTCTTCGATCTGCCGCGAGAGGCTTATAAGGGCATGCGCTCGGCGACGAAGGAATACGCTTTGCTTCAGGCGCGCGCGGTCCGCGATCGGATGGGCGCGGATTGGGGGCTGGCGGAGAGCGGCTCAGCGGGTGCGAGCAAGCATCCGATGGGCGTGTCCTCTGGACGCAGCGTGGCGGCGATTGCGGGCCCCGGTGGGTTTGAGCGTATCGCCATAGTCGAGACCGCCAGCGATGATCGAATTGCAAATATGGAAGCCTTCACCCGTAACGCGCTCGACCTTGCGGTCGAGGCGTTGGGCGTTGGGGCCTCCTAGTCGTTGGGCATGATGTAGATCTCTCGCACCGCCGCCGTCTTTGGCTGGCTGAGTGCGAAGACCACCGCGTTTGCAACATCTTGTGGCTGGATCTTGTCTGGCTTGGGCTCATCGAAAAATGCCGTGTTCACCATGCCAGGTGCAATCACTGTGGCACGGCCACCCCACTCGCGCATTTCCTCTGCCAGATTCTCGCCAAAGCCGTGTACAAAGTGTTTGGTCGCGGAATAGACGGAGCCTTTAAAGGTGTCGCGACCCGCTTTCGATCCAGTGACGACAAACTGGCCCTTGGTCTTTTTCAGATAGGGGATTGCCAGTTTGGCGGCATAGAGCACGGCCAAGATGTTGACGTGGATCATGTCGTGCCATTCCTGCGGATCGCCATTCTCGACGCCGGGCGCTCCCACACCAGTCCCGGCATTGGCAAAGACTGCATCGATCTGACCGAACTCGCTATCCGCCTTCGCCAGCGCGTCTTTGAGGTCGTCCAGCATGGTGACGTCGCACGGTATGGCAAGCGCTACGCTGCCTATTTCGCCGGCGAGCTGTTCGATCTTGTCTTGTGAGCGCGCGAGCAGCGCGACATTCCAGCCTTGTTCGGCGGCGGCCTTAGCTGTGGCTGCGCCGATACCGGATGATGCGCCTGTGATCACGAGTGTCTTGGGCATGATGCGGGTGTCCTTTTTTAAGAATTGTTTTGGCTTACCTCACCTCAAGGAACCGACGCCGCAGGCGTTCCATTAAAGTGCGTTTCAGCGACTAGCCGCGCGGCACCCATTGCATCGCGCCGCCGGGCAGCGGCACCCACCATCCGGTTTTAACGCCAGCGGCGGCAAGCTGGTCTGCGGTCCATTGGTTGCAGGTGTTGATCCAATCATAGCGGCCCCGCGCGCGGTAGAAGACGTCCTGCTCGCCATAGCCGAGCAGGCGTTGCTCGCGGTGCTGGGCGGCAAATTGCTGTGCAATGGCGGCGGCCAGAGCGCTGTATTCGGCGGGGCGCAGGTGGAGCGTGCGGTAGGTCTCAGACGAGGCAGGGCGAACGTAATGCGCGATGTGCAACAGCCCTTCGCCGCCCGCCAAAGCGCTCGCTGCGATAGCCGGGTTCAGGTCGCCCCAGCTTTCGGTCCTCAGGAAGAACTCCTCCTCCCCCCAGCTGATCGCGACGTGCGTGAAGTCTTCGCGCGTGGATGCGATGTCGGAGAGCGGAGCGAGGTTGTACCAATTATGCTGCGGTGTGCGAGCGGGCATGATGATCTGGGTGTGCACGCCATTGCTGCCGATCAGGATCGGGACGGTCGCCTCGCGCGCGGGATCAGGCGCGCGCCAATCGCCGTTGCGCGCGATCAGCCCGCCAATTCCAGCGGCGAGGCCAAACAGGATCGGTATTGCGAGCGCCAGAACGAAGCCCAGTTTGAAAGCGCGCGCAATCACCCCAGCGGCTCAGCGTTGTCTGGCCAGATGGGCGCGCTCGGTTCCGGTGATGCGGCGGCGTAGCCACAGTATAGCCCAGTCGCCGCGCTGAAGCCGTGCGCGCAGGACAAATCCGGCTTGGCTGTAGGCCCGCAGCACGCCGCGCTCCTGGTCGCCTGCCAAAAGGCCTGCGAGCACCAGCGATCCGCGCCAAGCCACGCTTTGCGCAAAGTCAGGAGCGAGGCTCACCAATGGCCCGGCAAGAATGTTTGCGATCAGCAGATCGTAGGGACCGCGCACGCCCAGCAACGGGTCATCCATGCCGTCCGCGATCACCATCGTCATCGCGCCGGGGCCATCGCCCATGGCAATCGCGTTGAGCCGGGCGTTTTCCTCCACGACGGGGGCGCAAACCGGATCGATATCAGACGCCGTTGCCTCAGCACCGGGCCACAAATGCATCGCCGCAAAGCCAAGCAGACCCGTGCCGGTGCCAATATCGGCAATCCGCCGCGCCACGACCCCGCACCGCTTCATATGCTCCAGCATCTCAAGACACCCTGCCGTGGTCGCGTGCTGACCGGTGCCAAAGGCTTGGGCGGCCGGGATGGCGAAATTGATCGCGCCGGGCACGGGCGCAAAATCAGGCGTGTGGACGTAAAAACTGCCCGCGCGGATCGGCTGTGTGCCTTGCTGGGAAAGCGTGAGCCAATCCTCGTCCGGCAGGGGCTCGGCTGTGATGGACGGCGCTTTGGCCGCAAACAGGCCGGCCAAAGCCTTGCGTTCAGCCTCGCCCGGTTCGCGCGGATACCAGCCTTCCAGCACCCATTCCTGCGGGCGATCCTCAGCCCGCTCGCGCCCGGCGATAACAAGCTCTTCGTCCCAATCGTCGATCTCGTCATGCGCAAGCAGTGCGGCTTGGACGATGCGCTTGGGCGCGAAAGCGGTCAATTTCCAGGTGGGCATGTGTTTGCCGTTAGCCTCCTCGTTGACACCGCGAAAGCGGCGGTTGCTCATCGCACAAAGCTTGCCCCGTTGGCGTCGATCACCGCGCCAGTCATGCTCGCGGGTGCATCGAGCGCGCAGAATGCGATGATCGCCGCGATTTCCTCAGGCTCGGCGACGCGGCCAAGGGGAATGTCGGCTAGCAGGCCCGGACCGCCGCGCGTTTGCAGATAGTCGCCTGCCATCGAGGTGTCAGTGAAGCCCGGCGTGACGGCAAAGCTTAAGATGCCTTCACTGGCAAAGCCGCGTGCGATGGTCTTGTGCATCGCGATCATTCCGCCTTTGGCCGCAGCATAGTGCCAATGCGCAGGGCTGTCGCCGCGATAGGCTGCGCGGCTGGCGACATGGACAAGGCGACCCGACACCCCGCGCTCGCGCCAGTGCCGTACGGCGAGGCGTGACAATTGCGCGGAAGCGGTGAGGTTGATGCGCAAGGTGTCTTCCCACGCATCCAGCCATTCAATGTCAGATCGTTCGATGCGGTTCGCTTCAAACAGACCGGCATTGTTGATGAGCACGTCGATCGTGCCGCCTGCTTGCTCCAGCGCTTCCTCCCACAGGCGCTGCGCGGCTAGCGGGTCGGAAAAGTCGGCTGCGACGGCTTGATCGGGCGCGCCTCTGGTCGAATGGCCGATCACATGCGCGCCGCGTTCTTCGAGCTTTGTCTTGGCCGCCGCGCCGATTCCGCGGCTTGATCCGGTTAGCAGAATGAATGTCATGCAAGCCTCTATCCGAAACTTTGCAATCGGAGTCGAGCATGTCGGCGCTTGCACCGCGCGGTAAGGGCGCTAAGTGAGGATACGGGATAATAGCTGAAAAACGGAATTCCATGGCGAACAGACCACTTTCTCCGCACCTCCAGATATGGCGGTGGGGGCCGCACATGCTGGTATCAATTCTGCACCGGGCGACGGGCGACGGCATGGCGCTGGTCGGGCTGGGCATCCTTGTCTGGTGGCTGGGGGCTCTGGCAAGCGGCCCCAAAGCTTACGAAACCTTCGTCTGGGCGGCTTCTTCGCCGGTCGGGTACATCGTGATGGTGGGTCTGACCTGGGCATTCTTCACGCACATGATGAGCGGGCTGCGCCACTTCGTGCTCGATATCGGTGCGGGCTATGAGCTCGACACCAACCGGCTGTGGTCGATGCTCTCTCCGATTATCGCGTTGATCCTGACTGTCACGGTCTGGGCAATCATTCTTTTCAAGCAAGGGGTCTTTGGCTGATGGGTAACGGCACTTCCATAGGGCGCGTCCGGGGTCTTGGCGCCAGCCACGAAGGCGCGCATCATTGGCTCACGCATCGGTTTAGCGCGATCAGCAATCTTGTTTTGATGAGCTGGTTTATCATCAGTCTGCTGATGCTCACGGATTACAGCTATGAAACGATGGTCGGATGGATCACGCAGCCGATCTCAACCGTGGCGATGATCCTGCTGGTGGCGAGCCTGTTTTGGCACGCGCGCATGGGGCTGCAGGTCCTGATCGAGGATTACATTCACGAAACCGGCACGAAGTTCGGGCTGCTTTCCGCACTTAATCTGGCCGCCTTTGGAGGCGGCGCTTTCGCGATCTTCAGTGTCGCGCGTCTCGCATTCGGAGTTTCCGCATAATGGCTAGTGCAGCTGCAAATGACACAAACGGCGATGGCCCTTCGCTGACGGGCGCATACAAGGTTATCGACCACACCTATGATGTGGTTGTGGTCGGCGCGGGCGGGTCTGGCCTGCGCGCGACGATGGGCGCAGCCGAAGCGGGCCTCAGAACCGCCAATATCTCCAAGGTTTTCCCAACGCGCTCGCACACTGTGGCCGCGCAGGGCGGGATCGCGGCGAGCCTCGGCAACAACACGCCCGATCACTGGACCTGGCACATGTATGACACTGTGAAGGGGTCAGACTGGCTGGGCGATCAGGACGCGATCGAATATCTTGCGCGCGAAGCCCCTCAGGCGGTCTATGAGCTGGAACATGCCGGTGTTCCGTTTTCGCGCAATGAAGACGGCACGATCTATCAGCGCCCCTTTGGTGGCCACATGCAGAACATGGGCGCTGGCCCGCCCGTGCAGCGCACCTGCGCGGCGGCGGACCGTACGGGGCACGCCATGCTCCATGCGCTCTATCAGCAGAGCCTGAAATATGACGCGGACTTCTTCATCGAGTATTTTGCGCTTGATCTGATCATGTCCGATGTCGGCGGTGAGAAGAAGTGCGTTGGCGTGATGGCCATGTGTCTTGATGATGGCACGATCCACCGCTTCCGCGCGCAGTCAGTCGTTCTGGCGACGGGCGGCTATGGTCGGTGCTATTACACGGCAACCTCCGCGCACACGTGCACGGGTGATGGCGGCGGCATGGTGCTGCGCGCGGGACTTCCGCTGCAGGACATGGAGTTTGTTCAATTCCACCCGACCGGCATTTACGGCGCGGGCGTGCTTATCACTGAAGGCGCGCGCGGCGAGGGCGGATACCTCACCAATTCCGAAGGCGAGCGCTTTATGGAACGCTATGCGCCGTCTGCGAAGGACTTAGCGAGCCGCGACGTGGTCAGCCGCTCTATGGCGCTCGAAATGCGCGAAGGGCGCGGCGTTGGCGAGGATGGCGATCACATCCACCTGCACCTCGATCACATCGATGCAGACGTTCTCGCGCAGCGCCTGCCGGGCATCACAGAGAGCGGCAAGATTTTTGCTGGCGTTGACCTGACCCGCGAAGCGCTGCCGGTGACGCCGACGGTGCACTACAATATGGGCGGCATCCCGTGCAATTACCACGGACAGGTCGTGACGCTTGGCCCGGATGGTGATCCCGATCACGTCATCCCCGGCCTGTATGCCGTGGGCGAGGCCGCCTGTGTCAGCGTCCATGGCGCGAACCGTCTGGGCTCCAACTCGCTGATCGATCTTGTTGTGTTTGGCCGCGCGACCGGCCTGCATTTGAAGGAAAACACCATTGCCAATGCGAGCCAGCCCGAACTGCCCAAAGGCAGCGCGGATATGTCGCTCTCACGGCTCGATCACTTCCGCTACGCTGAAGGCAGCTCGCCAACGGCAGAAATCCGCTCTGAAATGCAGAAGGCGATGCAAAAGCACTGCGCCGTCTTCCGCGATCAGGCGCTGATGGATGAAGGCGTCCAGAAGCTGTCTGATCAGAACAAGCGGATGGAGGACATCCACGTCACCGACAAATCGCTGATCTGGAACAGCGATCTGATTGAGACGCTGGAACTGGATAACCTGATGGCGCAGGCGAATGTCACCATGGCTTCGGCCGCCAACCGCAAGGAAAGCCGCGGCGCGCACGCGCATGAGGACTTCCCGGATCGCGACGATGCAAACTGGATGAAGCACACCATCGCCTGGTTCGATGGCTGGGGCGGCCGCGGCAGCAACATCCGCTTGGATTACCGCCCAGTTCACGAATACACGCTGACCGAAGATGCAGAGTATATCGAGCCCAAGGCGCGGGTTTATTAAGACAAACACAATTCAAGATTGTTAGCGCTCCGTTGGATTGTCCCAACGGAGCGCTTTTTTTTCGATTCAAAAGTGCGTTCCGCCGTAAGCCTCGATAGTGTAAAATTGGTCTGGCAGCTGTTTCTAGCAATCAGGGGTTTGTGCTTATGGCGGTTGGGACTGTAAGAGCGCTGTCTGGTTTTATTACGCAGGCAAAGTACTTGCGCTCGAAAACGACTTTAGAAGTTGAAAGACGCCTCGGTTATCGGTCAGGCAGGCTGGCCCAGGGCTATACCTTGTGGTTCCTACTTGACCCGCTACGGCCCGAGGACTTCGAGTTTCGTGGTTACACACAGATGAGTGGCGGCGTGCCAATGGGGCACAAGCCGTCGCACGCAAACGATCCCAATGCGGAGGAATCGCTGCGCGCTGGCGGATATGATGTTGATGCGATCAAGCGGCGCATTTGCGAAGAAACGTTCAAATATTCTGGACCAGATCGACTTTGCAAGGTTACGCCGAACGCACCGGTGTTTGGAGAAAACGACTACCCACCGGGATCTGGCATTCCGCAATGGGAGATTTTGCGACACCGGGCAAAGCGTTTCAAAGTCGCCGCTGAGATTGCGGGAGATGGTCGCTACACAGGTGACTATCATTAGCACTTAGTTGTTTTGGCTCGCGCGTGAATCTGCTATTTTCATTTGGAACCTGAAAAAAGGCCGATGAGCGAGACCGAACGCCCAGACCCCAAGTCCATCGACTGGCGGCGCAAGGATGCGCATCGCAAGGATTTTTCTGAGCGGGCCAATCTTGCTTTTCTGATCAAGTGCTTCGGTATTGGCGTGCTGGCTTTGCTGATCCCGATCCTGCTGCCGCTGATCGGGGGGTATGGGGGGCACTTCTCGATCAGCTATTTCTATCACGTGCCCGCCGCGCGCAACTGGTTTGTGGGGCTTTTGTGGTCGGTGGGTATCTTCCTGATCCTGTTTCAGGGCCTTTCGCGCTGGGAGAATATGGCCCTGACGCTGGGCGGGGTGTTCCTGATCCTTGTCGCGCTGGTCCCGACCACCAAGGATCAATGCAATGAAAGCCTTTTTTCGTGGCATGCCGCATTCGCGCTCGCCTTCTTTGCGTGCTTGTTTGTCGTCGCGGTCTTCTTTTCCAAGTCGCGGCTTGAAGCGATCTTGTGGCCACCTTTGCGCGCGCGCTTTGCCATGGCTTACAACATCACGGGCGCTCTGATGATCGGGCTGCCACTGATCGCGTTTGGCGTGCATCTGGTGGACGGGCGCGATTGCGGGCATGAGATTTACTGGATCGAATTTGCCGCCATCGCCGCGTTCTCAGCCTTCTGGTTCGTCAAGACGTGGGAATATAAGCGGCTGCTGGGTTTAGATGTGCGCGACATCGTGCGCCAACTTGTATCATAACCAATCTGGTTTACTCATGGGCCACCGCACGCTGATAGGCGTCGCGAGGAAGGGGGCGCCATGCTGCAACTGTTCGACGATCCAGCAATTGAGCGCGCTTATGTGAAGCGTGAGCGCAAGGCGCGTATTCCGGCAACACGCTTTCTGGCGGGGCTCGGGATCGTCACGCTGATCTCATATATTGCCTTCAACCCGATGCACTTCCCGATCGAAGGCGTCTTGCAATACAATTTGGCAGCGGGGCCGTTTATCGTGCTGCTGGTCGGGCTGATCGCGCTGACTTTTAGCGATTTTTATATCGAGAAAGCATGGTTCGACATCATCGTCTTCAGCGCCATGGCGGTGGTGATGGTCATGCTGATCGAAGCGCTCGGCGCGCAGGCGGACGTGACTAATATCAGCCGACTCTCCATGGCGGTCATCAATTTGGGCATCCTGATGGTTTTTGCGAGTGTCGGCTTTGTGGCGACCACGCGGCTGTTTCTGGGCTGGGCGCTGGTCTTGCTGCTGCTGTACGCCGCGTTTCTGCTGCAGGCTGATCGCGGAATTGTGAGCAAGGTGTACGCCTTTACCAACTTCACCACCTTTTTCACCTTCGCTTGCTATGTGAACTGGGACATCGACCGGCGTGCGCGCAGCACGTTTCGCGCAAATCTGGCTTTGGAGGCGGAGCGCGCGAAGACTGAGGAAATGCTCCACAATGTCCTGCCAAAGGATGTGGCGCAGCGCCTGCAAAAGGGCGAAGTGATCGCTGACAGCTTTGGCGATGTGACGGTGGTCTTCATCGATATTGTTGGATTTTCGCGCCTGTCCACCATCCTGTCGCCGGGGCACTTGCTCAAGATGCTCAACGCGATTTTCGGCATTGCCGATGCGTCTGCGCAGCGTTTCGGGATTGAGAAGGTCAAGACAATTGGCGATGCGTATCTCGCCGTGGCTGGGGGTAATTCCTCCGCTGAAACCGATGCTGCGACTGCCATCCGCTTTGCGCAGGACGTGATCGACAAGGTGGAGGTGTACGCGGCTGAGACCGGCATCGAGGTTGCAGTGCGGGTCGGCATCCATACGGGCAATGTCGTAGGCGGCGTGGTTGGGGCGCAGCGCCTGTCCTACGATTATTGGGGCTCCACCATGAACATTGCAAGCCGGCTCGAAGGGCAGGCTGAGGCCAATGGGATCGCGCTTTCGGAAAGCACCTATCTGGAAGCCTATGGCAAAGCGCGCTTTTCCGAGCCGGAAGTGCTGACGCTCAAAGGCATTGGAGAGCGCAAGGTTTACCGGGTTCTGGCCGCTGCCGACTAAGCGCTTGCGAAACCAACGCCGCGCAAGGGCGTTTATCAGGCTAAGGAGCGTGCCTCATGCAAAACCACACACAGCGCGATCTCGCTCGGTTTGCGCCCTACAGCTATCGCGACGACTCAGCAGTGCCCGACTTTGACGAAAGCCGCTCGTTGTTCGTGTTCGATCACCATTGCGTGCTGTGCAGCGGCGGGGTCGGCTTTATCATGAAGAACGACAAACGGGGCGCGATAGCCTTCACCTCCGCGCAAAAGGGGCTGGGGGAGGCGCTGTGCCAGCATTACGGTATCGACTGGGATGAGAGCTTTTTGTTCATTCACCAAGGTAAGCCCTATGTGAAGTTTGACGGCTATTTCGCCGTCGCGCGCGCGATGGGCGGGCTCTGGCATATCCCGACTGTGTTCCAGATCGTGCCGAATTTCATTCTCGACCGGGTGTATGACGTGGTGGCGCGCAACCGTTACAAATGGTTCGGCCAGTCTGAGGAGGCCTGCGCGGTGCTATCACCCGATCAGCGCGCGCGGCTGATCTGAGCGGCGGGCGCAGGCATATTGTTGGCTTGACCCATGAAACCCTTCCGTCCAGCGTTGGTGCCATGACCAAAGCCGCTCTTATCGCTGGGCTGATCGCGCTTGTTTTAGCCGTCCCTGCCAGCCCTCAATCGCCAAACCAGCCGCCTGAGCACACGCAGCCGATACCCAATCTTGGGTCAGGCAAGACCAAGGACGAGCGCCGCAAGAGCTTTCAACTCGGCCCGCAAATGCAGCGCGGCGTGGCTGCGCGGGAATTGCTGGAGCAGCGGCGCAGGCTGGACAGGGCTTTGGGCACGATCAAGCGGCACAAGCCGGGCACGGTTGATGCCTTTGTGGTGACGGTTGCGCTGGACAGTGATCCCGTGTTCGCCCGCGAAGCGCGCGAAGCGGGCCGCGTCCTCTCGCGCCGCTACAATGCGGAAGGGCGCACGCTGGTGCTGGCCGGGCCGGATGGGACGCGCGATGATCTGCCGCAAGGCTCGATTGAGGCGCTGATCGTCAGCCTCGCGCATATTGCGGAGCAGATGGACGGCGATGAAGATGTGCTGGTGCTCTATTCAACCAGCCACGGCCTCGATTTGGGGCTGGCCTATCATTACGGGGACACCGGCTATGGCGTGCTCTCGCCGGCGCGCTTCAAGACTGTGCTGGAAGAACTGGGCATCATGCGCCGCGTCCTGCTGCTGAGCGCGTGTTTTTCGGGCGTATTCGTGGAGCCGCTGTCCAGCCCGGACACAGCGATCCTGACCGCGGCGGCATCCAACCGCACGTCCTTTGGGTGTCAGGCGGAGAATGACTGGACCTTCTTTGGCGATGCGCTGATTAACAACGCGCTGCGTCAGCCTCAGCCGCTTAAGGATGCTGGCGCGCAAGCGGCAAGCCTTGTTGCAGGCTGGGAATCGGATAAGCGCTTGCTTGCTTCACTCCCGCAAATTCAGATTGGCGCTGATGTCGCTGGGTGGCTTGGCCCGCTCGAAACGCGCATGCCGAAGGATGCGACCAAACCCGTGGGCCGTCCCGCAATATCGGCTGACTAGTTTTCGGGCTCTGAGGCCAGCGCGGGCTTTGCGCGGCGAGCGGTCACAATTTTCACCGGCTCGGCCAGCATTTGCCCGCGCATCGCGCCTTGGCCTTTGTTCGGATCGTTGCCGCTGCCATGGATCGCGGCGACCACGTCCATGCCCTCGATCACATAGCCGAACACCGCATAGCCATTTTGCCAGACCGCCTCCTTTGCGTCAGGACGCGCATCAAGCCCGATCTGGTCTTGCAGCATGATCGAGAAATCGCCTGTCGCGCTGCCGGGCTCCCCCATTGCCATGGAAAGCGCGCCATTTGTATGGCTGAGCCCGGTTTGCGTGGTCGGCTCGTGCGCGATGGGCGGCAGCACGCGCTTTGGGTCAAACTGCACGCCGCCCTGGATCAGGCCATTGGGCTGCGGTTCGATAGGTAGGCTCATCGCCCGGTAGAACACGGTGCCGTCCAACCGACCTTCTTCGACATAGCGTAGGAAGTTGGCGGCCGTGATCGGCGCGCGCTCGGTTTCCAGCGCGATGGTGATGGAGCCGAGCTCGGTCTGAAGCACGACATTGGTGGTTTCGTACACCGGGTCGGGTTCAGGCGCATCCTCAACCAAGGGCGGGGCGGCTTCTTCCGGGCGCTTGATCTCAAACTTCATGATCAGCGTGTCCTGACAACTGGCGCTGTCGCGTTCATAGCAATTGTTGAAATTGTCGTCAGAGGCCAGATAGAGGTAGCGTTTGCCGAATTGCTCACGCAGCGCGAGGCCTTCGATATTGTCGCGGGTGAGCGGGGCTTTGAGGACAGCGAGGGTACGCAGGCCATCGGTCATCGAGTGTTCCAGGACGGCGATGTGGTTGCCAACGCCGCGCATGTAGCTGCGCATGACGATGTAACACACGCCCATTCCATCGCAGGCCGCGTCTGTGGGGACGGGGCGAACCTCCGCGAGCTCAGCAGAGACAGTCAACTCCGCTTTAATATCACCGGATAGACGAATGCAATTGGCCTGCTCAGCCTTCACATATTCGCCGCAGGTCAGTGTATCGGTTCCGGCCATGTCGAAAGTTTCAAGGCCTTTGTTGGCGTCCAGCGGGTAGGGGAACACCGCCCCATTGGGAGAGAGCAGCGTCGCGGCCTGTGCAAAATCGTCATAGCGCCAGATACGGTGGTCCTGCTCAAACGCGACGGCCCAGCCGCCATCGGGCAGGCGCGTGATCGCTTCGGCGTCGGCGTCCTGCTTCTTCTTGAGTTTCTTGCCTTTGAGGTCGCGCAAGGGGCCCATCTCGATTGAGTAGAGGTCCGTCAGCCGCCCGTTCGTTTCATCCGGCACAATTTTGAGCCAGCGCCCATCATCGCTCACCGCCCACAGCGCCCCGCCGCCATAATCCGCCTCGTCCTCGACCCATTCGAGCCCGGAGATGCCGCCGATTTTCTCCTCGCCCGGCTCCACCTTCAGCCCGCCGCGATAGATCAGTTCCCCGACTTCGGTGCGCGCTGCATCGCTCTCATCAAGGGCCACGGGCAAGGTCTGCGGCAGGATCTCCTCAGGCTCATCAGCGAGGGCAGGGGCGGCAAGTGGGGCAAGCGCCACAAGAATGGCAGTGCGCAAAGCGTTCAAACGGATCATGCGCCGCACAATATCGTGCGCGCATGAAACGGGGTTCATATCTAATTCAGTTCATCGCTCACATTGCACGGTTCGTCTCATGCGACGAGGCGTTTAAGGAGGAAAACCAATGGCAGGAGAGCGAAGTCCCGGAGTGAAGCTTATCATCGTGGGGGTAATCGGCACCTTGCTGATCGTCCCGCTCATAATGGTCTATGCGCTCGTCGCGGATCGCCAGCATCAGGCACGCGTGGCGCAAAATTCGGTCACTGCATCGTGGGCAGGATCGCAGGTGGTCGCAGGCCCAATGATAGCGGTGCCTTACACGGTGACACGCACGGTCACAGAAACGGTCGATGGCAAGGCCACGCAGCGCACCACGACATCGCGCGAGCACATCTATATCTCACCCAGCGCGCAATCGCTGAAGACCACGCTCGACCCGCAAGTCCGCACACGCGGCACGATCCACCGCACTGTCGTCTATGACGCGGCGATTGCTGGCAATGCGCGCTTCGATATGCCGGCCGAGCTGGGGCGGCTTGGAATCAAGCCCGAGCAATTGCTGCTGGATGAGACGCTAGTGCAGTTGCCAGTATCCGATCCGCGCGGGCTTCAAACCGATGCGCGTTTGTCGCGCGCGGGCGAAGCGCTCGATTTGCGGCCGGGCCTTGGTGGCAGCGCCCAGGGGACCGGGGTGCACGCCTTTCTCGATTGGTCGAATGGCGAGGCAATTGCACTCGATTTCGCCTATGGCCTGCGCGGAAGCAGTGCGTTCAGCATGATGCCACGCGGCGAGGAAACGCAGCTTTCCGTGCAGTCCAGCTGGCCGCATCCCAGCTTTGCCGGGGGCTTCCTGCCGGGTGATGCGGACAAGCGCGTGGATGAGACCGGATTTGAAGCGAGCTGGTCGATCTCCAACCTCGCGCTGGGTCAATCGCTGGTCGAAACCACCTCGCCCCAGCTTCCCTATGTTTCGCCTGTGATGAACAGGGATTACTACAGCGAAGGCGCAGGGTCGGGCGGGGATCAGATTGCCACGATCCGCCTGATGGAGCCGGTTGACCTGTACAAGCGGGTGGAACGCGCGCTGAAATACGGCTTTCTGTTCATCGGCTTCACCTTCCTTGCCTTCTTGATGTTTGACATTGTCGGCGGCGCGCGGGTGGCATCGGCGGAGTACATCCTAACCGGTGCGGGGCTGATCTTGTTCTTCGTCATGCTGCTCGCCTTTGCTGAAATGATCGGGTTTGCCCTTGCCTATGTTGTTGCAAGTGCGGCGATCATCGGCCTTTTGACGAGTTACAGCGCGGCAGTTCTGGGCGGTTGGCGTCGCGCTGGGTTCATCGCCGCCTTGCTCACAGGCCTGTACGGCGTGCTTTACGTCCTGCTGAACCTTGAGGCGTGGTCTTTGGTCATCGGTTCGCTGATGCTGTTCGCGGCGCTGGCAGCGGTGATGTATGCGACGCGCCAGATCGACTGGTCCAAGGTCCGCGTCATTCCTGAAAGCGAAGGTGAGGCGACGGACAGCGCAGGCGCATCTGAACCAGCCTGATTACGCGCCCAAACCCACACGTGAGAGCCGGGGCGATCATAGGGTCGCCCCGGCTTTTTCGTTCTGGTTCATGTCGCTCATCGCTCCCAATCCTCGGTCTGTCGAGTGTGCAGGGGCTGTCAGGATTGTTCATCCACGCTTCATGTTTACAAACGTAATCGCTGTGGCTACAGATGTAATCGCATCTTCAAAACAGTCGTAAAGCCGGTGAGGGAGCTTCCACGATGCCAGACAGTGCAGACACGCCAACCAACCCGCCAGAGCGGATCACGGAGGCAGAACATGCGATCATGGAAGCGCTTTGGACCCGGGGCACCGCGAGCGCGCATGAATTGCATGAAGAGACCGGCCCCGCGCGCGGTTGGAGCCTGGCGACTGTCAAAACGCTGATTTCGCGGCTCGTCCAGAAACAAGCAATCGGCGCTGAGCCGGATGGACGTCGCTTTATCTACAGCCCGCTGATCGCTCGCGTCGACTATGTCGGCGGAGAATCGCGCCGGTTGGTTGACCGCTTGTTTGGCGGCAAGGCTTCATCACTCGTCGCCCATCTCGCGCAAAGCGAGGCGCTCAGTGAAGACGATCTGTCGGAGATTGAGCGGCTGCTGAAGGAGTTGAAGCGATGACCGGCTTTGCTCTGGAGACCCTCTTGTGGACCGGCGCGCTGATTGCGCTGGTGCTGCTGGTGCGCCGCCCGGTCACACAGATGTTTGGCGCGCGTTTTGCCTATGCCTTGTGGGCGCTGCCGATGCTGCGGTTGATCATGCCGCCGCTCACGCTGCCCGCCTGGCTTGCGCCGATTGACCCCGCAAACAGTGTTACAACAGCTATCGAGCTCGATCCTGTAAGCATCCAAGCGACCTCGGCCCCTGCGAACGGCCGCGTGACAAATTTGGAGCTTGCAGGGTCGGGACCTGTCTCCGCGCAGAATAGCTTTTGGGGCGATGCGCTGACAGCGTTGGCAGCCCTGCCGTGGCTTGAGATGGCCATGGCGGTGTGGCTGACGGGCGCGCTCGTCTTTCTCTATCGTCGCTTCAGCGCCTATTTTGAGCTGCGCCGTGATCTGCTGGATGGTGCGGTTGAGGTGGGCAATGCGAAAGGACCGTGGCGCGCGATCCGCTTGATTGAAACGCCTGAGACCACTGCGCCGCTTGCCTTTGGCGTGCTCGATCCAGTGATCGCGTTGCCGCCCGGCTTTATGGCGTCACCCGATCGCCAGGCGCGTGACCTTGCGATTGCGCATGAGCTGGCACACCACTCAGGCGGCGATCTGCTGATTAACGTGCTCGCGCAGCCGCTGTTTGCGCTTCACTGGTTCACTCCGCTGGCGCATTATGGCTGGCTCGCTTTGCGGCGCGATCAGGAAGCGGCGTGCGATGCCCGCGTGGTGTCACAGCGCCCTCAGCATGAGCGTGCCCGTTATGCTGAAGTCATCGTCAATTTCGCCGCCGGTCAGGCAAGCGCTCCCCGGCTGGCGCTGGCCGCCGCCATGGCCTGCCCGGTGTTGGGCGACAAATCCATCATCCATCGTTTGAGGAACCTCACCATGACTGATCATGAAATGCCGCGCGCGTCTTCCGCTGTATCTGTGCGCCGGTTGGCCGGCGGGGCCGGGCTTGCCGCAGCGATCATCGCGCTGCCTCTGACCGCTTCGATCAGCTATGCCGAGCCGCTCGACACCGCGCTCGAAGTTCCCAGCGCGCCGAGTGCTTCTCAAGCACCCAGCGCCCCGCAAGCGCCCAGCGCTCCGCAGGCGCCGGAGCCGCGGCAAGCCCCGCAGCCGCCCGAGCCTCCCCAGCCCGGCGACGCAGGGAGCGCGGAGATCGTCACGATTGATCCCGATACGAGTGAGACGTCCACGATCATCGTCGATGCTGACGTCGAGTATGACGAAGACACGCAAGTGTTTGTCATCCGCGAGGAACACACCGATGCCGATGGCAACACGAAGACCAAAACCAAGACCAAGCGGGTGAAGGTCGTCAAGAGCGGCTCACCGCTGAGCGAAAGCGAGCTGGAAGGTATTCTTGAAGACCTGCGCGAAGGGCTGGCCGACGCTGATGACGCTCTTGCCGACGTGCGTGTTGAGCTGCGCGAAGCTGAAAAGATTTCGACCAAGTGGTTGTCCAAATCCAGAGCGAATGGCCGGACGGTCGTCAAAATGTCGTGCAAGAGCGATGGGAAAGGCGGCGATTGGTCCGGCGGCACCTCAACCTTCACGGATGAGGACGGCACCACGACCGTGATGATCTGCCAGAAAAAGATCATGGCCGAAGCGCTCAAGGGTCTTGAAGAAGCGCGTGAAGCGATTGCCAAGAATGAGCGGATGAGCCGATCCATGCGCAAGAAGATCCTTGGCGAGATTGATCAGAGCATTTCCAAGTGGGAGCGCGAAACGCGCTGAGGCCTGTCTACTGATCCGATCAGGGACCCCGCTTCACTCGCGTGCGGCGGGGTCTTTGGGTCTGGCGGGGTATTCGCAGCCGCGTGACTGGCCCAGACCCTTCAAAAATCCACGCCGCACCAGACCCGCCGTGACTGCCGCGCGCGCTTTGCGCTCATCGCCCGCGGCCCCCGTCACCTCGCGAACGATGCCGCGAAACGGGATGAACGATCCAACCACGCGCTTGGCCGCTTTGTTCGCGTCCATCCCTGTGTCCTCAGCGCCGCGCAGATCGTAATCATCGCCAAGGATCGTATCGAGCTTCGCGATTTCGCCGACAATCGAATTGCAGTTGATCAGCCCTTGCGAATTGTAGGGGTCATCGGACGCCATCACGAGCACTTCGGGTATCTCATCCTTCTCAAGATTGAGGTCTTGCAGCGGTGTTTTGGCAATGTCTTCGGCGTCGAGATCTTTGATGTCCTGCGCACTGGCAGGCACGGCCAGCGCAAGGATTACGCCACCTGCCAACGCGTTAAAGACTTTCAAAATAGACATCGCATGCTCCTTCATCGCCTGTTTTAAGCCCGCGCAGCAGCGCTTCGCTGCGCTGGCGACTGGTGCCGTGGGTAAAGCCCTCTGGATTGATTCGCCGCCCGGCACTGCGCGCAATTGTATCGTCTCCGATAGAACTGGCCGCGCGCAAGCCTTCTTCCATATCGCCCGGCTCAATCCGATTGGCGTTCTTGCCTGCCCATACTCCGGCATAGCAGTCCGCCTGCAATTCCATCGCGACTTGCAGGCGGTTGGAGGCTTGCGGGTTGCTCTGCTGAAGCTGGCGCACTTGCCGCGCGCGCCCGGTCAGGTTCTGGATATGGTGACCATATTCATGCGCCATCACATACAGCCGCGCAAAATCGCCGCGCGTCCCGCTCATAGCAGCAAGCTGATCGAAGAAGCTGACATCGATATAGATGCCCATATCTGCGGGGCAGTAGAACGGTCCCGCCGCAGACGTGGCGCGCCCGCAGCCTTGCGTGGTCACGCGGCCATTGCGGTAAAGGTCTAGGAAGGGCTGTTCGTAAGCGATCCCCGCGCTGCGAAAAACCGGCTCCCATGTAGCGTTGAGGCTGGTGAGGGCGGCGCAGGCTTCGGCTGCGTAGGGGCCGCTGGAGCATATTTCGGCTTCGGTCATATCGCCTTGCTGCACCGGGGCGGGCGCAGTCTGTTGCTCCATCCCGCCCAGCACCGCGATAGTCTGCGATGGGTCTACGCCAAACACCAGGGCCGCGATTAACGCGATCACCAGCGTCCCGCAGCCAACCCCGCCCGCGCGCCGACCTCTGCTGCCCCCGCCATTGCTGGAGCGGACCTTGATTTTGTTCGTATCAAACGGATTGAGCCGCATCGTCTTGGCATCCCATCGCGCTTTGCTGCGCTGTGTCGCGTATTTCTCTGGACACTGGCAGCCGCGCGGGCAAGAGCTTTACGCGGATCATCACATGCATGGCGGGAGGCAGATATGCTGTTGGAAGGTAAGCGCGCACTGGTCACCGGTTCGACCTCTGGAATCGGTCTCGCAATGGCGCGGGCGCTGCGCGAGGAGGGGGCGGATGTCATCCTCAACGGGCTGGGCGACCGGGAAGAAGTCGCGAAAATTCAGGAAGAGATCGGCGCGGATTACAACGGCGCAAACCTGATGGACGCCGCCGCGATTGAAGCGATGTTTGCAGACATTGGCCCGGTCGATATCCTCATCAACAACGCAGGGATGCAACACGTTTCGCCAGTGGAAGACTTCCCGGTCGACAAGTGGAACGCCGTTATCGCGCTCAACCTCACCGCTGCCTTTCATACCGTGCGGCTCGCCGTGCCGGGGATGAAGGAGAAGGGCTGGGGCCGGATCATCAACACAGCGTCGGCACACTCCAAAACCGCCTCACCCTTCAAAAGCGCCTATAATGCGTCCAAGCATGCGGTGGATGGGTTCACCAAGACCATCGCGTTGGAGCTTGCCGAAACCGGCGTGACAGCGAATTGCATCAGCCCCGGCTATGTCTGGACCCCGCTGATCGAAGGGCAAATCCCGGATACGATGAAGGCCCGTGGCCTGTCGCGCGACGAGGTCATCAACGATGTCCTGCTCGCCAAACAGCCGACCAAGAAATTCGTGCAGCCGCACGAAGTTGGCGCCCTGGCGGTGTTCCTGTGCCGCGAGGAAGCGGGCAATGTGACCGGCGCGAACTGGAGCATTGACGGGGGCTGGACCGCCGAATGATCCGCAGCGAGCCGCAAAAGCGGCGGGGATGGCAGGTCTGCGCACTCTAGCGCCGGGGGGCTGTGCCGCCTACATGGCGGTGCACCCGATTCTCTCATGCTCAAGCAGGAAGGTGCGCAAAGCTCTGCCATGGAAATCCCCCTCGGCCTTACATTCGACGATGTCCTGCTGCGCCCTGCGCAAAGCAATGTCCTGCCCAGCATGGCGGACACCAAGACTCTGCTGACGCGCGAAATTGGGCTCAATATCCCGATCCTGTCCGCCGCGATGGATACGGTGACGGAGGCAGACATGGCAATCGCGATGGCGCAATTGGGCGGTATCGGCGTGTTGCACCGCAATCTGGAGCTGGAAGACCAATGCGCCGCCGTGCGAGCGGTGAAGCGCTATGAAAGCGGCATGGTGGTCAATCCGATCACGATTGGCCCGGACGCTGTCCTCGGCGAGGCGCAGGCGCTGATGGAAGCGCACCGGATCAGCGGCATTCCCGTCACCGATGCGACTGGCAAGCTCGTCGGCATTCTGACGAACCGCGATGTGCGTTTTGCTGAGAACCCCGCTCAGCCGGTGCGCGAATTGATGACGACTGACAATCTCGCGACCGTTGCCATTGGCACCAGCCAAGAGGAAGCGCGCCGCCTGCTCCACCAACGCCGCATCGAGAAGTTGCTGGTGGTGGATGAAGACTATAAGTGCATCGGCCTCATCACCGTCAAAGACATTGAAAAGGCGGTCAATTATCCTGAGGCGACCAAGGACCCGGCGGGCCGTCTGCGCGTCGCGGCGGCGACCACAGTCGGCGACAAAGGTTTTGAGCGCACTGAAGCGCTGATCGACGCCGAGGTTGACGTGGTCATCATCGACACCGCGCATGGGCACAACACTGATGTGAGCCGCGCGGTTGAGCGGGTGAAGGCGCTGAGCAATTCAGTGCAGGTTGTGGCGGGCAATGTTGCGACGGCTGAGGCCACCCGCGCGCTGGTTGATGCCGGGGCTGACGCGGTGAAGGTGGGGATCGGGCCGGGCTCGATCTGCACCACCCGCGTAGTCGCTGGCGTGGGCGTGCCGCAGCTTACCGCGATCATGGAAAGCGCTGAGGAAGCGGCGAAGTCCGGCGTGCCCGTGATTGCTGATGGCGGGCTTCGCACCAGCGGTGATGCAGCCAAGGCGCTGGCGGCAGGCGGCTCCAGCGTGATGGTTGGCTCAATGCTTGCAGGCACGGCGGAAAGCCCGGGCGAAGTGTTCCTGTACCAGGGGCGCTCTTACAAAAGCTATCGCGGAATGGGCAGTGTCGGCGCGATGGCGCGCGGTTCGGCTGATCGATACTTCCAGCAGGATATCTCGCAACAAAAGCTGGTGCCTGAGGGGATCGAAGGCCAGGTGCCGTTCAAAGGCCCCGCCGCCGATGTGGTCCACCAACTGGTTGGCGGGGTGAAAGCTGCAATGGGCTATACCGGGTCAGCGACAATCAGGGATTTGCAGACTAAGACGCAGTTTGTCCGGATCACAGGCGCGGGCCTTTCGGAAAGCCACGTCCACGATGTCGCAATCACGCGCGAAGCGCCCAATTATCCGACACGGTAGCGGAATATGGATATGACCCAGTGGGTACCATGGCTTTTGATCCTTTTGACCTGGAGCGAAGGGGCACCTGAGGATCGCCAGGTCGTCAAAATTGAAGTCGCCGTTGACCAGCAGGAATGCGAGAAGCTGGGCGAAGACTACGTGCGATCGGACAAGCTATCGGACGGGGTATCCGAGGCGCAGGCTAGCAGTCGGTTCGGCTTTGTGTGCTCGGCCTTTCCAGAGCGCGAATCCTTCAACGCCGCAGTTGAACGCTGGAAGGCGCAACTGCGCGAGGCTCCAAAACCCGAATGACCCCCCCCGCGCGCGTTCAGGCGGCGATTGAGCTGCTCGACCAGGTCATTGATGCCGCGCGCAGCAAAGGCGCACCTGCTGACAGGTTGATTGCGGCCTATTTCAAGACTCGGCGCTATGCTGGCTCCAAGGATCGCCGGGCGGTGCGAGACCTCGTCTATCGCGCGGTGCGCCATTGCGGGCCTGTGCCCGCAAGCGGGCGGGCGGCGATGCTGGCCTTGGCTGAGACCGACGCCGCGCTTGCGCCGCTGTTTGACGGAGCGGGGCATGGTCCGCAGCCGATTACTCCTGGCGAGCCGGTGGCCAAAGCGGGCATCGCGCCTGAATGGTTGGTCAAAGCCTTGGCGCAAAGCGGGGTTGAGGGCGAAGCGGCGCAGGCGCTGTTGGGCCGCGCGCCGCTCGATATCAGGGTCAACGCGCTGAAGGCAGACCGTGAGACGATTGATCTGCCTGAGCCCGGCGAGCCGCTGGCGGCGCCCCACGCCCTCAGGTTTGAAACCGGCACGCAGGTTGAGCAATGGCCCGCGCATCGCGACGGGCTGATCGAAGTGCAGGACCATGGCAGCCAGCTCACCTGCGAGGCTATCCCAGCGCAGCCCGGTGATACGCTGATTGATCTGTGCGCGGGGGCAGGGGGCAAGACGCTCGGGCTCGCCGCGCGCTTTGGCAACACACTCAGCCTGATCGCTGCGGACACGGACAAGCGGCGGCTCGGCAATCTGAAGCCGCGCGCTGCGCGGTCCGGGGCCGCGATTGATCAGACGATCCTGCTCGATCCGCAGCGCGAATTGGAAGCGCTCGGCGCCTTTCGCGCAGCGGCGGATCATGTGCTGGTCGATGCGCCGTGCTCTGGCAGCGGCACCTGGCGGCGCAATCCGGAGAGCCGCTGGCGGCTTGATCCGGCAGAACTGGAGCGGCTCACCGATTTGCAGGACCATGTGCTCAGCATCGCTGCCGAATTGGTGAAGCCGCAAGGCGCGATCACCTATGTTACCTGTTCGCTGCTCGATGCCGAAGGGGCTGAGCGGATCGAGGCCTTCCTGGAGCGCCACCCGGAATGGAGCATTGAGGTGCCAAATTTGCCGCTTGGCGCTCCGCGTGGGAAAGGGATGCGGCTTGAGCCGTTTCAGCATGGCACGGACGGGTTTTTTGTCGCAATATTGCGTCGCGCGTGATAGCGAGGAAGCTTATGGTAAAGCCATTGGTAATCCGGCTTTCCCCTTGGAAGGAGCTGTTCATGCGTTTCGCGCCCGTTGCCGCCGCCCTCTCGTTGTTGCTTGCCACTACGGCGAGCATCACGACTGCGCAGGACACCGCACCGGACCCGCGCGCTGCTGAACTGATCACGCAAGGCAAGGCTGCGTTGAAGGGCGGTGATGTGCAGGGCGCAATTGACGCGTTTGAAGCGGCGCTGGTGATTGATCCGGGCTATACGCCGATTTTCCTTGAACTGGCCGAAGCCGCGCGCCGCGATGGCCTGCAAGGCAAAGCAATCCGCTATTACCGCGAAGCGCTCGCCCGCGATCCGGGCAATTACGCTGCGATCTCCGGCGAAGGCGTTGCGATGGTTGAGAAAGGGGCGGTTGAGAAAGCCAAACGCAATCTGGCCCGCTTGCAGAGCTTGTGCGGCGAAAACTGCCCTGAGACCCGCGCGCTTGCTGTCACCATCGCAGCAGGTCCGCCCGCGCGTCTGGCCGCGGACACAGGCGAAAGCAGCCCAGTCAGCAACTAAGCTGAGCGCCCAACCCCAAGTCGGATCGGACCCGCGCGCCCATGCTGACGCTGCATCACCTTGAATATTCGCAGAGCTTTCGCATTCTCTGGCTGCTCGAAGAGCTGGGCGAGCCTTATGAGCTGGTGAGCTATAATCGCGATCCTGAAAGCAATCTTGCGCCTGACGATTACAAGGCGCTTTCTCCGCTGGGCACCGCGCCGGTCATCACCGATGGCGATCTGGTGCTGGCGGAGAGCAATGCGATCATCGATTACATCCTCGATTCGCACCCTGAAAGCCCGCTCAACCCCAAGCCCGGCAGCCCCGATCGCGCGCGCCATCTGTTCTGGTATCACGCCAGCCCCGGCTCGCTGATGGCGATCCAGAGCGTGGCGATGATCCTTGGCCTGCTCGAAACCCGCACGCCGTGGCCGATCAGCTCGCTGCTCAAGGCGGTGTTCGGGCAGGTGCGCAAGCTCTTCGTCAACCCGCGGACCGAAGCGCTTTATGCGTTGATGGAGAAAGACTTGGGCGAGAAACCCTTCTTTGGCGGCGATACGCTGACAGCAGCGGATATTACACTGATCTACCCCATGCTCGCCGCGCGCACGAAAGGCGCGTTTGAGGGCTATCCCAACATTCTGGCATGGTTTGACCTGATCGAGGCTGTGCCATCCTTTACGGCCGCGCAAGCCAAGGATGACCGCCCGCATATCGATTTCCGCTTCTGATCGCCCGCACTGGCGGGATCAGATCAGCGGGCCGAATTCCTTCACCAAAGCGGCATAAACGTCGCGTTTGAACGGCACGATCAGCTCGGGCAATTGCGCCGGCTCAACCCAGCGATAGGCGTTGAATTCGGGCGGGTCGTGCGCGTCGAGATCAATGTCGGCGTCCTCTCCCAGAAAGCGGCCCAGATACCAGTGCTGTTCCTGCCCGCCATATTTGCCCTTCCAAATCTTGCCATACAGCTCCGGCGGCAAATCATAGCGCATCGGTTTTGACGCGGGCGCGATGATTTTGACCTTGTCTGCGGTGATCCCCGTCTCTTCGGCGAGCTCGCGCAATGCGGCGGCTTCGGGGTCTTCGCCCGGATCAATGCCCCCTTGCGGCATCTGCCATGTTCCCGCGAAAGAAGCCTTGCCTGCTCGGCTGTCTATGCGCTGGCCGACAAAGACGAGACCTTGCGGGTTGACGAGCATAAAGCCCGCGCACGGGCGATAAGGCAGCGCGGTCATGCCGATGTTCCGGTCTCAAGGTAAAGCTGCATCGCGGCGATGATCCGTTCCAGATCACCCTGTGTGCTCGGCACGGCCCCGCGCAGATTGGTGAAGGAATGCGTGACGCCCTTCATCTCCAGAAAGGTAACATCCGCCCCGGCCTGTGCCAGCGCAGCGGCATAGTCGCGGCCCGAATCGCGGATCGGATCGAGGCTCGCTGTGACGCAGACGGTGGGCGGCGTGTGGGCATGATCGCCCAGGATCGGAAAACCGCGCGGATCGGTTTTGTCGGCGGCGTAAGACGCGACGAAGAACTCGATCGAAGCGCGTGTAAGGATGTGCCCCTCGGCGAACTGTGCGAGGCTGGCGGAGCCCTCAACATCGCTCGCCTGCGGGAAGATTGGCACTTGCAGGGCAACCGGCACATTGGCGGGCTTGGCTGTGAGCGCCTGCGTGACGACGATGGTCGCGTTGCCGCCCGCGCTGTCGCCCATGGTGATGATGCTAGTGGCGGCGCGGCCCAGCGTTTCGGGAGAGCTGGCAACCCAGCGTGCGGCAGCCTCGCAATCATCAATCGCGGCGGGGAAGGGCGCTTCGGGCGCGCGGCGGTAATCGACCGCAACCACGGGCAGGTCCGCCAAAGTGGCGATTTCGGTGCACAAATTGTGGTGCGTCTCCAGATCACCGATCACAAACCCGCCGCCGTGGAAGAAGGTGATCACCGGACCCGCCTCACGGCTTTCGCGCGCATCGTAGAGCCGCAGCGCAATGTCGCCTACAGGCCCGGGGCAGGTCAGATCGCGGATCACTGCCAGTTCGCGCGCGGGCCGGTCCGCCATCGCATGCAGCGCGATGTAAGATGCGCGCGCTTCCTCCAGCGTCATCTCGGCCACCGTCGGCCCATCCACCGCTGCCAGCGCGTCCAGGAACGCCTTCATATCAGGCCGGATGAAGGGGGTGTCAGTCATGTATGTCTCCGCTCGTCTCGCTTTGCGCAAAGCGTTAGGCGAGAGCCCCGCGCATTTCCACTCGCTTTGACGCGCGCGGCTGCGCGGCGTAACCGGATGGCGATGGATAATCTGACACACGGCCTGACAGGCGCGCTGATGGCGCAAACGGGGCTCAAACGAAAGACAGGGCTGGGTCTGGCAGCATTGGTGCTCGGCGCGAACCTGCCTGATATTGATGTGGTGGGCCTGTTGTGGCTCGACAGCACAGAAGCTCTGGGTTTCCGGCGCGGGATCACGCATGGCCCGATTGGCGTGGCGCTGCTCCCGCTGGGGCTGGCGGCGCTATTGTGGGGTTTTGACCGCTGGCAGGATCGGCGCTGCAAGCGGCCCAAGGGGCGCGATCCGGTGCGCTTCGGCTGGCTCTACGCACTCGGCCTGATCGGCGCGATCTCGCACACGCTGATGGACTGGCTCAACGTCTATGGCGTGCGGTTCCTCTATCCCTTCGACACGAGCTGGTATTACGGCGACACGCTGTTCATCATCGATGTGTGGCTGTGGGCGCTGCTGATCGGCTTTGTATGGTGGTCGGCGAGGGCTGAGAAGCGGGACGGGAACGGACAGCGGCCTGCATGGCTCGGGGTTGTGGCGGGGCTGGCCTTCATCGCGTTGAACTACGCGATCACCTGGTTTGACTACAACACCGGAGGGAGGATGGCCGAGCCCTATCCGCAGCGCTTCATCACATCCCCTGTCCCGCTTGCTTTCTGGAGCCGGGAACACATCGCTCAACTTTCAAACGGTGAATGGATTGCGAACCGTTGGGACGGGCAGGATTATGAGTATGGCTATCGTCGCTCGGCGGCCCAGCAATGCGCACTACCTGATCGCTTGAATATGTTGCGAAAGGCTCGGCCCCAACTCAACGCCTATCTCACATGGTCCCGCGCGCCTTTCGCCGAACGTGCCGAGGACGGTTCTGTCATCCTGCGTGATGCGCGCTTCTATGACCCGCTCGCCCGCGACCGCTTCAGCCTCGCGCTGCCCGATGTAAAATGTGTGGAACTCCCAGAGCTTTAGCGCGCTCTAATTCGCATGAGTAAACCCCAAATCGTATGGCTACGGCGCGATCTGCGCTTGGCCGACAATCCCGCATTATACCACGCCTCCAAAGCCGGACCGGTTGTGTGTGTTTATGTGCTCGATGATGAGGCGCCTGCGCATCACGCCATGGGCGGTGCATCGCGCTGGTGGCTGCATCATTCGCTCGAAAGCCTCGCGGGCGCTCTGGCGCAGCGGCACGCAAAGCTGATCCTGCGGCGCGGCGATGCGGTGGAGCAGATTGCGGATGTGGCTGCGGCTGTGGGTGCCAAAACGGTCCACGCTAATGCGCATTACGAACCGTGGTGGCGAAAATCGCAGACCAAGCTGAAAGAGAAGCTCGACCTGCAAGTGCATGACGGCGTCTACCTCTTCCCCGCAGGCCATGTGACGACAGGCTCCGGCTCGCCTTTCAAGATTTACACGCCCTTCTACAAAGCGATGCGCGCCGTCTTTCCCCCGCGCGATGCTTTGCCGGAGCCGGAGAAGATCTCCTCCCCTGAGACCTTTCCTGCCAGCGATGATCTTGCCGACTGGAACCTGCTTCCGACCCAGCCCGATTGGTCTGGTGGAATTGCGGACTTCTGGGAGGTCGGCGAGCAAGCCGCGCACCAGCGCCTGTCTGAATGGGAAGGGAGGGTCATCGATTACGCGGCCAAGCGCAACCTGCCCAGCGTCGACGGATCCTCGCGCCTTTCTCCTCATCTACACTTTGGTGAAATCAGCCCGGTGCAGGTCTGGCACGCGCTCAAGCATAAACGCTCAGAAGGCTGGGACAGCTTCGAAAGCGAGCTCGTCTGGCGCGATTACGCGGCCAATGTGATTTGCGAGCAGCCCGATTACGCCCGCGCCAATTATCGCAAGGATTACGATGCGCTCGAATGGCGCGACCCGGAAACGGATGAGCAGGCCGCTGCCGACCTCAAGAAATGGCAGCAGGGCAAGACGGGCTACCCCGTGGTCGATGCCGGGATGCGCCAGCTTTATGAGACAGGCTGGATGCACAACCGAGTGCGCATGATCACGGCAAGCTTTCTGATCAAGCATCTGCTGATCGACTGGCGCAAGGGCGAGGAATGGTTCTGGGATTGCCTGGTTGACGCCGATTACGCCTCCAACGCGGTCAATTGGCAGTGGAATGCGGGTACTGGCGTTGATTCGAACATGTTCAGCCGGATCATGGCACCGCTCACCCAGTCGGAAAAGTTCGACTGTGCGGGGTATATCCGGCGCTATGTGCCTGAACTGGCTGATCTTGATGCGCCCTATATCCACGATCCCGAGGAGCATGGCTGTCGGCCCAAGGGTTATCCGCGCAAGATGATCGCACACAAAGCTGGGCGTGAGCGCGCGCTGTCGGCGTATAAGGCGATGAAGGACGGCTAAGCTCGCAAGTTCCGACACTTACGGCTTGCTCTTCGCCTTCGCCGTGCCATACCCTTTCTCTCGAAAACAGAGGCAGGGGTGAGGGTTATGAGGATTTTGGGATCAATCGCTGCACTGGGGGCGCTCGCGCTCTCTGGGTGCAATGGTGCTGCGGTCAGCGGCCTCGAAAGCGCCCCAACGCCGCTCGCCGAAGTTCGCTTGCTGCCTGCGCCCGAACGTGACCCGGCAGACTTGCAAGTGCTGTTCTGGAATGATGCGCAACGAGAGGCGCGCTTTCGCGAGATGGAAAAATGGTTTGGCGGGCACGCAGTCCCAGCCTCCAGCGCGCCGACCGCGCTAGCTCAGGGCGCGCCGCTGCCCGACGCCCTCGTCACCGAAATCCGCGACGCGATGCGCGAGACAAAGGCTGCTGGTGTGATGATCTGGCACAAGGGAGAGGTGCGTTTTGAGGAATACGGCCTGGGCTTTGCCGCAGACCAGCGCTGGACCAGCTTTTCGGTCGCCAAAAGCTTCACCTCAACGCTACTGGGCGCGGCTTTGGCGGATGGTTTTATCGAAAGTCTCGAAGATCCAGTGACCCAATATATTCCGGGGCTTAAGGGCTCTTCCTATGACGGTGTCACGGTCAAGCAGCTTGCCACCATGACCAGCGGCGTCGCCTGGAATGAGGATTACACCGATCCTGAAAGCGACGTGTCACAGCTCAACAAATATGTGCTGGAATACGGGCCTGATGCAATCGTCGAGCAGATGAAGCGCTTGGACCGCGAGAGCGAGCCGGGTGAAAAGTTCGTCTACAAAACCGGTGAGACCAATCTGATCGGCCTGCTGGTTGAAAACGCGGTCGGCCTGTCGCTGGCCGAATATGCGCAGGAGAAGATCGTCGAGCCAGCCGGGTTTGAAAACGGCCTGTTCTGGATGACTGACCCGCGCAATGGCAATATCGGCGGGTGCTGCCTCTCGATTGGTCTGCGTGATTACACGCGCATGGGCGTCTTCGTGCTCAATGAGGGCAAAGGCGCTGATGGCACCAGCGTGGTGCCTGAGGGGTGGTTTGCCGAGGCGGGATCGCCGCAGGTCAGCTTTGGCAGCGGCGGATTTGGCTACGGCTATCAATGGTGGACGTACCCGCAGGGCAATTTCGGCGCGCAGGGCATCTTTGGTCAGGCGATCACGATAGTGCCCGATTCCGAGCTCGTGATTGCGCGGGTGAGCAATTGGCCCACGGCCACCAGCTCCGAATATGGCGAGAAGTGGCTGCGGCTCGCTTACAAAATCGCACAATCGCAAGATGCGGCGAAGGGCGACGAATAAGCCAGCGCTAGCCGGCGGTTCGGATCAGATCGCTTTGCGAGGCGCGGTGGAGTGGCTGTAGCGCTGGAGAATGTTGTCGTGCACGATCGGGCTTAGCAATTCGCCAAAGGCGCAGCCAACGATGCAGTTCTCCCACCAAACCACTTCACCCTGAAGCGCTTCGAGGCCCGCAATGGTGAGCCAGCACATCTGGTTCTCATGCATGCGGTTGATCGACGCAGCAGAAAATCCCGAGATCGACAGGTCATGAAGGACAGTCTGGAACGCTCGGCCGCCTGAAGCGCGTAGCGTCGCCGGGATAGACAGCTTCGTGCGCGGACCACAGCGGTCCTCCTGCGCGGCAACGCGATACATGTTCCGGTCTTTGGTCATCGACAATGACTCTTCGCTGATGGTCTGACGATGCTTCCCCGCGGCGCGCGTGGCAGCTCCGGCATATGTGACCGGAGAACCTTTATGGTAGGTTCCAACAAAAGGTTAACCGAAGGCTTACGACGAATTGAGCTAGGCATGGCAGACGCCGCAGTGACGTCAAATTGTTAAGGCTGGCGCGCCGGCAATCGCAGATACCAGAAATAAGACTCTGGATACAAAACAAAAAGTGCCGCAGGGAGGCTCACGGAAACAGAGGTTCCGGCGCGAAACCCTTACAGGGCGTTCACTCTACGCGTTCACGATGCAGGCCAGCAAAGTCTTCACTCAGCAAGGCCACAATCCGGTTTGCGACGACATCCGGGCTCTTGACCGTCGCTGGATCTTCGCCCGGATAGGCGCGGGCGCGCATATCGGTCCGGGTGGCGCCGGGGTCCACGATGGCAACGCGCACAGGGCTGAGGCGTTCGACTTCAGCGTGATAGGTGCCAAGCAGATTGTCAAATGCCGCCTTGCTCGCCGCATAGCCGCCCCAGAACGGACGGGGATCGGCGCCAACACTGCTGGTGAGGCCGATGACACGGCCTTGTGTTGAGCGCCGCAGCAAAGGATCGAACGCCGCCAAAAGAGCCTGTGTGGCGACCACATTGGTCATCAAGGCGGTGTTGAATTGCTTGGGGTCAGCCTGCGAAAGCGGTGCGAGCTCTGGCAGGTAAGCCGCTGAAAGCACGAGCGCTTCGAGTGTATCCCAGCGGCCTCCAATCGCTCCAGCAAGGCGTGCAACCGCATCGCCTTCCGTCAAATCAACCGGAGCGATGGTCGATGTCCCGCCGGCCGCGTGAATCGAATCCTCGATCGCTTCGAGCGCTTTGACCTTGCGCGCGACCAAAATGACATGTGCGCCTGCTTCTGCCAGAGCCTGCGCGGTCGCAGCGCCAATGCCTCGGCTTGCACCCGTCACCAAAGCAGTGCGTCCATTCAGGGGTTTATCGCTCATACTTCGCTTTCTGTCTCAATAGCCAGAGAGAGCTGCGCAGCCTCAGCTTCCGCCATTTCGCAATCGGTCAATCGGGTCGGATAGTCGCCGGTGAAGACAGCATCGTGATATCTCGGAGCCTCATCATTGCGGCCCATATCTTCGCCCACCGCGCGGTACAGTCCGTCAATCGAGATAAAGCGCAGCGATTCGACACCTACGAATTTGCGCATTTCCTCTTCAGACATTTGGGCTGCCAGCAATTCGCCGCGTGTAGGCATGTCGACACCGTAAAAATCGGGCCACATTGCGGGCGGGCTGGCAATGCGGAAATGAACCTCAGCCGCGCCCGCTTCCAGCACCATATCCTTGATCTTGCGAGAGGTTGTGCCGCGCACCACGCTGTCGTCCACCAGCACAACGCGCTTGCCCTTCATGAGTGAGCGGTTGACGTTGAGCTTCAGGCGCACGCCCATGTCGCGGATCTGCTCGGTTGGTTCGATGAAAGTGCGCCCGACATATTGGTTACGCACGATGCCCATCTCAAACGGTATGCCCGATTCCTGCGCAAAGCCGATGGCCGCGGGCGTCCCGCTGTCGGGCACGGGGCAGACCATGTCCGCCTCTGCCGGAGCCTCACGCGCGAGCTGGCGACCGATTTCACGGCGCACTTCGTACACGGAGCGACCGCCAATGATCGAATCGGGGCGGCTGAAATAGACATATTCAAAGATGCACGGCCGCGGGCGCAGCGATTCAAACGGGCGATAGGTGTCCACGCGCCCATCGGTGATGACGACCATTTCGCCCGGCTCGATCTCTCGCTCCAGCTTCGCGCCGATGATGTCGAGCCCGCATGTCTCAGACGAGAGTACATAGGCGTCGCCCAACCGGCCCAGCACAAGCGGGCGAATGCCCAGCGGGTCGCGCACGCCGATCAGCTTTGACCGCGTCATCGCGACGATTGAGAACGCGCCTTCAACCTGGCGCAGCGCGTCTTTCATCCGGTCTGGAATCGTCTTGCCGAACGAGCGCGCCATCAGGTGGATGATGCATTCGGTGTCCGAAGAGCTTTGAAAAATCGCCCCGCGCTCAACCAATTCGCGCCGCAAAGCGCGCGCATTTGTGAGGTTGCCGTTATGCGCAATGGCCGCGCCGCCCATGGCAAACTCACCAAAAAAGGGCTGGACATCGCGGATCGCGGTCGCGCCCTTGGAGCCACTGGTGGAATAGCGCACATGGCCAATGGCGAGCGGGCCGGGCAGGTGCTTCATCACGCTGGCGCGGGTAAAGTTATCGCGCACATAGCCGAATTTACGGGCCGACTGGAAACCGTCTTGGTCATCATAGGACACAATGCCGCCGGCTTCCTGCCCGCGATGCTGCAAGGCGTGCAGCCCCAGCGCGACGAAATTGGCGGCGTCTGTTGCGCCCAACATGCCGAAAACGCCGCATTCTTCGCGCGGGCGCTCTTCATCAGGATCATAGTCGGATGCGGGTGTGCTCATGATAAGGACCTGTGCGCGCAGCTGCATGAGGACGGTTCGGGAGGGTCAATGGCGATGTTACCAAACAATTACAAGGCCGATGGTCAGCAATCGCGGGTCCTTTTTCGTGACCATCATTTGACCTCTTCGACGGGCCGGTTGCACACAGGCTGGGCGGCTTTGCGGATTGTGCGGCGCGCGCGCCCTGCTTAAAGCCTTGGTTCAGGATAGCTCCGTCACCTGCGTGGGCTCTTAAGCAGTAAGCAAAGCGCTCCAAAAAGACGATGCTCTCCCCTTTTGAACGCATGATCGCCAAGCGCTACCTCTGGCCGGGCAAGGGGGAGGCGTTTATCGCATTGGTGGCCAGTATCTCGGTCGGCGTGGTGATGTTGAGCGTTGCCATGCTGGTTGTGGTCATGAGTGTGATGAACGGGTTTCGCGCTGAATTGCTGGACAAGATCGTAGGGCTGAACGGCCACGCGATTATCCAGGCCTATGGCGGGCGGCTCGACGATTGGCAGACAGTTCTCAAAGACGTGCGCGCGACCGATGGCGTGACCGAAGCCTCTCCGCTGATAGAGCAGCCGCTGCTCACCAGCTTCAATGGCCGGGTCGAGGCTATCTTCGTGCGCGGCGAAACCGATGACAACATCAAATCACTTAAAGAAAAGGTGATGGACGGCGATTTGGCGGCGCTGGGCAATGGCGACCGGCAGATCGCCATCGGCACGCGGCTCGCACAGAATATTGGCGCGCGGGTGGGCGATACGATCACCATCATCAATCCGCAGGGGCGATCGACCCCGTTCGGCACACAGATCCGGCAAGTCGGCTATCAGGTGGCGGCGATTTTTGAGGTGGGCATTTATGATTATGACGAGAAGTTCGTCGTTATGCCCATCGCGGATGCGCAGACCCTGCTGTTGATGGGCGATTCCATCGGGATGATTGAATTGTCCGTGGTCGATGCCGATAGGGTGGACGAGACGCTGGCGCCGCTATCGGAAAAAATCGCGGACCGGGCGGTGATTGCCGACTGGAAGCAAATGAACTCCGCTTTGTTCGAAGCTTTGCAGGTGGAGCGCGTCGCGATGTTTTTTGCGCTCAGCTTCATGGTCCTCGTCGCTTCGTTCAATATCCTCTCCAGTCTGGTGATGCTCGTGCGCGCAAAAACGCGCGATATTGCAATTATGCGCACCATGGGGGCGACGCGGCGAAGCCTGCTCAAGATATTCATAACCACGGGCACCACTATCGGCGCGATCGGCACTGCGAGCGGCTTGGTTCTAGGCTTTATCATCCTGTTTTTCCGTGAAGAAATCGTCTGGTTCATCGCCAAGGTCACCGGTCAGCAAATCTGGGACCCGGAAGTACGCTTCCTGTCGACTTTGCCCTCACGCACGGACCCTTGGGAGGTTGGCGGGATTGTCGCGCTCGCGCTGATCCTCAGCTTCTTGGCGACGCTCTATCCCGCGCTGAAGGCGGCGAACACTGATCCGGTGCAGGTGCTGCGCTATGAGTGATGCGGTGACCGATACGGGCCCTATCACGGGCGCCATCGCCGAGCTGCGCGGGCTTCAGCGCAGCTTTGAACAGGGCGGGCAGCGCATTGATGTGCTGCGCGGGGTCGATCTGACGATTGCGCCGGGAGAGATTGTCGCACTGCTTGGGCCTTCAGGCTCAGGCAAATCGACGATGTTGCAAGCGGTGGGCCTGCTGGAAGGCGGCTTTGAAGGCTCAATCGCGATTGCGGGTACGGCGGCGGAAAGCTTGCCGAGCGACCAGCGCACACAGCTGCGGCGCGAGCATCTGGGCTTCGTCTATCAGTTCCACCACCTTCTGCCTGACTTTGACGCGCGCGAAAATGTGGTGATGCCGCAAATGATATCGGGCGCTGAGCGCGCAGCGGCGGAAACGCGCGCGGACAGTCTGCTGACCAGCCTCGGGCTCGGCCACCGGCTTACCCACCGCCCCAGCCAGCTTTCTGGCGGAGAGCAGCAGCGCGTCGCCGTGGCCCGCGCGCTCGCCAATCGACCGACACTGGTGCTGGCGGATGAGCCGACCGGCAATCTGGACGAGGCCACATCAGACGCGGTGCTGGCGCAATTCCTCGAATTGGTGCGCGGCGAGGGCAGCGCGGCTCTGGTCGCGACGCATAACGAGCGGCTCGCCAACCGGATGGACCGGATTGTGCGGCTGCATGACGGCGTGCTCGAATAAGGTCTGCTCAAGTGGGGCTTGCTCAAATTGGGCTTGCCGCAGAGCGCGCTGAGCCCCATCTGCCCATGACACCAAAGGGGACCCTGCACCATGACCACCATTGCCGATTTCACCGTCACTACCAATCGCGGTGAGCCGCTTGAGCTTGCGACCAAAAAGGGCAGCGTCCTGCTGGTCGTCAACACCGCGTCCAAGTGCGGCTTTACGCCGCAATATGACGGACTGGAAAAGCTCTATCAGCAGTTCAAGGACAAGGGCTTTGAAGTCCTCGGCTTCCCCTGCAACCAGTTCGGCGCGCAGGAACCGGGCAGCGCGGATGAGATTGCGGAATTCTGCAAGGTCAATTTCGGCGTCACCTTCCCGTTGATGGAAAAGATTGACGTCAACGGCCCCGATGCCTCGCCCCTGTTCGACTGGATGAAGAAAGAGCAAAAGGGCCTGATGGGCTCGACCTCGATCAAGTGGAACTTCACCAAGTTCCTGATCGACCGCGAAGGCAATGTGGTCAAGCGCTATGGCTCTAACGACACGCCAGCGCGCATCGCCAAGGATATTGAGAAGCTGCTCTGACTAAAGGCGCATCCGCCTGCCGGGCCATCCGCTTTATGGGATGGCCCGTTGCCGTCCTATGCGCCTGGTAGGCTAGCAAAGGCGACAGGGGCTGTGATGCTTGCTGAGACTATCCCGATAACGACATTGGCAACAATGCCAACCACCACGGTGAGTACAGTGTAAACAATCGCTTTGTCTTCTGGCACGGCCATCATAATCGTCGCGCCCTTATAGAACAGGAAAAGGCTGTAGAGCCCTGCCAACCCAAGGATGCTGAGAGCGGGAATAAGACCAACGATCCCAACGATCCATGCCGCGCTCATTGAATATGCTGTGAGACGAAAAGCAGCGGGAAAATCATCCTTGCCGTCGAACTTTGGGCTGAGGAAATTGGCGATAAAGGCAATCAACCAAACCGAGATGAGCGCGCCAACATAGCCGACTAGCAGGGTGGTGATGCCCATGGTCAACGAGGGGCGGTAGCTAAAGCCAAACGCGACGTAGCCAAAGACCTGTCCGCCGATGAATGAAGCAATCGGACCAATGGCGGCCAGCGGCAGGACCCACTTGGTGAAAACCTGCATCGGTGCATCAGTTTCCGCAGCGATTGTGGGCCAGGTGTTGCCCGGATCGGTGATGATCGCCTTGGCCCGTGTGATAATACCTTGAGCTTGGTCTTGCAGATCAGGTGGTGTCGTCATGATTAGTCCCCCAAAGACTATGTGAACATCCTTAGGAAACCACGCGGGCCACTGTGACACAAGCGATTTATCGTTTTCCCCAGAATGCACCCAGGTCCATTTCGCTCATCCTTGAAAAGAACGCGCATGTGACCGCATATCAGTGCTTATGCCATTTGCTCCCTTTGTCCCGTTGCGCGTCCTGTCCTCGTATTCGATGCTGGAGAGCATGGCTGACCCCAAGGCCATTGCAGAGCTTGCCAAGCAGCGCGGATTTCCCGCCATCGCGATTTGTGACCGCAATGGTCTGTACGGCGCGGTAATGTTCGCTAAGGCCTGCAAAGGGGAGGGGGTTCAGCCGATAATCGGGACGTTGCTGGGCATTACGCGCGAAGGGTCTGAAGGCAAGCAGGTCGATTATCTGCCGCTCTATGCGCAGGACGCGCGCGGGTATGACAATTTGTGCCACCTCGTCTCCAAAGCGCATCTGGAACGCCCGCTCGAATTTGAGCCCCATGTGAAACTGGCTGACCTTGAAGGGCGCACCGACGGCTTGATTGCGCTGACCGGGGCGGGCGAGGGTGCGCTCACCCATTTGCTCGCCGAGGCGCAGAGCGATGCAGCCGAGGTTTTGTGTGACCGATTGCAGGCGCTGTTTCCGGACCGGCTCTATGTCGAACTGGCGCGACACGGCGATGCGGCGTGCGAGCGGGCGGAAGAGGCGCTGATTGATCTCGCCTATGCCCGCGATTTGCCTTTGGTTGCGACCAACCCTGCCGCCTTTGCCGATCCACATATGCATAAGGCGCATGATGCGATGTTGTGCATTGCCGGCTCAACCTATGTCGACACCGAGGATCGCGCGCGAACCAACCCGGAAACCTTCGTCAAATCGGCCAGCATGATGGAAGAGCTGTTCGACGACCTGCCCGAGGCCACCGCGAACAGCCTCGTCATCGCGCAGCGCTGCGCCTTTGCCCCGCCTGAGCGTGATCCGATCCTGCCCAGCCTTGCAGGCGATCTGGAGGGCGAAGCGCGAATGCTGCGGGAGCTATCAGTGACCGGCCTCGAAGCGCGGCTGGAACCCTATGGCGCAATGGAAGCTGCTGATCGCAAAGCTTACTTTGACCGGCTCGACTATGAGATCGAGATCATCGTCAAGATGGGTTTTCCCGGCTACTTTTTGATCGTTGCCGACTTCATTCAATGGGCAAAGGACCAAGGTATTCCGGTGGGTCCGGGGCGTGGCTCGGGTGCGGGGTCGATTGTCGCCTGGGCGCTGACGATCACCGATCTTGATCCGATCAAGCTGGGCCTGCTGTTTGAGCGCTTCCTCAATCCTGAGCGTGTCTCAATGCCGGACTTCGATATCGATTTCTGCGAAACGCGGCGCGGGGAGGTGATCCGTTACGTCCAGGAGAAGTACGGGCGCGATCACGTCGCGCAGATCATCACCTTTGGTAAGCTGAAGGCCCGCGCTGTGCTGCGCGATTGCGGGCGGATTCTCCAAATGAGTTACGGACAGGTGGACCGCTTAACCAAGATGGTTCCCAACCACCCGACCGATCCATGGGACTTGAAGCGCGCATTGAACGGCGCGGCGGATTTCCAGCGCGAGTATTCGAACGATCACGATGTGAAACGACTGGTCGATCTGGCGCTCCAACTCGAAGGGCTGCCGCGCAATTCCTCGACCCATGCTGCGGGTGTGGTGATCGGCGACCGCCCCCTCGATCAGCTTGTGCCGCTGTACCGCGATCCGCGCTCTGACATGCCGGTGACGCAATATGACATGAAGCATGTCGAGACGAGCGGTCTGGTCAAGTTCGACTTTCTCGGGCTCAAGACGCTCAGCGTGCTGCGCAAGGCGGTGGACCTGCTGACCGAGCGCGGGATCGAGATCGATCTGGGCGCGCTCCCGCTGGACGACACTTCGGTCTATGACCTTATGCAGGCGGGTAACACGGTCGGCGTGTTCCAGCTGGAATCCGAAGGCATGCGCCGCACGCTGAAAGCGGTGAAGCCGACCAATTTCGGCGATATCATTGCGCTCGTCTCGCTCTATCGTCCCGGCCCGATGGACAACATCCCGCTATTTGGTCAGCGCAAAGCGGGCGAAGTGGCGATCGAATACCCGCACCCCAAGCTCGAAGGCATTCTGGCGGAGACCTACGGCATCTTCGTTTACCAAGAGCAGGTCATGCAAGCCGCGCAGATCCTCGCGGGCTACTCGCTGGGTGATGCGGACTTGCTACGCCGCGCGATGGGCAAGAAGAACCAGGCGGAAATGGACACGCAGCGCGTCGTCTTCGTGGAGGGCTGCGCGCGGGTTTCTGACATTGATGCAAAGCAGGCCAATGAGCTGTTTGACTTGATCAACAAGTTCGCAGGCTACGGCTTCAACAAATCGCACGCCGCCGCCTATGCTTTGCTCGCGTACCAGACCGCGTGGTTGAAGGCGCATTATCCGGAGGAATTCTACGCCGCCTCGATGTGTTTTGACCTGCATCAGTCGGAAAAGCTTAACATCTTTGTCGATGATGCACGCCGCTATCCGGTGGAGGGCGGGATTGTGGTCCTGCCGCCTGATATCAACGCGTCCGAAGCGCGTTTCACTGTCGAGCAGACCGACACGGGGTACGCGGTGCGCTATGCGCTCGCCGGCATTCGCAATGTTGGTGAAAAGGCGATGGATCAGATCGTGGCCGAACGGCGCGCCAGTGGCCGCTTTGAGAGCTTGTCCGACCTGTGTGATCGGATGCCGCAGGGCGCGATGAACCGGCGGCAGCTGGAAGGTCTGATCTGTGCGGGCGCGTTTGACGGGCTGGAGCCGAACCGAGCGCTGCTGCTGGCGAATGCCGGCACGCTGCTCGCGGTGGCGGAAGCTGCTATTCGAGAGCGGGACAGCGGGCAGGCGGCCCTGTTTGGCGGGGAGGGCGGCGCGAGCGAACCGCTGCGTCTGGCGCCAACCGAGCCATGGCCGCGCACCGAAAAGATGGCGCAGGAACGCGAGAATTTCGGCTTTTACTTCTCAGCTCACCCGGTGCAGCAATATCGCGAGGCAGCCTCGGCGCAGGGCGCGCGCACCTATCAGAACATCATGGAAGGCGGCGCACCCACGGGTGGCAAGGGCCATGCGACCATGGCGGTGATGGTCGAAGGCATCAGCAAGGGCCGCACCCGCAAAGGAGCTGAGTTCATCCGCGCCGATTTCTCCGATTCCTCTGGCCAGTTCTCGGCCGCATGCTTTGAGGATTCGCTGGTGCCTGAGTTTGAACGCTGGGCAGCGGACAGCGAGTGCCTGTTGCTCAGCGTAGAGCTCGATTCGCCCAATCCCGGTGAGCCGCCGCGTCTGACGGTGCGCGGCGCCAAGCCGCTGGCAGGCGTAAGTGGGCGTACGCCGATGCGGCTTCAGGTTGAGGTTCACAATTCAGAAGCGCTGCAGGCCCTGCGCGCGGAGTTGGAGGATGGCAGCGAAGTGCTGGGCGAGGTCGTGATCACTGTCGCCATGGCTGATGGACAAAGCGCGCGCCTCCGACTGGGAAACAGCTTTGTTTTAACAGGGGAATTGGCAGAGCGCCTCGCTGAAATAGACGGGCTTGCAAACGTGGCGTTGGAGTCCGTGCGAAGCTCTGCAAGGCTGCGGGCAGCGGCTTAGGCGGCTCTGCTATATTGCAAGGGCTACATCGTTTACACAAAGATAAATGGTTAAATTCATGTAAACTTTACAACAGTTTGAACTGAGTTTCTTCAATTCTTGTAGGCCTCCTCAAAATAAACCGAGGAGGAACTCTTGAAGACTATATTTGGCGCAATTGCCATAAGTGCGGCGCTGTTAGCCGCTCCGTCACAAGCGCGTGAGCGCGAATTCTATATCGCGGTGGAAGGCGGCCTTTCGCTTTCAGATGAAGCTGATGTTGATTTCGAGCAAACCAACCAAGGCGGCGTTCAGCCACAGGCCGCGTCCGCGCAGATTGAGGCTGGATTGGATGTCGATGCCGTAATCGGCTATGATTTCGGTGTGCTGCGTGTCGAGCTTGAAGCAGGCTACAAGCGGGCTGGCAGCGATGATGTGACAATCTTTACCTCGCGCCTGGTCGACAACACAAACGGGGTGACCGGGGTCAACACTTTCACCAATCCCGAAAATGTGACGGCCAAAAGCGCCATGGTGAACGCGCTCGTCGATTTCGGCGATGATGATGATTTCCAAGTCTATGCAGGCTTTGGTCTGGGTGTTGCGAATGTGGATATTCCCATCACCTACCCCGGGGTTGCTCCAATCATTGAAGAGGACACCACGGACTTGGCGCTTCAGGCTATCGCCGGGTTCCGCCTGCCGGTCAGCGACCGGGTCGATATCGGCCTCAAATACCGCTTTTTCGCTGTCGATGAATTTGAGTATGTCAGTACCTTTGGCGACACTCTTGAAGTCGACTACGAAACCCATTCCCTGATGGCGAGTGTCATGTTCAATCTGGGGCGCGCTTCACGACAATAGAGAATCCAGCGTGCCTGGATAACCGCGGCGGGCCAGCGAAGGGGGCGGGTCGATTCGCCCCCTTGTTGGTCGGTTAACCGGTTCGCTCGCCAATCAAAGGCACCGCGCGAACTGCATGTTCATACCGATGGGCGATTGCCAAGCTTCGACCCGCACGGCATGACCTCTCTCAGTAAAAAAGCACTGGCTAGGGAGAGAGAGCACATGCTGGGAGCGATGCAGGATTGGACTATGCGCATAACGGCGGTCATTGACCACGCGGCGCGCGAGTCCGGGATGCGCGAGATTGTAACGCGCTGGGCTGATGGCAGCGAGACGCGCAACAATTGGGCCGGCATTCGCAGCGATGCGCTGAAAATGGCGCAGGCGTTGGAAGCGCTTGGCATCAAAAAGGGAGACCGCGTCGCGAGCCTCGCCATGAACCACTCGCGCCATCTGGTCAGCTGGTACGGCGTCGCGGGCATGGGCGGGGTGCTGCACACGGTAAACCCGCGCTTGTTTGATGATCAGCTCGAATATATCGTCAATCACGCTGAGGACCGAGTGTTACTGTATGATGCCGCGTTCCAGCCCATCGTCGACAAGATGCGCGATCGCTGGACCACGGTGGAGCACTACATTTGCTACGATTCCGGCGAGCACAGCCCAGCCTTTGAAGACTGGATCGGCGCGCAGGACGGTGACTACACATGGGCCGCCGGTGATGAGCGCGATCCGTGCATGATCTGCTATACCAGCGGGACGACCGGCAATCCAAAGGGCGTGCAATATGAGCACCGCTCCACGATGCTGCACGCGATTGCCGGGCTTCAGCCTGCCGCGTTCCAGTTCTCAAGCTCCTCGGTAATGTTGCCGGTTGTGCCGATGTTCCACGCGGCAAGTTGGGGTCTGCCCTATGCCGGTGCGATGGCGGGGGTGAAGTTTGTCTTCTCAGCTGTGAACGATCCGGCTGTGCTGCACGAACTGATGATCCGCGAGGGCGTGACCGACAGCGCTGGCGTGCCGACCGTGTGGCTGGCGCACTTTCAATATTGCGACGCGGAAGGGATTGACCTGCCACCGCTCAAGGCGGCGACCATTGGCGGATCAGCCGCGCCCAAATTCATGATCAAGCGCCTGCTGGAAAACGGCACTCGCGTACAGCACGCATGGGGCATGACAGAGACCTCGCCGATTGGAACCGTAGGCGGGCCGACCTGGAACTGGGATACGCTCAGCCTTGATGAGAAGGTGGACCAATGCGCGATGCAGGGGCGGCCGATTTTCGGCGTTGAGCTGCGCACCGTCGATCTTGACGATATGACAACCGAACTGCCGCGCGATGGCGTGGCCTCCGGTGCGCTGCAAATTCGCGGGCCGTGGGTGATCAAGCGCTACTTCAAAGCGGACGCCGATGCGACGAACGCTGATGGCTGGTTTGACACTGGCGATGTCGGGATCATTCACCCCGATGGCACGCTGCAGCTGACCGATCGCACCAAGGATGTGATCAAGTCTGGCGGTGAGTGGATCAGCTCTGTCGAGCTGGAAAACGCCGCCGTTGGCCACCCGCTCATCGCTGAGGCGGCGTGCATCGGAATGCCGCACCCCAAATGGGATGAGCGCCCGGTCCTGTTCGTCGTGCCCAACGCTGGCGCGGAGCTGACGACTGGCGAAGTGATCGAGCATTTGAAGCCGCAGGTCGCCAAATGGTGGCTGCCCGATGCGGTCGAGTTCATTGAGGATATTCCTCACACCGCGACGGGTAAGATTTCCAAGAAGGACCTGCGCGACCGGTTCGCCGAGTATCGGCTGGAGGGGTAAGGCGATGGAGTGCGAAACCTATATCGATCCTTCGCCAACCAATTTTAAGGCCTTCAAGGATTTGCCGCGCGATGTGCCGATCCAGATGCTCAACCTGCTGCTTTTTCGTGAGCAGGCTGACTATCCTGAAGGGCATCCGCATCATGGCAAGGGATGGTCGGGACGCCGCGCCTATGCCGAATATGGCAAGACGTCAGGACCGATCTTTCGCCGGGTCGGAGGCACAATCATCTGGCGCGGTGCGTTTCAGACGATGGTCACCGGGCCGGATATTGAGCAATGGCACGATGGCTTCATCGCGCAATATCCCCATTCGGGGGCCTTTTTCGAGATGATCAAGGACCCCGATTACCAGCAAGCGGTCGTTAACCGCACCGCCGCGCTGGTGGATAGCCGATTGGTGCGGTTTGCGCCCGGCGATGCGGGGGAAGGGTTCGGTTAGGACCCTTCTTTCTTCGGGTAGATCGTATCAGCCCAAAGCTTCGCGATGTAGGCATGCAGGTTAATCTGCGCGCGGTAATTAGCCATTGTGGTGCCGCTATCAGCGATGAAATAGCCTTGGACGCCAGTGTTGCCGGACTCAGCCCAAATGATCTTGGCGGCTGCACGACTTTTGTTGAAGTCTCGCACCATGACGGCCATCTGCGTGGGCGTCTTGGCAGAAGGCTTGCTGAAATTCGCTTGGATATTGGTGCCTAGGCACTTGCCGGATCCGCAGGCGCCAAACTTCACGATGCTGGTGATGCCGTTGGCGAACTTTATCTTGTAGCGGCCATCATCGGTTGGTTCGATTTCGCCTTTGAGGCTTTTTACAACCGCCTCGAGTGTCTCGGCATCAAAGTTTTTGATGACTTTGCCAGCTTCATATTCCTGCGCCTGAACGGCGCAGGTCGGGACTAACAGTAAAGCGGCGCCAGCGGCCATGAGTGTACGCATGTTCATGTCAATTCCCCCCTTGATTTGGCCGAGCTAAATAATCGAGCAGCGCCGCAAAAGGCAAATGACAAAACCTGTTACTCGGCATCTTGCTCCTCAACACCATAAAGCGCCCGGCCATAGCGCTGCACAGCATCGCCAAAGACAGCCAGGCGCACAGTGAGATTGTCCGTGGTCACGCCGCCGTCAAAGATCAGATAGGATTTGACGATGTGTTCATCCAAATCGTTGGTGATCACGCTGGCCGGGTTGAAGTTGGCAGAGAATTCGCGCCGGGCTGTCTCGACCTCGGCCGCGCTGCGGTCTTTGGGGAGCGAGAAATAGGCCAGCATCAACAACCCGCGACAGGCTTCTTGCGCGCAGGCCGTGCGCCGCAGGATCGCGCGGCTGCCATTGGGATAGACGATCCGATAGGTGTCATTGGTATCGCCCAGCGTCTCGGCCTCAGCGCCGAGTTTTGCCACGGCGCTGAGCAGGATTGGCTCATCAATCCGGTCGATAATGGTCTGAGCCGCCGGAGCATCTGTCGCTTGCGCCGAGGCCGCCGCAGAGCACGCCGACAAAGCCAGCCCTATCGCAGCCAAAACACCAATGCGGATCATTCGCCTATCTCCCCCAAGCACTTGGCGAGTTGAATAGAGGCCGGGCGACGGCGCGACAAGCGTGTGTCTGTCGTCAAAGCAATCGCATCTGGCCGCCGACTTCGGGCGGGCGGAACTGTGAGCAATCCAGTTCGAAGCGATGCCTCTCTTTCCCTTGGCCTATCCCCGCGCGCTTGCAGGCGATGCGGAAGCGGCTGCGCAGCAGGTCAGCCCATACGCCGCGCGGTTGCATGCGGCTGAAGAACTCGGGATCGTTATCGCGGCCGTTTCTGATGGAGCGCACGATACTCATCACTTTGCCCGCGCGTTCCGGATAGTGCACATCAAGCCATTCGCGAAACAGCGGCGCGACTTCATGCGGCAGGCGCAGCGGAATCCAACCAATGCTCGGCACGCCGATGGCGGCCACGCGTTCGATGATTTCCTCCATGAATTCATCAGTGATGGCTGGGATGATTGGTGATATAGAGCAATGCGTTGGAATTCGAACTGCAACCAATCTCTCAAGGGCGTTGATGCGCTTTTGTGGCGCAGCGCAGCGCGGCTCCAGCTTGCCGGACAGCACCGGGTCGAGCGTCGTGACCGAGATTGCCACCGCAACAAGATTGTGCCGCGCCATCTCCTCCAGCAAGTCCATATCGCGCAGCACTCGATCAGACTTGGTCGTAATCGTCACGGGATGCCGCGCTTCGAGGCACACTTCGAGGACCTGGCGCGTGATGCGATAATCGCGCTCAATCGGTTGATAGGGATCGGTGTTGGTGCCCAGCGCTATCGGTCGCGGGGTGTATCTCGGCTTGTTTAGCGTTTCGCGCAGCAATTCAGCGGCGCCCGGCTTGGCAAACAATTGCGTTTCAAAGTCGAGCCCGGGCGACAAATCGTGAAACGCATGCGTCGGGCGCGCAAAGCAATAGACACACCCATGCTCACACCCGCGATAGGCGTTGATCGAGCGGTCAAACGCAATGTCGGGCGATTGGTTGAAGCTCAGGATTGTCTTGGGGCGCTCTTCGGTGACATGCGTGCGCAGTTTTACCGGGGGGCCGTCCAAGCTGAGCATATGATCGCGCCAGTCGCCATCGGTCTCGCGCGAAGCCAGACCAAAGCGGGTGGGGACCGAACCAGACGCAGCGCCGCGCCCTTGTTCAAAATCCGGGTGTTCTGGGGATGCACTCGCTGCTCTCATGGTTGAGAACATAAATAGAACATAGCGGTTTGTGAAGCGCTATTTCTCTGTCAGGCGCGGCATCAGCTCCACGAAATTGCAGGGGCGGTTGCGTGCATCCAATTGCTCGGCAAGAATGCCGTCCCAACCGTCCTTCACCGCGCCATTCGATCCGGGCAGTGCGAAGATATAGGTGGCGCGCGCGATCACAGCGCAGGCGCGTGATTGCACGGTGCTGGTGCCGATGGTCTTGAAGCTGAGCCAGCGGAACAACTCACCAAAACCCGGAATATCGCGTGCGCCGTCGAGCCGTGAGAGCGCCTCGGGTGTGACGTCACGCCCGGTCAGCCCGGTGCCGCCGGTTGAAACAATGGCGTCAATTGCGGGATCGTCGATCCATGCGCCGAATTGCGCGGCCAGCATGCCTGCATCGTCTTTGACAATCATGCGCGCGGCCAAGGTGTGCCCTGCATCCTGAACGCGGGCCGCCAGAATATCGCCCGACGTGTCGGTTTCCGGCGTGCGCGTATCGGAGACAGTCAGAACGGCGATGTTGATCGGAACGAAGGTCTTGTCCGGGTCAATCGCCATTGTGCTGTGTCCTTCAACTGGTGAGCGTGGCCCTCGCTGTACGCACATTCGACATCGCAGGAAAGCCCGGCCATTGACCCTGCGCCAGCGCCCTGCGCGACGGTGATGACAGCCCGGCTGCGCGCTCGTACATCCAGTAATTGCGCATCACAATCGCAACATAGCCGCGCGTTTCCCAATAGGGGATTGATTCCATCCAGAGCAGCGGATCATCCTGATCGTTTATCTCGGTGTTCCAGCGTGTCACCGGCGTCAGACCAGCGTTGTAGGCGGCCATGATCTTGAGCAGTTTGCCTTCGGTCGCATAGCTATCGCGCAGCATTTCCAAGTGCTGCTGGCCATAGGTGAGATTGACTTCGGGGTCGTTGAGGTCCGCATAGCTCGCGCCAAGGTTCAGATCGCGGTTATGATCGCGCGCGGTGCCGGGCATGATCTGCATCAGGCCGCGCGCATTGGCCGGGCTGACAGCGGAAGCGCGGAAGTTCGATTCCTGCAAAGCATGCGCAAAGGCGAGGGCAGGGTCCACCCGCCAGCCTGTCTTGGGGCGCCAGCTCGCCACGGGATAGCGCAGCGAGGGATCAGTGACCGAGCCGTATGGCGCGTGATAGGCCATGAAGAGCTGCGTTGAGGGCAGGCCCAGCTCACGGGCGAGCCGCGCAAGCGAGGCATAGCCTGAAGGGCTGCCGATATTGGCTTCATGCCGCAGCACTTCATCTGCAAGGCTGGACCGATTGATCTCCGCCAGCGCAGCGGCCACGCGGACATTGCTGCGATCCTCCAGCAGATCCCAGTCCTGGGCCGAGAAGGTCTCGCCCGCGCCGCGATTGCTTTGCGCAACGCCAAGCTGTTCGCGTGCAAGCATGCCGTACAGCGTCTCGTCGATGCGGGCGGCGCTCAGTAAGTGATCGTTGGCAGCAGCTGGTTCGCGGCACCGTACCATCGCGCGATAGGCCCAGTAGTGCGCGGCCGCCGTCAGTTCCTGATTGGTCGATTGATCGGCTGAGCGGGCGAACGCCTCCGCCGAAAGCGAACAATAGCCAAGCCGCCACGCTGCAAGCCCGGCGACCCATTCGCCTTCCGCCACCCAGGCACCGCTGCCCTCGGATACGGTTTCAGCCAGCGCGAGCGCGTTCTCATCGTCGTTCTCGATATAAAAGCTCCACGCAACCCGCTGGCGCCATTCCGCGCGTGAAGCTGAACTCAGCTGAGGATCAACTTCGGACAGCCGCTCAAGCGCGCTGCGAGGGTCATCGTTTTTGATCGATGCGAGGATCGAGGAGCGCACTGAGCGAGGCATGGTGCCATCGCGCACAGTCTTGGGGCGGATACGCTTGGTCGCGCCTGCCTGATAGCGAAAGCCCTGCTTGCCCGGCAGCGCCGGGAGCGCGTCCAGTCCACGCTTAAGGCCCATGCGTCCGAGCTGGCTTGCCTGTGGCAAATCGACGCCCGCCTGCAGCCATACCGCGATCTTCTCAGCGCTGACTTTGGGGCTCTTTGCATGCGTGTAGTATTCAGCCGTGGCCACTTGATGCAGCGCGCTGTCGTTGTATTGACCCAGCAGGTCTTCAACAGTTTTCCAGTCCTGCCCATCAATGGCAGCAAAGACGCGCTGATAATGCTCGCGTTCTTTGTCGGAGAGAACGGCTGGCAGAGCATTGCGCTGCGCCTGCTTAGCCTCAGCCGGACGGGCATAATGCGCCGCCATGCTGCTGACGGCTCCGCTCGCGCTTGCAAGCGTGTTAAGCGACGGTGCTGTCGCGAGGGCAGGCTGGCCGATAAGGCAGAAAACACTGCCTGCCACGCAAACCGACTTTGAGAATATCTTCATCAGTCCTGCGCCGACCATTCGATCCATCTCCGCCAAAACCACCGTTTGAGCTGCGCGGAGGTCATCAGGCTATCGAGGCCCTCGCACATCAAGAGCGGTTGGTTTGACGGTACCCGGTTGATTTCCCGTAAACGTGGTTCACAATTTGTTACAACTGTCGCGATCAGGGGCGCAAGACCTTGCCCAAACGCAATCACCCGCTGCGGCTTGGCCAGCTCAATATGGCGCCGCAGGACGGCATCCATCCCGCCCGCAGCCAGCGCTGGCAGGTCTGGAACAGGCGTGACACGGGTAAGCGCAGACGCGATGTACACCTCGCTTGGGGGCACACCCATCGCCGCCAGGATCGCGTCCAACAGGCGCCCTTGGGGCCCGGAAAGCAGCCTATCGGTGTCTCCCGGTTCGGGAGCAACCACGAGTGCCATAAATTGCGCGCCTTCAGGCCCTCGCGGCGCGATGCGGCCTCTGGGTCCAATAGAATCGAGGCCCGGTGCCTCCAGCCAAAATCGGTGAAACGCGGCAAGATCGGCGGGCGGCTGGTCACCCAGAAGATTGATTCGCTCGGCGCGAGGCGCTGAATTCTCTGAACTCGGCTCCGTCGCACCGTGTGTCACTGCTGGCGCAGTGTCCGCCTGCGCGGGCGCTGTGTCCGGTGGCAACAGCCAAGCCGTAGCGTCATCGCCGAAATCGGCATTCACGCCCGCTGCATCCCACCAATCGAGCGCAGCGTATATTTCATCAATTAAGAGGGGATCATTGGCGTTCATCACGTGATGGATGGGTCTTGACTGTCACAGTGGCGCTAATCAAGTGGGTATGCGGCGCGCTGTTGGGGATTTACGCCGCCAAGAGAGAGATATCGGGAAAAGCAATGACTGAACGCGAATCGATGCCATGCGACGTCGTGATCGTTGGAGGCGGCGTGGCCGGCCTTTCCGCAGCGATCCGGCTGAAACAGCTCAATGAAGAGCTTGAAGTTGTGGTTCTGGAAAAAGGCTCCGAAATCGGGGCGCATATCCTGTCCGGCGCGGTCGTTGACCCCAAAGCTTTGGGCGAGCTGTTCCCCGACTGGCGCGATATGGATTGCCCGATGGCGGAAACGCCGGTGACCGACAATTGGCATTGGGTGCTTGGCAAAACCGGTAAGACCTCGCTGCCGCACATCGTGATGCCGCCGCTTATGAGCAACCATGGCTGCTACACCGGCTCGCTGGGTAACCTCACCCGCTGGCTGGGCGAGCAGGCCGAGGGGCTGGGCGTGATGGTCTTCCCCGGCTTCCCCGCTGCAGAAGTCATGTTTGATGATAAGGGCGCGGTCAAAGGCGTCATCACGCAGGACATGGGCATTGCCGAGGACGGCTCGAAAAAGGCCGAGTTCGAACCTGGCATGGAGATCGAAGCGAAATACACGCTATTCGCCGAGGGCGCGCGCGGGTCGCTGACCAAGCAGATCAAGGCGAAGTATGATCTTGAGAAGGATTGTCAGCCGCAGGTCTATGGTCTTGGTATCAAAGAGCTTTGGGACATTGACCCGGACAAGCACGTGCCCGGCCGCGTGATCCACACGCAAGGCTGGCCGCTCAGCGAAAGCGGCACTTGGGGCGGCGGTTTCTTCTACCATCAGGCCAACAATCAGGTCGCGATCGGCTTCGTCACCGCGCTCGATTACAAAAACCCATGGGTTTCGCCCTATCAGGAATTCCAGCGCTGGAAGACGCACCCGGCGATCCGCGAATATCTCGAAGGCGGCAAGCGCGTCTCCTATGGCGCGCGCGTCATCAATGAAGGCGGCTGGCAGTCCGTGCCCAAGCTCGCTTTCCCCGGCGGCGCGTTGATCGGCTGTGCGGCGGGCTTTGTAAACGTTCCTCGGATCAAGGGCAGCCACACCGCGATGAAGAGTGCAATGCTCGCTGCCGAAGCGATTGCCGAGGAGATCGCTGGGCAGGAAAACCAGCCAGAATTAGAGACTTACGAGCCGAACCTGCGAAACAGCTGGATCGCGGACGAGCTCAAGAAAGTGCAGAATGCTGAGCCTGCCGTGGCCAAATATGGTGAGGATATTGGCGCTGTGCTTGCGGGCGTCGACATGTGGATGCGCACGCTGAAAATCGGCCTGCCGATCAGCATGAAGCACCACGCCGATTACACGATGACGCAGCGCGCGGACCTCTATCCCAAGATCGACTATCCCAAGCCCGACGGCGAGATCAGCTTCGACCGCCTCACCAACGTCGCCTACAGCTACACCAACCATGCTGAGGACCAACCGGTCCACTTGCAGGTGGAAGACTGGGATCTGCAAAAAGAGAGCGAATTTGAGATGTTTGCGGGGCCTTCTTCACGTTATTGCCCAGCAGGCGTGTACGAATGGATCGAGGAAGAGGGCAAGGAGCCGCGCTTCCAAATCAACTCGCAAAACTGCGTCCACTGCAAGACCTGCGACATCAAGGACCCGAACCAGAACATTAACTGGGTAACGCCCGAAGGCGGCGGCGGGCCGAACTATCCGAATATGTGATGGGCTTCGTCTATGTCTTCCACGGTGAGGGCGCTTCTTTTGCCGCCGCTGTTTACTCCACGGTGGAAGACGCAAAGGCGGCCATAGTGACAAACGGGATGTCTGGCACTCTTACGGCCTATCCGCTCGGTCAAACTGTCTATGCCCACGTTGTCGAAGAGGGACTCTTCAAAGGCAAAGACAGTCCAGAGCCGCGTTACATTCAGCGTTTCACGTCAGCCTATTTGGAGCATTTTCATTTCGTGGATGGTGTTCTCGCCTGACCAAAGCCATAGGGCATAGTGACCTTGAAGCAAACCGCCTACGCTAAAATCAACCTTGCGCTTCACGTCCGCGAGCGGCGCGAGGATGGCTATCACGTTCTTGAAACGCTGTTCGCCTTTGTCGATGCGGGCGACACGCTGACGGCGAAGATTGCAGATCAGGACAGCCTGCAAGCCGTGGGTGAGTTTGCGGGTGGGATCGACAACCCGATGGACAACCTCATCGCGCGAGCGCTCGCCGTGTTGCCGCGCCCTCAAGGGCTGGCGATTTCGCTGGAGAAGAATTTGCCGGTCGCTGCTGGTCTCGGAGGAGGCTCAGCGGACGCCGGCACGGTTTTCCGTATGGTGGAGGAACTGTATGGTCTTCCTGACGATTGGCAGACGCGCGCGGCCAAGCTGGGCGCGGATGTGCCGTCCTGCGTGCGCAGCGAGATGTCTATCGGCCTTGGCACCGGGACCGAACTGACCGAGGTCGACGACGACCTCAAAGGCACGCCAGTGTTGCTGGTAAACCCGCGAGTGCCGCTCGCCACAGGCCCGGTGTTCAAAGCGTGGGACCAGATCGACAAAGGCCCGCTGCCCGCCGGATCGGCCCGCACCATTGCTCTGAAAGGCCGCAACGATCTCACCGCGCCGGCACTCAGCCTATGCCCGGTCATCGGCGATGTGTTGTGCGCGTTGGAGGCGAGCGGCGCTTGGCTCACCCGCATGTCAGGCTCCGGCGCGACCTGCTTTGCGCTCTACGAAAGCGAAGCCGCGCGCGAGGCGGCTGAGACGCAAATTTCCGCTGAGTTTCCCGAATGGTGGCGGCTTGGGGGCAAATTGCGCTAGGGAGCGGCGCATGATCGATGGTCTTCCCTACAAACAGCTCGGCGAATTTTCCTCCAACCCTTCAGCAGCGCGGATCGTGTGTGTGGCGGATCACGCCTCCAACCATGTCCCCGATGATGTGCCGCTCGGCATCGCGAAGGGCCTGCTGGATCAGCACATTGCGGTTGATATCGGGGTTGAAGGGGTCGTTCAGCGCCTTGCGCGCCGTCACGCTGTGCCCGCCCATATCGCGACGGTCAGCCGTCTGATTGTCGATCTGCACCGCGAGGATAATCATGCAAACGTGATCCCGACGACAAGCGACGGGCATCTCATCCCCGGCAATATTGGCGCGGATATCGAGGCTCGTCTTGAGCGGTTCTACCATCCCTATCACACGGCGCTGGCTGAGTGGCTGGATGCCAGATCGCCCGAATTAATCCTTTCAATCCATAGCTTCACGCCCAAACTTGAGACAAGTTCGCAAGCGCGGCCTTGGGAAATCGCATTACTCTACAATCAGGATGATCGCGCCGCGCGCCACGCGATCCGGCTGTTTGGCGAGCTGGGCCTGAATGTCGGGGACAATGAGCCGTATTCGGGCCGCGAGCTCAACGCGACGATGAACCGCCATGCAGAGGCGCATGGCCGTCCCTATTGTGCGATCGAGATCCGCCAAGACCTCGTCGCCACCCGCGCCGAACAGGCGCGCTGGGCGGCAATAATCGCGGATGTTGCGGGCAGGGTTGCGCTCGCGCTTTCCTGAGGGCAGGCACATTTCCGGAGGAATTGCATGACGTTTGATAAAACCAAGCTGCCCAGCCGCCATGTCTCGGTTGGCCCGGAGCGCGCCCCGCATCGCTCATACTACTACGCGATGGGCATGACCGAGGAAGAAATCGCGCGCCCATTTGTGGCGGTGGCAAGCGCGGGCAACGATTCCGCGCCCTGCAACACCACGCTCAACCCACAGGCGGATATCTGTCGCGAAGGCGTGATCGCCGGGGGAGGCACGCCGCGCCGCTTCAACACGATCACCGTGACAGACGGGATCGCGATGGGGCATCAGGGCATGAAAAGCTCTCTTGTGAGCCGCGAAATCATCGCAGACTCCATCGAGGTTTCGGTTCGAGGGCATTGTTACGACGCACTTGTTGGCTTCGCAGGGTGCGATAAGAGCCTGCCGGGCATGATGATGGCGATGCTGCGGCTCAATGTACCCAGCATCTTCGTCTATGGTGGCTCGATCCTGCCGGGCACGCATAAGGGCAAGGACGTGACCGTGGTCGACGTGTTCGAAGCGGTCGGCCAGCACGCTGCTGGCAATTGCCCGCTGCAAGAGCTCATCGCACTGGAGAAAGTCGCGTGTCCGGGGCACGGGGCATGCGGCGGTCAATTCACTGCGAACACGATGGCCTGTGTCGGTGAGGCGATTGGATTGTCTCTGCCAAACAGTAATATGGCGCCTGCTCCTTACACATCGCGTGAGGAAATTGCGGTGGCCGCGGGTAAGCAGGTTATGGCGCTGATCGAGCGCAATCTGCGTCCGCGCGACATCTGCACGCGCGCCGCGTTTGAGAATGCAGCCCGCGTTGTCGCGGCGACTGGCGGGTCCACCAACGCCGCGCTCCACCTTCCCGCGATGGCGAGTGAGGCTGGAATTGATTTTGACCTGTTCGATGTCGCAGAGATATTCAAATCAACACCTTACATCGCAGACCTCAAACCCGGCGGTAAGTATGTCGCGAAAGATATGCATGAGGCGGGCGGCGTCTATATGGGCATGAAGACGCTGCTGGACGGCGGCTTTCTCGACCCCAATCCGATCACCGTGACGGGCAAGACGCTGGGCGAGAATATCGAAGAGATCATCTGGAATCCCGATCAAAAGGTGTTTTACAGCGTCGCCAGTCCGATCACGCCCACGGGCGGTGTTGTCGGGCTGAAGGGCTCGCTTGCTCCCGATGGCGCGATTGTGAAAGTCGCTGGCATGGATCGCTTGCAATTCACTGGAAAAGCGCGCGTTTTTGAATGCGAGGAAGACGCTTTCGCTGCCGTCGAGGCGCGCGATATTTGCGAAGGCAGCGTCATCGTCATCCGCTATGAAGGGCCCAGGGGCGGTCCGGGCATGCGTGAGATGCTCTCAACGACGGCAGCGCTTTATGGTCAGGGCATGGGCGAGAAAGTCGCCTTGATCACCGATGGGCGCTTTTCTGGGGCGACCCGCGGGTTTTGCATCGGCCATGTGGGTCCGGAAGCGGCGGAATGCGGGCCGATTGCGCTGGTCGAGGATGGCGACACCATCGCGATTGATGCCGAGGCCGGTACGATTGATCTGGAGGTTGATGAAGCGGTGCTCGAAGAGCGGCGCAAGGCGTGGGCACCGCGTTCGAACGATTACCAGTCGGGCACCTTGTGGCGCTATGCGCAGAATGTGGGTTCAGCGCGGACTGGCGCGCTCACTCATCCCGGAGCGAAGGCAGAAACGCATGTCTATGCGGATATTTAGCAGCCTTTGTTTAAGCGCTTTGGCGCTTGGCGCGTGTGCACCCGAAAGTGGCGCGCCTGAGGGAGCGGGAATCGATTGCGCATTTAGCGCGGACGCGGACTGGGCGCGGGATTGCATTCTCGAAACGGCGGGGGACGGCACCTTTGCCATCCATCACCCGGACGATACCTTCCGCCGCTTTGGTTACAACGCACCCCGCCTTGCAATCACGCCGCTCGATGGTGCGGATGAAGTCAGCAATATCAGGATCAACATGTCCGCCTCGAAACCTGGCCTCGTCGAATTCACCTATAGGGGCGCGCGATACCGCTTTGACCCGACCGGAATTGCACCAAGCGGCGATGAATGACGCGCAGGTTCTGACCGCCGATCAGATGCGCGCTGCCGAGCAAAAGCTGTTCGATGCGGGGATCAGCGTAAGCGATCTGATGGAAACCGCTGCGGGTGGGGCGGCCGAATGGGTGCGCCGGATTGTTGCGGGTGGCTCGGTGACGATCCTGTGCGGCCCCGGCAACAATGGCGGCGATGGCTATGTCATTGCTCGGGTCTTGTATGAGGCTGGGTTGGATATTGAAGTCATCGCACCCGTCCCACCGCGCACGCAGGCGGCGCAAACGGCGCGCGCGCGATGGTCGGGACCGGTGCTGACCTCTGGTACAGACAGCAGGCGCGATGTGCTGGTTGATTGCCTGTTCGGCTCGGGCCTCACGCGGCCGCTTTCGGCTGAGCATAACGCCTTGCTTCTTGATCTGGCTCAGCGCCATACGCGCTGCGTTGCGATCGACATGCCTTCAGGGATCGCGAGTGATACGGGAGAGGCGCTGAATGATCGGCTGCCGCAATGTGATGTGACCTTGGCGCTCGGCGCCTGGAAGGTGGCGCATTGTCTTGCCGCCTCGCGCGCTTTGCTGGGCACAATACGGCTTGTCCCGATTGGCATTGATGCGGTGGCGGGCGCGATGCAGCGTGTGACGCGGCCAAACCTAGCGCCGCCTTCCACCCATGCGCACAAATACACGCGCGGGCTGTTGGCGGTGATCGGGGGGACGATGCCGGGCGCAAGCTTGCTCGCTGCCAAGGCTGCGATGCGTGCAGGCGCGGGCTATGTGAAGTGGTTTGCGCAGAGGTCCGACGTCTCCATGCCTGCCAGCCTCGTGCGGGACACCGGCGCTTTGGCCGATGCGTTGGCTGATCAGCGCCTCACCGCGATTTGCATTGGGCCTGGCGTTGGACGCGATGATGCAGCGCGCGCTGCGGTCGAGCAGGTCATGCAGTCCAAGATTTCCTCCGTGCTGGATGCAGACGCACTGCATTGCCTGAAGCCTTCCCCCAGCGACCCGCAAGGCGCTCGCATTGCCACCCCGCATGATGGAGAGCTTGAGGTGCTTTGCCGAACGTTTGGCGTGATCGCCGAAGGGCGCATGGCCAAGGCGCAAGCGCTTGCGCGGGTCAGCGCAATGGTCATCGTGGCTAAAGGTCCGGACACATTCATCGCCGCGCCTGACGGACGCCTTGCCATCGGACCGCATGCGCCAAGCTGGCTGTCAGTTGCGGGCAGCGGCGATGTGCTTGCAGGCATCATCGCCAGCCGCCTTGCCACCGGCGCCGATCCTTTTGCGGCGGCGAGCGAGGGCCTTTGGCTCCACTCGGAAGCTGCACGGCAAGCCGGCGCGGCGTTCACGCCCGATGATCTGGCGGATCATGTCAGCGGCGCGGTGGCGGCCTGCCTTTGAGTGAGCGTGAAACCATCCTACGCATCGCAGCCAAAGGCGATGGCGTCACCCCTTCCGGTCGGCATGTGAAAGGCGCAGTGCCCGGCGATACGGTTAACGCTGAGGGCATAATCGAGCGAGGCCCGCATCATGTCGACCCGCCATGCCCTCACTTTGAGCAATGCGGCGGGTGTCAACTTCAGCAGGCCGACGAACAGGCCTTGGGCGATTTTGTCACATCGCGGGTTGTTAACGCTGCACAGGGTCAGGCGCTTTCGCCGGGCACCGTCCTGCCGGTCCATCTCTCACCCCCCGCGAGCCGCCGCCGCGCGACGCTCCACGCGATGCGCACCGCTAAGCGGGCGGTGGTTGGCTTTCGAGAGGGCGGGTCGCATCGGATCGTGGATCTGGCTGAGTGCCCCGTCTTGCTGCCAGAGCTGGAGGGGCTGATTGAGCCCCTGCGCGCGCTGATCGCCGCGCATGGCGGAAAAGGTGCGATCGATGTGCAACTGGCGGCCAGCGATCAGGGCCTTGATGTGGCGCTGTCGCATTTCCCGCTTGAAGGGCTTGCCGCAACCGAAGGCGTGCTGGAATTTGCCCAGACGCACGGTTTGGCGCGGCTCAGCATCGATCAGGGCTATGGCGCTGAGACGATGTGGGAGCCTGAGCCGGTGACCGTGACTTTGTCAGGCGTTCCCACAGGTCTTCCGGTTGGCGGCTTCTTGCAAGCAACGCGCGATGCGGAAGCGCGCATGATCGCTGATGCGAAAGACTGGCTTGGCGAGGCGCGGCCTGTGGCGGACCTGTTTGCCGGGCTCGGGACGTTTGCCTTCGCGCTGGCAGAAGGCCGCAAAGTGCTCGCGGCGGAGGCTGATCGCGGGGCTTACCTTGCTTGCACTTCTGCTGCGCAGCAGAGCGGGCGCGGCGTGCATGCCTTACATCGCGACCTGTTCCGCAATCCGCTCCAGCCCGAAGAGCTGGATCGCTTCGATGCCGTGGTGCTGGACCCGCCGCGCGCCGGAGCGAAAGCGCAGATTGAGGCGATAGCGGCCAGCAAGGTGGAGCGAGTGGTCTATGTGAGCTGCAATCCTTCAAGCTGGGCGCGCGATGCGGCGCGGCTGACGGCGGCAGGCTTTCGGCTCGGTCAGGTGCGGCCCATTGGCCAGTTTCGCTGGTCCACGCATGTGGAGCTGACGAGCGTGTTCACCCGCTGACCGGTTTGCGCAGGGCTTTGAGCAATTGCGCTTCGAGCCAGTTGAAATGCTCGGGCGCGCCGAAAGCGTGGTTTGCGCCCTCGCACCGGGCAAGGCGGGGATCGCTCCCCTCCCATTGAGCTTCAAAGGCTTGAGCGGTGCGATCCGCGCTCGCCAGCAGGATAGCGACATGCCCGCTGTAAGCGGCAAGGCCGGCGCGCATATCGTCCACCAGACCGGTGGGCGCGGGGGTGGGTTTGACTGACGCGCTCAGGCCCTTGGCCAATTTGCGCAGATCAACCCCGCCACTCAGCAACCGGGCGACCTCGCGGGGGTTCTTAAGCTTGGCGGCGTAGCGCGCTCGGATGGAGGAAGCGGGAGGCGGCGCATGAGCGGTATCGCCGCCGGTTGTATCCTCTTCAAAGGTCCATGGATTGGCGAGCACCAGCCCGGCCAGCCCCTCATCCCCCATATTTGCGCCATACAGCATAAGGGCGGAGGCCGCATCGCAATTGCCAAAGGCGACCACGCGCTCGACATCGGGAGCGATGGCGCGAAAGGCGGCGAGGGCGCTGGCCATATCCTTGGCCGTAGAGCGAAAGCCGCGGTTCTCGCCTTCGCTGTCGCCGATGCCGCGGCGGTCGAAGCGCATCACAGGAAAGCCTGCCCGCGCGATGCGAGCCGCTATGCGCGCCTGCGAGCGAAACGCGCCGCTGCGCACTTCATTGCCGCCGCTGACGATCAGCAGTCCGGTTTTACCTGGAGCGGTGTCCAGCGTTCCAGCGAGGGTCAGGCTGCCGCATGCAAAGGTGAGGGGCAGGCGGCTCATGCGGCGCTTTCGCTTGAAATGCCGTTGGCGATGATCTGCGCGAGGCGCTCTGCCTGAGCGGCGTCATGCGCAGGCTCGGCACGCAACCACAATCCGGGGCCGCCAAGATCACTCGCTTCAATCGTCGACTGCTTGGCCGTTTCCGCCGATGCCGCTTCTTCCAACGCCCGGACCATGCGCGCGCCGAGCGCCCAGCCTGCCAGCACGAGGCCTCCCTCGCGGCCCTGTTCGAGCATGTCTTGCCGGGTCACCTGCCTGCCTGCCTCGCGCTCGGCCATGGTTTGCGCGCGCAGCAGCGCTGCCAGAAGTTTTGATCCCGCAAGCGGCGCATAGTGCCAGCCCGGCAAGTTCTGCGGAGCGATCAGCGCGCCTGCTCGGATGGCCAGCACATGGGTTGCGCCAAATTGATCGCAGGCCGCCTCGGCCGCCGCGCGCCACCCTTCAAGCGTTTGCGCTTTAAGTGAGGAGAGGCTTTCATTGCAGCCGGGCAAATCGGGCAAGACGCTGTCGATCTCTGCTTCGTGGAGCCTCCGCATGGTCTCCAGCGTCAGCCGCCGAAGCTTGTTCGCTTCATCAAACCAGGCTGGAAGGATCAACAGTTTCGCAGCACGCCCCGTGCCGAGTGTGACCGCCATTTCTTCGGACGCTTCGCCCGAAGGCCGAGGTGCGGTCCAGCTTTTCAGCTTCATTACAGCGCAACCGCGCTCACGTGTCGCTCAGCTTCGCTTCGGCAAAATTGAGGAGCCCGCCATAGGTCTCCAGCATCTCGCCATCGACTTCGTCGTCCTCGATCACAATGCCCAGACGGTCTTCGATCTCGGTCAACAGACCGGCGACAGCCATGGAATCGAGTTCGGGCAGGTGTCCGAACAGCCCGGTTTCGGGGCCAAATTCTGCAGCGTCCTGCGCATCGATGCCGAGAACATCGACCATGATCGCTTTGAGCGTGGCGTCGGCATCGGTGCCTGATGCTTCGCAAACCTCGCAATCCTCTTGCGGAACCGGATTGGTGCTCATGGTCATTGTTATCCCTTGCTGACCCTTGCGCGGCGCTTCATCCGACCAATTGGTGGCCTAAATCCCCTTACGGCATCGTGGGGGTGGGGCCAATCGGTTTAGCACTCGTCCTGATTGGCGGCGGGGCTTAGCTGCGGACCGGGCGCTGTGCAAGCGCCGGAACATCCGCTTCCCGCAAGCGCCCCCCGGCGAGACGGGCGAGATCAATCCATGCGCGCGGCCGCGCAAGATTGAGGCAATCGAGCTGGTAGCGCGGGCGCGTCGCTTCCATCCAGTCGCGCTTATAGGGCTCATTGCCTGTGCCAAAATCGACGAGGTCCACCCGGTCAGTGTCGATCACATGCTCGAACAGGGCCGCGCTCAGCGTGGTTCCTGCCGAGAGGTGGCGATGACTTTCCAGATGCGCGAGCTTGTGGATGAAGGCGGTGCCTGCTTCGACCGTCCAGAATTGCGCAGCCACTGGCTCTCCCTCTCTCCGGGCAAGGCCGAGCCGCAAACGGCCTGCTTTCCCTTCAGCCCCGGCAAAAGCGCGGAGCATGGCGGGCTTGCCTTCGGAGGGCTTCCAGCTGGCATCATAGATCCGCTCATACTGCGCCCACGCCTCGCCATTGAAATGCGTGAGGATCTGTGTTTCGACCTTTTTGGCCCGGCGCTTCAGCGTAGTGCGCAAGGGGCCGGGGCGCGATGCCCAATATTGTGCGAAGGAGCGCCCTGCGACTGGCAAGGTGTGGTTAGTGTCGCACTGCGTGACTTCGACCCGCCAACCGTTGTCGCCGAACAAGCGCGCAAGGCGGGTGGCAGAGCCGTCCTCTTCGGGCACAGATCTAAGGGTCACACGGTGCGCGCGCTGGCGCAGACCGCGGGCTATGGCGCCAAGCAGTGCATCGCCCTCTGCGCCGTCCGGTGCGGCTGGGCGCCAAGTGAAGCTGTACCAGTTTGCCATGGGCCCCAGCGCTCCGCCGTTGTCTGACAGCACCAAGGCTGCGCGCGCATCACCGTCACTGGCCATTGCAACCAGCGGCGCAACTCCTGCCTCGGCGAGCAGCGCAAACCACTCGGCGCGCTCAAACGGACTGCGCGCGGCCTCAGTCAGGCCTTGCACAACGTTAACGCTGTCGTGATACCGCACTTCTAACATTGAATTCGAGTTACGCTCCGTATTGCCCTGAACACCACCCAGATGACCCAAAGCCCTGATCCCACTCCCTTTCCGCTCGACCATCTGGCTGAGCGCGCTTGCGCTGAGGGGCGCGGCGAGGCTGCGGCCTTGGTGCTGCGCCATGAGACGCTTAACCACGATGCGTTAAGACTGCGTGTGGCGTGGCTTGCAGGATGGCTGGCCGCGCGAGTGCCTGAGCGCGGCAGCCGTGTTGCGAGCTGGGCGGCCAAAGGTGAGCTGACCTGCCTTATGCCGCTGGCCGCAGCGCGGGCGGGGCTGGTTTATGTGCCGATCAATCCGCTGCTCAAACGCGCACAGGTGCACCACATCCTCAGCGATAGCGCCGCGAGCATGCTTATCGGCACCAAGGCACGCCTTGGTTCGCTGGAAGCGGGTGATGTGCCAAATGGGTGCGCGGCGATCGAAGAGGATGAGGTGCTGGCGCAGGCCTATGCGCTGGACGATCCGCTTGGCCCCTCCAAGGCCGATCCCGATGATCTCGCCGCGATCCTTTACACCAGCGGCTCAACCGGGCGGCCAAAAGGTGTGGTGCTGAGCCATGCCAACCTAACACTGGGCGCGGTGAGTGTGGCGCATTATCTTAAGCTAGCGGGCGACGATGTGACGCTGGCTGTGCTGCCGCTCTCGTTTGACTACGGCCAAAATCAGCTCCTTTCGGCCTGGTATGCAGGCGGGTGCGTGGTGCCGCTCGATTTCCTGTTTCCGCGCGATGTGGTGAAAGCGTGCGCGCGCCATCAGGTCACCACTCTAGCCGCTGTGCCGCCCTTATGGGTGCAATTGTGCGAGACGGACTGGCCTGTCCAGGCAAGCGCGCCCTTGCGGCGACTGACCAATAGCGGCGGGGCGCTGACCGAAGAGCTAGTGCGTGCTCTTCGGGGACTGTTTCCCGAAGCAGCTCTCTTTCCAATGTATGGGCTGACTGAGGCGTTTCGCTCTACCTACCTCGATCCGGCTTTGGTGGATGCGCACCCCACCTCGATGGGCACCGCGATCCCCTTTGCCGAAGTGCTGGTGGTGGATGAAGGCGTCGCCATTGCCGGGGCGGGCATTGAAGGGGAACTCGTGCATTGTGGGCCGCTGGTGGCGCAGGGCTATTGGCGTGATCCCGAGCGCACCGAACGGCGATTTAGGCCCGCGCCCGCAGGCTCGCATTACGGTGGCACCGCAGTCTGGTCAGGCGATAGTGTGATGCGCGATGAGGCTGGCCTGCTGCATTTTGTGGGTCGCAATGACGCGATGATAAAGAGCGCGGGCAATCGGATCAGCCCGCAGGAGATTGAGGAAGTCGCCAGCGCCTTTGATGGCATCGCCGAGGCGGTTGCGCTGGGTCTGCCCGATGATCGGCTTGGCCATGCGGTGCATCTGATCGTGCGCGGGGAGGGCGAGGAAGCCGCTTTGCGCAAGCATTTGTCGAGCGAGCTGCCTAACTTTATGCAACCCAAGGCGATCCATTGGCGTGAGGCACTGCCGCTTAACCCAAATGGCAAGCTTGATCGAAATGCGCTCAAGCGCGAACTGGAAGCACACAGCGCATGAGCAAACCCCTCGGCCCGATCCCGCCCGGTTTTGAGAGCCTTGATGGCGAACTGGCGATTGGCGGCCGGCGCGCCAGCGATCTTGTTGCAGAGGCTGGGCGGACGCCTGTGTTCGTCTATGCGCGCGACCGTCTCGATGCTCGGATGGCTCAGCTGCGCGCTGCGATCCCGGCCCGCCTTGGCATCAACTATGCGATCAAGGCGAACCCAATGCCCGATGTCATCGCGCATATGGAGCCGCTGGTGGATGGCTTTGACATCGCATCCTCTGGCGAACTTGCGTTGACCCAGCATCTGGGCATTGCGCCCGAGCGGGTCAGCTTCGCCGGACCGGGCAAACGTGATGATGAGCTGAAAGCCGCAATCGAAGCTGGCGTGACGCTCAATTGCGAGTCCGAAGGCGAGGCGGCGCGCTCTCTGGCGATTGCCGAAAGCCTTGGCGTACGGGCGCGCATTGCGATCCGGGTCAATCCCGATTTTGAGCTCAAAGGCTCCGGCATGAAGATGGGCGGCGGAGCCAAACCCTTCGGTGTCGATGCCGAGCGCGTGCCTGAACTGGCGCGCGCATTGCTAGACGCGGGGGCCGAGTGGCGCGGCCTGCATATCTTCACTGGCAGCCAGACGCTGAGCGCAGAAGCGATCATAGAAGCGCAGGCCAACGTTCTGAAACTCGCGGGAGAATTGGGCGATGTCATCGGCACGCCAGTGCCAAAGCTCAATATGGGCGGCGGGTTTGGCATTCCCTATTTCCCCAACGACACCGCGCTTGATCTGAACGCGGTGGGCAGCGCGCTCACCGCGATGCTGGAGAACCTGCCGCCTGCGCTCAGCGAGACTGAGCTGTGTCTGGAACTGGGGCGCTATCTTGTCGGGGAAGCGGGCGTCTATCTCACGCGAATCGTGGATCGCAAGGTCAGCCATGGCGTCACCTATCTCGTGACCGATGGTGGCCTCCATCACCAGCTGGCCGCATCGGGCAATTTCGGAACGGTGGTTCGGCGCAATTACCCGGTCGCGATTGCGAGCCATTTCGGCGCTCCGGGCGAGGACGTGGTTAATGTGGTCGGGTGCCTGTGCACCCCGCTAGATAGGCTGGCTGATTTGGCCGAATTGCCCCGCGCTGAGGTCGGTGATCTGGTCGCGGTGTTCTGTGCCGGTGCCTATGGTGCAACCGCCAGTCCCTCAGGCTTTCTGGGCCATGGACCGGCGGCTGAGATGCTTGTCTGAGGGTGCAGACAAGGTCTTATTAACCCCGCGCAAATCCCTGTCCCATAACGGGATAACGCTCCAATCGGGCGCAAATCACTAACGTTATGTTCACCATTATCAGCGAGAAACCTTGGGTACTTCATCCGCCCGGGCTGGCGCAGGTCGCTCCTGTTCCTTTCGGCTTTGGCGGGTCCGGTCTGACCAAGGATATACCTCGATGCCATTCTCGCTTTCTTTCCCGCGTCCGCTTGGCGCAGCTATGTGCGCCGCGATTGCGGCTGCTTCGCTGAGCGCCTGTGCCGGCGGGCCAAGCGTGCAATTGCCGCCCGCAACCTACAACGCTTCGGAAACCAGCGCCCCTGACGAAAGCTATGTCCTGGGGCCGCTCGATAAGCTGACGATCCATGTCTGGCGCAACCCAGAGCTGAGCGCGGAAGACATTCAAGTGCGCCCCGATGGTCGCATCACCATCCCTCTGGTGCGCGACATGGTGGCAGTTGGCAAAACCCCGACTGAGCTTGAGGAAGACATTCGTAAGCAGCTGACCGAATATATCGAGCAGCCGATCGTCTCGGTCATCGTCAACGAATTCAACGGCGCTCTGCCGCAGCAAATCCGCATCACCGGCGCGGGCGCTCAGCCTGCGGCTTTGGCCTATCGCGCCAACATGACCCTGCTTGATGCGATGATCGCGGTTGGCGGTCTGGGTGAGTTTGCCGCTGGCAATCGCTCCACGCTTTCGCGTTTTGATTCCGAATCCAAGACAAACAAGGTCTACCGCCTGCGCATCAAGGACTTGCTCCAGAAAGGCGACACCACCGCCAATGTCGCTCTGCAGCCGGGCGATACGATCTCAATCCCGGAGAGCCGCTTCTGAGCGGGCGCGGGAGTAGCGGTTGATGGATGAACTCTTCGATGAGGTGCGCACAGCGCTCTATTCGGTCTGGCACCGCCGCTGGCTGGCGCTTGCCGTCGCTTGGGGAGTGTGCCTCACAGGCTGGCTGGTGGTTGCGATGATCCCCAATTCCTATGAATCGCGCGCCCGTATCTATGTCGATGTCGATGATGTCCTTTCGCAGCAACAGGGCTTTGCAGCGGACGGCAAAGAAGAGATTTCCCGCGTGCGTCAGACGCTGGCGAGCAATGTGAACCTTGAAAAGGTGATCAAGGGCACGAAGCTTGGTGAAGGCATCACTGAGCAAAGCCAGATGAATTCCGCCGTCGCCGCCCTGACCGATCAGGTCGCGGTGCGCGGTGAGGGTGAGAACCTGTTTGAAATCTCTGCAACCGTCGGAAAAAGCAGCCTGAGCGATGCTGAAAACGCCGTTCTGGCGCGCAATGTCGTGCAAAAGCTGCTCGATATCTTCCGTGAGGAGAACATTGCGGGCAGCCGGGCCAATCTGAACAGCGCCGTATCCAAGCTTGAAGAGCTGCTGGCGGAGCGCAAGGCAGAGCTTGAGGCAGCGGAGCAGCGTCGGCTCGCATTTGAAGCGCAATATCCTGATCTCGTGGGCGGGTCGGACTCGCTTTCCGGCAAAATCCAGCAATTGCGCACCGAAATGCGCGATATTGATGCGGATCTTGCTGGGGCGCAAAGCTCGCTCGCCGCATTGAATGGACAAATTCAGGGCACGCCGCGCACGATTGCAGGGGCGGCCGGTGCCAGCGGTCCGCAAGCCGCGTTGGCCGAGGCGCAACAACAGCTTGCTGCTTTGCGCGCGCGCGGGCTCACCGATCAGCACCCCGATGTCGAAGCCGCGATCAAGCAGGTGGTCATCCTCCGCCAACAGGCTGAAAAAGCGGGTCCTCAAGACGTAACGGGCACGCCTAACCCGGCCTATTCCTCGCTCGTTGCATTGCGGTCCGATCGGCAGGCTAACATCGACGCGCTGCAATCGCGCCGCGCCGCAATCCAGTCGCAAATCTCGACATTGGTCGCGAGCCAGGCGTCTGAACCGGCGGTGGCAGCCGAAGCCAATCGTATCAGCCGCGACTATGATGTGCTGCGCCAGAACTATGAAAAGCTGCTGCAGGACCGTGAGGAATTGCGCACCCGCGGCGATGTCGAGGAAGAGACAAGCCAATTTAAGTTCGACCTGATCGATCCGCCAGTAGTTCCGCAGAAGCCCGCCGCGCCCAATCGTCCGCTGCTGCTGCTCGGCGTGTTGATTGCAGGGCTTGGCGCAGGTGCAGGCGTCGCATGGGCGCTGGGCCAATTGCGCTCGACCTACATGACCGCAGGCAAGCTGGAACGCAGCTTGGACATGCCGGTGATCGGCTCAATTTCCATGGCGGTCTCCGATACAGGCCGGGCGCTCGCGCGCAAGCGATTGGTGCAATTTGCTGGAGCCTCCGCGGCGCTGGTTGGCGTCCTTGTGATCTTGCTGGCGATTGAGCTCGTCTCGGTCGGATCGGTGGCGTGAGGAGACCCGGTATGACCAAACACGATCCGATCAAGCCTAACGCAACCGAGAGCGATCCCGCAAAGGGCCGCAAACGCAGCGCATCCTTGTTTGAGCGCGCGGACGCCGCCTTTGGGTTGGACCGCATGGGCTCCGCCGGCGTGCCGGGGGACTTGCCTGAGATCGAACCGCGTGTGCCCGAACCGGTGCGCCGCGCCAGCGCTACGCAAAGGGCGCCCGACAGTGTTGCAGCACCTGCACAGGCCGCGCCCGATCCCATGGTGGCCCCTCAGCCCGCGCGCCCAGAGCCTGAAACACCTCGCGCGCATCGTGTCCCTCTGAGTGGCCCGCTCCACCAGATTGATCGCGAAGTGCTGGCCAGTGCTGGGCTGATCGTACCGGAAGAGCCGATAACGCAGCTGCTCGAAGAGTTCCGCATCGTCAAGCGCGAGCTGCTCGCCGATGCCCGCCGCGCTGCGACGCCGCTTGCACGCCGCATCCTCGTTTCCTCGCCGCATACAGGCGAGGGTAAGACCTTTTGTGCGGCCAACCTCGCTATCGCTTTGGCAGCCGAGCGCGATATTGAAATGTTGCTGATCGATTGCGACGTGATGAAGCCTTCGATCAGCCGCCGGTTCGGATTGCCCGAGGCACCCGGTTTCATCGACGCTCTCTCGGATCGCGGCGTGCGTGCTGAAGAGCTTGCGCTGGCAACTGATATTGATCGCCTGTTCGTGATGCCTGCCGGGACCAGCTCATCGCGCGATGCGGAGTTTCTGGCGAGCGCGCGCACCGGACAGGTGCTCGATCGCCTGACTCAGGGCGCGCCCAATCGCTTTGTGATCTTTGATACGCCCCCGGCGCTTGCCGCCTCACCCGCAGCCGAACTTGCCGCTCATGTTGGCCAGACCGTGCTGATCGTGCGCGCTGACCAGACCAGCCGCGCCGCTCTCGATGATGCGCAGCAGCTGCTTTCGGCCTGTCGCGACATCAAACTGCTTCTGAATGCCACGCATTTCAGCCCCTCGGGCCGCCGCTTTGGCCGTTACGAGGGAACGGAGGAATGACCATGCGTCTCAACCCTTTGATCACTCATATGACCAAGGGCACCCATGCCTTTACTGCGGCGGTTTCGCTGTCCGCACTTGCCTGCGCCGCGCCTGTGTTCGCACAGGCGCAGGATGATGAAGAGCCGCGTACCTCGCGCGTTGTCCAACCTTATATCGAGGTCAATCAGATCCTCAGCGCTGAACTGACGCCGGGCGATGAAGTGGTGACCTTCACTCAGATTGCAGCGGGTATCGACAGCAACATTCAGGGCCGCAATTCAGCGCTGGCGGTGTCGGTGCGTTACGAACGCAATATCGGCTATGGCGATGATGCCGTCGACACCGACACCGTAAGCGGCATTGCCCGTGGATCGTTGGCGATTGTGCCGCGCGCTGTTACGCTTGAAGCGGGCGCTCTTGCCAGTCGCACGCGGATTGACGGTGGGGGCGGGGCAACCAGCAACCCGCTGGTGGCCGCCGACAACACCAGCCAGCTGTACAGCGTCTATGCCGGACCCTCGATCGCGACCCGTGCGGGCGCGATGGATGTGACGGCGCAGGCGCTGGTTGGGTACAACCGTCTGGAAGCCGAAACCGGGCAAATCGACCAGGACGGCGGCGCTGTCGAAGTGTTCGACGACAGCATCACCTATCGCGGCACGGCGCGCATTGCGACGCGGCCCGGCGATGCTCTGCCGATTGGCGTTGGTGTGACTGCGGGTGCGTTTCAGGAAGACATCTCCAACCTCGATCAACGCGTGCGCGATCTGAATGTGCGCGGCGAAGTGGTCGTGCCGCTTAGCGATAGCCTCGCGGTTGTTGGCGGCATTGGTTATGAGGATGTCGAGGTTTCCAGCCGTGACGCGCTGCGCGATGCCGATGGCAATCCGGTTGTTGATGACAATGGCCGCTTCGTCACCGACAAATCTCAGCCGCGCCAGATTGCGTTCGAAGTCGATGGACTGATCTGGGATGCGGGCGTCCAATGGCGTCCCAGCTCGCGCACTTCGCTCACCGCGACGGTGGGCAAGCGCTACGATTCGACCACCTATTACGGCAATTTCTCCTACGCGCCTGACCGGCGCAGCGCTCTTTCGATCAACGTCTATGACGGGCTGACCGGCTTTGGCGGCGCGCTGACCAATTCGCTTGCCGGGGTGGGGACAGACTTCACTGTGGCGCGCAACGCGTTGACGGGCGATTTTGGCGGGTTGGTGAACGGAGCGGACGGTGCGGCCAATATCGGCGTGCTGGGCTCCATTCGCGGCACAGCCTTCCGCAACCGTGGCGGCCAGATCGCCTACAGCCGCGAAATTGGGCGCATGACTGCATCGGTCGCCGCCGGGTATGACCGCCGCAAGTTTATCGCTGCTGAAAACACCATTTTGAGCGTGCTCGATGGGCAGGTGGATGAAAGCTATTACGTGCAGGCCGGGCTGGGCAGTCCCATCGGCCAAAGCGGCAGCTTTCAGGCTGCGGCTTACAGCAATTGGTTTAGCAGCGATGCGGTCAATTCTGACGTGAACGCTTATGGCGCATCGGCAGCCTACAACCGCACCATCGCAGGCAGGCTGACCGGCCGCGCCGCTGTCGCGGTGGACTATTTCGACAGTGAATTTGCCGCAGATGATTTCGCCGCAGCGACCGCGCTGCTCGGCCTGCGCTACGATTTCTAAGACACCCAGGGGCCACTTAGACCATGTACGAGCAATATTACGGCTTCAGCGGGCGACCTTTCCAGCTCACACCGGATCCGTCCTTCTATTTTGAAAGCGCCAGCCATCGCAAAGCGATGAGCTATCTGGGCTATGGCCTCAATCAGGGTGAGGGCTTCATTGTCATCACCGGTGAGGTGGGCGCGGGTAAATCGACGCTGGTTGCGCATTTGATGGAGCGTGTTGACCCCGCCGCGCTGACGGTGGCGCAGGTGGTGACGAGCGCGCTCGATGGTGAAGAGCTGATCCATGTCGTTGCGCAGAGCTTTGGTCTGGCGGTCGAAGGCAAAGACAAGGCAAGCGCATTGGGTGCGATTGAGCGCTTCCTTCAGGATGAAGCACGCGCCGGGCGGCGGTGTCTGCTGACCGTCGACGAATGCCAGAACCTCGATTTCACTGCGCTTGAAGAACTGCGGATGCTGTCCAACTTCCAGCTTGGATCGCACCCGCTGCTTCAGAGCCTGTTGCTGGGTCAGCCTGAGTTTCGCCGCACGCTTGCGCATCATCCCAATCTCGATCAGCTGCGCCAGCGGATCATCGCCTCGCACCATTTGGAAGCGCTGGGTGCGCCTGAGGTTGAAGACTATATTCGCCACCGGCTTGAGCATGTTGACTGGCAGGGCCGTCCGGCGCTGGGCGAGGGGCTGTTGCCGGCTCTGTATGACGCGACCGGCGGCATTCCGCGCCGGGTCAATCAAGTGATGAACCGCCTCTTGCTGCTGGGCGCGATTGAGGAATGCGACACGATCAGCGTCGATATGCTGCAAGCTGTCTGCGAGGAAATGGCCTCAGATCAATCGCGCGGCGCTGACATGCGCAGTGAACCCGCTGCCCCAGTCGCCGCTGCTCCTGCGCCTGTGGCAGCGCCCGCCGATCCCGCAACGCAAGGCGTGCCGACCGGCGAAGTCGCCGCCATGCTTGCCGCGCGTGATGAGCGCACCGCTGAACTCGAAGCCGCGATCAGCGAATTGCAAGCCGCAGGCAAAGGCCGCCCCGTCGCCTCTGGCGAGGCCATTGACGAGGAATTGAGCGAAATGCTTGAGCGGATTGAATCGCGGTTGGAGGAGCAAGAGCGCTCTTTCCGGCATGTGCTCACGATGCTGATTGAGTGGCTCGAAGACGGCACGTCGCGCGAGGCTGCTTGATCCATGTCGCACAGCCCTTCTCAAACCCATAAACGCATCGTCAACGGCCTCTCGGTCGATGTCGAAGACTGGTTTCAGGTCGGCGCGTTTGAGAATGTCATCGCGCGCGATGACTGGGCTGCGATCCGCACGCGGGTGGAAAGCAATGTCGACGCGATTCTCGATCTCTTTGCCGAAGCCGATGTGAAAGCGACATTCTTCACGCTTGGCTGGGTCGCCAAGCGTCATCCCGCAATGATCCGTCGCATCGCTGAAGCGGGCCATGAAATCGCAAGCCATGGCTATGACCATGCGCGCGTGTTCACATTTGACCGCGCTGCGTTTGCGCAAGACATTCGCAAGGCCCGCGAAATCCTTGAAGATGCGAGCGGCGCAGAAGTGGTGGGCTATCGCGCGCCAAGCTTCTCCATCGACCAGCGCACGCCATGGGCTTTCATGGAGCTTTCGCAGCAGGGCTATCTCTATTCATCCAGCGTGGCGCCGGTTGCGCATGACCATTATGGCTGGCCGCAAGCCCCGCGCTTTGCGTTTCGTCCGTTGCCGTGGTCGCATTTGCTTGAGCTTCCGGTGACAACCGCGATCCTTGGCGGTCGACGCGTGGCGGCGGGCGGCGGCGGGTTCTTCCGCGTTCTGCCCTATGGCTTTTCACGCTGGGCAATCCGGCAAGTGAACCGCCGCGAAGAGCGCCCGGCTATCTTCTATTTTCACCCGTGGGAAATTGACCCCGATCAGCCGCGCGTTCCCAACGCCCCAATCCGATCACGCCTGCGCCACTACACCGGCCTTGAAAAGATGGCGGACAAGCTGCGCGATCTTGTCCATGAGTTCCATTGGGACCGGATTGACCGGATCGCGCATCTCGAGGCGCCGCGCGCGGTCGAACTGCCCTTTGCCGATGAAGTCAATGCCGAGGCTGAAGGAGCTGCAGCATGAACGCGCCCATCGCCATGGCGCATCACGTCGCGGCGGTTGATCTGTGCGATCCTGCCACGATCCGCCGGATTGAGGGCTTTGTCGCAGAACAACGCGCCAGCCTGTTCCATCGTCCCGCATGGCTCAAGGCCGTCGAAGCGGGCACAGGTCAGTGCGCTTGCGGCTTCATCTCAGAGCAGCTGGGCGTCATCACCGGGTGGCTGCCGCTGACGCAAGTGCACTCACGCCTGTTTGGTAAGGCCTTGGTGTCCAGCGGCTTTGGCGTGGGCGGCGGCATTTGCGCGACCAGCGATGACGCGGCGCGCGCGCTGAGCGAAGCGGCTGAGAAATATGCGCTTTCCCAAAGCATACCCGGCATTGAGCTTCGCGGTGGTCCCGCACCGACCCACGCTGGCTGGCAGACGCGCGATGATAAGCATTGCGGCTTTATCGCAGCGCTGGCTGGCGATGATGTCGCGCAGCTAAAGGCAATCCCGCGCAAGGCGAGGGCCGAGGTGCGCAAAGGCCTGAACAACGAACTCCCCATTCGCATCGGACGCGCCACTGACGATTGGCGCGCGCACTATGCTGTCTACTCTGAAAGCGTCCGCAATCTCGGCACGCCGGTTTTCCCGGCAAAGCTGTTTCGCGCGATGCTGGCGGCTTTCTCTGATGAGAGCGATATCCTGACCGTGTTTCAGGACGGCGCGCCCATCGCCAGCGTGCTCAACTTCTATCATGACGGCGCGGTCATGCCGTTCTGGGGTGGGGGAACGCTGGCCGCTCGCGATGCGCGGGCCAACGATGTGATGTATTACGAACTGATGCTCCACGCCCGGCGCTGCGGTATGGATCGGTTCGACTTTGGCCGCTCAAAGAATGGCAGCGGGCCATGGAAGTACAAGAAGAACTGGGGCTTTGAGCCTGAGCCGCTCGCCTATGCGTATTGGACCGCACCGGGCGAGGCAGCGCGCGATGTCGATCCCACCAGCGAGGCCTATCAGCGCAAGATCGAGCTTTGGAAGAAGCTCCCGCTGCCGCTCGCCAACGCGCTGGGGCCGTGGATTGCCCGTGGGCTCGCCTGAGGGGGCGGCTGCACTGTGAGCGAGATCCTTTTTCTGGCGCACCGGGTGCCGTTCCCGCCCAATCGCGGTGACAAGATCCGCAGCTGCCATCTGCTCAAAAAGCTCGCCACGCTTGGGCCTGTGCATGTCGGCTGTTTTGCCGAAAGCGCCGAAGACCGCGCCGCTGAGGCTGAAGTGGCGGCAATTGCCGCTACGCATTGCGTAGTGAACCGGTCAAAGCCGCTGGTGTTTGCCGGGGCGCAGGCCGTGGTGGAGGGCAAGCCCGTCAGCCTCACCGCCTTTCACAGCGCCCGGCTCGCCGCATGGGTGCGCGAGACGTGCGCCGCGCGCGGCATCTGCACCATCGTCGTGTTTTCGGGGCAAATGGGACAGTATATCCCGTCCGACTTTGCGGGCCGTGTCATCGTCGACCTGTGCGATGTCGACAGCGCCAAATTCGGCAATTACGCTGAAGCAGGCGAGCGCGTCTGGCTCAACACGCGCGAAGCGCGCTTGCTCGCCGCCGAAGAAGAGCGCCTTGCCCGGCGGGCCGACGCAACCATCCTGATCAGCGCGAATGAGGCGGAGCTGTTTCGCACCCGATTGCAGTTTCCCTCGATGGCGGACATCCACGTGATCGGGAACGGGATCGACGCCGATGCCTTTGACCCTGCGCGCGTGGTGCCGCATCCTGACCTGGTGAGCGCACCTGGGCCGCATTTCGTCTTTACCGGGCAAATGGATTATCGGCCCAACGAAGCCGCTGCGCTGTGGGCGATTGAGCGTTTCGTGCCGGAAATGCGCGCGCGCCATTCCAATGCTGTGCTCCATATTGTCGGGCGCAATCCGACCGCTGACTTGGAGCGCCATGCTGGGACACAGGGCGTGCGCATCTGGGGCGAAGTGCCGGATGTGAAGCCCTTTCTGGCTGCCGCTACCTGCGTGATCGCGCCCTTGCTGATCGCGCGCGGGGTGCAGAACAAAGTGCTCGAAGCGATGGCAATGGCGCGGCCCGTCCTGCTTACGCCCGAGGCGGCGACGGGCATCAACGCTGCCGATGCCAAGCACTGGATGGTGGCTCCGGCTGATCCGGCGGCTATGCGCGCGCGGTTTGAAGCGTTGTTCGCGCACCTGGAGGCTCCGGCGCAAATGGGCGCAAATGCGCGCAAGTTCGTGCTCGATCACCACGCGTGGGACGCAATGCTCGCTCCGCTTGAGGAACTGGTTGATGGCAAGAGCGAGACGCTCAATGCCGCCTGAGACCGCGCACGCTTCCGGCACAACTTCCCCGACAGCGATACTTTCCGCGCTGCCTGAGGTATGGCGCAAGCCGCTGGCGTGCTTGGGCGTGGCTGTGCTCGGTCTGATGCTGGTGAGCGCGCGCGAGTGGGGCGAGATGCTGCACCAATGGTGGAACATCGACACCTATAATCACATCCTGCTGGTGCCGCTGATCGTCATCTGGCTCGTTTGGCTGAAATCTGGCGAGTTGGAGAGAGTTGCGCCCCGGTCGCTGGGCTGGGGTATGGCGATTGTCGCAGCGGGCCTTGCGCTGTGGCTGGCCGGGCGGGTGACGGACATCAACCTGATCGCGCAAGCGGGTGCAGTCGGCGCGGTGCAGGGCGCCATCGTTGCCATGCTGGGCGCGCGCGTGGCCGTCCTGCTGGCGCTGCCGCTCACTTACCTCGCCTTTCTGGTGCCATTCGGGGATGAAATCATCCCGCAGCTCCAAGCCATCACCGCGCAGATCACGATCGCGCTGACCCGTTGGAGTGGCATCCCGGCGGTGGTCGATGGCATCTATATCGATACGCCGGTTGGCCTGTTCATCGTCGCCGAGGCGTGTTCGGGCGTGAAGTTCCTTGTCGCCATGGTGACGCTGGCCGTGCTGGTGTGCTTCACACGCTTTCGCAGCTGGAGCCGGCGCGCTGCATTCATGGCGGCCTCGATCATCATCCCGGTGCTTGCCAATGGGGTGCGGGCGTGGGGCACGGTTTACATCGCGCAATTTGCAGGCGTCGAATTCGCCGCCGGGTTCGATCATATCTTCTACGGGTGGATCTTCTTCGCGCTGGTCGTGGGCATGGTGCTGGCCGGTGCATGGCGCTTTTTTGAAAGCGAGCCGGAGGATTACGGCTTCACTGCGAGGGATTTGAAGGGTGCAGGCGCGCTCGCTGCTATCGAAGGCAAAGGCGAAAGCCCGCTGGTGATCCTTGCTGGGATTGCTGCACTTGGGATGGCCGCAGCCATTGGCGCAGGGTTGCTGGCACCGGCGGGGCTTGGCTGAGCGCTTATGTGCGGAATTGCCGGCCTTTTCCACGCCGATCCGAGCGCGGCGATCGAACCGCAGCGCATTGCGCGAATGACCGATACGCTGGTCCATCGCGGGCCGAACGGGTCAGGCGTATGGACCGCGCCGGGCGTGGGTCTGGGCCACCGCCGTCTCTCAATCATCGACCTTGAAGGCTCCCCGCAGCCGATGCACTCGACCGACGGGCGCGCGGTGATCGTCTTCAACGGCGAGATTTACAATTTTCGCGAATTGCGCCGCGAGCTCGAAGGCGAGGGCGCGCGCTTTGCCACTGAGGGCGACACCGAGGTTATTCTCGCCGCCTATGCGCTCTGGGGCGTTGATTGCCTGGCGCGGCTCGATGGCATGTTCGCCTTCGCGCTTTATGACTTGGACACGCGCCAATTGTTTCTCGCGCGCGACCGCTTCGGAGTGAAGCCGTTGTTTTTGGCGACCCTGCCAGACGGGACGCTGGCCTTCGGGTCGGAGCTAAAGGCGCTGCTGACTGAGCCGAGCCTGTCGCGCAAACTGAGCGCACCGGCGCTCGATGCCTATCTCGCCTGGGGCTATGTGCCGGACACGCATTCGATCCTTAAAGGGGTGCGCAAGCTGCCTGCGGGGCATTTCATGCTGTGCGAAGTGGGCCAACCGCTGCCACAGCCGCGCCGCTGGTGGGATATTGATTTTACCCAGCGCAACTCTGCTTGCGAAGCTGATCTGAGCGCTGAACTTATGCATCTGCTGCGCGAGGCAACGCGGTCTCGCATGGTGTCTGACGTGCCGCTTGGCGCTTTTCTCTCCGGCGGAGTCGACAGCTCCAGCGTCGTTGCGCTGATGAGCGAGGCTTCGGGCCAACCGGTCAAGACCTGCTCAATCGGTTTTGATGTCGAAGCACTGGACGAGACTTCCTATGCGCAGCGCGTTGCCGAGCAGTACCGCACCGATCACCGCGCACGAACGGTTGGCTCTGATGACTTTTCGCATATCGATGATCTGGCCGCGATGTTTGATGAGCCGTTTGCCGATGCGTCTGCTTTGCCGACATGGCGCGTGTGTCAATTGGCGCGCGAGAACGTCACTGTGGCGCTGTCGGGCGACGGCGCGGACGAAGCGTTTGCGGGCTATCGCCGTCAGGTGTTCCACCACAATGAAGAGCGCGCGCGGGCCATGCTGCCGGCGAGTTTGCGCGGTCCGGTGTTGGGGACGCTGGGGCGGTTGTGGCCAAAGGCGGATTGGGCACCGCGCCCTTTGCGCGCCAAGTCGACTTTGCTCGCGCTCGCGGGCTCAGGGGAAGAGGGCTATGCGCGCGGCCTCAGCGTGACCACGCCTGAGCAACGCGCCGCGCTCTATTCGCAGGGCTTCGCACGCCAGCTTGGCGGGCTGCGGGCCGAGGATGAGCTGATCGCGTTGATGCGGTCTGCGCCTGCGCGAAGCGGGCTGGACCGAGCGCAATATGCCGATCTGGCATTCTGGCTGCCCGGCGACATCCTGACCAAGGTGGACCGAACCAGCATGGCAACCAGCCTTGAAGCGCGCGAGCCGCTGCTCGATCACCGCTTGGTCGAATTCGCCGCGCGGCTGCCCGATGCGATGCGGGTGAACGGTTCGACCGGCAAATATCTGCTCAAGCGCGCGATGGAGCCGCATCTGCCGCGAGACATTCTCTACCGGTCCAAACAGGGCTTTGTGACGCCCATCGCGCAATGGCTGCGCGGACCTTTGGCGGGCGAAGCGCGGGGCGTGGCGAGCGGCGTTCTGGCTGAGGCAGGGTGGTTTGATCCGGCGGCTTTGGCTGGGTTGGCAGATACTCACATTGCGGGGCGCAGCGACCATTCGCGTGTCTTGTGGCAAATGCTGATGCTGGAGCGATCGATCACGCGGCTTGGCATTTGCGGCTGAGCGTCAGATGTCCGCGCCGTGGCCCAGCGCCATGTATTCCTCGCTCTGCATTTCGTTCAACCGGCTGACCGTGCGCTCAAATTCAAACGCGCCATCGCCCGCCTGATAAAGTCCCTCGGGCACAGCATCGGCGGTGGCGAACAGCTTCACCCGGTGCTCATACAGCGCGTCAATCAAAGTGATGAACCGCGCCGCCTCGTTGCGCTTATCCGGACCCATTTGGGGGATGCCGACGACAATCACGGTGTGAAAAGCGCGCGCAATGGCGAGGTAATCGGGCGCGCCGCGCGCTTCCCCGCACAGCCGTTTGAAACTGAACACGCTCACGCCTTTCAGGCTCTTGGGCACATGCAGGCTGCGGTTCTCGCCGACTTTCAATTCGCCGCTCGGCACATTGGCTGCATCCTCGGGCGCAAAGTCAGTGAGCCGGAAAAACGCCTCGCGCACTTTGGTTGTCGCATCATCGCCCAGCGGCGTGTGCCACGTCGCCAGATCGCCGATCCGATCAAGCCGGTAATCAGTCGGCCCGTTTAGGCTCAGCACATCCATCTCGGCATTGATCAGATCAATGAAGGGCAGGAAATGTTCGCGGTTCAGCCCGTCCTTGTAAAGATCGCTTGGAGGCCGGTTTGACGTGGTCACCACCGTCACATTGCGCTCGCAGATCAGCTGGGTGAAGAGCCGGCTCATGATCATCGCGTCGGCGGAATTGTTGACCACCATTTCATCAAAAGCGAGGCAGCGCACATCGCGCGAAAGCCGCTGAGCGACAATCGGGATCGGATCGCCCGGATGCTCTTTGCGCGCCGCGCGCATTCCGGCGTGAACCTCCTGCATGAAAGCGTGAAAGTGCACGCGGCGCTTTTCAGCGATGCCCAGTGTTTCGTGAAACAGGTCCATCAGCATCGATTTGCCGCGCCCGACACCGCCCCACATATACAGCCCACGCGCACGGTTGGGGCCCTTGTTGAAGAACTGCATGAGCAGCCCGCCGGGCCGCTTTGCTTCCAGCTCCTTTTGCAGGCGATCAAGTCGCTGCGCTCCGACGCGCTGGTCGGGGTCGGCGCGCAATTCGCCCTTGGCGATGAGCGCTTCATAGCGGGCGAGCAGGCCGCTCATGCGAGGGACGCGCCGCTGGAGGTCGGTCGCAGTTTCATCTTGCGCACGATGCCTGAATAGCTGGTCACCACGTTTTCACCTTGCATACAGCGCCCGCGTGCGAACAGCATCCGCCCGGTTTCCTGCACGATCTCGGTCACCGCATCGAGCGGCTGCGAGGGATCACCCGGACCCACAAACTGCGTCGAAAGCTCAACGGTCACTGAGGGGCCGGCATCGCCATTCCCGATCATGTGCATGGTCGCAAACAGGGCGATGTCGATCAGGCCAAGCGAGACCGCGCCGTGAATGTTGTCCGCCAAATTGGTGTGGCGACGCTCGGGAAACATGCGCAAAGTGCAGGTGTCGCCATCCGCGCGCACCTGCATCTCACCCATCACCTGCGTGTTGTAGCGCGTCCGGTCGACCAGATTCCAGGTGAACCATCCCTCACGCCCGTCGGCCTCCTCAGGGGAAAGCGAGCGGAATTCGAAGGGCAGGTCGCTGATATGATCGTTCATGAGTGCGGGCGTTAAAAGCTAAGCGCGGCTTTTTGAAGCCATCGCTTGCGCTCAATGCCCGCCTTCATTCGCGCAGGAACGCCGATCAAATCGCGCGTTCGGCCATCATCTTCTTGGTTTCGGCAATGGCCTTGGCCGGGCTGAGGCCCTTGGGGCATACATTCGCGCAGTTCATGATCGTGTGGCAACGATACAGACGGAAGGGGTCTTCCAGCGCATCGAGCCGTTCCCCGGTCATTTCATCGCGGCTGTCAGCGAGCCAGCGATAGGCCTGAAGCAGGATGGCCGGGCCGAGGAACTTGTCCGAATTCCACCAATAGCTGGGGCAAGAGGTTGAGCAACAGGCGCACAGGATGCACTCATACAGGCCGTCCAGTTCCTCGCGCTGCTCGGGCGATTGGAGCCGCTCCTTGCCCGAAGGCGTGGTGGAGACGGTTTGCAGCCAGGGCCGGATAGAGGCGTATTGCGCGTAAAAGTGCGTGAAGTCCGGCACAAGGTCCTTGATCACGTCCATATGCGGTAGCGGCGTTATCCGAATCTCGCCCTTCAGGTCTTCAATCGCAGTGGTGCAGGCAAGGCCGTTCTTGCCGTTCAAGTTCATCGCGCAAGAGCCACAGATGCCTTCGCGGCAAGAGCGGCGGAAGGTCAGCGTCGGGTCAATCTCGTTCTTGATCTTGAATAGCGCATCGAGAACCATCGGGCCGCATTCATCAAGGTCAATCTCGAACTTGTCATAGCGCGGATTTTCGCCGCTGTCGGGATCGTAGCGATAGATTTTGAACGACTGGGCGCGCTTGGCGCCATCCGCCTTGTGCGTCTTGCCGTCCTTGCGGATCTTTGAATTCTTTGGAAGCGTGAAGGTTGCCATTGTAATCTTTGTCCCATCTGCGCGCATCCCGATCGCGCTGTATGGCCTTACTAACGCCTGTGCCGCGTGAGGCAAGCGGGTGGATGTTGCGACCTTTGTCACCCGGCTTGAGCGCGCTTCAAGACAGGCGCAAAGTGCACCCCCCGCCGATGGCGGGAAATTCCTTCCATGTGCTGGCGATGTGCCCAGAGGGGCGGGGGACCGGGAACCATGCGCGCATCACGCCGCTCTATCGGGCATGAGCATACTAGGAAATTGGCCGCGCACGGCGGCGGTCTTTGGCAGCACTGGCGGGATCGGTCGGGCCCTATGCAAAGCGCTGATCGCGGGCGGATGTGAGACGGTCTACGCCGGATCGTGTGCTGGGACACAGCCTGAGGGCGAGGGCATCCATCCGTTTGCCTTTGACCTGCAGAACGAAGACAGCATCGCCGCTGCCGCCGCCATGATGAAGGACAATCCGCCGCAATGGGTGATCGTGGCTAGCGGCGTGCTGACCCTGGCCGACGGAACCGGGCCAGAGCGCACGTATAAGCGGCTATCCGGCGCGGCGATGGCCGAGGTGCTGGCGCTCAACACAATCGGCCCCGCCATGATAGCCAAGCACATGCTGCCGCTGATGCCGCGCTCAGAGCCTTTCGTGTTCGCTGCGCTTTCTGCGCGTGTCGGGTCGATCAGCGATAACGGGCTGGGGGGATGGCATTCCTATCGCGCGTCCAAAGCAGCGCTCAACATGCTGCTGAAAAACTTCGCGCTGGAAATGGCGCGCACGCACTCAGGGGCGGTGGTGGTCGGCCTGCATCCCGGCACAGTCGACAGCGACCTGTCCGCACCCTTTCAAAAGGGCCTGCCAGAGGGACAGCTCACTGAGCCAGACGATGCGGCGGGGAACTTGCTGGGTGTGCTGGCGGGGTTGGAGCCGGAGCAAAGCGGCAAAGTGTTCGATTTTGCAGGCGTTGAAGTGCCTGCATAGGGAGATGGGCCGCTTTCGACCTTATTGCGGACATAACGGCCATTAACTTCGTTTGCGAAAAGCGGACATACTTTGTGCTCGCTGAGTATGGTCTCAGATTCGAGAGAGCCGCACGTGGAAAAGCTCTTCTAGTAGACTCGGGATGCTTATTTAATCCTTTGAATGTAAAGCTCTCGCATGGTCCGGCGACTTTCTCATTGTTTGCTACTACTATCTCTTGCCGCGTGCGGCAGCCAATCTGATCAGCCCGAGCAACCTAGCGATCCCACGGACTACTTTTACCAGGAAGAGCGCGTCGCAAGCTCTACGTATCCACCGATCCGATGGCACGAACAGGCGCCAGCGAGATATTTTGATACGACACTCAGGCCCACTCAAATGCAAGCTCGACTGCCGACCGTATATCTGTCGAGAATAACGAGAAATTACCAGCCCTGGGCAGAGCAGATTTACGACGTCGCTTACCTGAGTTTTGATTTCAACGACCTATCGCCGTTGCAGCCCGCCAGAGGCATTGGTTGGGGCACAGACGAAGATTTGAAATCCAACGAAGTCCTTATCCAGCTAGGAGGATGGGATGCATCTTCGTATTTCACACCAGAGCGCATCGCTAAAATTTGGGACGGAGAAATCACGGAAACAGATGATCACGCTATCATCACTAGCGAGAGGCTTCCTGGTGGGAAAAGCGCAAGTCAGTACTTCTTCGATCAAGCTTCCAAAGGTGAGCTTGATGGAAATCCGGTGGTCGTCGAGTGCCTCTCTGATTGGAAATGCACTGCAGATTTGGTTGTACCACAGGAGTTTGCAGGTCATCCGCCGCTGTATCTTGGGAAGAACAAACCTTTCCAAGGCACAACTGGAGCAAGACTAAGAATAATATTTCATCCTGAGCGCATTGACGATTGGGAAGAAACTCGTCGGAAAGCGGTCTGCTTTGCGACCCTTTCAATCAAGGATTTGGACCAAAAGATGTTAGCTCCTGTTGAGCGTCTCAAATGTGACGATGTTCGAAGCGCCATCGAAGGATCAATTGCAGATTAATTTTGGCGCTCTTGTTGTCTTTGTAATGCCGCGAGCACCGCATTTTGATCTGTGCCAAGCACTCGGAGCTTAAGACGAAACGAGTGCTGTGAGGTAGATGAGCCGACATTGAGCCGCCGACCAATCGATGGCTGCTTTCCCGCAGCTCACGCCCAAAACCGGACCTTCCGCTCCCCACCCAATTGCGGTCATCGCTTAGATCAATTCGTACCTCTCTATCGCCTCAGCGAGCAGCGTTTCGATCAGTTGCTCCTGCGTCCATCCGGCCATCGCCGCCGCTTTGCCAAAGACCTTTTGCGACCACAGATTGCAATTAAGGTTCAGCTCCAGGAAATGAACGTCGCCCGTTGCCTCGTTCACGCGGAATTCGAAGCGGCCATAATCGAACGGGCGGTATTCCTCCCAGCAGGCCCGCGTCATTTCCGCGATGCGCGCCTCCATCGCCGGGTTCTCAAGCGCATCGAGCGAGTATTTCTGGCTGCGATCCACAAGGTCGCGCTTTTCGTAATAGGTCCGCAGATGCGCTGGATCGGCCTGACGGAAAATCTGCATCGGCAGGATCTGAGGCTCGCCCTTGATGGTGAGCACCGGCACTTCGACATCGCTGCCTTCCAGGAAAGGCTCGACAATTGCATCCTGCCCGCCATTGGCCGAGTCTTCGTGAATTGCGCGCACGGCGGCTTTCACACCGTCCCAATCACGCGCGTCGCCCACACCCCAGCTGGCCGAGGAATTGTTCGGCTTGATCACCCAGCGCTCAGCGGGTGGAAGGCGGTCCGGGGTCACCGGCGCGCCCTTGCGATAGACCACCCACGGCGCTGTCGGCAGACCGGCTTCCACGGCGGCGCGTTTAGCCAGCGCCTTGTCATCAGAAAGCCCGCGCAGGATCGGGCTCGCGCCCAGATAAGGAAGCCCGGCACGTTCACACAGCAGCGGGACGAGCATCTCTGAATTGAAGAACCCGGCCCGGTTGAGCAGCGGAAACACAAAGTCGATGCCTTCAGGAGGATCGAACAGGATATCATGCGTTTCGACAATCTTGAGGTTCAGCCCAAGCCCTTCAAGCACTTCGCGCATCTCGCGGTGATAGAGCGCGTGGTTGCCATCTTCGGGGTGAATCTCGCCTTCCCACAGCGCATTCTTAGCCAGAAACAGGACAGTCAGGCGCGATTTGGCGCTTTCGGGAATGGTAAGCGGGGTAAGGGTCATCGAGGGATCCGGAGTCTTAACAAGCCCGCGATCTAGGCTGTGCCCCTCCACAGCGCCAGCGTGTTCTATCAATTGTTACAGTTTTTCCGGTTTTGCGCACCCGCAAGGCGCTCTATCGCACAAAGAGCACATGGCCCTTCAAGACAGCGCGGTGATTCTGCCAGTTTGTCTCACCATTATGGGAGCACGCCTTCTGACTACGGCACAAAAGCAGCTGGACCGCTTGCTGCCTGATATGGGTTGGGGCGCGCCCCATGCAGAGCTTTGCAAGCGTCTGGCAAGCGGGGGCGATGAGCGTATTACGCTTGATCCGGCTACCGGTCTCAATCGGTATCTGTCAGCGCCCTATCCGCGCGATGTGCTGGCCTATTCCTCATCAACTATCAGCGATATCTCGCCCGAAGCGTTTGCGCACTTGCTGGACCGGTCAGAAAGCCTCGCGGCGCGGCCGTTTAACGCGCAGCTGGATGATGTGCGGGCGCGCATTGCGGACGCGCTGGCTCTGGATCGGGGGGCGGCGCGCATCGCCTTTGCTCCATCAGGAACAGACCTTGAATATGTCGCGCTCGCCTGTGTTTTGGGACGCGAGGAGGGCGGGGTTCACAACATATTGCTGGGCGCGGATGAAACGGGCAGCGGGTGCATCCATTCAGCCCATGGGCGCTATTTCGCGCGCCAAACGGCTTTGGGCATTGCGACCACCAAGGGGGATGAGGTGCCCGGCGTCGGCCCGGTCAGCCTCACTGATATTCCCGTGCGCGGCGCCACAGGAGCGGCGCGCAGCAGCGCTGAGATCGCTGAGGCCATGGCGCACGAAATCGCCCGTGCGGCCAAGGAAGGCCGCCATGCTCTGGTGCATTGCGTCCACGGCTCAAAAACCGGACTGGTCCTGCCAAGCCTTGCCGAGATTGACGCGCTGCAAGCCCGCTTCGGCGCGGCGATGACCCTTGTGGTGGATGCGTGTCAGGCGCGGATCACCAACGAAGCGATTGCCGCCTACCTTGCGCGCGGTGCAATTGTGCTGATGACGGGGTCGAAGTTTATCGGAGCGCCGCCCTTTAATGGCTGGGCGCTCATTCCGCCGGTACTCGCGGATGAGGCCCGCGCACTTCCGGCAGGTTTTGCGAATATTTTTTGCCGCGCGCAATGGTCTGCGGGCTGGGCGGGGCGCGAGGCTCTGCCTGACCTGAGCAATCTCTCGCTGACATTGCGATTGAACGCAGCCCTGTTTGAGCTGGAGCGCTTTCAGGCCTTGGGGATGGCGCAAGTCGAGGCCCAGATCGAGGCATTTGAGCGGGCGGTCGAGAGCAAGCTTGCACGGCCGCTTGGGTTGGCACGCGTCACGCCGGGAGAGGCGCGAGCGGGGCTGATTGAAATGCGCACGCTCATTACGCTTGATGTGAGCAGCTTGCCCGGCTGTGCGCGGTTTGAAGATGCAGCGGTGCTTCACCGGCGGCTCGCGCTGGAGCATGGCGTCAGGCTTGGACAGCCGGTGAAGTGCGTGCGGCGCTCAGCTGAATCTGGCCATGATGAGGGCGGTGGATGGGGCGGGACACTGCGCATCGGCCTGTCCATGCCGCAAATGAGCCGTTGGGCCGCAACGGGCGCTACGACACTTGATCGCGATATGCGCCGCATTGCTGCTGCGATCACGCAGGCTTTGGACACCGCGCCCGTAGGCTGAGACCCTCGCCAGAGTTGGACGTTGAACAAAACAAAAGAGCGCCGCGCCGACTAATCGGTGCGGCGCTCTTGTTTGTTGGCGTGTTTATTCGCCGAAGGTGCGCTGCCACCAACCACGCTTTTTCGAGGCGGAGCTGGCGGCGCTATCACCATCGGCACTCTCGACCGTGGTTTGTTCGCCGGTTTCCGGAGCAGCCGTCTCGGGTGCGTCGTCAGGACCGGCGACAACCATCGCGTCTTCTTTGACTTGCTCGGCGATCGCTTCGGCTTCGGCAGGCGGAGCAAAGTCTTCGGCAGCGGTTTCGGTCGCCGCTTCAGGTGCTGGCTCTTCAACCTTTTTCTTGCGTGGCGTGCGTTTGCGCTTGGGCTTTTCGGCCTTTTCCGCAGGAGGAGGTTCAGCCTCGGCCTTAGGCGCTGTTTCTTCCGCCGGGGCCTCGACCTTCTTCTTGCGCGGTGCACGCTTGCGCTTCGGCTTCTCCGCAGGCTCGGGCGCTGCTTCGGCTTCCGATTGTGGAGCCTCAGCCGTTTCAGTTTCGGCCTCAGGCGCCGTTTCCGCTTCTGCTTCGCTGGCTGGCTCTGCAGGGGCTGCTACCGTCTCGGCATCGCCATCGGCCTCAACAGGGGAGCCATCGTCGCTTGCACCGGTCTCGTCAGACGCGGTTTCCTCGTCGGACTTGCGACGCCGGCCCCGGCCGCCACGACGACGGCGCTTCTTGGGCTTCTCGTCATCATTGTCCGAGGTGTTGTCGCTGTCATCGCCAGAGTTGGATTCAGCGTCATCATCGTCAGCTGAGTCGTTGCTGTCTGGCAAGGAGTCTTCGCCGTTTTCATCCTGCCGCTTCTTGTTGCGGCCACGGCCACCCCGGCGACGGCGGCGCTTTTTCTTGCGCGGTTCGCCGTCTTCATCCTCTTCCGAGGTTTCCTCGTCGAGCTCCTCCTCGGGCAGATCGTCGTCATCATCATCGTCGATGATCGGCTCGAACTTTGGCGCTTCAGATGGCCGCGGGCCAGAGCTGGAGACGTTCATTTTCGCGCCTTCATCCTCGCCCTCAGGCTTGATCTCGACGCTCACCCCATAGCGCTGCTCGATCTCGACCAGTTCATCGCGCTTTTCGTTGAGCAGGTAGAACGCCGCTTCTGTGCTGGCGGCGAGACAAATGATCGTCCCTTTGCCCTTGGCCGCTTCGTCTTCGATCAGGCGCAGCGCGGAGAGACCAGCTGAGGAAGCCGTGCGGACCAAGCCCGTTCCATCGCAGTGCGGGCAGGGGCGTGTGGTCGCTTCCAATACGCCGGTGCGCAGGCGCTGGCGGCTCATTTCCATCAGGCCAAAGCCAGAAATCCGGCCCACCTGAATGCGCGCACGGTCATTCTTGAGCGCGTCCTTCATCGCCTTTTCGACTTTGCGCGTGTTGGAACTGTATTCCATGTCGATGAAGTCGATCACGACCAGTCCGGCCATATCGCGCAGGCGCAGTTGGCGGGCGATCTCACGCGCGGCTTCCAGATTGGTGTGCAGCGCGGTCTGCTCAATACCGTGCTCCTTCGTGGAGCGGCCCGAGTTGATGTCAATTGAGACCAGAGCCTCGGTCGGGTTGATGATCAGATAACCACCTGATTTCAGCTGCACCATCGGATCATACATCGCGCGCAGCTGATCCTCCGCGCCATAGCGCTGGAACAGCGGCACGGGGTCGGAATAGGCTTTCACCCGGCGCGCATGGCTGGGCATCAGCATCTTCATGAACGCTTTGGCGCTTTTGTAGCCTTCCTCGCCTTCGACCACGACTTCTTCGATCTCGCGATTGTAGATGTCGCGGATGGCCCGCTTGATCAGGTCGCTGTCGGAGTGGATCAAGGATGGCGCTGTGGAGCCCAGCGTCGTCTTGCGGATCGTGTCCCACAAGCGCGCAAGGTAATCGAAATCGCGCTTGATCTCGGTCTTGGTCCGGCTGAGCCCGGCGGTGCGGACGATCAGGCCCATGCTCTTGGGTAGTGAGAGGTCGGAGACCACTTGCTTCAATCGCTTGCGGTCGCTGGTTGAGCTGATCTTGCGGCTGATCCCGCCGCCATGCGACGAGTTCGGCATCAGCACGGTGTAGCGTCCGGCGAGGCTGAGATAGGTGGTCAGCGCAGCGCCCTTATTGCCGCGCTCTTCCTTGACGACCTGCACTAACAGCACCTGACGGCGCTGAATTACATCCTGGATCTTGTAGCGGCGGCGCAGCGCCATGCGCTTGGCGCGAACTTCGTCGACCTGCTTGGCGCGGCTGCGGCCATTGCCGCCTGAGCCTTTGCCACCCTGACGACGGCGCCCGCGACCCCGGCGGCCACGGCGTGGTTTGTCCGAATCGCTCTCGTCGGAGGTTTCCTCGTCCCCATCCTGTTCGGCGTTTTCTTCGCCGTCGCCGTTATCGTCACTGTCATCATCGTCGGAATCATCGTCATCCGACGCGCCGTCTTCGATTGTGGAGACCTTGTCCTTGTCCGACGTGTCGATTTCTTCGAGCCCGTTTTCGGCCAGATCTTCGGCAAGTTGTTCGGAGCTCTCGTCTTCGGCGTCATATTCCTCGCCGGGGGAGACGCCTTCATCTTCTTCCTCGTCGCGAAGGCGCGCTTCTTCTGCAGCGGCCTCAGCCTCTTCGGCGAGCAGCTGTTCGCGATCATCCTGCGGGATCTGATAATAGTCCGGGTGGATTTCGCTGAAGGCGAGGAAACCATGACGGTTGCCGCCAAAGTCTACAAACGCCGCCTGAAGCGAGGGTTCGACCCGCGTTACTTTTGCGAGGTAGATGTTGCCTTTGATCTGCTTATGCTCAGCAGATTCAAAGTCGAATTCTTCAATTCGGTTGCCTTTTAGTACCGCCACCCGGGTCTCTTCCGAGTGGCGCGCATCGATCAACATGCGCGTTGCCATTTATGTTTCTCCAAACGCCGGGCGGCGCCGCTCTGTGGCGGCGCGGCAGGCGCGTATTTTTGAGGTAAGCGACGCAATCTTGTGCTGCGCCGTATGCGGGAATCGCGCAGCGACCCGACGGACGACCGGCTTGAGAGCCGTCTTGTGTCCTGAGGAATTGCGCGATGTTCGTGTCTGCGGTGAAGGACGGGCGGAGCTGTTCCGCATGTCGGCTCGCCGATGCGCCGGGGCCCTGAGAAGTCTCAGTTAGGCCCTCTTGGCAAATCTGCGAGGAGAAGCGTCTCGTCACTGCATCAACCTGTTAAAAAGAACCATCCCAATGACGCTGCTGCGTCGGGAAAGCCCTGCGAAAGAGGCGTTGCTGATAGTCCAAGCGGGTGAAAACCCGAGGGAAACCGAAACGCCGTCGGGTTGGACTAGCACCGTGGGTTTCATGGGGCAACTCTATTGCGTGCATCACCTGCATGGCCGATAGCGCTGTAACCGATGAGTTTGCGCACCTTTCTTCTGCTGGTTCTCGGCCTGCCTGCCCTGCTTTTTGGAGCGGCGGTTGCGGCCGGCGTTTCTATCCCGGTGCCCGTATGGGGCCGCGAGTATGTCCAGCGCTTCGAGATTTTTCGCGATACGCTTTCAGTCGACTTGCCGGGCATCGCTGGCCCGGATGACCTTTCGCGGCCGCTCGTGGTGATCGACGCGGGGCATGGTGGGCGTGATCCTGGCTCGATTGGTGGGGGCATTCGTGAAAAGGATGTGGTGCTGGCAATTGCGCTGCGGGTGCGCGAAATCCTGCTGGAGCAGGGCGGTGTCCGTGTCGCCCTGACCCGCGATGACGATTATATAATTCCGCTGGCCGAACGCCCGGAAATAGCGCGGCGGCTTGGTGCGGACCTGTTCCTGTCTATCCATGCCGACAGCGCGGGCAACCTCGCCAATGTGTCCGGCGCGAGCATCTATATTCTCTCCAACGAGGCGTCGAGCGAGGCCGCCGCGCGCTTTGCGTCGCGGGAGAACAATGCGGATCGGCTGAACGGGATTGAGATCGACAACGCCGATGATGCTGTAAACGCGATCCTTGTCGAACTCAGCCAAGAGCGCACGCAGGGCGAGGCGACCGAATTTGCGCAATTGATTGAGCGTGAAGGGCAGGGGCGTATCGCGTTTCATCCACAGGCGCAGCGCAGCGCGGCGCTGGCCGTTCTGCGCGCGCCCGACGTGCCCGGCGTGCTGTTTGAAAGCGGATTTGTCACCAATGCAGGGGACCGCGCCTTGTTGACGACAGAGGAGGGACGCGGGCAATATGCGCAAGTGCTCGCCCAGGCGATCCGGGTCTATTTCGCGCGCCGATCTGATGCAGCCGAGGCACCATGAGCCGCGTAACTGGCCGCAAACAAGTCAGCGCTTAGGACTGGCACTGCCCGCCACGCTGTTGTAATCGCCCCGACAAGCAATGACTGACACCGCAGACCTCTCCACCTTCGCTTATGTCCGCTATCGCATTGTGCGCGATTTGAGCGGCGCGGGTGCGTGGCTGCTGGAGCGGTGGCGCGCGAGCATCTGGTACAAACTGTTGGTGCTGGCGGCTGTGCTGTTTCTGGCGGTCTGGATTGCGCTGTTTGTGTGGCTGGCGAGCGATCTGCCCGATGCAGAAAAGCTGCTGGAATATGAGCCCGCGCTGCCTTCGGTTGTGCGCGGCATCGATGGCGAAATCGTCCACAGCTATGAGCGTGAGCGCCGGGTCATGCTGCAATATGGCGATCTGCCGGAAAGGCTGAAGCAGGCTTACATCTCGGCAGAGGACAAGACTTTCTACTCGCATGGCGGCGTCGATTATTCGGGAACCGCTAATGCGGTGTTCGACTATGTGACCAAGTTCGGCTCTGGCGAGCGCGCGGTTGGGGGCTCCACGATCACGCAGCAGCTCGCCAAGAACCTGCTGCTGGGCGATGAGTACTCCGTCACCCGCAAGCTGAAGGAAATGATCCTCGCTCAGCGTATCGAAGAAGTGCTGAGCAAACAGGAAATCCTTGAGCTTTACCTCAATGAAATTCCGCTGGGTCGCCGGTCATACGGTGTGCAGGCAGCAGCGCGCGCCTATTTCGACAAGGATGTGGCTGACCTTGATCTGCATGAAATGGCATTTCTGGCGATCCTGCCCAAGGCGCCTGAGAAATATGGGCGGGAAGGCCGTGAAGACGAAGCGTTGCAACGCCGCGCTTTCGTGCTCAGCCAGATGGAAGAAAACGGCTATATCAGGTCAAATGAGCGCGCCGCTGCTCAATCGCAGCCGCTGGGGCTCAAAAACCAGCGCAGCACGCGCAGCGCGGACGCAGGCTATTTCCTTGAGGAAGTGCGCCGCCAGCTGATCAGCGATTTTGGTGAGACCGCCGAAGATGGTGAGAACAGCGTTTATTCTGGCGGGCTATGGGTGCGCACCTCGCTCGACACAGAGCTGCAGGATGCCGCGCGCGATGCTTTGCGCGAAGGGCTGATACGCTATCATGGGCGGCGGGGTTGGTCTGGGCCGGTGGCGACGATCAAGATGGAAGAGGGCAATTGGCAGGGCCAGTTGCGCAGCTCCTATCTGGGCGTGAGTTACAAGGATTGGCGCGTCGGCGTGGTCACGCAGCGCAGCGGCTCCTCGGCGACAATCGGCTTTACTGATGGCAACGAAGCGCCGCTCAGCAATCTGCCTGACAAGCTGAAAGCGGGCGATGTCATCGTTGTGCGCCCTTCTGGCAGCAACAGCTGGCGTCCCGCAACCGTGCCCGGCGCTTCGGGTGGGCTGGTGGTGCAGAGCGCGCAATACGGCCGTGTTCTTGCAATGCAGGGCGGTTTCGATGATCGTTTGTCTGACTTCAACCGCGCCACTCAGGCAGAGCGGCAGCCGGGCTCCACGATCAAGCCGTTCGTCTACGCCACCGGGCTGGACAACGGCATGACGCCCTCCACACAGGTCGATAACTCGCGCTTCTGCTATTATCAGGGGCGCAGCAAAGGTGAAAAGTGCATCCGTGGGGGCCGCGCAGGCCAGTTCCCGATGCGTTACGGGCTCGAGCAGTCTCAGAACATCATGACCGTCCAGATTGGCATGCAGGCGGGCATGGATAATGTCGTCGAGACGATCCAGCGGCTCGATATCAGTGACAACCCTGACCCCTATGCCGCGACCGCGCTTGGCTCCGAAGAGAGCACGGTCATGAAGATGGTCGCGGCCTACGCAACGCTTGCCAATCACGGTCGCTATAACCGGCCGAGCGTGATCGACTATGTGCAAAACCGGCGCGGCAAGGTGATCTGGCGTGCAGACACGCGTGCGTGCCGGACTTGCAATATGGCCGAGTGGGACGGATCGCCGATGCCGCGCCTTGGCCTTATGGGCGAGCAGACGATGGACGCGCGCACGGCTTTCCAGACCATGCATATGCTTGAAGGCGTGGTGACCCGAGGCACTGCGACGGTGCTGAACAGCCTTGGCCTGCCGCTGTTTGGCAAAACGGGCACGACAACCGGGCCAAAGGACGTGTGGTTTATAGGCGGCACGCAGCGGCTGATTGCAGGCGCGTATGTCGGGTTTGATCGGCCCAGGAATATGGGCGGCTACGCGCAAGGTGGCACGATCGCCGCGCCGATCATCAAGAGCTTGATCGAGAAATCGCGCGACCATTGGTCCGATCTACCGCCGGTCGCTCCCGAAGGCGTGCGCATGGTCCGCGTGGATCGCCGCAGCGGAAAGCGGGTGTTTAGTGGTTGGCCCACAAACGATCCCAAGTCCGCGATCATCTGGGAAGCGTTCAAGCCGGACACCGAGCCAGAGCGCAAGACCCGGCAAGACGAGATTGCGGCCAAACGGTCCGAGATCATCGCTCTCCTCAAGCGTGCGCAAGATGGCGCACAGCGGGTTGAAGTCTCTGATGATCCTGATGCCGTCGCCGATTTCGTCGAGGATCAAGGCGGCATTTACTAAGCTCTCGGAACCGTGCGAGCCTGCTGGGAGTTTTGCCTTACATGAACCGTTTCATCCGACTTGTCGCCGCTGCGTGTGCCGCAGCCTTTGCCATTACCGCGCCGGTTAAGGCAGAGCTTGCAGAAGGCACCAAGGCACCGTCTTTCACGACTCAAGCGGCGCTTGCGGGCCAGGAGATGGGCTTTTCGCTCACCAATGCCCTGCGCCAGGGGCCGGTTGTGCTCTATTTCTATCCCAAGGCCTTCACCTCGGGCTGCACTCTTGAGGCCAACGCCTTTGCCGCCGCCATGCCGGACTTTCGCGCAGCCGGGGCAAGCGTGATTGGCATGTCGAACGACACGATCGCCACGCTCAAACGCTTCAGCCGCGAGGAATGCCGCGATGCTTTCCCCGTCGGTGTGGCCAGCACCAAAGTCATCTCAGACTATGACGTGGCGCTGGGTGATAGCGGGCTGGCAGGCCGCGTTTCTTATGTCATTGCGCCCGATGGCCGGATCGCAACCGTCTATGCCAGCAGTGATTATCGCGAGCATGTCAGCCGCACGCTTGCGGCGGTAAAGCGCCTTTCCAAGTAAGCACTTTTGCCCCGCGCTTAAATGCCCGCTCGCTTTACAATCGGCCTGCGCGCGTTAAGCGGTCCGCTTTGATGTTTACGTTGAGGAAGTGCCATGCGGGCTGAGGCCCAAAGCCATATTGATCGGATCGAAGCTGCGCTCGACCTTGTGCGCCAATCGCTCGATTGGGAGCAGGCTTTGCGCAGGCTCGATGAATTGAATGCGCGGGTGCAAGACCCGACCCTATGGGACAATCCCAAGGAAGCGCAAAAAATCAGCCGCGAGCAAAAGACGCTGGAGACCGCGGTGAACACCGTGAATGAGATCTCAGCGGAAATGGGCGACGCGGTTGAATTCATCGAGATGGGCGAGGCTGAAGGCGAAGAGAGCATCATCAATGATGGTATTGCGACGCTGGAAGGGCTGGCGCGGCGCGCGGATGCGGACAAGGTGCAGGCGCTGCTTTCAGGTGAGGCGGATGCCAACGACACTTATCTGGAAATCCACGCAGGCGCGGGTGGGACTGAGTCGCAGGACTGGGCTGAAATGCTCTTCCGCATGTATCAGCGCTGGGCTGAACGGCGCGGCTTGAAGGTCGAGACGGTCGAGTACCAGGCGGGCGACCAGGCCGGGATCAAATCCGCGACGCTGCTGCTGAAGGGTGAAAACGCCTATGGCTATGGCAAGACCGAGAGCGGCGTCCACCGGCTCGTGCGGATCAGCCCCTATGATAGCGCGGCCAAGCGCCACACCAGCTTTTCCAGTGTCTGGGTCTATCCGGTGATCGATGACGATATTGATATCGAGATCGACCCCAGCGACCTTAAAATCGACACTTACCGCGCCTCGGGTGCAGGTGGGCAGCACGTCAACACGACTGACAGCGCGGTGCGCATTACGCACCAGCCCACAGGAATCGTGGTCGCCAGTCAGAACGATCGCTCTCAGCACAAGAACCGAGCGACTGCGATGAGCATGCTCAAAGCGCGCCTGTTCGAGCGTGAAACGGCGGAACGCGAGGCTGCGGCATCAGGCGAGTATCAGGAAAAGAGCGATATTGGATGGGGCCATCAGATCCGATCCTACGTTCTGCAACCCTATCAGATGGTCAAAGACCTGCGCACCGGAGTTACCTCCAGTTCTCCTGACAAAGTGCTCGATGGCGAGATTGATGCATTTATCTCCGCTGCGCTCGCTCAGCAGGTGACGGGTGAGCGCGTGGATGTGGAGGATGTCGAGTGATGCGCGCCGCGCGATCACTGTGCCTCGCTGGATCAGCCATCGCGCTATGCCTTCCGGCTGCCGCACACGCTGATGTGATCGTTGGTCCGCGGCTCGCCTATTATTTCGACAATTCGAACCTGCGCACCTCATCTATCGCTGGCGGTGTGCAGGAAGAGGGCGGCGCGATTGACCAAGCCTCTTTCGAATTCGCACAAGACTTGCTCGGGCCAGATTTGCAGCTGACCACTCAGCAAGAGGGCATCGGTGTCTTGGCCGACCAGATCGCAATTCCGATGGTCGGCGCGATGGTCAATTTTGGCGACGACCGCGATCGTTTCACAATCAGCGCCCTTTATGGTGAGGGCGAGGGCAGATTCTCGCAAACCCAAGCGATCAGCCGGGTGTTGAGCTTCCGCGAGCGGCAGGCCGTCGATTTTGGGGTGGCGACAGTCGGCGCGGACTTTGATTACACGCGGATTGACATCGAAGCGACCTGGCAGCGCCGGACGAGCGAAAATTTCGCGATCCTCGCAGGCTTTCGATATGAGCGCCTCGAGCGAAGCGGTACTGGCGAGACGGGCATCGGCCTCACACCAAATGTTGACAATTTCCTCGACGAGCTGGTCAGCGAAGAGTTGGGTATCAATCCCGGCGAACCATTCGAGCAGCGCCCTCTCTTCAAGCTTCCTATTGCTGATACCGGCACGCAAGAGACGTTTTCCGCACGCGCTGGCGTAACCGCATTCGTGCCGATCAATGAAAATGCAACGGCGTTCTTTAACGGCATGGTGCACACCAGTTTGCAGCCAGAGTTCAGCACGCGCACCCAGTTTTTTCTCAATGGCGAAGTTGCCGGGAATGACCTTGTCGAGGACAACGCCCGCGAGTTTAGCGTTGGGCCGGATTTCGCAGTGGGCGCGCAGTTTGTTCTGTCAGACAGCCTCGCGCTGGATGTGCGTTACCGGGCTAATATCTTCTTCCCGCTTTCGGGCGATCAAAGCTTCTCTGATGCGCGCGTCAATCATGGCGTGAATGTGGGGCTCTCGCTGAGGCTGTGATGGTGGGGCGCATATCAGCATATGTCCTGGCCGCCGTGCTGCTTGCGCTCAGTATGACGAGCATGGCTCGCGCAGAGGTGAAGGCGCTGCTGGTCGGCTCCAGCTATGCCAGCGCTGAGAACACCAGGCTGCGTCTTGCCAATCCGCTTGCTGATATCAGGCTGATCCGATCCGCACTGCGCAAGACGGCGGTGGACGAGCTGACAGTGCTCGAAGACCCCACGGCCAACGGTTGGAAAGACGGGCTGAACGAGTGGCTCGATACGCTGACCGGCGACGATATCGGATTGTTCTACTTCGCGGGACACGGCTTTCAGGTCGAAGGGAACAACTTCCTGATGAGCTCGGACGGGAAATCGCTCATCCCGCTTGATGCGCTGGTCACGCAAATCACGAGCCGCGCGCGCGGGGCTGTGATTGTGATTGATGCGTGCCGGAATAACCCGTATTTCGAGACTGAGCCCGAGGAAGCGATTGAGATTGTCACGATATCGGGACCGACCCGCGCGATCGACTATGTGACGCTATCGGATATCAGCAACACGCAAGGGGGGCTTGCTCAACTTGCAAACCTGCGGGGGCTTTCAGCGGTCGCGTTTTTCTCGACTGAGCCGGGCAACGTCGCCGAAGACGGCCCTGAGCCAGGCAAAGGCAGCCCCTTTGCGATTGAATTTGCCAAGCAGATAGACCGGCGCCAGTCGCTTGACACGGTGTTCCGCAAGACAGCCATTGCTGTGAACAAGCGGACTGATGAGCGGCAATCCCCGTGGCGGCAGGGCGATCTTGCGTTTGATGTGTTCATCTCTGGCATGCGCGCGCTGCCCATACCGTGAGCTATTCTCAAACTCCAAGCTTGACCGTCCCCGCGACATATTGCGAAGCACTCTGGACCCTCGGAGCTTAATCACTGATGTTGAAACTGCGAAATCTGGCGGCGCCTGTTGCTGCGATGGCCGCATTGCTGGCCACTGGGTGCGATGGCTGGGCCACCGATCCCTCGCGCCCTGCAAGTTCGGCCGAGTTCCCGGAGCCCTATCGCCCGAAGGCGGCCAAAATCTCCACCAGCTTCACCGATGAGGAAGCGCGCGATGAGCGCGGTGAAGCGGACAAGGTCATGGAGTTTGCGGATATCCGCGAAGGTATGACGGTCGCCGATATCGGCGCGGGTGAGGGATACTACACCGTGCGTCTGGGCGAGCGCGTGGGCGAAGCAGGCAGAGTTCTGGCGCAGGACATTAACCGGAAGGCGCTTGATCGTCTCGGCGCGCGGGTTGAGCGCGAAGGGCTCCAAAACATCTCCATCAAGCTCGGCGAAACCGACGACCCGCAATTGCCGGTCGACAGTTTTGACCGGATTTTTCTCGTCCATGTCTATTACGAGATCGGCGAACCTTATCCCTTCCTGTGGAGGATGTGGCCGTCCCTGACCGAGGGTGGGCAGGTGATCGTGGTCGAAGCCAATCGCCCGCTGACGGAAAACGGTATCCCGCCTGAATTGCTGTTCTGCGAGTTTCAGACGGTCGGCTTCAAGCTCGTCGAGTTTGCCAAGATGCCTGAAATCAAGGGTTACTTTGCCCGGTTTGAGCGGGCGCAGGCGCGCAACAATCCATCCGAGATCGAGGCCTGCAAAATCGGTATCTAGCCGCGCTTTGCCTGCTGGCATGAACCGGCCACTTATCAACGCCGCCGACTGCGCCCTTTTCCTCGCCCGAGCCGAGTGCTAGGCGCGCCCAACACCATAAGAGGGGGAGCACTTACCGGGATGACGAATTTCCCAACCAGCTTTGACCGCGATGATCTGTTGCGCTGTGCGCGGGGGGAATTGTTTGGACCCGGCAATGCTCAATTGCCTGAACCGCCCATGTTGATGATGGACCGGATTATGGACATTTCAGATGAAGGCGGTGAGCATGGCAAAGGCCATGTTGTCGCCGAATTTGACATTACGCCTGACCTTTGGTTCTTCGACTGTCACTTCCCGGGCAACCCGATCATGCCCGGCTGCCTTGGCCTTGATGGGCTGTGGCAGCTGACTGGCTTTAATCTTGGCTGGCGCGGATGGCAGGGGCGCGGCTATGCGCTGGGCGTGGGTGAGGTCAAGCTCACCGGCATGGTCCGGCCCGACCGCAAGATGCTGACATATTTCGTTGATTTTACAAAAGCTGTGCAGAGTCGGCGGCTCACCATGGGTGTCGCCAATGGCCGGGTCGAAGCGGACGGCGAAGTTATCTACCAAGTCAAAGACATGAAAGTCGCCCTTTCAGAGGCGTAAGGAACCAGAACATGCGCCGTGTCGTCATCACCGGGCTGGGGATCGTCTCCTCCATCGGTAACAATGCCGCTGAAGTGCTGGCCTCGCTCAAAGCGGGCCGCTCAGGCATCACCTTTAACGAAGATATGGCCGAACACGGCTTTCGCTCGCAGATTGCAGGCGCGGTTGATCTCGATGTGAAAGAGCATGTCGACAAACGCACACTGCGGTTCATGGGGCCAGGCGCGGCCTATGCGCATATCGCCATGGGTCAGGCGATTGCCGATGCGGGACTGGAAGAGAGTGACGTCGTAAATCCGATGACCGGAGTGATCGCAGGCTCAGGCGGGCCTTCGACGTCCGCCATGTTGGCCGCGCACCAGACTGTGCTGAAAACCGGCGCGACCAAGCGGATCGGACCGTTCGCCGTGCCTAAGACGATGGCCTCCACGGTCAGCGCCAACCTTGCGACGGCGTACCAGATCAAGGGGATGAACTTCTCGATCACCTCGGCCTGCTCCACTTCGCTGCACTGCATCGGTATGGCCGCGCAGCAGATTGCGCTGGGTCAGCAAGATGTGATGTTCGGCGGCGGGGGGGAAGAGCTCGACTGGACGCTCTCCTGCTTATTTGACGCGATGGGCGCGATGTCGAGCAAATATAACGACACGCCCACCCGCGCGAGCCGGGCGTTCGATGCGGACCGCGATGGCTTTGTGATCGGCGGTGGCGGCGCGATGGTGGTGCTCGAAAGCCTGGAACATGCGCAGGCGCGCGGCGCGAAAATCTATGCGGAGGTCACCGGCTTTTGCGCAACGTCAGACGGCGCAGACATGGTCGCGCCTTCGGGCGAGGGCGGCGAGCGCGCGATGCGCGGGGCGATCAAGACCCTGAGCGTGGATCGCAAGGTCAGCTATATCAACGCGCACGGCACTTCGACCCCGGTCGGCGATGTCGGTGAAATCGAAGCGGTGCGCCGCGTGTTCGGGGAGGGGACAACGCCGCCGGTCAGCTCAACCAAATCCATGACAGGTCACAGCCAAGGCGCGACCGGCGCGCAAGAGGCGGTGTACTGCCTGCTCGCGCTGGAGTATGATTTCATCATTCCCTCGATCAATGTGGAGACGCTCGACCCGGCGTTGAAACCGGAAGAAATCGCCACTGAAATCGTTGAGAATGCTGGGCTGGATACCGTCATGACCAATTCCTTTGGGTTTGGCGGTACGAACGGTTCAATGCTGTTGTCCAAATTTCATGGATGATGTGGCAAGGCTAACCACCGAAAGGTGAGGGTGATTGAAATGGGTGTGCTTGCAGGAAAACGTGGCCTGGTCATGGGCGTTGCCAATGACCGCTCCATCGCATGGGGCATCGCCAAAGCGTGCGCGGATGCGGGCGCTGATCTGGCGTTTACCTATCAGGGTGATGCGTTCGGCAAGCGTTTGAAACCGCTCGCTGAAAGCGTGGGCTGCGACTTCACGCTGGATGTTGATGTGACCGATGAAGCCTCGCTCGATGCGGCCTTCGCTGAGTTGCAAGAGCGCTGGGGCCGGATCGACTTCGTGATCCATGCGATTGCTTATTCGGATAAGTCTGAGCTTACCGGTCGCATCCTTGATACCTCGCGAGAGAACTTCAAGAACTCGCTCGACATTTCCGCCTACAGCTTCATCGATATTGCCAGGCGCGCGCATCCCATGATGGTTGAGCATGGCGGCACATTGCTGACGATGAGCTATATGGGGTCAACTCGCGTCACTCCCAATTACAACGTCATGGGCGTTGCCAAAGCGGCGTTGGAGGCGGCGGTGCGCTATCTCGCGGACGATCTTGGTCCCGAGGGCATCCGCGTGAACGCGATCAGTCCAGGCCCGATGAAAACGCTCGCGGGCAGCGCGATCGGTGGGGCGCGCAAGACGTGGAAGCATACAGAAAACAACGCGCCGCTGCGCAGCAATGCCAGTCTGGAAGCGGTCGGCGGCACGGCGGTGTACCTTTGCTCCGATGTGGGTGCATGCACGACTGGCGAAATCATCCGTGTGGATGGCGGCTTCCACGTTCTTGGCATGCCGCAGCATGACAATTTATGAGCATTTACAGCTGATTGCATCACACACAGTGATCGTTCAGGTACGGTGTGACACTCTTGTGAAATGAGATCGGGTCTGTGCTCGAACCATACAACACATTGTGAGCCGCTGATGACTGACGCAAAACCGCCGCCCTTGACCAATCTGCTGCGCGAGATTCCCAATCTGGCGCTGATCTGGTCAAGCCCGGTGCGCCCGGTTCAAGCGCGGGAAACAGCACGCAGCGGGGATACGACGCGGCCTCCGGTTCTGGTATTTCCCGGCATCCTCTCACACGACAGCGCAACCTCTCTCATGCGGCGCACTCTGCGGGCTGAGGGCTATTACGCCTATGCCTCAAAACTGGGCGTGGTCACCGGCATGACCCCGGCTCTGTTTGCGAGGGCGCAGGAGCGGCTTGAGGAGGTCTTTAGCAAGCACAGCCAGCCCGTCTCGCTGGTCGGCATCAGCCTTGGCGGGATTTACGCGCGGGTTCTGGCGCAGCGTCACCCGGACAAGGTTGGACTGGTGATGACGCTGGGCACACCGTTCTCAGGCGACCGGCGCGCGAACAATGCGTGGCGGGTCTATGAAGCAATCAACGATCACAAAGTCGATGATCCACCCTTTCCCGATGATCCGCGCGAAAAGCCAAAGGCGCGCACCATTGCGATCTGGTCATCGATGGACGGCATTATCGCACCGGCCTGTTCGCGCGGCGAAGAGGGTGAGCGCGACATCGCAATCGAAGTGCCCGAGACGCATTTCGAGTTTTCCGCCAGCCGCCGCTCAATCAGCCGTATTCTAGAACTCCTTGACGAGCACGTGCCTTAGCGTCGCCGGTGTTCACCCAATCAGCGCGGTTAGCACCTGATCGGGCGGGCGGTGGCCGTCCGCCCAAAAGCGGATGTTGGCAATCACCTTTTCCCCGGATGCCTCGCGACCTTCGACTGTGGCGCTGCCAATATGCGGGAGCGTCATGACATTGGGATGCTCAAGCAAGCGCTGATCGACCTCAGGTTCATCCGGATAAACGTCGAGCCCGGCTCCGACCAGATGGCCTGCATTCAACGCTTCGATCAGTGCCTCTTGATCAATCAATTCGCCGCGCGCTGTGTTGATGATGCTGGCGTCAGGCTTCATCAGGCCGATGCGCCGGGCGTCGATGCAGTTGCGGGTCTCTTCGGTCAGCGGGCAGTGCAGCGTGAGAATATCGGCTTGCGCAGCCAGCGTATCGAGATCCTCGACAAAGCGCGCGCCCAGCATGGTCTCCACCGCATCAGGTAGGCGCCGCCGGTTGTAATAGGCGACTTCGAGGCCGAATGCGCGCGCGCGGTGCGCGACCGCCTGACCGATCCGGCCCATACCGACAATCCCCAGCACCTTGCCGCCCAGCTTACGCCCGAGCAGTCCGGAAGGCGCCCAACCAGTCCATTCTCCGCGGCGCACCAGCGCCGTTCCTTCGCGAATGCGGCGCGGCACACCCAAAATCATCGCCATGGCGATATCAGCTGTGTCGTCAGTAAAGACGCCGGGCGTGTTGGTGACAAGAATGCGGCGATCAGCGGCAGCAGCCAGCGCGATATGCTCTGTGCCCGCGCCGAAATTGGCGATCAGGCCCAACCGATCGCCTGCCCCTGCAATCATCTCATCGGTGATCCGGTCCGTGACCGTGGGCACCAGCACATCGCAATCCTGCATCGCCGCGCTCAAGGCCTCGGCGCTCATCGGTGTGTCTGCCGGGTTCAGCACGGTGTCGAACAGCTCGCTCATGCGCTCTTCGACACTCGGCATCAAATGGCGGGTCACCACCACGCGGGGTTTGCCATTCGGGAAGGACGGAATTGCGCGTTTGGTGGCCATGGACGCCGGGCTAATGGCAGCGGGGCGGGTGGGTCAAGCCGCTTTCGGGGTTGAGCCCTTGAAGAACCGCGCCCAGCCTCGCTACAAGATGGTTGATGAAAGCTTTTCGACTTAATGCCTGGTTGATTCTGGTCGCCGTCTTTGGCGGTTCGCTCGCTGTGGAAGGCCTGAGCGCGCAGGGCCGCGAGCCACCGTTTTGGGTCGCCGTCCGCTATGACGAGGCGCGCATGCGCGTGGGGCCGAGCACTGATTTCCCGATTGATTGGGTCTATCGCCGACAGGGAATGCCAATGATGGTGATCCGCGAGCGCGAGGGCTGGTATCTGGTGCGCGATCCCGAAGGCACGCAGGGCTGGATCGCGTCCACGCAATTGGTGCGCAAGCGAATGGTGATGGTCAGCGGCGAGGGGCTTACCACTTTGCGCGCCGGGCCTCAGGCCAATGCGAAAGTGAACTGGCGCGCGCAGCCCGGCGTGGTTGCGAGCCTGCTGCGCTGCCGCGAGACATGGTGCGAGATTGATGTGAGCGGACGCAGCGGATGGGTGGAAGCCGCCCGGCTTTGGGGAGACGAGGAATTGGTCGCGAGCGGGGGCTAGATCAGCACCTAGACGACTGGTGCTTTCGCCTCTTCAACCGGGATCACCAGATAATGCTCTGGCCCACCGACGCGGCGCGAGAGGAAAGAGCCGTCTGCATCGGGCAGGCCATTGCGCCAGCAGCGCTCCTCGCGGTTAGGGCCGTCACCTTCCAGATCGAAACAGATCATATTGCCTTCGCTTCTCCACGTGCCGCCATCAATAGTGGAGCCATCGGGGCCAAGATTGGTGAAGGTGCCGTTCGCGGCGATGTCAATCCGCGCCAACGCTTCGACCCCGCTGCCAATGTCATAGACACCGGGAGCCATGGGCTGTTCTTGCGCAGGAGCAGGCGAGGGGAGCGCGCGATCATCGAGATCGGCGCTCCCGCACGCGGTCAGCCCGGCGGATAGGGCTATTGCAAGGGCAGCGCGGGCAATGCTCGGGGCGCTCACACCATCTCGACTGCGACCGCCGTGGCTTCGCCGCCGCCAATGCACAAGCTGGCAACGCCCTTGGACTTGCCTTGCGTTTTGAGCGCATTGAGCAGCGTCACGATAATACGCGCGCCGCTTGCGCCGATAGGATGACCCAGCGCCGTGCCGCCGCCGTTCACATTGATCTTGTCATGATCAATACCAAGGTCGCGCATTGCGAACATAGCAACGCAGGCAAAGGCTTCGTTGACTTCGAACAGATCGACATCATCAACGCTCCACCCGGCCCGCTCCAGCACCTTTTGCATCGCCGGGATGGGCGCAGTGGTGAAATCTGCCGGAGCGTGCGCGTGGGCAGCCGTGGCGACCAGTCGGGCAATGGGCGTCAGGCCCTTTTCCTTCGCAACGCTTTCGCGCGTCAGGACGAGCGCGGCGGCTCCGTCCGAGATTGAGCTGGATGTGGCCGCGGTGATCGTGCCGTCTTTGGCGAAGGCGGCGCGCAGCTGCGGGATCTTGTCCGGGCGACCCTTGCCGGGCTGCTCGTCATGCTCAACCACCACATCGCCCTTGCGGGTCTTCACCGTCACCGGGACCACTTCATCGGCAAACGCGCCGCTATCAATCGCGGCGTTGGCGCGCTCCAGTGATGCGATGGCGTAAGTGTCCATCTCCTCGCGGGTCATCTGATATGTGTCGGCCGTGTCCTGGGCAAAGGTGCCCATCGCGCGGCCTTCCTCGTAAGCGTCTTCCAGCCCGTCCAGGAACATGTGGTCATAATTCGTATCATGGCCTAGGCGCGCGCCCGAGCGATGTTTTTTGAGCAGATACGGCGCGTTGGTCATGCTCTCCATCCCGCCGGAGACCACCATGTCGATCGTCCCGCTGGACAGCGCTTCGGCGCCCATGATGACGGTCTGCATGCCTGAGCCGCACACTTTGTTAATCGTGGTGGCTTCCACTGAAAGCGGAAGACCGCCCTTGATCGCAGCCTGCCGCGCCGGGGCCTGGCCGAGCCCGGCAGGAAGCACACAGCCCATGTAGGCGCGATCAAAATCCTCGCCTGCAACGCCTGAGCGCTCAACAGCGGCCTTTACCGCAGTCGCGCCCAGATCGGTCGCGGACACATCAGCCAGCGCGCCCTGCATCCCGCCCATTGGCGTGCGCGCGTAGGAGAGAATGACAATCGGGTCTTCGGCGAACTGGCTCATGATAGTGATCCCTTCTGGTAAGACATGTTCTTCGCGCGGATATGTAGGGCTGCGCCGTGCGCGGTGCAATTACCATGAGCGCTGCCAATGCGCGCCTTCAACAATGGTCGTAGCCCTTCAACGCTGCGCCCTTGCGCGCAGCCGTCCTTTGCGCGACAAAGATGGCAAATCAAAACGTACCAAGCGGGAGACTGTACGATGGCGGATGATCGGCGCGAAGACCTTGAAAGCCTGCTGACCCTTCAGCGCAGTGCCTTTACCGCGTCGCGGCCTGAGACACTGGCGGTGCGCAAGGACCGCATCAAACGCGCCATGGCGCTGGTCAAAGAGCATGGCGAAGCGCTGAGCAAGGCGATGAACGCCGATTTCGGCAGCCGTTCCGAAGCGCAAAGCATGATCACAGATATCGCCGCGACAGTCGCCGCGGGCAAACATGCGCTCAAGAACCTCGACAAATGGGCCAAGGGTGAAAAGCGCCCGGTGCAATTTCCGCTCGGGCTGCTCGGGGCCAAGGCGGAGGTGCGCTATGAGCCCAAGGGCGTGATCGGCATTCTTTCGCCGTGGAATTTCCCGGTGCAGCTCGCGTTCGGCCCACTGATGCAAGTGCTCGCGGCGGGCAACCGGGCGATGATCAAGCCTAGCGAGTTTACTGAGCGCACCAGCATGCTGATGGCGGAATTGGTGGACGAGTATTTCACCCGTGATGAAGTGGCGGTTGTGACCGGCGGGCCGGAAGTCGCCGCCGCGTTTTCAGAGCTTCCCTTCGATCATCTGGTCTTCACCGGCTCTACCCCGACCGGGCGTCTGGTGATGCAGGCAGCGGCCAAGAACCTTGTGCCGGTCACGCTGGAGCTGGGCGGCAAGTCGCCGGTCATCATGGGCGCCAGTGCTGATTATGCGAAGGCGGGCGAGCGGATCGCGTTGGGCAAGATGATGAACGCAGGGCAGATCTGCCTCGCGCCCGATTACATGTATGTGCCTGAAGACAAGCAGGACGAAGCAATTGCCGGCGTCGCCAATGGCGTCTCCGCGATGTATCCGAAACTGCTGGACAATGATGATTACGCCTCGATTGTCTCTGACCGGCATTTTGAGCGGCTCCAGGGTCTGGTCGACGATGCGCGCGAGAAAGGCGCGGAGGTGATCGAAGTGAACCCTGGGGGCGAGGATTTCAGCAACGCCAACCAGCGCAAGATGCCGCTCAACATCATCAAGAACGTCCATGACGAGATGAAGGTGATGCAGGAGGAAATCTTCGGCCCATTGCTGCCGGTGATGACTTACAAAGCGGTCGATCAGGCGGTGGACTATGTGAACGAGCATGATCGCCCGCTCGGCCTGTATTACTTTGGCGAGGACACTAAAGAGCAGGAGCGCATCCTTACCCGCACGATCTCTGGCGGGGTTACGACCAATGATGTGATCTTCCATGTCTCGATGGAAGACCTTCCATTTGGTGGGGTCGGCCCCTCTGGCATGGGCAGCTATCACGCGATTGAGGGCTTTCGTGAATTCAGCCACGCGCGCGCGATTTACCACCAGTCCAAGATCGACATTGCCAAGCTAGGCGGGTTCAAGCCGCCTTATGGCAAGGCAACGGTGAAGGCAGCGGCGAACCAGATGAAATAAGGTCTTGCGCGAAACTGGTTCGCGAGTGCGCTGACTGTTCGCTTTCACGCAAGTGTCATACGCAGTTTTGCCCGAGTCCTGCCCTTGCGCCGCGCCAGCGACAGGCCTAGGTGGGACGCGGGATTAATTAGCTTGGACATCGCTGTGATCGACCTCAGCCAGTATCTTCCGATACTGTTATTCATCTTCATCGCGCTCGCGCTGTCGGTGCTTTTCGTGTTTCTGCCGATGGGCGTCTCGCGCCTCACTGGTACGCATAACCCCGATGCGGAAAAGCTTTCTGAGTATGAATGCGGATTTCCCGCGTTTGAGGATGCGCGCAGTCAGTTTGACGTGCGGTTCTATCTAGTCGCGATCAGCTTCATCATCTTTGATTTGGAAGCGGCGTTCCTGTTTCCTTGGGCGGTGAGCCTGGGTGAAACGGGCTGGGTAGGCTGGGGCGGCATGATGGTGTTTCTCGGCATTCTGGCCATCGGCCTCACTTATGAGTGGAAGAAGGGAGCTCTGGACTGGGAATGAGCGCCTCCAACAACACAATCATCACGCCGCCGACCGCGCCGCTTAACGCTGCGCAGGCGGCTGAGCTGATGCCGACCGCAAAAGGCGGCGAAGTCAAGCAGCCGGACGCGGAGTATTTCAACGCGCTCCAAACCGAAGTGAACGACAAGGGTTTCCTCGTCACCTCCACCGAGGACGTGTTCAACTGGGCGCGGACGGGATCGCTGTGGTGGATGACATTTGGCCTTGCCTGCTGTGCGGTGGAAATGATCCATGTGAACATGCCGCGCTATGATATGGAGCGCTTTGGCGCGGCCCCGCGCGCTTCCCCGCGGCAGTCGGATCTGATGATCGTGGCGGGTACGCTCTGCAACAAAATGGCTCCGGCCCTGCGCAAAGTCTATGACCAGATGTCAGACCCCAAATACGTGATCAGCATGGGGAGCTGCGCTAATGGTGGTGGCTATTATCATTACAGCTACTCGGTGGTGCGCGGCTGTGATCGGATTGTACCGGTCGATATCTATGTGCCCGGTTGCCCTCCGACCGCTGAAGCGCTGCTGTACGGCGTGATGCAATTGCAGCGGAAAATCCGCCGCGTCGGGACGATTGAGAGGTAAGGCGCGATGGTCGCACACTCCGCCCCCAAATATGCTTCGAACGACGGCGTGCTTGATACGCTGTGCGGCGCTGTCAGCGTCTGGCTCGATAGCGCGCATGAAGCTTTCGGTGAGATCACGCTGACCGTTAAGCGCGATCATATCGAAACCGTCCTGCGCACTTTGCGCGATGACCACGAATATCAGCAGATGATGGAAATTGCGGGAGCGGATTATCCGGATCGGCCTGAGCGTTTTGAAATCGTCTATATGCTGCTCTCGCTGACCAAGAACCACCGCATCATGGTCAAATGTTCGACCGATGAGGCGACGCCGGTTCCGACCGTAACCACGCTGTGGCCCAATGCCGGGTGGCTGGAGCGCGAAGTGTTCGACATGTTCGGCGTGACCTTTGCGGGCAATCCGGACCTGCGCCGCATCCTTACCGATTATGGCTTTGAAGGGCACCCATTCCGCAAGGATTTCCCGATGACGGGCTACACCGAATTGCGTTATTCCGAGGATGAAAAGCGCGTTGTGTATGAGCCGGTTGAGCTGGCGCAGGACATGCGCACTTTCGATTTCCTCTCGCCATGGGAGGGCTCGGACTATGTGCTGCCCGGCGATGAGAAGGCAGACGGCGCCCCGCAAGTGGACAAGCCCAAAGTTACCGAAAAGCCTGCGGATACCGGCGCTGGGCCGAATGCTGAGGAAAACGCTGCCGAAGGCACCGACGCGGTGCCGCCAAATATGATCGAAGTTGAAATAGAGGAGGGCGAATAATGGGGATGCAGATCGACCAGGCGCCCACCACTGACGGCGAAGTCATCACCAATTACACGATCAATTTCGGCCCCCAGCACCCGGCCGCGCACGGCGTTTTGCGCATGGTGATGGAGCTGGACGGCGAGGTGATCGAGCGCGTCGATCCGCATGTCGGCCTGCTGCACCGCGGCACCGAAAAGCTGATTGAGCAGAAGACCTATTTGCAGGCGCTGCCCTATTTTGATCGCTTGGATTACTGCTCACCGCTGTGTCAGGAACATTCCTACGTGCTCGCGATTGAGAAGCTGCTCGATCTCGAAGTGCCTGAGCGCGCGCAATATCTGCGGGTGCTGTTTGCTGAGTTGACCCGCATCTGCAACCACATGCTCAACATGGGCGCGCACGTGCTTGATGTGGGCGCGTTTACGCCGAACCTTTGGATCATGGACCTGCGCGAGGATTGCCTGACTTTCTTTGAGCGGGCGAGCGGTGCGCGGATGCACTCCGCCTGGTTTCGCCCCGGCGGTGTGCATCAGGACGTGCCGGAAAAGCTGCTGGTGGATATCGGCGACTGGCTCGACAACCGCTTTTTCCAGTTGTTCGACGACGCGATGAGCCTTGTGATGGACAATCGCATCTTTAAGCAGCGCAATGTCGATATCGCCGTGGTGAGCCGCGATGATGCGGTGGCGTGGGGCTTCTCAGGCCCGATGATCCGCGCGGCGGGCATTCCGTGGGACCTGCGCAAATCGCAGCCTTACGATGTCTATGACCGCATGGAGTTCGACATTCCGGTCGGCACCAATTCGGACTGCTACGACCGCTTCATGGTGCGCGTCAAAGAGGTCCGCGAGAGCGCCAAGATCATCAAGCAGTGCCTGCGCGATATGCCGAGTGGCCCGGTCGCGAGCACTGATGGCAAGGTTTCCCCGCCCAAGCGCGGCGAGATGAAGCAGTCCATGGAAAGCCTGATCCACCACTTCAAGCTCTACACCGAAGGCTTCCACGTGCCCGAGGGCGAGGTCTACGTCGCGACGGAAAGCCCCAAGGGCGAATTCGGCGTCTACCTCGTCAGCGATGGCACGAACAAGCCCTACCGCTGCAAAATCCGCCCCACGGCTTTCTCGCACCTACAAGCGATGGAGATGATGAGCCAAGGCCACATGCTGCCCGACGCGACCGCCATTCTGGGCGCGATCGACGTGGTGTTTGGGGAGTGTGACCGGTGAGATCCATTCTTGCTCTTCTTTTACTTGCGACCTCTACCGTTCCGGCAAGTGCAGCGCCTCCACCACCGCTCGCGCCCGCCGAGAAGGCATTCTACGACGAGTTCTTCTCCGCATTGCCCCAGCGATTTCCAGAGCAAAAACTTGATCGCTTAAGGAAAATTGTCGCGGCAGACGTCGAGGTCTTCTTTGAGGGAGATCAGCGATTCGACACGCGCGAAGAATGGCTCGGATGGCTCAATGCTATGGCGGTGGAGAACAGGGTGGAACGGACAAGCATGAGCCGTGAAGCTTATTTCATCCAAAGCGGTGGTCGGATCTTGGTTCACGAGTTTTGGTTCCCCTATCGGCAAAATACTGTCTTTCATCCCGAGTTCCCTCACAAGCTGGTGAGTTACAAGTTTAAGGATTCGAAGTTGGTGCGGGTAGATTATCTGGCCGACGTTAGGCCCACACGGCACAAGTTTGGAGCATCGGACGATGGCTGACCGTACCCCCGCACCCGATACGCCTGAACTGCGCGCGCGTTGGGGCTCCTTCGAATGGACGAAAGAGAACAAGAAAAAGGCCAATCGCGAGATCGCCAAATACCCCGATGGACGCCAGAAATCAGCGGTGATGGCGCTGCTTGATCTCGCGCAACGTCAGGTTGGCGCTGAGACTGATACGCAGGGCTGGCTGCCCATGCCGGTGATCGAATATATCGGCGATTATCTCGATATGCCCGCCATCCGCGTGCTCGAAGTCGCGACCTTCTATTTCATGTACAACATGAAGCCGGTCGGCAAATACCACGTGCAAGTCTGCGGCACGACGCCGTGCATGTTGCGTGGGAGCGACGATATCATCAGCGCCTGCAAGAAACGTGGAATGGAATTCGGCAAGGTCTCCGAAGATGGCCTGTGGACCCTCACCGAAGTCGAATGCATGGGCAATTGCGCCACCGCGCCGATGGTCCAGATCAATGATGACAATTACGAAGACCTGACGCCTGAACGCCTCGACGCTGTTCTCGATGCGCTGGCCGCTGGTGAGCAGCCCAAGACGGGCACGCAGGAGCCGGGGCGGCATACGTCCGAGCCCAAGGGCGGCGTCACAACGCTTAAGCAGATGGTCGACGCCAACCATGATTATCGCAGCGAGTGGGCCGACTGATGGACGTCCTCACGATCATCATTGCGCTCGGGCTGCTGTTTGTCGCTTGGAAGATTCTCATGGGTCTGATCCGCATCGGCGCAGTTGTGCTCATTCTTGGCGCAGCGTTCTGGGCGGTGAACGGAGGGCTGGCCTGATGGACGGAGGCGTAGTCGCGCTCGCCATGGGCGGGCTCATCAATTTTGGTGCCGGGGCGTATATCGCTGCGACCGGCGCGACGCCGATGGGCGTCGTGTTCATGGCGATTGGGCTGGTGCTGCAAGTGCTCGCGCTTGTCCGGATCAAGTCTCTGAAAAATAAGGGATCGAACGATGCTCGCGGATAAGGACCGCATCTTCACAAATGTCTATGGCTTCCAGGACTGGGGCCTCAAGGCAGCGCAGGCGCGCGGGGACTGGGATAACACCAAGGCCCTGATCGAACGCGGCAATGACGTAATCATCGAAGAGATGAAGGCGAGCGGCCTGCGCGGACGCGGCGGGGCGGGCTTCCCCACGGGGCTCAAATGGTCGTTCATGCCCAAATCCTCGCGCGATGGTCGGCCAAGCTTCCTCGTTATCAACGCCGACGAATCCGAGCCCGGCTCTTGCAAGGACCGCGAAATCTTGCGCCATGATCCGCACAAGCTCGTTGAAGGCGCGCTGATCGCAGGGTTCGCAATGCGCGCGCGGGCGGCTTACATCTACATTCGCGGCGAATATATCCGCGAGGCCGAGACGCTACAGGCTGCCATTGATCAGGCCTATGAGGCCGGGTTGATCGGCAAGAACGCGAGCGGCACGGGCTACGACTTCGACGTCTTCATGCACCGCGGCGCAGGCGCTTATATCTGCGGCGAAGAAACCGCGATGATTGAAAGCCTTGAAGGCAAAAAGGGCCAGCCGCGCCTCAAGCCCCCGTTCCCGGCAGGCGCAGGCCTGTATGGCTGCCCGACCACGGTCAACAATGTCGAGAGCATCGCGGTCGTGCCGACTATCCTGCGGCGCGGGGCGGACTGGTTCAAAAGCTTCGGGCGCGAGAACAATTCAGGCACCAAGCTGTTCCAGATCAGCGGCCATGTCGAGCAGCCTTGTGTGGTCGAGGAAGAGATGGGGATCACCTTTGAAGAGCTGATTGAAAAGCATTGCGGCGGCATTCGCGGCGGGTGGGACAATCTGCTCGCGGTGATACCCGGCGGCTCGTCCGTACCGCTCGTCCCTGCCGAGCAAATCCGCCACGCGCATATGGATTTTGACGGGCTCAAGGAATTGGGCTCAGGGCTGGGCACCGCTGCCGTGATCGTGATGGACAAGTCCACCGATATCGTGCGCGCGATCAGCCGGCTCTCTTATTTCTACAAGCACGAAAGCTGCGGCCAGTGCACGCCATGCCGCGAGGGCACCGGATGGATGTGGCGCATGATGGAGCGGCTGCGCACCGGAGATGCGGCGATCGAAGAGATCGACATGCTGCAAGAGGTTACGAAGCAGGTGGAAGGCCACACGATCTGCGCGCTGGGCGATGCAGCGGCGTGGCCGATCCAGGGCCTTATCCGCCATTTCCGCCCCGAACTTGAGCGCCGAATCGAAGAGCACAACGCGCAATTCGCGGAGGCGGCGGAGTGATTCGTATCTGCTTGATTTTCGGTGCTGTGATAATTGCCGGGCTTTCAGCCCAACCAGCAATAGCAGGCAAGAAAGATGACGCGTGGGCTGCTTGCCTCTGGCAGATGGTCCCCACCACAGCAAACAAATGGCTCAACACCGCGCCTGTCAAAGGGCGATTTATGGAAGCCGATAACCTAGACGCAAATCTGCAACTCCGTCTGCAAGCGGCCTGTAAAGAGGCTCTCACGCCGGAAGGCAAAGACAAGCCGCCGAGCTTCAAGCCGAAGAAGGTTCGGGCTGCTCTTGAGGCACAACGTCCTTCTGTCGTCGGACCGGACACGTTTGAGCCCGAAACATTCCACTGCGTGGCACGCGAAGGTGATGTTGTCCTTGGTATGAGCGCTGGCTTTGGAAAAGCGACCGAGATCGAAAGCTCAAACCCTAAAGTTTCGCTCGATTGTAAGACCGTTTCGTCTGACGGAACTTTAGTTGTTCCAGATCAGGCCGAGGATCAAGAAGATGCCTAAAGTCACCGTAGACGGCGAAGAGATCGAAGTCCCGGCGGGCGCGACTGTCCTTCAGGCGTGCGAGCTTGCGGGCAAGGAAATCCCGCGTTTCTGCTACCACGAACGCCTCTCTATTGCGGGCAATTGCCGCATGTGTCTGGTCGAGGTGAAACCTGGGCCGCCCAAGCCGCAGGCGAGCTGCGCTCTGCCAGCGGGCGAGGGTCAGGAGATTCGCACCGATACGCCGATGGTCAAGAAAGCGCGCGAAGGGGTGATGGAGTTTCTCCTGATCAACCACCCGCTCGATTGCCCGATTTGCGACCAGGGCGGCGAGTGCGATTTGCAGGACCAGTCGATGACTTATGGGCGCGGTGTCAGCCGCACGCAGGAGCATCGCCGCGCGGTCACCGAGAAATATATGGGTCCGCTGATCAAAACGGTGATGACCCGCTGCATCCACTGCACACGCTGCGTGCGCTTTTCTGAGGAAGTGGCCGGCGTTGACGAAATCGGCGCGCTGTATCGCGGCGAGGACATGCAGATCACGACCTATCTGGAGCAGGCGGCGGCGCATGAACTCAGCGCCAATGTGATCGATCTGTGCCCGGTCGGCGCGCTGACCTCGCGGCCCTACGCTTTCGAAGCGCGGCCGTGGGAGTTGAAGCGCACGCTGAGCATCGATGTGTCCGATGCGGTAGGCGCGAATATCTCGCTGCACTCAAAGGGCCGCGAAGTCATGCGCGCGTTGCCGCGTGTGAACGACGATGTGAACGAGGAATGGCTCTCCGACAAAGCGCGCTATCAGGTCGATGGCCTGTCCAAGCGGCGGCTCGACAAGGTGTTTGTGCGTAAGGACGGCAACCTCACCGCGTCCAATTGGAACGAGGCGTTTGGCACGATTGCGGGTGCGCTTGGCTCAGACAAATCGAGCATCGCAGCGGTCGCTGGCGATCTGGTCGATTGCGAGACCATGTTTGCCGCCAAGACGCTGCTGAAAGCCTGCGGCAGCGATCTGTTTGAAGCGCGCCAGACGGGCATGACCTACGATGTCTCGAACATCGCGGCGGTCAATTTCAACTCTACGCTCGCCGGGATTGAGACAGCGGACGCGATTCTGATCATCGGCAGCCACGTGCGCTGGGAAGCGCCGCTGGTGAATCCACGCCTTCGCAAGGCTGCCAAGGCCGGTGCAAAGGTGTTTGTGATCGGGCCGGAATGGGAGACGACCTATCCGGCTGAATTTTTGGGCGAAGACCTCAAGGTCCTGAACCGCATTCCTAAGTCTTTGGGCGATGCGATGAAAGCCGCTGAGCGCCCGGCGGTTATCCTTGGCGGAGCGGCTTTGGCCAACGGCGCGCTCGCACCGGCGCTCAAGCTGATCGACAAGTTTGATCTCGTGAAAGACGATTGGAACGGTTTCAACGTGCTGCATATGAGCGCGGCGCGCATGGGCTCGCTGATGCTCGACTTCACCGTGCCCGGCGGTATGGCCGAAATCGCAGCGGCCAAGCCGAAGGTGGTCTTTAGCCTCGGCGCGGATGAGATGGATTTCGCGCCCTTCGCTGACAGCCTCAAGGTCTATATCGGCCACCACGGCGACAAAGGCGCGCACGCGGCGGATGTGATCCTGCCCGCGGCCTCCTACGCCGAAAAGGACGGGACTTACGTCAACACCGAGGGGCGCGTGCAATTCGCTGAAAAGGCGGTGTTTGCGCCGGGCGATGCGCGCGAGGACTGGACGATCCTGCGGGCGCTGGCGGATGCTTTGGGTGTGAGCGTTGGCTTTGACAGTTTTGAACAGCTGCAATCGGCGATGATCGCTGACGTACCGGCGCTGGGCGAAGAGGCGCTGGCCGATTACGGCGCGCTGCCCAAGGCGGACACCAGCGCCAAGGCGGAAGGCGAGATCAGCGCCTATCCGATCGCTGACTTCTACCTCACAAACCCGATCGCGCGCGCGAGCCACGTGATGCAGCAATGCTCAGCCGAATTGCTCCATGCGGACGAGATCAAGGAGGCGGCGGAATGACTGCGTTATTTGAATCGCTTGGTCTGCCGTACGAATGGGCCTGGGCCATCGGCACGATCACTGCGATTGTGGTCATTTCGCTGCTCGTCATGTTGGCAGTGGCCATGGTGATCTATGTCGACCGTAAGGTGCTGGGCGCGATCATGCTGCGCCGGGGGCCGAACGTCGTGGGGCCGTTTGGCTTGCTCCAGAGTTTTGCGGATGGCCTTAAGGTCTTCCTGCAAGAGACGATTATTCCCAGCGCCGCGAACAAGGGCATCTTCCTGCTCGCGCCGATCATTACCTTTACCGTGGCGCTCGCTGCGTGGGCGGTGATTCCGTTCTGGGATGGCGGCGTGGTGTCAGACATCAATGTCGGCCTGCTCTACATCCTCGCGATCTCTTCGCTCGGTGTTTACGGCGTGGTCATGAGCGGGTGGGCGTCTAATTCGAAATACCCGTTCTTCTCCGCCATGCGTGCAGCGGCGCAGATGATCTCTTACGAGGTGTCCATCGGCTTTGTGCTGGTGTGCGTGGTGCTGTTCGTGGGCTCGTTCAATATGAGCGAGATTGTGTTGGCGCAGAAGGGATTTGGCCTTGGCGTCATCAACGCGCATTTCGTGCACCCACTGCTGTTCCCGATGTTCGTTGTGTTCTTCATCTCGGCCTTGGCAGAGACCGCACGCGCACCTTTCGACCTGACTGAAGCCGAGTCCGAGCTCGTCGCTGGGTATCAGACCGAATATTCGAGCATGGCCTTCGCGCTGTTCTGGCTGGGCGAATACGCCAACATCCTGCTGATGTGCTCGCTTTGCACGATCCTGTTCATGGGCGGATGGCTGCCGCCTGTTGAGTGGGCGCCGCTGTATTATGTTCCGGGGATTGTGTGGTTCCTGCTCAAGACCTTCATGTTCTTCTTCATGTTCAGCTGGATCTGGGCGACCGTGCCCCGGTATCGCTATGATCAGCTGATGCGGCTTGGCTGGAAGGTGTTTCTGCCGATGAGCCTGCTGTTTGTGGCGCTTTGTAGTTTCTGGGCCATGGCAACCGGGCGTTTTGGCGCGCAGTACGCGCTGTTCTAGTCAAGGCACAAAGGGATCAACCGAGAGCACATCAAATGAGCACAGCAACCCAGCTCCTCAAATCGTTCACCCTGTGGGAATTTCTCAAGGCGCACGCGCTGACCTTGAAGTATTTCTTCAAGCCTAAGGTGACGATCAATTACCCCTTCGAAAAGTCGCCGCTATCCCCGCGTTTTCGCGGGGAGCACGCGCTGCGTCGTTACCCTAACGGCGAAGAGCGCTGCATCGCGTGCAAATTGTGCGAGGCGGTCTGCCCGGCGCAGGCGATCACGATTGAGAGCGAGCCGCGCGAAGATGGCAGCCGCCGCACCACGCGCTATGACATCGACATGACGAAGTGCATCTATTGCGGCTTTTGTCAGGAGGCCTGCCCGGTGGACGCCATCGTGGAAGGGCCAAACTTCGAATACGCCACCGAAACGCGCGAAGAGCTGCTTTACGACAAGGCCAAACTGCTCGCGAATGGTGACAAATGGGAACGGGCCATTGCGGCCAATCTTGAAGCGGATGCGCCCTATCGCTAGAGGCGTGCGCAGGACGAAACAGGGATAAGCGAATCCGGTTCGTGTGGTGCGAACTGCGCAATCGGGTTCGAGGGATAACAAGGGATCACATCGCGGCTCTGGGGCCTCGCTGGCGCGGGGATGACGGGCGGCTCACATCATCATGATACAGGCAATCGCCTTCTACCTTTTTGCGAGCATTGTGATTGCGAGCGCTGTGATGGTCATCATGGCGCGCAACCCGGTGCATTCGGTCCTGTGGCTGATCCTTGCGTTCTTCAACGCGGCGGGGCTGATGGTGCTTCTGAATGCCGAGTTCATCGCGATGCTGCTCGTCATCGTCTATGTCGGCGCGGTGGCGGTGCTGTTCCTGTTTGTCGTCATGATGCTCGACATTGATTTTGCTGCCATGCGGGCTGGGTTTATCAAGAATTTCCCACTCGGCCTGGCGGTGGCCGCTATTCTGCTGGCTGAGCTGGTGCTGGCGCTAGGCGCCTATGGCGCGGGCGGGATCACGCTTGGCGAAGGTGGCGGGGCGACCGTTATCTCGCCGACCAAGAGCAATATCGAAGCCATCGGCGCGCTGCTTTACGGGCGCTATATCATTCTGTTTGAGATCGCGGGGATCATCTTGCTGGTCGCGATGATCGGTGCGATTGTCCTCACCCACCGCGAGCCCAAGCCGGGCGCGCGCGGGCGGCAGGATATCGGCAAGCAGATCAGCCGCCGCCCGGAAGAGGCGACCGTGATGAAGCAGCCGACCATCGGCGAGGGGGTCGAGCTATGACCATCGGCATCGAGCATTACCTGACCGTGGGCGCCATCCTGTTTGTGCTGGGCGTCTTGGGCATCTTTCTTAACCGCAAGAATGTGATCGTCATCCTGATGGCGGTGGAGCTGATCCTGCTGGCAGTGAACATCAACCTCGTCGCGTTTAGCGCGTTTATGCAGGACATGGTGGGGCAGGTCTTTGCGATGCTGGTGCTGACCGTTGCGGCCGGCGAAGCGGCGATCGGGCTTGCGATTCTGGTCATTTACTTCCGTGGCCGCGGTACGATTGCGGTTGATGATGTCAACCGGATGAAGGGGTGAGGGGCCAGCGATGAACTCGATCCTCATCATCGTCTTCGCGCCGCTGATCGCTGCATTGGTGGCCGGGTTCGGCAACCGCGCGCTGGGCAATACGGGTGCGAAATTGGTGACCACAGGCGGGCTGTTCCTCGCCGCAGCGCTCAGTTGGCCGATCTTTCTCGGCTTCCTGACCGGCACTGCCAGCGCCGAAGTGGTGCCTGTGCTGCAATGGGTGCGCTCGGGCGATATGTCGTTTGATTGGGCCTTGCGGGTTGATACGCTGACAGCGGTGATGCTGGTCGTGATCACCAGCGTCTCTGCGCTCGTCCACCTGTATAGTTGGGGCTATATGGAGGAAGACCCGTCGCAGCCGCGCTTCTTCGCCTATCTCTCGCTTTTCACCTTTGCGATGCTGATGCTGGTGACGGCGGACAACCTCGTCCAGATGTTCTTCGGATGGGAAGGGGTGGGCCTCGCGTCTTACCTGCTGATCGGGTTCTGGTATCACAAGCCCAGCGCAGGCGCGGCAGCGATCAAGGCGTTTGTGGTGAACCGGGTTGGCGATCTTGGCTTTATGCTCGGCATTTTCGGCACGTTTCTGGTGTTTGGCACCACGTCGATCCCCGCCATCCTTGAGGCTGCCCCCGGCATGAGCGGGGCGACCATCGGCTTTCTGGGCGCGCGCTGGCAGACGATGGATATTCTGTGCATCCTGCTGTTCATCGGTGCGATGGGCAAATCAGCGCAGCTTGGCCTGCACACCTGGCTGCCCGACGCGATGGAAGGGCCAACGCCTGTCTCCGCCCTGATCCACGCGGCGACCATGGTCACTGCGGGCGTATTCATGGTCTGCCGCCTGTCACCGATGTTTGAGGCGGCTCCGACGGCGCTGTTCATCGTCACCATCGTGGGCGCGGCGACCTGTTTCTTCGCCGCCACCATCGGCACGACGCAATGGGACATCAAGCGGGTGATCGCTTACTCCACCTGTTCGCAGCTGGGCTACATGTTCTTCGCCGCCGGCGTTGGAGCGTATGGCGCGGCGATGTTCCACCTGTTCACCCACGCTTTCTTTAAAGCGCTGCTGTTCCTTGGCGCAGGCTCGGTCATCCATGCGATGCATCATGAGCAGGACATGCGCTATTACGGGGGGCTGAGGAAGGCGATCCCGATCACCTTCTGGACGATGATGGCGGGCACGCTCGCGATCACGGGGCTGGGCGTTTATCATCTCGACATCGGCTTTGCTGGCTTCTGGTCGAAAGATGCCATCATCGAGGTCGCCTATGCGCGCGGGACGGGCGCTGGAACCATGGCGTTCTGGGCGGGCGTGATCGCGGCGCTGCTGACGAGCTTTTACAGCTGGCGGCTCATGTTCCTCACCTTCTGGGGCACGCCGCGCTGGATCGAAAGCGAGCATATCCAACACTCGGTCCACAAAACACCCGAGGAGGCAGGCGCAGACACGACCGGTGGCTACCATCCGCATGAAAGCCCTTGGGTGATGTGGGTGCCGCTTGCCCTGCTGACCGTGGGTGCAGTTGCAGCCGGGCAGGTCTTTGCGCCCGCCTTCCTTGACAGCGCGGCGTTCTGGGATGGCTCAATTTTCTACAATGAGAACCTGATCCACGCGATGCACGAGGTTCCCTATTGGGTGAAGTATTCCGCGCTGGTCGTCATGCTGCTGGGCCTTGGCGGCGCCTATCTCGCTTACATCGCCAAGCCTGACATTCCGGCAAAGTTCGTCGCCACCTTTGGCGCGCTGCACCAGTTCGTGTTCCGCAAATGGTATTTTGACGAGCTCTACAACGCCATCTTCGTAAAGCCTGCCTTCAGGTTTGGCCGCCAGTTCTGGAAACTCGGCGATATCGGCACGATTGACCGCTTCGGCCCCAACGGGATCGCCTGGGTGGTTGAGCGTGGCTCCATCGCCGCCAAGACGATCCAGTCGGGCTATCTCTACACCTACGCTTTGATCATGCTGCTGGGCCTGATCGCGGCGACGACATATGCGCTGCTTTAGGGGCGCTTGAAGGGCAATGGACGGCTTTCCCATTCTCTCGATCATGCTGTGTGTCCCCTTGCTGGGCGCGTTGGCATCCCTTTTCCTCAGCGATGAGGGTGCGCGCTGGACGGCGCTGGCTGCCACGCTGGTAACGCTGGCGCTCGGCATTGCGCTGTGGGCCAATTATGAAGTTGGCGGGCCGCAATGGCAGTTTACCGAGCGCGCCGAGCTGTTTGACGGCTTTGCCTATGCGCTCGGCATTGATGGCATCGCGCTGATGCTGATCATGCTCAGTGTTTTCCTTATGCCGATCTGCATTCTGGCAAGCTGGGGCGCGATCACCAAGCGCGTTGGCGAATACATGGCGGCATTCCTCTTCATGGAATTGCTGATGATCGGCGTGTTCGCAGCGCAGGATATCTTCCTGTTCTACATCTTCTTCGAGGCGAGCCTTATCCCGATGTATCTCATCATCGGTGTTTGGGGCGGGGACAACCGCATCTACGCTAGCTACAAGTTCTTCCTCTACACGCTGTTCGGATCGGTTCTGATGCTGATCGCGATGTTCTGGATGGTGGCCACCGCTGGGACTTCGGACATCCCGACGCTGATGCAGTACGATTTCCCGATCTCAGCGCAGTTCTGGCTGTGGCTGGCGTTCTTCGCGAGCTTTGCGGTGAAAGTGCCGATGTGGCCATTCCACACCTGGCTGCCCGATGCGCACGTTCAGGCACCCACTGCGGGCTCTGTCATCCTTGCAGGCGTGCTGCTGAAGCTGGGCGGATACGGCTTTATCCGGTTCAGCCTGCCGATGTTCCCGCAGGCGAGCGCTGATTTGGCGTGGCTGGTGTTTGCGTTGTCGATGGTGGCGGTAGTCTACACCTCGCTCGTCGCGCTGGTGCAGCACGATATGAAGAAGCTCATCGCCTATTCCTCCGTCGCGCATATGGCGATTGTGACGGTGGGGCTGTTTGCCTTCAACGTGCAGGGCATTGAAGGCGCGGTGATTATCATGCTGAGCCACGGGCTGGTCTCAGGCGCGCTGTTCCTGTGCGTGGGCGTGATTTACGACCGACTGCACACCCGCGAGATTGAGCGTTACGGCGCGCTCAGCAACAATATGCCGTATTACGCGGTGTTCTTCCTGCTGTTCACCATGGCGAGCATTGGCTTGCCGGGCACGAGCGGGTTTGTCGGTGAATTCCTCTCGCTCGCAGGCATCTATCAGGTCTCCACCACGGTCGCGCTGGTCTGCACAACCGGCATCATTCTTGGTGCGGCTTACATGCTGTATCTCTATCGCCGGGTCGCCTTTGGCCCTGAAAAAAACGAAGACGCGCAGGCGATGGGCGACATCACAATGCGCGAATGGGTGATGCTCGCGCCGATTGCGGCAGTGGTGATGTGGATGGGGGTCTACCCTGAAAGCTTCCTTGCCCCGATGCGTGCTGACATCGCCGCGCTCGATGCGCGGATCGCGTCGGCCCGGCCTGCCAGCGACAGCCAACTGACCGTTGGCACCCCGCGCGAGGAAGCCGCCAACGCCATCGCCCATGACAGCCACGAGAAGGATGGCGCACACTAATGGATCTCGCCTCCTTCATTCTGTTTTCGCCTGAGCTGCAACTCACCGCTGGAGGGCTGGTGCTTCTGCTGGTCGCTGCATGGATGGGCGACAAGGCAGCGACCGCCATGGCCTATGTCGCGGCTCTGATCTTCTTTGGCGCAGGGCTTCAGCTGGTCCCCGGCTTGCATGGCGCGGTGACCGGGCCTGATACGCTTGCGTTCGGCGAACTTCTCAAAGTCGATAGCTTCGCGCTGTTCGCCAAGGCGCTGATCTATCTGGCGGCGATTGGCTGCCTGCTCATCGCGCCCGGTTTTTTTAATTCCGAAGCGGCCGGGCCAGAGCGTGGGATGCGCGCGGAGTATTCCGTGCTGATCCTGTTCGCAGCGCTCGGCATGAGCATCATGGTCTCTGCCAATGATTTCATGGCGCTGTATCTCGGGCTCGAACTCAACAGCCTTGCCGCTTACGTGCTGGCCTCGATCCTGCGCGAAGATTCGCGTTCTGCCGAAGCAGGGCTCAAATACTTCGTCCTCGGCGCGCTGGCCTCAGGCATCCTGCTTTATGGCATGAGCTTGCTGTATGGCTTCACGGGAGAGACCAGTTTTGCAGGCGTGCGTGAAGGGCTTTCAGGAGAGCTGGGCACGGGCGCGCTGTTCGGGTTGATCTTTGTGATGGCTGGCCTCGCGTTCAAGATCGCCGCGGTGCCGTTCCATATGTGGACGCCCGACGTCTACGAAGGCGCGCCGACGCCGGTCACCGCGTTCTTCGCCACCGCGCCCAAGGTCGCGGCTGTAGCGCTAACCGCGCGGGTGGTGTTCGACGTCTTCGGCAGCCAGGTTGAAGCATGGCGGCAGATCGTCATGTTCACAGCCCTTGCCTCGATCATTTTCGGCGCGCTTGGGGCCATTGGGCAGCAAAACCTCAAACGATTGCTCGCCTATTCCTCAATCAACAATATCGGCTTCATCCTGCTCGGCCTTGCAGTCGCAAACGCTGCGGGGGCGAGCGCGATGCTGGTCTATCTCTTCATCTACGTCGCGATGAGCCTGGGTAGCTTTACCGCGCTGCTAATGCTGCGCAGCGAGAGCGGCGATTTGTATGAGACCTTCGCGGATATCTCGGGCCTTGCAGTGACGCGCCCGGCGATTGCATGGGGGCTGTTGCTGCTGATGTTCAGCCTTGCAGGAATCCCCCCGCTGCTTGGCTTTTACAGCAAGTTTGTAATCTTTCAGGCGACCGTCGAAGCGGGCCTGATCGCCTTTGCCGCCATCGCGATTGCGGCAAGCGTGATCGGCGCGTTCTATTATATCAAGTTTGTCAAAGTGATGTTTTTCGATGAGCCTGCGGGCGTTGTGACCGGCAAAAGCGGCGTGGCGCATTGGGTGCTGCTTGGCCTCACCGCGCTGATAATTTCGCCGCTCGGCTATCTGCTCACACCGTCGCTGAGCGACCTCGCTGACAAGGCGGCCGCCGCGCTGTTCGTCGCGGTTTGATCGAAACGGTCGCACAAACCGGCTCAACCAACGCCGATCTGCTGGCGCGCATCGCTGCGGGAGGGCAGGTCCCGGAGGGCCACTGGCTCAGGGCTGAATGCCAGCAAAGCGGGCGGGGGCGGCAGGGGCGCCCATGGATAAGCCCAGAGGGCAATCTGTATTGCAGCACTGTGGTGAGCGTGCGCGAAGATGATCCCACCGCGCACACATTGTCCTTCGTCGCCGGGCTTGCGTGTCACGATATGTTGGTGCGCAGCCTGATGCTTGGCGCGCCTATCATGCTCAAATGGCCCAACGATGCCTTGGTGGGCGGTGCGAAGATCGCAGGCATTTTGTTGGAGCGTTCCGGGTCCAGCGTGGTGGTGGGGGTCGGCGTCAATGTTTCCCATGCGCCCGAAGTGCCGGGTCGTGAGACGACCTCGATAGCGTTCGAAAACCCCAAGCACGATGGTGGTCCCGCGTCGGTGCTTACCATCCTCGCTGAGAGCTTTGCCGCCCGGCTTCAGCGTTGGCGCAATCAACCCTTGGCCGCGACGCTGGATGCGTGGGCGCAGGTGGCGCATCCCATCGGATCGGAATTGACGGCCGGGGACGAAGGAAGCCGCGTAACAGGCGCCTTTGCCGGGCTTGATCAAGAAGGTGCGTTGCTCATCCGCTTGGCGAATGGTGCGCTGCACACTATCCACGCAGGTGATGTGTCACTGATGGCTGAAAGGGGATAGTCACCATGCTGCTCGCCGCTGATGTCGGAAACACCAATGTCGTCTTCGCGCTGTTCGATAACAGCGTGGAGGGCGTGCCTGAACTCAAAGCGCGCTGGCGTATCGCCACCGATCCGCGCCGCACAGGTGATGAATATGCGGTGTGGCTGCTGCAACTGCTCACCATTGAAGGGGTGGCGCGCGAGGATATCTCGCAGATTATCGTCGCGTCCGTGGTGCCGCGCGCGGATCACAATCTGACCGTCCTTGCGCAGAAATACTTCAATCTGACGCCGATGTTCGCCGGGCAGGGGGCCGCGCGCTGGCGGTTTGAGATCGACGTCGATCAGCCCAGCTCTCTGGGCGCAGACCGCGCGCTCAACATTCTCGCCGCGCACTGCAAATATGGCGGCGACATCATCGCCGTCGACTTCGGCACAGCAACCAAATTTGAAGCCATCGACTTTAACGGCGCGTATAAAGGAGGGTCGATCGCTCCGGGGATCAACCTTTCACTGGATGCGCTGGTTGGCAAAACCGCAAAACTCCCGCGCATCGCGATCCGCGCGCCCGAAAGCACCAGTGTGATCGGGCGCAACACGGAGGACCAGATGCTGATCGGCGTGTTCTGGGGCTATGTCGCGATGATGGAGGGCATCATTGCGCGCATGAAGGCCGAAATCGGCCGCCCGGCCAAAGTGGTCGCGACCGGGGGGCTGGCGATCCTGTTTGATGAGGCCACCGACGTGTTCGACCATGTCGATGCCGATCTGACGATAGAGGGCCTTGCAATCCTCGCCATGCAAGCCGCGCAAGAAACGTAGACCGCGCAAGACGCCTCACCCGCACTCAACAAGAACAGAAACCACCTTGAAAAAAGACTTTACTCCCGAAAACGAATTGCTGTTCCTTGCGCTTGGAGGCTCGGGCGAGATTGGCATGAACGTCAACCTTTACGGCTGCGACGGCAAATGGCTGATGGTCGATCTGGGCATGACCTTTTCCGGCGGCGAGTATCCCGGTGTTGATCTGGTCTTTGCCGATCTCGAATTCATCGAAGAGCGCACCAAGGACCTGCTCGGTATTGTACTGACACACGCGCATGAGGATCACATTGGCGCTGTGCCCTATTTCGCAGGCGAGCTTGGCGTGCCGCTCTATGCGACGCCGTTCACCGCTGATCTGGTCGCCCGCAAATTGCACGAAGCAGGGCTGGATGGTCAGGTTGAGCTGAATGTGATCGAAGCGGATCACTGCGAAATTGATATCGGCCCGTTTACGGTCACCTATCTGCCGCTCGCGCATTCGATTGCAGAGGGCAATGCGCTGCTGATCGACACGCCCTATGGACGCGTGTTCCACACCGGCGACTGGAAGCTGGATGAAGAGCCGATCATAGGCGAGCCGACCACAGAAGAAGAACTGCGCGACATCGGCGAACAGGGTGTGCTGGCGCTGGTGTGTGACAGCACCAATGTCTTTAACCCGCAGCCCTCTGGCTCAGAAGGCGCTGTTCACCGCGCGATGATGGAGGAGGTGGCAAGCCATGCGGGCAAGCGCGTCCTTGTCACCACCTTCGCCAGCAATGTCGCGCGGTTGCAAACGCTCGGCGAAGTCGCGCGTGAGACCGGGCGGCAGGTTTGTGTCGCGGGGCGCTCGCTCGATCGGATTATCGCGGTGGCGCAGGACAACGGCTACCTCGCAGACTTTCCCGAGCCGGTCGATTTTGGCACCGCCATGCGACTGCCGCGTGGTGAAGTGCTGATCCTGGCAACCGGCGGACAAGGCGAACCGCGCGCCGCGCTGAGCCGGATTGCGGATGACAGCCACCCGCTGGAGCTGGTCGCGGGGGATGTGGTGCTGTTTTCCTCGCGCAACATCCCCGGCAATGAAACGTCTATTGGCCGGGTTCAAAACCAACTTGCGGCCAAGGGCATCACCATGGTGACTGATCGCCAGAACCTGATCCATGTCTCTGGCCATCCGGGGCGTCCGGAACTCGAAGCGCTTTACAGCTGGCTGCGGCCGGAGGTGCTCGTGCCGGTCCATGGCGAAATTCGCCACATGAAAGAGCAGGCGCGGCTTGGCGCGGCGTGCCAGATCCCGCACAATATCTTCCAGAAGAACGGCGAGATTGTGAAGCTCGCGCCCGGCAATCCCGCGGTGGTCGCGCTGGTTGTCAGCGGCCGACTTGTGCTCGACGGAGACATTATTGCGCCCGCCGATGGTGAAGCGGTGGCGATGCGGCGGCGGATTGGGGGCGAGGGCGTCATGGTCGTCGTGCTTGTGCGCGGCGGACCGCCTTTGATCGAAGCGCTTGGCCTGCCGCTTGATGAAGATATGCCTGATTTCATCGCGGAGACGCAGGAAGACATCCTCAAAGCGATTGGCAGGCTCAAAGGCAATGACGCGCGCGATCCTGCCGCCGTCCACGAAGCGGCGCGTCTGGCAGCGCGGCGCGCGGCGCGGCGGTGGTCCGGCAAAAACCCGCAAGTGCGCGTCATCATGCCGCCGGCAAAGTAGCGCGGCGATGGAGTGGACCTCGATCCTTGCGATCTATTTCCTGATCTGGGTGATGAGCGCCTTTGTCCTGCTGCCCTTTGGGGTGCGCACGACTGAGGAGGCGGGGATTGCCAAAGTGCCGGGGCAAGCCGAAAGCGCTCCGGCCAATTTTAGGCCCGGTCGGCTGATCATCCGCGCAACGTTGGCTGCGATCGTGCTCACCACGATTTATGTGCTGAATTATGAGTATGGCTGGATCACCGCGAGCGACCTCGACATTCTGCCTGAGCCGCCCAAAAAGCTTGGCCCGCAGGACTAACGCTTAATTGCGGAAGCGTTCGATCGCCTGAGCAAGGGCCACATACAGCTTCCCCATGTCCGACCCCAGCACCGTCACGCTGAGCGCATTGCCATCGCGGGTGGAAAGCATCGCGCGCAGCATCGCTTCGAAATCGTGGATATAGCGGCTGACATTGGCGTTGAACGCTTCGTCGCTCTGGTAAAACTCTGCGATCTCTCGGCTGTCTGAATTGTCCAGAAGCCGCACGGCGCGGCGCGTGAAGATCCCGCGGTCCCCTTTGAGATAGGCTTCCCAGGCAGTGTCAGTCACTTCTGTCGAGAGCGCGGAGTCGATGTCGATGGCGGCTGAATTCAAGCTGTCGGTGATCAGGGCTACGCGGCGGGCGAAGTCGTTGTCGACTTGCTCCTCCGCCAGCTCGCGGGCGCGGGCGATGCGTTGTTCCAGATTGCCAGTCAGCTCATTCACGCGCGCGAGTTGATCACGCAGGTGGATGGTCGCTTCTCGCCCGGCGCCAGAGGCATTTTGTGCAGCCTCGGTAAGCCGCGCGATTGCATCAGCGCTTTCGCGTCCAAGGGCCGTCTCCATGGCCGCTGCTGCCTCGCCGCTCAAACGTTCGGCAAAGCCAGCCACTTCGGTGCGCGCGCCATCTTGCAGCGCGGTGAGCGCTTGGCGGCTTGCCTGATCCAGCGCCTCGATTGCGGTGCGCAGCTCGGTTTGGGTCTCGCCTGCGAACGCCTCGCTTTGAACGGTCAGCTGCGAAAGGCCCGTGCGCAATTCGGTGAGCTTTTCCTGCGCTGCGTCGGACTGTTCGCCCAGCTTTGCGTGCAACGCTCTGATCGATGTGTCGGCCTGCGTGATTTGCTCGTTCGATTGGATGAGATAGGCGGAAAGCTCTTCGCTCTTCTCGCCCGCTGCAAACAGCGCCGAGCCCATCGCATTGGCGCGTTCTTCAATGTCGGTAAGCTTGCCGGATGCGTCATCGATAGCGGCAGGCAGCTCTTCGCGGCTGTGGCGCGCGCCCGACTGGATGATCTCCAGCAAACGAATGCCCGATTCGGTGAGCGTTTCGAGGCTGGCTTCCGTCTCAGCCAGAGCAACGCGCTTGGCGTCAAGCTGTTCGCCAAGGCGATCAATGCCTGCCCCCATATCAGCCTGAGCGCTGGCTCCGAGTGCTTCCACCTGCGTTATCAGCGCCGAAAGCCCTTCAACCTTTTCGCTAAGCGCGGTGCTTTGCGCAACGAGCTTCTCGGTTTCCGCAACCTGCTCTGCGCGGCGCTCAGCCATCATCTCGTCCAACTGCGCGAGCCGCTGGGTAAGAACTTCGCTCGCCTGCGTTTCGCGCGTTTCAAACTCGGCCTGACGGCGGACCATTTCTTCGAAGAATTTTGTGTCGCGCAATTTAAGTTGCTGGTCAAACCGGCCCGCTTCCTCGTGCAATTCGCGGATGCGCGTCTGCGAAGCGCTGTGGGCCTGTTTGTCGAGCGTATCGAGCGTCGTGATCATGGCCTTGAGGTCGCTGGCCCATTGCTCACGCGTCTCTCGCAGCTGCGCCAGTGTCGCGTCTTCTTCTTCGCGCAGCTTGGCGCTGACCGCTTTGGTTTCGGTCTGCAGCAGGCCAATCCGCTCATTCATGAGGCCCAGCGACTGGTTCTCAGCCTGCGTCACCGCTTCGCTGTAAAGGGTGGTTTCGTCCTTAAGACTGGCAAACCGCGCGCCAATCTCGGCTTCGATCGCCGCTAGCTTGTTTTCAAACGCAGTGACGGTCTGTTCGATACGGCCGCTCAGCGCGCCAACCTGATTTTCGCTCGCGGTGCCGAATTGGTTGAGCCGCTCAAACCCGGTGATGAGCCGGTCGACCTGATCGTTCGCGGTGCGTCCGGCATTGCCGATCTGATTGTTCACATCGCGCGCAGAATTGGCGACCACCGGCAGATCATCGCGCAAACTCTTCATATTGGCGAGGGCGGTGTCGCTTGCGGTTCCTATCGCGCTGACTTGCGCGCCGTTGTCCTTGATAAGGTTCTGCAATTCATCCGCATGGGTTGAGAGCCGATCCGCCGCGATTCGCCCGAGCGACTCCAATTCACGCGACTGCGCGCCCAAAAATTCGCGTGCAAGGCTCAACTCGCGATTGACGACAGTCAGCCGGGTCTCAAGCTCGCTGCTTTCCTGACTGAGCAGGGCTGCGGTTGCGGCAAAGCGATTGGCCTCACGCGAGGAATTGCGCATCGCGATCAGCCAGACGACGCAAATCAGCAGGACCGGGACCGACCAATCGATGATCCAACGCACCCATTCGCTCGGTTGCGCTTGCGCAGCTCTCAGCAATGCATCCTGCATCGCCCAGCCATACAGCGCGCTCCACGCAACGATCGCGCCGATGGCTGCCAAACGTGCGACCCAGATCAGCCGATTGGAGCCTGTTTCGCTCCATTCTTCAGCGAATTCATCGCTTTCCGGCGCGAAGACCTCATCCAGATCCGAGGCTGTATCATCGCTTTCTGGCGCGGTTTCGGCGGTCTCTGGCGGGCCGTTCGCTGTGGCCGAAGCTTCATCTGGGATGGCTCTGATCATATTTTTCTTTCCCGACATGACGCAATAGATACCACAGCGAGCGGCGGGATAAACCCCGCTTTAACCCCGATGGTTTTAGTTGACCCCATGGCGCAGGAAAATGGAGCTCTCGACGCAACACTGGCAGCGGCTGCTGGAGATGATCCGGCGCTGATGCGTGAATTGCGCGGTGCATTTGTAGAGAGCGCTCAGCGCCAGTTGGATTTGCTGCGCCGGTCGCGCTGTGATGGCAATTGGAACGTCGCAGCGATGCGCCTCAAGGGCCTTGCCGCCAGCTTTCATGCCGATGATCTGCTGCAAGCGGCAGAACACGCATTGGAAGCGGCACCCGGAGAGCCAGCCTCAATCCGCGAAATTGAGAGCGTACTCGCGCGCTTTGACGCAGCACCCGCGTTTTGATCATTGCCCTATGGCGGGGCTAAGGTCGTAAGTCTCGCCGCTCAAACGGTCCCGAAACCAGACAAGTCGATGTAAATCAGTGGTGCTGGGATGTGCATAAGCTAACGCGCTCTTCACCATGATGGTTCTATGTCTGTAGCATTACGCAGCGGCACATGCCGGTGTGAACGGACCGACTTTGCGACGAGGAACACGCGCATTTGGCACAAGATGCCGCCACCACTGTCGAGGCCCTGCTGAGCGAGGCCCTCACCCGCGCGGATCGGGCAATTGATGGTGTGCCACCGGTGCTGGGGCATATGCTGGCGAGTTCCGGTCATTCGCTGATCAACGATGCGATTGTCGCCAATGTGCGCGGGATGCTCAATGATCTCGCGCGGCAATTGCTCGCAGCTGAAGTGGAAACCTCGGGCGAGCCATTGCACGCGCCTGAAGCGGTTGATGATCTGGCCAGCGCGCTGGCGGCTGATCCCCAACTGCTCGCGCATTGCCATATCCTTGCGCTTGAGACTCACCTTGCGCACCGGCTCAAGCATCGTTTTGCGATTGACCCGGTGCTCAGCGACCTGTGGCAGGAATTGATTGCCTCGGACAATGCCTTGACCGGCGAGATTGCGATGAAGGCGCTTGCCGCTCAGTCGCGCTTCGTTCAATCCCAGCGACGTATGCAGCACCCGATCAATGAACTGCCTGCCGAATTGCTCGAGCAGGCGCTGCGCATCTGGGCGCGCAGCGCTCCGGTGACGCGCGAGGCTGCGATTGTTGCGGGGGCAAGCGCCATTAAGGCCGGCTATGACGAAAGCGTGACCCGCATCGGGCTGATCGGGCGCTTGGTCGCAGGCATGCGGAGCGGGGCTATTGCTGCGCTGGAGTTAAAGCATGCAGGACTGGCGCTGTTCGCGAGCACTCTGGCGAGCCTGGCCGGGCAGGGCAGAGCGCGTGCAGTGCTGGCTTGCCATGAACACCAAGCTGTGCGGCTTGCGCTGAGCCTGCGTGCGAGTGGCCTTGATAGCGAAGCGATTGAGCGGCAGTTTCACGTGCTGGAGCCAATCGAAAGGCTGCCTGATGATCTTGCCCAAATCTCGCGGGAGCGCGCCGCTGACCTGCTTCGCCAGTCCAACCTCACTGCACAAAGCGCCGCGCAAGGGCTGTCTGCGCCGCTAACACTGGTGCAGGGGGGCGACTGATGGCGAGCCAGTCCACTCTGCTTGCCGCGCGCGGTCTGATTGACGATGAGGATTGCCTGCTGAGCGCCGATGATGCGCTGGCGCAATTGCAGGAAAGCTGCGGCGGAGTGCTGCCGGGCACTCTTGCTGTGCCGGAGCTGCTTGATCTGGTTCAGCAATCGCGCCGCATGGGGCTTCGCATCTCACGCGAGTTTGCAGCCTTTGACGGCACTGAGCGCGTTTCGGGATTTGTGCGCATTTTGCCGCGTCTGGACGAAGATGGCGGCGGCTGCGAAGTGCTGGTTGAGAACTGGCAGCGCAGCCCGATGCCTGAAGCCAATTCGCGCGCCATCGCTGAGCGGCTTGATGCGATTGACCGCTCTTCTGCCGAGGTTACCGCCCGGCTTGACCCGCAGCAGCGCGTCCAGCTTGTCAGCGCTTCGGCTCAGGATGCAGCGGACCTTGTGGACGCGCTGCAGGCAGAGCCGCTGCTTCTGTGGACCGATTGTGTGGATCTTAAAGATGTCGGGCATCGTCAGCCGCTTCATTGGCGCTTGTTGGACGGGGCAGCGTGCCAGTTTGAAGGCTCAACCCGCCATTGGCGTGCACGGCTGCTGCCGCTTGGCCCAGTCAGCGAAAACCCGCTTGGCTTTGAATTGCTGCTGGTGGCGGATCAGCCGCTGCCAGTTGCGCCTGACCCGCTGGTGCAAGAGGCTGGCGATGCCGCTCATGCGCGCTTGATCGGAAGCGCGCTTGCGCCTGCACTGCGCCAGCCCCTCGCTCGGATCATCGCCAATGCAGAGACCATCCGCTCGCGCCTGGCGGGGCCGCTGCGTCAGGAATACAGCGACTATGCGGGCAATATCGCCTCTGCGGGCCAGCATCTGACAGGCTTGCTCGAAGATCTGGCTGAGCTTGAGGTTGTCGAGGCGCCGGATTTCACCACCGAAAGCGAGCCCGTTGATATGGCGGATGCCGCGCGGCGTGCTGCCGGCATTCTGGGCGTGCGGGCGCGGGCGCGCAATATCGAGATTGATCTGCCGATTGAAAGCGATGCGCATATTGCTCAAGGCGAGTTTCGCCGGGTGCTGCAGATCCTGATCAACCTTATCGGCAATGCGATCACCTATTCACCTGAACACAGCACTGTGACCGTGCGCGCCCTGAGCGAGCCGGATACTGGCACGGTGAGCGTGGTTGTGGGTGATCAGGGACCAGGCATCATGCGCGATCAGGCCGAACGGATTTTCGAGAAGTTTGAAAGGCTTGGCCGCGATGCTGACGGTGGGTCAGGGCTTGGCCTGTATATCTCTTATCGCCTTGCGCAAAGTATGCGGGGCGGGCTTTCGATCGACAATCCGGGCGAAGCAGGCGCGCGTTTCCGACTGAGCCTGCCGCGCAATCCGGGCAGCTGATCCGGATCGGCTGCTTATCCGCGCGGCCCAAAGCGGCCTGACAGAGCCAATACGAGCAGACCAAATGCTGCAATGATGCTGCCGTAAAGCGCCCATTCGCGCTGTGCGAGCATGACGCTTCCGGCCGGCCACATGACTATGCCGAGACCTTGCAGCGCCCAAAGGACGCCGCAGATCAGCATTGCCATGCCGAGGATACGGACGATCAGCTGAGCCATCACTCAGCCCATACGTTGGGATCGTGACCCGCGCTCAGCGATCACTGAGCGGCACATAATCGCGCTGCACTGGCCCGGTGTAGAGCTGGCGCGGGCGACCAATGACCTGACCGGGGTCCGAAATCATCTCATTATACTGCGCTACCCAGCCAACCGTGCGTGCCAGCGCGAACAGCGCGGTGAACATCGTTGTCGGGAAACCAATCGCCGACAGGATGATGCCGGAATAGAAATCGACGTTCGGGAACAGCTTCTTCTCGCGGAAATAATCGTCATTCAGCGCGATTTCTTCCAGTTGAAGCGCGGTTTCAAACACCGGGTCCTTCACCTCCAGAGCATCGAACACTTCGCGCACCGTGGACTGCATCACAGTCGCACGCGGATCGTAGTTCTTATACACGCGGTGGCCAAAGCCCATCAGGCGGAACGGATCGTTCTTGTCCTTGGCGCGCTCAATGTAATGCGGGATTTTGTCTGGCGTGCCGATTTCGCGCAGCATGTTGAGCGCCGCTTCATTAGCGCCGCCATGCGCCGGGCCCCACAGGCAGGCAATGCCAGCCGCAATGCAGGCAAACGGGTTCGCGCCCGAGGAACCGGCAAGACGCACGGTAGACGTCGATGCGTTTTGTTCGTGGTCTGCGTGGAGGATGAAAATCCGATCCATCGCTTTTTCGACCGCCGGGATAACCTCATATTCCTCTGCCGGAACGCCAAAGGTCATGCGCAGGAAATTGCCTGTGTAGCTCAGATTGTTATCGGGCTGCATGAACGGCTGACCAACCGCATATTTATACGCCATTGCCGCAATTGTCGGCATCTTGGCGATCAGGCGGTGCGACGAAATCTTGCGGTGCTCAGGGTCCGAGATATCGGTGCTGTCATGGTAGAACGCTGACAGCGCGCCCACGACACCGCACATGATCGCCATCGGGTGCGCATCGCGGCGGAAGCCTTGATAGAGCGTGCGCAGCTGTTCATGCACCATGGTATGGCGGGTGATCGTATAGACAAAATCGTCATGTTCTCCAGCGCTCGGCAACTCACCGTTTAGCAGCAGATAGGCCACTTCCATAAAACTGGAATGTTCGGCCAGTTGGCCAATCGGATAGCCGCGGTGCAGCAGGACGCCTTCATTTCCGTCAATATAGGTCAGCGCGCTTTCGCAGCTCGCGGTCGACTTATAGCCCGGATCAAAGGTGAATGCCCCGGTTGCGCCATACAGCTTGCGGATATCGACCACGTCGGGGCCGGTGCTGCCTGAAAGGACGGGGAATTCGTGCGTGTTGCCACCGAATTCGAGCGTCGCGTGCTTATCTGCCAAGGTGTGTCTCCTGTCCAATCCCATACGTGGCGCCCGCTTATCCTCAGGGCTCTTACGCAGCGTATGCGTCGAGCCGTGCGAGCGCTTCGTCCCGGCCCAAAAGGACCAGGACGTCGAAAATTCCGGGCGATTTTGTCGTCCCAGTCAGCGCAGCGCGCATCGGCTGCGCCAGCTTGCCAAAGCCCAATCCCTGTGCCTCAGCAAGCGCCTTCGTAGTGGCTTCGAGAGCTTCGATTGTCCAGTCATTTTCCTTCGCAAGTGCAGCAGAAACCAGGCTGAGTCTTGCGCGTGCCTCATCATCAAGCAGCTGGGCCGCTTTATCGGTCATCTCCAACGGACGCTTTGCGAAGAGAAACATTGATCCTTCAATGATTTCATCAAGGTTCTTCGCACGCGGTTTCAGCACCGGCATCGCCTGCAAGAGCAGCTGCGCATCGACGCTGTCGGGCAGGCGTGGCAGCACCTGTTCGACCAATGTCTGATCATCTGCGTCCCGGATGTAATGACCGTTGAGGTTCTCCAGCTTCTTGATGTCAAAGCGCGACGGGCTCTTGCCGACACCCGCAAGGTCAAACAGTTCAATGGCTTCAGTGCGCGTGATCTCTTCGCGGTCGCCATGGCCCCAGCCAAGCCGCAACAGATAGTTGAACAAGGCCTCCGACAAGATCCCCATCTCATCGCGATAGGCCTCAACCCCGAGCGCGCCGTGCCGCTTGGAAAGCTTTGCGCCGTCTGCGCCATGGATCAGCGGGATATGCGCATAGGTGGGCGTTGGCCAACCGCGTTCGCCCGTGTCCTTCGCAATCGCGTCCATCGCATGATAAATCGGCAATTGGCGAAAAGCGTTGTTGAGGTGATCGTCGCCGCGAATGACATGGGTCACCCCCATATCGTGATCATCGACCACCACGGCGAGCATGTAGGTCGGCGTACCATCTGCGCGCAGGATGACGTAATCGTCCAGCTCCGCATTGGCAACGGACACACTGCCTTGCACCTCATCGGCAATCGTTTGCTCGCCTTCGGTCGGCGTTTTCAAACGCACGGTGAAGGGCGCGCCTTCGGGCGCTTCAGCTGGATCACGGTCACGCCAGCGCCCATCATAGCGCATGGGCTGCTTGTTCGCGCGCTGCTCGGCGCGCATCGTTTCCAGTTCCTCGGGCGTGGCAAAGCACTTGTAAGCGTAGCCCGCAGCCAGCAGCTGGTGCGCGATCTCGGCATGGCGATCTGCGCGCTGTGACTGGAAAGTGGGCGCTTCGTCGTAGTCCAGACCAAGCCAGTCAAGCCCATCAAGGATCGCGTCGATGGCGTCTTGCGTGGACCGCTTTTTGTCGGTGTCTTCGATCCGCAGCAGTGCTCGGCCGCCATGGTGCCGGGCGTACAGCCAGTTGAACAAAGCCGTGCGCGCGCCGCCAATATGGAGGAAACCCGTGGGCGAAGGGGCAAAGCGGGTGACGACTTTACTTGTCATCGTGTTGATTTTCCTATTCACTCGGGCGTGATAAGCCATTCTGAGGGAAGGGGCTCAGTGGCCAATACGCCGATTATTCCGATGGGTGACGAGGGTGCGATCCAAGAGAGCGCCGCACCTTCAGCCCCGCTGGCTCCGCCGCGGAGCCCTCAGCCGCGCGTGTGGCAAAGCGGGGCGGGCTTGTCCAGCATCACGGCGCGCATAGCGGACCGGGCAGAACGGTTTCTGGCGGAGGCGGGATTTGACCGTGCGCCGTGGCTGGCGGTGGTGTTTGCGAGCGGCATTCTTGCATGGTTTAGTCTGAAAGAACCGTGGCAGTGGATTGCAGCGCTCAGCGGCGCAGGGATGATCGCGTTGGCAGCGCTGGCGATCTGGCCGCGTGGGAGCCTCGCTGATGAAACACGCGGCCATCTGCGCGCTGCGATCATGGCGAGCGCGCTGGTGTTCGCCGCCGGAATTGCCGTGATCTGGCTGCGTTCTGAAATGGTCGGGGCTGAACCGATTGAGCGACCGACGGTCGAGCGGGTGCAGGGCTATGTGCTCGAACGCGACGATCAGCCTGCCAATGATCGGTTTCGCCTCACATTGGCCGTGCGCGATGCGGCGAGCGGGCAGGGGCGCAAGATCCGGATTAACGTGCCAATGGACCAAGCGCGTCCGGAACTGGCCGAGGGCGCCGTGGTGCGCGCGCGGGTCCGCCTGATGCCGCCTGCCAGCCCGATGTTGCCGGGTGCCTACGATTTCGCCCGCGCGGCGTGGTTCAAAGGACTGGCTGCCACCGGCAGCGTGATCGGCGAAGTTGAGACGATCAGCGCTACGCCATCAGGGGGCGGTCTGGCCGCAGCGCAGCGCGCTTTGTCAGAGCATGTCCAAGCGCAATTGAGCGGCTCCGCAGGCACGATTGCGGCAACCTTTGCCAGCGGTGATCGCGGCGCCATCAGCGAAGCGGACGCTGATGCGATGCGCGATGCGGGCCTCACACACTTGCTTGCGATCAGTGGTCTGCATGTGAGCGCGGTTATCGCGGCGGCTTATTTTGTCGCGTTCAAGCTGCTGGCGCTGTTTCCGGCATTTGCGCTGCGCTGGCGCGTGCCACTGATCGCCGCCGGGGTGGGCGCGCTGGCCGGGCTCGCGTACACTTTGCTTACCGGGGCGCAGGTGCCGACGGTGCGGGCCTGCATCGCGGCTCTGCTGGTGCTCGGCGCGTTGGCGATGGGGCGCGAGGCGCTGTCGCTGCGCATGGTTGCCGCCGCTGCGATTGGCGTGCTCCTGATCTGGCCAGAGAGCATTGTTGGCCCCAGCTTTCAGATGAGCTTTTCCGCGGTCCTCGCCATTGTTGCGCTGCACCGCTCAAGCATGGTCGAACGCTTCCTGAGCCCGCGCGAGGAATCGATATGGCAGCGGCGCGGGCGGCGATTGGTGATGCTGTTTGTTACCGGACTGGTGATTGAGATCGCGTTGATGCCGATTGTGATGTTCCACTTCCACCGCGCTGGGGTTTACGGCGCGCTTGCCAATGTGATTGCCATTCCGCTCGTCACCTTCATTGCCATGCCGCTGATCGCGTTGGCGCTCGCCTTGGACACGATAGGGCTGGGCGCGCCCGCTTGGTGGTGTGTGGGTGGGACGCTCGACGCGCTGCTTGGGATCGCGCGGTTTACTTCGGGGCAGCCCGGCGCGGTGAAGCTGATGCCGCAGATGAGCGGCCTGACCATTGCTCTGTTTGTTATCGGCGGTCTGTGGCTTGCCCTGTGGTCGCAGCGCGCGCGAGCGCTGGGCCTCGTGCCGATTGCCGCTGCGATAGTCTTGCTGTTGCTGACTCCCATTCCCGATGTTCTGATCGGTCGCGATGGGCGGCATGTGGGGATCACGCTGCCCGATGGCCGCTTGCTGTCGCTTCGCGATACGCGGTCGAGCTATGCGCGCGACAATCTGCTGGAGCTGGCCAGCGTCACCAGCGAGCCGATCCCGATTGCGCAATGGCCCGGCGCGCAGTGTTCGACGCAATTTTGCCTTGTCACTCTGGAGCGGGGCGGGCGCGACTGGACCATTTTGATGGCACGCAACCGTGACATGATCGAGGAACGCGCATTGGCGGCGGCGTGTGAGCGGTCTGATATCGTGGTTGCGGACCGCTATCTGCCGCGTTCTTGTCGGCCGCGCTGGTTGAGAGCGGATCGACGGTTGCTCGCCCAGCGCGGCGGGCTTGCGCTCGACCTTGGCGCGCCGCGAATTATCGATGTCGCCAGCGGGCAGGGCGCGCATGGCTGGTGGCGCGGGAAGGGCGGCGTGATCAGGCGTGAGGGCGATTAGGCACTGGCAAAGCATCTGTCAGACCGAAGCGCGCGGACCGCTGCGATCAACCGCAACTATCATCAGATCTGAAGGCGGATGCCCGCCAATAGCAACGCGGCCATGATGCCGCAAAGCACCATGGCCGCGCCAATGTCGATTTATGAAAGGTCAGTGATACCGACGTAGCAGGCCGGCAAGCTTGCCCTGAACCTGCACTTCACCCGGCGCATAGACTTGCGGGTCATAGGCCGCGTTGGCGGGATCGAGCCGAACCTGGCCGCCATCCTTGTGAAGGTATTTGAGCGTGGCTTCTTCACCGCGCACCAGAGCGACGACGATTTCACCGTCGCGCGCGCTTTCGGTGCGGCGGACCAGTGCAAAGTCGCCGTCAAAGATGCCCGCTTCAACCATCGAGTCGCCCGAGACTTCGAGCGCATAATGTTCACCCGGACCCAGCAAAGCGGCAGGCACAGGCAACGAGCTCTGGCCTTCGAGCGCCTCAATCGGAGCGCCCGCTGCAATCCTGCCATGGAGCGGTATCTCGATCACGTCATTGGCTGGCTCAGGCACAGGCGGCGCACCTGACGCGGTTTTGGGTGCGGCCTTGAGCGCAACGCCCAGACTGGTCACCACGTCGCTTGCCGCGGGCATTGCGACTTCAGCGCGTGTCGGAGGCACAGCGTCTTCAGGCATACGGATCACTTCCAGTGCGCGCGCCCGATTGGGCAGGCGGCGAATGAACCCACGTTCTTCCAAAGCGGAAATCAGCCGGTGGACGCCAGACTTGCTCTTGAGATCGAGCGCTTCTTTCATCTCTTCAAAACTCGGCGAAATACCGGTTTCCTCCAGTCGCTGCTGGATGAACCGGATCAATTCGTGCTGCTTGGCCGTCAGCATTGCGATAGTCTCCCTTGGTCGCAGATCGCTCCGCAAGCGCAAGAGCACCGCGAAACTGCCATTAGAGCGCGCCAGAAAGAGGCACCGTCTGCGCGTGGCAGGGTGGGTGCGTTATCAGCGCTCTCGATCACCGATAAGGTGAACGAATGAAGAACGATTAGGGAACCGATTTGCGCAAGTCAAGCGAGTAACCAACTCAAAGCCCTGCAATTCCGCCATTCTGGAGGTTATGCACAGGAACAACATCGCCGCTGCGAACCGGATTGGCACCCGGCGGGCGTTCAATCAGACAATTCGCGCTGGCAAGGGCACGCAGCGCGCTGGAGTCCTGAGAGGCGGCCAGACGCACGCTCTGCCCATCGCTCACCGCGCGCAGGAATTCCCGGCGTGTGCCGGTCGCGGGCAGATCTTGCGTGGTCCTGCGCTGTGCGCTTGGGGCAAAGGGTTCTGCATGGCCCAGCATGGCGCGAACCAGTGGCAGCGCGAACAGGAAGGCGGTCACAAAAGTGGAGACGGGATTGCCCGGCAGGCCGAGGATGACCTGACGGTTCGCACCAGCCTCGCGCGTCGCAATCAGCAGCGGCTTGCCCGGCTTTATCGCCACTTTCCAGAAGTCGATAGCCGCGCCCCATGCTTCGAGCGCGGCCTGCGTCAGATCATGGTCACCCACCGACGCACCGCCTGAAGTGATGAGCACATCGCATTGTGCACTGTCCAAGGCCTTCGCAAAGGCTGCGCGGTCATCGGGGACAGGCCCGAGCATCTGTGCAGAGGCAACGAGCGGCGCAAGCATGGCGGCGAGCATGGGGCCATTGCTTGCGGGGATTTGATCGGGCGTGCAGTTCGCCACATTGCGGGTGAGTTCATCGCCGCTATCAAGCACCGCCACGCGCGGGATTGCCCGGTGGGCCACTGTTTCGTGCCCACCAGAAAGTGCCAGCGCAATGTGTGCCGCTCCCATCATCGTACCTGCGCTCAGCAGCGTATCGCCCTGCGCAAAGTCAAACCCGGCGCTGCGCACATGGCGACCGGCCTCAGGCAGGCTTTCGCCCGGTGCGAGCGCGATTACGGCGTCCTCAACAATGGCATTTTCCTGGATCAACACGCGGTCCGCTCCGGCGGGCATATGCGCGCCAGTGGAGATGCGAGTGCATTCGCCGGACTGAAGCGCGCCCTCAAATGCGGTGCCTGCGCGCGATTCTCCGACGCGCTGCCACGGGCCATCTCCGGCAATCGCATAGCCGTCCATCGCTGAAAGGTCCGCTGTCGGCTGCGTCCGGCGGGCTGTCAGATCACGCGCCAGCACGCGCCCGAGTGCGTCCCCCGTTGGCGTCTCGACAATCGGCATCTGCGGAGCCAACGCCAGCAAGCGCGCTTGCGCCTCTCCCAGCGTCAGCAGGACGCTCATTGATCGGCCGCTTTCCACGTGCCCGATTTCCCGCCGCGTTTCTCGATCAGGCGGACCTCGCTGATGACCATGCCTTTATCGATCGCCTTGGCCATATCGTAGATGGTTAGCAGCGCGGTGGAGACCGCCACCATGGCTTCCATCTCGACGCCGGTTTTGCCTGTCAGCGAGGCGCTGGCGGTGGCGCGGATGGCGCTCTCCTCAAAGGTGAAGTCAATGGTGACCGCTTCCAAGCCCAAAGGGTGGCACAGCGGAATGAGTTCGCCCGTGCGCTTGGCCGCCATGATCCCGGCAATGCGCGCTGTGCCCAGTACATCGCCTTTGGGCGCATCGCCTTCCCGGATCGCGGCGAGCGCTTGTGCACTCATCGCAATCTGTCCGCTGGCGATGGCGAGCCGCTGGGTTTCAGCCTTCGCGCCAACATTGACCATGCGTGCCGCGCCATCCTCGCCCAGATGCGTGAGATCGCTCATGCTGCGCCTTCCAGCAAAGCCTGCGTCGCGGCGGCCACATCGTCCGCGCGCATCAGGCTCTCCCCAACCAGAAATGTGCGCACCCCTGCACGGGCCAGACGGTCGAGGTCATCATGCGTGTTGATCCCGCTTTCGCCCACCACCAGCGCGCATTCGGGCACCATCCCCGCAAGGCGCTCGGTAGTGGCAAGCGTGGTGGTGAAGGTCTTCAAATCGCGGTTGTTGACCCCGATCAGGCGCGACCTGAGATGTGCGGCTGCGCGTTCAAGCTCAGCCTCGTCATGCACTTCGATCAGCACATCCATCGCATGCTCGCGCGCCGCGGCTTCGACCTCCGCCATTTGCGCATCGTCCAGCGCGGCCACAATGATCAGGATCGCATCAGCGCCAAGGCTGCGCGCCTCCAAGCATTGCCACGGATCCACCATAAAGTCCTTGCGCAGGACCGGCAGCGTGCACGCGGCGCGCGCGGCGACAAGATAATCTTCGTGCCCTTGAAAATAGGGCGCATCGGTCAGGACCGAAAGGCACGCCGCACCGCCCGCTTCGTAAGCCTGCGCATGGTTGGCCGGGTGAAAGTCAGCCCGGATCAGCCCCTTGGACGGGCTCGCGCGCTTGATCTCTGCGATCAGAGCATAGCGGCTTTGCGCTGTGCGTCGCAGCGCCGCTTCAAAGCCGCGCGGGGCGCTTTGGCTGGCGGCGGCGGTTTCAAGATCGGCGAGGGTGGTCGCAGCCTTGCGACGGGTCACTTCTTCGCGCTTTGTGGCGCAGATTTCGGCAAGCTTGTCCATCTCAGACCGCCATCGTGATCCAGCGGGCGAGCAGGTCGCGCGCGCGTCCACTGTCGAGCGCTTCACCTGCAATTGCCGCGCGGTCGATCCAGTTTGCACCAACGCCTGCGACTTCCAGCGCGCCTGCCGCGTTGAGCATGACAGCGTAGCGATAGGGTCCCGGCGCGCCATCGAGCAGCGCTTTAAGCGCCGCTGCGTTGTGCACAGCATCATCGCCCCGAATCGCTTCGATCGGCGCGCGTGGAAGCTTCGCGTCTTCAGGCACAATGCGCTGCATGGCAAAGCTGTTTCCGGTGACGACCGCGACTTCATTGCCGCCCGCCAAGCTTAGCTCATCAAGTCCCTCATCGCCGGACACAATCAGCGATCGTCCTGTGCCCAGTTTCGCGAGCGCGCCCGCGTAAATCGGCACATAGGCCGGGCGCGCAATGCCGATCAACTGGCTGCCCACCGCGGCAGGGTTGGACAGCGGTCCCATCAGATTGAAGATCGTGCGCTTGCCGATTTTGGTGCGGATAGGCTGGATACGGCCCATCGCCGGATGGTGGTTCTTGGCGAACAGAAAGCAGATACCGATTTCAGCCAGGGTCTTTTCCGCCGTTCGCCCCGCTGCATCCATATCCAGGCCCAGCGCTTCCAGCGTGTCTGCCGCGCCTGCCTTGGACGACGCTGCGCGGTTGCCATGCTTGGCGACCGGCACGCCGCATGCCGCGACCACAAGGCTCACCGCAGTTGAGACATTGAGCGTGTGGTGCCCGTCTCCGCCCGTGCCGCACACATCGATGGCATTGTCAGGCGCGTTGATTGGCAGCAGCCGCGCGCGCAGCGCCCGGGCCGCGCCTGCGATTTCGTTCGAAGTCTCTCCGCGCTCAGACAGAGCGATCAGGAATTGCTCGATCTCGTCTTCGGCCGGCCTGCCATCAAGCAGGATGCCAAACGCGGTTTCCGCTTCGGTCTCCGTCAGCGGCTTTGTGATGTCTGGAAGGGTCTGGCTCACGCGGCATTCTCCTGCGCGCGGTTGGGCAGCGTTGGCTCTATCCCGCAGACTTTGAGAAAGTTGGCCAGCAGCGCATGGCCGTGCTCGGTCGCGATGCTTTCGGGGTGAAACTGAACCCCATGGATCGGCAGCTGTGCGTGGCGATAGCCCATCACGCTGGGATGATCGCCGCCGGGGGTCTCTGCATGAGCATTGGGCATGAGCGCTGCCGAAATATCGACCACTTCGAGGCTGTGATAGCGCGTGGCGATAAAGGGCGAGGGTAGCCCGGCGAACACGCCTGACCCGTCATGCGTGACCGGAGAGGTCTTGCCATGCATCAGCCCGCCGCGCGTCACTGTCCCGCCAAAATGCTGCCCGATAGCCTGATGGCCCAGACACACGCCCAGCAGCGGCGCGCCCGCATCCGCGCAGGCGGCAACCAGATCAAGGCTGATTCCCGCTTCATTCGGTGTGCATGGGCCCGGTGAGATCAAATAACCCTTCGCACCGCTCGCCAGCGCCTGCGCCGCGCTTAAGGCGTCGTTGCGCTCCACGCGGACCTCAACGCCCAGCTCCATCAGATAATGGACAAGGTTGAAGGTGAAGCTGTCGTAATTGTCGATGACGAGAATGGCGGGCGCGCTCATTTGGCCTCACTTACTGCGTCTTGGCTCGCGAAAAAATCGGTTGCGCGCACCAGTCCATCAACGATGCCCGGCTCACTGGCGCTGTGGCCTGCATCGGGGATCATCCAGAGCGTGGATTGCGGCATTGCCTTGTGCAGCGCCCACGCGGCTGAGGGCGGGGTGCAGATATCATGGCGCCCTTGCACAATTATGCAGGGCAGGTGTGCGATTGCGGGTGCGTTCGCAAGCAACTGGTTTTCTTCAAGATAGAAGTCATCGCGAAAGAACTGCGCACAAATGCGGGCAAAGGGCAGCGCCTTGTGCGGATCAGCGAATTCCTCAATCAAGGCAGGGTTGGGTAGCAGCGTTGCTACATAGCCTTCCCACATCGACCATTCGCGTGCGGCGGCCAGTTGGACGGCTTCGTCCTTGCTCATCAACCGGTCGTGATATGCCTTTACCAGATCGCCGCGCTCAGCTTCGGGGATGAGCCCGGTGAACGCATCCCATTGCTCCGCCATGACTTCGCTTGCGCCGTAGGAGTACAGCCATGTCTTTTCACGCTGGCGGGCGAGGAAGATGCCGCGCAGGACCAGTTCGGTCACACGGTCGGGATGCGCCTGCGCATAAGCGAGCGCGAGGGTTGAGCCCCAGCTGCCGCCAAACACCTGCCACTGGTCAAAGCCGCAAGCCTCTCGAAGACGCTCCATATCGGCGACAATGCGCCATGTGTCGTTGTTCTCAATCTCGGCAAAGGGCAGCGACTGGCCGCAGCCGCGCTGATCGAACAAAACCATGTCATACAGCTTCGGGTTCCACTGGCGACGATGGACGGGGGACATGCCGCCGCCCGGGCCGCCATGCAGAAACACCGCAGGCTTTGCACCTGGAGTGCCGACGCGCTCATAATAGAGCTGATGCCCTTCGCCGACATCCAGCATGCCGGTCTCATAGGGCTCAATCTCAGGATAGAGCGTGCGGCGATTGTCCATCGTCGGCGCATCAGAAAGGGGCATCATGATCCTCGCTTTGTAACGACTATGATCGGTCCGGTCCGGCCCTGATCCATACGACCGGTGGCCGTGTCCCAGAGCGAGGACGACTTGCTGTCCAGAAACAGCGCGTCCTTGACCTTCAGCTCATCGCGGAAGAAGCGCGCAAGCTGGCTGTAGGTGAGCGGATCGCCAGAGATGACAAAGTGCGCCTTGCCATCCGGGCCAACGCCCACCGCATTGCGGATCGCGAGCGAGGTGCCCTCTTCGCTGATCGCACCGCCCAATTCGCCTCCGACAAGCAGCATCGGCCCTGATTGCGTGCCGAATTGTGGGCGATCGAGCACTGTGGAATAGAACCGGTCGGTGCTCCGCACGCGCCATGTTCCGCCGGTCCCGTAGAACACCCCGTTGGGCTTCATGAAGAAATTGCCATCGCCCGACCCGCGCGAGAGTTCACCAAGCCGAGCGCCCGACGCTACAAGATAGCCGCGCGGCTTCAAGTCATCGCTGAACGCGCCGCCATTCATGGCAAAGGCAATCGTTTCAGCCTCGGCGGTGGCCGCATAGGCATCGAGCGAGCCGTACGGCGTGCTTCCATCGCCGGGGCCATAGGTAACCTTGATGCGGTGCTTGGCCGGATCTGCCACGCAATGCGTCAGCGCCACGCCTTCAAAGCTTGCCGGCGCGCAAGCCGAAGGACCGGGCAAAGCGGCCTCTTCCGGCTCAGCCGAAGGCTGCGGGACGGGTGTGTCCGCATCTGCGAGCGTTACGTCATCAGGTTCACCCAGAGTGGTGCGCACCACAGGCTCGCCTTCGGGCTGTTCCTGGCAGGCCGCAAGCCCTGCCAGTGCCGCGATCAACACAGGCGCAAAAGTGAGAGGGTGCTTCATTGGCCAAACCCCGGCTCTTGCGCGCGTTCCACCGCCTCGCGCGCGGCGGCAATCAGCGCGCCCGCTTTGGCGCGGCACTCAGCCAGTTCATAATCGGGCACACTGTCAGCGACAATCCCTGCTCCGGCTTGCACATGCATGGTGTTGTCTTTCACTACGGCGGTGCGCAGAACAATACAGGAATCAACCGAACCGTCCGGTGCAAAATAGCCAACCCCGCCTGCATAAGCGCCGCGGGTCTCTGGCTCCAATTCTGCGATAACTTCACAAGCGCGGATTTTGGGCGCGCCTGAGACTGTGCCCGCCGGGAAACCTGCAAACAGCGCGTCGAGCGCATCCTTGCTACGCGCCAGGCGTCCGATCACATTGCTGACGATATGCATGACATGGCTGTAGCGCTCGATCGTGAAGCTGTCAGTCACCTCAACGCTGTGCGGTGCAGCAACCCGGCCCACATCATTGCGGCCAAGGTCGAGCAGCATAAGATGCTCGGCGCGCTCCTTGGGATCAGCCAGCAGCGATGCTTCGTTGGCGATGTCCTCTTCGCGATTGCTACCGCGCGGGCGGGTCCCGGCGATGGGGCGGATGGTGACTTCGCCATCGCGCACGCGCACGAGGATTTCGGGGCTCGATCCGACAATCGCAAAGCCGGGCAGATCGAGGAAATAGAGGAATGGCGATGGGTTTACGCGCCGCAGTGCGCGATACAGCGCCAGCGGTGGCAGTTCGAACGGGCAAGTGAAGCGCTGCGCCAAGACAACCTGAAAGATGTCCCCGGACAAAATGTATTCCTTCGCGCGCGCGACCAGTCCCTTGTAATCCTCTGCTGCCATCACCGGTGCCAATTCAGGCTCAGCGCAATCGGGCGCGGCGCGAGGTTCGGGCGGGGCTGGCTGAGCTAGGCTGCGCAGCGCTTCGTCAATGCGTTCCCCGGCGCTTGCAATCGCTCTCGCAGGGTTATCAGCGCTGGCTTCCGGCCATAGCGGAGCGACGCAGAAGAGTTCATCGGTGAGCGAATCGAACACCAATATCAGAGTGGGGCGCACAAACAGCATATCCGGCAGAGCCAGCTCGCTTGCCTCAGCGCGCGGCAGAGTTTCGACCAGACCGATCGTTTCATAACCGAAGTATCCGACAAGGCAGGCCAACGCGGATGGCAGCGCGTCAGGCACGTCGATCCGGCACCGGTCGGCTAAACCGCGCAATTCGCTCAAGGGGTCGGACAGGCAGGGTTGAAAAGCTTTGCGGTCATCGCGCCAGTGCGCGTTGATCTCAGCCGAGTTCTGGCCCGCCCGGAAGACGAGGTCTGGATCAAGCCCAAGCAGGCTGTAGCGCGCGCGCACTTCGCCGCCTTCCACCGATTCGAGCAGAAAATCGCCGCGCCCCGGCTCAATCAAGCGCCGTGCGGCCCCCACCGGCGTATCGCAATCAGCGATGATCGTGCGCCAGACCAGCGCCGGGCGACCTTCGCTGAGCGCGCGTGCCGCAAGCTCAGCATTCTCGGGCACGTTGTAAGACAGGCCAGCGGCGGCGGGGTTAGACATGACGTAGCCTTTCCCGCAGCGCCCGGTTCAGCTCAAGCCCAAAGGCGCAAGCCTTGCTCAGTTTTCGCCTGCGAGCTGCTGCTGCACGGCCTGGATCGCGTCTTCATTGCGCTCCACGCCGATCTCTTCCCTCATCGCCCGGTTAAGCTGGACGGTGTATTCGGCTTGCAAAGCGTTGGCGAATTGCGCCTGCGTGCGCTCCAGCCCTTCATCACCTTCGTCGGGAAGATCAGCTTCGATAGATTCCAGATCAATCAGGATCCAGCCCTGATCGTTGGGCGCTTCTAGCAATTTGACTGTGCCTTCAGCCATGCTGAACAGCAGCACCAGAGCCGCAGGTGGGCTGCGTCGCTGACGCAGCTGGTCAAATTCGCGCCGGCTCAGCGCCACTGTATCGGCGGGCGGCAGGTCTTCTTCTTCCTCGCCCAAAGCAGCAATTAGCCCGGCTTCCCCGCGCGCTTTGTCCAGCACGCGGCGAGCCACGTCCTCGGCCGCTTTAGCTCCGATCGCGCGCTTTGTGTCCGCTACGATTCGCTCACGGATTTCAGCCAGAGGCGGCGCAGCGGATTCGACGATTTCGGTAACTTCGTAGACGAGGTATTGCTGCCCCGGGATCAACTCATCGAGCTGTGGCTGGCTCTCGCCAAACTGGAACGCGGCTTCCAGAATGGCTCGCAGCGCCGGGTTGGGCTGAGCGGTCGGATCGCCGAACACGCGGCCATCCGCCAGCAGTGGCGGAGTGGTCTCCAGCGTCAGGTTGAACTCTTCGGCGATTTCGCTGAGTGCAACATCGCCAACTGCCTGATCGATGTCAGAGGTCAATTGCGCGAGGGCCGCTGATTGCTTTTCTGCTTGAAGCGCCTGTTCTAACTCACCGCGCACCTCTGCGAGCGAGCGCGCCGGAATGCTGGTCACCTTGTCCACCCGCGCGACTGACCAGCCAAGTGAGCTTTGGGCCGGCTTGGCAATCGCGCCTTCGTCTGCGGCGAACACCGCTTCGGCCACAGCAAAGCTTGCGCCCGACGCGAATTGCTCTTGCGTGCGGCCTTCAACCTTAGTGGTGTTAAACCCTGCATCACGTGCAGCGGCATCAAGAGCCTTGCCTTCGCGGATTTGGTCGGCGACTGCGTTGGCAGCCTCTTCGGTGGGCACGTAGAACAAGGTTACATCGCGCGTTTCGCTCGCGGCGTATTGGTCCTTGTTCGCTGCAAAGCGCTCAGCGATTTCGCTCTCAGCGACAGTGAATTCCTGATTGAGCGATTGCGGCCCCACGACAGCGTAGCGCAGCGTGCGGCGCTCTGGCTGGACGTAGCGTTCGCGGTTCTCGGAATAGAATGCCTCAATCGCGGCGTCATCGGGCTCTTCTTCCGGCGCGAACAGCGAACTGGGGATAAGCGCGATCTTGCCCGAGCGGCTTTCAGTCAGCAGCGCGGCATATTGACGCACCGCTTTGCGCGGCATTTGCGGGCTGATGAGCGCGGGCAAAAGGATTTGTTGAGCGAGCAGGCCATCGGCAAAATCGCTGCGTACGATATCATCGGTGATGCCTTGGTCAGCCAGAAACTGCTCATAGCGTTCCTGATCGAACTCGCCATCCAAGCCGCGAAAGACGCCTTCCTTCAAAATTTCGCTGTTGACGAGGTTGGTGCCGGCCCGGATTCCGTATTTCTCGGCATATCCCCCGATTGAATAGCGGTTCAAAATCTGTTCGAGGATTTGCTCAAGCCCGTCCTGCTCAAGGAAGTTTTCCATCGTAAGGCCGGGATTATCGCGCTGGGCCGCGCGGATGCGGGTTTGCGAGGTGGTCAGCAATTCGTTGGTGGTGATCGCATCATCGCCAACCAGCGCCACACGCTCAGATCCGGTGATCCCGCCAAAGGTCGTGCCGGTCAGATCGCCCGCCGCAAACGCCAGCGCCACAACGCCCAGAAACAGAATGAAAATCGGCAGCCCGATCTTCGATTGAAAAAACTTGCGAAAACCCGAGATCATTTCAACACGTAGTCCCAAACAGGATAAGAGAGGGGCGGGCGACCAAGCGCACACGAGCTCGGCGTTCCTTTAAACAGTGCGAGGCCTTATCCGCGCTGCGACCTCGCGGCAACAGGTGTGATCGGGTTTTGACGGATTGCTCTGGCTCGGCTAGCGGCGCGGCCCCGGCGTTTCTATATGACCGGCTCAGATTCGTAATCTTTGCGGACACATTCAGGAATACTTGATGCCTCAGCGGCCCTACATCGTTGGAAACTGGAAAATGCACGGCACGCGCGCCATGCTTTCCGAAGCACGCGCCATTGACCGGGCGGCCCAGCGACATATGAAAGTCGAAGTGGCAATCGCGCCGCCTTACACGCTCATCCACCCGATCCACCGTGAGGCGGAGCAAATCGGCGTGGGCGCGCAAAACTGTCACCATGCCGAAGGGGGCGCGCACACTGGTGACATCTCCGCAGCCATGCTGGCAGATGCGGGCGCGAAGTTTGTGATTATTGGTCACAGCGAACGGCGCGAAGACCACGCTGAAACGGATGCTACGGTCAAAGCCAAGGTAGACGCCGCGCTGGCCGCTGGACTGCGGGTGATCCTGTGCTGCGGCGAGACCGAGAAAACGCGCGATACGGGCAAGGCGGCGAGCCATGTGAAAAAGCAGATCAAGGCCTCGCTCCCGCAGATTGAGAATGCCGGTGAGAAGCTGACGATTGCTTACGAGCCGGTCTGGGCGATCGGCACGGGCAAGACCGCAACGCCGGAAGATATCGGCGAAATGCACGCTATGATCCGCGCGCTGATGATTGAACTGTTCGGCGAGGAAGAGGGCCTCGAAATCCGCATTCTGTATGGCGGCTCGGTCAAGCCTGAAAACGCCGCTGATATCTTCGCCGTGCCCGAGGTCGGCGGCGCTTTGGTGGGCGGGGCCAGCCTGACAGCAGACAGCTTTATGGGCATTGCGTTGGCAGCGGCTGAAACCAGCGACAGCTGAACTTTCATGGACGCACAGGGCTGACCGCCGGCTCCCCGGATAGCGCACCACCTTGCTTATCGCGGCGCGCATGCCTAAGTGCCCGGCCTTAGTTCAACTTAGAGTTACCGATCCGCCATGGGCTTTTTCATTTTCCTCACCGTCATTCAGGCGATTGTCGCCGCCGCTCTTGTCGGCGTTGTGCTGATGCAGCGCAGCGAGGGCGGGGGGCTTGGCATTGGCGGCAGCCCGACCGGAGCGTTGGGCGCGCGCGGAGCGGCTGACTTCCTGACCCGAGCGACAAAATGGCTGGCGGTGTCGTTCGTGGTTCTCTCGATTGCTCTGGCGGCTGTTGCGGTGGAAACCGGCAGCACAGAAGAAGTGACGACCACGCTAGACCGCGAGGTTCCCGCGCCTGCCACCGCGACCGATCTGCTGGGCGAAGATGACGCTGCCACAGCCGAAGATTCGGACGAAGCGGCGCCGGTCGAAGGCAACGATCTGCTCGCTGAGTAAGGTCAACGGACCGCACAAAAGCGCGCGACTGTGGAATAGCGCACTGACTTAACCCCAATTCGCTTGCCCCGAATCCGCACTCGCGCTTAAGGCTCGGCTCCCATGGCGCGGTTCATTTTCATCACCGGCGGCGTGGTCTCCTCGCTCGGCAAAGGCCTTATGGCAGCATCGCTTGCAAGCCTTTTGCAAGCGCGTGGCTACACGGTGCGCATCCGTAAGTTTGACCCCTATCTCAATGTCGATCCGGGCACGATGAGCCCGTATCAACACGGGGAGGTTTATGTCACCGATGACGGGGCAGAAACCGACCTTGATCTGGGCCATTACGAGCGCTTTACAGGCGTATCAGCGCGTCAGAGCGACAACATCACCAGCGGGCGTGTGTACCGGGACATCATCGCCAAGGAACGCCGCGGCGACTATCTCGGCGCGACTGTGCAGGTGATCCCGCATGTGACCGACGCGATCAAGGAGTTCGCGCTCGCCGATCAGGATGGGCACGATTTCATCCTGTGCGAGATTGGCGGCACGGTCGGTGACATCGAATCGCTGCCATTCATGGAAGCGATCCGGCAAATCCGCAATGAACTGGAGCCGATGCAAACGCTCAGCGTCCATGTCACATTGGTGCCCTACATCGCGGCAGCCGGTGAGCTGAAGACGAAGCCAACGCAGCACTCCGTGCGCGAACTTGCCAGCCTTGGGATCAAGCCTGACGTGCTGCTGTGCCGCGCGGAGCATCCGATCCCCGATACTGAGCGCCGCAAGATCGCCAATTTCTGCAATGTGCGCATGGAAGCGGTCATTCCTGCGCTTGATGCGCCCTCGATCTATTCAGTGCCCATGCAATACCATCGCGAAGGTCTGGATGAAGAGGTGCTGCGGGCCTTCGGGATCAAGGATTCGCCCCCGCCAGACCTGTCGCAATGGGAAGATGTGACCGATCGCTATTTCAACCCGGAAGGCGAAGTGACGATTGGGGTGGTCGGCAAATATGTCGGCCTGCCAGACGCTTACAAGAGCCTCAACGAAGCGCTCATCCATGGTGGGCTCGCCAACCGGGTTAAGGTCAACATCAAGTGGCTCGATGCCGAGATATTCGAAGGCGCGGACAGCGAGATCGCCAATGCGCTGGAACCGATGCACGGCATTCTGGTGCCCGGCGGCTTTGGGGAGCGTGGCAGCGAGGGCAAGATCGCGAGTGTTCGGTTTGCCCGCGACAAGGGTGTGCCGTTTTTCGGCATATGTCTCGGCATGCAGATGGCCTGCATTGAAAGCGCGCGCTCTGCAGGGCTGGAGGCAGCCAGCTCAACCGAATTTGGTGAGACCAGCGAGCCTGTCGTCGGGATCATCACCGAATGGATGAGCGAAGAGGGCTTGCAGAGCCGCCAGGAAGGTGGAGATCTGGGCGGCACGATGCGGCTTGGCGCATATGATGCCAAACTGTCAGCGAATTCGCGGACAGCCTCGATCTATGGCGGTGCCGACACGATATCCGAACGCCATCGCCACCGCTACGAAGTCAACTCCGCCTATATCGAGCCGTTGCAACGTGATGGTCTGCTGTTTTCAGGCATGTCACCCGATGGATTGCTGCCCGAAATTGTCGAGCGCGCGGATCACCCCTGGTTCGTGGGTGTGCAGTTTCATCCAGAGCTGAAATCCAAGCCATTTGAACCACATCCACTGTTCGCAGGCTTCATTGCTGCTGCGCTTGAGCAGTCACGACTGGTGTGAGTTCGCGGGTACTGCGCTGGCGTGTGTCAAAATTCTTTTGCAGCAAATCAGATGATGCTGAACGGCGCCGTTCAGCTGCAAGTGTTTGATTTGTAGTGAAGAGCGCTGACAAAACGGCAAAATGGCGGAATTCTGCGGTTCTTCGCCTTGCTGTCGTGTTCTTACAAGATGATATATTTCCGCTTGCGCCCCCGCAAAAATAGCTTTTACGCCCCCGCACATGACTTCCGGTTAGACTGGGAGGGGTTGGGGGAAACCAGCCCGTTGGGACACCGGCGCGCGCTTATTTCGGGGGGATGATGCAGCGCGCCGTACCCAGCTCGCGCCGAAGCTGAGTATCTTCTGCGACCCGGATGCTCAATTTCGGTCGAGGCGGCTTATGGTCGCGGGGGCGGTTCTTGGTCGAACCGCCCCTCACTCGCATTGCCGCAGAGCAAAGGACGGCCCTGCTGTCGCAAGACCGTCCCGTGCTTGTTTCAATCTGAAAATGAAGGCGTTACGCGGCGTTGGCGCTGCCTTCGTCAGGGTTGGTCTCAACCGCTTTCAGCGTAGTGCCACCGACAGCGATCTTCTTGGGTCTCATCGCTTCAGGCACTTCGCGCACAAGATCGATGATCAGCAGGCCATTGTCGAGATCGGCGCGCTCTACGCGAACGAAGTCCGCCAGCTCAAAGCGCCGCTCAAATCCGCGATTGGCGATGCCGACATGCAGCATTTCCGCGCCGTCATCGACTTCGTCGCGCTTTTTGCCCTGCACGGTGAGCAGGTTTTGCTGGGCGGTGATATCAATATCTTCTGGGCGGAAACCGGCCACGGCCAGCGTGATCCGATAATTGTCCTCGCCTTGGCGAGCGATGTTGAAGGGCGGATAATTGTCGCCGGATTGTGAGCGAGCCTGGCTTTCGAGCAAGTCGAAAAGGCGGTCAAAGCCCACGGTCGAACGGCGATAGGGGGTAAAATCAAGACGTGACATAGGTGCAAATCCTCTTGTTTGAGCAATTTGATTTTAGTGTCCCGACCTGCCTTATGCAGCGCCGGGATGAGGTTGTACCGCGGTGTTTCCCAAAAGCTGGCGAAACGCTGCGACCCGGTCTATTTGGGACGCACAAATGAGCTTTCAAGGGATCGAAAGGCACACACAATGAGCCAGCCTACCATCGACATGTACACCAAATTCGCCTGCCCCTTTTGCGTGCGCGCGAAGCGCTTACTGTCGTCCAAAGGTGCCGAATTCAATGAGTTCGACATTACGATGGGCGGGCCAAAGCGCGAGGAAATGCTGGCCCGTGCGCCCGAGGCTCGCACAGTACCGCAAATCTTTATTGGTGAGACTCATGTGGGCGGGTCAGACGAGCTTGTCGCGCTGGAGCAGGCGGGCGAGCTTGACGCACTGCTGGCGGGGTGATGCCAAAGATTGCTGTCTTGCAAATGACTTCGGGCATCGATCCGGAGGTTAATCTCAGGGTTATTGAAGACGCAGCAAAGCAAGCCTCGCAAAGCGGCGCTTCAATGCTCTTTACGCCGGAAATGTCGATCTTGCTGGACCGCGATCGAAAGCGCGCGGCGGGCTGGATCAACGGCACCGGTCCAGACGAAGTCAGTGAGCGGATGACAAAATATGCGATGGAATACGGCATCGACATCGCACTGGGCTCTCAATCGATAAGCGGCGCAGGAGGACTGTGGACCAACCGCTCCATGTACTTTGATCGCAATTGCGATGGGCCGGTCGATCCTGTCACCTACGACAAAATCCACATGTTCGATGTTGCGCTGTCCACTGGCGAAAGCTGGCGCGAGAGCGCGGCGTATGAGCCGGGGGGCGAGGTTGTCACGGTTGAGAACACACCGCTTGGGCGACTTGGCCTGACCATCTGTTATGATCTTCGCTTCCCGGCCTTGTTTGAAGCGTTGGGGCAGCGACAATGCGATGCGATTGCCGTGCCCGCCGCCTTCACCAAACCGACAGGCGCGGCGCATTGGCATGTCCTGCTGCGCGCCCGCGCTATCGAAGCGAGCGCTTTCGTCATCGCCGCCGCGCAAGTGGGCAAGCACGAAGACGGGCGTGAGACCTATGGTCACAGCCTCGTCGTCGATCCATGGGGTGAGGTTCTGCTCGATATGGGCGGCGAAGAACCAGGCCTTGGCTATTGCGACATTGATCTGGCCCGCATCGAAGAGGTGCGCCGCCAATTGCCAAGCCTTGCCAATAAGCGGCCAATCCCTAGCTAGGCATCAGTATGATAGTTTTTGATCTGACGTGCGAGCACGGCCACCGCTTTGAAGGCTGGTTTGCCTCTTCAAGTGCCTTTGATGACCAATGCGAGCGCGGCTTGGTCGAGTGCCCTGAATGCGGCTCGATTGAGGTCATGAAAGCACCGATGGCCCCTGCCGTGCCCGCGAAGGGCAACACACGCTCGCAGGTGGCCTTACCCGATGCGCAAGAGGCGAGCGATGGTGCCGAACCGGTCGCCAATCAAGCCAACGCGAATCAAGCCCTCGCAAATCAAACCATGCCGCCTGAAGTGCAAAAAGCGATGGCCAAGCTGGCCGAAGCGCAATCCAAGGCTCTCGAAAAAAGCACCTGGGTGGGCGACAGTTTCGCCGAGCAATCGCGCCAAATGCACTATGGGGAGCGCGATGAGGCGCCGATCCACGGCAAAGCGAGCCTGGAAGAGGCGAAATCGCTGGCAGAAGAGGGCGTGCCCATCGCACCGCTACCATTCCCGGTGACCCCGCCTGAAAAGCTCAATTGATCAGCAAGCCGCCAATGCTATGAGGGCTCCCGCGTCCCCGTAGCTCAGGTGGATAGAGCGTCGGATTCCTAATCCGAAGGCCACAGGTTCAAATCCTGTCGGGGACACGCTTTTGTTTCATGGGACCCCATGCGCAGGTTGCATGAAACAAAAAAGACGCTCGGCAAGCCCGGAGCGGTTGGACCGTTCGGAAAAGCCGTAGCGTCTTTTGTACAAGCCCTTGGAAGAGCTGGTGATACGATGAAGGCGTGTTCGGTACAACCCGCATAAGTTCCGCCGGGGGCGGGGCAAAGCCTCGGTTAAACCGTGAGCCGCCTTCGAGTTCCCATCTACGCATTCATGGCTAAGAAACAGTTAATGCGCGGCAAAAAACCTGCAAAGACTGGCCGCGCGCCTGACATTTCTTGCCGCCGCTCAGTCGATGAAGCCGGCCTTGCGCGCTGTGTCGATCACGCCTTGCGCCAGCTCAACCGGGCGGTCTTCCTGACAGAAATGCCCGCAGGTGGAGAGCATGGCGTGGGGCATTCCGGCTGCGCCCTTGATCCGCCCGGCCAAGGTTTCGCCAAGACCGCCGGTCACCGGGTCATCTTCGCCAAACAGCGTCAGGAAGGGTTTGTCGAACGCCGCCAAACCTTGCCATGCGGCCCTGTTTTGCGAGATTCCGTCCATGCCATCTTCAACCGGCACCAGCGCCGGGAAGGCGCGTGCGCCTGCTTTGCTCGGCTCATCGGGGAAGGGCGCGTCATACGCGCCGACTTCCGCGGGGGTGCGCTCGGTCGCAGTGGCGCGCTGGAGCAATTCGCCGATCTGGAACTCGGGTGAGCTCTTGGCGAAATCGCGCCATGCAAGAAACGCGGGGGAGGGGGTTCCGCCCACCGGCAGGAACGTATTGCTCGCCACTACGCAAGTGAAGCGCTCCGGCTCCTCGCCGACCATGCGCAGTCCCAAGAGGCCGCCCCAGTCCTGACAAAACAGCGCCGCAGGCTCCGGCGCGGCGGCATTGCGCCATTGCCCCAGCCAGCTGATATGCCGGTCATAGGTGTAGAACGCGATATCATCAGGCGTGTCGCTTTTGCCAAAGCCGATGAGGTCAGGCGCAAGGCAGCGAAAACCTGCATCGAGCAGCACCGGGATCATCTTGCGATAGAGGAAGCTCCATGAGGGCTCGCCGTGAAACAGCAGCACAGCGGGCGCATCCTTTGGGCCTTCGTCGATATAGTGCATCTGGCCGCGATGGCCTTCGCCCAGATCAATCTCGATCCAGTTTTCAGCAAAGGGATAATCAGGGATGTCAGCGAAGCGGGCCAGATCGGCTTTCAGGATTTGCATCGGTTAGGGGTCTCCTCTCGTCGGACGTAATTCGTAGCAGGGAGCAACCGTCCGGCCAGCCTCTTTTTGCAAGCCCCGCGCGCAATTTAGCACTTGGAGCAGGTGGACTTAGCGCGCGCATCGCGGCAATCAGCGGTGCAGAGAGGATGCGCGTAACCCATGAAAACCGAAACTGAAGAGCTCGCCGAAATTCGCCGCGCGGTGAGAGCGCTGTGCGATGATTTTCCGGGCGAGTACTGGCGCGCCAAGGATGCGGCGCGCGAATATCCCGCGGAATTTGTGAATGCGCTGACCAAAGCGGGCTTTCTCGCTGCGCTGATCCCGGATGAGTATGGCGGCAGCGGGCTTAGCCTTGATGCGGCCTGCGTGATCATGGAAGAAATCCAGGCGACCGGCTGCAATGGCGGCGCGGCGCATGCGCAAATGTACATCATGAACACGCTGCTGCGCTATGGCAGTGAGGATCAAAAAACGCATTATTTGCCCAAAATCGCGGACGGTTCGCTGCGCTTGCAGGCCTTTGGCGTATCAGAGCCGACCAGCGGTACCGATACGCTCAGCCTGAAAACGCGCGCGGTGCGCGATGGCAATGAATACGTCATCAACGGCCAGAAAATCTGGACGAGCCGAGCGGAGCATTCGGACCTGATGCTGCTGCTCGCCCGCACCACTCCGCGCGAGGAGGTCGAGAAGAAGACCGAGGGGCTTTCGATGTTCCTTATCGACATGCAGCAGGCGCGCGGCAATGGCATGGAAATCAAACCAATCCGTACGATGATGAACCACTCATCATGCGAGGTTTTCTTTGATGATCTGCGCATCCCAGCGACCGCTTTGGTGGGAGAGGAAGGGAAGGGCTTTCGCTACATTTTGTCCGGCATGAACGCAGAGCGGATCTTGATCGCAGCTGAGTGCATTGGCGATGCCAAATGGTTCATCGAACGCGCCAGCGCCTATGCCAGCGACCGCAATGTGTTTGCGCGGCCCATCGGCCAAAACCAGGGCGTCCAGTTCCCGATTGCGCGCTGCTATGCGCAGATGCGCGCGGCTGAGCTGATGGTGCACCACGCAGCGCATGTCTTTGATGCGGGCGGTAATCCGGGCGAAGAGGCCAACATGGCCAAATTGCTCGCGTCCGAGGCCAGCTGGGCCGCCGCCGATATGTGCGTGCAGACCCATGGCGGGTTCGGCTTTGCTGAGGAATATGATGTCGAGCGCAAATTTCGCGAAGCGCGGTTGTACACGGTCGCGCCGATCTCGACAAACCTCATCCTGTCCTACCTGGCCGAGCATGTTCTGGGCCTGCCGCGCTCATATTGATCGGGTGGCTTGGCCAACACTTTGACTCGTGAGAGGAACAGCTGGACGGGCAATTGACTGGCTCGTGGCTTTTCCGCTTGTGTTGCGAGGGCGATTGTGATTCTCTATTTTTATGAGACGGGGCATTCAGACATTGGAAACGGGACACCGAGATGGAGGGCGCCGCGGTGAACCCCGCCGCGCTGTGCGCATGGCGCGCAATCCACTCCAATTCTGGGGTCCGCTCGCTGTTTTGCTGGTTCTCAGCGCAATGGCGGTTGCAGGCCCGTGGGGTGTGCTCGCTTGGAGCGAATATGACACTTTGCTGGAAACCCGATTGAGCGAAAAGGCGGCGCTCGAAGTTGAGCTTGCCGCGCTGCAAAACCGGGTTGATCTGCTTGATCCGAAGGCCGCCGATGATGATCTGGTTGGAGAGCTGGTGCGCCGCAATCTTGGCGTGCTGCACTCTGATGAAGTGATTATCACACTCGACGAGGACTGATCGCAGTTCAAGCGTCACTGCATCGCAATTTCGGTTCAATTCGCACGTTCCTTTACGTTGCGTCTCCGCTGTTCTTGCGTTTATGGCGGTAGCCGCAACAGCCATGGTTCCGGGCATCTCTGCCTGAGTGCGTGGCGCCTGATTTCGAAGGATCGTAACTCTTGGCTAAGCCCCCTGAACCCTCCGCAAAGTCCAGCAGTTCGCTGCGCAAGTTTGGCCGCAAGTCGGCAGCCAAGCCGCTTGAAACGCCAGAAAATGAGCCACAGGAAAACGAAACCGAAATGAACCAATCTGACGCCTCTGAAACAGCACCCGCCGAAGCGCCATCCGAAGCGCCATCCGAAGCGGCTGTGGAGCAGGCAACTGAGCAAAGCGCTGTGCCGTCCAGCGATGACGAGGATTTTGCGCTCCGTTCGCTTCAGGCTGATTTTGAGGCTGCCAAACACTTCAATGCGAGCGATGAGCAAATGCTCGAATTCTATGAACAAATGCTGCTGATCCGGCGCTTTGAGGAAAAGGCTGGCCAGCTTTACGGTCTCGGCCTGATCGGCGGGTTTTGCCACCTTTACATCGGTCAAGAGGCGGTCGCGATTGGCCTGCAATCCGCGCTTGATGGCGATAAGGACAGCGTGATCACCGGCTATCGGGATCATGGCCACATGCTCGCTTATGGTATCGACCCCAAGGTCATTATGGCGGAATTGACCGGGCGACAGGCCGGCATTTCAAAGGGCAAGGGCGGGTCGATGCACATGTTCTCGACCGAGCATAAGTTTTACGGCGGCCACGGTATTGTTGGCGCGCAGGTTGCGCTGGGTGGCGGGCTTGCGCTGGCGCACCAGTACAATGAAGACGGCGGTATCTGCCTCGCTTACTTCGGTGACGGTGCCGCGAACCAGGGGCAGGTCTATGAGACCTTTAACATGGCCGCGCTTTGGAACCTGCCAATCGTTTTTGTGGTCGAGGATAACCAATATGCGATGGGCACGGCGACCAAGCGTTCGTCGGCTGAAACCCGTTTTTACCGGCGTGGCACCGCTTTCCGCATTCCAGGCATGGAAGTGAACGGCATGGACGTGCTCGAAGTGCGCGCGGCCGCAGAGGTCGCTTTCAAGCATGTGCGCGATGGCAAGGGGCCGGTGCTGATGGAGTGCAACACGTATCGCTATCGTGGGCACTCGATGTCCGACCCTGCGAAATATCGCACCCGCGAAGAGGTTAAGGAGCAGCGCGATCTCAATGATCCGATTGAGGGGCTGAAGAAGGCCCTGGTTGACAGCGGCAAAACCGAGAATGATCTGAAAGCGATTGACAAGGCTATCCGCGCGCGCGTCGCAGAAGCGGCTGACTTTGCTGAAAGCTCGCCCGAACCGCAGCCGGGTGAACTCTACACCGATGTTCTGGTGGGGGAGTATTGATCCATGGCGATTGAACTCAAAATGCCAGCACTGTCGCCGACTATGGAGGAAGGCACGCTCGCCAAATGGCTGAAGGCGGAAGGTGACACGATTGAACCCGGTGATATCATCGCCGAGATCGAAACCGATAAGGCGACGATGGAATTCGAAGCGATTGACGAAGGCACGCTTGCTAAAATCATGATCGCGGAGGGTACTGAAAATGTTGCGGTCGGCACCATTATCGCGATGTTGGCGGGCGAGGGCGAAGACGCCGGGCCCGTGACCGAAGCGCCGGCAGCCCCGGCACAAGCTGCCCCCGCCGCTGAAATTGCGCCCGAACCCTCCGCCGCCGCGTCTCAAGCCTCTGCTGCCCCGGTGAAGACGCCTGCAAGCGACCCGGAAATCCCGGAGGGCACCACGTTCAAATCGCTCGCCGTGCGCGAGGCTTTGCGCGATGCCATGGCAGAGGAAATGCGCGCCGACCGCCGCGTCTTTGTGATGGGTGAAGAAGTGGCCGAATATCAGGGCGCCTATAAAGTCACGCAGGGCTTGCTCGATGAATTTGGGCCAAAGCGTGTGATCGACACCCCAATTACTGAATACGGCTTTGCCGGGATCGGAACAGGCGCGGCGATGGGCGGGTTGAAGCCGATTGTCGAATTCATGACGTTCAACTTCGCGATGCAGGCCATCGACCACATCGTGAACTCGGCGGCGAAGACGAATTACATGTCCGGCGGCCAGATGCGTTGCCCGGTTGTGTTTCGCGGGCCCAATGGCGCGGCGAGCCGTGTTGGTGCGCAGCACTCGCAGAATTACGGGCCGTGGTATGCCAGTGTCCCTGGCCTGATCGTGATTGCGCCCTATGACAGCTCTGACGCCAAGGGTCTGATGAAAGCCGCGATCCGCTGCGACGATCCGGTGGTGTTCCTCGAAAACGAGCTGGTCTACGGGCGCAGCTTCGATGTGCCTGAGATCGAAGACCATGTCCTGCCCATCGGCAAGGCACGGATTATGCGCGAAGGCAGCGATGTCACCATCGTCTCTTACTCCATTGGCGTTGGCCTTGCATTGGAGGCTGCGGAGACTTTGAGCGGCGAAGGGATCGAGGCCGAGGTCATCGATCTGCGCACGCTGCGACCACTCGACAAAAAAGCGATTTTAACCAGTCTGGCCAAGACCAACCGGCTGATCGTTGCCGAGGAAGGATGGCCAACCTGTTCAATCGCAAGCGAAGTGATTGCACTTTGCATGGAAGAAGGCTTTGACGATCTTGATGCGCCCGTTCTCAGGGTCTGCAACGAGGATGTACCGCTGCCCTATGCGGCCAATCTCGAAGCCGAAGCCATCATTGACGCGCCGCGAATTGTCAAAGCTGCCAAGAGGGTCTGTTACGCTGACTGAAGTGCAGCAGCTTTGCCTGCCATCCGTTAACCCAATCGTTTAAGTATAGCGATTTAGAGCTTGGTAATTCTCGCCCTCTAATACGCAACACGCAATATTTTCATGGCGTGGAGCATTACGTATGTCGGGGCAGACGAAAGACCACAGTTTTGTAAGTCGGGTTCGGGGTAAAGCGCTTGGCCTGGCCAAGGACACACAGGCGAGCGTGCTGCCCATGATGGCCGCGGCGCTGGTTCCGACCATGGCGATGATCGGGGGCGGGATTGACTTTGGCCGCGCCTACCTCGCGCAGTCGAAGCTGCAAGGCGCAGTCGACGCTGGTGCGCTGGCTGCAGTGCGGGCGAAACAAAACACAGGCAATTCGGATGCCGTGGCTACAGGCATTGGCAAAGACTACATCGCAGCCAATTTCCCTTCAGGCTATGCAGGTTCGACCCTGGGCGTTGAAAAGGTCGAGATTAGCGAGACGAACAAGATCGTGACCGCCAAGGTAACGGCGTCGGGTACTGTCAACACAACGATGCTTCGGCTCGTCGGGATCGAATCACTTCCCTTTCAAGCAATTTCGACAGCCCGCGCTGCCGAGACCCTTCCGCGGAATGTCGAGGTCATGATGGTGCTCGACAACACCGGCTCGATGAAGGGCAAAAAGATGAAGGACCTCAAGCAAGCGGCGACTGATTTTGTCGATATCGTTTTCGGTGAGAGCAACACGCGCGAAGGCATGGCGGTTGGCATCATGCCATACAACATCAACGTCAATGTTGGTCATCTGGTGCGCGACCTTGATCCCAGCCGCGTTGTTGAGCGTCCCGATTACACAAACATTGCCCGCACAGAGACGCTCGCATGGAAGGGCTGCGTGTTTGCCGACCAAACGATCCAGAACATTTCGGACGATCGCTTTACGCAGGACGTCGGAGCGTTTGACGTGACCAGTCTGCTGCCCGGCGAGGAGGGGATGCCGAAGGTCCGGCCCTACATCTATCCGCCGATCAAGGTTCAGTCGTTCGACAAGCCCGAAAATCAGTACAAGGTGCCATCGAACCGCTTGGGCATCTGGGCGATTCCGGAACTCAAGGAAGCCCTGGTTCGTCGATTCAACGATGACATTTGCACAACGATGGATGGCACTAGCGATCGAAAGTGTAGCGAACCCAATACGAGGATCGATTTCAACCGCTTGCCCTCGTCAGAACGCAACAGATATTCAGATGCACGGGTCTACGCGACGAGTAAGGAAAACGCGAAAGCTACCGGCACACGCTCTATGAATGGGCGCTCGCCGAACTATGTCTGCCCGGCGGAAACACTTCCTATTTCGTATTCCAACACCCGGGATAAGCTGAAAGAGTTCATCGACGAGGACAACGAGGCGCTTCCGAATATCGGGACGTTCCATACGCCCGCCATGGCCTGGGCATATCGTATGCTAAAGCGCGATGATTTCTTCACTCGCGTGCGGCCGAACACAAAGCCGGTAAACAAGGTGCTCGTCTTCATGACGGATGGTATCTTTGATAGCCGCGATGATGGCCGCAGCCCTGGCGGTGGTGGAAGCAAGATCTACGATACGGCCTACACAGCTTACGGTACTTATGAAGACCGCAAGATGACGACTAAGACGTCAAAGAGTGCGACGATCGACGAACTTGAAAAGCGGTTCTCGAAGATCTGCGAGGCGGCCAAGAGCGACGGTATACAAGTCTATACGATCGCCTTCGCCCTCAATAACAACGACATCAAAGATCTCTTCCAAAAATGCGCGACTGATAAGAATACGCACTTTTTTGATGCCGGCAACGGTGAGCAACTCAAGAATGCGTTTACGACAATTGCATCTGAACTCATCAATCTTCGCCTGGTGAAGTGATGCTGGGCTTTCGCAAACTTCTAGCGCTGGGGCGCGATCGCGAAGGGGTCACGGTCATCGAATTTGCGATCGTGGCGCCGGTGATGATCCTGTTTATCACCGGCCTGCTCGAATTTGGCTATGTCCTTTTCGCTCGCTCGACGTTGGAGAGCGCGGTGCTTGAGGCGGCGAGAGCGTCACGTGTAGCAAACTGTCCAAATGAAAACGCCAAGGCGATAGAAAAGGAGATTCAAGACCGTATGGCCGTCATCTCCTCCGGCGATGGCCAGCCCCCGATCATCAAGGTCGAATCCTATGGCGATCAGTTCGGCAATGTGGGGAACCCGGAACCGTTTACCGACACAAACAAGAACGGCAAATTTGATGAAGGTGAAGCCTACACCGACCTCAATGGCAACGGTACTTGGGACAAAGACATGGCGAAGTCCGGTGATTTCGGTGATTTTGGCGAAGTCGTCCGCTTCACCGCGAGCTACAACGTCATTTCGCTTGTGCCGTTCATCGCGAGCACTATCAATGATGGGAAGGACTTTTATTCCATTCAGTCTGTGACTGTCGTCCGCAACGAGCCATTTCAGGATACGACATGCAAAATTACCTAATCTTGCTCGGCGCGCGCTTGAAACAGTTACGCGAGGATATCTCCGGTCTGGCGCTGATCGAATTCGCCTACACCTTGCCGTTGCTGCTCGGCTTCGGGCTTGTCGGCATCGAATTCACCAATGTCATTCTCGCCCACCAGAAGACTGAGCGCATTGCCTCCACGGTAGCGGATCAGATTGCCAGCAATCAGCTCCCACCCAACGAGGCACAGGTCAGCGACTTGTTCAATGCGATCGACCAGATTGCTTCTCCCTTCAGTTTTTCGAATGACGGAGGGGGTGTCGTGGTGACCGCAGTCGTTGGCGTAAACGATACCTCAGCGAACAAGATGAAGAACAAGGTCGCATGGCAGCGGTGTTCGAACGGTGACGCCTACAAAAGCGCTTATGGTAAGGAGTGGACAGGTTCTGGCGACATTGCCGATGGCCCCGACGTTAGTCTTCCGAACAATATTGTCCTCGGTCAGAACCAGATGGTTATCCTCACTGAAGTTTATTTCCCCTACACGGAAATCGTAAGTGAGGATCTTGTCAAAGGCTTGCTTCCAAATGCCGGGACCTTTGAGCAAACCGCAATGTACCGGACACGCGGTCAGGCTCTGCTGGATGTCACCCCGGTTGAGGGCGTGGCCAAAAACAAATGCACAGCTTGATGGTTTGTCATGAATTGCTTCTTCTGACTTGACTTTCCAGGCTCTGCTGCGCCTTTCACCGGCGCATGGCTGAGCGGGAAAAGGCACCAGGCGACGAGGCACTAAGTCTAGCCGATGAAATCCAGCTTGCCCTTGCGCACACTCCTGTGAGCGCGCGGGACCGGCTGCGTGTCGTCTTTGAACTGGATGCGCGACTGGCGCGGATTATCGCGGCGACAAGCGAGCCCATGCTGGGGCAATTGCGGCTTGCGTGGTGGCGTGACACGATCTCGCAGCCCGCCTCCGACCGGCCGTCCGGTGACGCGGTGCTCGATGCGATTGACGTTCATCTGTCTGGCCGCGAGACGGGGCTGGCCGAACTGGTCGATGGCTGGGAGTACTTGCTGGAAGAGCCTCCTTTGTCACAGGCATCCGCGCAGCGTTTTGCAGACGGGCGAGGGGCAGCGCTGGTTGGTGCTCTCACACAGGCTGCTGGCTCGCAAAACGCCGCCGCTATCACAGCGGCAGCGCGGTGTTGGAGCATGGCTGATCTCGCCGCGAAGGTGTCGCAGGAAGACGAACGCAGGCTGCTGGTGCAGCTTGGCTTGGCGAGCGATTGGCCTCCAACAAAGCTCCCGCGCGAGGCGCGCGGCCTTGGCGTGCTAAGCGCTTTGGCCATGCGTTCGCTGAAACGAGGCGGGCGCCCCTTGATGGAAGGACGCGGCGCGGCGCTGGTTGCGATGCGGGCTGGCTTGTTCGGACGGTGAAACCCGCTATTCTTGGTGCTCTCATGTAAAGCGCTACGGGCGGGGATGAAATGCGGCAGGCTATTCTTGGAGTTTTTGTCGGGCTGATCCTTGCCGGGGTCGGCGTGTTTTGGTGGCAGGGCCGCGCGCAGGTAGAGGAACTTGCGCCTCCCCCGCCTGAGCCCGAAGAAGTCGTGCCTTCGCCTGAAGAACTGCCAATGGCCGATGCGACAGATCTTGAAGGTCCGGCACCGCCAGAAGCAAGCGAGCTGTCGCGCGAGGAAAAACGGTTCTTTCGTTATGACCGGGACCGCGACCGGATCATCACGCGCAACGAAATGCTTTCCTCACGCACAGATGCCTTCCGAAAGCTTGATGTGGACAACAACAATCTGCTGACCTTCGAGGAATGGGCGGTGACGACGGTGAACCGTTTTGAAGGCATGGACGCAAACGGGAACGACCAGCTAACCCCGGCCGAATTTGCAACCTCGGCCCCCAAGCCGAAAAAGAAAAAGCCACGCTGCGCGTGCTGACGACCTAAGCCGGCACGCGTTCCTTGGTCGCTTCGATCCAGCCAGCGAGATCGGCTTTGGCGCGATCAGTGTAGGCTTCCTTGCGCTGTTTCTTCTTCACTTCGTGCAGTGGCGGGAAGAGCCCGAAATTGACATTCATGGGCTGGAAGGTCGCCGCCTCGGCATCGCCGGTGATGTGGCTGAGCAACGCGCCCATCGCGCTGGTGCGTGGCAGAGGCTGCCATTCGCGCCCCGCCAGCTCACACGCCGCCATCATTCCTGTGACAAGGCCAATGGCCGCGCTTTCGACATAGCCCTCGCACCCCGTGACCTGCCCGGCAAAGCGGATATGCGGCGCAGCGCGCAGCCGCAATTGGCGGTCGAGCACTTGCGGACTGTTGAGGAAGGTGTTGCGGTGCAGCCCTCCAAGCCGCGCAAATTCAGCGTTTTCAAGCCCGGGTATGGTGCGAAACAGCTCCACCTGAGCGCCATATTTCAGCTTCGTCTGAAAGCCGACCATGTTCCACAACGTGCCCAGCTTGTTGTCCTGACGCAGCTGCACCACCGCATAGGGCCAGCGCCCCTGCGGATGCTCTTCAGTAGTGTCGTATGGGTTATCTAGCCCCACGCCCTTCATCGGACCGTAGCGCAGCGTCTCGACCCCGCGCGCGGCCATCACTTCAATCGGCATACATCCATCGAAATAGGGCGTGTCCTTTTCCCATTGCTTGAATTCGGTCTTGTCGCCCTCAATCAGGCCGGCGTGGAAGGCGAGATATTGCTCCTTCGTCATCGGGCAATTGATGTAATCGCCGTCTTCGTTGGAGGCCTCGGTCCGCTTGTTCCAGCGCGATTGCACCCAGCATTTCGACATGTCGATGCTGTCGCGGTGGATGATTGGTGCAATGGCGTCAAAGAAGGCGAGACGGTCTTCCCCCGTGGCGCTGACAATGCTTTGGGCCAGACTTGCCGCGGTGAGCGGGCCGGTGGCGACGATGGTCAGGCCGCTTGTAGGCAAAGCGTCAATCCGCTCGCGCACAACGGTGATATTGGGATGCTGGCTTAGGGTCTTTTCCACTTCAGCGGAAAAAACATCGCGGTCCACCGCCATCGCGCTGCCCGCTGGTACGCGCGCCACTTCGCCGGCGCGCATGACGATGCTGTCGAGAGCGCGCATTTCATGGTGCAAAAGTCCGACGGCATTCTTGGTGTCATCGTCAGAGCGAAAGCTGTTGGAGCACACCAGTTCTGCCAGCCCATCGGTCCGGTGCGCGGGCGTCTGTTCTCCGCTTCCGCGCATTTCGGACAGGCGCACCTTGACGCCGCGCTGCGCAAGCTGCCACGCCGCCTCTGATCCGGCGAGCCCGCCGCCGATAATGTGAATGTCATACGTCATGGGGCAAGAGAGGTAGTTGCGTGGTGAGCGCGAAGCAAGGTTCGGACGCGAAAGTTCAGCGCACTGACGCTGCGGTCCCGCATGGTGCGCTGATCGAGCATCGCCCGTGGCTGATGGCGAGCATCCTTGCGGCGGTCGCGTATTACTTCTTGTGGAACAACCCGATTGCGGAGCCCTTCCTGATTGCACTGAAGGGCGCGGGCGTCGGTTTCCTTGCGATCTATGCGCTGCGCAGGACCGTCGGCCTGGACGGAGCGATCCTGACGATTGCGCTTGCGCTCAGCGCGGCGGCAGACATGGTGTTGGAGATTGAATTCGAAGCGGGCGGCGCGCTGTTCTTTGCCTCGCACTGCGTGGCTGTGGCGCTGTATCTGCGCAATCGGCGCGAGGAATTGGCCGGGCTGGACATTGCCCTGGCGGTGGCTCTGCTGGCGCTTATGCCGCTGGTCGCATGGGCGCTGAGCGGGCGAGGCGATATCGCGATTTACTCCTCATCGCTCGGACTGATGGCAGCGAGCGCATGGCTAAGCCGTTTTGCACGCTTCCGCGTCGGCCTTGGCGCGATGCTCTTCATCCTCAGCGACTGGCTGATCTTCTCACGCATGGGCACATACGATTTAGCACCGCTGCCCGATCTGCTGATCTGGCCGACTTACTACGCCGCGCAGCTGATGATCGCGACCGGTGTGGTTCAGACGCTGCGGGCTGAGCGGGGGAAGGGCACGCTGCCTCGCCCGTGAGGCTAATGTCGATCAGCCCCCCGGCTCGCCATCAATGTCCTTGTCCGATTGCGGCGGAGTATCAGGCGTGGTTTCATCGCCGCCGCCACGCCGTTCAACCATTTCCTCGACCACGGCTTCTTCCGCCTCGTTTTCTGGCTCAGGCGTCTCATCAATCCGTGCGACGCTGACGATCTGCTCGTTCTTCGCCACGTCGAACACCCGGATCCCTGAAGACCCGCGCCCGTAGATCGACCAGCCCTTGTGCTCTTCAAAGCCGCCATCGATCAGGTGGCGCAAGTCGATCTCCATGCGGATAAGCTTGGCCTGATCGGTAACCAGCATCAATTGCGAGCCGTGCTTAACCGGGAAACTGGCGACGACGGGGCCATTGCGATCCGGATTGCTGTCAGGCGTGCCGATATTGGCAAGCCCCTGACCCCCGCGCCCGATCGTGCGGTATTCATAGGCCGATGAGATTTTTCCAAAGCCATTCGCCGTGAGGGTCAGAATGAATTCCTCCTCCTGCGCCAACTCACCAGCGAGATCGGCTGACAGCGTCGTTTCAGCATCGTTGTTCTTCCACGCCGCCGCCCGCAGATACGCCTCGCGCGTCTCCATATCGGCGGTCAGCGGGTCGAGCACTGCCATTGAGACGACCTTGGCATCCTCTCTCAGAGCCATCCCGCGCACACCAATGCCGGTGCGGCTCTTGGTCTCGCGCGCATCATTGGCGGCAAAGCGGATCGCCTTCCCCGCATCGCTTGCCAGGAAGATTTCCTGCCCTTCGGAGACTAGCTCGACACCGATCAGCCGGTCACCGCTGCCCTCGACAAAGCCCATGGCGTATTTGCCATTGGTCGGGACATTGGTGAACGCATCCATCGAATTGCGCCGCACCATGCCCTGTTCAGTGGCGAAGACGATGTTGAGCTGTTCCCACTCGCTCTCATCCTCAGGAAGGGACAAGACATTTGTCACTCGCTCATCTTCGCCCAGCGGCAACAGATTGACCATGGGACGCCCCCGCGTTTGCGGGCCGCCCTCGGGCAGTTTCCAGACCTTCATGCGATAGACCCGGCCTGTATTGGTGAAGAACAGCACCGGATTGTGCGTCGATGTGACGAACAATTCGGTGATCGCATCCTCATCCTTGGTCGCCATCCCTGCGCGACCCTTGCCGCCGCGCGCCTGTGCGCGGAACGTATCGAGCGGGGTGCGCTTGATATAGCCGCCATGCGTGACGGTCACGACCATTTCGCTGCGCTCGATAAGGTCTTCATCGTCGAGCCCGTCCCATGCGGGCGCAATCTCTGAGACGCGCGGGGTGGCGTAAGTGGCGCGCACTTCTTCAAGCTCTTCGCGCATCACGCCATACAGCTTCACACGGTCGGCGAGGATTGAGAGCAATTCTTCGATTTGCGCGGCAAGCGCTTTGAGCTCATCGCCAATTTCATCGCGGCCCAGCGCGGTGAGGCGGTGCAGGCGTAGATCGAGGATCGCTTTCACCTGCCGCTCGGAAAGCGAATAGGTGCCGCCTGCTTCGTCCGCGCTCGGTTCAATGGCTTCGACCAGCTGGATATATTGCGCGATATCGCCAATCGGCCATTCTTTCGCGAGCAGTTTCGCGCGCGCCTCTGCCGGGTTGGCGGCGCTGCGGATCATCGCGACGACTTCATCGAGGTTCGAGACCGCGATCACCAGACCGAGCAAACGGTGCGCGCTTTCGCGGGCTTTGTTCAGCTCAAACTTGGTGCGGCGGGTGATGACCTCTTCGCGAAAGCCAATGAAGCTCTTGATAATCTCACGCAGAGTGAGCGTTTCCGGGCGGCCCCCGCGGATTGCGAGCATGTTCGCTGGAAAGCTCGATTGCGCGGGCGTATAGCGCCACATCTGGTTGAGCACGACATCGGGCGAGGCATCGCGTTTGAGATCAACGACCACGCGGACGCCTTCGCGTGAGGATTCGTCGCGAATGTCGGAAATGCCTTCGATCCGCTTGTCTTTGGCGGCTTCAGCGATTTTTTCGACCAGACCGGATTTGCCGACCTGAAAGGGGATCGAGGTAAGCACGATCGACTGACGGTCGCCGCGCTTGGTCTCAATTTCATGGCGCGCGCGCATCATGATGGAGCCGCGCCCGGTCGTGTAGGCAGAGCGTGCGCCGCCTGTGCCAAGGATCAGCGGTGCGGTCGGGAAATCGGGACCGGGGATATACCCGATCAGCTCTTCGGAGGTGATCGCCGGATTGTCCATATAGGCAAAGCAGCCGTCGATCACTTCGCCCAGATTGTGCGGCGGCACATTGGTCGCCATGCCGACCGCGATCCCGCCTGCACCGTTGACGAGCAGGTTGGGAAACCGCGCGGGCAGGACCTGCGGCTCTTTCGTGCTGCCGTCATAATTGTCGACGAAATCGACCGTATCTTTGTCAAGATCATCCAGCAGTGTGTTCGCGACGCGCGCCAGCCGCGCTTCGGTGTAGCGCATGGAGGCAGGCGGATCGGGGTCCATCGATCCAAAGTTGCCCTGACCATCGACCAGCGGCACACGCATCGACCAATCCTGCGTCATCCGCGCAAGGGCATCGTAAATCGCACTGTCGCCGTGAGGGTGATAATTGCCCATCACATCGCCGACGATCTTGGCGCTCTTGCGATAGGGCCGCCCCGCGACAAAACCGCCTTCCTGGCTGGCATACAGAATCCGGCGGTGCACCGGCTTCAACCCGTCGCGCACATCAGGCAGCGCGCGCGCCACGATCACGCTCATCGCGTAATCGAGATAGCTTGTCTTCATTTCATCGACGATGTCGATCCGCTCAAACTCGCTGGGCGAGGGGGCTGCGCCGGGATCGTTGTTGTCGTTTTCGTCGCTCAAGGTTCGGACCGTTTCTGTTGGTTTGGTTTTGCGTTACAAATCTGTTGCACAATGTAGTCATACATCGCCGCGCGTGCCACCAGAGCAAGCCGAAAGCTGCCCATTCTGACGTCTTTTTCCACACTACTAAGGCGCATGGACGAGGATGGCTGCCGGTTCAGCTTTGTGACAGCCGCTATGCGCTATAAGATGCTTAATGACGCAGCTTTCGGAAACCTCGACGCACGAATTTTCGCGCCGGGCCGCCGGGCTGTTTTCACTGCTATTCAAAGGGTATTCAGCCCGCTTCGACTAGGAACATTTGCAAAATCCGCGCGCTGATTGCATGGCATTTCGCGCAATTTCGGAATTCTGCTGCAGCGCGCCCCGAACTGTGCGCGGCATAGCCCCAAGGGAGACCAAACCAATGACCACTCAACCGCTGCGCAAGCAGGCTTCTAAGCTCGTCCTTGCAATCGCGCTGGCGACCGGAACCGCGATGATCGCCGGGCACATTGTGCCTGACCCCGCACACGCCCAACGCTCGAAAAAGAAGAAAAAGGACAAGAAGGAAAAGGGCAATGCTGGCGAGTACTCAAAGGAGTTTCTGGCAACCTATTCCGAGCTGAAAACGCAAATTGATGCCAACCCTACTGGTGCAGGAGCGCTGGTGCCGCAGCTTAATGCGCTGGTGACATCGGCCCAATCGGCTGATGAGCGCTACACAGCGGGCACGCTGCTTTACAACGCCGGGATCGGGACCAAGGACAACGCTCTGCGCCTTCAAGGGATGGAGCAGATGATTTCGAGCGGTAAGGCTCCGCCCGAGCAGCTGCCGGCCTATAACTTTACGGCTTACCAGTTGGCCGAAGTGCAAGAACAATATCCCAAGGCACGCGGCTATTTGCAGGCCGCGATCGATGGTGGGTATACGAACGCTCAGAACAAGCGGTCAGACCTGCTGACGGCCATGGCGCAAAACTATGTGCGCGCCGGTGAGCACAAGCAGGGCCTTACGATCCTCAAACAGGCCATCGCCGAAAAGAAGGCCGCTGGTGAGGCAATCGACACGAAGCTGTATCAGTACGGTTTCTCGGTTGCATTCAACAACGAACTGACCACCGAATTGTCCGAATTCGCGCAGATGCAGGTGCGCGATTATCCGACGCAGGGTAATTGGCGTAATGCGATCAATGTCGTGCGCCGGTATCAGGACCTTGATGAAGGTCAGGAGCTCGACTTGCTCCGTCTGACCCGCAAGGTTGGCGCGATGACCGAGAAGGCCGAGTTCATGGCCTATGTTGACGCCGCGCGTGGCAAGCTGACGCCGTATCCCAAAGAGGTCAAAGAGGTGATCGAAGCGGGCTATGCGACGTCCAATCTTGACCGCTCGGACCCCTATTACACCGAGGTCTATGATGCGGTGACGCGCCGGGTCGCGACCGATCTGGAAGAGCTCGCGTCCTACACCAGCGAAGCCCGCGGCGCGTCGGCCAAGCAATCAACCGTGCTGGGCGCTGCGAACACCTCGCTGAGCTATGAGAAGTACACAGATGCGATTGACCTGTATGACAAGGCGCTGGCCATGGCGGTTCCTGACAAGGACGAGGTTCTGGTCCGCAAGGGCATCGCCCAGATCGGCAGCGCCGATTACGCCGGTGCGCAGGCAACCTTTGCTCAAGTGGGGGGCGCGCGCCAGTCGGTCGCGGAATTGTGGAGCCTGTATGCATCCATGCAGACCGGCAGCAATGCCATGGCACCCGCTGCTCCGGCAACGATGGGCGGCTGACGTCCTGCCAACGATTTGAAGAAAGGGCGCCGGGGCTTAAGCCTAGGCGCCCTTTTTCGTGAGTGCGTCAGCGCAGCCGCTTAATCCAGACGCCGTTATCGCGTCGGTCGATTGTGAAATTAGGGACTTTCTCAATCAAGTCGGACAGCCGCGTGAAGCCATAATTGCGCGTGTCAAAGCTGGAGCGGTTTCCAGCGCGCTGACCCACTTCGGACAGTTTCGCAAAGCCGCTCTCGTCACGCTTGCTCGCATTGTAGGCGTCGATCAGCAGGTTGAGCAGGTCTGCATCAAAGGCTCCGTCACTCTCATCGCCGCCCGCAGGCGCAGTGCCATTGCTGATCGAAGGGGGCAGGGCGCTTTCTGTCGGCCGCGCTTTGGCGGCGTCCGATTTGCGCTCTGACTTCATGAGGGCACCCACATCGATGAAGCGCGAGCAGGCCTGCCGGAACGCTTCGGGCGTCTTTGCCGCGCCAAAACCATAGACCGGATAGCCATCCTGCCGAATACGCATGGCAAGCGGCATGAAATCGCTGTCCGAACTCATGATCCCGAAGCCGTGCACACGCCCGCCATACAGCAGGTCAAGCGCGTCAATCGTCATCTTCATGTCGGTGGCGTTCTTGCCCTTGGTCAGATCAAACTGCTGCTGCGGCTCAATCCCGTACCGGTGCATCTTGTCGACCCAGCCTTTCAGACTGGTCTTGCGCCAATTGCCGTAAGCGCGGCGGATGTTGACCTGTCCCAGCTCTGCCAGGACAGTCAAAACCGGATCAATGGCGGCGTGGCTGGCGTTATCTGCGTCGATCAGCAGGGCGATGTTGAGAGCTCTTTCAGACATGCCGCCTCATGTGGGGCAGGGGGCAGGGGGCGGCAAGCGATTAATCCGCAGGCTCAGTCTTCGGGCGTGATTTCCCTCTCCCGCTCGAAACTTAAGCGCGCGATGGGCCGTATCTGGACGCGTCACACAAATTGTCTTGCGCAATTTGTCAGGCCGCGTGTTGCTCTGGTTGCGAGGCGCGCAACACGCGACTACATGGAACCGGGATGAACGACCTTTCAAACGCACCGAGCCCTGAGGCCCCGCAAGCGGACAAGCCAGCGCGCCCGCCGCGCCAGCGCAAGCCGGACTGGATCCGCGTTCGCGCTCCGGTGAGCGAAGGCTATAACGAGACGCGCAAACTGATGCGCGAGCTCAACCTCAACACCGTGTGCGAGGAGGCGGCCTGCCCCAATATCGGCGAATGCTGGACTAAGAAGCACGCGACAGTCATGATCCTGGGCGATGTGTGCACGCGCGCCTGTGCGTTCTGCAATGTGAAGACAGGCATGCCGCGCCCGGTTGATCCGATGGAGCCGGAGAACACCGCCATTGCTGCGGCGAAAATGGGGCTGGAGCACATCGTCATCACCAGCGTGGACCGTGATGATCTGCCCGATGGCGGCGCGGGTCAGTTCGTCAAGGTGATCGAAGCTCTGCGTCGCAACACGCCGAACACCACGATTGAGATTCTCACCCCAGATTTTCGCGGCAAGATGCGGCCCGCAGTAGAAGCGATCTGCGAAGCGGGGCCGGATGTTTACAACCACAATCTCGAAACCGTACCGCGCCTTTACCCCACCATCCGGCCCGGCGCGCGCTACTACGCCTCGCTCCGACTGCTGGAGGAGGTGAAGGCGCACAATCCGCTGATCTTTACCAAATCGGGCATTATGCTGGGGCTGGGTGAGGAACGCCTGGAAGTCCATCAGGTTATGGACGACATGCGCAGCGCCGAAGTCGACTTCATCACCATGGGGCAATATCTCCAGCCGACGCCCAAGCATGCCAATGTCGAGGAATTCGTCACGCCCAAGGCGTTCGACGCATTTGGCTCCATCGCGCGGGCGAAAGGCTTTTTGCAGGTCGCCTCCAGTCCGCTAACTCGTTCCAGCTATCATGCGGGCGACGATTTCGCGGTGATGCGGGCAGCGCGCGAAGAAAAGCTCGCCAAAGCGGATCGCACACAGGACCGGCTCAAGGCCTGAAGTTGCCCGCATAATGCCGTCCGTCCGTGAAGTCCGGCAGCTGCCGTATACTCCTGAGCAGATGTTCGATCTGGTCGCCGATGTCGGCAATTATCGCAAGTTCTTGCCATGGGTGATCGCCACGCGCGTGCGCTCTGACAGCGAGACCGAGATGACGGCGGACATGGTGGTCGGCTTCAAGTCGATCCGTGAGAGCTTCACCAGCCGGGTGACGAAACAGCGCCCGCACGAAATCAGCGTCCACTATATCGACGGCCCGCTGTCCGACCTTGAGAACACCTGGCTGTTCCGCCCCTATGGTCAGGAAAGTTGCGAGATCGAGTTCTACGTCGATTTCACGTTCAAGAACCGCATGTTTGAAAGGATCGCAGGCCAATATTTTGACCGCGCGTTCCGAATGATGGTCGCCGCCTTTGAAAAGCGCGCCGCAGAGCTTTACGACGCAGAAGACGCCTTAAGGTAGCAGCAATTCGAGCGCGCAGATCGTCGCCTGATGGCGGATAGAGGCGCGGGCTGCATCAGGGTCATCACCGCCGTCAAAGGTCTTAAGCTCGCCTTCGGGTTCGCCGGTCTGGTTGCGGTAGGCGCGAGCGAACACGACGGTGCCAACCGGCTTTAGCTGCGTGCCGCCACCGGGGCCTGCCACACCGCTGATTGCGACCGCGACATCTGCCTTGGACCGGTCCAGCGCGCCTTGCGCCATGGCCCACACACACGCGATGGAAACCGCGCCAAAGGTCTCGATAATGTCCTGGCTGACGCCCAGCGCTTCCATCTTGGCTTCGTTGGAATAGGTCACAAACCCGCGGTCAAGCACCGAAGAAGAGCCCGCAATCTCGGTAATCGCCCCCGCAACAAGCCCGCCCGTGCAGCTTTCCGCCGTAGCAATCATCCGCCCCGCCTGCGCGTTTGCAGAGACAACGCGGGTAGCGAGGTCAGTGATGTCAGCGGGCATGATAAATCCGGTCATTCGGATGTTCCTTCAGCCTTTGGCACATCAATCGCCGGGATCGCGCACAGACTAGGGTTCTTGAGGTCCGACTGCTCCGCGATGAAGGTCAAGAGCTCCGCAATATTCTCAACGGGCAGCGGTTCAATCAGCCGCGCGGCCCGTTCAATCTTGCTGCATGTTTCCGGCTTGATTTCCTCGGCAATCATTTGCGCCATCAGGGCGTCAACAAACGGGCGAATGGCGCTTTCAGGCAGCGTTGCCATCATGGCGCCAATCCCGTCCAAACGGTTCTCGCTTTTGCCCTCAGGGCCATCGCCCTTTTCCAGGAAGACCCGCAGCAATCGAAATGTGCCGGGCCACGCATCGTCCTGTTTTACTCGGAACCGATTGGCAAAATCCACGCCTTTGGTGAGCATGAAACCGTCTACTTTGAAGCGCTTGTTGCACTTTTGCACGGTTGCATCGTAAGCGATCGGCATGGCGTAGGTCAGTCCATCGCGCAGGTCCTTTGGAAACACGCATGCGGACTGAGCCTGCGCACTGGTGGCGCTGGCAAGCGCTGAAAAGGCTAAGCCTGAGGCTAAGATGCGGCGTTTCATGAGGTCAGGACTCCAAGGCTGCAAGCGAGACAATAGCCTGCGCAGCGATACCTTCGCGCCTGCCGGTAAAGCCAAGACGCTCGGTTGTGGTTGCTTTGATGCTAACGGCGTTTTCAGCCAGCCCGGTGATCCGTGCCACCTCAACCCGCATGGCGGGGCGGTGGGGGCCAATCTTGGGCGCTTCGCAGATGATTGTGCAGTCGAGATTGCTGAGCGTGAAGCCCGCCGCGTGTGCAAGCTTCACTGCATGCTCGAGAAATTGGGCTGAGCGCGCGCCTTTCCATTGCGGGTCGCTGGGCGGAAAGTGAGTGCCGATATCGCCCTCTCCAATCGCGCCGAGCACCGCGTCGGTGATGGCATGCAGCGCCACATCGGCGTCAGAATGGCCGGCGAGGCCATGGGTATGCTCAATTTTGACGCCGCAAAGCCACAGCTCCTCGCCCTCTTTCAAGGCGTGCACATCAAAACCCTGACCCACTCGGAATGTACTGGCCCGCATGGCGGGCGCGTGTGTCTGCACAAAATCCTCCGCAAAGGTGATCTTCTTCAGCCGTTCGTCACCTTCGACCAGCGCAACTGAACCGCTCCTGTCTTGGGCGATGCCTCCAGCGCTGTCTGGGGCGCTGGCTGCCAGCACTTGCGCGTCGTCGCCCGCATCCGGCTCGCCCGGCCACGCGCGATGCGCGGCCAGAATATTGGCAAAGCGAAAGGCCTGCGGGGTCTGCACCCGGCGCAAGGTCTCGCGCGAGGCGGTGCCCGCCATTACGCCGCCTGCATTGACCGCAAGACTGTCCACCACGGGCAGCGCCGGGATCGCGCCGGGATAATCCGCCAAAGCGCCGAGCAAGCGCTCGATCACTGGGCGCGGCAGATCGGGGCGCGCAGCGTCATGGATCATCACGTGATCTGGCGCGGTGTCAGCGAGAGCTTCAAGACCTGCCCGTACCGAGGCTTGCCGCGTCGCGCCTCCGCTCACAACCAGCGCGCCCACAGGCGATCCGGCCGCCGCCAGCGCTTCGCCATGCATGCCTGCGGGCGCGACAATCACCAGCGGGTGAGCGCCTGCATCCGCCAGCGCCTTTGCTGAGTGCCACAAGACAGGCTCACCATGCCACGTTCTGAATTGCTTGGGGGTGTCTCCGCCCACTCTGAGCCCCTTGCCGCCAGCGACGATGATTGCTGCGAATGCGGGGAGGGGAGGCGGGCCATCCATTGCGTGGTCGCGCTTAGGGACTGGACGCTCATAGCGCAATCCACTAAGGCCGTGCCCAATTATTAGGCAACCCCAATATCATGACACAGATCCCCAAACCCCCGGCTCTCAAGCCGATCAAGGTCGGTCCTGAGACGATCGCTGACCCCGTAATCCTCGCGCCTATGACAGGCGTGACTGATATGCCGTTCCGTGTGCTGGTGCGGCGCTATGGCTCCGGCCTCAATGTGACTGAGATGATCGCGAGCGAGGCCGCCATTCGCGAAACGCGCCAATCGATCCAGAAGGCAGAATGGGACGCGAGCGAAGAACCTGTGTCGATGCAGCTGGTTGGCTGTGATCCGGATTCGATGGCAGAGGCGGCCAAGCTTCAGGAAGCCAATGGCGCTGCAATTATCGACATCAATTTCGGCTGCCCGGTGCGTAAAGTCGTCGGCCAATATGCTGGCAGCGCGCTGATGCGCGAAGTGCCGCTGGCGACAAGGTTGATGGAAGCAACGGTCAAAGCGGTGAATGTACCAGTGACCGTCAAGATGCGCATGGGCTGGGACCACCAAAGCCTCAACGCGCCGGAAATGGCCCGCATTGCTGAGGATCTGGGTGTCCAGATGATCACCGTCCACGGCCGCACCCGCAACCAGATGTACAAGGGCAGCGCGGACTGGTCCTTCATTCGCAAGGTGAAAGAGGCCGTCTCTATCCCTGTCATCGTCAACGGCGATATCTGCACGATCAATGATGCAGCGACAGCGCTGGAGCAATCAGGTGCAGACGGCCTGATGATCGGGCGCGGCGCCTATGGAAAGCCATGGCTGCTGGGCCAGGTCATGCATTGGTGGCGCACTGGGGAGAGCATTGCGAGCCCCGACTTTGACGAGCAATACGCGACACTTGTCGAACACTATCACCGCATGCTGGACCATTACGGCACCAATGTCGGCGTGAAGATCGCGCGCAAGCATCTGGGTTGGTACACCAAGGGGATGCACGGCTCGGCTGAGTTCCGTCATCACGCCAACTCAATTGAGGATGCCAAACAGGTGCTTGGCGAAATCGAGCGCTTTTATGAGCCCTTCCTCCACCGCCGCGCTGCGGCCGCCTGATCGAACAGGTGGCCCCGCGCGCATGGCATCGGAACCAACAAACACACCCCACGACATAGGGGGCAACACAGCGGCCAGCCCTGCGGCAAGCGCACCGGATGGGTCGAGCCAGATCGCAGGGATGGTTTTCGCGGTCATCCTGCTCGATCCGCAAGGCATGGTGCGCGAAGTCAACTACGCCGCTGAAACACTGCTTGGCACCAGCGCCAAACGGGTTTTGGGCAAGGCTTACGCGCAGGTGTTCACTCCGCTCGACCCGCGGGTTCAGCAGCGCATTGATCTGGGTGCAACCGGCCAAGGTGATGCAGCGCTGGTCGCGCGTGACATCCGAGTGCGCGCCAATGGTCAGGACCTGCCGGTAAATCTCACCATGTCAGCGCTGGTCGGGCATCCGGGCTGGCGCGTCGTCACTCTGTCGCCTCTGGGGCATGAAAAGGCCTCTAGCGAAGAGGTCGAGCCCGCCATTCCCACAGCGCCTTCAATCCTTGCGCATGAAATCAAGAACCCGCTTTCCGCCATCAAAGGCGCAGCGCAGCTAATAGCGCGCAAACTCCCCGTCGCAGACAAGCCATTGGCGCGCATGATCACCGATGAAGTGGACCGGATTGCGCGGCTGATTGATCGGATGCAGCAATTGGGCAGCGCCACCACAGAGCCTCTTGCACCGTGCAATCCACATGAAGCCATCCGTGCCGCGTGTGCGACAGTGCGCGCAGGGGGCATGCAAGGCGTTGCGATCAGCGAAGAGTTCGATCCTTCTTTGCCGCCTGTCCTGGCTAACCGCGATGCACTGGAACAGGTGCTGATCAATCTCGTCTCGAATGCGCGCGATGCTGCAGCCTCAGGCGATGCGGAAGGCCGGATTATCGTGCGCACGCGCTATGTCAGCGGTTCGGTTTACAGTGCGATCAGGCTTGGCCGAGCGGTGCAGTTGCCGATTGAGATCACCGTCTCTGACAATGGCGCAGGGGTCGATACGGCGCTGCGCGATAAACTGTTTGAGCCGTTTGTGTCCTCTAAATCGGGCGGACAGGGGCTGGGCCTTGCTCTGGTTCGCAAGCTCATGCGCGATATGCAGGGCTCCATCAGCCATGAACGCGAAGGGGCTGTCGGCCTCACGCATTTCCGCCTGCATTTGCCCATCGCCAAAGGCAATGAGCCGCGCGCATGACCGCCGCCGCAACACCGCGCATCCTGCTGGTGGAAGACGACACCGCCATTGCCACTGTGATCGAAGCAGCGCTCAGCGATGAGGGCTTTGGCGTCACCCGCGTTGCCAGCATTGCTGCGCGCGATGTTGCACTGGATCGGCATCGCTATGATGTGATGCTGACAGATGTAATGCTGGAGGATGGAGATGGGCTGGCCACGCTGGCTGCGGTTCGCAGGCAAGCGCCGATCATGCCGGTGATCGTGCTGTCCGCGCAAAACACTCTGGATACAGCGGTGCGGGCCAGCGATTCAGAGGCGTTTGAATACTTCCCCAAGCCATTCGATCTTGATCAACTGGTCGAAGCGGTCTGTCAGGCGGCCGGGGCGCAGACCAACACGGATGCGGAAAGTGATGATGGCGCGGATGATGCGCCTGTTGAGGAGCTCCCTCTGGTTGGGCGGAGCGCGGCGATGCAGGGCGTCTACCGCATGATCGCGCGGGTGCTGCGCAATGATCTGACCGTGCTGGTCACCGGCGAAAGTGGCACAGGCAAGGAATTGGTGGCCGAAGCGATCCATCAATTGGGCAGTCGGCGCACCGGTCCATTTGTGGCCGTGAACGCCGCAGCGATCCCTGCAAACCTGATCGAAAGTGAGCTTTTTGGCCACGAAAAGGGCGCGTTCACAGGCGCGGTTGCGCAGGCCATCGGCAAGTTTGAGCAAGCCAATGGCGGCACGTTGTTCCTCGACGAAATCGGAGACATGCCGCCCGAGGCACAGACGCGCTTGCTGCGCGCGCTGCAATCGGGGCGCATCCGCCGGGTTGGAGGACGTCAGGAGATTGATGTCGATGTGCGCATCATTGCTGCGACCAATCGCGATCTTGTCCCGCTGATTGGCAGCGGGGCTTTTCGCGAAGACCTGTTCTATCGCCTGAATGTTGTGCCCATCGCGCTGCCTCCGCTGCGCGATCGCGCTGAGGATGTGGAGACACTGGCGCAGCATTTCCTGACGCTGGCTGCAGAAGAAGGTTTGCCGCGCCGGTCCCTTTCGCCGGATGCGATTGACCGGCTTCGCGCGCGTGAATGGCGCGGCAATGTGCGAGAGCTGCGCAACGCCATCTATCGCCTGGCGCTGATGGCGCGCGATGACGTGATCGAAGCAGGGCAACTTGACGATGCGCTTGGCCCGGACATGCTGGTCGAGGCCAAACTGAACCCTGAGGAAGCGCAGGGTTTCGAGGTCGCGCTGGCGCATTGGTTGGTGAGCGAAGACCCACCAGCGGGCACTGTATATCAAAGCGCGTTGGCTGCGTTTGAAAAGCCCTTGATTGAGCATGCGTTGGCGCAGACTTCAGGCAATCAGCTACGTGCGGCCAAATTGCTCGGGATCAATCGCAACACATTGCGCAAACGGATCGTCGAGCTTCGGATCGAACCGGAACGCTTTTCGCGCAACCGCAGCGCGATGGCATGACTGTGTGCGGCCTCAAAAGGCGCGCACTGATCGCTGAAGAACCACGTTCTGGCGCATAAAACCGCCCCATTTGCGAGGAGGTCTTGCAAATGGGCAACACTGTGGTTGTAACGGCGCAACGATGGATGGTGGCAATCCCCAGGTTTCGGAGGTGAACTCCGCATATCTTCGCGCGCATGAAGGCAGTGCCACGGCGGACCTTGATGGTGGCGGCGCACTCGATGGCGCTGCGATCAGCGAAAATGCTGCAACCGACGCATTGAGTGCGCCGCGCCAAACGCCGCGATGGTGGCGTCGCTTTATCGTGGTCTCCCGCCGAGCAAACCTGTTTTTCTGGCTCGAAATGTCTGCGATTTTGGCGCTGATCCTTGCGGTTGCGGCGACCTATATCGCCTACTCAGGGGAGCCCGAGGCTGGCGACGTTCTGCCAACCATGCAGGTTTCGATCCTGCTTATGGCCATTCTCGTCCCGGCCATGGCTATCCTGGTATTTGTCGGAAGGCGTCTCGCGCTGCGACGCGCGGCGGGCAGCACGGCCCGGTTGCATGTGCGGCTTGTGTTCTTTTTCTCGATGGTGGCCGCTGTCCCAACGCTCCTCGTCGCAGGCTTTGCCGCATTTCTGTTCCAAACAGGCGTCGATTTCTGGTTCTCGGACGACTCTCGCGGGTTGATGGAAAACGCGAATGTGCTGGCACAAAGCTATTACGATGCAAACCAGCGTGAGGTGGAGCAGGAATCGATAACAATGGCCACCGACATGCGAGACACCTTGCTGCGCGTGCCAATTTCTGATCCGGATTTTCCTGATTTTTACGCTCTTCAAGCGCAAGGACGCAAAATTTCCGAGAGCCTTATTCTCCAACGCTTGGATGATGGCTCGCTGCGAACAGCGGCTGTGTATCAGTTGCTCGATGACAATGACCCGATCGCTTTCAGTCAGTCCGCATTACCCACGCTGGATGAGGGGGCTTTCGTTGTGGTCCAAGGAACGCCGGAGCGCATTCACGCTTTGGCTCCGATTGATAAGGACTCCGGGATATACCTGTACAACGCCCGCACAACCGAAGAGACGATGTTCAATTCGTGGGCGCGCGCGCAGGCGATCTCAACCGCGTATGACACGCTGACAAGCGAAGCGCGCACGCTGCAATTGCGCTTTAACATCGCGCTCGTCGCAGTCAGCCTGCTGCTCGTGGGCCTCGCAGTGTGGTTCGCGCTGCGCTTTGCGGACCGACAGGTGGAGCCGTTGACCGATCTGGTTGGGGCCGCGCGCAAGGTGGGGCAGGGCAACTTTGCCCTGCGTGTCGATGGACGCACCGGCGCAGATGAGATTGGCCTGCTCAACCGGGCCTTCAACCGCATGACCGCGCAATTGGAAAAGCAGACGCAGGCGCTGGTCAGCGCCAACCGCCAGATCGATGACCGCCGCGCCTTTATGGAAGCGGTGCTGGAAAGCGTGAGCGCAGGCGTAATTTCGGTCGATGATGAAGCGCGCGTCATGCTCATGAATTCGTCCGCTCAAGCGCTGCTGGAGGATACCGAAGCGTGTGAGCCGGGCGCGGAGCTTGAAGGCCGCTCGCTTGCAACGCTGTCGCCGGAGATCTGCCAGATGGTACGCGACGGGTCAGAGCGCGGGATTGTCACCCACGCCAAGGGATCAGACCTGCTTACGCTCGCGGTGAAAGTTGCGCCTGGTACCAGCGGCCACGTGATCACTTTTGAGGACATCACACGCCAATTGCTTGATCAGCGCCAAGCCGCCTGGTCCGATGTCGCCCGGCGGATTGCGCATGAAATCAAGAACCCGCTCACCCCGATCCAGCTCGCAACCGAGCGCTTGAAGCGCCGCTATCGCAAGCAAGTGCCCGAGGGCGAGGATGCCGAGATTTTCGATGATCTCACCAGCACCATCGTGCGACAAGTGGGTGATCTGCGCAAAATGGTCGATGAATTCTCGTCCTTCGCACGCCTGCCCAAGCCAGTGTTCCGATCGGAAGACGCCGTTGATCTGGTCCGGCAGGCGGTGTTCTTGCAAGAAGTGGCGCATGCCGGGATCGAGTTCAGCGTTGATGCAAGCGCCGCCACCCCGCGTGAGATTAATTGTGACCGGCACCAGGTCGGCCAGGCGATGACCAATGTCCTCAAAAACGCGGTGGAAGCCATCGAAACACGCGCCGCAGAAGCGCGCGGCGCTTATGCCGGGACAATCAGCGTAGAGATTAAATCCGGCGGCGAGCATCTGAGCGTCTCCATTGAGGATAACGGTATTGGCTTGCCCGCCGAACGCGCCGACCGTGAGCGCCTGACCGAACCCTATGTCACCACGCGGGAAAAGGGTACTGGCCTTGGCCTCGCAATCGTTAACAAGATCGTTGATGAGCATGGCGGCGACATGGCCTTCGCTTCCGGAGAGAATGGCGGCACCCGTGTTACCTTGCGCTTTGCACGCGACCCGCAGCTTGCCGAAAGTGAGCCCGCATGACTCTGAATTCCCGAACAATTCGCAAGAACCACACCGCAAGGAGCCCGCACCATGGCGCTTGAAATCCTCATAGTCGATGATGAGCGCGACATTCGCGAGCTGGTGGCCGGTGTGCTCGGTGATGAAGGCTATCAGTGCCGCACCGCCGCCGATTCCACCGCTGCACTTTCGGCCATCGATGAACGCCGCCCCAGCCTCGTGCTGCTTGATGTCTGGCTGCACGGCAGCGAGATGGACGGGCTCGAACTGCTCGATGCGATCAAGCTGCGAGAGCCGGACTTGCCGGTGATCATCTTCTCTGGCCATGGTAACATTGACACTGCTGTCAGCGCCGTGGGCCGAGGCGCGATGGACTTTATCGAGAAACCGTTTGAAGCCGAGCGCCTCTTGCTGCTGGTCGAACGCGCAACTGAGACCGAGCAATTGCGGCGCGAAAACTCGCAATTGCGCGAAGGCTCGAATGACACCGGCGAATTCACCGGCAATTCGCCCTCAATCAACGCCGTGCGCGCGACCCTCAAGCGTGTGGCGGCTACCGGCAGCCGGGTGCTCATTTCAGGGCCTGCCGGCGCGGGCAAGGAGGTCGCTGCACGGCTGCTGCATGGATGGAGCAATCGCGCTGATCAGGCCTTTGTTATCGTCAATTCCGCGCGCATCACGCCCGACCGGTTTGAGCAGGAATTGTTCGGTGAGGAAGCCGATGGCAAGCAAGTGCGCCCTGGCCTGCTGGAAACGGCGGATGGCGGCACGCTTTATCTCGATGAAGTGGCTGACATGCCGCTTTCAACTCAGGCCCGCATCCTGCGCGTGCTGACCGAACAGAGCTTTGTTCGGGTGGGCGGGACCCGGCAGATCGGCGTGGATGTCCGGGTTGTCTCCTCGACCTCCCGCGACCTTGCGCATGAGATGGAAGAGAAGCGGTTCCGCGAAGACCTGTTCTACCGCCTCAATGTCGTGCCCGTCGCGATCCCCAGCCTCGCTGACCGGCGCGACGATATCCCCGCGTTGGCCGAGCATTTCTTCACGCGCTATTCCAGCGAGCAGGGTATCGCTCCGCCAGAGATTTCCGAAGAAGCGATGGCCGCGCTGCAGGCCTATGACTGGCCCGGCAATGTCCGCCAGTTGCGCAATGTGGTGGAGCGAACGATCATCATGACCCCGCGCGATCGGCTGACCACGGTGGAGACCGATATGCTTCCGGCAGAGATCACGGGAGGGCGGCTTGGTGCATCGGGGCAGGGGCTGTCAGCCATGATGGGCGTGCCGCTGCGGGAAGCGCGCGAGAGCTTTGAGCGTGAGTATCTGACGATCCAGATCCGCCGATTCTCTGGTAACATTTCAAAAACTGCAACATTTATCGGAATGGAGCGCTCTGCGTTGCATCGCAAGCTTAAGCTGCTCGGCATGGCTGAAAGGCGCGAAGTCCTGCGCAAAGACTAGGCATTCGCCGGTCTGACAGCGCGGTGTAGGCACCCCAAACATGCGCTATGACCCTTGACAAAAATTCAATCATTGCCCGTTTGCCTGCCAACAGGCATTATGTGTCAGGGGCGATGTGTCAGGTGGGCTGAACACTCTGTTCCCAATCTGCGGACCGTAATGACGGCCGCCAAGAACAGGAGCGACCCAATGTCGAGCGGACGGACACTCTCTCCACGTCCCGTTAAGCAGCCTGAGGCAGAGGCGCAGGCTGAAGCTGGGGCCACGCCTGCGGCAGTGCCGCTGCGCGCTGATCCCAAATCGGACAATGGCGCCAACCTGCAGGATGCTTTTCTAAACCTGTTGCGCAAGAACAAGGTCCCGGTGACCATGTTCCTTGTCAAAGGGGTTAAACTTCAGGGTATTGTTACATGGTTCGATAACTTTTCGATCCTGCTGCGGCGCGATGGGCAGTCTCAACTGGTCTACAAACACGCGATTTCCACAATCATGCCTGGTGGCCCCGTCGATGCCTCGCAATTCAGTTTGAGAAGCGGCGGCAAAAAATGGCAATTGCAGGATGTTTTCCTCACCAAGGTCGGCGAGGCGGGCGTTCAGGTGACGATGTTCCTCGTCAATGGCGTGATGCTGCAAGGACGCATCGCAGCCTTTGACCTGTTCTGCATGCTGCTGGAGCGTGACGGCGCTGTCCAACTGGCCTACAAACATGCGGTCTCGACCATTCAGCCCGCGAGCCCGGTCGACTTGCATGATGACCCCGACAGCGAAGAAGACGGCGCCTGAGTTTTGACGATGACTTGATGGATGAGGTGACCCGCGGTGCGCGGGCTCTTGTTTTGTGTCCGGATATCAAGGCGTTCACCTACGATCTTGATGCGGATGATCGGCTTGGCGAGGCTCAAGGTCTGGCGCTGGCGATTGGCGTTGTCATCGCGCATAGCGAGGTTATGCCGATCCGCCAGATGCAGCCCAACACGCTGTTTGGGTCAGGGCAGGTCGAGAATATCCGCATCGCTTGCGAACAACACGAAGCCGAATTGGTGATTGTCGACGGCGCGCTGACGCCGATCCAACAGCGCAATCTGGAAGAGAAATTCAAGCGCAAGGTGATCGACCGCACCGGGCTGATCCTTGAAATCTTTGGGGAGCGCGCGGCGACCGCGGAGGGGCGCTTGCAGGTCGAACTGGCGCATCTCGATTACCAGCAGAGCCGTCTGGTGCGCAGCTGGACTCACCTTGAGCGCCAACGCGGCGGCTTTGGCTTCCTGGGTGGCCCCGGCGAAACGCAGATCGAGGCGGACCGCCGGATGATCCGCACCCGCATGAGCCGCCTGCGTCGCGAACTGGAGCAGGTCCGCAAGACGCGCGCGCTGCACCGTGAGCGGCGGGGAAGGGCGCCCTGGCCGGTCATCGCGCTGGTTGGCTATACCAATGCGGGCAAATCGACGCTTTTCAACCGCCTCACTGGCGCAGATGTGATGGCCGAAGACCTGCTGTTCGCAACGCTTGATCCGACCATGCGGGCGATCACGCTGCCGGGGGTTGAGAAAGCGATTTTGTCCGACACGGTGGGCTTTATTTCAGACTTGCCCACGCAATTGGTCGCAGCCTTCAGGGCCACGCTGGAAGAGGTCACCGGCGCTGATGTGATCTGCCATGTGCGCGATATGGCGAACGATGCGCATGCCGCGCAAAAGAAGCAGGTCATGGACGTTTTAGCTGATCTCGATGTGGTCGACCGGGAAACGGGCGCGTCGGAAATCCCGATCCTGGAAGTGTGGAACAAGGCCGATTTGCTGGGCGATGAGCGCGCCGAGGAACTGAGCGAGGCGGCGCAGGGGCAAGACGCCGCGCTTGTCTCAGCGGCCACCGGGCTTGGCGTGGATGAATTTGCTGATCGGATCGCGCAGTTGTTGACCGCAAAGGCCCGTGAAGTGACGCTGACGGTCCCGCTCGCAGATGGACGGCGCATCGCCTGGCTGCATGCGCATGGCGATGTGTTGGCAGAAGACGATGCGGGTGAGGGTGATGACGGTCCGCAGCGGCGCTTCACCGTGCGGCTCAATCCCAAAGAGCTTGGACAATATGCATCGCTTTGAGGGGTTTATTCCGCTTTCTTGACGCGCTGCCAGAGCTTTTCCTGATCATCGAGTGAGAGCTGAGCGAAGGCACCGCCGCCAAGTTCTTCCATCCCGCGAAAGCGTCGTTCGAATTTGGCATTGGCGGCGCGCAACGCGTCTTCGGCGCTGATCCCATGCGCGCGGACATAGTTGACTGCGGCGAACAGCAAATCGCCGGCTTCCTCGAATTTTTCCAGCTGAGAGCTTGCCGCTTCAAGCTCCTCTATTTCCTCGGATATTTTGTCGCGCGAGCCAGAAGGATCAGGCCAATCAAAGCCCGTGCGCGCGGCGCGTTTTTGCAGTTTCTGCGCGCGCATCAAGGCTGGCAAAGCAAGCGCGACACCATCCATCGCGCTGGATTGGCCTTTATCGGCACGCTCGGCTTCCTTGAGGTTTTCCCAGCGGGTTTCGCCCATAGTTCCCCCAGCAAAGCCAAAGATATGCGGATGGCGCGCTTCCATCTTGTCTGAGATCGAACGGGCAACGTCCTCAAAGCTGAAATCCGCGTTTTCCTCGGCCATGCGCGCGTGGAAGACCACCTGGAGCAGCAAGTCGCCAAGCTCATCGCGCAATTCAGCCATATCGCCGCGCTCGATGGCGTCAGCGACTTCGTAGGCTTCCTCGATCGTGTACGGCGCGATTGTCTGGAACGTCTGCGCGAGATCCCATTCGCAGCCGCCTTCCGGATTGCGCAACCGCGCCATGATGGCGAGCAGGCGATCAATTTGTGTGTGTGGGGCGTTAGAGGGGGCTTCGGAGGGGGCGTTGGTCACGTCAGTCACAGGAGCCTCACTGGCGAGATAGCAGATGGATAATATATATTATGTTAAATAGAAACGGTTGATGCTGCGATCGGTATGTACTTGCTGAACAAGCGCCCTCACATCGAAAGCCCCGCCAATCGCGCAATCATGAACAGCCCTGCAAAGATTGCCAGCCACACCAAACCCAATTGCGCAAACTTGCCCCAGCTCATGCGATACGACGCCAGCGCAGACCCGGCGAGGATCAGGAAGCCCAGCAGTGAGATCAGCGAGATAATCGATCCATCATTCATGCGGTCATCTCCAATCCGTCATAGCCAACCGTCACGTTGTCCGGCACTTCATCGCACAATGTCTGATAATCCATGCTCTTGTCGAGATGGCTCAGGATCACCCGCTTTGCGCCGCAGCGCTCGCCAAGCTCCAATGCAAGGTCAAGATGCGCGTGACTGGGGTGCGGCGCGCGGCGCAGACAATCGCTGACAAGGATATCGACGCCACTGCACAGCTCCACCATATCCTCGCCGATGGCGTTGAAGTCGGTGCAATAGGCGATGGATTTGCCATCCGCCTCAAACCGGTAGCCGGTGGTCTCGCCCGGTCCGTGCTCCATCTGGCACCATTCCACGCCAAAGCCCGCGACCATGCGCAGCCGGTCGAGCGGCTCAATCGATGCGATGGTGGGATAGCCGTCTTGCCCGGCAAACACATAGCCAAAGCGCTGTCGCAGCCGCCGCACGGTCTCAGTGTGGGCATAAGCCGGGATCGGGCCGCTGCGCCCATATCGCAGCACGCGCAGATCATCGATACCGTGGCAGTGATCGGCGTGGTCATGCGTCCAGAACACCGCATCGAGCTTGCGCACCTTGGCGGCGATTAATTGCGCGCGGCAGTCTGCAGAGGTGTCGACCAGCAATTGCTTGCCTTCATCGCTCTCGATCAGGATTGAGACTCGCGTGCGCCGGTTGCGCGGTTCCGCCGGGTCGCACGCACCCCAATCGCCATTGCCGTCTTCGCCTCCGACACGCGGCACACCAGTGGACGTGCCAGAGCCGAGGATCACGACTTTCACAGCATCGCTTTCGTAAAGAGCCGCGCAAAGTTGGCGCCGGTCTGCTCGGCAAGCCGCTCAGGCTCAACATCGCGAAGGCCCGCCACGAAGCGCGCAGTGTCCGCCACGAAGGCCGGCTCGCAAGCGCGACCACGATGCGGAACCGGGGCTAGGAACGGGCTGTCGGTCTCAACCATCAAGCGGTCTTCGGGAATTTTTGCAGCCGTCGCTTGGAGCGCCTTGGCGTTTTTGAATGTGACGATGCCGGACAGTGATATGGTCAGGCCCAGATCCAGCACCTTGGCGCCGAATTCATCGGACGCGGTAAAGCAATGGATCAGCGCGGGAAATGCGCCCTTCTCCATTTCTTCTGCCAGTATGGCGTAAGTGTCATCCTCCGCATCGCGCGTGTGGATGATGAGCGGCAGGCCGGTCTCTCGCGCGACATCAATGTGCATGCGGAACAGGCGCTGCTGGGTGACGCGGTCAGAGTGTTCGTAGAAATAATCTAGGCCCGTTTCACCGATACCGATGACCCGCGGATTTTCAGTCGCGGCGATTAAAGCACCCCGGCCAAGGTCTGTGTGCTTGTCGGCTTCATGCGGGTGGATGCCGACGCTGGCAAACACGTCGATCTCACGGGTGGCCGTCGCGATGACCTGGTCCCACTCGCTCTGCTTGGTCGAGATGTTGAGAAACGCCTCAACACCTGCGGCCCGAGCGCGCGTCAGGACGCCATGCTGATCCTCAACAAGGCCCTTATATTCAAGGTGGCAATGACTATCGATCAGCATCACGCGGCCTCGTCTTCGGGGAGTTCAAGGCGCGGGAAGAGCGGCGTTGGCTTGTTGAGCGCAAATCCGCTTTCAGCCAAGGGCGAATACCAGTGACTGCGAATGCCCTCATAGGTTCGCAAGCTGGGATCGATGCCCATCAGGTCGAGCAATTTGCCCGCTCTTTCCGGTATGACCGGTTGAATGGCTACGGCGAGCTGGGCAATGGTGATGTAGAGCGTCGCAAGCACGCTATGCATGCGCTCCGGGTCAGTCTTGCGCAGAGCCCAAGGTGCCTCGGCATCGATATAGGCGTTGCAGGCAAAGACAGCTTGCAGCCACGCCTCGAGACCCTGCTGCAGCGCGAGTTCCTCGAAACGCTGCGGGATGTCTTCGCTGATCGCTTTATCAACCGCGGCAAACAGCGCGGTGTCGCTTTCGGTGTGACCAAAGATTTCGGGCAGATTGCCATCGAGGTTCTTGGCGATGAAGCCCAACGTGCGCTGCGCCAGATTGCCGAACGCATTGCCAAGCTCGCCGTTTGATCGCTCGACAATCGCCTCGGGCGAATAGCTGCCATCTTTCCCCAACGCGACTTCGCGCATCAGGAAATAGCGCAAGGTGTCTACGCCGAACGTCTCGGCCAATTCCAACGGATCGACCACATTGCCCAGACTCTTGCTCATCTTCTCCCCGCCGCGCGCGAGCAGGAAGCCGTGGCCAAACACTTGCTTTGGCAGCGGCAGGTCAGCGCTCATCAGAAAAGCGGGCCAATAGATCGTGTGAAACCGGACGATGTCCTTGCCGATCAAATGCAGATCAGCGGGCCAGAAATCGCGCATATCCTCAGTCTCGTCCGGATAGCCGAGCCCTGTGAGATAATTGGTCAGCGCATCGACCCAGACATACATCACGTGGTTGTCTGAGCCGGGCACTTTGACGCCCCAGTTAAAGCTGGTGCGGCTGACCGAGAGATCGCGCAGGCCCTGTTCGACAAAGGCAATCATCTCATTGCGACGGCTTGCCGGTTCGACATTGCCCGGTGTCTTAAGCCATTCGAGCAGCGGTTCCTGATACTTCGAAAGCCGGAAAAACCAGCTTTCCTCCACCGTCCATTCAACCGGCGTATCTTGCGGTGAGAGCTTTTGACCGCCCTCGCCCTCTTTGAGCTCGCTTTCATCATAATAGGCTTCATCGCGAACCGAATACCAGCCTTCGTAGCGATCGAGATAGAGGTCGCCCGCAGCGTCCATGCGTTTCCAGATCGCTTGGCTGGCGCGGTGGTGATCGTCTTCCACAGTGCGGATGAAGCGATCGTAGCTGATGTTAAGCGCATCGCACATGTCGCGGAAATAGCCGGACATTTCGTCCGCCAATTCGCGCGCGGTGCGGCCTTGCTCTTCGGCTTTGCGCGCCATTTTGAGGCCGTGCTCATCCGTGCCGGTCTGAAACCGAACCCGGCGGCCGCGTAGGCGCTGGAACCGCGCAATCACATCAGCGGCAATCGCCTCATATGCGTGCCCGATATGCGGACGGCCATTGGGATAGAAAATGGCCGTGGTGATGTAATAGGGGTCTTGCGCAGGATCGGGCGCGTTATCGGGCTGTGCCATGGGCGCGTTCGCTAGTGCGTTGCGCCGCGACAAGCAAGGTGCCGATTTCCATCGCCAGCAGTCCGGTGTCAAAATTGGCGGTTGGGGCTGCGTTGGACAGGGTGACCAGCCTGCCATGCGCCTCAATCATAGCCACACGCTGAGCGGGATTGTCTGCGGTGCAGGCGCTGTTGGCGGTGATGCCCTGCGCCAGATCAAACACCGCTTGAAGCCGTTCACGGTCAGCGCGCCCACCGATCAAACGGGCCAACTCCCCGCGAGCGGTGAAGGCTGGGTCGCCTGCGACAAGTAACCCGTCAATCACCCGTGCAATCGGTCCCAGGTCTTGCTGAATGAACCGCACCGCCGCACCAAAGGATCCGTTGGCCGCGCGCAGCGCAGCGGGGTCCGGCGAATGCCCCTCGCGCGCCAGCAAATCAGCAAGGTCCCCATCACTCAGCGTGGGAAAACGCAAGACGCGGCAGCGCGAGCGGATCGTGGGCAGCAGCCGCGAAGGGCTGTGCGCGATCAACAGGAAGAACGTCCCTGCCGGAGGCTCTTCAAGGCTCTTGAGCAGTTTGTTGGCGGCGTGCTGGTTCATGTCATCCGCCGGATCGATGATAATGGCGCGCCGCTGACCCAGCGTCGGCCGAGTGCGCAGGCGGGCCTGCATTGCGCCGATGTCGCGCTCGCGGATCAGCTTTGACACCTCGAACGGCTTGCCGCTTTGGCGTTTGCGCTCTTCCTTGTCATCCTTCGCGCTGTAGGTGACGGTGAAGATATCGGGATGATCCGGCGGTTGCGAAACGCCGGGCTGTGCCACCAATTCGCGCGCCGCGGCTTGCGCAAAAGCAACCTTGCCAAGACCGCGTTTGCCCGCGAGCAGCCAGCCATGGTGCATCCGCGCTCCGCCTAACGCGCTGCGCCATTCGCGCCAAGGCTCACCGTGATTGGGCCAAGTGTCTGGTGCCTCGCTCATCGCTCGAGCTCTCCAAAGCGCGCGGTTATGGTGCTCATCACGCGCTCATGAACTTCATCCGCGCTGCCCTCGCCGCTCAATTGCACGATTCCTGCGCAATCGTCTTGCGCCATACTCTCAAATCGCGCGGAAACCTCGGCATGATAGGCGGCGCTGCGCCCTCCGATTGCGTCACTTTCGCTGCCGTCGCGCGCGGATAGCCGGGCTGCGGTCATTTGCGGGCTGACCGTCAGCAGGATTGTGAGATCAGGGCGCAGACCAGCACTGCCAAATTCGTGGAGCGCGAGGATTGCTTTGTCGCCCAGCCCCCCTGCACCGCCCTGATACGCGCGGCTCGAATCGACAAACCTGTCGCACACAACCCAAGCGCCACGCGCGAGTGCCGGGCGGATACGCGACGCGACGTGATCAGCGCGCGCGGCGGCAAATAACAACGCTTCGGCTTCCGGGGTCCACCCGCCATCGCCCGGCGGAGCAAGCAGCAGCGCGCGCACCGCTTCGGCGCGCGGCGTTCCGCCCGGTTCGCGGGTCAGTTCAACGTCCAGCCCGCGCGCTCGAAATGCTTCGGCCAGCAGGCGAGCCTGAGTGGATTTGCCTGTCCCCTCTCCGCCTTCAAATGCGATAAAGCGGCCTTGTGGTGCGTGTTCTGTCATCCCCCAAAGCGCTCCCACCAATGCGCCATGGCGTTGCCGATGCGCTCAAAGACCGCGGCCTTTGCCACATCGCGCGTTGCCAACAGAGGAATCCGCGCCGGCTCCATGTCAGGCGCTTCGACCACCAAAGTCGCAACTTCGTCTCCTCCGGTAATCGGAGCGCGCAATGGGCCATCATATTGCACAGACATCCGCACCTTATCGCGCGAACCATACGGCACGTTCACCCGAACATCGCGGTCCGCGGCAAGCGCAAGACGGCGCGCGCTGCCATCCTGCACTTGGACGGCGCTCACGATGTCGCCTTTCTCGAACAGCTGCGCCAATTCAAACGCGTCAAAGCCCCATTCAAGCAAATCGCGCGCCGCTCTGGCTCGCACGGAATTGCGGCTTGCGCCTGCGACCACCACGACCAGACGCTGTCCATCGCGCTTTGCGCTGCCCAAAAAGGTAAAGCCCGCCTCGCTCGTGTAGCCGGTCTTGATCCCATCTGCGCCTTCAACACGGCCAAGGATCGGATCACGGTTGTCCTGCACCAGATTGCGATAGCGAAATTGCTCGCGCCCGATGAAGCGTGCGTATTGGGTGGGATGGCGCGTGATCACAGCATCAGCAAGCGTCACAAGATCACGCGCCGTGGTGAAGGTGCGCCCTTCATCTGGAAACCCATTGGGCGTGTTAAAGTGACTTTGCGTCATTCCGAGCGTGCGTGCGGTGTCGTTCATCCGCGCAGACCATTCCGCAACGCTGCCCCCGGCCTGCCGCGCGAGGACGATAGAGGCATCGTTGGCTGAGACCGTCGCGATACCGGTCAAAAGCTCGCTCACCGGGACTTTGTCGCCTGCGCGCAGCCACATGCTTGAGCCCTTGCCGCTCCATTCTAGCGTTGTTTCTTCGCTTGCGGTGAGCATCGCGTTGGGGGCCAATTCGCCATTCCGGATCATCTCAAAGGCGCAATACAGCGTCATCACCTTGGTGACGGAGGCCGGGACAAACCGGCGCTGCGCATTGCGCGCATAGAGAACCTGATTGCTGGTCACATCGACCAGCATTGCAACAGGCAGTTCGTGTGTCTCATGGACCGGTGGTGCCTTGGGATCGGGAACCTGATCTTTCGCAAGCGCCGAAGTCGCCGCCGTGGCGCACAACACCGCCCAAACCAAACCAAACCGCTTTTGCATGACTGGCGCTATAGGCTGCAACGCCGGGCAATGCGAGCCGGGGTGGCCCTCAGTTCACGATTTCATCAGCGAGCAGACCAACGCTCATCGCGTAATAGTTTGAGCAATTGTATTCCAAAATCACGCGGTAATTGCTGGTGAGCAGCCATGCTGGCTTCCCCGGCCCATCCGGCTGAAACAGTGAAGCGAGCGTGTCTTCGCGCAAGGGCCGCTGCGGCTGCACGCCAAGCGCGCGCCATTCGCGCACCGTTTTCCACTGGCTGTGGCGCTCATGGACGCGGGGGCATACCTGAGCTTTCAGCTTGGTGCGATAGGCATCGACGTTGAACCTGGATGGCACCGCCGCTCGAACGCCCCACGGCTCGCCAGTGCGCCACCCTGCATCTTTAAAGTAATTAGCAATCGAGGCGAATGTGTCCGCCCGGTTGGTGAAGATGTTGGCGCGCCCATCGCCATCGCCATCGCTCGCGAGTCGCAGATAGACCGAGGGGAGAAATTGCGGATTGCCAAACGCGCCCGCATAGCTGCCCACCAATTGCTTGCGCGAAAAACCGCGATCCGCGACCTTGAGCAGGGCAATGAACTCGCCCTCGAACAGCTCACGCCGCCGCCCTTCCCATGCGAGGGAGGCGAGGCTGCGCGATAGGTCGAAATTGCCACGAATCCGCCCATAGCTGGTCTCATGCCCGAAGATCGCGACAATAATGCCCGCCGGAACACCCGTAGTGCGCGAGACCTGAGATAGCTCAAGCCGGTGATCGCGAAACACCTTGCGACCCCCTGCAATGCGCTGCGAGTTGACGTGAGTGCGGATGTACGGCGCGAGCGCAGGGTAGCCGCGCTTGGTCGGTTTGCCGGGCTGACCCTGATCGAGCCGGATCACGCGCGGATCGGGAACCAGCCCCGCCGTCATGCGCTGGATGGTGGCTTCGCTGACCCCTTCGGCGCGCGCGCGTGTTTTGAGCTGATTCAAATAAGCATCAAACGCAATTCCGTCGCGCGCGCGCAGCTGCGCTTGCGCCGAGGACGGGGTGGGAGCAATTCCGGTGAGAGAGAGCGCTGTCAGCACCAGCGCGCTAAAGAGAAACAAAATTCGCATCCGCGTCATTTGTCACAAGACTGCTGAATGGCCAACAACCAAGCGTGCATCTTGCACGACAAGTTAGACTTGAGCGCGGCGGCCTGCCCCGCTATCGGGACGATCCGCGTCGAACGGCGCAGCGCTTTGCGGACAGTTGGCAGAGTGGTCGAATGCACCGGTCTTGAAAACCGGCAAGGGTGCAAGCCCTTCCAGGGTTCGAATCCCTGACTGTCCGCCACATTTTCTCAATCGGCCCCCTCGCCATCATCGTTCGGATCGTCCGGCGGTGACAGGTGATCGAGCCGGTCGATGTCATGCTGTGCGCCATGCGGATCGCCCCACATGACGAGTGAGGGAGCAAATTTCTTTCCCTTGGGCATCATTGTCCCGGCAAGATGGCGCACGAGATCTTCCTTGGTCAGGAATTGATCGGAAGTCTGCTCGCCATGCTCAGCTTTGGCGCTGCTTTTGCCCGCTTCGCTCATCAAAAATGCACCGCGCGATCATAAGCATCCAGCACGCTTTCATGCATCATTTCTGACAGCGTCGGATGCGGGAAGACGGTTTGCATGAGGTCTTCTTCGGTTGTCTCCAACACCTTGCCCACGGTGTATCCCTGAATAAGTTCAGTGACTTCCGCGCCAACCATATGCGCGCCCAACAACTCGCCGGTTCCTGCATCGAAGACGGTTTTGATAAAGCCTTCAGCCTCGCCCAGCGCGATGGCTTTACCGTTGCCGATGAAGGGGAAATTACCAACCTTCACTTTATGCCCAGCTTCGCGCGCAGCGGCTTCAGTCATGCCAACCGAGGCGACCTGCGGGTGGCAATAGGTGCAACCGGCAATGGCGTTGCGGTCAATTGGGTGCGGATGGACCTGTGTGTTGCCGAGCTCTTGCGCGATCGCCTCCGCGCAAGCCACGCCTTCATGGCTGGCTTTGTGCGCGAGCCATGGACCCGGTGTGCAATCGCCGATGGCCCAAAGGCCCTGTGTCTTGGTGCGCCCAAACTCATCAATCTGGATGAAGCCGCGATCCATTTCAGCCAGCCCTTCAAGCCCGATATTCTCGGTATTGGGCTGGATACCAATCGCTGTGATGACATGGCTGAAATCGCTTGAATGCACGTCGCCCTTGCTGTCCTTGATCTTTGCCGCGACGCCGGTGGCGCTTACCTTCAGACTGTCTAGCGTTGCGCCAGTCATCACCGTCATGCCCTGTTTGACGAGCGATTTTTCGAGGAAAGCAGAGATATCGGCATCTTCGACCGGGACAATGCGATCCTGCAATTCCACCACCGTCACATCAACGCCGATATCGTTGTAGAAGCTGGCGAACTCGATCCCGATTGCACCTGAGCCGATCACCAACAGCTTGGTCGGTTGTGCGGGCGGAACCATGGCGTGGCGATAGGTCCACACCCGCTTTCCATCAGCTGGAGTCATCGGCAGATCTCGCGCCCGCGCTCCTGTGGCAACGATCACATGCTTTGCGCTGAGCTGGGTTTCCACTCCATCTGCCGTCACTACCAGCGAAGTCGGTCCGGTGAGCCGCCCCTCGCCCATATGCACTGTGATCTTGTTCTTCTTCATCAGGTGCCCAACGCCCTGATTGAGCTGTTTCGCCACGCCGCGGCTGCGCTTGACGATGGCATCCAGATCAGCCTCAATCTCTTTGGCGGCCAGGCCATAGTCGCTGGCATTTTGCATGTAGTGATAGATCTCAGCCGAACGCAGCATCGCCTTCGTCGGAATACAGCCCCAATTGAGGCAAATGCCGCCGAGATTCTCGCGCTCGACAATGGCAGTGGAAAGCCCCAACTGCGCGCAGCGAATGGCCGCGACATAACCTCCAGGTCCGGAGCCAAGAACGATAACGTCGTACGAATTTGCCATCAGGCGATTTCCTTTTCCTGGGGAGGATTGTTCAAGGTGTTTCGAAGCGGGCGGAGGATCCAAAACCAGCCCAAGATGCCGTAGGTCAATGCGGCCAAGGCACTGGGCAAACCCAAGGTAAACATAGCGATCTCCCCGCCGACGGCAAAGCTTGCCAGCATCAACATGATGGCACTGAGAGCCACGATCATGGCTAAAATTTGAGGGTTTTGCGCGATCTGTTTACCTGCAAGCCATAGCACCAAAAGCGCCACCGGAAGCCCGATACCAAACGATCCGATCAAGGCCAACGCAAACAGAAGGCCGCCGGGATCGCTCATACTGAAGCCCGGAGGAATGGTGAGCAATAAACGGACCACTGCAAATGGCGCCCAAGATATAACAGCTGCAATCAGCGCAATGGCTAAGGACCGCAGAATTATGTCCAGACTCAAACCACCAGCCCCATCGGGGTTTCGACCAGCGCCTTGATCGCCTCCATCAATTGGGCGCCATCCGCGCCATCAATCGCGCGGTGATCGAAGCTGCCGCTTGCATGGAGCACGGTGGCGGGCTTCATCTCGCCATCGATGACATAGGGTTGCTGCTGTCCGGCCCCGACCGCCAGGATCATCCCTTGCGGCGGATTGATCACAGCGTCGAACTGTTTGATCCCGAACATGCCGAGATTAGAGAGGCTGGCGGTTCCGCCCTGATACTCGTGCGGCATCAGCTTGCCATCGCGCGCCTTGCCTGCAAGCGTTTTCATCTCAGCCGAGATCTGCGCCAATCCTTTGGTGTCAGCCTCCGTGATAACCGGTGTGATAAGCCCGCTGGGCGCGGCCACGGCCACCGATATATCAGAGCGCGAATAGCGGCGCATCGTCTCACCATGGAAGCTGACATTGCATTGCGGCACACGGATCAGTGCTTTTGCCAGAGCTTTGATCAGCAGATCGTTGACGGACAGTTTTACGCCATCTGCTTCGAGCGCGGCGTTCAATTCCTTACGCATCGCGAGCAGCGGATCGAGCCGAATGTCGATGGTGAGGTAGTAGTGCGGGACGGTGTTCTTGCTCTCAGTCAGGCGGCGCGCGATGACTTTGCGCACGCTGGTGACTTTCTCTTCAGCAAAGGGAGCCCCTTCACCCGGCTGCGTTTGCGCGGCAGGGGCTTTCGGCTGAGGCGCTGAGCTTGTGGCCGCGCTGGCCATTGCTGGAGCTGTAGCTGCGCTGGGGAAAATACCCTCGACATCAGCTTTGACCACGCGGCCGCCGGGGCCCGATCCCTTGATCTGAGTGAGGTCGATGCCGTTTTGCGCGGCTATGCGCTTGGCAAGCGGCGATGCGCGCACTTCGCTTGCATTCGGGCTTGCATCCTGGCTGGCAGCGGACACAGGGGTTGCACCGGGAACCGCCGCACCGCCGCCTCCGCCAAGCGCGCTTTCAATATCGGCCTTCGTGATCCGACCCTTCGGCCCTGAGCCACTGATTTGAGCCAAGTCCACGCCATTGGCTTCGGCAAGTTTGCGAGCACTCGGTGACGCAGCAATGCGGCCTGCTGCAGACGGCGCAGTTTGCGCAGGAGCGGGACTTTCTGCCGGAGTGGTCGCGGGTGCGGGCGCTGGTGTGGGCGCAGGTGCAGGCGCTGCTTCCCCTGATGCGTGATCTGTCGACGCCGGGCTTGAAGCCCTGATCGCCTCCACATCCTCATCCTCCTCGGCCAGCACAGCGATAACCTCACCCACTTTTACATTCTCGGTGCCCTCATCAATCAGGACCAAGGCCAGCGTACCTTCATCCACAGCCTCGAACTCCATGGTCGCCTTGTCGGTTTCGATCTCGGCCATGATGTCGCCTGAATTGACGGTGTCGCCCGGCTTTACCAGCCATTTCGACAGCGTGCCTTCCTCCATCGTGGGTGAAAGCGCTGGCATCTTGATCTCGATCGGCATGCTTTTGTCATACTCCTTGGCGTCCGCTGCTGTGCAGCTTTGGCGCTTATGCACGGGGCTAGCAAGGCTTGGCTAGCCCTTGCATTCTGAACAAATTGACAGGATACCGTCGCAAAAAGCGGGCGCGAACACATGCGGACATTTCTGGTGGTCACCGATGAAAGCGAAGAGGCACGTGCTGCCTTGCGTTTTGCTGCGCGGCGGGCCGTTTCTGTAGAGGGCGCTGTGCATATCCTCGCGCTTGTTCCCCAGCAGAATTTCAGCGCTTTTGGAGCGGTTCAAGCGACCATCGAAGAGGAAGCGCGAGACCGGGCCGAAGTGCTCGCTCATGGGGTTGCGGGCAACCTCTTCGCGGAAAGCGGCCTGATGCCGACCATCTCGGTGGCCATCGGAAACGGCGCGAAGATAGTCACGGAGTTTCTGGACGCGCATAAAGAGGTCGCGGCCTTAGTGCTCGGCGCAGCGAAGGGGTCAAACCCCGGCCCGCTGGTCCAGTATTTCTCGTCGCATGTCAGCGAGCTTGCCTGCCCGCTTTATGTGATCCCGCACGATTATGATGAGCGCAGCAGCGACCACGAAGCGTAGGGTACTTTAATCACTTCCGCTTTCGCCCTTGATGGCGAATGTTGCCGGGCCGTCCGCGCTGGCCCGTCTGGAATTTTCCACGCTTGGGGCCGCCGGGACGATTGCCGCCGCGCGCACGCTGGTCCGGGCGACCGCCACGGGTTTCGATGACTTTCCCGTCTTTATCGAGCGGCGCGAATTTGAGTGCGCCTGTGAGCGCGTTGGCTTCAGCCAGTTGCAATTTGAGCCGGTCCCCGGAGGCATAGCGCGTGCCAGTATCCTCGCCGATCAGAGCCTGCGCAGCTTCGTCATAACGGAAATACTCACTGCCCAGCGTGGAGATGGGCACAAGTCCATCTCCGCCCAAGCCCACGATGGTCGCGAAAAAGCCAAAGCCCTGCACTCCTGTGATGCGCGTCTCGAAAGTCTCGCCAACGCGGCCTGAAAGCCACGCTGCGACATAGCGATCAATCGTATCGCGCTCGGCTTCCATCGCGCGGCGTTCGGTTTGGCTGATCGTATCGCAGACCTGCTGGAGGCTGTCGCGGTCGCGGTCCGAAAGGCCTGATGTTGCCGGCAAGGAGCCCGGCGGTTCGGGCTGCTCCAGCCCATAGGCATCGACCAATGCGCGGTGCACCAACAGGTCTGAATAGCGCCGGATCGGGCTGGTGAAGTGCGCGTAAGACCCCAACGCCAGCCCAAAGTGCCCAGCATAGGCGGGGCCGTAATAGGCCTGCGTCTGCGTGCGCAGCACCGCTTCCATCACTTGCGCACGCTCTGCCTCTTCGGTCACATCCTTGAGCATGGCGTTGAACAGGCCGGGCGTGATCACCTGCCCCATCGCCAGCTTCTTGCCCATCGTTGCCAAGTAATCGCGCAGCGCGATCAGTTTCTCGCGGCTCGGTGGTTCGTGGACGCGGTAGACAACCGGCGCGGTCTTTGCCTCCAGCGCTTTGGCAGCCGCGACATTGGCCGCGATCATGAAATCCTCGACAACGCGGTGCGCATCAAGCCGTTCGCGCACGGCGATCTCTGCGATTTGCCCGTCTTCGCCGAGCATCACCCGGCGTTCGGGCAGCTCCAGTTCGAGCGGATCGCGCGCGGCGCGCGCATCCGCCAACAGTGTCCACGCGGCCCATAGATGCGTCAGGTGCTCAGGCGCCTCGCCTGAATCAATCGCCGCCTGCGCGTCCTCATAGGCGATGTTGTGATGAATGCGGACCAGCGCGCGTGTGAAGCGGTGGCTGGTTATCTTGCCCTGCGAATTGATGCGCAGATGGCACGCCATTGCCGCGCGCGGCTCCCCCTCTTTTAGCGAGCACACATCGGCAGAGAGGATCTCCGGCAGCATCGGCACGACGCGGTCGGGGAAATAGACCGAGTTCCCACGTTTACGCGCCTCGCGATCAAGCTGTGAGCCGGGCCGCACGTAAAACGAGACATCGGCAATCGCGACGAGAGCGCGGAAACCGCCCTCGCCATCAGGCTCTGCCCAGATAGCATCATCGTGGTCGCGCGCATCTGCTGGGTCGATCGCGACGATGGGCAGATCGCGCAGGTCCTCGCGCTTGCTTTCGGACAGCTTGAGACCGGCGGCTCGCGGAGCCTCTTCGATAACTTCCTCAGGGAAGACATGCGGGATGCCCAGCTTGGCAATCGCGATCAGGCTGAACGCTCCGGGCGCGAGCGGATCGCCATAGACTTCGGTGACGCGCACGCCGCTGCGCTCGGATCGACCAGTGCGCTCTGCCAGCACCAATTGGCCCGCCTCTGCGCTGCCGACATCGCTGATCGGTGCGGAGGTGCGGATACGTTTGTCGACCGGAGCGAGCCAAGCTTTGCCGGCCTTGTCGATTTCGACCACACCCATCAGCCCTTCGGTGCGCGCGGGCAGTTTCTTCATCGGATGTGCAATCCATCCGCTGTCGCGTTCCTCGGTGCGGGCGAGCACTCGGTCGCCGCGCTTAAGAGCAGGCGCACGTTTTCCGCCGCGTGCTTTGAGCTCCTTCAGGATAAGGCGCGGCGGTTCGCCGGGCGCTTCGGGGTCCCAATTGTCAGGCACCCCCACAGGCTCGCCATCGTCAATGTCAACAACGCGCAGGACCGTAACCTTGGGCACGCCGCCCATGCGGTGATAGGCGCTCTTCTTGCCGTCGATCAGGCCTTCTTCGGCCATGTCCTTGAGCAGACGTTTGAGCGCGATTTTCTCTTGCCCCTTGAGCCCAAAGGCACGCGCAATCTCGCGCTTGCCTGCGGGAATGTCAGAGCTTTGGACGAATTCGAGGACCTGGGCGCGCGTGGGCATACCCTGCGGGTGATTTTTGTGTGGCATTGTTCGCAGCTCTACCTTGTCCGCGCAGACTTGTCGAAGCCCGGTTTGGACTAATAAGCCCGCGCGATCAGCACCCGCTCAACAGCGGGATCGTCGGTGAAGATGCAAGTGCCGCTTGCAGGCTCAGCATCGCGCGGCACGTTGCGCACGGTGAGCTGCAGCGCTTTCAGCCGCTCAACAACTGCATTAAGAGCATCGCCGGTGGGCTTGGACCATTCGACCTCGACCCAGCCCGGATATTTGCCGCCCTGTTTGAAGTGATCGACAACCGCGTCCCATTGCGTGAGCCCGCGCGTAATATTGGCATCGCGGCGCGCGGCAGCCTCGGTAAAGAGCGAGCGTTGGATATCTTCCAGCGTCGCTGCGGCATCTTGAAGGAAATGGGACTTTTCGGGAAAGGCGGTGGCAAGCTTGCCAGTGTCTGCGTTCCACAGTCTGTCTCGGCGCAGCATCGCAACCTTTCCGTTCTCCATGTCGCGCGGGCCCACCTCGATTATGATCGGGGCGCCTTTGCGGACCCAGTCCCAGCGCTTGGCAGAGGCTTTTCCAGGCGACTTGTCTAGCAGCACCCGGACCGGCTCACCCATGCAGCGCTGGCTCGCAAGCCCGGCGCGCAATGCCTCGCAATAGGCAAGCAGCGCATCGTCCTCCGGCTTGTCACGCAGCATTGGCAGGATCACGATCTGTTGCGGCGCAATGCGCGGCGGCACACGCAGACCGTCATCATCGCCATGCGTCATGATTACGCCGCCGACCATGCGAGTGGAAACGCCCCAGCTGGTCGTGTGGCAATATTGCTGCGTACCCTCGCGGTCCTGATATTGGATACCTGCCGCCTCAGCGAAATTGGTCCCAAGGTAATGCGAGGTGCCTGCCTGAAGCGCCTTGCCATCCTGCATCATCGCTTCGATCGACCATGTCTCATCGGCTCCGGGAAACCGCTCATGCTCAGGCTTTTCGCCAGCAATCACGGGCAGCGCGAGATCGTCTTCGGCGCAGGCACGGTACATCTCAAGCGCGCGGTGCGTCTCGCTCAACGCCTCATCACGGGTCGCATGAGAGGTGTGCCCCTCCTGCCATAGAAACTCGCTGGTTCGCAGGAACATGCGGGTGCGCATTTCCCAGCGCACGACATTGCCCCATTGGTTGAGCATCAGCGGCAAGTCACGCCACGATTGAATCCAGCGCGCCATCGCATCGCCGATGATCGTCTCTGAGGTGGGACGCACAACCAGCGGCTCTTCCAGCTTGGCGTCGGGATCGGGGATCAACCCGCCCTTGCCATCCGCGATCAGACGGTGATGCGTGACGACCGCCATTTCCTTGGCAAAGCCTTCGACATGGCTTGCCTCCCGTTCAAAATTGGCGAGCGGGATGAAGATGGGAAAGTAGGCGTTCTGGACGCCGGCCAGCTTGATCCGATCATCAAGCAAGCGCTGGATACGCTCCCAGATGCCGAAGCCCCACGGCTTGATAACCATGCACCCGCGAACGCCGGATTCCTCAGCGAGGTCAGCGACGGAGATGACTTCCTGATACCACTTGGCGAAATCATCGGCGCGCTTCGTATTGAGCGCGTGGCGAATGTTGGACACTGGCAAAACCGCTTTGTTGTGACTGAAATGAAGCCCAGCGCGATGGCGCTATTTGCCGAGGTCGTCCAGCTTCTTCTGCATCGCCGCCATCTGTTCCTTGAGAATGGCGATTTCAGACTGAGCCGCAGGCGCTTCCTTTACAGGCTCCTTGGCCGCTTCATCAACGCGCGGTTTCATCCCAGGCAGGAGCGTGTCAGCGGCTGCACGCATCATCGCCATATTGGTCTCATGCAAAGCCGCCAATGGCCCCGTTGACCAGCCCTTCTCGAACGCCTCGCGAATGTTGGACTGGTTCTGGCGAAAGTTCGTCATGCTAGCTTCGAGGTAAGACGGCATCATCGTCTGCATCGAGTTGCCATACATCCCGATCAATTGGCGCAGAAAGCTGACCGGGAGCATCTGCCCGCCATTCGCCTCTTCATCCATAATGATCTGCGTCAGGATCGAATGCGTGATGTCATCACCACTTTTGGCATCCAGAACATGAAATTCGACATTGTCGCGCACCATGCTCGCGATGTCTTCAAGCGTGATGTAGCTTGACGAACTGGTGTTATACAGCCGCCGGTTGGCGTATTTCTTGATGACGATTGAGTTACCTGCAACCTCTCCGGAGGCCGACTTATCGTTCTTAGCCATGTTGCGTGTCCCACTTTACGATACAACTGCCTAGCACCTGCAATATGTGCAGCGCAATATCGAGTTTCACCCGCGCAGACGCCGACCCAGAGTGGTTAGTAATTCATATTGAGAAACAGTGCTTTGCTGCGCAGCATTTCGCAGCACAAATGGCACTTCCAGCCAGTCGCCTGCGCGCAATTCGGGCACTTTGCCGAGGTCGACCACGATCATGTCCATCGAGACTTTGCCCAGGATCGCCAACTCGGTCTCGCCGTGCAGCATAAACCCTCCCTTCCCGCGTGCTCGCAGAAAGCCATCGGCATAGCCAAGCGACACGGTGCCAACGCGCATGGGCGCGCCAGCGGTGAATTCGGAGTTGTAGCCTACGCTGTCGCCCGCGCTAAGCTCTCGCGTCTGTATGATCGCTGCCCCGACATGCGCGACCTGTCGGATCGTGCCAGCCAACTCAGGTCTCGCAATGCCCCCATACAGCGCGAGGCCGGGCCGGGTAAGATCGAACGCATAGTCCGGTCCCAAAGCTATCCCGGCGCTGTTCGCGAGGCTAGCGCGGCGGTGCGCGATTTGGGGTAGCACCCCTCGGAAAGCTTCCAATTGCCGCGCGTTCAAGCCGCTGTCTTCATCGGCGCTGGCCAGATGCGAAAGCAGCGTATCCACCTTCAGGGCCTGAATGATCAGTTCGCTGATCTGCGGCGCGCTGATGCCGAGGCGGTTGATACCGGTGTCGACCATCAGGTGGCACAGCCCGCCACCGCGCTCTTGCCAAAGCTGGGCCTGCCCGATCGAATTGATCACCGGGATCACACCGGTCGCGATGGCATAGTCCGCCTCGGCGGCGTTGATCGGTCCGTGCAAGACAGCGATGGTGGCAGGATCAGCATGCGCGGCCACAGCCGCCACTTCGCTCCAATGGGCGACGAAGAAAACGCTGGCCCCGGCGTCGCGCAGCACGGGGACGCAGGTGTTTATGCCGAGCCCATAGGCGTCCGCCTTCACTGCCGCTCCGGTCGCTGCCGTTCCTGATAAGCGATCAAGCGTGCGCCAATTATGCGCCAGCGCCGCTGTATCGACTGTTAACCTCAGCGTTGGCGGCGGCGCTGTTGGGCCCGGGTCAGGCAATGTTGTCCTCAAAGTCCCGCGGCGGCCCTCCGGGAAGGCCCCACCACGCAACCAGAACGCCGAACGCGACCACGCCCCAAGTGTACCAGATACCGGAGTAGATATCGCCTGTGCTCGCGACGATCACACTCGCAATCAACGGCAGGAAGCCGCCCAAATAACCCGCGCCGATATGATAGGGGATCGACATCGAGGAATAGCGGATCTTGGGCGGGAACATCTCTGATAGCAGCGCGGCTACAGATCCATAAGTTAGGGCGGACAACAGGCCCAACACCAGCAGTATAGCGATGATCCCGATGATATTGGCGAGCGGTGGAGACTGCTTTGAAAAGTCAAAGCCATATTCGCTCAGCGCGGCCTGAATACCTTGCTTGCGCGCGGTCCCATCGGCGAACCAGTCCGCCTGAATGTCAATCGCCGCGCCGCCCGCTGACAAGGACAACGCGTCGCCCGCAACCAGCGTGTACGGCACACCTGAGGCCGTGAGCGTTTCAAGCACTTTGCCGCAATCGGTCTGTTCACGGTCGAAAAGCTCGGCAAACGGATCGGTGACACACTGCGGCCCGCTGACCGTCACCGGCGTTGCTTGCGCTGCGCTTTGCAAGCCGGGATTGGCCAAAGTGCCAAGCCCCCAGAAGGCGGGGAATAGCAGCACCAATGAGGCAAGTGCGCCGACCATGATAGGCAGTTTGCGCCCGACCCTGTCCGACCATTTCCCAACCATCAAATAGAACCCCATCGCAATCGCACCTGCGATCAGAAGGATCCATTCGACTACTTGCGGATCGACATTCATTGGGCCGCGCAGGAAGCTGAGCCCGGAGAAAAAAGCAGTGTACCAGATCGTGGTCAGAATGCCGGTCACACCGAACAGCGCCACAAAAATGCGCTTGGGATTGCCGGGATAGGTGAAGCTTTCGATAAAGGGATTGCCCGCCGTCTCACCCGCCGCTTTCATCGCCTGAAACACCGGGCTTTCCGAAAGCATCAGCCGCATCCACAGCGAGATAGCCAGCAGGCCGATCGAGAGCAGGAAGGGGATGCGCCAGCCCCACGCTTCAAATTCTTCCGTCGGGATCAGCGCGCGGCACGCCAGCACCACGATGATCGACAGCACAAATCCGCCCGCTACGCTCGCTTGGATAAAGCTGGTATAAAAGCCGCGCTTTTCTGGCGGCGCGTGTTCGGCGACATAGATAGCCGCGCCGCCATACTCACCGCCCAGTGCCAGCCCTTGAATGACGCGCAAGAGGATAACAATGATCGGCGCTGCAACCCCGACCTGATCAACCGTTGGGATAAAGCCCACCCCGGCGGTGGCGATGCCCATCAAAGTGACCGTCACAAGGAAGGTGTATTTGCGCCCAAGCTTGTCGCCCAGAAAGCCAAACAGGATCGCGCCGATAGGGCGAAACGCGAAGCCCACCGCAAAGGTTGACCACACGAGCAACAGGCCCAGCGTAGGGTCATCGACGTCGTAAAAGGCATCTTTCAAAATGTAGGCAAGCGTGCCGTAGATAAAGAAATCGTACCACTCGAACACCGTGCCCGCCGATGACGCGCCGATGACGAGCCTGATTTCCTTGTCGCTTGGCTCGCGCGCCGCAAGAGCGTCTGATTCCGACGCTGTATTGGCCCCTTGCGCTGCCCCCTGCCCCATTTCCAGTTCTGCCATGTTGGTTGTACTTTTGACCTTGCTACCCGCAAAATAGCGGACCCGAAATCCCGCTTTAGCGCGCGACCTCACCCGTGGAAAGCGCACTGACCGCCGCGTTCCACGGGAGCAGCAAGGCGCCATGGCGACCGGGATGCGCCTTAGCCGGGGCGAGCGCTTCAAAACCGGGCCATTGCGGAAGTGGCGCTTCGTCGGCCAACCACGCCTCAATCTGTTTGAGAGTCGCTGCTAATTCATGCGGCGCGCGCTCCGCGGCGCTAATGGCGAGCAGCGCTGAAGAGCTTTGGCCGATGGCGCAAGCGCTCACTTGCATCCCAACGCGCTCGATCTGTCCAGACACGGTCAGCGATACTCCAATCATGAGCGTGCTGCCGCATGTCCGCGAGCGTGCCTCAGCCCGGTGCACCAGCCCCTCATCCAGCGGAAACTGGGCGAGCCGGGCCGCAAGCGACAGCAGCTGCGTGGTGTAGAGCTTGCTCATTCAGGCTCGGTCGTTGGCACTGCGCTTTGTTCTTCGCCCAAGACTTTCGCTCGGCGCTGCGCCAGCATTTGCACCAGCTCGCGTGAAAACGCATCGACAGCCTTGTATGTGCGAGCTTGCTTGATCCAATCCGGTCGGCCTTTGTAGTCCCACATCTCATCGAAACCGAGCGCGAGGACGGAAAAGGCGAACACCACGATAAGTGAGCCTTTGACAGCCCCGAACCCAAAGCCAAGCACGCGGTCTATCGGGCCAAGTATCGAATCGCGCGATGCTTCTCCGGCATTGGCCGCAATCACCTTCATGGCTGCATACGGGATCAGCAGGAGCAAAACGAAAGCCAGCAAAGGGGTGGCAGGTTCCGCGTTGTAGTAACCGCGCAAAAACTCAGTCATCGGCGGATGCAGATAATAAACCGAAAACGCAGCCAATATCCACGCGGCCAGTGAGAGCACTTCCTGGACCAGGCCACGGATAAATCCCCCCACAGCCGCGACAGCGACCACCCCAAGCACGATAATATCAAATCCGGTCATAGCGCTTGCCGAATTATGCGGTGCCCATGATCTGGTCAACGAGATTGGCAAGCTGTCCCAAGCCGCGATATTCAAGGCTCGACGAACCGCCCTTGGTGTCCGATGGACCGAAGCCTTTCACAAAACCGAGCTTGGCCGCCTCTCGCAAGCGCAGGCTTCCATGCGCGACCGGGCGAATTTCCCCTGCTAGGCTGACTTCGCCAAACCACGCTGCCTTATCTGGAAGCGGCTTGTCAGCCAGAGCGGAAACCAGCGCAGCTGCTACGGCCAGATCAGCTGCAGGGTCTGACAAGCGGTACCCGCCTGCGATGTTCAGATAGACCTCAGCGCTGGAGAAATTGAGCCCGCAGCGCGATTCCAGCACAGCAAGCAGCATGGCGAGCCGCCCATTGTCCCAGCCCACAACTGCACGGCGCGGGGTGGCGCCCGATTGCAGCCTCACAATAAGAGCCTGTATCTCGACTAGGACGGGGCGTGTGCCTTCCAAAGCAGGGAAGACCGCGCTGCCAGCCAAGGGTTGATCGCGCCCAGACAAGAACAGCATGGAGGGGTTTGAGACTTCTTCAAGACCCTCTTGCGCCATTGAGAAAACGCCAATTTCATCAACTGCGCCAAAGCGATTTTTGAGCGCCCGCAAAATGCGATATTGGTGACTGCGCTCGCCCTCAAAGCTCATCACCACATCGACCATGTGCTCAAGCACGCGCGGCCCTGCGATGCTGCCGTCTTTGGTGACGTGGCCCACCAGCACCACGGCGGTGCCCTTCTGCTTGGCAAAACGGATCAATTCGAGTGCGCAGCCGCGCACTTGGCTGACTGTGCCCGGTGCGCCTTCGATCGTGTCAGAGTGCATGGTCTGGATCGAATCGATGACCAGCAAAGCGGGCGGCGTGCCCTGCCCCAAGGTTGTGAGAATATCGCGAACTGACGTTTCCGAAGCGAGCCGGATCGGAGCGTCGGCAACGCCAAGCCGGGTGGCGCGCAGCCGCACTTGGCCCGCAGCTTCCTCTCCGCTCACATAAACGACATCATTTCCGCCGCGCGCAATCGTGGCGGCTGTCTGAAGCAGCAAGGTCGATTTGCCGATCCCCGGATCGCCGCCCATCAGAACTGCGCTGCCCGGCACCAGCCCTCCCCCGAGCGCACGGTCAAACTCAGCCAGTCCGGTCGATTTCCTGACCGGCAATTGCGTGGGCTGATTGAGTGCCACAAACTCAATCCCCCGTCCGCCGCGCGACAAGTCATGCTTTTGCGAGAAAACGGTCGCTGGCGCGTCTTCGGTCAGCGTATTCCATTCCCCGCATTCAGGGCACTGGCCCTGCCAGCGTGCGCTAACCGCGCCGCAATTTGCGCAGACATATCGGCGTTTTGTCTTGGCCATAGCGCCGCATTTAAACAGAACATTGCAGGAACGCAATTGCTCTTCCCCGCTATCCCCGGCACAAGCGGCGGCGATGAGGCAAAAGGAACTCAGGCTGGCGCTGGTATGCTATGGGGGCGTGAGCCTGGCGGTGTATATGCATGGCGTCACAAAAGAGGTTTGGCATCTGGCCCGCGCTAGCCGGGCCTATCACTCCAATGACGCGGCCCCCCTGACAGGCGCCGCCGCCGCGTACCGCGAATTTCTGGCCCTGATCGAGGCAAAGCACGCGGTGCGCCTACGCATCATGCCTGACATTCTGACCGGATCGAGCGCAGGCGGGATCAACGCTGTCTTTCTGGCGCAGGCGGTCCATTCGGGGCAGTCGCTCGAACCGCTAACCGATCTGTGGCTCAAGAACGCCGATGTCGATGAACTGACCGATCCTGACGCGCAGCCGGTCTGGCGCTTTGCCAAGATCTGGGCGCAGCCGATCGCAGACTGGTTTCTCAATCGGCCTGGCAACGCCGTTAGCGAGAGCGTTTCGCCGGAGACCCGCGCGGAAGTGCGCGCCAAGGTTTCGCGGCTTGTGCGCGGCCGCTGGTTCAACCCGCCCTTTTCTGGTGACCGGTTCTCCGCGATGCTGTTCGAAGCGATCGAAAGCATGGCGGCGCAGCCGGCAGGGCAGCCTTTGCTCCCGCAAGGCTATCCGATTGACCTGTTCGTTTCCGCGACCGACTTTCGCGGGCATATCGAATTGCTGCGCATCAATTCACCTGCTGTTGTGCAGGAAACCGAGCACCGCCTGCCTATCGCCTTTCGCGCGCTTGTCGGGCGCGACGCAGGAGCTGCCTTGGCTGACCCGCTTGAACTGGTCCTGGCTGCGCGGGCAACGGCCAGCTTTCCCGGTGCGTTTCCGCCCTTGGTACTCAACGAGATTGACCGGCTTGCCGCGCAATCTGGGCGCGACTGGCCTACGCGCAGCTCATTCCTGAAGCGAATCATGCCAGTCCATGCGCGCGATGAGACGCTTGAGACCGCAGCGCTGATTGATGGCGGGGTGCTAGTCAACGCTCCGTTTGGCGCAGCGATGCGCGCGCTGGAGGGGCGGCAGGCCGCGCGCGAGGTTGACCGGCGGTTCGTTTATATTGACCCGCGTCCTGATCGGATTCGCGAACGGATGGACAATGAAGGGCGCGAGGTTGGCTTCTTCGGAGCCATATTCGGCTCGCTGTCCACCATTCCGCGCGAACAGCCGATCCGCGATGACCTGGAACGTATTGATCAACAATCGCGCGACGCCGCCCGGCTCAAACGGATCATTTTTGACCTGCGCCCGGAAATTGATCGCGCGGTGGAAAAGCTGTTTGGCTACACTTTCTTCCTCGACAATCCGACGCCGCGCCGCTTGGCCAATTGGCGAGCGAAGGCTCAGCAGGCTGCGGCAACTGGCGCTGGGTTTGCGTTCCAGTCCTATGCGCAGACGAAGTTCACTCAGATCATTGAGCGGCTTGCGGCGATCACGCATGCCGCTGCGCCGGAATTGGCGCTCGCAGATTTCAGCATGATCGCCGAACGGCTGCGCGAACATCTCGCGGCGCAGGGGCTTGAAGCTCTTGGCGCTGATAAGGGCGGCGCTAACCCGGCGGCGATTGCCTTTTTCCGCGCGCATGACATCGATTTTCGCATCCGTCGTTTGCGACTGCTGGCGCGGCGATTGTCCCGCGACTGGGAAAGCGATCCCGAAATTGAGGATGCAGCGCTGGATGTCGCGCGCGAGCATATCGCGACCATTCAGGCGCTGTATGTGGACGCGGATCGGGCAATCATCAGCAGCGCGCAGTTCAAAGGGCTTGCGCTGGACGCGCTCAAGAACCCCGGGGCTTTGCTGGAATATCTCGCGCAAACGCGGCTTTTGCCAGAGACCGACCTGAAAGCCGAGGCGATGCTGGCCGAAGCGCTGGCTGACATGCCGCGCAATCTGCGCCAGCGCATGTTGCTGACATATCTGGGTTTTCCCTATTATGACATCGCAACTCTGCCACTGCTGCAATCAGACGGGCTCGACGAATACAACCCGGTGCGCATTGATCGCATCTCGCCCGAAGATGCGCGGTCGATCCGGCAAGGCGGTACACGCGCAACCTTGCGCGGGATTGAGTTTTACAATTTCGGCGCCTTCTTCAGCCGCACCTATCGCGAAAACGATTACCTTTGGGGCCGACTGCACGGGGCGGAGCGGATGATCGACATTGTAGCGTCCACGCTGGATGATGGCCTTTCAGACAGCGAAATGCGCGATGCCAAACGCAAGGTCTTCCTCGCCGTTTTGGCTGAAGAGCGCGAGGCTGGCCGGTGCCAGAAGGGCTTGATCGATGGGATCGAAGCAGAGGTCAAAGAGCGGCTCGGATAGGAGCCGCTCCGCTCCCCCCTACGCTCCGAAGGCGTCCTTCAACTTCGAGAAAAAGCCTTTGCTTTCGGGGCACTCATCGCCCGTCTCTGTCTCGCGGAATTCCTCGAGGATTTCCTTTTGGCGACGGCTGAGCTTGGTCGGGGTCTCGACCTTGATCTCCACCACCAGATCACCGCGCCCGCGCCCTTGCAGCACTGGCATACCCGCGCCGCGCACGCGCAATTGCTTGCCCGATTGAATGCCGGTTGGGATGTCGATGCGGTTGGTCGAGCCATCCAGATCAGGAATGTCCACCGCTCCGCCCAGCGCGGCGGTCGTAAAGGTGACCGGGACGCGCGTTGCCAGCGTGGTGCCTTCGCGTTCAAACAGGCTGTGCTGCTTGACGTGGATGAAGATGTAGAGATCGCCCGGAGGCGCGCCGCGTGCCCCGGCCTCGCCCTTGCCGGTCAGGCGAATGCGGGTGCCGGTGTCAACGCCCGGCGGGATTTCCACATCGAGCGTCTGCCTGCGATCAACGCGGCCCTCGCCCTGGCAGTCCTTGCACGGGTCTTCGAGCAGCACACCGCGCCCTCCGCATGATGGGCATGGGCGCTCAACCACGAACAGGCCCTGCTTGGCACGCACGGTGCCGCGCCCGCCGCAGAAATTACAGGTCCGCTCGCCCGTCCCTGGCGTTGCGCCAGAGCCGTCGCAGGTTTCGCATACTTGAGAGACTTCAATTTCGATCTGCGTGTTCTTGCCATGGAATGCCTCTTCCAGCGTTATCTCCATGTCATAGCGCAGGTCTGCGCCGCGCCGCTGCTGCTGACGCCCGCCGCCCATGCCACCGCCGCCAAAGGCGCTGCCAAAGATAGTCTCGAAGATATCGCCGATATCGCCAAAGTCGCCTTGTGCGCCTCCGCCGAAACCGCCGGGGCCACCGCCGCCGCCATTCATGCCTTGCGTGAAGGCTTCATGGCCAAAGCGGTCATAGGCCGCGCGCTTTTGAGGGTCTTTGAGGCATTCATAGGCCTCATTGCAGGCCTTAAACTGCGCCTCCGCATCGGCATCGCCCGGGTTGCGGTCCGGGTGATACTTCATTGCGAGCTTACGATAGGCGCTCTTCAAGGTCGCGCCATCGGCGTCGCGCGAAACCTGAAGCGTCTCGTAATAGGATTTAGTGGTGGCCATCTATGCTGCCCTTTGTTTCAACCCGTCATCCCCGCGAACGCGGGGACCCAGAGCAATCTAGCGCTGCGCCTGCCTGGGTTCCCGCGTTCGCGGGAATGACGGGGGAAATTCTAAGTGCGTGGCTCAGCCCTTCTTGTCTTCGTCGACTTCAGAGAACTCGGCATCAACCACATCGTCATCGCCGTCCATGTCGTCTGAAGCCGCTCCAGCGCTTTCTTCCGGTGCGCCTGCTGCCTGCTCCTGCTCATAGATTTGCTGGCCCATCTTCATGGCCGCTTCTGTCAGAGCCTGAGCCTTTGCGCTGATCGCTTCGGCATCGTCACCTTCAAGCGCGGTCTTGGTTTCATCAAGCGCGGCCTGAACCGCAGCCTTGGTGTCCGCGTCCACCTTGTCGCCATGCTCTTCGAGCTGCTTTTCAGTAGCGTGAACAAGGCTGTCCGCCTGATTGCGCGCTTCGGCACCTTCGCGGCGCTTTTTGTCTTCTTCGGCGAACTTTTCAGCGTCTTGAACCATCTGGTCAATATCGCTGTCGGTAAGACCGCCAGAGGCTTGAATCTTGATGACCTGCTCCTTGCCGGTGCCCTTGTCCTTGGCCGCGACCGACACAATGCCGTTGGCGTCAATATCAAAGGTCACTTCGATCTGCGGTACACCGCGCGGGGCTGGCGGAATGCCAACGAGGTCGAAATTGCCCAGCAGCTTGTTGTCCGCCGCCATTTCGCGCTCACCTTGGAAGACCTTGATCGTGACCGCGTTCTGATTGTCTTCGGCGGTCGAGTAGGTCTGCGTCTTCTTGGTCGGGATCGTCGTGTTGCGATCAATCATGCGAGTGAAGACACCGCCCAACGTCTCGATACCCAGCGACAGCGGGGTCACGTCGAGCAGCAGCACGTCTTTCACATCGCCCTGAAGCACGCCTGCCTGAATGGCAGCGCCCATCGCAACGACTTCATCCGGGTTGACACCGGTGTGCGGCTTGGCCTCGAAGAACTTTTCAACCACTTCGCGAACCCTAGGCATGCGGGTCATGCCGCCGACCAGAATCACTTCGTCGATTTCATCCTTTGAGACGCCTGCATCAGCCAGCGCCTTCTTGCACGGCTCGAGCGTGCGGTTGATGAGATCGCCGACCATCTTTTCCAGATCAGAGCGCGTGATCGTTTCAACCAAGTGCAGAGGAGTGGATGATCCACCTTCCATGCGCGCCGTGATAAAGGGCAGGTTGACTTCGGTCGTGGCGGAGCTCGAAAGCTCAATCTTGGCCTTTTCGGCGGCTTCCTTGAGACGCTGAAGCGCGAGCTTGTCCGCCTTCAGGTCCATGTTTTCCTTTTTCTGGAAAGCATCGGCGAGATGTTCGACAATCGCGTTGTCAAAGTCTTCACCGCCGAGGAAGGTGTCGCCATTGGTTGACTTCACTTCGAACACACCATCGCCGATTTCCAGCACGGAAACGTCGAATGTGCCGCCGCCAAGGTCATAGACTGCGATGGTCTTGCCGTCTTCCTTGTCCATGCCATAGGCAAGTGCGGCCGCTGTCGGTTCATTGATGATACGCAGAACTTCGAGGCCTGCGATCTGGCCAGCATCCTTGGTTGCCTGACGTTGAGCGTCGTTGAAGTAGGCAGGCACCGTGATAACCGCCTGTGTCACCGTTTCACCCAGAAAGCCCTCAGCGGTTTCCTTCATCTTCTGCAGGATGAAAGCGCTGATTTGTGAGGGGCTGTATTCCTCGCCACCGGCTGAAACCCAGGCATCGCCGTTCTTACCCTTGACGATGTTGTAAGGGACGATGTCCATGTCCTTCTTGGTGGTCGGATCATCGAACCGGCGACCGATCAGGCGCTTGATAGCGAACAGGGTGTTGTCGGGATTGGTGACCGCCTGGCGCTTAGCCGGCTGACCGATCAGACGCTCAGCTTCCTTTGTGAAAGCGACGATAGACGGCGTGGTGCGCGCGCCCTCGGAATTTTCAATAACCTTGGGCTTGCCCCCGTCCATGACGGCGACACAGCTGTTGGTGGTGCCAAGGTCGATACCGATAACTTTACCCATTACTTCCCCATCCATTGATGCATTGTTGGACACTCGCCTGGCGTGCTTCCCCATTAAGTTTGTTGCGGGCAAAGCAACATGGCGGCTCGAATATGACGCGGATATAGGAGCGGTTTCGCTTGGCACAAGAAGCGCGCGTGCCTAGTTTGTGAATGGGGTCCAGACGGGACATTTTTTGAAAGCAAGGGATCGCTTTATGATTACGAAGACCATCCGCACCGCCATTCTGGCAGGCGGCACTGCTCTTACACTCGCACTTGCAGGCTGTTCTGAAGAGCCTGCCGCGCCGGCTGAAGTCGAAGGCGTGCTGCCCGGACTGGCAGTGACCAATGCGCGCCTTGTGCTGCCTCCGGTCGAGGGTAATCCAGCGGCTGTCTACTTCGATGTGGCTTATAACGGAGAGCGCGGTGTCTCGATCAGCGGGGCCATTGTTGAAGGCGCTGCAAGCGCGACCGTGCATGACATGATGGAATACAATTTTGAAATGACGATGGCAGATGCAGGCCCCATCGCATTGCCTGCCGGCACAGAAAAGTCGTTTGAACCCGGAGGTTTGCACATTATGGCCAACGAACTAGGCGAAGGCTTTGAACCGGGCGGCACAGCCAAAGTTACGCTCAAGATCTCAGGCGGCAAGACGCACGATTTTGACGCGGAAATCCGCGCTGCCGGGGAAGAGCGCTGAGCGAGACAGGCCGGGACAGCGGCGCGCAATTGCCACGCTCAGTCCCGGCCTGCCCGGTCGGCGGGGAGCGCTATCTGACGCCCGGCGAAGCGCAGATTGCGCGCAGTGTGTTTGGCGAGGCGCTGGATATCAGCCGGGTGCAATTGCGCCGCCGCAAATGGTTTCCTTTTCAGCCCCGCAAAGTGACTATGGCGCCGCGCGGTCACCTGCATTTTCACCCTAAGGGTGAGGCCTATTGCGATGATTTTTCGCAGGAAGGTATCTTGCGTCAGGGGCTGTTGGTGCACGAACTCACGCATGTGTGGCAGACCCAAACGCGCGGCGACTGGTATCTGGTGCTGAACCGGCATCCCTTTTGCCGCTATGGCTACACGCTAAAGCCCGGCCAGCCCTTCCGTAACTATGGCATTGAGCAACAGGCCGAAATCGTCAAACACGCATTCTGGCTCAGGAACGGCGTGAAGATCGCCGGTGTTGCGGACAAAGCGGCCTATGATGTGCTTGTGGATTTTATCTCACATGATTGATGGCAAATCGGCACGATGACGGCGGCCAGTCTCCTAGAGGCCATTGCGGCGCTTGCGGCTCTTGCTTTGATTGCAGGTGCGGGTCTGGTCCTTCTCAAGAGCGTGCGCCCCGCCCCCGTGGCCAAGCAGCGCGTGATTGAGGTTGATGGAGACATTGCGCCAGCCAAGCCATTGCCCGCAGATGCTGCGCCCACGCCTTCAAAGCCCTCTCCGCTCGTCCTGGCGGCGTGCGGCGCAGCGTTTGTGTGTGGAGGCGCTGTGCTGGCACGGGCCGCACTGGGCACGCAGGCGGGCACCACTGTTGAAGCGCCCATTGAGCCTGTTGAGGTGGCTGAGGGGCCGCGCAATTACTCATCCGACTTGTATGATCGGCTCCCCGCTGCGGATGTCCGCGCAGGATGGGACATTTTTGTGCGCGCCTGCCTGACCAATGACGAATTCACGCGGCAAATCGACAGGTTGAAAAAGGCTGGCTTTGATGTGCCCCGCGCCAACCAACAGAACGCAGACCGCCTCGCCTTCAGCCCGCGGCTCGCCAACACAATCGTCTATTACGATGAAAGCGCGCAGGAAGCGGCGGAGACTGTCAGTATATTTCTGGAGCGCGAGATGAACCTGCGCCTCAAAGCCATGCGCGGCGACCCGGCGCTAATCCCGCAAGACAGCCGCGCCCGGACGCTCAAGGTCCACTTGATTGACCCTCGCTGTCGTGAGGGAGGCTGACCAGACGCTAAATAACGCGCTGGATCATGCATTACATCACTCAGGTGCCTTTGCCACGCCCACCATCGCGGCGCGCAGCAGGCGGTCTTTGATCATCCAGCCAGACTGCATTTCCTGCACAACCGTGCCGGGCTCTTCATCCGCGGTGGAAATCTCGATCATCGCCTGATGCTGGTTCGGGTCGAGCGGAATTCCGACCGCGGCAATGCGTTCAATGCCATGGTTCTTGAACACTTTTTCAAGCTCGCGCTGCGTTGCCTCAATGCCGACCACAAGGCCCTTCATCTTCTCATCGTCGCGCAGGCTTTCAGGGATGGCATCCACCGCTCGGCTCAGATTGTCCCACACGCTCAGCACATCGCGCGCAAAGCTAGTGGCGGCGTATTTGCGCGTGTCGGCTAGCTCTTTTTCCATCCGGCGGCGCAGGTTCTGCGTCTCCGCCTGAGCGTAAAGAGTGGCTTGCTCGGCAGCCTGCAGATCGTCTTTCAGGTTGGAGAGCGCCTCTGAAACCAGACCTTGCGCGCCGTCTGCCTCACCATCGTCCGGCTCGCCATCGTCAAGCAGGTGCTCCGGCACGCCTTCAAGTTCTTCTGCCACCGCTTCATCATGCGGCTTATCGTTATCGATCATGTTTTTGCTTCCGAAAAGTCGAGAGTGATTGCAGGGTCCTCAGGCGATCAAGCGGCCCAGGGAACGTGCGGTCAAATCCACCATGGGGACCACGCGCGCGTAATTCAACCGCGTCGGCCCAATCACGCCTAGGACTCCCACAACGCGGCCATCCCGATCGCGATAGGGTGATGCGATGACTGATGACCCGGAAAGCCCAAACAGGCGGTTCTCGCTGCCGATAAAGATGCGCGTCGCATCCGCCTCGCGCGCGCTATCGAGCAGGGCTGCGACAGATTGCTTGTCTTCGAGGTCTTCAAGCAGCGACCTCACCCGCTCAATATCGCCGAGCGCTGCGTCATCCAGCAGGTTCGCCGCCCCTCGCACAATCAGGACCGGGCGTTGCTCGGTATCCTCGCTCCACACAGCCAATCCGCGCTCAACAAGGTCGCGGCTCGCTTCGTCCAACTGGGTTTGTTCTGCGGCAATCTCAGCGCGCATCGTCAGCGCTGCGTCCGCCAGCGTGCGGCCTGTGAGCCGGGCCGTGATGTAATTGCTGGCCGCCTCAAGCGCGCTGGGTGTGACCGCCCCGCCCAATGCGACGACACGGTTTTCAACGCCGCCATCCTCGCCCACCAGCACGGCTAAAGCTCTGCCCTGCCCCAGATCAACCAGATTGAACTGCGCCAGTCGCTGCTCTTGCGTTGGCACCATCACCATGCCCGCCGCGCCGGACAGGTCGGACAACAGCGCGCTTGCTTTGGTCAGGGCCTGTTCGACGGGGCCGGTTTCGCTCAACCCCGCTTCGATCAGCGCGCGCTCTTCTTCGGTCGGCTCTGCCACACGCATCATGCCATCAACGAATATCCGCAAGCCTGCATCAGTTGGCAGCCGTCCCGCGCTGGTGTGCGGCGCGGCGAGCAGTCCCAGCCCTTCCAAATCCGCAAGCACAGACCGGATCGAAGCGGGCGAAAGGTTCAATGTCCCATCTGACGCGAGTGTTTTCGAACCGACAGGCTGGCCGCTTTCAATAAAGCCCTCAACCACGCGCTGAAAGATGTCGCGCGCTCTGGTCGTCAGTTCGGTGATTGGAGGTGATGCCATACGAGCAATTTAGCGTGCGCAGCGCATTCGCCAAGCCTTGCTAGCGCAAGCGATCACCGCCAAACCGCGCACCACTTATCGATTCGACACAGATTGGACAGTTTATGCGCCCCTCAGACCGCACGCCCGACGAAATGCGTGCCATCACGATTGAAACCGGCTTTACCAAACATGCCGAAGGATCGTGCCTTATCAGCTTTGGCGACACGCGGGTCCTGTGCACGGCGAGCGTTGAAGAACGCATCCCGCCATGGTTGCGCGGCAAAGGCGAAGGTTGGGTGACGGGCGAATACTCGATGCTTCCCCGCGCCACGCACACGCGCGGCTCTCGTGAGGCTGCGCGCGGCAAGCAATCAGGGCGTACGCAGGAAATTCAGCGGCTGATCGGCCGCTCCTTGCGCGCGGTGGTTGATCTCCAGAAGCTGGGCGAGCGCCAGATCACGCTCGATTGTGACGTCATTCAGGCCGACGGCGGAACGCGCACGGCTTCCATTTCGGGCGCTTGGGTGGCGCTGCGCCTTGCCGTGAACAGCCTGATGGCGGCGGGCGAGATCAAGGAAGACCCGATCATCGGCCAAGTCGCGGCCATTTCTTGCGGTATCTACAAGGGCACGCCGGTGCTTGACCTCGACTATATCGAGGATTCAAGTGCCGATGCTGATGCCAATTTCGTCCTGATCGAAGGCGGTCAAATCGCTGAAGTGCAAACCACCGCCGAAGGCGAAACTTATGATGAAGAGGGCCTGCTGCGCCTGCTGCGGCTCGCTCGCATTGGCTGCGACCAAATCTTTACCGCACAATTGGACGCGACCAAATGACACCGAGGCTGTCTGGCGGCTCTCTCGTAATTGCCACCCACAATGCGGGGAAGCTGAAGGAAATCGCGCAATTGCTGGAGCCGTTTGGCCTCAAATGTCTCTCAGCCGGCTCGCTCGGCCTGCCTGAGCCAGAGGAAACGGGCACCACTTTTGTAGAGAACGCTTTGCTCAAGGCGCGTGCGGCGGCTGAAGCGGCGCAGATGCCTGCGCTTGCCGATGATAGTGGGCTGAGCGTTGCGGCGCTTGGCGGAAAGCCCGGCGTCTACACGGCGGATTGGGCTGAGCGGCAATGGTTCGAAGGTGAGCCCGGGCGCGACTGGTACATGGCAATGGGCAAGGTTGAAGGGATGCTGCAAGAATTGGGACCGGACACAGCCCGCGATGCGGCATTTCACTGTGTCCTTGCGTTGGCATGGCCCGATGGCGAACACGCTGTTTATGAGGGGCAATGCCCCGGCGCGCTGACATGGCCTCCGCGCGGCAAGCTAGGCTTTGGCTACGATCCGATCTTTGTTCCGGCGGACGAAAGCGGCGGCGCAGGACTGACCTTTGCCGAGATTGATCCAGAGCACAAAACGCTCATAAGCCACCGCAATGATGCGTTTGCAAAGCTCGTCTCCGATCAATTCGCCGTGTAATTAGCGCGAGGCCACCCGGTCAGCGGGCGCGATGAACGTGCCGATGACATTGCCTGAGGGCCAATAGCGGCACACCAGCACATCATTGCTGCGACCGCGCGCGATGGCGCAGCCAACCTCGCGGGTCTCAGGCCACACGATCTGCGTGTAATGCCCGACATCGCTCCAGCGCCCGGTGCGTGAGACGCGCGGGAAGCGTCCCGGCGTGAAATATCGCTGTTCATCGACAAAGCTGGCGATCATCTGCTCGGGCGAGAAATAGCCGCTTGTGCCCATCCACAGATTTTCACCACGCCCACGGCGCTCGTTGACCGAGGCATGGCGCATGCGGCCTTCACCCGCGAGCCTGACGGCCCATCCATGCGCTTCACGCGCCAGTTCATCGCTCCAACGCAGCGGCGCGCTGCCAAATTCCGCGCGGGCCGCGTTATGCTCGGTGAGCCAGACCTGAGCCCAATTGTCCCGCTGACTGGCATGCAAGCCCACCCCGCCGAGCATGGCGACGCAGCCGCAGATGAGGAGAAGGCAGAACCGGATCATGAGCCGAAGCTTGACTTTCCTCGTTTAAGAAAGCCTGAAAGGAGCATGGCCCGCGCGCTCTACATTCACTGGCCGTTCTGCGCGAAGAAGTGCCCCTATTGCGACTTCAACTCGCATGTCCGCGAAACCGTGGATGTCGCCGCGTGGCAATCGGCTCTGCTGGCCGATATGCGCGCCGAAGCCCATGTGGCGGGCGGTGAGCCGCTCACCTCGGTCTTTTTCGGCGGCGGCACCCCTTCGCTGATGCCGCCTGCTCTGGTGACGGCTCTGCTTGAGAAGGCCGAGCGGCTTTGGGGCTTTGCGCCCGATATTGAAATCACGCTGGAGGCCAACCCGTCCTCGGTCGAAGCGGCGAATTTCGCTGATCTTGCAAGCGCGGGGGTCAATCGCGTCTCGCTGGGCATTCAGGCGCTGGAGGATGAGACGCTGCAATGGCTCGGGCGCTTGCATGGGGCTGATGAAGCGATGCGCGCGCTCGGCACCGCGCAGGCGCATTTTGCGCGCGTGAATTTTGACCTGATCTATGCGCTGCCCGGTCAGACGCCTGGGCAATGGGACGCTGTGTTGAGCCGAGCCCTCGGCTTTGGCACGTCGCATATGTCGCTGTATCAATTGACGATTGAACCGGGAACTCGCTTTGCCACTGATGTGCGGCGCGGTGTCTTTGCGCCTCTGGATGACGATGCAGCGGCAGAGCTGTTCGCACTCACTCAGCAGCGCACTCAGGCGGCGGGACTGCCCGCTTATGAGACAAGCAACCATGCGCGGCCCGGTGAAGAGAGCCGCCACAACCTCACCTATTGGCGCTATCAGGACTATTGCGGGATCGGCCCCGGCGCACATGGACGACGCGCTGGCATGGCAACTACGCGGCACCGCAAGCCCGAAAACTTCCTCAACGCCGTGAACAATCGCGGCCATGGCATTGACGAGAACCGCGTCCTTGGCGTTAGCGAGCAGGCCTCGGAGGCGTTGCTGATGGGTCTGCGTCTGGCCGAGGGTGTTGATCTGGGCGCGCTTGCCGAACGAACGGCGATGCAGGACGCGCAAATGATCGATGACGCCCGGTTTGCTTTTTACGAGACGCAGGGGCTGGTCTGGCGCGAGGGCCAGCGGATTGGCATGTGCGAAGCGGGGCGCCCTTTGCTCGATGCGCTGCTCGCTGAAATCGTCGCTGATGAGCTGGTCGAGCCTGCGCAGTGAGCGGCGCGGACTTGCTGGAACGCTGGCGCGACCACCTCACCAACGCCAAACGCCGCAGCCCGCACACAGTGCGCGCCTATGGCGCGGCGGCGCAGCGGCTGATTGCGGCGCATGATCTGGCGAGTTGGGAGGATGCCGCGCGCATCGAAGCCCCTGCTCTGCGCCGCCATCTTGCCGCGCGGCGCGCCGAAGGCCTCGCCAATGCAAGCGCCGCGCGCGAGCTTTCCGCGCTCAAGGCCTTTATCGCCTTTGCTCGGAGCGAGGCGGGTGATCCCGATCCCAGCGCCCCGCGCGTGCGTGGCCCGCGCATCAAGAAGGGCCTGCCCCGTCCTCTCACTCCCGACGATGCGGTGAACATCGCCGACCTGGTCGAGGCGACACCGCAAGCCGACTGGACCGGCGCGCGCGACCGAGCGGTGCTCCTGCTGATGTATGGCTCGGGCCTGCGCATCGCCGAAGCGCTCTCATTGATCGGGCGGGACTCGGTGCTGGGCGAAACGCTGAATGTGCGCGGCAAAGGCGGCAAGGAACGCGTGGTCCCGATCCTGCCCATCACCCGCGCAGCGGTGGCGGAATATGCGGAAGGCTGCCCATGGCCCATCCCCGCAGAGGAGCCGCTGTTTCGCGGGTTGAAAGGCGGACCGCTCTCGCCCGGCATGGTGCAAAAGGCAATGGCTCAGGCCCGCCGCGCGCTGGGTCTCCCCGACACCGCAACCCCCCACGCCCTGCGCCACTCCTTCGCAACGCATTTGCTGGGAGCGGGAGTGGATTTGCGGAGCTTGCAGGAGTTGCTCGGCCACGCTTCATTGGGCTCGACGCAGATCTACACCAAAGTGGACGCCGCGCAGATGCTGGAGGATTACAGGGCAGCGCATCCTCGGGCGCTTAAGCCTTAGGGCCGAACAGCTGCAGGACCCGCTGCAAGCAATGGAGCCCAGATTTGGTCGAATTCCATAGCGTCTTCTTGAGTAGCCTCGAACATCATACTCAGTGTTTGCTCGATCGCAGCAATTACAGACTTACCGTCGTTTCCTCGCAAAAATCGCCCTTCGGCCGCAAATTCGAACTTCCAGCCGGCTTTGGGAATGCTCTCAAGAGCCGAAATCTGTATCCAGCGGTCATCCCAAAAGATTGCTCTGAGCCGTTGATGAGTGAAAGGATTGAATGTCACTTCTAGACGCTCTTCGGAACGATCCTCGTGGACGTCAACAAACCTCTCGATCTGCGGAACCCCACTTATGTGTTTTAAGGCTCTTCTCCGCTTACGGAGGCTGTCTAACACCTGAGAGAGAAATTCACTGTCTCGTCTTTCCGGTTTTTCGTTGGCCATGACTTGAACTCATCTATTGCGCACCCGCCCCTCAATCGCATCCCAGATCATTCCGGCCAGATCCGTCCCGTCAAACTCCGAGATTGCCACAATTCCCGTGGGTGAGGTCACATTGATCTCGGTCAGGTACTTCCCGCCAATCACGTCGATGCCAACGAAGGTAAGGCCAAGGCGTTTCAGTTCCGGCCCCATTGCCTCGCAAATCTCGACTTCGCGCTCGGTTAGACCAGACTTCTCCGCGCTCCCGCCCATCGCCAAATTTGAGCGGAACTCGCCCTCGCCCGGGATGCGGTTGATTGCGCCCGCGACCTCTCCGTCGATCAGGACGATGCGTTTGTCGCCTGTCGCCACTTCAGGGAGGAAGGGTTGGACCATATGCGGTTCGGGCCAGGTCTGGTTAAACACCTCGAACAGCGCCGTCAGGTTGTCGCCATCGGCCGGCACGCGGAAGATCGCTTTGCCGCCATTGCCGTGGATGGGCTTGACCACTACCGCGCCGTGCTCAGCCATGAAGCGGCGCACTTCGTCCACTGAGCGGGTGACCAGCGTGGGCGGCATAAAGTGGCGGTAATTGAGCACCATCACCTTTTCCGGCGCATTGCGGACATTGGCGGGATCGTTGACCACCAATGTCTCATCCGCGATCCGCTCCAGCAGATGCGTCGCGGTGATGTAGCCCATGTGGAACGGCGGGTCCTGCCGCATCAGGATCACGTCAATATCCGCCCCCAGATCCAGCCGGACCGCCGCGCCCTTCTCAAAGTGATCGCCTTCGATCTTGCGCACGGTCACCGGAAAGCCTTGCGCAAACAGGCGATCATCGGCGTCCAGCGTCAGGCTTTCGACATGGTATTCATAGATGGTATGGCCTCGCTCTTGCGCGGCCAGCATCAGCGCGAACGAGCTGTCGCCTTTGATGTTGATGCTTTCTATGGGGTCCATCTGGACCGCGACCCTAAGGCCCATAAGTGTGTCTCCGGTGGAATGGACGCGTCAGGGCATCCAGGCGTTTTCGATGTGGCGTGGGCGAGCGCCGGGTGCAAGCAGGATCACGTCAACGCGGATGTCTTCGCCCTTGGTGGCGTATTCGTGCGCGACGAGTTCGACCGCCGCTGCGACCCGGGCGAGACGGTATTCGTCGATGGCGGCGGCGAGGTCCGCGGCGCGGCGCCGCCATTTAACCTCGACAAAGGCGATCAGGCCTTCCGACATGGCGATCAGGTCAATCTCACCCAGCTTGGTCTTGCGGCGACGGGCGAGAATTTCCCAGCCCTGCTCTTCGAGCCAGCGCGCCGCCTCATCCTCACCCTCACGGCCGCGTTTGTCAGCGATGACACGCTTTTCGCTCATGACGATTTCAACGCGATGGCGCGGGCGTAAAGAGTCTGGCGATCCAGCCCTGTGGCTTTGGCAACGCGGGCGGCGGCTTTGCTGGGGGACGCTTCGGCAAGCGCGTCTCGCAACAGCGCGTCAGGATCAACAATTGCGCCCGATTTGACGGGCGGGCCGATAAGCAAAACGATCTCACCCTTGGGCGGATGCGCGCGGTAATGCTCTCCGAGGGCTTTGGCACGTCCGGTGCGGCATTCCTCGTGCATTTTCGTAAGTTCACGCGCCACAGCAATTTCACGATCTGGCCAGACGTCGGCCAGCGTTTCAAGGCTTCGGACTAAACGCGGTCCAGTCTCGTAAAAGATCAGCGTGGCGGGCATAGCGGCAAGCTCGTCCAGCACATCGCGGCGCGCTTTGTCTTTGACTGGTAGGAAGCCCGCGAACAGGAACCGATCATTGGGCAGCCCTGCAATGCTCAACCCCGCAATCGCGGCGCATGCGCCGGGCACGGTTCGCACTTCAATGCCCGCTTCGCGCGCCTCGCGCACCAAGCGATAGCCCGGATCGGAAACCAGCGGCGTCCCGGCATCGCTCACCAGCGCAATCGCCTCACTCGCCGCGCGATCAATCAGCCGCGCGCGCGCATCATCGCTCGCATAATCATCATAGCGCTGCATTCGCGTATCGATCCCGCAATGCGCCAGCAGCCGCCCGGTGACGCGCGTATCCTCGCAAGCGATCAGATCAGCGCGCCGCAGAGTGTCGATTGCCCGGAGCGTTACATCGCCAAGATTGCCAATCGGCGTGGCCACAATATAGAGACCGGGCACAAGCGGTTTGGTAAATTCCGATTCAGGGCTTCGGGTGGTCACAGATTTGGTCACAAGGGGGGCTTTGGAGCAGTGATTAAAGGTCGGCAAGAATGAAGCGCACTATCCTTAAGCGCCCGGTTGAAACAGTTTCAAAGCTCGCAAACCGGCGGGCGGTCCTGCTGGCGGGTTGCGCGGCGCTGCTTGGCGGGTGTTCAATCATCCCGAAGACGGAGACCGTGGCAAGCGCGCCAGAGCCGGTCCCAACGCCCGCTCCCTCGGCGACATCGCTGCCAAGCGACGCATCGCGGCACCGGGTTGCCTTGCTGGTTCCGCTGTCCGGCAGCACGTCCGCTGTGGGTCAAGCGCTTTCAAATGCGACCACGATGGCCTTGCTGGATATGGCTCGTGTGGAAACGGCGGCCAAGAATGTCCGCATCACCACTTATGACACCGGTCGCGGCGCAAGCGAGGCGGCGCGCCAAGCGATCGCTGATGGCAACAAGCTGATTCTAGGCCCGCTCTTGGCCAGCAATGTCGCAGCGGTGCAGGCGCAGGCCCGACCGGCGCGCGTGCCCGCCATCTCGTTTTCAAACGACACGCAGGTGGCCGCCGCAGACGTGTTCCTGATGGGGCATGTTCCTGAGCAGTCGATCCGCCGCTCCGTCAATTACGCCCGCGCCAACGGTTCAAAAGCCTTCGCAGCGCTTGTGCCGAGCGGCGATTATGGAAAGCGCTCTTTCAGCGCGCTCGAAAATGCATTGCGTGATTACGGCGGCACGCTTGTAGGCAGCGAGAGCTATGCTCGGGGCAATACATCGATCATCAGCGCAGCGCAGCGCCTGCGTTCCAAAGGCGGGTATGACACTGTTCTGGTAGCAGACGGCGCGCGTCTCGCTTCACAAGCGGCCGGTGAATTGAAGCGCAGCGGCGCGGAAGGCACGCGCATTCTTGGCACTGAATTGTGGTCCGGCGAAGCAACGATTGCCAGTTCAGGCGTGTTTGAAGGCGCGGTGTTCTCCGCCGTCTCAAACAAGCGCTTCAAAGACTTTTCCAATAGTTATGAGCAGCGCTTTGGTTCCAAGCCCTATCGCATCGCCACTTTGGGTTACGATTCGGTCTTGCTCACTTTGCGCATTGCTCAGGACTGGCAGGTTGGGAGCAATTTCCCGATCAACAGCCTGTACAACCGGCCCTTCCTTGGCCTTGATGGCGCTTTCCGGTTTGGGCGCGACGGTATTGCTGAGCGCGCGCTGGAAGTCCGCCGTGTGACGGGCGGAAAAGTGGCTCAAGTGGACCCCGCGCCGGCCACCTTTGCCAATTAGCAGCGCATAAGGGTCACCCCCGCGCTTGTGAGGGGCATGGCGGCGGGCCATATTCACAGTCATGTCCGATGATCTGTTTGAAAACGCCCCCGCCACCTCCAGCGGCGATTACAATTCTTCTGCGATTGAGGTCCTTGAAGGGCTGGAGCCGGTGCGCCGCCGGCCCGGCATGTATATCGGTGGCACTGATGATCGGGCGCTGCACCATCTCGCCGCAGAAGTGCTCGACAATTCGATGGACGAAGCGGTCGCGGGCCATGCGAACCGGATCGAGATGCGTCTTGAGGAAGGCAACCGATTGTCCATCAGCGACAATGGCCGCGGTATTCCGGTGGATGAACACCCCAAGTTTCCAGGTAAATCAACGCTTGAAGTGATCCTGTCCACGCTCCATTCGGGCGGCAAGTTTTCAGGCAAGGCCTATGCGACCAGCGGCGGTCTGCACGGCGTGGGTGTAAGCGTGGTGAACGCGCTCTCTTCGGACACACGGGTCGAAGTGGCGCGCGACAAACAGCTGTATGCGCAGCAATTCTCGAAGGGCCAGACCCTTGGGCCGATCGAGACCATTGGCGCAGCGCCAAACCGGCGCGGGACCACCGTGACCTTCACGCCCGACACCGAGATATTCGGGGACCGCCAGTTCAAGCCGCACCGTCTGTTCAAACTGGCACGCTCGAAAGCCTATCTGTTTGGAGGCGTCGAGATTCGTTGGAAATGCGCCGAAAGCCTCGTCAGCGACGATGTCCCTGCCGAAGCGGTGTTCAAATTCCCCGGCGGCTTGGCTGATCACTTGGCTGAGCAAATCGGCGCGCGCGAATGTGTAACGGCTGTGCCGTTCACGGGGCGCGGGGACTTTCCGGATGACGATGCCGGCACCTCGCAAGGGCGCGTTGAGTGGGCGATTGCCTGGCCGCTCTACTCTGATGGCTCGACCAGCTGGTACTGCAACACCGTGCCCACGCCCGATGGCGGCACGCACGAACAGGGCCTGCGCGCTGCGCTCACCAAAGCCTTGCGCGCGTTCGGTGATTTGACCGGAGCGAAGAAATCGAAAGACATCACCGCCGACGATGTAATGACCGGCGCGGAAGTCATGCTCAGCGTGTTTATTCGTGATCCGCAATTCCAGTCCCAAACCAAGGACCGCCTGACCTCACCCGAAGCCGCGCGGCTCGTCGAAAATGCGATGCGCGACCATTTCGACCACTTCCTCACCGATGATCTGGAGCGCGGCAAAGCGCTGCTCGGCGAGGTTATGGAGCGCATGGAAGAGCGGCTGAAGCGCAAGCAGGAACGCGAGATCAAGCGTAAGACCGCGACCAACGCCAAGAAGCTGCGCCTGCCCGGCAAGCTGACTGATTGCTCGGGCGAAGGGGACCGCGAGACCGAACTCTTCATCGTCGAAGGCGATTCAGCGGGCGGCTCGGCCAAGCAAGCGCGAGATCGCAAGACGCAGGCGATCCTGCCGATCCGGGGCAAGATCCTCAATGTCGCCTCGGCCAGTGCCGACAAGATCCGTGCGAACTCGGAAATTGCGGATCTGGCGCTCGCGATGGGCTGTGGCACGCGCAAGGACTGCGATGCCGAGACCCTGCGCTATGACCGCATCATCATCATGACAGACGCCGATGTTGACGGCGCGCATATTGCGACGCTGCTGATGACGTTCTTCTTTCAGGAGATGCCTGACGTGGTGCGAAAGGGGCACCTCTTCCTAGCCAAACCGCCGCTGTACCGGCTGACCTCTGGCAAAGAGAGCCGCTATGCCAATGACGATGCTCATCGTGCCAAGTTAGAGGCCACTGTGTTTAAAGGCAAAAAGGTCGAAGTCGGCCGCTTTAAAGGTCTGGGAGAAATGAACCCCGGACAATTGCGTGAAACAACCATGAACCCGGATACGCGATCGCTGATCCGCATAACCCTGCCCCAAGAGTTTCAGGAGCGCGCGGGCGTCAAGGAACTGGTCGACCAGTTGATGGGCCGCAACCCCGAACACCGCTTCAACTTCATCCAGAACCGCGCGGGCGAAATGGACCGCGATATGATCGATGCCTGACATCGGCGACGAGCAGGAACCAGACTTTCCCAACCCGCGCGAGGAAGACATCATGGCGGGCGACCGCCGCATTTCTCGGCCAGACAGCTCTCTGCCAGACTGGTACATCTCTGACGCGAGCTATCGCCCCATCCCCATTGCCTGGTTCGCCGCAGCGATCATCCTGCAATCGATTGCGATCACGGTCATCGCCTTTGTTTTCTTGTCGGGCAATGCGTGGATCACACTCATCGGATGCGCGCTCGCCTCTGTCGCGACTGCCGTGTGGACCATGCAGCGCGGGCTTGCTGCGGCCAATCAGGCATGGACCATTGCGCTGGTGATCGTGATGAGCGTCCAGTTCCTTTTCATCGCCATCGGACTTGGCGGGCGGCTCTGAGACTTTTGTGTAAGAAATGCGCCGCCTAGCCGACTAAAGGGGCATGAGCAGGCACGACGATCTCTACACACAGGCTGGCGAGCATTTCGCACCTGCCATTCTACGTCTTGCCCAAGCTGTTGAACACGATGCTGAAAAAGCGCGCGATCTGGAGCAGGATATTCACGCGGCCCTGTGGCAAAGCCTTGGCCGGTTTGATGAGCAGTGCGCGCTGAAGACCTGGGTCTACAGGGTCGCTCACAATGTTGCAGCCGATCATGTCAGGCGCGAAAAGCGCTCGCCAAAACGCGTGCCGCTCGAAGAGATCGAGACCCTGCCAGATGGGCGCAATTCAGAGCGCGACGCAGCGCAGTCCCACGTGTTGGGGCAGGTGCGCGCGCTGATCCGTCAACTGCCGCCGCTCGATGCGCAGGTGATCCTGCTGTGGCTCGAAGGAGAAACAGGCGCCGGGATCGCAGAGATCACCGGGCTGTCAGTCAGCGCCACCAATGTGCGCATTCACCGCATCAAGCATTTGCTCGCTGCCCATTTCGAAGACCCCCAAGAAGGAGCCTCATCATGAGCACCCCGCCCCTCGCCATCTGGCTGGCCGAAACAAGCCCCGCGCCGTTTACTGACCCGGCAGATTGCAAACGCCGCGCGGCGCGTTTTGAAACCACCATCCGCCGCCGCAATTGGCTCGAATATACCGCTGGCGCGCTGGTGCTGGTGTGCTTTGCGGGGATGAGCCTGAGCGCTTTTCTAAAGGATCAGCCGCTGATCGGCGCGGCAGGCGCGCTCATCATGCTCGGCGTTGCGGTCGTCTTGGTCCAGTTGCACCGCCGCGCCAGCCTATTGCCACCGCGTCCCGAGACGCCGTGTCTCGAACACATCGCTGCGCAATACCGCCGCCAGTATGAAGCGCTGCGGGCGGTGCCTGTGTGGTATCTTGCGCCGCTCATTCCCGGTCTTGCTGCCTTTTATGCGTCGGTCGGATATGAGACTGCGCAGGCAATCGGTTGGAGCGCCGCGCTTGAAGGTATGGTCAGGCCGGGCCTCGTGACCATCGGCGTCTTCGTCGCCATTGCAATCGCCAATTTGCTGGCCGCGCATTCGCTCAAGCGCAAAGTTGACGCGATCAACGCGCTGGCGTGATGCGCGCGTTTGACTAATCTCATTTGATCCAGACGGAAGGATAGGCCATGAAATTCGCTCCTCTTGCCGCGCTAGCACTGTTGGCGTCGCCCGTTGCCGCTCAGACCTCCGAGCCCGAAATGCCAGTGACGCAAGCCGAGCAAAGCCCGACAATTGAGCAGCGTGCCGAGGACGTTGTGCGCCTTCTCAACGGGCAAGCCGAGGCCAGCGCGATTTTCACTGAGGGTTTTCTCGCCGCAGTTCCGCCCGCGCAGTTGGAAGGGCTGGTGAAGCAATTGACTGGCCAATTTGGAGCGGCCGTCGGCGTTGAAAGCGTGACACCGCCCACAGGCACGCGCGCGGCCCTTGCCATCCGTATGGAACGCGCCATCGCCAAAGGCGGCATTGCGATTGATCCGGCGCAAGGCGGAAAGATCAGCGAGCTGCTGTTCCAGACCTTTGAGCCAATCGGCGATAGCCCGGCCAAGATCAAGGCAGACCTCGAAGCCCTGCCCGGAGACGTGAGCGCATTTTTCGGGCCTGTTGACGGCGCGGCGGACACACTCTCGCTGCAACCGGAGGAGCAAATGCCGCTTGGTTCAACCATGAAGCTCTATGTGCTCGCGGCTTTGGGGCGCGAGATTGCGCGGGGTAAGCGGGCGTGGAGCGATATTGTGACGCTGGACGCAAAGAGCTTCCCCAGCGGACAGATGCAGGATTGGCCGACGGGTGCGCCGGTTACCCTGCACACGCTGGCTAGCCTGATGATCTCAGTCAGCGATAACACTGCAACCGACGCGCTGATCACCTTACTGGGCCGCGAAGCAGTTCTTGCGGTTCTTGCAGACAGCGGACACGCCGACCCTGCTCGCAACGCGCCGTGGATGACCACGCGAGACCTGTTCTTGCTAAAAGGCGGCAATCCGGACCGGCTCGCGACGTATCAGAAGGCTGCGACCGACGTGCGCAGCCAGATCCTCGCTGGGATTGAGGCCAAACCGGTCGCCTCTGCCGATATTCAGCGCGCCTTTTCCGGCGGCCCGATTGCGATTGACGTGGAATGGTTCGCGAGCGCGCGAGATTTGGCAAAGCTGGTCCAACTGATGCGCCGGCAGTGCGATCCGCAGGTGTTTGAAATCATGGCGATCAGCCCGGCGGTCCCCTCTAACATTCGCGATAAGTGGGAATATATCGGCTACAAAGGCGGCTCTGAACCGGGCGTGCTCAACCTTACTTGGGTGCTGCGTGATGCTCAGGGGGGCGACCGGTTGCTTACGCTCAGCTGGGCCAATTCGAAGTCGAACCTCAACAAGACGCGCCTTGACCTGATCGCGCAGCGCATTCTCTCATTGCCGCAATAGTTCAGTCACACCGCGCCTCTCAACGCCCCCTTGCGCGGGCGGGGTTGCATCCGTATCGCCTGCGCGACGACACAATATCCGTTTCAAAGGAATACCCATGACAGACTCCGCGCGCTTTGAAGGCACCAGCAATTATGTCGCGACCGAAGACCTCAAGGTTGCGGTGAACGCTGCGGTCACATTGCGCCGCCCGCTGCTGGTCAAAGGGGAGCCGGGCACGGGAAAAACCGTCCTTGCGCATGAAATCTCAAAGGCCATCGGCGCGCCGCTGATTGAGTGGAACATCAAATCCTCCACCAAGGCGCAGCAGGGCCTGTATGAGTATGACGCGGTGGCGCGCCTGCGCGATGGCCAACTGGGCGAAGAGCGCGTTCATGACATCCGCAATTACATCAAGAAGGGTAAGCTGTGGGAGGCCTTCACCTCCGAGCAATTGCCCGTTCTGCTGATTGATGAAATCGATAAGGCCGATATCGAATTCCCGAACGATCTGCTGCAAGAGCTCGATCGCATGAGCTTCGATGTGTACGAAACACAAGAGCGCATTGCGGCGAAAGACCGCCCGATCGTCGTAATCACGTCGAACAACGAGAAAGAATTGCCCGACGCATTCCTGCGCCGCTGCTTTTTTCACTACATCAAGTTTCCTGACCGTGACACGATGCAGTCGATCATCGACGTCCACTTCCCGGACATCCAGAAGGTGCTGGTGAAGAAGGCGATGGATATCTTTTACGAGCTGCGCGAAGTGCCGGGCCTCAAGAAAAAGCCTTCAACCAGCGAATTGCTCGATTGGCTCAAGCTGCTGCTGCATGAGGATATGCCGCTTGAGGTGCTGCAGGATTCAAACCCGAACAACGCCATCCCGCCGCTGCATGGCGCGCTGCTTAAGAATGAGCAGGACGTGATGATGTTTGAACGGCTCGCCTTTATGGCGCGGCGTAATCCGACCTGATCGAAACGGCGGCCAGCGCTTATTCCATCAAGTGCTGATAGCCGCCGAGCATGTAAGCAAATTTTAGGTCCCCCCAGCGCCGCTCTTTGACGAACAGCGGGACATAGACGCTGCGCACGATGAAGTATTGGTGGCCATCGCCTTCCTGCCTGAACACTGACATGCGATAAGGCGCGCTGCTTTGCAGTGCCGCTTTATCCGCCAAGTCCATTACCATTCTGCCATTGCGGCAATATCGTGTGTCATGCGCCAGATCGCCCGTCGGCGCTCTTGAGAAGTTGGTGATGTGGGTCGGCATGTGACCGTTCACATCGCCGCAAACCGCCGCCACGCAATCGTGTACCTGATCGGTGATGGCATCCAGGATCGGGCGCCATTGCGCGTCGGCAAACGTGGTGAACTGGTTGCTAAATCGCTCAGGATTCGACCCGGCAATCACTCGATAATTATGATCGAACACCTCTGACATGGTTATGTCGCCGCGTCCGATCCCCTGCTCTACAGCGAGAATCAGTTTCCTTGCGGTATCTTGAGCGTGATCGACCATGATGCTGTCGCGCGGAGAAAGCCCCGACTGCACCAGACCATCAAACATGTCGTTCGCCGTCATTTCGAGCTCATCCATCCGCTCCTTGCCGGATTGAAGTTCGGCTTCATTGGTGCGCGAGGCGTCGTCATAGCTTTTCAGCACAGTCTGCACCGCATCGACATGCCCGCTAATCGTACCGGTCGAGCGCGCAATCACATCGTTTTGCCGGTCGACCTCTTCCACCAGTGAGCCGACGCCTTCGATAGTGGCTTCGATCCGCGCGACGGAGGTTTTGGCCTCGGCGCTCGCTTGGCTTCCGGCTTCGATACGGCCAATCACCACATTGGCTTCCTCACCCAGCGCGTCGATTGTCTCCGCAATTTCCTCCGTTGCGCGCCGCGTGTCGTTTGCAAGGCTCTTCACTTCGCTCGCCACGACCGCGAAAGTGCGGCCCGCATCGCCTGCGCGCATAGCTTCGATGGTTGCGTTGAGAGCGAGGATATTGGTCGTCTCGGCAATATCATCGATGTCTTTTGCGCTGCGCTGCACCTGTTCCATGGCTGCTGAAAAGCTGGTGAGATGCTGGCCGAGCGTATCGACCATGCCCAGCAGTGCGTTGATATTGCCAAGCGAGGATTGGATCAGTTCGGTCCCCTCGCTCAAACGCTCAATCGCGCGCTCGGACAACAGCCGGGCTTCATCGCTCGCCTCGGCGACTTTCGCCTGATCCGCTTCCAGCGCAGCAACCGTGCCCGCCAGCGCCTCATGCTCCGCGCGCAGAGTTTCGGAGGAGCGATTAACAGCCTCCAAAACGCCCGCAACATCAGAGCACCCAACGGTTACTGCCCCGCAGCTTTCTGGAATTTTCTCTAACGCCTGCGCGTTGTCCGTATCGATAACGATTGGCTTCATGCGATCCCGCCATGCGTTGCAACAGTTGTAAACATGGTGCGCAGGCGTAACCAAGGCTGGTTAGCGTAGTCTTAAACCAGCACGCATTCATGCTGAGGCCACTGGTAACACCTCAATCTAGCGGCTAGGCTACAGCCATGTTTTTCAATTTCACCGACGAACTGCGCAGCGCCGGGATTGGCGCGAGCTTCAAAGAACACCTCACGCTGCTCGAAGCGTTGGATCGCGATGTGATCGAACAAACGCCTGAGGCCTTTTACTACCTCAGCCGTGCGACCTTCGTGAAGGATGAAGGCCTGCTCGACCGCTTCGATCAGGTGTTTCACAAGGTCTTCAAAGGGATTATGTCCGATTACGGCCAGAACCCGGTCGATGTGCCCGAGGATTGGCTCAAAGCGGTCGCCGAGAAATTCCTCTCCGAAGAGGAAATGGCCGAGATCGAGAAGATCGGCGATTGGGATGAGCTGATGGAAAAGCTCAAAGAGCGCTTGGCCGAGCAGGAAAAGAAGCACGAGGGCGGCAACAAGTGGATCGGCACCGGCGGCACCAGCCCGTTCGGCAATTCGGGCTACAATCCTGAGGGCGTGCGGATCGGCGGCGAAGGCAAGCACAAGAAGGCCGTCAAAGTCTGGGAAAAGCGCGAGTTCAAAAACCTCGACAACACCAAGGAATTGGGCACGCGCAACATCAAGATGGCGCTGCGCCGCCTGCGCCGCTTCGCGCGCGAGGGGAACCCGGATCAGCTCGATCTGGATGCGACGATTGAAGGCACCGCCAAGCAGGGCTGGCTTGATATCCATATGCGCCCAGAACGGCGCAATGCGGTCAAATTGCTGCTGTTCCTCGATGTTGGCGGGTCAATGGACCCGTTCATCAAACTTGTCGAAGAGCTTTTCAGCGCAGCCACGGCGGAGTTCAAAAATCTGGAATTCTTCTACTTCCACAATTGCCTGTATGAAGGCGTGTGGAAGGACAACAAGCGCCGCTGGCAGGAGCGCACCAAGACCTGGGATGTGCTCCACAAATATGGCCATGATTACAAGGTTATCTTCGTCGGCGACGCCGCGATGAGCCCGTATGAGATCACCCATGCCGGCGGCAGCGTGGAGCATATGAATGAAGAAGCGGGCACCACCTGGATGAACCGCGTCACCAGCACATACCCGGCGACCGTGTGGCTCAACCCCGTTCCTGAAAAGCAATGGGGCTATTCACAGAGCACCAAGATGCTCAAGCAACTGGTCGATGACCGGATGTATCCGCTCACGCTCGAGGGCCTCGACGATGCGATGCGCGAGCTTAGCCGGAAACAGGGGCATTAGGATCTAACGTCTGGGAGGAACTCACATGGTTGGTTTTTTGAAGGGTATGGCCTTAGTCGCCGCGGCGTCTTTGGTCTCAGCGCCTCTTTCGTCTGCTTTAGCGGACAATCAAGAAGACCCGATTATGGCGCTCGAAGAGCAATGGGCAGATGCGCTCAAAGCCAATGACATGACCACCGTAGCCTCGCTGATGCACAAGGATTTCCGCCTGGTGCGTGTTTACGGCGAGGCCCCACCGCTTACGAAGGACGCCTATCTCGGGCTTGAGGGAATGTCCGTGCGCTCCACTAGCCTTACTCCGTTGAGCATCGCATATAGCGGAAATGTGGCAACGTTGGTGATGGACTACACGCTCGATTGGAGCGGCCCGCAAGGTAGGTTGCCACCGCGCTTTCACATTGTGGACACGTGGCTAAAGACCGATGAGGGTTGGAAAATCTTGCAACGCGTGAGCGCGGTCAAGACAGAAAAATAGAGTTTCAATAAAGCAAAGCCCCGCGCACTGTCTGCACCCAGGCCGCTTCATCCGCTGACGCGGCTGCGTCAAGCTCATCGGGCCCGGCGCCCGCATCATCGACCCATTCCCGCAAGCCCGGCCCGCCATTGATCACGTCAATCGCGAGCACATCGTTCGTGTATTCATACTTGAAATCGGTCCCGCGCCACAGCTCGTAATCGGGATAGAGCGTGCGGATTGCTTTGAAGGCCAACGCTTGCATCCTCCACGGCCGGAAGAGTTCGTGAGCGTACTCCGGACCCTCTGCGTGCATCATCAGACCATTGCAAAGCTGGACTGCGTGTTTGTGAAAGGTCGGCTCAAACCAGCAATCGCGCACCAGCACACCGGCGCACCATTCGGGCGCCATCTGCCGCATCAGCTTCCACACGCCTTTTGCATCAACATCAGGCGCGCCGAACAGCACTTCCAATGGCCGCGTGGTGCCCCTGCCCTCGCTCAGGGTCGCGCCTTCGATCATCACAGTCCCCGCATAGCAGCGCGCCATGTTGACGCTGGCGGCGTTGGGTGACGGGTTTATCCAGATGCGCTCGGCGGGCCAGCCATAGCCGCTTGCGACCGCGCCGGAGGGCTCGTCCGGCTGCCAGCCTTCCATCGCGACAACGCGGTAATCCACGTCGAGCCCGAAATGCTCGACGAACCAGTGGCCCATCTCACCCAGCGTCAGCCCGTGGCGCATCGGCATGGGGGCCGCGCCGACAAAGCTCTCATGCCCCGGCACCAGCATCGTCCCTTCGACTGGGCGTCCAGCAGGGTTCGGGCGATCAAGCACCCAAACCGATTTGCCATGCTGTGCAGCCTCTTCAAGCAGATAGAGCAGCGTGGTGACAAAGGTGTAGATCCGGCAGCCAAGGTCCTGAAGATCGAAAAGAAACACATCCGCGCTCGACATCATCTGGCCGGTTGGGCGCCGCACTTCGCCATAGAGCGAGAAGATCGGGATGCCGTATTGCGCGTCGATCTCGTCCGGGGTCTCGACCATATTATCCTGCTTGTCGCCTTTCAGGCCATGTTGCGGGCCAAAGGCGCTGGTGACGTTCACCCCCGCCGCGATCAGCGCATCCAGGCTGTGCGTCAGGTCAGCGGTGACACTGGCCGGGTGCGCCACCAAGGCCACGCGCGCGTCTTTTAGCTCGCCAAGCAGCGCTGGATCAGCGAGAAGGCGGTCGATTCCGAATACAACTGGTTTGCTCATGCCATGCGGGTTGGAACACGCGGGCGCGGGTTGCAAGCCGAGATTGGGAACAAGCGCACGCGACAAAGGGTTTTACAGTCATGGATTATACCGCCCTCACTTTCGCATTGCTGTATGGCATCGGCCTTAACATGGCAGGCGGCCTGCTCACCGATGTGGGCGAATGGTATCAGCGGCTCAAAAAGCCATGGTTTCAGCCGCCGGGTTGGGCCTTCGCGCCGGCTTGGACAATTATCCTCGGGCTGGCCGGTTGGGCGCTGTATATCGGGCTGACCGAGGCTCAGGATGCAGCCAGCTACCGCGCTGTGGCGATTGCGTTCGGAGCCAATGCGCTGTTCCACTTTCTGTGGTCGCCGCTGTTCTTTACGCTCAAGCGGCCGGATTGGTCGTTCATTGAGAACTTCGCGCTGATCGCTTCATGCGCCGTGTTGATTGCGGTGTTGGTGCCCGTCTCGACCTTTGCGGCGTGGCTGATCGTGCCGTATTTGGTGTGGACCTGTTTTGCGCAGGCAATCAATTACAGCGTACTCAAGCTCAACGGCCCGTTTGGCAAAGCCGCGCAAGAGCCGTCTTAACGCTCCACGATCATCTGGCGGCAGGCCTCTGAGTGAAACTCGGGCGGTCCCGGCGGGAAAGCGAGCGCCCAGAATTGCAGGCCGCCATCGCGATGCTCGACGATTGCGTTGAGCGCGACTTGCGCAGGCGATGGCAGTTCAGCGGCGATGCTGGCCTTTAGGATCAACTCACCGCCCTCGTCAGTGTCCGAATGCGAGCACGCCAGCGCAATCGCATCGACCGGGGCATCGCGCATTCCTTCGCGAAAGCTGTCAAAATCATACGCTGCCCAGCGGCCTGATGGAGAGAGGTTGAACTCGCGATAGGACTGCGCGCCCACCGGCTGCCAGAAAATTTCAAAGCAGGTGGTCTTCCACAGATTGTCCGTGCGCACTGATGGGCTGGCCTCTGGCAAAGAAATCGCGCTGACACGCCCATCAAGGCGAAACTCGGCCTCGCAGCCGGTTGATGTGGCAGTGATCGACGCGGTCACGGCGCGGACAGGGCCAAGATCGCAGGTTTGGTGAAGCATGAGTGGTTGCATAACCGAAAGCCTATCGCTGAGCGCAACCCGGTGGGCAAGGCCCCTTCCCGCAAGCAATCCGCGCTGTTAAGCGCTGCGGCTATGACGGACACCACGCAAAGCTACGAATCTGACCTGATGCGCCTGTTGGAGAGCCGAGGCTTTATCCATCAGGTGACCGATCACGGTGCGCTTGATCAGCTAGCTGCCAAGCAGATCATACCCGGCTATATCGGCTTTGATGCAACTGCGCCTTCCTTGCATGTGGGCAGCCTGGTGCAGATCATGATGCTGCGCCGCCTCCAACAGGCGGGGCACAAGCCGATTGTTGTGATGGGCGGCGGGACAACCAAAATCGGCGATCCATCGGGCAAGGATGAGAGCCGCCAGATGCTCACACCAACGATCATCGACGACAACATCGCCTCGATCCGGCGTGTGTTTGAAAAGCTGCTAACCTTTGGCGATGGCCCAACTGATGCGCTGATGGTCAACAATGATGAGTGGCTCTCAGCGCTGGGCTATGTTGAATTGCTGCGCGATGTTGGCCCGCATTTCACGATCAACCGGATGCTCACCTTCGATTCAGTGCGGCTCAGGCTGGACCGGGAGCAGCCGCTCACTTTCCTCGAATTCAACTACATGATCTTGCAGGCCTACGATTTTGTCGAGCTGGCGCGGCGCTATGATTGCCGCTTGCAGATGGGCGGCAGCGATCAGTGGGGGAACATTGTCAACGGGATGGAGCTGGGGCGTCGGCTTGAGCAGCGCGAGCTGTTCGGGCTTACCACACCGCTGCTCACCACTGCTGACGGCGCGAAGATGGGCAAAACCGCTGCCGGCGCAGTGTGGCTCAACGACGATGCTCTGCCCGCGTATGACTTCTGGCAGTACTGGCGCAATTGCGATGATCGCGATGTGGGCCGTTTCTTGCGCTTGTTCACTGATGTTCCGCTTGACGAGATCGCTCGGTTAGAAGCGCTGGACGGTGCGGCGATCAATGATGCGAAGGTCGTTTTGGCCAATGAAGTCACCACGCTGGTTCGCGGAGAGGATGCAGCAAAGACCGCAGAGGCAACGGCGCGCGACACATTTGCGGGTGGCGGCGCAGGCGAGGATCTTCCCACGCTTCAGGTCGGCGCAGATGGGATGCGGATCGGCGCAGTTTTGACCGAGCTTGGCTTCACAGCGTCGAATGGTGAGGCCAAACGCAAACTGGCCGAAGGGGCTGTAAAGATTGATGGAGAGTCGGTGAGCGATCCGGGCTTTGTCGTAAATCCGAATACTGGCGCCAGCATTAAACTGAGCCTTGGTAAGAAGCGCCACGCCATCATTCGGACCTGAACCGAGCGCAATCAGCCGCTCACTTAGGGGCCAATCACTAGCGCGGGCACAATCCTTTATACGCGTTTACTCTCGCACTTTACCAAATATCAGCCTTTCTTGGCCATAACTTGGGTTCACAGATCATCAGGGAGGTCGTGTCAAAGTGTCGGGTGGAGCCAATCTAAGCGTTACTGATATGCGCCGCGCTGCGCGTCACCCGGTCGATTTTCCGGTCATCCTCGAGCATTTCAAGCACGGGGACCTCAATCTGCATATCAGCAATCTCTCTGCGCACGGGTTCATGGTCGATGACGCCAAAGATCTGTCACGCGGGGACCGGGTTATCATCCGGCTGCCGATCGTGGGCCGGATTGAGGCTTATGTGATCTGGACGCGCGACGAGCGCGCTGGCTTTCAGTTTGAGCGGATTATCCGGCTTGATGATTTTGTGGCGATTATTGATACGCTTCAGCCCAATCCGCGACTGCGCCGCAACCGCTAACGCGCGGCCAGTCCAAGATTAGTAATTGGCACGCGCCAGCCGGCCTGTCATTGGGCTGGCGTGAGCGAAAGTGCGGCCCCTACCCACCCTGTCCAGATACGTGATTTCCGGATTTACTGGCTGAACCGGCTGGCCCGCACGCTCGCGCAATATGCGATGCTGCTGATCATCGGCTGGCAGACCTATTCGCTGGCGCGCGAAGGCGGGATGAGCGTCGCCGAAGCGTCAGGCCAGTTGGGGTTGATTGGCCTGCTGCAATTCGCTCCGCTGTTTCTGCTCTCACCTGTTACCGGGCTGGCGGCCGACCGGTTTGATCGGCGTATAATCGCGCAGCTTACCGTGGTGGTTCAGCTGAGCTGCGCGCTCACCTTGGCGTGGGTCACCCATCAGGGCGTTATCAGCATTCCCATCCTGTTTGCCATCGCCGTCGTGTTTGGCATTGCGCGCGGCTTTGCAGGACCTGCACTGTCGGCACTCGCACCAAATCTCGTGCCAAAGCCGCTGCTGCCCACTGCCATCGCGCTTTCCTCCATTGCATGGCAGGCTGGCATGATCATCGGCCCGGCTCTGGGCGGCTTTGCCTACGATCTCCTGCCTGCCCTGCCTTACCTCATCGCTGCGGGCTTGTTTGCGCTTTCCTTTGGGTCGCTCGCTCTGATCAGCAAAGTGCCTCAGCCCGCCATGCGCAAGGACCGCCGCCCAATCGGACAGATTGTCGATGGGCTCGCCTATGTCGGGAACAATCCGATGGTTCTGGGTGCGATCACGCTCGATTTGGCGGCGGTCTTTCTGGCCGGGGCAACGGCGCTGTTCCCGGTTTACGCTAGGGACATCCTACAGGTCGGCACCGAAGGTCTCGGCCTGCTCGCCGCAGCCCCTGCTGTCGGGGCCGCCGCAATGGCAGCGCTGTTTTCTTTTCGCCCGATCAAGCACAATGTCGGGCCCAAAATGCTTTGGTCGGTCATCGCCTTTGGCGCGGCGACTATCGTCTTTGCGTTCTCAACCGATATGGCGCTCAGCCTTGCCATGCTCGTCATCGTTGGGGCGACCGATATGGTGAGCGTTTACATTCGCCAATCGCTGATCCAGCTCCACACGCCCGATGATAAGCGCGGTCGGGTCTCATCGGTGAGCCTGCTGACAATCAGCGCCTCGAATGAAGGGGGGGACTTTTTCTCCGGCTCGCTCGCCTTTTTCATCGGTCCGGTCGCCGCCGTGGCCTTGGGAGGCGCAGGAGCTATCGGGGTTGTGGCGCTGTGGAGCCGGTTGTTTCCCGTGTTGCGCACCACGAAGACCTTCGATCCGCCGCCAGACCTGCTACAAGACTCTGCAAAAGAACCTGCCTGAAAGAGAGAGAGCCATGAAAGCCACCAACATCCTCGAGACCATCGGCAACACCCCGCATATCCGCCTGTCGCGCCTGTTTCCGGACCACGAAGTATGGCTCAAGTCGGAGCGCGCCAATCCGGGTGGTTCCATTAAGGACCGCATCGCGCTCGCCATGGTCGAGGATGCGGAGGAGCGAGGCCTGCTGAAACCCGGCGGCACGATTGTGGAGCCGACCAGCGGCAATACGGGCATTGGCCTTGCAATGGTGGCTGCTGTCAAAGGCTACACGCTGGTGCTCGTCATGCCCGAATCGATGTCAATTGAGCGTCGCCGGCTGATGCTTGCCTATGGCGCGACCTTCGATCTGACGCTTAAGGAAAAGGGCATGAAAGGCGCGATTGAGCGCGCTGCCGAGATCGTCGCTTCGACCGACGGCGCCTGGAGCCCTTCGCAATTTGAAAACCCCGCCAATGTGGCCGTGCATGTCCGCACCACTGCGGCAGAAATCCTCGCCGATTTCGCCGAAGACCCCATCGATGTAATGATCACCGGGGTTGGCACAGGCGGTCACCTGACCGGCTGCGCGGAAGAGCTCAAGCGGCACTGGGCTGGCTTTAAGGCCTATGGGGTCGAACCTGAAGCCTCTCCGGTTATCAATGGCGGCCAACCCGGCCCGCATCCCATTCAGGGCATCGGGGCGGGCTTCATTCCCGGCAATCTGCACACCGATGCAATTGATGGCGCGATCACGGTCAGCGCCGATGATGCCAAAGAGATGGCCCGCCGCGCAGCTGCCGAGGAAGGCATGCTGATCGGCATATCCTCGGGCGCAACGCTTGCCGCAATCGCTAAAAAGCTGCCTGAGCTTGATTCCGGTACGCGATTGCTGGGCTTCAACTATGACACGGGTGAGCGCTATCTGAGTGTGCCCGAATTCCTGCCTGTGGAGTGATGTGAGCGACGTTCGTCGATGCGTGAGGCGCATTGGTAACCAAGTGGCGCGTCTGTACAACGTCTCAATCCAACTCATCGGTTATTCTTTCCTACGTCGCGAAGGAAGCATGAAGCGGAGCGAGCCATGGGGTGGGGAAACGGGTTCGGCCTGCTGTCGAACGACACAAGCAGGCCCATTCACTATCGCTTTGCCAAACGGCAGCGCCACCGCATCAATGATTGGATCGCGCGCAGCTCTCTCATCCCCAACGAGCCTATCCTAGACGCTTCGCAGTTTTTCTGGACCCAGAAACTTAGCCAGAACTGGGCTGTCATTCGCGATGAGGCGTTGGCGATCTATCGCAACCGCGACGCCATCCCTCCATTGCGCGATATCTCACCGGACCACCGCCGTCTGGTGCAGGACCATTCGTGGCGCAGCTTTTTCCTGATCGGATATGGACACCATCAAACCGAAAACATGGCGCGTGCCCCCCGTACATCCGAACTTGTTGGCGCCATACCCGGACTAAACTCGGCGTTTTTCTCAATCCTCGCACCTGGGACCGTAATTGTACCGCATCGCGGGGTGACAAAAGCCTTCTACACCGGACATCTGGGCCTTGTGGTCCCTCGGGACACCCAAGGCCTATGGATGCGCGTCGACAAACAGCGCATTGGCTGGCGTGAGGGCGAGTGGCTTATCTTCGATGACACGTATGAACACGAAGTGCGCAATGACACCCCGGACCCCCGCATCGTGCTGCTGGTGCAGGTTGAGCGCCCCTTGAAAGCGCCCGGCAAATGGCTGGCACACGGGCTGATGGCTTATGTGAAGCGAAGCCATTTTGTGCGCGACGCAAATGCCAATCTGCAAGACTGGGAAAAGGTCTACGCTGCGGCGGAAAGACGAGACGATTGATCCGCCTTTTACCAGTGCGCCGGTGCAAACGGATCGTTATTCAGAAATGCGCAGCGTCTCTCCCATTTGTGCCGCCGCAATCTCAGCGTCGCTGAATGGCAAGCGATACCATTCCTGCTTTGAATAATTGCGCGTTTGATCGGCGTAATGCGGAGAAGCGGGATTGGTTGATTGCGAGTAGCTTAGGATTGCATCGGCCACAGGGCCATCGGCATCAAAGCTGACGATCTGGATATAGCTAGATCCGTGGCGCGGCGTGATGCCGCCCTCCACCGGGTAGCTGATCTGCATGTTCAAAATGCCCGCCGTGCCCGGCCCGCCGTGAATGGCAATGCGCTCTTCGCCGGCGGCGCGGAACTGAACCTCGCCCCATGACGCATCGAGCGCGATGCCAGCTTCTTCAAGCTCGGTCGCGGCCTTGGCGAGCGCTTTCAGCAGTGCTTCACCCTGCGCTTCATCCGTCTTCAGCTCGCGCGGTGTGTTGATCGGTTCACCCGCATCGAAGGGGACAGCCCACAGCCCTGGCTGGCGGCGAATGCCTTCCCAGAACCGCACGAAGAGATACGCGCCTTTGCTGTCCAGATTTACGCGCCGGTCCCATCCGGCCAGCGCCGCGCAAGCCTCGCTTACACCCGCGTCAGGCTTGGCGGACTTACAAAGTGCCAACAGCGGTTCCACGCTTAAATCCGCGGCGAGGCTTTTGTTGCCGAAGACCAGCGCCTGCGCGCGTTTGTGGTCCATCTTACCTTCAGCCAGCATCGCTTCTGTCTCGGTAAAGTTTGACCGCGTGCGCAGCGTTAGCGCTTTGGAATGCGCGCCAAGGATCGGCGAGAGCTTCGCGTGAGGCGCGCGCGGATTGCTGATCCAATAGCTGTCATTGCTGTTGGTCACATAATCGGTGCGGGTGCGTGATGCCTGAGCATCGACGGGCAGCAAACCTGCAACCGGCGCGGTGCTGGGAGCGGTGCGCCAATTGCACTGCGCGCGTGTCCCGTCGAGCAAGGTGGCCTGACCTGAAACTAGTCCGGAAATGGGCGTCGAACACTGCTCAAGCAGGGTGTCCGTTACATTGGGAACAGCGGTAATATCGGCATGGAGCGCTTTGCCTGCCCGGTCAGCCGCGATTGTGTTCACCCACGGAATACCAAGCGTCTCGCTGACCGCCGCCTCCACCTCCTCGACACTGCTCGCCATGGCAATGTCGAGCCAGGTTGCAAGCGCTCTTTGATTGCCCTTGTTCGCATCCGCGATCGCAAATGCCATTGCATCGGTCCATTGCAGGCCCGTGCCTGGCACCGTCACAACCGGTCCAAACGCCGTCGTGTACAGCGTGCGCACCGCCTCCTCGCCCCCCGGCAGTGGGACGCGCACCTCGCTCATCTCCATGGGCACTGTCTTGCCATCGAGCACATAGGCCGTCGGATCATCGGGCGACAATTCCAGCTGATACAAAGTGAAGTGGCGCGCAGCGGTCACCGTGTGCGTCCAAGCGACGTTGGCATTGAAGCCGAGCGTGGGGATCGGGGTCCCCGCAAGCCCCACGCCCATCACATCATACCCCTGTGGTCCGCGCACATGGACTTGCCAAAAGCGCGCCGGACCTTCCCACGGAAAGTGAGGATTGCCGATCAGCAGGCCGCCGCCATTTGCAGTCGCGTTGCTTCCGAAGGCCCAACCATTGCTGCCCAATTTCGGCTCGTCTGAACTGGGCAGTGTAAGGTCGAAGGCCACCTTTTGCTCTCCCGGAGGCGCTGCGTTTGCAATACCCGCGGCCAGCGCGAGGGAGCTTGCAAGCTGCATCTGCTTTTCATTCAGCAACAGCATGTCATCGCGGGTGATTGGGCGTACCCAATCCTGATCGCGGCACGCTGCGGGCAGATTTTCGCTACCTGTATCGCGCAGATAGCGGTTATAGCCCGCCACATATCCATCAATCAGAGCGAGCGTTGGACTGTCCAGCGAGTCTGTCCCGGCGCGCAAAGCTGGCAGATCAAGTTGGCTTCGGTGAAAAATGTCTGAGGCGAGGTTGTCGGTCTGCCGGACGCCCAGATTGGCCTTTCCCTCAGGGCCAAAATGCAAAGAGCGCTCGCCTGCGATTGAGACGAACTCCTCCGCCAGCATGCACACATTGTCCTGCGCATAGGCATAGGCGACCCCGTATCCCACGCCTTGCCACGTATCGGCGGTGATGTGTGGAATGTTGTATGTCGTGCGGGTAATCGTCGCGTTATAAGTCTCGCGCGCCGTCGTTGGTGCGGCAAGGCTTGCCATGAGCGCTGCACCCAAAATCATCGCGTTGCGCATAGCGCTCTCCCATCCGTTTATTACGTTTTCTCCGGGCTACGCAGCACGCGTGGGCAAGGCAAGCGGGTGCGCGGGAAAAAGGGCCCGAAAGCATCTGCTCCCGAGCCCTTTTGCGTGATTTATTGTGATGCGATCAAGCGGCCGTGGCGAACGCCTCTTCGGGCAGCTTCATCATGTTTTCTGAACCAGCTTCCAGCTTGCGACGCAGCGCGCCTGCATCCGGCAGGAAGCGCTCAGCGTAGTAATTCGCCGAGGTCAGCTTGGCTTCATAGAACGCGGCATCAGCCGAGCCGCCTTCAAGCGCCGTGCTGGCGACCTTCGCCATCTTGAGCCAGAAGAAACCGAGCGTCACGATGCCCATGATGTGCATATAATGATGCGCGCCTGCGCCAAGGTGGTTCGGGTTGGCCATAGCGTTTTGCATGAACCACATCGTGGCGGCCTTTTGCTCGCCCAGCGCCTTTTCCAGCTTGCCTGCCATGTCGGCGAGCGCTTCGTTCTGCTTGGCGTCGGCGATCTCTTCGTCGATCATTGCGAAGAAGGCCTGCACTGCGCGGCCGCCATTCGACGCAAGCTTGCGCCCGCACAGATCCATCGCCTGCACGCCATTGGTGCCTTCGTAGATCATGGCGATGCGGCTATCGCGCACGAACTGTTCCATGCCCCATTCCTTGACGTAGCCGTGCCCGCCATAGACCTGCTGCATGTTGTTCGCGATGTCATAGCCCTTGTCGGTGCCGTAACCTTTGATGACCGGGGTCATGAGACCGATGAGATCGTCTGCCAGCTGGCGCTCTTCTTCAGTCTGCGCGGCATGGGTGAGATCGACTTGCAGGCCGCCCCACAGGCACAGCGCGCGCATGGCTTCATTGAAGACCTTGGCGTCCATCAGCATCCGGCGGACATCGGGGTGCACGAAAATCGGATCAGCCTGCGCTTCGGGTTCAGCCTTGCCGGTGAGCGCGCGGCCCTGACGGCGATCGAGCGCATAGGTCACGGCGTTCTGATACGCGACTTCGGCCTGCGCCAGCCCCTGAAGGCCAACGCCCAGACGCGCCGCGTTCATCATCACGAACATCGCGGCGAGACCCTTGTTCTCTTCGCCGACCATCCAGCCTGTCGCGCCGTCATAGTTGAGCACGCAGGTTGCGTTGCCGTGAATGCCCATCTTCTTCTCGATCGAGCCGCATGACACGCCATTGCGCTCACCCGGTTCGCCGTTCTCGTCGACGATGAACTTGGGCACCACGAACAGCGAAATACCCTTGGAGCTGTCGGGTGCGCCCGGCGTCTTTGCGAGCACGAGGTGAATGATGTTGCTGGTGAGGTCATGCTCGCCCGCCGAGATGAAAATCTTGGTGCCGGTGATCGCGTAAGAGCCATGGCCGTTCGGCACAGCCTTGGTGCGGATCATGCCCAGATCGGTGCCGCAATGCGGCTCTGTCAGGTTCATCGTGCCCGACCATTCGCCGGTGATCATCTTGGGCAGGTACATTTCCTTTTGTTCCTGCGTCCCCGCAACGCGCAGTGCAGCAGCGGCGCCGGTCGTCAGGCCCGGATACATCGCAAACGCCTGATTGGCGGTGCCCATATATTCCTCGAACGCGAAGCCGAGCGTATGCGGCAGGCCCTGACCGCCGAATTCCTCAGGGCCGGTCAGCGTCGTCCAGCCACTCTCGACCAGCTGCTCATAGGCTTCCTTGAAACCGTCGGGGGTCGTCACAGAGCCGTCTTCGTGACGGGTGCAGCCTTGCTCATCACCGATCTGGTTGAGCGGCGCGAGGACCTCGGAGCAGAACTTGCCCGCTTCATTCACGACCGTGTCGATCATGTCCTGAGTGGCGTTCTCAAAGCCCGGCAGGTTGCCATAGCTGGCAAGATCGAGCATCTCGTTGAGAATAAAGCGTGTTTCGCGTGTCGGAGCGGTATATGTCGGCATTTCAGATCCCCTTGGCGTGCTTCTTACTTAAGTCGGTTGTTTGGTTGTTACGTAATTCGTTGAAAACTTGAATGCAGCGGCGCGTTCAACCCAAATCGAGCTGTTCGATCTGATCAACGAAGCCGGTCAGCTCCTTGATCGAGGAATCGATGTCAGCGCGCTGCGCTTTAAGCTTGGCGATATGGATCTTGCACTTCTCTACCGTAACACGGCGCTGTTCAACGCGGCCATCGTCCAGATCGTACAGATCAATCATTTCGCGAATTTCAGTGAGGCTAAACCCGACATTCTTGGCCCGCATAATCCATGCAAGCCGTGCGCGGTCGCGCTTTGAATAGACGCGGGTAAGGCCCACGCGCGCCGGGCTGATCAGGCCTTCATCTTCATAGAACCGCAAAGCGCGTGCGGTGCAGCCGAACTCCGATGTCAGATCGGAGATCGAAAACTGCTCACGTGACTGCGCGTCAGGCGTATCGAGATGAGCGCCAGCGTGGCGCGCGGTTTCAGGTGCATGTGCGGGTTCGGTTTGTGCTGCTGTAGCCATGCCTTGTCATATACCTTACCTTTACGTGAGCGTCAAGTATTGACCTAGACGGGAAGGCTAGACCGGCGGCACACTCTCCAACCGTGTCAGCGCGGTCTCGTCAGGGGCAAGCGGATCAAGCTTGCGGTAGAAGCAGGAGGTCACTCCGGTATGACATGTCGGCCCGGCAGCATCGGCATAAATGACGAGCGCATCCTGATCGCAATCGACGCGAATTTCCCGCACGCTCAACACATTTCCAGACGTCTCACCCTTCATCCATAGCGTGCCGCGTGACCGGGACCAGAAGTGGACTTTTCCAGTCGAGCGAGTCGCTGAAAGCGCTTCTGCATTCATAAACGCGACGACCAGCACTTCATGCGAGGTCGCATCCAGCACCACGGCGCTCAGCAATCCCTCTGACGTAAATTTCGGCGCGAATACTGTGCCCTGCTCGCGGGCTTCGGTCGGCAGATTGGTATAAGACATGGAAACGCTTTCAGTCGTCAATGGGTATACAGACAGGCGAGGCTCACTTCGTCCCGCCCCACTGCTCAAACAAGCTGCCAAATGTGGCATTCACGCCACAGACGCAAAAGAAATCGTTCATTACCAAGGATTCACCCTTCCCGATCGGTAATCAAGATGGAACAACCCATGACGTGAGCGCGGTTCCGCGCCCGCCAATCCGAACAACGACGCTGGCTAGGCGTCAGGTTCAGGGGGTGATCGCCACAGGCCAGCAGCGGGGTGCTGGAAGTGTTGATCGAACGATGTAGGACACAGGTCCTGATGGCGAAGTTAGGGGGTCGCCATCTGAGCTCTTCGGAGCGGACCTGGCACCTTTTCGTCACGTGGCGCCCGGGGCCTTTATGGTCTCGGGCGTTTCGGTTTCTGGCCTGTCAGCTGACATCGCAAACGTCTTATTGGTCCACGACTCGCGCAAAGCACGCCAAGCGGACGGACGCTGCCCCCGCTTCCAGCAGAGCCTCAACGCAAGCCGAACTGGTAGCCCCACTGGTGAGAACATCATCCACAAGGATCACATCGCGCCCAGCTATCGCCGCCTTTCGGCTAGAACGCGCGGTAATCGCGCCTTCCAGCGCCTTCTCCCTAGCATGACGCCCCAGCCCTCCCAGACTTGGCGTTCGCTTGCGCCGCACCAGCGCGTCGATCAGAACGCACCCCTTCCCGCGGCGAGCCAACTCTTCCGCCAGCAGCGCAGCCTGATTGAACCCACGCTCCCACAGGCGTGAGCGGTGCAGCGGAACGGGAACCAGAACGGGGGAATTGGCGTCCAGCGCATCAGGGATGTGAGATGCCATCATCGTGCCCATCAGTTCGGCAAGCGCAAGCTTACCACCATGTTTGAACCGCAAGACAAGCTGGCGAGAGGTTTCGCTGTAGAGCGTCGCCGCCATGACACCCGAGTGGCGCGGCGGTGTTTCTTGGCAGACCCAGCACACAGCGCCCGCTTTGGCACTGTCCAGAGGCCGTGAGCAGCTTGTGCAAGCGGGTTCACCGGGTACTTCGATATTGCCCCAACACTCCGCGCAAAGACCTCCTTGGCGTGCCAAAGCCGAACCGCATAACGGGCAGCGCGGCGGATAGAGCAGGTCTACAACCGGCCGCAGCCCCTCGGTAATGTCAGCGCCCCATCCCATATGTATCAATCTCGCATGTCTTGCGCTGCACTGGCAAGCGCGGCAGGGGCAGACATATGTCAAGAGCGCCGCCCCGCATATTCTCCAAACCCCGAAAACGCGCCGCATGCAGGCGTGCCATGCGCAGCCTCGACCATGGAGATCCAGCGCTGTTTCTGCTGGCGGAAATGGCGGAAGACATTCACGAGCGCCTCGCCTTTCTGCGCCATCCGGGAGGCGAGGTTCTGATCGAGGGCTATGACGCGGGCGAAGTGTCTCAGGGCCCTTGGCAGGTCAACGCCGAGTTTTCCTATTCCACCTTGGTTGACCTCGACGACACGCTCGCATTCGGGGCCGCCAGCTTTGATCTGGTGGTGAGCGTCAACAGTCTGGACACGGTGAACGATATTCCAGGCGCGCTTATCCAGATGCGCTCCCTGCTCAAGCCCGGCGGACTGGCTATCGCGACGTTTATTGGCGGCGCAAGCCTGCCGCGCTTGCGGGCTGCGATGATGGCAGCAGATGGGGACCGGCCGGCGGCCCGCATTCATCCCATGGTCGATTCGCGCGCGGCCCCGCAATTGTTGCAACGCGCGGGCTGGAGCGATCCGGTGGTCGATACGCACACAGTGAAGGTGCGCTACCCTTCCATCGATCGCCTGGTTCAGGACCTGCGCGATCAGGCGCTTGGCAACACCCTCGCCGATCCCGGACCACCGCTGGGCAAAGCAGCCCTCGCCCGCGCCCGCGCAGCCTTCCTTGAGAGCGCGGATGCCGATGGCAAGGTGACCGAGACTTTCGAGATCGTAACCCTGACGGGCCGACGCTCGTTAGCGGGCACCTAACGCGGCTTGAGCCGCAGCAAGCCGCGCAATCGGCACACGATAGGGTGAGGCGCTGACATAATCGAGCGCGACGCTTTCGCAGAACGCGATACTCGCCGGGTCGCCGCCATGTTCGCCGCAAATGCCCAGCTTGATATCGCCGCGCGTCGCCCGGCCACGCTCGGCGGCAAGCTCGACAAGCTGCCCTACGCCGTCAACATCAAGGCTCACAAACGGATCGCGCGGGAAAATGCCCTTGTCCACATAAGGCGCAAGGAACTTAGCCGAATCGTCGCGGCTCACGCCCAAGGTCGTCTGCGTCAGATCGTTGGTGCCAAAGCTGAAGAACTCGCCGTCCTGGGCGATTTCACCCGCCATCAAGGCGGCGCGCGGCAGCTCGATCATTGTGCCAACGAGAAATTCGACGCGCGAGCCTTTCTCGGCGAACACTTCTTCGGCCACTCGGTCCACCAATGCGCGCAGGATCGAAAGCTCCTTTTGCGTGGCGACCAACGGGATCATGATTTCGGGCAGCGGCGCTTCGCCGCTTGCCTCCTGAACCGCGCAAACGGCTTCGAAAATGGCGCGCGCCTGCATCTCGTAAATCTCGGGGAAGGTAATCCCCAGACGGCACCCGCGATGGCCCAGCATCGGGTTGAACTCATGCAACTCGTCTGCGCGCCGCTTGAGGTGATCGATCCCTAGCCCGGTCGCATCGGAAAGCTCGGCGAACTCGTTGTCACCATGCGGCAGGAATTCGTGCAGCGGCGGATCGAGCAAGCGGATCGTGCAAGGCAGACCCGCCATCACTTCAAAGATCGCGGTAAAGTCGCTGCGCTGTTCGGGCAGTAGCAAATCGAGCGCGGCGCGGCGGCCCGCTTCGTCTTCGGCCAGGATCATCTGGCGCACCGCGCTGATGCGCGAGGCGTCGAAGAACATATGCTCGGTGCGGCACAGGCCAATGCCTTCCGCGCCGAACTGGCGGGCCATCTTGCAGTCCGCCGGTGTCTCTGCATTGGTGCGGACCCGCATCCGGCGGCTCGCATCGGCCCATTCCATCAACACGCCAAAATCGCCCGCAAGCTCTGGCTCAACGGTCGGCACAATCCCGAGCATCACTTGCCCGTTCGCGCCATCGAGAGTGATCTCGTCGCCCTCTTTCAGCTCTGTATGACCGATGCGCAGTGTGCGCGCGGTCCGGTCAATCGACACCGCGCTCGCGCCGGACACGCACGGGCGTCCCATGCCGCGTGCGACCACGGCGGCGTGGCTCGTCATACCGCCGCGCGCGGTCAGAATGCCTTGGGCCGCGTGCATCCCGTGAATGTCTTCGGGGCTGGTCTCAACCCGGACAAGGATCACCTTTTCGCCGCGATTGGCCCACAGCTCTGCCGTGTCGGCATCAAGCACAATCTTGCCCGCCGCCGCGCCCGGCGAGGCAGGAAGCCCGGCGGTCAGCACGTCGCGCGCCGCGTCGGGGTCAAGCGTGGGATGCAGCAGCTGATCAAGCGCCATCGGATCAATCCGCTGGACCGCCTCTTCGCGCGTGATCAGGCCTTCTTCGACCATCTCAACCGCCATTTTCAGCGCCGCTTTCGCCGTGCGTTTGCCTGAGCGGGTTTGCAGCATCCACAGCTTGCCGCGCTCCACGGTAAATTCAATGTCCTGCATGTCGCGATAATGCGCCTCCAGCAGGTCAAACACGCGCGCCAGTTCAGTGTAGGCGTCGGGCAGCGCCTCTTCCATGGAGAGCGGCTTCGCGCCCGCTTCCTGGCGCGCCGCCTTGGTCAGGTATTGAGGCGTGCGGATCCCGGCGACCACGTCTTCGCCCTGCGCGTTGATCAGGTATTCACCGAAGTAAGCGCGATTTCCCGTGGCCGGATCACGGGTAAACGCCACTCCCGTCGCGCTCGTCTCGCCCATATTGCCGAACACCATCGCCTGCACATTGACCGCGGTGCCCCAGTCGGCGGGAATGTCGTTCAAGCGGCGATAGACCTTGGCGCGCTCTGAATCCCAGCTGCCAAAGACCGCCGCAATCGCGCCCCACATCTGCTCGGCCACGTCTTGCGGGAAGGAGCGGCCCTGCTCGCGCTCAACGATCTGCTTGAACTCGGCAACCAGCGCGCGCCAATCATCAGCGGAGAGCTCTGTATCGGCGTAGAAACCGTTGTCTTCCTTGACGATTTCGAGCGCTTCTTCAAACAGGCCGTGATCCAGCCCCAGCACCACGTCAGAATACATCTGGATAAAGCGGCGATAGCTGTCCCAGGCAAAGCGCTCATCGCCGCTGGTCGCAGCAAGGCCTTCGACCGTCGCATCGTTGAGCCCCAGATTTAGCACAGTGTCCATCATGCCCGGCATCGAAACGCGCGCGCCCGATCGCACCGAAACCAGAAGCGGATCGCTCGCATCGCCAAAGCTTTTGCCCACCGCCGCCTCAATATGCGCGAGCGCCTTGGCGACATCAGCGCGCAGGTCATCGCGGAATTCTTCGCCCGCCTGAAGGTAGCGCACGCATTCCTCGGTCGTGATCGTAAAGCCCGGCGGCACTGGCAGCCCGATGCTGGCCATCTCGGCGAGGTTCGAACCCTTGCCGCCCGTGACCACCTTGTCCTTTTGCCGGGGATCATCGTGGGCGGCGTTACCACCGAAAGGATAGACCGTTTGCTGGGACATTAAATTTCCTACGAAGTTGACAAAGGTGACAGGGTGTCGCCCTGCCTAGTCCAAGAGTTCCGCTGCAATGTCAGACCATGACGACTTATCAGCGGGTGAAGGTGACATGGTAGCACGCGGGAAAACTCACCCTTCAATCCGGCTAAAATCAGCAACCCGGTGCACCGCATCGCGGAATCGCGCGAGCAGCGCAAGGCGAGCGGAGCGTTTGTCCGCCTGCGGATCATTCACCGTCACATTGTCAAAGAACCGGTCGACGGTTGCACGCAAGGAAGCCAGCGCAGCCATAGCCGCTTCGAAATCTTCCGCTTCAATCGCAGCGGCGGCCTTCGGTTCAGCAGCGGAGAGCGCGTCGGTCAGAGCGGTTTCGCTGGGTTCGGGCGTGTAGGAAAGACCCGCGGGGTCAGTTTGATTGGCGCGGAATGTATCGTCAAACTCCGGCTTACCCGCCAGCGCCAATGGGTCTTCTTCACCGGTCAATGGCAAATCGTCGCTTCGATCAGCCCCTTCGTCATTCCGGCGAAGGCCGGAATCCATTTCGGACGTCGCACCCTGGACCCCGGCCTGCGCCGGGGTGATGGTTTCAATTGAGGCGTCGTATCTCTCTTTCTTCAAGATATTCGCCGCGCGTTTGTAGCCTGCCAGAAGGTTCGTGCCGTTTTCGGTTTCGATAAACGATTGGAGGGCCTTCACACGGGCGAGCAGGCGGACGAGATCATCCTCGCCGCCCAACGCGAAGACCGCGTCGATGAGATCATGGCGAACGCCAGCTTCGCGCTGCTGGACTTTGAGCCGGTCAGCGAAGAAGTCGAGTAGGTCGTCGACTTTCTTTAAGCTCCCGTCAAAAACCATTCCTGACTTATGAACCGTACCACCAAATAGCCGTGAGAGTAGAGGTTGCATCTTGGGATTAGAGTTTAGCAAAGCCTTTCCACGTGCTTCAAGTACGCCGGAACCTGGGTTAGTCGGGAATTCAGGCCATAGCCCGTCCATAAATTCTCGGAACTGTGCATCCTCTTTGATGAGCGTAGAAATCGGGCGCCATCCGATATCTAAGATTAGCTGAAGAACCGCAGAATGAAGGTCTAAACGAAGATAATTTCTTTGGATCGACCTGATCACAGATAGCGCCGCTCGTCGAAGTGCGAACGGATCCGTCGAACCGGTCGGCTTCTCATCAATCGCAAAGAAGCCAATCAACGTATCCAACTTATCCGCCAGCGAAACCGCCACCGTCACCGGAGCGGTCGGTACTTCGTCGCCCTGCCCCACCGGCTTGTAGTGGTCGCGGATGGCGTCGGAGACTTCGCGCGGCAGGCCTTCCTTCTCGGCGTAGTAACCGCCCATCAGGCCCTGCAATTTGGGGAATTCGCCGACCATTTCGGTAACAAGGTCCGCCTTGCACAGCCGCGCAGCTTGTTCGGCGAGGTCGGCCAAATCCTCAACCGCTCGTGCTGAGTTTGTCGAAGCACTGTTTTTTTCTTTGGCACCGTGGATTGAAGTGAAGGACGGCCCATCGACGGGCTCATGGCGGGCGGAAGTTGGCTTTACGATCCCCTCTTCAACCAACCACCGCGCCAATTTCGCAACCCGGTCTACCTTGTCCGCGACCGTGCCCAGCTTTTCGTGAAAGGTGATCCGCTCAAGCCCCTTGCCGTGCTGCGCCAGCGTCTTCTTCTGGTCCAGCTCCCAGAAGAAGCGCGCATCAGCGAGCCGCGCGGCGAGCACCTTGCGGTTGCCGTCTACCACCACGGCCGGGTCGCTGGGCGCAATGTTGGCGGTGCAGATGAAAGCATTGGCGAGCCGCGTGCCATCCAGGCCGCTTTCCTCGCATACAAAGTATTTCTGGTTCACCCGCGCGGTCAGCTGGATGACTTCGGATGGCACGTCCAGAAACGCTTCATCAAAGCGCCCGAGCAGCGGCACCGGCCATTCAGTCAACCCGGCATTCTCAACCACCAGCCCCTCATCCTCAAGCACGCTGAGCCCGGCGGCGCGCGCGGCTTTGCGGGCGGCTTCGCGGATGATCCCGGCGCGTTCTTCGTGATCGACGATCACGTGCGCGTCGCGCAAGGCGCTGGCGTAAGTGTCCGCATCCGCGATGCTGACAGCGCCGGAATGGTGGAAGCGGTGCCCCACCGTCTCGCGCCCGCTGGCGATCCCGTCGAGCACCACGGGCACAACCTCACCATCGAGCAAGGCGACGATCCCAGTTAGCGGGCGCACCCATTTGAGGCTTTCAGGGCTAAACGATGCCTCGCCCCAGCGCATCGATTTGGGCCATGAGAAATCGCGGATGATCGCGATTATCGCTGCGGCAAGCAGGTCGGCGACCGCTTGACCAGGCACATCCTTAACCGCGAACCACGTTGCGCGGCCCTTGACCTCGCGTTCTTCGAGTTGGTCGCGGTTGACCCCGTTCTTGCGGCAAAAGCCATCGACCGCCTGATCGGGAGCGCCCACTGGCGGCCCTTTGGCTTCCTCTCGCACCGCATCGGTCTCCAACGGCAGACCGCGCGCAATCAGCGCGAGGCGGCGCGGTGTCGAGAAAACGGTCATGTTACCACATGCGATCCCGGCAACGTCCAGTTCGCGGCGGAACAGCTTTTCCAACTCCGTGCGCGCCCCGGCCTGCATGCGGGCGGGAATTTCCTCTGCGGTGAGTTCGAGCAGGAAGTCAGCCATCAAACGAGGCTCCACCCCGGAAATTTCGCTTCCCATTCAGGCGCCATTGCCTTTGCATATTCCTCACAGGACGAACGCGCCAGATCACGCACACGGCCCATATAGCTGGCGCGTTCCTGCACGCTGATCACGCCGCGCGCTTGCAGCAGGTTGAAGATGTGGCTTGCCTCCACGGCCTGTTCGTAGGCGGCAATCGGAACCCCGTGGCTGAGCGCGTTGCGGCACTCGGCCTCAGCCTTGGTAAACAGGTCGAACAGCGCATCTGTTTCTGCAACTTCAAAATTCCACTTCGACATCTGCTTCTCGTTTTCGAGAAACACTTCGCCATAGGAAACCCCGTGCTGGTTGAACGCCAGATCGTACACACTATCGACGCCCTGAATGTACATGGCGAGCCGCTCCAAACCATAGGTAAGCTCGCCCGCCACCGGCTTGCAGTCAAAGCCGCCCATTTGCTGGAAATAGGTGAACTGGGTGACTTCCATCCCGTCACACCAGACCTCCCAGCCCAGCCCCCATGCGCCCAGCGTCGGGCTCTCCCAATCATCCTCGACAAAGCGGATGTCGTGGCGCAGCGGATCAATACCAATCGCGCGAAGGGAGCCGAGATACAGGTCCTGAATGTCAGCCGGGCTCGGCTTTAGGATGACCTGATATTGATAATAATGCTGGAGCCGATTGGGGTTCTCACCATAGCGCCCATCGGTGGGGCGGCGGCAGGGCTGCACAAAGGCGGCGTTCCACGGCTCAGGCCCGAGCGCGCGCAGGGTTGTGGCGGTGTGAAACGTGCCCGCCCCCATACGCATATCATAAGGCTGCAGGACCACGCAGCCCGCCGCACTCCAGAAATCATGCAGCGTCAGGATCATGTCCTGAAACGAGCGCGACGGATCGCGCGGCGGCCCGGCGGGGGCGGCCAGCGGTTCCGCTTTTGCATCATTCGCCGGGCGCGGTGTCATGTCCAAACTCATAGCGCAGCGGGCCATGGCAGGGGCTTTTGGCAGGGTCAATGCTGCGGCGCAGCATCGCACGCGGGTTTGAAGTCCCTGTCATAGAGTCGCGACTTAAAGTCAGGTTTTCTTGACATAGTAAGCGAATCACGACATATAGTCAGTACAACCTGACATTTGGATAGGTTGTGATGACACGCTAGCCATGAATGAGGACTTTAATCATGCGAACACCACATGCCTTCTCTCTTCCGTTCGCCTTCTTGGCACTTTCGACCCCGGCTCTCGCATCCTCACCCGATGGTGCAGTCCCTTCGATTAGCGTGGATATCTCAGACTTGGACCTGACGACTGAAAGCGGCGCGTCACGTCTGGAAAGCCGATTGAAAACGCTCATCAACCGAATGTGTGTCACCTCCGACCGCTCAGGCGAAGCGAAGAAGCTGGAGCGAGCCTGTCGCAAAACCGCCCTCGCCCATGTCGAGCCTCAAGCTCGCTTTGCCATTCGACAAGCCCGCGTAAACGCCATTCGTCTCGCTTCGAACTCGCCCAAAGCAGCAGCCCCTGCAATCAGGGCGAACCCCGAAGGCTGACGAATACCCCGCCACTGAGGACCGGGCGCCCTCCATGATCGCCCGGTTCTCAGTGGCATTGGGGATGCCACCGGGGCCTCCTTTTCTTTCCGGTTCAAATTGTGTCAGACACGTCATTGCTATGTAGGCTGAGCACGCTTGTGGGAGATGAGTTCTTGCAAACCGAAAAGCTGCGCTACCGCGCGTTCTATTGGCTGATGAACGCCAGTTTCATCATGATTACGTTTGGCCTTGTTAGCGAAATTCTGGAAGCCTTCACCGGCATTTATGCTTTTGGCATGCCTGACATTTTGGTAGCAATTACCGTACCGATTGGAATGCTTTTGGCTACCGTTGTGCCCGTTCTGCTCCTCAGCATCCCTGCGTGGCGCGATGAATATGCTGACTTATTGTGGAAGAAAGCGGTCAGTGTCCTCGTCGTTTCTTTCGCAGTCGGCCCATTGCTGTTGTTCATCTTTTTCGTGATCGCTTATCAGATCATAGGGGGCGAGGAGCCTCCCGAATGGCTTAGCCTGTTCTTCGACCCTCAAAGACCAGCTGACGTGTTGCTTAGAAGCTGGTGGGTTTTCAACGCAGCTTTCGTGTTCATTTTTCAAATTGTACGCTGGCGCGACAGCCGATGAAAAACCGGCTCAAAGTTCTGCGCGCAGAACGCGATTGGAGTCAGGCGGAGCTTGCCGCCCATCTTGATGTGTCGCGTCAGGCGGTCAACGCTATTGAGACGGGCAAGCACGATCCTTCGCTCCCGCTGGCGTTCCGGATCGCGCGGCTTTTTGATATGCGGATTGAAGAGGTGTTCGATGATACCCCGCAGGCGTAATTGTGTCGCAAACACAGAAAGCCCGTTCTAAACCCCACCTGTTCACCCTTACGTCACCGCTGGTTGCTGACACTTCGCCGCAAAAGGGAAGCCCATGAAACGCCTCATCAAACTCGCCGCCTCCACATTAGTGCTTTGGTCTGCCCCGGCGCTGGCCAGCACCAATCAGTCTACACCAGGGCAAACCGCGTTTGAGGCAGCAGCTCAGCGCTCCATTCTTGACGGGCCGGAACCCGAAGGCCCTGCCCTTTGGCAGGTCGCCGATGAGGACACCACGATCTACATGATCGGCACCGTTCATGTCCTGCCGCCAGAGCTCAACTGGTTCGATGCCGCCGTCGCCAAGGCTCTCAGCGAAGCCGATACGATTGTGACGGAAATCCCAATGGACCCCGCTAGCGAGATGAAGCTTGCGCAATACGCGCAGGCGCAATCCGCGCTGCCGGAGGGGACGACCTTGCGCTCTTTGCTTACTGATGAGCAGCGCGCCACATATGATGCGGCGCTCACCTCACTTGGCCTGCAACCGCAAGCGTTTGATGCAGTCGAACCGTGGATGGCGAGCCTCAGCCTCGTCTTTGTGCCGCTGATCCAGCAGGGCTATGACCCCGAAAGCGGCACCGAGAAATCGCTCCTTTCCCGCGTACCAGACAAGAAGCGCGAGGCATTCGAGACGATCGAATTCCAGATCAGCATGTTTGATACTCTCCCGCAGGACAAACAGATCGCGATGCTGATGGAGACGGTGGAGAATATCGGCTCCACCAAAAAGGCGCTTGATGCCATGGTCGCGGAATGGCTGGATGGAGATGCTGACGGGCTGGCGGCGCTGATGAATGAAGGGCTGCAAGACGCTGAAGTCGCGGAAACCATGCTGTATTCGCGCAACGCCAATTGGTCAGACTGGATCGCAAAACGGCTTGAAACGACACCGGGCACTGTGCTGGTTGCCGTGGGCGCCGGGCACCTCGCAGGGGAGCGCAGCGTGCAGGATATGCTGACGAGCAAAGGGCTGACGGTGACGCGCGTCCAGTGATGCGCCTTCGTCCTTTAGTCGCCGTCTTCGCAGGTTGGGCCTTGGCGCTCGCGCTGACAGGGTGCGCGTCTGAGCCTGTCCCGGATCAGCCCGAGCCCAGCCCGCCGCTGTTCGCCATTGAAGGCGCTGATGGCACGATAAAAGGCTGGCTGATGGGCACAATCCACGCGCTGCCGGACGGGGTGCGTTGGCGCACGGACGCAATTGAGCAAGTGATCGAGGCGGCTGATCGCGTGATCGTTGAAGTGGCAGACCCAACCAGCGACGAAACGCGCGCTGTCTTTGCCCAGCTCGCCGCAACTCCCAACCTGCCACCGCTGGCGCAGCGCGTGGCTCCATCATTGCGCGGTGATCTGTTGCAGCTGATGAAGAAGGCCGGTGTCACCCCCGGCGATTTTCGCGCCACCGAAACCTGGGCCGCCGCGCTCAGCCTAGCACAGGCGGCAACCCCAGGATCTCGCAGCAACAGCGTTGATGTCGCCATCATCGCGCAGTTTCCAAAAGACCGAGTGACGCAGCTCGAAGGCGCGGCGACACAATTGGCGATCTTTGACGCTCTGGAAGACGCCGACCAGCGCGCTCTGCTCGAAGGGATTGTCCGCGAAGCCGAAACCGTGACGCAGCGCGCCCACGAATTGGACCGTGCGTGGCTCACTGGCGATCTCGACGCTATCGAAACCGCGACGGGCACTGGGTTTCTGACCGACCCACAGCTTCGCGCGGCGCTTTTAACTGACCGCAACACCGCGTGGGCCGCACAGCTCGCACCTGATCTTGCAGGCGAGACACGACCCTTGATCGCTGTCGGAGCGGCGCATCTGCCCGGTCCTGAGGGGCTGATCAGCCTGCTTGAGGGGAACGGCTTTATCCTTCGCCAGCTTCGGTGACACTCGGAGTGCGCGCGCAATTTTCTTGCCAAACCGCGACAGCCGCTATAACGGGCGCGCACCTGACGCTCTGGTCATCCCTGGAGGCGGCGCGTCGGCGGTCTTGCCTTAGCGTTGCGCCACAGCACTGCGAGGGTCGAGCCAAACGTAACAGATAGCTTTCGAAAGGCAGACATTATGAGCGACGCTCTTACACTGCCGGCCGAACGCCGCGAACGGGCTGGCAAGGGAGCCTCCCGAGCACTTCGCCGCGAAGGTCGGACCCCCGCTGTTATTTACGGCGGTAAAGAAGAACCCACTCCGATCCATGTGGAGGAAAAGGAACTGGTCAAGCAATTGATGACCGGCCAGTTCATGAACTCTATCTTGCAGGTCGAGTTGGATGGCGAGACCATCCGCACCATTCCAAAGGACGTTGCGCTGCACCCGGTTACCGACCGGCCGACGCATGCTGACTTCCTGCGCCTTTCCAAGGACTCGAAGATCGAAGTCTCTGTGCCGGTTCACTTCACCAATGAAGAAGAATCGCCCGGCCTCAAGAAGGGCGGCGTTCTCAACGTGGTCCGTCACGAGCTGGAGCTGGTCTGTGAATCCGACAAGATCCCTGACGAGATCGAAGTCAATGTGGCTGGCAAGGATGTGGGCGATTCGATCCATATCAGCGAAGTCACTTTGCCTACAGGCAGCGTCAGCGCGATCACGGATCGCGACTTTACCATCGCAACGCTTGTCGCTCCGTCTGCGCTCAAGAAGAGCGAAGAGGAAGAGACCGAGGCACCGGCCGCTGATGAAGTGGAAGCGACCTCGCAGAAGAGCGAAGACGAATAAGCACTTTGCATCACTGCAATCACCAAGGCGCCGGGCTGGTTTGACCAGTCCGGCGCTTTGCGTTTGGGGTTGCGTTTGTGTTTGCCTCTGCGTCTTCAGGGGGGATGACACGTCCCCTCAGGGGTGACGTACGCTGGCCTGCGGATTAAAGCGCAAGGGATGCAAATCTGGACCGGCCTTGGAAATCCCGGCGCGAAATACGCGCTTCACCGGCACAATGTCGGCTTTATGGCGATGGATACGATTGCCGAAGTTCATGGCTTTGGCCCTGAGCAAGGGAAGTTTGCCGGCCTCGCGCGGGAGGGCCGCATTGGCACGCAGAAAATTCTGCTGCTCAAACCATCAACCTTCATGAATGAAAGCGGGCGCAGCGTCGGTGAGGCGATGCGCTTTTACAAACTTGAGCCATCCGCCCTCACGGTGTTCCACGATGAGCTGGACCTTGCGCCGTTCAAGGTGAAGGTGAAGCAAGGCGGCGGCACGGCCGGGCATAATGGCCTGCGTTCCATCGACCGCCATCTGGGCCGCGAGTTTCGCCGGGTGCGCATCGGCATCGGCCATCCTGGGCATAAGGACCGCGTGACCGGCCACGTGCTGGGCAATTATGCCAAAGCTGAACAGGACCCCCTCGTGACCATGCTTGGCGCGATTGCCGCCGAAGCAGAGTGGCTCGCCAAGGAGGATGACCCTCGCTTTATGAGCGATGTGGCACTGCGCCAGCAATGAGCGGCCCGGACAAGCAAGCGGATATGACCACGCGCACGATCCTGAGCGTGACCGCGGCGCAGACGGTCCTGTTTGCGCTTGCCGGCTGGGGATTGTGGCATCTGAGCGGGTTTGAAGAGATCGCGATGATCACGTTTGCGCCATGGGAGGTGGGGCTTGGCCTTGCCCTTGCGGCCGGGCTGATTGCGACCGGGATCATCATCATTCGGGTTTTCCCGGCCTATGGCGACTGGATCATCCGGTCGCAGGCCGCCAATTACCCGTTTCTGAAAGACCGCCTCTCGATCGGCGGGATTGTCTTCCTTTCGATCTGCGCGGGGCTTGGGGAAGAGGTGCTGTTTCGCGGCGGATTGCAGACGCTGATTGCGCAAGCTGCGCCGATCTGGCTCGCGATAGTGTTGGCCGCCGCTGTCTTCGCAGCCATCCATTTGGCCAAGCCGATTGTCAGCTTGCTGATCTTTCTCATCGGCGTCTTGTTCGGGGTCGCCTACACTTGGTCAGGCAGCCTGCTCGCCGTCATCATCGGTCACGCCGTCTATGACGTCTGGGCCTTGTGGTACCTTCAGGAAGGGATGCACCGGCTCGGCGTGTTTGGAGACGACACAAAGACCAGCGCAGATGCCGCCGCCGGTGATTAGGCGCGCCAAAACAGGGTACGCTCTGGCCAAAGCACAGCCAGCCCGGTAAGCGCGCCGCACTTCGGTGGCCACGCGCCATCATTCGCCCATCATTCGTACAGTGTAAAGGTCAGGTTTCATGGGTTTCAAATGCGGGATTGTTGGCCTGCCCAATGTCGGCAAATCGACACTTTTCAACGCGCTTACCGAGACGCAGGCGGCGCAGGCGGCGAATTATCCGTTCTGCACGATTGAGCCTAATGTCGGGCAGGTCGCCGTGCCCGATGAGCGCCTCGACCAGATCGCCGCCATCGCCAAGAGCGCCAAGGTCGTCGCCACGCAGCTGGGCTTTGTTGACATTGCGGGTCTGGTGAAAGGCGCAAGCGCGGGCGAGGGTCTGGGCAACCAGTTCCTCGGCAATATCCGCGAGGTTGATGCTATCGTGCATGTGCTGCGCTGCTTTGAAGACGATGATATTCAGCACGTGGCGAACAAGGTTGACCCAATCGCTGATGCGGAGGTCGTGGAGACCGAGCTTATGCTCGCCGACCTTGAAAGCCTTGAAAAGCGCGTGCCCGCCGCCGCCAAGCGTGCGACGAGCGGAGACAAGGAATCCAAAGTGCTCGCCAGCGTGCTGGGCCAGGCGCTGGAACTGCTGCGCGAAGGCAAGCCCGCGCGCCTGACCGAGCCGAAGGACGAAGAGGAAGAACGCCTGTTTGCCCAAGCCCAGCTGTTGACGGCCAAGCCGGTCCTGTATGTCTGCAATGTCGCAGAGGACGAAGCGGCGAGTGGCAATGCTCTCTCAGAGCAGGTCTTTGCCAAGGCCGAGGCCGAAGGCGCACAGGCTGTTGTCGTATCAGCCGCGATTGAGGCGGAGCTTATCGCTATGCCGGTGGAAGATCGGGCCGAATATCTCGAAGAGCTGGGTCTGACAGAAAGCGGCCTCGCCCGTGTTATCCGCGCTGGCTACACGCTGCTGGGGCTCAAGACCTTCTTCACCGCCGGGCCTAAGGAAGCGCGCGCCTGGACTTTTCCCGAAGGTGCGAAGGCTCCGCAAGCGGCGGGGGAAATCCACACCGACTTTGAAAAGGGTTTTATCCGCGCAGAGACGATTGCCTACGGTGACTACGTTGAACTGGGCGGGGAAGCACCCGCGCGCGATGCAGGCAAGCTACGCCAGGAAGGCAAGGAATACCTTGTGCAGGACGGCGATGTGATGCTGTTCAAGTTCAACGTTTGACAACGCCGTCCCCGCGCCGCGACACTCAGGTCGCGGGCGGTTCGTTTGGGTCGCTGCCAGCTTCGGACTGTTCTGAAACAGCCTCCTCAGCAAGTGGCTCTTCTTCCTCGTAATAGCCCTCTTCGTAGTATTCTTCTTCCTCGGCTTTGCCGCCGAAGAAGCTCTTGATGACGCCGAAGCCAGCAACGAACAGCACGCCGAGCCCAATCAGGATCGGCTTTATAAATTTCAGGATGATCGCGAGGAAACCGGTCTTTTTGGCGATCGCGGCGGCCCCTGCCCCGCCCGCGATCAGACCGGCCACGCCGTAATCTGCGGTCGCATCCGTCGCGGCGTTGTAGTCCTGATAACGCGCGCCTTCGTTGAAGCTGGCATGCGAGGCAAAGTCCTTGGCCGCGACGCGGATTTCATCAAGCTGCGGCATTTCGGCAAGCAGATTGAGGCTCAGCACACCATAACGCCCCAGCGTGCGCACGTCGTAATTGAGCGAGTTCACTTCGCTGTCAGCAAAAGCAAGATCCTTTGCCCACACCACCGAATGGGTACTGCTGTCATAAACCGGCGATTCGGCCCAACCGACCAGATCGAGCGTGGGATAGCCCTGCTGCTCCCGCAAGGTGTTGGCCTGCCGCGTGCCTTCCTGAAGCTGGCGCAGGAGCTCATCATAATCCGTGTCAGCGGCGTCTTCGTCCGAGACGTAACCGGTCTTGTCGAACGAGACGACTGCGCCCCACGCATCGGTCACCGGAGAGCTGCCCGCGGGCATCACCAGACCGAGCACACCGTCAGCAGCCTGCGGCGGGTTGCCCCAAATCTTGGTAAGAATATCGCGCGCATCGCTCTCACCGTAGAAGATATATTCTTCGCCCAGATCGAGCGTCGCTTCAGCGCTGGTCAGCGCGATCTCACCGGTCTGCGGCGTGATCTTCTCCATCACTGCGGCGATTTCGGGGGGCAGCTGCTGCGGCGCAGCCTCTTGCGCGGCAGCCGGCGCCATCAAAGCCAGCCAGACTGAAAGAAAAAGCGCGGAAATACGTGTCATCGAAAGCCCCCTGATTTGCCCCGAGTTTAGAAAGTTAAGGGGATGAAACTCGCTTGACCAGCCCCTTCTTTCAGCGCAGCGCGCGACGGCGCGGTCAATGCCGCCCAAACAGTTTTTCGACGTCTTCCATGCTGAGCTTTACCCAGGTTGGGCGGCCATGGTTGCATTGGCCCGAGCGCGGGGTGGCCTCCATTTCGCGCAGCAAAGCGTTCATTTCCGCAACGCTCAGCACCCGCCCTGCCCTGACCGATCCGTGACACGCCATGGTTGCGAGCACATATTCGAGCCGCTCCGCCAGCAGCAGCGCGCCGCTGTCTTCCTGCTTGCCGTGCTTGGCAATATCGTCCGCCAGATCGCGCAGCAGCTTGGCGGTGTCCGCCTTGGCAATGGCCGACGGAACGGCGCGCACCAGCATGGCGGCCGGGCCAAAGCGTTCAACCTGCAAGCCGAAACGCGCGAGGCCTTCGGAAGCGTCTTCAAGCCGGTCGCAATCAGCCTCATCCAGCTCGATCACATCGGGGACCAGCAAGGCCTGACTGCGCTGTACCGCTTCGCCCGCGCCATTGGCGCGCAAACGTTCGAGCACAAGGCGTTCATGCGCTGCATGCTGATCGACCAGCACCAGCCCATCAGCGCTCTCCGCGACGATATAGGTGTTGGCGACTTGCCCGCGCGCAATGCCGAGCGGATAGTCGGCGGCGTTTTCGGGCAACGGTTCAGCGGTTTCCGCGCGGCCTTGCGGCAGGGCATCGCTGGCGGGGCCTTGCGCATTCCATAGCGGGCGCGGCTCGCTCAGTGAGTTTGCACCCGGCGATGCCGTTTGCGGTCCAGCCCAATCGCGTGTTTGGAAGATTGAGCGCAAGGCAGGGGCTTCCTCGCTGCCCCCAGGCAGGACCGGCTCGGTCTGCCAGCGCTCCATTGCGGCGCGGTCGGGCCCTTGCGCAGATCGCCGGTCGCCGGTCGCGAGCGCTTGCCGCAGGCCCGATACGATAAATCCACGCACCGCAGGCGCATCGCGAAAGCGCACTTCGGTCTTGGCCGGGTGAACGTTCACATCAACATCATGCGCGGGGATTTCCAGAAACAGTGCCAGCACGGCATGGCGATCGCGCGCAAGCATGTCGGAATAGGCCCCGCGAACCGCTCCGGTCAGCAATTTGTCCTTCACGGGCCGCCCGTTGACGAACAGATATTGGTGATCAGCAACGCCGCGATTGTATGTCGGCAGCCCCGCCAGACCCGTCAGCCGCATCGCGCCGTGCGGACCGTCGCGCGTCAGGTCGATGGCCACTGCATTGTCCTTGAGCTCACGCGCAACGATCTGCGCAACCCGGGTGGAGAGGTCCTCATCAGTCTGTGTCTTAAGCGCGGTGCGAGACTTGCCTTCAGAGCCGTTTTCCAGCGTGAACGCGATATCAGGCCGGGCCATCGCCAAGCGCCGCACGACATCAAGGCACGCAATATACTCGCTGCGCGGCGTGCGCAGGAATTTGCGGCGCGCTGGGATTTTGGCGAAGATCTGCTCTACGCGCACCCGCGTCCCAACCGGCAGCGCAGCCGGGCCATGCTCGATCTGTTCGCCATGATCGACCACCATGCGCCAGCCCTCGCGCGCATCGGGCATCCTGCTTTCAAGCGTCAGCCGCGCCACACTCGCAATCGAGGGAAGCGCTTCTCCGCGAAATCCGAGCGTCGAAACCAGCTCAATCGCATCGTCGGGCAGTTTCGATGTTGCATGCCGTTCAAGTGCGAGCACCATGTCATCCGCGCTCATCCCGCAGCCATCATCAGTGACTTCAAGCCGGGTGAGCCCCCCATCGGTTAAAGTGACAGCGATTCGCGAAGCGCCTGCATCCACCGCGTTCTCAACCAGTTCCTTAAGCGCAGCAGCAGGGCGTTCGACCACTTCACCAGCGGCGATGCGGTTGACCAGAGTGGATGGAAGGCGTCGAATTTGGGGCATTTGTCGCAAGCTACGCGTCACACGCCGCAATTTCGAGGGCAGCGGTGCATAATTACCATGTTGGTCAACAAAATTTTTGGCCTTTTTGACAAGGTTTCGCTAGGCGCAAGAGGCATCCGCAAGTTCTATTTTATCGCCATGCGGGCAGGCTCACGCCTCGCTTGGCCTTCAGCACAACCCACGGAACCAAAACACAATGAGCTTCTTCGCCAATCTCTTCAAATTCGGCTCGCAAAATATGGCGATCGACCTCGGGACCGCCAACACGCTGGTCTATGTTCAGGACCAGGGCATCGTGCTCAATGAACCCAGCGTCGTCGCGATTGAAACCATTAACGGGATCAAGCGGGTCAAGGCGGTCGGCGATGACGCCAAGATGATGATGGGCAAGACGCCTGACAGCATCGAAGCGATCCGCCCTTTGCGCGACGGGGTGATAGCTGACATCGAAATCGCCGAGGAAATGATCAAGCACTTCATCCGCAAGGTGCATGGCAAGCGCAATCTGTTCCGCTATCCCGAGATCGTGATCTGCGTTCCCTCCGGCTCAACCTCGGTTGAAAAGCGCGCGATCCGCGACGCCGCCTCCAATGCAGGCGCGTCCGAAGTGCACCTCATCCTTGAGCCAATGGCAGCCGCGATCGGCGCTGACATGCCAGTTACCGAGCCGGTCGGCTCTATGGTCGTCGATATCGGTGGCGGCACTACCGAGGTCGCCGTGCTGAGCTTGCGCGGGCTGGCCTACACCACATCGGTTCGCACCGGCGGCGATAAGATGGACGAAGCCATCGTCTCTTATGTGCGGCGCCACCACAACCTTTTGATCGGTGACAGCACGGCTGAGCGGATCAAGAAAGATTATGGCATCGCGGTGGTGCCTGATGATGGGATTGGTGAGACGATTACGCTGAAAGGCCGCGACCTCGTGAACGGCGTCCCCAAGGAAATCACGATCAATCAGGCGCACGTCGCAGAGGCTTTGTCAGAGCCGATTGGCGCGATTGTCGAAGGCGTGCGCATCGCGCTGGAAAACACCGCACCCGAACTCGCCGCAGACATCGTGGATCAGGGCATTGTGCTGACCGGCGGCGGCGCGCTGATCCGGCGGTTGGATGAGCATCTTCGCGAGGAAACGGGCCTGCCTGTTTCGATCGCAGAAGACCCGCTGACATGTGTGGCCGTGGGGACAGGTCGGGCGATGGAAGACCCGATTTATCGCGGCGTGTTGATGACGGCGTAAGGCGCGAAGCCACGCAGAGCTAACCAAGGGGATCAAAGCCATGGCGCCGCCTTCATCGCGCCGAACGGGCTTTTCAAAGAAGGAGCAATATTCGGTCTTTACCGGATACCTGCTCGCGGCTCTTGCTGCCTTGCTCGGTCTGGCCTTGCTGACGCTCTCGCTGTGGCAACCGCGCGCGCTCGCCCCGTTGCGGGGGGCGGCGCAAGATGCGGTGTCTCCGGTTGGCGAGACAGGGGCGGCGGTGCGATCCGGCTCCAACTCGGTGTGGGATACGATTTCGGGATATTGGAACGCGGGCTCGCAAAACGCCGTCCTGCGCGAAGAGGTCGAGATTGCGCGCATCCGGCTCGCCGAAGCCGACGCTGTCAAAACAGAAAATGAGCGGCTCAAGGCCTTGCTCGCGCTGGCAAAGGGTGAAGTGGAGCCTGTGGCCACAGCGCGGCTTATCGGGTCAAGTTCCACCTCAGCGCGGCGCTTTGCCTATCTGGGCGTCGGCCGGGTGGACGGCGTTGAAGTCGGCATGCCGGTCCGTTCTGCCCGAGGCGTGGTCGGGCGCGTGCTCGAAGTGGCGCGCGGCTCCTCGCGCGTGTTGTTGCTGACTGACAGCGAAAGCGTGTTGCCGGTGCGCCGCGCGAGCGATGATACGGTGGCTTTCGCCGAGGGTCGCGGCGATGGCTTGCTGCGCATCCGCTTGATCAATCTGGGGCTCAATCCGCTTGAGGTCGGTGACGTGTTTCTGACGAGCGGAGCAGGGGGATATTACCGTCCGGGCGTCGCCGTCGCGGTGCTGAGCGAAATTACGCCCGATGGCGGGATTGCGCGGCTGATGGCCAACCCCTCAGCAACCGATTTTGTGAGTGTTGAGCCGATTTATGAGCCAGTCGCGGTGGGCATTGCGCAAATCTCGGCGGAGCGCAGTCTTGCGGAAGAAGAGCCAGACAACACGCAAAACGGCGCGCAAAACGAGGCTGAGGCAGGCGGCGATTAATGGACCGGTACGCCCCTTCTGCAAGGTCTGATCGTTACGGCAACCGGATCAACCGCACCCAATCGCCGTTTCGCGCGCAGGCTGTGCCTTATGCGACGATCATGCTGGGATCGCTGCTGCCGTTTCTGCTGCTGGCCGATGTTATTCCGTTGATGCCGCCGCTCGGCTTTATCATGCTGATCGGATGGCGCATCATGCGGCCCGGGCTGTTGCCGATGTGGGTCGGGATGCCTTTGGGCGCTTTTGACGATCTGCTCAGCGGACAGCCCTTTGGCAGCGCAATCATGCTATGGTCCGTGGCGATGATCGTGCTTGAGATTATGGAAACCCGGTTTCCCTGGCGCGGGTTCTGGCAGGATTGGTTCACCGCCAGTCTAGCGATCTGCGTGTATATCCTCGCCGCAATGGTGGTTTCGCTGCAAAATATCTCCGGTCCCTTACTCATGGCCGCTGCGCCGCAAATGGTCTTTTCGATCCTCGCTTATCCAGTGCTCGCCCGGATGGTGGCATGGCTGGACCGGTTCCGCCTCTCGCGCTCGCGGAGGATCGGATGAAGAACTGGTTTAAGCTTGGCTCTGGCGCACGGCGCGCAGGACCTGTCGCCAACGCTTCAACGCTTAAGAACACCTTTGACCGGCGCTCGATGATGATCGGCACCGTGCAAGGCGGTGTGGCGGTGTTGCTGGCGGCGCGCATGGGCTATCTCGCGATTGCCGAGAATGAGAAATACCGGCTTGAATCTGAAAGCAACCGGGTCAATCTGTCGCTGATACCGCCGCGGCGCGGATGGATTCTTGATCGCGATGGAGCCCCCCTAGCCTCCAACCGCGCGGATTTTCGGGTCGACATCATCCCGGATCGGCTGAGCGACGCCGACCGCACGATTGATCAGATCGGTGCGCTTCTCAGCCTTGAGCCGACCCGCATCGCTGACATCAAGTCGGAGGTGGAACGCAGCAGCGGTTTTGCTCCGATCGAAGTGGCGAGCGGCCTTCAATATGAAGAGTTCGCGGCCCTCAGCGTGCGCCTGCCTGACATGCAGGGCGTGGTTCCCCAGCGCGGCTTCTCACGCTTTTACCCGACCGGCTCAAGTGTTGGTCATCTGATCGGTTATGTCGGCCCGGCCAGCGCCGAGGAATATGCCGAAGATCGCAACCCGCTGCTGATCACACCGGGTTATAAGATCGGCAAGGATGGCTTGGAAAAGCAGTTCGAGCAAAACTTGCGCGGAACTGCAGGCGCGCGCCGGGTGGAAGTCACTGCAAGCGGACGGATCGTGCGCGATCTGGAAACGCGCGACGATATTCAGGGCGATCCTGTCAAGCTGACGATTGATGGTCCATTGCAAGACTATGCCGCGCGCCGCATCGGGCTTGAAAGCGGATCTGTGGTGGTCATGGATTGCGACACAGGCGACCTGCTCTGCATGGCGTCCATGCCCAGTTTCGATCCCAACAGTTTCTCTGACGGCATTGGCAGCGTCGAATATGCCATGCTGCGCGAAGATGTGCGCGTGCCGCTGCGCAACAAGGTGCTGCAAGGGCTCTACCCGCCCGGCTCAACGATCAAGCCGATGCACTGCCTCGCTTTCCTGCAAGCCGGAATCAAGCCCACCGATGCGATCAATTGCGGTGGCGGTCGCCAGATCGGCAACCGCTTTTTCCGCTGCCACTCAAGCCATGGCCGCGTGGATATGGACAAGGCGATTGCGCAAAGCTGCGACAGCTATTTCTATCATTTCGCGCAGGTCATCGGCTTCGATAAGGTCGCGGCCATGGCCAGCTCTATGGGCCTTGGCAAGCAGTTCGAGCTGCCGGTCCTCAGCCAATTCTACGGGACTGTGCCCAACCCCGATTGGAAGGAAAAGAAGTTCGGCCAGCCCTGGCGCCCACACGATACGGTCAACTCGTCGATCGGTCAGGGATACTACCTCACCAGCCCGCTCCAACTCGCGGTTATGTCTGCACGCCTTGCGACCGGGCGCGAGATCACGCCGCGCCTTGTGCTGAGCGACAATGTCTCAACGCCCAAGGCTTACAATTTCGGCGCAGGGGAAATGGCGATCGTCCAGCAGGGCATGAACAATGTCGTCAACGGCTATGGCACTGCACGCCGCGCGCGCCTGCCCATCAATGACGTTGAGATGGCTGGAAAGACAGGCACCGCACAGGTCGTCAGCCTCAGCGTGTCTGACGGGCGCAGTGGCCCGTGGAAGTATCGCGACCACGGACTGTTCGTGTTCTTCGCCCCGTTCGACAAACCCAAATATGCTGGCGCAGTCGTGATCGAACATGGCGGCGGCTCCGGCTCTGCCTACCCGATTGCGCGCGATGTCATGACCTTCATGTTTGACCCTGAGAAAGGGCTCGATGCGCTGAAAGGCATGGAGAAGTCCTGGGGTGGCACCGCGCAGCAGCGGCTCGAAAAGCGCTACGCCGCTTACGCAGCCGAACGCGGAGCGAGCGTTACGCCGCCCCCGCGCCGCGATGAGGATATCTTCGACAAGGTGGAGGCCGAGGCGCGTCTGGCCGCACGCCAATCCGAGAAAATCGCGGTGGATGCCATCGCCCCGCGTCAAGATCAGATCGCAGCGGGCACCCCTCCCCCCGACGCCACCTTGGCCCCATCTCAGGGGAACCGTGAATGAGCCTTTCCGGCACAACCGCGCGGCGCAGCGTCATTCCAGAGCCGATTGCGCGCCAACCTTGGGGGATGCTGATCCCCTTGTTCCTGCTGGTCGCGTTCGGCGCGGCAGTGCTTTATTCTGCCGCTGGCGGTTCGATGCAGCCATTTGCCACGTCTCACCTTTTGCGGTTCGCCATCGCTTTGGGGCTTGCTGCATTCATCGCGTCGCTGCCGCGCGAATTCGTCCGCTTCATGACCTATCCCGCCTATGTCATCGTGCTGGTGATGCTGATCGGCGTTGAGGCGATGGGTGCGCTGCGGGGAGGCAGCCAGCGCTGGCTCGATCTGGGCTTCATGGTGCTCCAGCCTTCTGAGCTGATGAAGCCGGTGATCGTGGTGACGCTCGCGCAGTTCTACGCTTCCATGCCGGTCGGCATGATTGGGACGGCGCGCGCTGTCGTCGTACCCGGTGTCATGATCCTTCTGCCGGTTGGCCTTGTCCTGATGCAGCCGGACCTTGGCACCAGCCTTGCCATCATCTTTGGCGGCGCCATCGTCATGCTGCTTGCCGGACTGCCGCTGCGCTGGTTTATCGGCGCGGGTCTGGCGGCCGCCGCGCTCGCTCCCCTCGCCTTTTTCTTTGGCCTCAAGGAATATCAGCAGCGCCGTGTCCTGACGATGTTTAATCCGGAAGCGGATGCGCTGGGCGCCGGGTATCACATAACTCAATCGAAGATCGCGATTGGCTCTGGCGGTATCTTTGGTAAGGGCTTCAACAATGGCTCGCAAAGCCACCTTCAGTATCTGCCTGAGCCGCACACCGATTTCGTTTTCGCTACGATGGCAGAGGAATGGGGGCTGATTGGCGGCCTGTTCGTCATCGCCGTGTTCAGCGTTATCCTGCGCTGGGGGCTCAGCGTTGCGCGGGCCAGTCAGGATCGCTTCGCCAGCCTATTGGCAGGCGGCATGTGCGCAACCATCTTCTTTTACATCGCGGTCAATTTGATGATGGTGATGGGCATGGCGCCGGTGGTCGGTATTCCCCTGCCCTTTATGAGCCATGGCGGATCCTCCATGCTCACCAATATGATCTGCATCGGTGCTCTGATGATGGTCAACCGCTGGAACCAACGCGCGCCCCGCGGCGGAATCCTGTCCGGCTAAAGCGTCACCAGCCCTTGTTTGAGCGCTTTGACTGTGGCCCCCACTCGGTCTGAGGTTTCAAGCTTGGCATAAATGCGTTTGGTGTAGGTTTTCACCGTGTCAGGTGAAAGCTCCAGGATCGTGGCAATCGTTCCAGCAGACTTGCCGCGCACCACCCAATGCAGCACTTCGCGCTCGCGTTCGGAGAGTTCGGGCACCACCTCGCTGCGGTCAAGGATCACGCACACGCGCTGATGCGCAGCCTGCGCCACGGATCGGACTACACCCAGATTGCTGCTTGAGACTTCGCTCACCGGAACCCCGAAATCCATCCCGGCAAAGGCATCACGACCGCGCGGGCCAAACAGCGGCAGGCCAAAGCCGTGCACGAGTCCCTCTTCGTCCATTGCTTTGAAATAGGCCTCGTTCTCGGGCGTGTTGGGCGCAATGTAGCGCGCCTCCTGCCATGTCAGCATCGCTCCATGGCGCATGGTGCGTTCCGGGATGGGATCAGACTGGCGAAAGTCAGCCTGATCGTAATACTCAAGCCATTCAGGGGTATATCCATGCGCATAGACCGCGCTGCGCATGGAATTGGGCGCATCAAACTGCGGGGTGAGGTGATAAGAGCGGCGCAGCACTCCCTGATCGGCACACACCTCGCTTGAATAGCGAAGGACCGCTCCAATGTCGCTGAGCGCTTCGATCTTACCGAAATGCCTCTGCATGATACAACTCTTTACCACATGTCCCCCGCTTGGGCGACTTTCCGTAAGCGTCAACCAAGCCCATATACCTGAGGGCATCACGATGCCTGAGTGTTCGGGTCGCAGGCGTATCGCTTGCATGCGATGCGCCAACCTTGTTGACGCTCAAAGTCCTGGCGGCGGCGATCCACCCCCCAATCGGGTCGCTCGCCGTCAGGCATGCGCGCAAGGCCAAGGGATACATTTGGTCAGGGCGGGACAAGCCATGAGATTCTTTAAGTCGCAAAGTGCGAAGCCAGAGACGCATGCTCCTGATAACGGCGCTGCCCCAAAACCGGGCGATGATCGCAATGGTCGCGAGCAATTGCTGGCAGCGCTGCTGATCGATGCCGTGCATCATCGCGCGCTGATCGGAGAGCTTACCACTTTGCGCGATCTGCACAGCCTGCTCGACGTGCCGCAACCCGTCGCGCTGCGCGTCGCGCATCAGTTGCAAAAGAATGGCATTGCGCTGATCGAGGCAAACATGTCTGACGCTTTCGCTTCTGTAATCACTATTGCCCCAGCGATCCGCGAGCAGATCCGCAAGGGCGAGCGCTCTTCGCCCGACCTTAAACCCCAGCCAAAGTCATAGTCTGCACCGCGACCCCGCGCCGCAATTCTGCGACTTGAGTGACAAAACCGCTTGATCTCCCCGCCGCGCTCGCTAAATGCAGCGCCTCGCGGGAATCGGACCGAGCCTTGAGGCAAGCACCGATCAGCGAGTTTCTGAACGGTCGCTGCTTCAGCCTCGCATCAGTATGGACGCATAGCTCAGTTGGTAGAGCAGCTGACTCTTAATCAGCGGGTCCTAGGTTCGAACCCTAGTGCGTCCACCATTTTTCTCTCATTATATCAGTTTTTTATCGTGATCTTTTGGAGGTCATTGGACCTATTGGAGCCTAGAAATGCAATTTAGGCTCCCTGTAGGCTCCACCAAGTTGGTTTGTGCATAACTGTACGAATAATTTCATTCTCGTACGAAGTTCGAGCCGCTAATGGGTTTTTGCTATTCCGCCCGAGCATGACCTTACCAGCGAAGCGTGTAGCGCGCATTTGAACAAATATGCCACCGACACGCCTGATCAGGCATGCTCGCCACACCCCGGACCATTGCCTGCACTTGAAATGTCAGTTCATTGCTAGGGCTGCGCAATCGGCACGTTGCAGTCGACTTCGAAATTGCACCACAATTCCGAGTGGTCGGTTTCAATGAGATGCTGATCCGCGAAACGCCGCCAGAGTTCTTGTGTCATCTCTTCGAGACCCATGGCCTTGTTGGGTTGATACGCATCAAGTCCAAACAGCACGGTTATCAGCTTCGGCTCATCGCCTCGCCGAAAGCCGAGCGCGCGCTCGATCACGTGAGCATGCACCACGCGAATGAGGAAATCTGCAAAGACCGCTGGCTCGAAACGAGACAGCCAATCGCCAACAAATGCTGCATCGTCGGTAACGCAAAAGTGATTGAATTCGGTGCGAAGTGGATCGGTCCAGTGCCGGAAGTTCTCACGCCACCACACGAACCACTCGCCAAATCTAATCTCGGCGCTTTCACGATCACGAGCCTGGGTTTGCTCAATCACAGCCCTTGCGGGGGTATCGGCCATTTCGAGCAGCACTTTGTCCACGATCATGGGGTGAAAGGGGACAGTCGCGCCAATCATTCAGGCGCAGAGATGCCAAACTCACCTAAACTCCAGCCTTTGCTCAACAGGCTATTCGTTCCCTTTTGTTTTCTTGGGCTTTTTGGATGAGGCGATCTGGGTTCAATGAAATGCCACAGTTTACCTGTGCAGCGCCAAGCACTTTCCTCATTTGCGCTTGCGCGTGCATTCTAACGGTAGCTTTTGGTAGCAAGGCGGTCATGGGGGATACCGAGTGGTTGAACGTTTCGATCTGGTGGCAATGGCCTCAGCCTTGGGCATGACAGCTAGCACTTGCGCTTCCTTTTACGTGTAGTTTCGGCGCAGAACCTCAAGTATACGACATATGTCGTTTTATCTTTGTGAGTGATCTTGATGAGTCGTTTTGCAAACAAGCCATTGTTTAAGCTGATTATCGTTGCACTGGTTTCGTTGGTTTGTAGCACCGCTCACGCGAATGCCGATCAAAGCCACGCGGTTAGGCAAGCGGTTATTGCCAGCGATCTGGCATTGTTCGAGCAAGGCTACAACCTGTGTAATCAGTCTGCATTGGACCTACATATCGCCGACAATTTTGAATTTTACCACGATCAAGGCGGAACGACGCACGGCAAGGCGAATTTCATAGCGTCTGTAATGCGCAGCACTTGTAATACCAATAAAGACAAGCTGTTCCGATTTCCATTCACCCAATCGGAAAGCGTCGAAATTTTGAAGCGGAACGGGGAGCCTTACGGCGCAATTCATCGCGGTGAGCATGCATTTTATACCGCGCCTGATGAAGCGGCTCTAGATGCGCTCGACAGCACGGCTCGCTTCGTATCTTACTGGGAGTTAGTCAACGACCGCTGGCAAATGAAGCGTGTCTTCAGCTTCGATCATCGGCTGCCGAGGCCCGGCGCAGATTTTTTAAGGACAGGCATCTCCAGCTCAATCGCGCCACATCACACGATCACAGCTCTTATGAACAAGCTGAATGTGCCAACAGTGGGCGTTGGGATCATTCGCGATGGACAGGTCCAGCACCTTCAAGTCCATGGCGCTTTGGGCGATGGTACAAAGGCCCCGATCAACACGCTCTTTAAAGTGGCTTCGCTGACAAAGCCTGTGACGGCGCTGGTCGCGCTGCGGCTTTCGGAACGCGGCAGTTGGGATTTGGATGAGCCGTTGGCTCGCCACTACATCGACTCAGAGATTAGCCGTTCGCCTTATCTCGGCAAGCTGACCTCTCGCCTGGTGCTACGGCACCGGTCTGGTTTCCCAAACTGGCGCTACCTTGAAGATGATGGGCGTCTTGTATTTCAATTCGAGCCAGATGCGCGCCAGAGATATTCGGGCGAAGGGTATGACTATCTGCGCAAGGCGATTGAGGCAAAGTTGCAACGGCAATTCAACGATATCGCTAGGGAGGTTTTGTTCGACCCATTAGGGATGACTTCGACGTCCTTCGTTTGGACGGACGAGCTCAATAGAAGCCTATACGCAGCGCCGCGTGAGGCTGATGGAAGCCTTGCATGCGATGAGGTCGGAGACAGCGCCAATGGCGCAGCCAATCTGATTACCACTGTTGGCGATTATTCAGCGCTTATGGCTGCTATGATGCGGGGAGAAGTTCTTTCGCAAGAGCTTTACGAGGAAATGATCGAGAGCGCTCAGGCTGACGGTGAGGAAATACCCTATGGCCTTGGCTGACAAGTGCTGCGCGGATTGCCGAAGGATGAAGTCGCGCTGCAGCACACCGGCTCTGATCCGTGGGGTTCGCACAATCGCGCTCGGCTTTCCTAAGACCCGCGATGGCTTAGTCGTCTTCACAAATGTTGATGCAGGCGTGTCTTTGTATGCCAAGCTGGTCTAGGACCTGTATCCAGCGCTCGGCACGGCGATTATCGATCGCAACCTTGGTCAATAGGGATCAAGGGGCAAAGGGCAGCAAAAACGGTCTTGAAAAAAGCGCTGATCCAGATCAAATTACGGCACATGTCGTATTTTAGCACGCTTGTCTCTTGGCTTCGGATAACAGCTCCAGCCTTTGTGCTTCTGCTGTTTGCATCTTTGTCTCAGCCACTCAACGCTCAGGATATTCTTCAAGACGAGGTCACTGTCGAGGCGAGTGACGGTAGGCTGCTGACTTACTTCGTCCAAAGACCTCTCGAAACCGCGCCCGTTCCGCTTTTGCTTGTGATTGATGGTTCGGGTTGTTTGGGAGCAAAGCGTGATGGTTTCGCCGAGTTAATGTCACCTGCCGGCAATCCCGACCTTCGCTATGCGCGTCTGGTTGTTGGAAAAAGCGGCGTGCCTGAAACCCAGTCTGATCCCGATGCGTGCACAGAGGAATTCCTGCAGAATTACTCGATGCAAAAACGCGTCCTTGATCACATGCGCGTGCTTCAAAGCCTTCGCTCAAATGCGCAATGGTGGAACGGGGATCTGTTGATATATGAGTGGTCTGATGGCGGCGATATCGCCGTGCGGCTTTTTGCTTACACGCCTGATGCCACACGCCTCGCGTTTGGCGGTGTGGGCGGAGGCTATACCATGCAGGAACACTTCGAGCGGTTCTGGGCATGCCCTCAAGACCTTGGTGAAGCGCAATCGGGCTGCCTCGAAGATCTGAGGCGCATATTCAAGGATATTCGCGAAAACCCAACGTGGCGAAAAACGTGGGCTGGGCCAAGCAACAGCTACTTAGCCTGGGACAGCCGACTTAGCACGCGGCTAACACCCCTTTTGAAGGATGAATGGCGTGATGTTCTCATGGTGCACGGGGCCGATGATTTCGAAGGTGCGCCGGTTCAATCTGCGCGAAAGCTCGCTGATGATTTAGCTGCGCTCGACAATGACACTTTCACCTATTGGGAGGTTAAGGGCATGTCTCACGATATGTGGTCGCTTGCCCCTGAAATGGCGCTGCAACTGGAGCGAAACACACTCATCTGGCTCTTGAAAGGGCAAGCCGATCTCTTGCCGATCATAGTGGAACGATAATGCCCTACTCTTTGTCCAGCTCGTCCAACAGATCGCGGATTTCTTGAATTTGTTCAGAGCTCAACTTTGATGTCCCCAGTGCATGCAAAACGAGCTGGTTGGTCGATCCTTGAAAGGCTGTTTCAACGAGACGAGAGACGAGATGCTGACGGCTTTTCTTCGGCTTCTCGGTTGCCCGGTATTGATGCGCCCGGCCAACCTTCGAGACACGCTCAACCAAGCCTTTTTCTTCCATGCGCTGAAACTGCTTCAGCGTCGTCGTATATCCAACCTGCTTGCGCTTGAGGATATCGCTATGCACCTCCCGTACAGTCGCAACATCGCGCTCCCACAGTGACTGCAGGATTTCGACTTCAGATTGGTTGGGGCTAGTTGTCTTCATAATTCCCAGCGGGCCGATTGGATCATGATGCTCGTCCTGATTAAGCTTATAGTCCGGACACCATCGGACTTGCATCACACGCAAAACCAACATCGACCCCTTTGTAGGCCATCGCGGCAAACGTCTACAACAATAAGGTGGCCATCGCCCCAAGCAACAGGACCGTAACCGCCGCAGATGGCCAATTGGGAGCCTTCGGATCGGCCAGCTCCCGAATGCGCGAGGCAACATCACTGTAGTGGGCGGTCAACGCGAGACCCATGGCTGGGCCAGACTTCGAGATTGCGAGTTTCGCAAGTGCCCTTCCCAGATCGGTTGGCTCCACGCCGTCAGAAATCGCCCTCCGGTCGCATTCGAATTCCCGGCTGCGCTGGTAAGACTTTATCAAAGAGAGCATCGGCTAATTAAAACAAAAGAGGCATCGCATAATCTGAAGAGCTAGGTTTTTGGACGGGTCAAACCGGGCAATATGCGCGCGTTCATGAGCGATGACAGCCTTCACCTCGCTTGACCGTAGCTCATTCATCTTTGAAGCTGGAAGCACAATGGCTTGCCGCCATACACCCACCGTGACCGGCTCTCTGACCTCGTCTGAAAGAAAAACGTCTTCGTAATCCGAGTAGGTGTGCCCCGTCTTCATGACGCTATCGAAAAGCGATCCACTGCGCTGCGCCGATAGGGCTAATCGCACGAACATGGCAGCGGCACCCAAAAACCAGATCGCGAGAAGGCCATAGCCCAAAGATGACAACTCTGTCGCTTCGGGTGGAAAGGCCACTGCCGACCCATCTAAAGGCGCTGCATCTATGCTGATGGCGATCTGCCAGCTCTTTACAGAGAACCCGAAAAAGGCCGTGAGCCCCAAGATCGCCACCAGCGTGAGACCCAAAAACCCGCGATTGGCGGCGTGTATTGATTGAGGAGTGCGCCAGATATTTGCCGACCGATTTAATCGTTCAGTTGCAAGCAGAACGAACGCAACTGGGATCGACCAAACGAGCGCAGAAAGAATGATATCAAGGGACTGTTCGATCATAATCGCAGGCTTCCTTCTCGCCTATTGTTCAAACTGATCTTCGGCAAAATTTGGACACTGTTCGACTGCACGTGGCAGGCCGTTGGTGGTTTTGGGCGGCACCCAACACTGCTCAAACACCGAACAATAGCACGTTTCGATCTGAATGCGGTCACCTTGTGCAAACAGCAACGCGGAGAGCTTCGGATCAGTGGATGCAAAGACATCAATGGCCTGATTGCTATGCACAAGCCGTCCGGAGATTTGGTTCTGGCCAAACTCTGCATCTCGGGAAACGTCAAAACGTTCCAACAACTCGCTCTAGTTTCGGACGGTTTGGCCGTCCACAGCAACGCGCATCGCCCTCAACCTAGCGGGACCGCTCCCATTGTTGGACGCGATGTATCGAAACGTCGTTTCTCCCTCAGGCGAATAGGCGCGGGCAAGGACAAGCTCAGGCCGGACGCTCGCTTCGAGTTGAGCCTGCGTCGCGTTCGCCTGAGTTAGCGCTGCGTATAAGGCAACAACCCCTGTCCCAATCCCAGCCAGTGACATAATGGCATTGAGTGCGAGCAGCCGCAGAATGATGCCTCTCAACCATGAATCGCCTTTAGCAGGTGAGGCGCTGGTTACATTTCCGGGATCAACAGCGTCCATCATCGCCAATTGTGCCAGAGATGAGTGGGCTGCGTCATGACGAAAGGCCACTGATGGTGTGATCATGGGGCCAGCCGGGCAGGCAGATGGGTCGTTTGCTTGGGCACGCCTTGACAGGTTCAGCGGCCGCAACGGCATTCGCAAACACGCGCCAATCTTCTGCTTTGCGCGCATGGCCGGACACCATAGCCGTAATCCGCAAACCCCTCTCGCTCAGAGCGCGCCACATCTGCGCGGCGGTGGGTTGAATGCGGCTGGCGCGATCAGCGAAAAAGGCGTGGTAGTGATCCTCTTGGAACATAACGCCCGATGCCTCGTGCAAGACGAAGATATTCGATGGCGAATGAGCGGTTGCCTCAATCAATATTCGAAAAGGCCCGACCCGGTCATTGTCTTCGACCGTGCGGACCATTGGTTTAGTGCCTGCATACCAGCTCTGCTGGAGCGCCAATTGACCCTCAGGCGTGGTAACCACATCCGCTCCAAGCGCCACCGCATCAGCAATGCTCGCAAGGTGATCTTCATGGTGATGAGTTGCGATGATTGAGGTTAATGGGGCCGCAAATCCTGTGTGCTCTTTGAGCGCGGCAAACCTCTCCTGAAAACCTGCATACGGGCTTACAGCGATCCAACCACCATCGTGCAGGGCAAACATCGAATAGTCATCTTGGCCGACCCAAAACAATCCTGGCGCCAATTCTTCGACCGTCATTTGGGAGGTGTCGATCATGGCCGGCTCCGGCGTGAGGCTGGGCTCTATTTCAAGAAAGCCTTCCGAGGTTGGATTGGTTTTGACCGAAACAAGCCGCTCAATTTCAATGGTGCGACCATCGGCGATGATTTGCGAAGCCGTTGCGTGAAGGAACCGGCCATTGGAACGGTGCCCGCTCCATATACGATCGACGGCGCCCAAGCCGCCCTCAAATGAAACGCGCCTGATCAATCCATCTCGCTTTGAGATAAATGCCTCAAAAGCCGCAGCCCCTTCTTCAGGCTCGACCGTCAAAATGCGTGTAGGATGACCGGCATAAAAGCTGTCGCGGCTTGATTTAATAACGGACGGATCATCGAAAATGCGTTTGGCAATCAGCAAATCCAGTCCGCGCCAATCACCCGCAAAGGCAGAGGCAAATGAGCCGTTTTCATCGGTTGTGTAGTGACCTGCGCCATAATCGATGATCGTCAGCCCGCTTTCGTCGACAATCTCGCGGCCATGATAAAAATTGCCATTTTGAAGCGTCCAACGCTCAACCGAACCCTGGCGATTTGCAAGATCGAGCGTCTTGATGACGCGGTCATCTGCGAACTCTACGAAAGCCGCCGTTTGCCCTTGCCCGGGCCAAGCCACGCCGCGCTGGGAAACCGTTTTTATGCGTTCAAGATCGCCCAGAGCATCGCCGCCATATGCGGCGATCATTGCGGCGACTGCGGTGTCATTTGCCTGCGCGTGGATTGCAGCGGGAGACAACACTGCCAAAGCGACAGCACAAATTTGAACTAGAAACGATTTAACCGACACCTTTCCCTCCTGAAAACTCGATCGAGCAACAAAGAGGGTGGCAGTGCTCGCCAACTACGTCAATTGTCGTTTACCGACGCTTGTAGGCGTTTGCGCGAAGGGACGCTTGAGCGTGAAAAGCTTGAATGCCTTACAGACCTACGTCAAGCGACGTATAACGTCGGGAGGGATCAATGCAGTTTACCAGCTTGTTTTTATCGAGCGCCGCAGTTGGCGCGATGCTTATAATCAATCAGTTGTCAGCGGCCGAAGCGAACGAGGCTTCAGCGCCGCCGACATCGGAAGCAGTCGAAATCCGGGATGGGCCTAAACACGGGGCATGGGGTATTGAGCTCCAGCATATCAGCAAGACTGTCCATCCCGGCGATGACTTCTACGCTTATGTCAATGAGGGATGGATCAAGACCACGAGCATTCCTGCAGATCGTGGATATCTCAATGAGCCTTGGGAGGTGCAAGGCGAAGTCTTGCAAGACGTGTCCGCGCTTCTTGAAGCGCTTTTTGCCAATCAGCCAGCGCCTCAGGGAAGCTCTGAGCGGCGATTGCAGGATTTCTACGCAGCCTACATGAACTCTTCGCAAGTCGAAGAGCTTGGACTTGAGCCAATCAGAGCCGGGTTGGATGATATATCCGCAATTGAAAAGCGGTGCATTGGTGGGCTATAGGGCCTTGCAGCTTTATCTCGATGACCTTCCCGATGAACGAGGCAAAATCCTTGATGGGTTCACGCCTGAGCAAAGATTCTGGTTTGGCTTAGTGCAGAAAACCCGGATGGTCGCGAAGCCCACTACGCTCGAGTATATGGCACAAAACAACAGCCATCCGCCAATGCCCCCTGGGGTCAATGGGATCGTTACAAACCTGGAAGAATGGCATCGCGATTTCGCAGTGGGGCCAGAGCACAAGCGTTATCGCCCTCCGGAGAAGCGCGTGCGGATTTGGTAAGGCGCGCGCAAGGCTCCTCACTAGCCGCTAAGGCCAAATCAACGGCCTTGGGTTACAAGACTTATCGCTTTTTCAAGCGCAGCATCCCGGCCTTGCTCGATATCCTCGGCTGTGGCGGGCACTTGCACCGAGGGCTGAATACCCAATCCCTTGGGTGATCGATCACTGAAAGTGCCAATCACCGGTAGATCGAACTCAAGTCCTGAGCCGGGCAGTTTCACAAAGACAATGGTCCCGCCGTTGATGCCGGATTGGCTGCCGCCAGTCGTTTCGCCGATCAGCCGCAAGCCACAGATTTGGGCCGCTCGGGCGAGATAGAACCCACCAAAAGCATTTGTCGCATCCGTCAAAATGATCGTTTCGCCTTGTACGCGGTGGCCGCTGGGTTGGATTTGCCACGTGCTTGGCTTGTCAATGGTACACTCCAGTCGAATGTGTTGGTTGGGCTGAAAGGCGGCGCCAAGTGTCGTTCCAAGAACTCGCATAGGCAGACAATGCCTCTGGAAACACCGTGTACCGAGAGCCCTCTTCAAAGCCTGCTACACTGCATGGCTCTTTGATAAAGCGCTCAAACAAAGCTTGAGCCGGGGCATCCGCACCCCCGCTATTGCCCCTTAAGTCCACAATGAGGTGCTGGAAATTGCCCTTCTCAAGCTGCGAGAAGAAATCCTCAAGATAGTCCTTCCATGGTCGCTCAAAGCGCCATGTAACGAAGGACCCGACCTTCATGTAAGCGACCTCGTCGCCCAAATCCTCAAAGCCCCAAAGGTCTTCTCGCCGCTTCGGCCATTTTGCATTTGCATCGGCCAAGCGGTCAGCCCGGCCCTCACGACTTACGGCTTTTACCGTTAGGTCGCGAATGCCTGATCGGCCCGGTATCGCCACCGAAAGCGCATAATTGCCATCGATCGGTGGGACAAGCAGCGGCTGGAATACATCAAACCCCTCATCGAGAAATCTATAGCCTGTTATCCCGCCTTTCGCTTGCCGCAGCGTCGCCGCTGGACCGTCAGCTGGAAGAAGCAGCGCCAGCTCGCTCCATAGCTTTGAAACCGGCATCGCGTTGATCGAGAGGATGCGGGTACCATCGATATTGAGCCGACGATTTGATATCGCCTCCCAGGTTATCTCAGTCTCTCGTTCGATCACATATTTATATTCAAGGTTTTCAGGCAGTTTGGCGAACTCAATCTCAACCTCATATCCTTCGCGTGTTTGTGACAGTTCTACGCTTTTGCCCAGGACAAGGGGGCTTGGCTTCCCCTAATGCCGAGGCGCTCGCCATCGCGCGGTCTTACCCCTGAGACGGCAAACCGCACGCTCAACTGGTCGGAACTCGACACCGCTGCAGGCAAGGAGGCGCTCTCGGCTTGCTTATAACTGGAGCGAGCTGAGAGAATGGAACTCAGCAAGAATTTTATTGTGACCAATCTTGGCATTGCTGTTTCGAGCCTCACTCAAAGCAAAGGAACCACGTCGCGACCAATTACGTCAGGCGTCGTAAATTGCTTTCAGCCACTTGTCATCAAGAGAGTTTTGATTTGTAGCTTCACTCACAGCAAATTCGCGAGCCAGGCCACTTTCAGCGGATCAATTGTAGAAACCGGCAATAATTGGATCGATAGCGGAAAAACCGCTCTTTGTTTAGGAACTGCCGAAAGCGGACCGTCCGATACCGGCCCAACTGTAGACATCCCACTATCATCCCCGAAGCCAGTCCTCGGAAAAACTGATTTCCTCCATCTCGGCGAGATGGCAGACCCGTTCGAGCTCTGATTTGAGCGCAGAGGTACGCGCCTTGCCCATGCGGACGCCAGTTTCGGGCCAAAAGGCGCGAACATTAATGCTCTTGCCCTCGCGCTTTGCGTCTACGCGTCCGACAACTCGATCGCCCTGCATCACCGGAAAAACGTAGTAGCCGTATCGGCGCTTTGCTTCAGGCACAAAGATCTCGATCCGGTAGTGGAATCCAAACAACCGCTCAGCCCGGGCGCGGTCGCGCAAGGCGGGGTCGAAAGGCGACAACAAACGCACTCGTCTGCTCGGCTCTGGCAAGGCCTTTCATTCATCGAGAGCCGCATCGGTCGTGAAGCTGCGTCGCAGCGAGCCATTCGCCAGTTCGATATCCGCCTCAATGATTGTGCTAGCCGCGAGCGCTTGTGCGCACCACGTTTTCGCTTCATCACGCGTCATTATCTCGAAAAATGCAGCAAGCTCTCCGCTGGTCCCAAAACCCAACCGCCGCAAAGCTTCTGTCATCACCCAATCGATGATCTCGCCCTCGTCGTACTGGCTCGTGCGGTTGACATCAGGGATGACACGCTCGGCTAGATCGTAGAATTTGCGAAAGCCTCGGCGATGGCAGATGGCCAGCTTGCCCGATCGCCAGAGGAACTCCAACGCGGTCTTTGAGGGGTGCCAGTCCCACCACCCTGTTGAGCCCTTGTCTTGTACATCGCCAACAGCGCGAGACGAGGTTGCTCCATTGTCGGAGATATGGCGAAGTACTTGCTCGATCTCATCCTCCCAACCTTCTCGCCGCGCCGCCGGCCACCGCGCCCTCATACGCGTTTCGTCGCGATCAAACTTTAGCCGCCACATCGGGCAGAACTTCATTGGTATGACCGACGCATCGTGCGTCCAGTGCTCGAAGGCAGAGCGATCGCGCGCGACCAATCGCTCTAATGCCTTCGGACGATATTGAGAGCGACGAGTCCAAAGGATAAGATCATGCGCACGCGCTAGCGTATTGACACTGTCGACTTGAACGAAACCGAGTTCATCAAGAACGCCTTCAAGGTCATTGCCTCTGGCCGGCCCCGACCCGGGGCGGAGCAACATATGACGATGCAGAAAAAGTCTTCGGGCGACTTGGTTGGTCAGGATTGGACGACGCATATCTAACCTATACCACCAATATCAATACCGCCGGCGACTTATGGGCAGAACACACGATAGATAACAAGCTATGTGATTAGATCGAGAGCAGCATGTCCGCTTTGAACGGTAAAACACCTAGAAGCGGACTGCCCCCTACCGACCCCACAGCGAAGTCCGTGCAGGATCAGTCTTTGGCTCCTTTCCATGCGTTTCGCCATGCTCGAAATTCGCCGCCGAATACACGTATCGCCGCGAGAGCTTCATCAACTCGCTTATTTCGCGTCCTTTCCGTTTTGGCGGACACCACATGTTTGGCGACCATACGCTTCTTTCCGGGTGTCAGACCTTCCCAGTGAGACCGCGCAGCCTCGTCTCGCTCGAGTGCCTCTTTCAAGGCTTGCGGCACATCGACGTGATCTTGATCGGCTATGCGAAACCGCATTTCGACGCGATCGCCCAGCGCAACACCACCATCTTTGAGAACATTTGGCGCAACGATCACGTAGCTGCGTCCATCGCCTGAAGGAATGAAGGCATTCGCGATAGGTACGTCGGCGATTTCGCCTTCAACCCTAAGACGCGGATATTCGGCAAAAGGAAGCGCGGCGCGCAATTCGTCGGGAAGGAACACGACGTTATACCAGACCTTACGCGTCTTCCCGACGCCGAATTTCTCGATATTCGCTTCGAAGTAGTAGGGATAGATCGACATAAATATCTTCAATCAGACTGTCATCGCGGGCTCGCGGGTTTACCGCTCACCCTGTCAGTTCATTCAAGTTCTGGCGATGCAACGATCACGCAAAGGATGATAGACGGTGAGCGGGCTCTATGTCTGCTCGATCCCGCCGCGTCCTTCAGGCGTGAGCACTGCAGAATCGAAGATGACGTGTTCTTCAATCGCTATACCATCTTTCAAGCGGAAACGATCAACCCCGCGATATGTTCGACGCTCTCCATGGAGATTGGCAGCCGCTTCCCAAGCGATGTAGAGCATGTCTCCATTGCCGGCGCAGTCCATCGGAGTGACAACAAGCTCCTCAAGCTCGGCCAAAGTGCCAGCCATCCAAGCGGCGTATTCGCTGCCGGACATGAAGCCTGCACCGGTAAAGTGGATCGTCGCGTCAGGCGCGATAAGTTCTGGCACCCTCTTGCCCGATGGTTTTGCCCAAAAGGACTTAAACCTTTCGTAAAAGTCCTCGTGCTCTGATGTCAGGCTGCCTTCGCTCATGGGTGTCTCTCCACATTCTCAGATGGCACATAATATGTGCGTAGCGCACGTATCGTCAATTGAAAAACGTGCGGTTAGCACATAAAGAACCGATGCGATGGATCGTACCGCTAACCTACTCGGCGCTTTGAGCCTCAATCTAGCGGACCGCATCGAGGCTGTTGCGCGGACAGTTCTTAGACGATCGGGAGAAACTCCAGCTGCCCTTGTCGTCATCGGCTATGGCACAGGTCCGTCGAACGACCAGCTTCGTCGGATTCTTGGTCTGTCCCATCCTGGGTGCGTACGATTGGTTGATCGGCTCGTCGCTGACGGTTTGGTTGAACGCCAAAAGGGAAAGGACAAGCGTGTCGTATCGCTTCATCTCACCGACCAAGGTTTTGCCCTAAGAGAGGAATTGCTTGAGGGTCGCCTCGCTTCGATAAGGCCGATCCTGACCGCGCTCACCGAGCGGGAAGAAAGGACGCTGGCCGAGCTGCTGGCCAAAATGCTGGTGTCAATGAACCCCGACGAAATCGAGCGCCGTAAGATATGCCGGTTATGCGATAGCCGAGTTTGCTCAGATTGTCCGATCCCTGCTGATTTTCATACCGGGGATAAACGGCCATCCAACTGAGCACGTTTCATTCCCAACCGCCGTTTGCTCACTTTCGTATCGCAGCGTCCACTTTCAGGACGCTACGCTTTGCTGATTTCTGCTTTAGCATCGGGGAATTCAGGCTGCTTGCGCGCCGCCATACTTCGGGCATTCTGAACGGCATATCCCATCGTGCGACCATTCCGGCGGGCGCCACAGATAGGCGAGCTTATCTTGCCAACGCGATGCCGTGTCCATCCGCTCTTTGAGCTGTTTCAATCCAGCAAACTGCGCCGTAAGCGGGTTGTAATCGTACATCGGTTTTACGAGGCCCGGATTCGGCTCCTCGCCAAGATATGCGGTGCTGCCGAAGAGGCGGTCAAACAGCAAGGTAACCTGGCTGTAGTTCTTGTCGATGTATTGCGGTTGATTGGCGTGGTGGATCTTGTGCATCTTTGGCGTCATCAACACTCGGTCGATCCATCCAAGACGCGGGACATAGCTGGCATGGTTCCAGATACCGAACGCATTCGTGTACACGCTAACGGCAATGTATAGCACCGGATCAATCCCGATAAAGGCAGGGATGAGAGCAAAGAGGTGCTTAAGTTGTCCGTCGAGAAAGAACCCTCGCGCCGCAGTTGAATGATTAAACTCGTTCGACGAATGATGGATCGCGTGGAAAGCCCAGAACAGCCCCACCCGGTGGTTAAGCCTATGGTCCCAATAATAGGCAAACTCATGAGCGATAAAGGCAATGGGAATTGCAACCAGCAGGGGTATCACTTCAAAGAGGCGCAGATTGTCGTAAACGAGCACGTAAAGCGCCAACGGAACGAGGATACCGATGACGAGATTCAGGGCGCTTGAGATCAGATTTAGCCCAATCGAATTCAGCGCATCCTTGTTGTCGTAGCCAGGATTACCACGGATCGCCCATAGCCGCTCCAGAATGACGCTTCCGAAATAGACGGTTGCGAGGATCCAAAGCGCCGCTGGCCCACCGATAAAACTGATTGCTTCTTGAATGCTTTCCATTGCGGGAAGCTATCAGATGGGTCAACCATGGCAAGGTAGACTGGTGCGATGGTTGATTTTGCCAAAGCCAAACGTGTTTGCGTCACTCATTGAGTGTTTCGGGCTTATGCGCGTGTTTTCATAACACGCCAAGCTTTGAAGGTCCGCCTATGCGATGTAATTTCAAGAAGCAGACCGTCCGTCTGCCACCCTACGCCCGAACAGTAATCCACTGGTGATAATGAGGATCGCTTGTCGTTGACAGCTGCACTGATGTTCTCGTTATCGGCCCCAGCCCTCGTTCAAATGCAGCGGCCCATCTCCGTAAAGATAGCTGGCATCAAAACCGGCGTACTTTCGCAACGCTGACCAATGATCAGTATACAAGCTTCCGCGTCGGATTTCGGCCAGCTCTAGCTCTCGCAATTTGCTAACAGCCCGATTGGCATGGATCGCGCTTACGCCTGACATATCGGCAATATCCTTTTGCGTGAACGGCGTGCGCACCACTCGCTCGTTTGCGCGGCCAATCAGGCTGAGGCGTGTTTGGAGCTCGCAGTAAATGTGCGCGATCCTACGCGGAGCCCCGAGGCTCTCCATCATATGGATCCACTTGCGATGAATAGATGCGTCAAGCAATGTCGCAAACCACATGGCTCTTGCCACATGAGGACGCTGATCCATCACTTCTTTGAGTTTCTTGTGCTGAACGACTGCAACCCTCGTATCGTCAACTGCCACGATCGAATGATCCAAACGCTTCAGTGCAAAAGCATGCAGATCGACAAAATCGCCAGGTAGATGGATACCGACAATGTATCGATTTCCGCCCATTTGGATGGTTCGGAACATGAAGCCGGACACGAGGATGGCGCTGATGTCCATGCGCTTTCCTCGCTCAACCAACGTCTCGCGCGCTGGCAGCGTAAGAGTGCCATCGAACAAGCTCTCGATGTAGTACAAATCATCGTGTGAGAGGTGCTTTCGAAGGCGGCCAGCGAGAAAGTCTCCGCTGAACGGGAAGTCATTTCCGGCAAGTTTCGTCGACTGTTTCTCCATGCGCCAGACATTAGAAAACACTTGTCGGCGCGGTCTATTGATAGATGTTAGCCTTCTGAAATTTTATGATGCAGGAGGCTCTTTTTTTGCGAAAACCCTTCCCCCAAGTAATTCAGACCCTCGCCATAGAGATAGTCTGCTTGGAAATGGCCGAAGGCTTCAAGACGCTTTTGATCCTGAATGTCGACGCGCCCGCGAGAGAACTCTGCAACGTCACTGTCCTTCAATTCACGGAGCGCGCGATTCACGTGGATGGCCGTCGCGCCGCTTAGGTCAGCCAGCTCCGCTTGGGTCAGCGGTGTGTCGAAACCCATCTCATCGCCAAGTCCTACCATTCGCAGCCGGCGCCAGATTTCCGCGAAGATATGGGCGAGACGCCGCGCCGTCGTGAGTTGCTCAAGCTTCATTATCCATTCGCGGTGCATAGCCGCATCGAGCAGAGTCGAAAACCACAACAGTCGTGCCAGATGCGGATGCTGCTCCATAATCTCGCGCAGATGCTCGTGCGGGACGTACCCCACCTTCGCCGGGCCGATTGTATCAATGTTGTGGTCAAGGCGTTTGAGAGCGAAGCAGTGGAGGTCAACAAAATCTCCGGGCACATGAAAGCTCACTCCATAACGGTTTTCGGGGCCATCAATTGATCGAATGACGAAGCCATCGATGAGCATCGTAGAGTGATCGTAAATCTCGCCGTGGTTAAGGATACGGGTGGGCTTCTTGATTTCGACAATTTCTGAGATCGAGGTCTCAAGAATCTCTCGTTCCTCTTGCGACATGTCATGACGAAGCCGTCCGGCAAGAAAACGGCCAGTGATGGGGAAACGCCGAAGCTCCTCATGTAAATTTTCTTCGAGCATGAACTGCCCCTCCTTCAAGTCAACGGGAGCTAGCATTCCGCGGTGACCTTAGCGAGCCTTAGTAGATTTAGCTCGGGCGCGGATCATCGATCTTGTCGCAAGCGCCGGACTGTCTCTTTCAGTTCACCCTTGACCTGCGCCCAAGCCAAAAGCGCAAACAAAACGGTGCCTCCGATCACATTGCCGATCAGAGTAGGAAGGACATTATTCAAGAGCATCGGCCCCAATGCTCGCTCGCCATCCCAAGCCAGCAAGAAAATCTCACAAGATCCCACGACGACGTGTGTGAAATCGCCCAAGGCGATGATGTACGTCATCAGGAAAACGAGCCAGAGAAAGTTATTGCCTGCGCTTGGCCGCATCCAGACGAGCGCGGCGATCAACAGGCCAGACGGCATGCCTTTAATCAGGGACTCTTTGAATGAAAGGTCTGCGACCTTCTCACTGATAGACACCATTGCCTCGTAAACATCCGGAGGAACGACGGGGCTGGCCACCAGTAAAAGCGCCATGGCTGCTGTGCCGATAAAGTTCGCGGCGAGGCTGATGGCCCATACCCTCCCAAGATTGCCCCAGTTTTGTCCAGACGGAACGGCGATGGCCGGTAGTACGGGCGTAATCGTGTTCTCTGTGAAAAGCTGCAGCCTGCAAAAGATCACCAGGATGAAGCCAATCGTATAGCCTAGACTATCGATTGCGTGACCAAATGGCGCGGCGGAGAACTCGGCATAAAGCGCAGCCTTCGCCACGAGAGAGAAGCTCACGAGCAAGCCAGCGGCCACGGCTGACCAGAAGAGTGAAGCCGAGGGGCGGCTCATCTCCTCAATGCCTTCGCGTGCGATCTCGATATAGATTTCAGGAGAAGTGGGTTGTTCGCCCTGCCCATGCCCTCCTGTTCCGTGTCCGTCTTCTTGTTCGGGCTCGACGATGTCCTCATTTTCCATGGAGTTTTGGCTCACCTATTTGTTTCATGATGCGCGAACAGCGGCATTTTTCTTTGAACGATAAGTGAGCACCATGTGTTCCTTTTTTATGGGAAACAGCGCTGAAAACGGAAACACAGAAAGCGAAACTCGAACGGACCTCGCGGAGGATCGCACGATCCTCGCGAACGAACGCACATTCGCTGGCTGGATGCGGACAGGACTTGCTGCGGTGGGCATTGGCCTTGCGTTCAACGCGGTGTTCAACAAGATCGAACCCGCGTGGATTGCGCGTGCCATCGCGTCGCTGTTTGTGCTTGTGGGGATTATGATTTTCTACATCGCACAAAGGAAGTCCTGCCGCGTGGTCGAACGAATGAACTCGCACGAAATCCAGCCCATTGAGACAATCAATGTCCAAATGATTGCTGGATTGATGGCTCTGGCCTCTGCATCGTTGCTGCTTGCGATATGGTTCCTCATGTGATCCGAAATTGCAGTCCGATACATTATGACTCGTACTCCACCTGAACCCCCGCAATGACAGACAGAATCTCGAGCCCACCCAGCCCTGATCGCTCCAATTTCATTTGGTTTTGTGGATGGCTAGCTATCGTATCTTGCGGCGTATCTGCAGCTGCAGTTCTCATTGCCGATCTTACGATACAGGGAAACGATATGATCGCAGACACGATAAGCGCCATGGCAGCCGGTCCTGACATGTGGCTGGCGGAGATCGGTATCTATGCGTTTGCCTTCGCCTTCATGGCCATTGCTCTTGGCGCTGCGGCGGCTCATCCCGGCAGTTGGGCGTGGAGCGCTGCCACAATGGGCTTTGTCGCTTTGGGCGTCATCGTGTTCCTAATCGGGTTCCGCGACGAATATGGCGACGACGACCGCATGACCTCCGAAGTTGTCCATATCGAACTTGTCTACACATTGGCCGGTGTTCTCGCGCTTTCCACCTTGTTAGCATCACAGGGAGGCAGGTTAGTCGACGACAGAATAGCAAAGCATTTGCGAATGCTTGCTGGAGTTTGGATTGTCGCTGCGCCCGTTTTTGTATTTCTGCCTACAGCTTATGACGGACTTTACGAGCGGCTTTTGGGAGCACTGGCGATCACGATCGTCGTGAGCGTAAGCCGACTGCTTCTGCGTTGCGGCCGGTCATTGAACAATGTCAACTCGCAGCCTGATCCCCAACGCACGTCACTCGACAGGGCGTGATCTGTCCAACAAATCCTCATCTTGCGCTTCTGACCGTTCCTCTTCGACCGTCTCTTGTACAGAGTAATCCGGCGAAACGTCCGGCAGACCCTCTCCCGATTTATCGTTTGAATTGGTCGCCCTGGATCGTAATCTTTTTTCATCGGCGCTGTTCATCGGTTTCAGATCGTGCGCTGTGCCGGAAGGGACCGCTTGATCGAAACGGAGACGATAGATTGGCTCTGGTAAGGTGAAGCCGCTTGCCTCCAACGCGTCCTTGGCAGCTCTGATCGATAAGCTCCGCGCTTTCAGGAAATCGGTTTCCCGCTGATCAACCCAAGCATAAAACCGCAGAATGATGCTGGAATCGCCCACTTCCTCGATAGCCCCGAATGGCTCTCTCTTCGACAACAGGAATGGCAGCGACACCAGCGCGCCGACGCCCGTTTCGATACCTTCAGCCGGGTCATCTTCGGCGTCGACCCCGAGTGCAAAGTCAAACCGCCTCTCTGGGTTGCGGGTGTAATTGAGGATTGTGCCCTTGAACACATCGGCGTTGGGAATGCGCAGATGGTTACCATCCATCGTCATCAGTATGGTCGCGCGCGATGTGAGCCGCATGACAATGCCCTCGTGCTCACCAATCACCACATGATCATTGGAGCGAAAGGGCTGACGCAGGCTGAGCATGATCGAGGCCACGTAGTTTTCCAGCGTGTCACGCACGGCAAAGCCAATCGCGATACCAAGCACCCCTGCCCCACCCAGGATCGTACCCATCAACGCATTTGCGCCAAGAAGATTAAGCGCGCTGACAAGTCCAAGGATGATCGCGATCACCCGCACAGCCTGGGATACAAGCTCAGCGAGGAATACGTTGGGAAGGACCGTGCGCCACAGGGATTTCCAACGAGCGAGAAGATGGCCCGCCAAGGCAATCCCCAAGAATAAGACAAATGCTACGGCCAGAAGAGGTAAGCTGGCCCGGGCTTCTGCGAGGGTGTCTGACAGTCCTTCAACTGCCGGCGATAAATTGCTCTCCAAGTCTCGCAGCCGCTCGATCTGATCGCGCACGAGGATGACGCCTTCTACGCGCTCAGCCAGCGCGACAGCCTCTTCTGCGGACTGGCTGTTAGCCACTTGGCCTTTTAGGGTGACCACTCCGGATTGAGAGAGCACCTCGACGGAGTTCAGCCCTTCCAACTCGTCATAAATCGAGCGCAGTCTTTGAGCGATAAGCGCATCAAGCTGTTCGCGGTCCTCAGCAACCACCTGCTCATCACCAAGTTCGGGGACTGCCACTTCGATCGGATTGGCAGCGTCCTCGGAAGCACTGCTCGTTTCTTGAGTCACCGCTGGCTCAAATGACCCCAGGCTCAAAGACGCGATGATCAGGGTTACCACATTTTTCATCAAAAGTGCTGAAGCTCCGACCGTTTTCATGCGGATCCGGCTTTTTCGCGATTGGCCAAAACTGGTTTATGCATCTGTCGTCAACAATTGGCCGCGCGCTTGGTTCAAATAAACTTGCTTCATGTTAACTCGGGAACACGCGCTTCTCCGCACGATTGAGTTTGTGAAGTCACCAAAGCTTCTCACATCATGGAGACACCAATGCCAGCGCAATCACAGGTTCGGCCCCAGACCGCAACCATACCCATCAATCCAGCTCCGATCCGTGAACCGGAAGTGACAGCGCCGCATATCAATCGAGCTGACAAGCCACGCAATCCATGGCCGAAGCCAACTGCGGCGACTAAACCAAAGTTCAAGAAGGCCGTTTCGGCTCGCAATTTCAAGAAGCAGATGGTCGCGTCTCAGGATGCATTAAAGCGTTTTGCGCTGAGGCTTTGCAATCGCCAGGATATGGCGGAAGATCTGATGCAGGAAACGCTCATGAAAGCGTGGGCCGCTCGTCAACAGTTTAAGCCGGGAAGCAACTTCCTGAGCTGGGCTTTCACCATTTTGCGAAACACATGGCTCAACCAATTGCGGCGCGAGAAGAAGTTCGTAGCAGAGTTTGATGATCAGGCCGCTGAGCGTATCCTTTCCGCCCCGCCCTCACAGGTCGCGACCTTTGAGTTAGCGGATTTACAGCGCGCAATGTCAGAATTGCCGACCGACCAGCTCGAAGCGGTCATGCTCGTCGGCCCAGGCGATCTCACCTATGACGAAGCCGGTGAGATTTTGGGGTGTGCGGCCGGAACGGTCAAAAGTCGCGCTTCCCGTGCACGCGCCACCCTTGGCGACATCTTTGACGATGGCAAATTGAAAATGGATTTGGCTGACACGGAAGATGCCACGGAGATTGCAGAGACCTTTGTCGAAGCGATCGAAGAAATCGAACAAGGAGGTAACATTGCCGATGTGATGAATCTCGAACAGACGAGCTGACACTCTTCGTTTGCCACACGCACACAAAAAGACGCCGCGGAGCCTCACAAATCGCGGCGTCTTTCTGTTCTCGGAGCGGGGTGAGCAGACCGCTCAGCCCCGCGCCTAAAAATCTACGTTTAGGCGGTCTGCAGGCCTCCGCGCGGGCCGAAGAGCAGCCACAGGATCACGCCGATAACCGGCAGAGCGAAGATCACGATCGACCAGACGAGCTTGGCGGCTACGGACGAGCCTGACGTCCAGACGCTGAAGAGCGCCCAAATGTTAAGGGCAAGTACGAGTAAGCCAATAATTCCATATTCCATGTTCAATTCCTTTCGTATGCTATAAGTCTAAAAAGGGCGCGGCGAAAACGCGCGCTCACAATCAGTCGACTTCATTTTCCATGCGTTCGAGGATGCGTTCGTCCGCTTCGAGTTCACGCTCAATGCTCATCAACATAGTGCGGTCGGTGACGGTCAGATCGCCATTTTCGATCACGTCCCGAACCTTTTCACGCAGGCGCTGCTCGCCGTCGTCAATGGTTTCAATCGCTGCCTTTTCATCGCTTTGCACCAGCGAAGCGACCGACATCAAGCTGCGGTGAAACGCACCCATCGTGGTGCCTTCGTCGTCCGAGATGTCTTCTCCGCGCGCCCGCAGAGTTCCTTCGATCCGAGCCGCCATATTCGTGCGCTCCTGAGCGCGTGCGGTAAAGATGCGCTTGAAGGAAGCGCGTTCGACGGTCTCAGCGGCCTTCTGGTAGCCCTCGCGTGAGTCCGCGATATAATTTAGAACAGCTTGAAGAGCAGTTGTATTTGACTGGGTCATTTCATTCTCCTTTCTATACCCCGCTTACAATTCGCCCCGCCGCTCGTTCCAAGATTGTTAAATTAATTCAATGCTTAAGAATGCAAAAGCCCCGCAACCGAAATGGTTGCGAGGCCCTCACTGAAACTCATTCACACTTTCACGAAAGCTTACTGATCTTCGTCAACATCGCCTGGTTCGATGCCGATAACTGGCACGTCTACGGTTTCCGTCTCGGTCGTTACGTCGACCTCGGGCACTTCAACCTCAGCTTCTGTTGTACCGACCTTCACTTCAGGTGCGTCAACTTCATATTCCGGCAAATTCCCCTCTTCGACCTTAACCTCAGGCAGCTCGCCTTCTTCGGTTTGCTGAACGTCGCATGCTGCAAGGGCAAGGGACCCGATGGCGGCGGTGGCGATTGCTGTTGTCTTTTTCATGTCTCAAATCCTTTCACTTGGCTTAGAGATGGGCGCACCGATCGTTCCAAAAACATCGATATGAAGATCTCAGCGCGCTGGGTAAGCGTTCCTGTCGACGATCAATCGTTCGAGGCGAGTTGCATCGGTTCCTTGAAGGTGTGCGTCTGGTACGGAAACGGAATCTCGATACCCGCATTGTCCAGCGCGCTCTTGATCTCGCGGATCATCGTGTCGCGGCTTTCATGCTTATCGCGTTTTGTCGATCCACTCCACCAGCGGACACGAAAGTCCACCGAACTGGAGTTGAACTCAGTCGCAAACACATCGACGGCCCTTTCAGTATCGATAGCATCACTGTTTTCGACCGCCTTACGAATAACCGAAGAGGCCTCCTCCAAGTCCGTGTCATACGACACGCCTACGAGAAGCTCGAAGCGGCGCTGCTCGCGGTCCGTCAGGATCTCGACGGGGTTTTTGAACAGAAGCGAGTTAGGCACGACGGCCAGTTCGTTCGAAAGCTTCCGAATATGCGTCTCGCGCAGTGAAATTTCTTCTACTTTCCCCTCAACGCCTTCACATTCGATGTAATCGCCTATGCGCATCTTTTCACGCAGCATCAGCAAAACGCCCGCCATGAAGTTTTCAAAAACGTCTTTGAAGGCAAAGCCGACGGCCACTGTACCAATACCCAGACCTGCCACGATGCTGCTCAGTGTGAGATTGGGTAGGAGGATAGTGGCTGAAATGAGCAAGCCGATTGCCCAGATGCTGATGCGCACAGCCACGTCAATAAGCTCGCGCAAGGACGGGCGCACTTCCGCGCCACTTGTCATCTTGTCGGCAATCTTTGTCGCAAACTTGGCAACGGCCCAAGTCAGCCCGAGAAAGACTGTCGCAATGAGAATGTTGGGGAGCATGGCGATCACACCGCGTCCCATTTCCGAGAGCTGCGTAGTGAGAATACCAATGGGTTCGAGTGAGAAATTTTCCTGTTGGGTCATGCCCCGTCTACAGGGCAATTGCCTGAGAGTTCCAAAATTCCTCTAGTCCCCGCAGCAGAGGGGCCCTCACTCATCGCACTAAAAATCTTTTGATCAGTTTGGAACGGTCAGCCCTCGCCTTCTGTAAACGCCAAGAACAGCGCATCTTATTGTTGTGCGTTCGTGAGCCCCGAATTTCAACACGAACACAGTCAAGGTGAAGTATGACACTCTCAACCCTCAAAGACCTCTACATCGACCAGCTCCAGGACCTCTACAGCGCAGACAAGCAGTCGCTCGAAGCCACCCGCAAGCTGCATAACGCCGCAACTGACGGCGATCTAAAGAAGGCGCTCAGCAACGGTGTCGACGGCATTCAAGAAGGCATCGACACGCTCGACGGTATTATCAAAGGTCACGATGCGGACCCGGACGGCGAATTCTGCAAGGGCATGGAAGGCCTTGTTAAAGAAGCGCGCGCCCACGCGCTCGATACTGATTTCAGCGATGATGACGTGCGCGATGCGATGATCATCACGCAGTACCAACGCATGACGCACTATGGCCTTGCCGGTTACGGTTGCCTCGTCGCGTTTGCCAAGCGCCTCGGTCTGAATGACGATGCCACGAAGTTGCAGAAGTGTCTCGACAACACCTATGGCGGTGACCGTGAAATGACACGCATCGCGACCGGTGAAATTAATAAGGCCGCTGCTGCCTAATCCACTCAAATCGCGACCACCGGTCGCACCCTCGCCTCGCTTACGGACCCGGAGTGTGACGAGTAAACACTGGCCGGATCGCACTCAGTGTGATCCGGCCTTTGTTATGTTTCCGCTGTGCTTTCGCTTTCGCCCTGCATGTTCCACAGATAACGGTACACACCGAATAAGTTGATCCCAAGAAGCACGACGTTTTGGACCGCCAAGGGATTGTTCCCGCTCAACACGGAAGTCGCAATCCAGATCAGCGAAGAAACGCTGAAAATGACGAACCCGGTGCCAGAGATGCGAGCGCCCGCATTTGCGGCCACCATGATAGCAGCAATCATACCTGTGATGCTGGCAGTCCAACGCAAGATATCGGCAAATTCCAATCTCAGTCTCCGGCTTTGACAGGGTGTTTCACTGACTACTTGTTGGAACGATCAGAGTTCCAAAAGTGTAAGCCAAATATCATAGCCAACTCGAAAGGAAACTCGCATGAAGTATGTTGTTCGTTCCGTCATCGCCGCCGCCGCATCAGCCGCTGTGTCGCTCGCTGTGCGCGCTGCGATGAAAAGGGCTCAAAACCGTCCTGATCAAAACGACAAGGGCACGAAGCCTGCTGTGGCAGCCAGCTAAGCAGGCTGAATTTGGCCGAGCGTCATCAAATTGTGATGTTCGGCCAGTCTGTGTTTTCGCTTTGAGGGTCGAGGATATCATTTTTCGAGAGCCACTCTTGCACTGAATCTAGATCTGGCACTTGATACCGGCGCAGCCCGCGCTCTTTTTCGCTAAGCCTATCAATCGTGCCGCTAAGCGACCCAAGGCTCTCTACGACCTTGACGATGCGGTCTCGCGTTTCGCCCAAATGCTCGCTTAGCAAATCGTACAAAACGCACTCAATGTAGTCTTGTGCATCGCTAAGTTCATCACTCGCCAAAGCATCGATGCAAACGTCGCATTCGCTATCGAAACCCATGGAACGGTTTGCCAGGTTGGATGAGCCCACCCGCAAACAGCGGTCATCAGCGATCATGATTTTCGCATGGACGTAAATGTCTGTGCCGCTTTCTGTGACCGGGTGATAGACGTGAAAGCGATTGTGATGATCGATAGCGCGCAAGGCTTCGATAAGATGCGCTCTGGTCGAATCCATGACTTTGTTTTCGAGCCACCCATCTGCAGTGGCAGGCGTTACCAGAACAATCTCAGGCCCATCGGTTCTCTTCAAGACGTCAGCCAGATCGCATGCCACGGCTTTTGAAGTGAAATACTGGCTTTCGATATAAAGGTGGTGTTTCGCGTCCGCGATTACATCTTTGCAAAGAGCTTCGATTTCAGAAACCGCTTCGAATTGATCGGTCTGACCGCGCGTCCGAGCGACTGCCACCCGCGCATTGCGTAGAACGAGTTGCTGAGCTCCATCATCAAACGCATCCACACTGCGATTGGTCGCAGCCACAGGTTCGTCACCCGTCGCTGCTTTCCAGCGCCATTGGGCATGATCGCCAAGAGACTGCACTACATCGCCGGTCAACCGTGCGGCTACGTCATGCCAGGGCCCCGCATCGTGATCTCCGGGCTGTTTTCTCTTTGGCTCGTTATCGCGATGCTCGCGTGTGTCCCAGCGATCCTCAGTGATATCGATACCACCGCAAAATGCGGTGCTCTCATCGACCACTATGAGCTTTTCATGCTGCGCGGCGCCAACGGGATGAGCGTCATCAAGTGCAACATGCACTCTGGAATGCGAGAGCCACTGGGCTGCTTTGAGCAATGTGCGCCCCCGCTTAAAGAGCTTCAGCGCACCCAAATTCCACTGTAATATGTAGATGTGGAGCCGCGGGTTTTGCCGCACCAACCAATCGACATATTCGCCAATTTCAAGCGGTCCTTCTGGTTCGCCCTGGGTGTCATACATCTTGACGCGCGTATCGAAGTCCCATCCGATGAGAATGATCCGCTCACGTGCCTGTTGCATGGCTTTGCGAACGGCACGGAAATAGTTTTCGCCATCGACCAAGACAGTGAAAGTGTCGGCGTTATCGACACGCCAACAATTCTCGCCAAGCCGAAAGATCGTCATCTGCTATTGCTTGCCTTACCTAAGTGCTCGATGCGTTCAGCGTCTGCGCCGTCGATTGACGAGGTGTCACCGCCAACTGACTTCACATTATGCAGCACCGTTTCGTCCAAATGCTCTGCATGAAGGATTGAAATGTCGCCAGTGCTTTCAAGAACTACGGCCCGGACATGCGACAGATCGCAGACATTGGCTTCGCGCAGTTTTGCCCAGACGTCGCTTTTGGCGACGCGCGTTTCCTCAAGCGCGCCGAGCTGCCAGCTTCCATCTTTCATTAGGAGGACTGGATCGTTCGCCATGCTCGAATGGGCTGGCTCGCTGCGCCGCCTGATGACTGCCAGAATTACTTGTACCGCAAGAATGACGGCGACTGCTCCTGTGTTCTGGAAGAAAGCGGTCCATTTATCCGCTGCTGCCGCTCCTGCCAGCAAAGAGCCGATTGCTACGGTCGTGACGAAATCGAACGCCGTCATTTTGGAAAACGATCTGAGTCCCACGATGCGGGTCGCCACGACAACAACCACAAGGGCCAAAGGACCAAGAATAAGCGTCCTGGTCACTAAATCCAGCGTGGGTGCGTCGGGAAAAAACATACGTTCTATATCACCTCTATGCCTTCAGCCCGAGCCAGAAACATAAGCATTGCCGTCTCGAGCCGTGTCAGATCGGACGCACTCTGTGTGACTGTTGCGAAAAGCTTTTGTCTCTCTTCGAACCCTTTGTTCTTCATATCGACGATGCTCGGATGAATGTAGCTGCTGCGGGCTACAGCTGGAGTGTTTCGAAGTTTCTGCGAAGCGGCTTCGCTCATGGCTTTGATCGTCAGGTTCTTGTCATTTACCGCGCGTTCAAATGCAGCCAACGATCCCGCCCAGGTGCGAAACGTCTTTGCCGTAATGTGGGCGCTGCACGTTACATCTTGTAGCCAAGAGTTTACATGCTCAGAGCGCAACTGGTGCACGTCACCATCCGCTCCAATGTAGCGAAACAGCGTTTTTCCCGGCAAATCATCGATGGATTGCAACACACTCAGAAGCCGTCGGTCTTTGATCTGGCGGCGTACGCGTTTGCCGCCCTTGGCGGTGTAATCGAGGTGAAGGACGCCTTTTGAAATTCGGACATTGCGCTTTTTGAGCGTCGATGCGCCAAGCGCGTCTTGTGCGTGGGTTTGGCTGCCAATGCGCAGTGGTGCATCGTCCAGCAGGCGGACCAAGGCGGCGGTAACCAGCTCGCAATCCGCTTCGCTATTCTCGCGAAAGACCTGGCGAACCCGCCGCCGGATACGCGGCAACAGCGCACCAAACTCTGTCAACGCGCTGAACTTGGTGCGCTCCCGAAAGGCCCGCCAAGCGGGATGATAGCGATACTGCTTGCGGCCGGCTTCATCTATCCCTGTAGCTTGAAGGTACCCATTCGGTTCGGGACAAATCCAGACGTCGCGCCAAGCTGGAGGAATGCCAAGACCTTTGATCCTTGCCTGATCATCTTCGGTTACCTCAAGCCCGCTTACAGCGTAGCGATAGATAAACTCGGCTTTCCGGCGGTTTGCGCGTATCCGAATTATGCCTGGCGTGTCACCGTCGACGAAAGTCAGATCGTCAGGCGGTTCGACAGACCGCACAGCATCAGGCATGTTCTGAAGTGCCGATATAAGCTGCATTATCAGATTGCTTTGCCGGGGACTAACTCAGGCATGTTCGGCGATCAGCTTCTCGATATCGTCGATCTCGTGATTGGTCAGATCCTTATCGATTTCGGCCACGATGCGTTGTTTGACTTCCTGATGCCATTCCTTGCGCAACTGACCCAAGGTCGAGGGGTCCGCTGCAACAATCAGCTCGTCAAACTCACCGCGATGTGCGCGCTGATAAAGCAAGTCTGCCAGTTCGCTCGCGAAACGGTCTTTGGCCAATTGATGCCAATCGGTGTCATCTACCGCCGATTTGTGACCTGTACCATCGAACATGCGTCCGCGTCGGTTGGCAGCTTGCTCGCGGTTGGGTGGATTGTCTTGCTCTTTCTTCCGAACGACTTCGAGATGCGGCGCTTTTGCATCGCCAACATTGCGTAGAAAGAGGGCTTTCTCACCATTGGCAATCAAGACGAGACAGTCGTGACGCACATTGCTTTTCGTGTCATCAGTATCAGGCAAAGCTTCAGTTTCATAAACCATGTCGTATTCCTAAATCTGAGAGGTTGGTCGTTTTCTTCTAACGCAGGTCTTCAGCGACCTTTTGCCGCATTCAGCGAGCGCCACCGAACAGCCTCTCGATCAGGCTGGGCTCTTCCATGGGATAAGTCGGCCCATACTTGCGATAACGCAGCGAAGCGTCTGTATAGGGTCGCGGGCAGTTCCACTGATCAGGTTTGCTGGTCACAATGGTAGCGGTGGTCATGGTCATTCTCCTGTTCCAATCATTGTCCCGACCATACGCTGTGTCCCGACGAAAGAGGTCTGGTTTTCTTTCCAGATATCAACGGTTTGTTGCGCTTCGCGGCCGTTACAATAGATAGAAAATAGAGCGGTTATGGTTCCAAATTTGTGCCCATCGCTAAGAGATTTTCTGGTTCAATGAATAATCGAGGCCTCAAGCCTTGCGCACCTCGGAATGGCTTTTGAATACCTCTTGGCCATCAGCCTGTTCAATCTTGTACGAAGGGCAATCGTCGCTCGCATCGCGTGTCACGTCATTGCCATCAATCGTCAGTGTGCGTTTCTGCGTGTAGACTTGCGCGATCTTGCCTGACGCTGTGCCGTCTCCCCAGTCCCACTGGATTTTCGTGCCTTCGCTGTATCCACTCATCGGTACGGTTCCTTTCCCTTCTTCATTTCGCTTCAAGCTGTGTTGGAGATCAGATGATCTCTTCGGCTACGGCCTCAATTGAGGTCTGTTCGTCCGCCTCTTCAGAAGCGACGGCGGGTTTCTCGCGCACCCATTTATCGTGTTGGACCGCATCAAGAAGGACATTCGCGATGTCGCCGGTGCGGCTGCGGATTAGGTCTTCTCGGATCACTGTGTCACTGATGACTGGGTCGGGCGATGGCGGTGCGTCCATAATCCAGCCCGGTCTCACTGCGGTCCAGCGCAGCTCATCCTGACGCGCTAATTGCGCCTCCATCTGCTCCATCTGCTTGAAGACGAGCGAAAGCGCCGGCAGCATCGCGCGGAAGTGCGAAGGTCCGCGCTCGAAAGTCTCGACAAAGCTCGCGGAAATTACGGCGAGCCGATCAATGCCGACATCCGTCATCGCGCTCGCAATATTGAGCGTGCCCTCGGTGTAAAGCGGCGGAGGATCGAGCAGGGTCGTGGGATCATTTCCGACGCCCAGGCACGAGATTACAGCATCCGATCCCGAAAGAGCATCGGTAAGATTATCTTTGAGAACATCGACCTTCATGTAGGTCACGCCATCACAAGACCGATCAGTTTCATCGTGCGACGCCGCTTTGACGGTGAAGCCGCGTTCAGCAGCTTGGCTTATGACACGGCTTCCGGCGCGTCCGGTCGCTCCAAAGACGGTTATCTGCATTGTGTTTTCCTTCAAAATTCGGGTTGAGCTTGTGATCAGTCGATCAGGCGGGTTGCGATTAGTGTGGAGAGCGCACAGGTCGTCCCGGTTGCGAAGGCGCCCCAAGCGATGTCGGCAAAGCTGACCTTGGTTGACCACACCTTCAGCACAGCCTGGCTGGTTAGGTCATAGGTGGCATAACAAAGCCCACCGAGCACCGCCCCATTCAGCAAAGCCCCGTTTACGCTTCCGCCGTTTAAGGCCGGCGCGATCACAAACCACGTCATGCCCGCCAGATAGAGAGCATAGAACGCAAGAGCCGGTACGATGCGAAAGTCGTCCGCCATAACCTCGCCGATGGCTGGACGATAAAAGTTCGGCCCGGCCCAACGAAGCCATAACGCATCAAGAACACCAAAAATGATCGCAGCCGAAATAACTGCAATGGCCAATTGCATGAACAAATCTCCTGAGATGATCTTTGCCCCGCTTACAAGACGAGCGGAAAATCGTTCCCAGCCTTGCTTTGAAAAATTCATTTGAAGTTTTTCTATCGGCCCGCTCAAGAGTGGTGGTTGGAGCCCGAAGTTTCTCCCATTTGTCAGTAGAGCCTTTGGCCGTTTTGATGGCCATTGTTGGGCATGATGGCAACAACCGTCTTGGGGGCATGCCCCCAAGACGGTTTGCCGATTGATCCTGCCCCCATCTCAGCCGGAGTTTTGTTCCCCAAGCTCGAGTGAGGCCGGAAGTGGTTGTAGTCCTGCCGCCAGGCTTCCAGTTCGTCGTGGGCGTGAGCGAGGCTGGTGAAGATGGTCTCGTTTAGGCATTCATCTCGCAAGCGGGCGTTGAAGCTCTCGATGAAGCCGTTCTGATAGGGTTTACCCGGTGCGATATAGTGCCACTCGACGCCTCGTTCCTTCGACCAGCGCAAGATCGCCATACTGGTAAGCTCAGTCCCATTATCGCTGACGATGGTGTGAGGGCGCGCCATGCGCTCGAACACAGCAGCATCAAGCTCACGGCCAACTCTTACGCCAGAGATCGAGGTGTCAGCGATAAGCCTCACGCACTCGCGGCTGTAGTCATCAACCACGGCAAGGATGCGGAGCCGCCTGACGCAAGCGAAGGCATCGGATACAAAGTCCAGTGACCAACGCTGGTTCACACCCTGAGGCACGCTGAGCGGGGCTCTGGTGCCAAGCGCACGCTTGCGGCCTCCACGACGGCGCACCTGCAGTTTCTCTTCACGATAAAGCCGCCTGAACTTCTTGTGGTTCATCACCCAGCTTTCCCGGCACATCAACCAGTGCAAGCGGCGATATCCGAACCGCCTGCGCTCACTGGCCAGTTCCCTGATCCGCGTACGCGCCTTCACATCGTCTGGTCGACGAGAGACATAACGCACCATTGTTCGATCCACGCCCAAGACACCGCAGGCGCGACGCTGGCTTACTTCAAATGCATCTTGAAGATGGGCCACCGCCTCGCGCCTTTGGCTAGGCGTCAGAACGTTTTTGCGTTGATCTCCTTGAGCATGGCCCCTTCGACAGGCTCAGGACAGGATTGTCCAACATCTGATCCGCCAAGAGCTTCTTCAGCCGGGCGTTCTCCTGCTCAAGCGTCCGCAGACGCCGGGCATCGGACACCTCAAGACCGCCATACTTCGACTTGTACTTATAAAAGGTCGCTGAGCTGATCCCGTGCTTGCGACACACATCAGCAGTCGGCATCCCAGCCTCCTGCTCCTTCAGGATCGCAATAATCTGTTCCTCGCTAAACCTCGACCGCTTCATCTGTCCGTGCTCCTTCTTGAAGGCCGGACTCTACTTTTATGTAAAGGAAATCTAGGGGCTCAGACCACTGTGTTTTGACTTCGTCAAGCAGCTCAGTCTTACTTTCCGTTCCCCTGCCAGCACTTAAAACATGGAAAGGTAGTTCCAGATTCGACATGAGAGTGCGACGTACTGCCTCTGGAAGCGCAGAGCCTAGAGCAGATAGCAGCCAGACAGATCTGGTTTCTACACTCTGCGGAACGCGTCTGCCCAAATGATCGGAAAGAAAGGTATCCTCATTCGTGAGTCCGAGCAGGTACTCTTCAACTGCACAGCGGAATCGCGTATCGAATAAGGCGAGAAAGGCCGACTTGTTCTGGTACTTTGTGCGAAGCTTGAGCTTCATCAAGCCGCTCACCACTGCCAGCGTCGTCGCCAGGGCAAAAACAAAGACTGGGATCGCGAAAAACCATCCGGTTGTAGAAAAGACTGCGGCTGCAAGGGCCATGAATCCACTGACCACCATCGCGAAAACAGAAACTGCAAATCGGCTACTGAGAGACACGACCTCTTCGGCAATGGCATCTGCAGGCGGACGAAGAATGACATCAAGCGGGTCACTGCTCAGCTCAGGAAATCGACCTTTGATGAAGTCAACAAAATGGTGCGAGATGTCTGTGCTGACTATTCATCAAAATCCGAACGACGACTGCCCAGTCTGTTTGTCTAAAACTGGCTGTGGAGGTTTGTCATCGCTTTTCAATTCTTCAAGAAGAAGGCGACGCAGGAACCCTTCCCAATTCTGAGACACTTCCTTTCGAGCATTAAACATCTCTGATCGGTTATAGACACGTTTGATTTTTGACGTTGTCGAACTGGCGACATGGTTCAGCATACGATCAACAGCATTCATGTCAGCCCCTAGCTCTTCGCTCGCCAGGGTGCGGAAGGTTGTCCGCAGATCATGAATTGTCCAGTGCGGCATGCCGGAGCAGTTACTGAGATTACGCTTTGCCCTGCCCTCAGCGATGAGCCTGTCTAATCGCGCTTTTGCTTTCGAAAAACCGGAAACTGAGGTGTCGCCTGTGGTTGTGAAAACAAGGTCGCTATGAACTGGTCGTTCCACAGCCGCAATCGCTTCGGAAAGCAGGTCTGCTGCGAGCCGAGGCAAAGGAACCCTCAGGGCATTTCCAGTCTTGGTTCGATCAGCTGGGAGCGTCCACACTTAAGCCACCCCGCCATCAAACTCCAACTCACTCAGCCTGATGCTTGCGACTTCCTCGCGCTTCATTGGGATTACTATGAGCAGCCGAACAAGAGATGCAAAAGGATATCCGAGCTCACCTGAAGCATTCCAAATCTCTTTGATCTCTTCGACCGAGTGAACCCGATCGCGACTGCGCTCACGAGCGGGCTTACGGATATCTGCCGCCGGATTGTCTGAGATGATCTGTTCGGCTTTGCACCAATTGAAGAATGCTCTGGCATAGGCCAGATTACGGTTTGCAGCTATGGGCGCTCGCTTTTGGCTTTCGCGAAGGGCTTGGCTGATATCCATTGCGTTGGGAGATCCGATATCTGAATTTCGAAGATCGTGCAGAAGTCCGCGTGGCCCGTCGAGCGCACGCCGGGTTGCCTTCCCTCGTTTCAAAGTGGAAAGATGACGCTCATCGTATTCATCGAGCACCGAAGATACTGTCCGGCGACTTCTAGCCTCTCGTTCCAACTCGATCGCAGCGACTCTACGCTGCTCATTTGGATTCATACCATCAAGGATTTCTGCTCTTTTGCGCCGCGCCTCATGACGAGCGTCTCGAATACCCATGCCAGGCCACTGGCCGAGCTTGATGCGTGTGCGTTTCCCATTCTGAAGCCGGCAGTTTAACCACCAGGTTACGGCACGCTGACCAGCCCTAATCCGAAGCCCGGGCTCCCGAATATCAGAAAGCTCGAGTTGCTTGCCTTGGATGCGCGCATCCAGCATGAGCTTCTCGATCGCATTTCGCGAAATCTGAGTTCCAATCGACATCGCCACCCTTTCTGAACCAGCGAATTAGGCTCCATATAGGCTCCACCCAGCGCCGAAACATGACTCGACATTGCGAGACGTCAGTCAACTAAAATGGACAAGAGCCTCTGATCTAAAGTGTTTCAAATCAGATATTTATGGAAAGCAAATCGGACAGTTTCGAACAGCATTGGACAAGCTTGGATAAGCGGCCAAGACTGACTCTTAATCAGCGGATCCTAAGTTTGAACCCTAGTGCGTCCAACATTTTTCCCACTTCGCCCTACGGCAATAGGCCCGACTTCGCTCGGTCACCGCTTTGGAAGACCAAGGTCTGGACCCTTGTGCCAATGCCCAGGTTTACGCGGTTTTCCTGCGTGGAGAACATTGCTGACAGGATTTGGGAGCGCACTTGCAATTCAGCGCCGCGTCCGGGCGATGGCGCTTCTTGCAGGATGACGAGGTTCCCGCCTTCAATCTGCGTACCCAGCAGGTCGAGCGAGATAGGCTCTGCGCCCCGGACAATGCTGAATTTTTCAGCGACATAGCGAGCAAAAGCATGGCGGCTTTCAGTGTTGCCAATGATGTCTGGCGCGCGCTCACCCAGTTGGCGAAGCGCGTGCTCTGCATCATGGATTGGCACCTGATGGACCACTTCAAGCATGCCTGTGCGCTCATTATGCGACACAGTGCTGATCGTGATCTTTTGCCGGTGTGCCTGCGCCGGGCTGGCAAGCGCCCATGCCAGCATCACAGCACCAAACAGCGCAAGGATTGCCCGCATCACTGGTCCATCATGGGCTCGGCGGCGGGCTCAGTGCCCTCCTCCTCGCTCTTTTCCTCTTCCTTGACCAGCACTTCCGCCATCAGATCACGACCTGTGCGAGATGTGGGGGCAGGACGCTTGAAGGCTTCTACACGGCTGTCGATGATGCGGCGCGGATAGTAATTGTTCTCAACATCCGCGTCGGCGGTCTCCCACTCGGGATCGAGCACGACCTGTGTGAGCTCCTTGCCCTTGTCGAACACCAGCAGCTTGCTGACATTGCGCGAATTGCGCCTCCAGATTTCAGCTGGGATCATCATCTTCTCGGTCGTGCCATCAGCAAAGGCCAGGCCCAAGATGATCGGCATGACCAGACCGCCTTTGTTGGAGAAGCTGAGGACGTAGTAATTCTTGTCCTCTTCCACCGCGCGATCAAAGACCTTGCGCTCCCAGTCGTCGAGCCCTTCGAGGAAGCTTTCATAGCTCTTGGTATCCTTAGGCGTTACGGTGAAGCGATCGTTCTCGTCATAGAAATCAGTGATGCCCGGGTTTTCCATGACCCAGATCGGCATCCCCTGTTCCCGATTGAGGCGCACGCCGACCTTTTCAGGCTCGTCTGCGACTTCCTGCCGGCGGCGCGCCAGATCGATATCGGGGTTCTTGGTGTCGATCCGCAGCTTGTGGATCGTATCAAGCGAAATATCGACGTGATCGGTGGTGTAGAACCACCCGCGCCAGAACCAATCGAGATCAGTCCCGGAGGCCTCTTCCATCGTGCGGAAGAAATCCGTGGGCGTGGGCCGCTTGAATTTCCAGCGGCGCGCATATTCGCGCATCGCAAAATCGAACCGCTCACGGCCCAGAATTGTGTCGCGCAGAATGTGATACGCGGCGGACGGCTTTCCATAGGCGTTCGGGCCAAGGTTCAGCACGCTGTCGGATTGCGTCATGATCGGGACCTGCTGGCTCGATGTCATGTACGGGATCAGATCGCGCGGCAGGCTGCGAGTCCAGGGCATGTCCGGATCCCATTCATACCCGGCGACGCTATCAAGGAAGGAATTGATGCCTTCATCCATCCACGTCCATTGCCGTTCATCGGAATTGACCGTCATCGGGAAGTAGATGTGTCCAATCTCGTGGATCACGACACCGACGAGAAAAACTTTCTCGCTTTCGGAATAGGTCCGCGTGCCATCGTCCTGCAGCGTGGTGCGCGGGCCGTTGAAGGTGATCATGGGATATTCCATCCCGCCGACCGGCCCATTGACAGACTGCGCGGTCGGATAGGGATAATCAAAGCTGAAGCGTGAATAGACCTTCATCGTATGGACCACGGCGGCTGTCGAGTATTTCTGCCACAGCTCGCCGCCTTCCTTGGGATAGAAGGACATGGCCATGACGGTGGAGTTCTCAGCGCCGGGCTGCTTGTGCCCCTGCGCGTCCCATGCAAATTTGCGGCTTGAACCCCAAGCGAAGTCGCGGACATTCTTGGCCGTAAAGCGCCAGCTCTTATTGCCCGTGGGGCCAGTTGCCTCGTTGGCTTCAGCTTCTTCGGGAGTCACGATGAACATCGGCGCATCTGCGTTACGAGCTTGTGCGAGCCGTTGACGCTGCTGCGCGGTGAGGACAGCGGTTGGATTGGCAAGCACACCGGTGGAGGAGACGATGTGGTCGTCAGGCACCGTCATCGTCACATCGTAATTGCCAAATTCGAGCGTGAATTCACCACGGCCCAGAAATTCCTTATTGTGCCAGCCTTCATAGTCGGAATAGGCGACCAGACGCGGGAACCACTGCGCGAACAGGAAGATATCGTTGCCACCCTCGCGAGGATCATCCGGGAAATGCTCATAGCCAGAGCGCGCAAAGATCACGTTCTCTTCAACGATGTTGAACGACCAGTCGATATTGAAGCTGACACTGGCACCGGGGCGCAGCGGCGTCGGCAGATCAATCCGCATCAACGTGCCGACAATCGTGGTGTCGAGCGTTCGGCCATTGCTCAGCGCAACGCGCTTTATGTCATAGCCGTATGTGTTGTCTTCCATCGCCTGCTGGCGACGCAGTTCAGCCATGCTGAGCTTTGCCGGAGCGCGGCCGCTCGCCGCGCTTACCGCAGGCCCGCGGCGACCGGGGCCGCCGAACGTGTTGGTCAGCTCCGACATCGAATCTTTCTTGAAGATGTTCTGGTCGAGCTGCATCCAGATCCACGGCAGCGTGTCTGGCGAGTTGTTTTTATACGTGACGGTCGCGCGCGCCGTCAGGCGGCGGGCGTCTTCATCCAGTGTGGCGTTGATCCGGTAGTCGGCCTGCTGCTGCCAATACTGGTGGCCGGGCGCGCCGCTTGCGTTGCGGTAGACATTGGGGTCAGCCAGCACTTCATCGAGCTGACGAAACTTGTCCTCAAAATTACCTTTGGTCTGCTGAATGCCCTGCGCCTGTAGCGGGAAGGCAACGAAAAATGCGAACAGCAGAGCAATCAGTCTCAAGGCAAGGGTCCTTTACGCAAGGATCGTCAAACCCGGTTCAGCGGATTTGCGACACAATGTATCTACCCAAGGCTTTAGAGCGCAAATTTCGCCGGCGCAATTGCGCAGGTCAGGTTATCAGCGCGAGCGCGCTGCCCGATCAGGACGGGCGCGAATTGCGCAGGCGATAGAAGATGCCGCTTTCATTATAGCCGGTAAGCTCCAACACGCCGCTGACAACGTGGACCTTGGTCTCGTTGGTCTCAAACGGGGTTGAAGCGTACACTTCGATGAACTGCATCGGCGCGGCGTGGAAGTGGAACGGGCAGCCCGGAGGGTAACCAAGCAGCACAAACCGCTTCTGCTTTGCGGTGGTCTCCAGCGGCATCATCCAACCGGCGACTTTGATGCGCTTGCCCTGAAGCTTCTTCACGTTGGCCGGGAAAACCGGCTTGGACACGATATAGCCCTCGGAATCTTCCCGGGTGATTTCCTTGGTGGACTCCAGAAGCGACCAGGAGACACCGCCTTTTGGCGTTTTGGCTGGTTTCCAGATATCCTCCACCGCTCCTTGCTTGGGGTCAGGCGATTGCTGCGCACCCAGCGCTGTGCCTGCGCCAAGGGCGATGGCCAGTGCGGCTGTGAGAGCGATCTTGCCTCGCATATGTTTCTCCTCAATCCTTCCAGCGGATCACCCGCGCGCCAAGATGCGCGCTGGGTCGATCCTGTAAACCTGTATCGCGGGCAGCAGCGCCGCCAATGCCCCTATGCCCAGTACCGCCAGCATCAGCCAGCCTTCCGCAGCAACCGGCTGCCACGGCGCAAAGCCCAGATCGGCCAGCGTCGCAAAACTCGCGCGCGCCGCTGCAATTAAAGCATGCGCCCCGAGCCAGCCCAACGCTGCGCCTAATGCCGCTGTCACAACCCCTTCCATAATCACCGTTGCGAAGACCTGAACGCGGCTCGCGCCCATCACGCGCAGCAAGGCAAGGTCCGCTTCACGATTGCGCGCCATGTTGAGCAGCGCCACAAAAATCGCGAGCCCGCCGGTGAGCGCGAGCAGCCAGGCAAACAGGCGCACCCCGTCAAAGCTGGCACCGAGCAATTCAAGCAGCCGCGCGGTCTCATTCGCAGGCACGGCGGATTGCATCTCGGTCTGGCGGTTGACCATGGCAGGAATTCGGATTGCGCCAGAGGCGTTGCGATAGGTGACGAGCAGCGCGGTCAGTTCAGGCTCAAGCGCGCGCGAAGCCGCTTGAAGCCGTGTGGGCTGCGCACCGCTGGACGCGCTGCTGTCGCTGATCGAGCCTTGATCCGCCTCATCGCTGTGATCGTGATCATCGCCCTTGTCCTCGTGATCTTCGTGATCTTCGTGACCCTCGTGATCTTCATGCCCTTCATGATCGTGGTCATGGTCTATGCCATGGACTTCCCAGACGCTCTCATATGAAGTGAGAATAAGGCGATCGACCACAGTGCCAGTGGGCTCCAGAATTCCGACTGTTTCAAACGGTGCGTTGTCGTGGCTGTGATCGCCGTCCGGATCTTCGCTCAAGCCATGGCTGCCGACGAACTTTTGGCCCAATTGTGCGCCCGTCGCCGCGGCGACGTCTGCCCCCAGCACTGCCTGCATCGGAGCGCGGAAGGTTTTACCCTGCGCCAGTTCCGTCCCATACAAGTCAGCAAAGCTGCTGTCGCTGCCAACGATCCGGAAGCCGCGGAAGTTATCGCCCAGCGCCACCGGCACTGCGCGCGCCACGGCCGGGTCACGGCGCAACAGAGCGAGGCTGCTTAGCGGGATGTTACCGGTCGGTTGGTCAATGTGAAAAATGCTGGAGAGGATCAGCTGGAGCGGCGAGCCTTTCGCTCCCACCACCAAATCGACGCCGCGCGCATCGCGCTGAAAGCGATCATTGGCCTGCGTCCCGAACTGCACCAGCAACACCAGCATCGCCACTGCAATCGTCAGCAACAGGACATTGAGCGCCGTCGTCAGCGGACGGTCTTTGAGATAGGCGAGCGCAAGGCTGAGCATCAGGCGGGCACCCCTTCGCGAACCGCGCCGTCTTCCAGCACCAAAGTCCGCTCAAAATGCGCATGCAGCCGGTCGTCATGCGTTGCGATCAGCAGCGATGCCCCGGCCTGTTCAGCCGCTTCAATCAAGAGCGCGGCGACCGCTTCGGTGTTGGCATGATCCAGCGCCGAGGTCGGCTCATCAGCAATCAAAATGTCAGGCTTAACCACAAGCGCCCGCGCAATCGCCGCACGCTGCGCCTCACCCTGGCTCAACTGATGCGGGCGCGCAGATGCGCGATCCGCGATGCCAAGCCGCTCCAGCGTCGCAGTGACAAGCGCTGCATCTGTGCTCCCTGTCTGCAGTCGCTGCGCCAGCGCGAGATTGGCTTTCACGCTCAAGGCGGACACCAGCTTAAGGGTTTGGAACACGATGCCCATATGCCGCTTGCGCACGCTGTCTGATCCTTTGGCCCCGCCCGCGCCTGCCAGAGTGGCTGTCCCAAATGTGACTGTGCCGCTGTCCGGCGATCGCAGCCCACAAATGATGTTAAGGAGGCTGGACTTGCCCGATCCCGAAGGCCCCAGAAGCAAAGCGCGCGATTGCGCAGGCAACGTCAGGTTAACGTCACGCAGGACCGCGCGGCCTGCAAAAGACAGACCGACATTCTTAACTTCAAGTTCCATGAGATTTCAGCCAACCGCCTGACAGGACCGCTTGCCTGCAAATTCGATCAGATGATGATCGCCTTGTCCGCTGCCATCTGGTCTTCGCTGATGCCGCCATTGCCAATGTCGCGTTCCCAATCGCGTACCGGCAGCGGCTCAGAGCCACGACCTGAGCCTTGCTTGGGCTTTTTGTCTTTGGCTTTCTTGTCCGAGTTTTTCGTGGACTTTTCCTGCGTCACCTCAGGCTGGGGAAAGCGATCCTCGGCCTGATAGCGCCGATAAGCATCAGCAAACGGGTTCATCCGATGAAACCCGCCAAAGCCCGGCTGGCCGTCAAGATCGCAAGCCGCCACAGGAGCGGGAAGCGCGATAAGCGGCAGAGCAGCGATACAAGCGAGGCGAGCGAGGGTCATAGATAAGCCTTTGAGTTGCTGGCGCGGATAATGCGCTGATTTGGCGGAAAACACAAGTCAGCCCAAATGTCGTAATTTCCGAGCGCTTCAGTTGCCTTTCAGCGGATTATCGGAAAGCTGCACATTGAAATCACATTATAGTGTGATACATAGCTCGAATGAGCACATCAATTATCACACGCGTGCGCGATCTTATCGATTCGGGCACTATGACCAAAGCCGGGCTCGCGCGCGCCGCCGGGCTCCATGCCAACACCCTTCGCGATTGCGCAGAGCCGGACTGGAACCCCACCGCAGAGACGCTCGCCAAACTCGAAACCTTCCTCGACGCCAATGATGAACGCCCCGTGCTGGTCGGCATCGAAGAGATCATCGATGAAGCACGCAATGGCCGCATGTATATTCTGGTCGATGACGAAGATCGCGAGAACGAAGGCGATCTGATCATCCCGGCGCAAATGGCAACTCCGGCTGCGATCAACTTTATGGCGACACATGGCCGCGGCCTCATCTGCCTGGCGCTCGACCGCCCGCGTGTCGATCAGTTGGGGCTGGAGCCGATGAGCCACAACAACAAGGAATCGATGCAGACAGCCTTCACCATCTCCATCGAAGCCAAGGAAGGCGTAACCACCGGGATCTCCGCCGCCGACCGCGCGCGCACTGTCGCGGTCGCCATCGATGCCACCAAAGACGCGGACGACATTGTAACGCCGGGCCATGTCTTTCCCCTCGCCGCGCGCGAAGGCGGCACCCTGGTACGCGCTGGCCATACCGAGGCTGCGGTCGATATTTCGCGCCTTGCCGGGCTTAACCCCAGCGGCGTGATCTGCGAGATCATGAACGAAGACGGCACCATGGCGCGGCTGGACGATCTGGTTGCTTTCGCGCGCAAGCATGAACTGAAGATCGGCACCATCCGCGACCTTATCGCCTATCGGATGCGCAACGATCACCTGGTGGAGCGCCTGGAAGAAAACACGTTTGAGAGCGATTATGGCGGCCCCTGGCGGATGATCACTTATCGTGACCGGGTCGCCAATGGAGAGGCCTATGTCCTGCAAAAGGGCCGCGTGGTTGAACGCGAGCCAACGCTGGCCCGTGTCCACCCGATCAACGTGTTTGACGACGTGCTGGGCGCACCCGGCCCGCGCAAGCAGACATTGCAGCGCGCGATGCAGGCGATTGGCGAGCATGGCTCTGGCGTCATTGTCATCCTAACCACGCGCGTTGGCACAGGCGGTGAATGGACGCGCGATGAGGAGATCCGCAATATCGGGATCGGCTCACAAATCCTCGCCGACCTTGGCATCCACGACATGACCCTGCTTTCCAACTCACGCCCTGACCTTGTCGCACTGGAAGGCTACGGGATTTCCATCAAAGACTTTATGCCCATTCCGGAGTGACTGACATGGCCCGTATTCTAATCGTCGAAGCCCGTTTTTACGGGCATCTCAATGACATGCTGATTGCCGGAGCAAAGGCTGCCATTGAAGCCGCAGAGCATGAAGCTGAAGTGCTGAGTGTGCCCGGCGCGCTTGAAATTCCCGGCGCCATTTCGCTTGCCGCTGATAGCGAGCGCTATGACGCATTTGTTGCCATCGGTGTCGTGATCCGGGGTGAGACCTATCACTTTGAAATCGTCGCAGGCGAAAGCGCGCGGGCGATCATGGCGCTGACGATGGACGGTATCGCAATCGGCAATGGCATCCTGACCACCGAAGACGAAGCGCAAGCGCTGGTGCGCGCGGACCCCTCGCAAAAGGATAAGGGCGGTGAGGCGGCCAAGGCAGCTTTGGCTTTGCTCGCCCTGTCAGAGCGGTTCGGGGCTTAATTTCCGCGGCCCTCTCCTCGTAACCTACGTAGTTTCCCTCTATAGATTTGCATAAGGGATTAAGCTGATAGAGGCGCATCGCGAGGCTGCGCTGTGCAAAGGCGCTCGCCTCAATGCGAACGGGCTGCGTTGGACGCGGCGCAACGGATTGGGGATAAAGATGTGACCGATGCTGATACGACCAAGCTGGATAGGACCGCTATTCCTGAAATCTTGCGCGCGTTGGAAGCGCAGCTAGTCGAGATGGATCGGATCGGTGCGCGCATCGCTGCCGCTCATCTGGATGCAGCAATCCTGCAATTGCGCCGCGACCTGCTGCAATCACGCACGAACGAAGCCGACAATCCCAAACTCATCCACGGCCTCGACGAGCTGGAAGCGCTGGCCAATGCGAGTGAGCAACCGGTCGAGCCAGGATCATGCGCGCCTGAGGCGTAGTGCGTATTGATGCCCGAATGCCATACGCCATGCGCGTGGACACACCGAAATTCTCTGCTCCGTATTTGCCCTTACAGACAATCCCCTGAGCGAGGCGCATACCGGTAGTGCATGGTCACACAAAGCGACGGCGACGAACGACCTCGCTAAGATGACACTGCCATATCGGAGGCTTTTGCTGCGGTGGGCGTACAGTCGAACAGGGGAAGCGCGAGCCTTCTAAGAGGCCGGGCATCATCTCAAACGCATTGTAGGACGCTAATGTCTGACGCGCCGCGCACTGACAGCGGGCCGCTTAGCGTACCCGTTGAAAGCAACCGCATTTCCTTGGCGCACACGGTCATGGGAAATCGAACCTTTAGGTCGCATCCTCAAGCCGCCGCTGCCCAAAGCGTCACCTGTGCGTTGCGGCAGACGCGCCCTCACCACCACCGGCACCACCGGAGCCATTCATGAGCGATGCAAGGCTAACTGCCCTCTCCAAAAATTGCGCGACATGCAGCGATCCCGGCTCGGAAAGCTCTCACGCAAAAGGAGACGGCCCTCACCGTCCACGTGCCGCGGCCATGGGCAAAGATGACTCCACGAGAGCATTCCCCACTGGGGTAAATCTTCGTCCTTACGCAGATCAGTTAATGCGCATCGCAGAGCAATTGCGACGGACCGATCTTGCCGAAGCCAGCGATTCCGCCGCTGCTCCAAGACCCGCCAGCGATGATACCGGCGAACATGGTCCTGGCGATGACCGCCACCAAGCCAGTTCGCCGCCGACTGCGTCTGCAGTCAGGGCTCGGCTCCTTCCGCTTGACCAGCGCCGACAGGCCTACGCGGCGATGGCCCGCGCAACCTATGCCGTGCGGCGCAAACGGTCCGCCATTTTTGGCGATGCTGAGCTGTTTGGAGAACCCGCTTGGGATATCCTCCTTGATCTTTACATCGCCAGCGCGGAAGGGAAAACCGTCTCTGTATCAAGCGCATGCATCGGCTCAGCGTCTCCGCCAACCACGGGCCTGCGCTGGCTCGGCGTGCTGGCCGAACACGATCTGGTTCTGCGCGAGCACGATCCGCGCGACCAGCGCCGCGTGCTCGTTCGCCTCACGGAAAAGGGCCTCTCAGCCATGGACCGCTACTTCGCAAGCGCTTCGGCTGAGAGGGATAGCTTCGGCGCGCAAGATCGCTCGCCGGAGCGTCCCAAGCAAAGCTCAGGGCGTGATCAGACGGCCGACGGCGGCTGAGCCAGACTTCAGCTCAAAGAGCCGAAGCAGCTTGCCCCGGCATAGGTCGCGCTCGACGCAAGCTCTTCTTCGATCCGGATGAGCTGATTGTACTTCGCCAGCCTGTCAGAACGTGCGAGTGAGCCCGTCTTGATCTGCCCGCAATTGGTCGCAACGGCGAGGTCGGCAATTGTCGCATCTTCCGTCTCGCCCGAACGGTGGCTCATCACTGATGTGTAGGACGCACGGGTCGCCATATCGACGGCAGCGAGCGTCTCGGTCAGCGTGCCGATCTGGTTGACCTTGACGAGCAGCGAGTTGGCCAGCCCTCGCTCAATCCCGTCAGCTAGCCGCGCGGGATTGGTCACGAACAGATCATCGCCCACCAACTGAACGCGATCGCCGATAGCCTGCGTGACCGCTGCCCAACCCTCAAAATCATCCTCGCTCATGCCGTCTTCGATTGAGCGGATCGGATAGTCGTCGCACAGTTTTGCAAGGTAATCCGCCATGCCAGCGCCATCGAGGCTGAGGCCCTCGCCCGAAATTTCATACTTGCCGTTCTTGAAGAATTCTGTCGCCGCACAATCAAGGGCGAGCACAATGTCCTTGCCCGGCGTAAAGCCAGCTTCCTCAATAGAGGCCATGATAAAATCAAGCGCGGCGCGCGTGCTGGCAAGATCTGGAGCGAACCCGCCCTCATCACCAACGCTGGTCGCAAGCCCCTTTTGCGCGAGGCCTTTCTTGAGCGTGTGGAACACTTCAGAGCCCCATCGCACACCCTCTGCGAGCGATTCTGCGCCCACCGGCATGACCATAAATTCCTGGATATCGATTGGGTTGTCAGCGTGTTCGCCGCCATTGATGATGTTCATCATCGGCACTGGCAAAACATGCGCGCCCACGCCGCCGACATAGGAGTACAGCGGCAACCCGCGCGCATTGGCCGCAGCCTTGGCCACCGCAAGGCTCACCCCAAGGATTGCGTTGGCACCAAGACGCGCCTTGTTCGCGGTGCCGTCCAGGTCGATCATCGCCATGTCGATATCGCGCTGATCCTCGGCGTCGAAATCGCTGACCAACAGGTCGCTGATCTCGCCATTGACCGCCGCCACCGCTTTCTGGACGCCCTTGCCTTTGTAACGCGCCGGATCACCATCGCGCAGTTCGACAGCTTCATGCGTGCCAGTCGAAGCGCCCGAAGGCACCGCGGCGCGTCCGAAACTGCCGTCGTCGAGCAGAACATCGACTTCAACTGTGGGATTGCCCCGGCTGTCGAGAATTTCGCGCGCATACATGTCGGTAATAACAGTCATGATTGGCTCCGGCTGGAAAGTGTTGTATAGCGGTAAGACACTTGGGACAGGCGCGTCGGCTTGGAAACAAGCGGGTCCGCATGGCCCTGCGACAAAAGATAACCTGCATAAGCAGGCTTGGCGCGCTCCCTATGCGGGCGCAGCAAGTCAGGCAAGCTGGCGCGGCAAGAATTGGAACTCTTGCCGCTGCTTAAGGGTTAGACTTGATGTAACGTTGCGAAAAACGCAAAGATGCACCGTTGAAAACACACGAGGATTTATGACCGACACCACCGCTGAAAAAGCCGAACCGATCAAAACCGGCGCGACAAACAAATCTGCTGATACCGACGCTGCTGGCGTTTCTGAAGCCAAGAGCCGCTTTAACGCCGCGCTGGACGAAGCAAAGGCGGGCGCTGCCGCGCTGCGCAACGAAGCGACCGACCGCGCTGAAGCGGCCCGTGAGCAGGCCAAGACCAAGGGAGATGATTTGGTGGGTGAAGCACGCGCCAATGCCGAGAAGTACGGCGAAATGGCAAAAACCAAGGCAGGCGAACTGGCCGTGGATGCAAAGTCTGCTGCGAGCGACGGCATTGCCTCGCTGGGCGCCGTGGTCGGTGACACTGCCGAACAGATCGACGAGCGTCTTGGCGAGCAATACGGCGATTATGCCCGCAAGGCCTCCCGCAGCCTGGCTGAAGCCTCGGCAAGCCTCGAGTCCAAGAGCGTTGAAGAACTGGGCGAAGATGCGCGCGAATTTGTGCGCAAGAGCCCGGGTGTCGCGGTCGGCATCGCCGCTGTGGCCGGGTTCATGATCGCACGCATGTTCCGCGGTTCGAGCGATTAAAGCCGGCGCACCCCTTTCCCTCTCCAGCCTCATGCGGATGGGACATATCTGATGCTCAATGAAGCGAGTGAGGCCGATTCGCAGCGCGACCCACTGGGCCAAGACGCTGAGTCCGAAGGCGTCGGCCCCGAAAATGCGACCGGGCACCCCGGCGCGCAATATGATGAGTCGCTCGTCGAAGAGCTCGGGGCGCTGATTGATGATGCCGGTGTATATCTCACCGCTGAGGTAGCGTTTCAGAAAACCCGCGCGAAACTGGCGGGCAAGAACATCGGAGCAGCGGTCGCATTTGTGATCGTGGCGCTGATCCTGCTGCATATCGCGATCATCGCCTTGGCCGTTGGTTTGGTCATCGCATTGGAGCCGTTGGTAACGATTTGGGGGGCGATTGGTATTGTTGTCGGGCTGATGCTGCTCGGAGTGGGCCTGCTGATCTATGCAGCGGCGCGTCGCGGCAAGGTGCTCTCAGCCCTGTTCTCAAGCGACAAAGAGGTGCCGCGCCCATGAGCGATGCCCTTAAGCAATTCCACGAGGACCGCGAACTGCGCGACGCGGCGCGCACCGTGTTGCTGGCCGATATTGAACACGCACGCGCTACTCTATCCGGCAAAGGTGTTGCGGCGCGTATGGCTGGACGGATCGGAGACGGGGCGAAAGATGTCTTCGAAGTTGCCAAGGTCAACGCCGATGACAATCGTGGTGTTCTGGCCGGGTTGATCGGCGCGATCCTGCTGTGGATCGCCCGCGGACCCATCATGGAGATGCTCGGATTTGAGCAACCACAAGCACCCTTGGATGAGGACACTGACACGTCCGAAGCGCTTGATCTGGAGCCCGAACTGAACGAGAGCGACACAGACTCAATCGACAACCAACCATCCGATACAAGCGCAGCCGTCAGCGCTGCGGGAGACTGACATGACTGCTTCTGGAACACCTGAGAGCGAGGGCCGCGACGCGTTGCGCGCCAAGATCGAAGCGAGCGAGCGCCGCATCGCAGAGCGCACGCTGGCCGACGAAGCGCGCGATGCTGCCGGGGCTGCGACGACATATGTGAAGGAAAACCCGCTCACTGTGCTGGGCGGCGCCATCGCTATCGGCCTTGTGATCGGCGCGTTGACGAAGCCGGGCCGCCGCGCCGCGCGCAACGCGGCGACAGGCACGGTCAAAGCGGCAAAGGGCGCAGCCTCAGGCAGCGCTGCAGCGGTTGGCAAAGTCGCCAAAAAGCGTGGCTCGGCGTTCGGCACGTTGCTGGCGGACGCGCTGGTCGCTTACGGGATCAAACTGATCGACGACGTTCTCGATGGTGCGCAGGCCGGGCAGGACAAGCTCGAAGATATCGGTGACAGCGCTGCCGCCGGGGCGCGCAAGGCGAAGCGTGAGGCGACATACGCGGCCGGAACCGCCGCTGATGCGACCCGCACGGTCACCCAGCGCACGCGCCGCCGCGCCACGCGCGCTGTGCGCGATCTGGCGGACCGCGTCACCAGCTGACCATAAGCCCCCGCGCTGCAAATCTGGCGCGTGCATTAGCCTATGGTAGGCTTGCGAAGTGCACCCGCTGGGCTAAAGGCTGGGCGTTGTCTTTCTCCCCTCATTCGCGAGAGTATTCATCATGGCAGAAGCCACTCCGACACAAAAACTTCACCTCGTTATGGGCGGCCGTGTCAAGGACCCGCGCGGGCATGAATTTGTCGACCCGGAAGGCCTCCACACTGTGGGCGTTTTCAGCTCCTATGACGCCGCCGTCGAAGCATGGCGCGCGCAGGCGCAGCGCACGGTTGATGATGCTGAGATGAAATATGTGGTGGTACACATCCACAAGCTGCTCACGCCCGACGAATGACCTTGCCTCAGGGGTATTGGATCCGGCCTTCCGAACCGGACGATGCCCCTTCTTTGAGCGGGATTACCCTTGCGTCGATCCGGCAGCTGGGGCTTCGCCATTATTCACAAGAGCAAGTGGCTGCTTGGGCGGGGCGACATCCCTCATCGCAACGATTCATAGACAGGGCGGTCAGTGGCGCGACCATTCTTGTTGCGGTCACCAAGGCGCCTGCACCAGTCGCGTGCACGCTGGTTGAGATCGACGGCGAAGGCGCTGCGCATTTCGATATGCTATATTGCCATCGCCAGCACACGCGGCAGGGGATCGCTGACGCGCTGCTAGCAGCGGCCGAGGACCACGCCCGCGCCAAGGGTGCGCCGCGCATTTACACAGAAGCGAGCGAACTGGCGCGCGCGGTGTTTGAACGCTCCGGATACGCCCTGCGCAACAGGCGTGACTTCACGATCGAGCACCAAGGCAGCGCCGTTGCGATCCACAATTACCCGATGGAAAAACGCTTCAATTAAAGCGCTTTGCAGCCAAATCTTAGATGAATTCTATCTTCTCAACGAGGTAGAACTTGTCGCCCGAGGGAACGGTGACTTCGATCTCTTCGTCGACCTGCTTTCCTATCATCGCGCGTGCAATGGGTGAGGTGTAGGAAATGCGACCCTTCGATGCATCAGCCTCAGTTTCGCCAACGATCTGATACTTGATCGGCTTATCGTCCTCATCAAGCAGCGTCACTGTCGCGCCGAACACGATGCGGTCACCTGAAAGCGTTTGCGGATCAATGATTTGCGCCCGGCTGATCTTCCCTTCCAGATCGCCAATCTGCGCTTCGACCTGGCCCTGACGTTCCTTTGCCGCATGGTATTCGGCGTTCTCAGAAAGATCACCATGCGCACGAGCTTCTTCGATCGCATCAACAATCAGGGGGCGTTCCTCACGCAGGGCCTTGAGGTCTGTCATCAACAGCTCATAGCCTTCGGCCAGCATCGGAACCTTTTCCATCGTCGCCATTAACTCTCTTTCTATTTCAGCGTCTTGGCCTCTCCAAAGCTCAAAGATTGAGCGTCATTTCAACCGTGGCCGCCCGCTTCGTGGGCGACACAACTAGGACGAAATGTCGGGGGGATCAGACTTAATCGTTCAGATATAATAGTCTTGCAGGCACCGGACTTCAAGCGCGTCCGGCGCAATCGCTGCAATCGCAGCCGCTGCGGCCCGGCTCGCGGTCGCCGTCGTGTAATACGGAACCTTCTTTTCGAGCGCAGTCGCGCGGATCGATTTGCTGTCGAGCAACGATTGCCAGCCCTCCGTCGTGTTGAAGATCAGCGCGACTTCGCCATCGATAATCTTGTCCACGATATGCGGCTGTCCCTCGGCCACTTTGTTGACTTGCTCGACTTCAAGTCCCTGCTCGGCAAGATATTGCTGCGTGCCTGCGGTCGCGATCACTCGGAAGCCCTGTGACAGCAGGTCGCGCACGGCGTGTACGATCACCGGCTTGTCCGAGTTTTTCACTGAGACAAACACTGTGCCCTCACGCGGCAGGTCCATGCCCGCCCCGATCTGGGATTTAAGGAAGGCCGCTTCGAACGTTGTATCAATCCCCATCACTTCGCCAGTGGACTTCATTTCGGGTGTCAGCACCGGGTCTGCGCCAGGGAAGCGGCCGAACGGGAAGACCGCTTCCTTGATCGCCATGTAAGGCAGATCGCGCTTGAACGGATCAAAGTCCGCTAACTTCTCGCCCGCCATGACGCGCGCGGCGATCTTGGCAACGGGCTGGCCGATGGCCTTGGCGACAAAGGGAACTGTCCGGCTGGCGCGCGGATTGACTTCGATGAGATAGACCTCACCCTGCTTCACCGCGAATTGCACATTCATCAGGCCGCGCACTTTCAGCGCGCGCGCCAGCAGCTCCGCCTGCCGCTCCATTTCCTCGACGATTTCGGGTTCAAGCGAATAGGCTGGCAGCGTGCAGGCACTGTCGCCTGAGTGCACGCCCGCCTCTTCGATATGCTGCATAACGCCCGCAACCCGCACTTCCTCACCATCGCACAGCGCATCGACATCGCACTCGGTCGCATCGCGCAGATATTGATCGACCAGCACCGGACTGTCGCCTGACACATTCACAGCGGTCTTGATGTAATCATCAAGCTGCGCCTCGGAGTCGACGATCTCCATGGCCCGACCGCCCAGCACGAAAGAGGGACGCAACAACACGGGATAGCCAATCCGCGCTGCAACCGCCGCAGCTTCGTCGCGGGTGTAGGCAATGCCGTTTTCGGGCTGTTTTAGCTTCAATTGGTTCACAAGCTTGGCAAACCGCTCGCGGTCTTCAGCATGGTCGATCGCATCGGGGCTTGTGCCAAGGATCGGGATACCCGCATTCCCCAGCGCCTGAGCAAGCTTGAGCGGGGTCTGTCCGCCGAACTGCACGATCACGCCCACAAGCTCGCCCGATTGCTGCTCCACACGCAGGATTTCGAGCACGTCTTCCGCTGTCAACGGCTCGAAGTAGAGCCGGTCGGACGTGTCGTAGTCGGTGGACACCGTCTCTGGATTGCAATTGACCATAATCGTCTCAAAGCCTTGCTCAGCAAGGGCAAAGCAGGCGTGGACGCAGCAATAGTCGAACTCGATCCCCTGACCGATCCGGTTGGGCCCGCCGCCAAGGATCACGATTTTGCGCCGGTCGGACGGGTCCGCTTCGCATTGCGGCTCTCCAAAACTCGGCGCTTCGTAGGTCGAGTACATATAAGGCGTCACCGCGTCGAACTCGGCCGCGCAGGAATCAATCCGCTTGAACACCGGCAGCACGCCGAGCCGCTCGCGCAATGCGCGCACTTCGGCTTCGCTGGTCGCTCCTGCCATGGCTTGCAGCGCATCGTGCAGCAGGCCTGAGCGGCGCGCCTGTGTCTCAGCCAGTCCGCCCTTCACGCCTACCGAGCGCACGGCGAGGGTCGCGAGCCGTTGATCGGAAAAGCCCATACTCTTCAGTTTGCGCAAGCCCGCCGCATCGGTTGGCAGGCCGTCGGACTGCACAGCGCGCTCAGCGGCGATGATGTCTTCGATCTGGCGCAGGAACCACGGGTCATAACTGGTAACAGCGTGGATTTCCTCCAGCGTCAGCCCCTCGCGAAAAGCTTGCGCCACTTTGAGCAACCGGTCCGGCGTGCGCCGACTTAACGCTGCGGTGACCACATCCTTGGCTACGCCTTCAAGCTCAGGCACACGATTGAAACCGTCGAGCCCGGTTTCCAGCCCACGCAAAGCCTTTTGCATGCTCTCAGCAAAGTTGCGGCCAATTGCCATCACCTCGCCAACCGACTTCATCGCGGTCGACAGATTGGGCTCGGCGCCCTTGAACTTCTCGAAGGCAAAGCGCGGGATCTTGGTAACGACATAGTCGATCGTCGGCTCAAAGCTTGCCGGGGTGGCGCCGGTGATCTCGTTATCGATCTCATCGAGCGTGTAGCCAACCGCCAGTTTCGCTGCGACGCGCGCGATGGGAAAGCCGGTGGCCTTGGACGCAAGCGCAGAGGAGCGCGAGACACGCGGGTTCATTTCGATAACGACAAGCCGCCCGTCCTTGGGATTGACCGCGAATTGTACATTGGACCCGCCCGTCTCAACGCCGATCTCGCGCAGCACCGCAATGCTGGCGGTGCGCATGATCTGGTATTCCTTATCGGTAAGCGTCAAAGCGGGCGCGACGGTGATCGAATCCCCGGTGTGCACGCCCATTGGATCGACGTTCTCGATCGCGCAGATGATGATGGCATTGTCCGCGCGGTCGCGCACCACTTCCATCTCAAACTCTTTCCAACCCAGCAGCGATTCATCGATCAGCACTTCGGTCGTTGGCGACGCGGCGAGCCCCGCGGCAACGATCCGGTCAAATTCCTGCGTGTTGTAAGCAATCCCCCCGCCTGTTCCGCCAAGCGTAAAGCTGGGCCGGATGACCGCGGGAAGGCCCGTCTTCTCAAGCACTTTGCGCGCTTCTTCCAGCGTGTTGGCGATGCCAGAACGCGGGCTCTCAAGACCAATGGCGTCCATCGCATTGCGAAAGCGTTCGCGGTTCTCGGCTTTGTCGATCGCGTCAGCCTTAGCCCCGATCATCTCCACGCCATGCTCAGCCAGAACGCCCATCTCCTCCAGCTTCAGCGAGCAATTGAGCGCGGTCTGCCCACCCATAGTCGGCAGCAGCGCGTCGGGCTTTTCCTTGGCGATAATCTTGGCGACAATTTCCGGCGTGATCGGCTCGATATAAGTCGCGTCAGCAAACTCGGGATCGGTCATGATCGTCGCCGGGTTTGAGTTCACCAGGATCACCCGGTAGCCCTCTTCTTTCAGCGCCTTGATCGCTTGCGTGCCTGAGTAATCGAACTCGCAGGCCTGCCCGATGATGATCGGTCCTGCGCCAATGACGAGTATGGAGGAGATGTCTGTACGTTTGGGCATTAGGTGTCCGTCTCGGTAATGGCGGTGTCAGCCGTGTCTTGATCAGTTTCGGTTTCTGGCGCGCTTTGAGGCTTGGGCAGTGGCTCAACGCTGACGCGAAGCAATCGCATATCCGCGCCCTGCCGCTCGCAGCCAAGCGCGAGGATATCGGAATGCATGCGCGGCTCTCCGCGCACACGGAACAATGCGGGCTTAACGCCGAAAAAGAACGCGCCGTTCTCATCGACGGGCCATTGCATGAAGCGCTCCATAGCTGCGCCGTTGTCGTTGAATTGTTTCATCAGGCGCGCGCCCAAAGTCTCATCAGAGCCGGGCTTTACCAGCTCCTGGACGCGCGAGAACGGCAGCTTGGTGATGTCAAATGTGTAAGTCGGCACCAGCGCGCCCAGCTCGTCGCCATCGCCATCGTTCAGGTCGCGAAAGTCGAACATGTCGATATCCGCGTTCAGCCGCGCGATACACTCCTCCACCGGCTCTTCGCCGACGCGCCAGTCTTCGGGAAAGATGAGCGAGCATCCCCCGAGCGTCAGCGAAGCGAGCGCCATAAAAGCGGAACGGATCATGTGTTGTCACTCCCATCGCCAGGCTCAAACGCATAGGCCATTCGGGTGTAGCGATAGACATAAGGGATCACGTCGGGTTTGGAGACGCCGTTGCCATAGATGAAGGTGCAGTTGCGGCGAATGTCGATCAGCCGATCGCCATCGCGCACCAGAACATAGCTCAGCACGTAATGCTGGCGCGGATTGGCGCGCCGCCCGATAACATCCAGCTTGCGCACATGCTCACCCATGTCGCGCAGGCGGTCCATGTCCTTGAAACCCTGCTGCTCGCGCCTCTGGGCGATAGAGGCATGGCGGGTGTCCGGATCGAACGCCTCTTCAGAGAAAGGGCCATCGGTGGCGGCCACTTTGCAATCCATCCGCCCGGCGACAGGTTTGCGCGTGTCTTCCTTGAACAGGATCGGCCGCCAGAACGCGATAACGGGCAGCCCGCCCGTCCCTTCGCTGACAGTGACCGAGCCATCGCCCCGAAACGCCACGCCCTCGACGATTTCAACACCGGGCCACTCAGCGATGGGCGGCGGCGTCATCGGGTCCATTTGGGCAGGGTTTTGCGCGGCGAGCGGAACCGCAAGCGCGAACGATCCGAGCGCAAGTCCAGAGGCAAGGCAGCGTTTCACCCAGCGAAAACCCGCTGCGCGGCGGCAATCGTCTCGTTCGCGACCTCGGCAAACTCGTCGGTCTGATCAATGCCCATGGCCTCTTCCAAAGGATCGACCACCATCGGTTTGGCCGCAGACCATTCGACCGGCTCCCCCGCTTCGATATATTCAACGAAGCCGTTGAGCGCCTCGTTGATTTCCCAACGCTTGTTTTGCGTGTCTTCGCTTTCCTTCATGGCATCGGAGACATTCATCGCCGTCCGCACAGCCTCAATGGCGCGCAACAGATCAATCGCGGCATCGCTGCTGGGATCGATCTCAATCGGACCTTCGGCGGGGGTCGCGGTCTCCGCGCCAGAGGGTCCTGTTGCAGCCGCGCCTGACGCGCTGCCCGGGGCATCAGAGCCGCCGCCGCTTTCGTTGTGCCGGTTGAGCGCCGCGCGAAACAGCTTCAGCCCCACAAGTTGCATGCGCTGCGCAACGCTGCCGGGAACCGCGCTCATCGAATCAAGCGCGAGTACAATCTGGTCGCGCTCAAACCGGTAAAAGCTTCCGGCGAGTTCATCTTCAACCTTCAACACCGCGCCATGCGACGCCATCCGGTCCAGCGCCTGCTCAACGTCAGGAAGGTCGCCCTCGATCTCAAATATGTCGGACAGCAAAGCGACCGCCTCATTGCGTGAGACATACCCTTCCGGAATGCGCTTCCATTGCGTGCTCAGGCCCAGCAGGGCAGCGGCATGGAGGTATTCAGCAAAATCGCTCATCCCAGTCCCCCCACAAATTTTTCGAACAGATAAAAGCTATCCTGCGGGCCCGGCGATGCTTCCGGGTGATATTGCACGCCAAATGCGCGTTTGCCCTTTACCGCGATACCGCAATTTGTGCCGTCAAACAGGCTTATGTGGGTTTGCTCGACAGTCTCTGGCAGGGTGTCCGCGTCCACCGCAAAGCCGTGGTTCATGCTGGTGATTTCAACCAGGCCAGTGGTCTCGCCCCAACCTTCGCCAACCCGCTGCACCGGGTGGTTCGCGCCGCGATGGCCTTGGTGCATTTTCACTGTCTTGGCTCCGGCGGCGAGCGCGAGCATCTGGTGGCCCAAGCAAATGCCGAAGATCGGCATGTCCGCATCCAATAGCGCCTTGATCACGGGCACCGCGTATTCACCGGTCGCCGCCGGGTCACCCGGACCGTTTGAGAGGAAAACGCCATCAGGCGCCAGCGCCATGATTTCATCGAAAGAGGCTTTCGCGGGCAGCACGGTGACCCGCGCGCCTGCGCGAACGAGATTGCGGAAGATGTTGTCCTTTGAGCCATAATCGATGGCGACCACATGCGGCGTGGCATCACCCCCATTTTTCTTCCAGGGCGCGCGAGCATACCCAGTGCCCAGCGTCCACGCTCCGCCCTCCCAACTCTCATTGCCTGCGCGGGTGGTCTTAATCGCGAGGTCCATGCCCTCCAGCCCGGCCCAGCCAGCTGCGCGCTCAGCCAGAGCGGGCAAATCAAAGCGCCCATCAGGATCATGCGCGATCACCGCATTGGGCGCGCCAGAGCGGCGGATCAGATGCGTCAATGCGCGGGTGTCCACGCCCGCCAGCCCGATCTTGCTGTGCCGTGCCATCCATTCGATAAACCGTTCGGCGCTTCGGAAGCTGGACGGCTCGGTCACGTCTTCGCGCGTGATGCAGCCTACTGCGCTCAGCACACCCTCGGCGCTTTCCACGTCTTCGGCATTCGTGCCGACATTACCAATATGCGGGAAGGTGAAGGTGACGATCTGGCTCGCATAAGAGGGATCGGTCATCACCTCTTGATAGCCGGTCATCGCGGTGTTGAAGCACAGTTCCCCCACCGCGCTGCCAACCGCGCCAAAGCCGCGCCCCCAGATGACCGATCCGTCCGCAAGAACCAATACGCCCGTCGCGCCTTCAGGCTGCGCAGGATAAGAGGCGGAAAGGGCCATGGGGCGCTCCGTGATTCGAGTGATTGCCAGCGATGTTGCTAAGTCTCAGCGGCTACGCCTGCCCCGCCCCCTCGTCAACCTAGGCGCGGCGCTTTGGATGGGTTAGAGGCGGCTTGAACGTTAAACCATCCACAAGAAATCGAAATCAGACACCATGATCAGAGACGACATCAAAGCCGCCACCATCACCGCGATGAAAGCCAAGGAGAAGGAGCGCACCGCAACGCTCCGGCAGGTTTCCGCCAAGATCAAGGACCGCGACATTGAAGAGCGGACCAGCGGTAAGACGATTGATGATGATGCTCTGGTGACAAGCGTGCTCCAGAAAATGGCGAAGCAGCGGCGCGAATCGATTGAAATGTACGAAAAGGGCGGCCGCGCAGAACTCGCGGCGGCCGAAGCGGCTGAGCTTGCCGTGATCGAGGCATTTCTGCCGCAAATGATGAGCGAGGCAGAAACTGCAGCCGCAATCGAAGCGATCAAGGCCGAAACCGGCGCGGCCAGCATGAAGGACATGGGCACCGTTATGGGCGAGCTGAAAAAGCGGCACGGCGCGGTGCTCGATGGCAAGCTGGCAAGCGGTCTGGTGAAGGCGGCGCTGAGTTAAGCACAGCTTGATCCACACTGCGCGCTTGAACCATTGCGGTTTCGGGCGCACTTTCCCCGTATGACGATCACCCCGCAATGGAAGGACGAGCTGCGCGCGCGCGTCACGCTTTCGAGCGTGATCAATCGCACGACCAAGCTCACCAAATCGGGGCATGAGTGGAAGGCATGCTGCCCGTTCCACAATGAGAACACGCCAAGCTTTTACGTCAACGATCAAAAGCAGTTCTATCACTGCTTTGGATGCGGCGCGCATGGCGATGTGATCACCTGGATGATCGAGCAGCGCGGGCTCGGCTTTATGGATGCGGTCAAGGAGCTGGCAGAGGAAGCCGGGATGGAAGTCCCCGCGCCTGATCCGGTCGCTGCAAAAAAGGCCGAGAAGCGGGCTGAATTGGTCGATGTAACCAGCGCCGCGCAGGACTGGTTTGTCGGCAAGCTGCAAAGCGATGAGGGGCGCGAGGCGCTCGATTACCTGCGCCGGCGCGGGCTGAGCGATGGAACCCTGCGCGAATTCGGCTTTGGCTACGCACCAGAGGACAAGCAGGCGCTGTCGACTGCCCTCGCCCGGTTTGAGCCAGACATGCTCTGCGAAAGCGGGATGCGGATCGTCACCGATGACGGCAAAGCCTATGACCGCTTCCGGGGCCGGGTTATGCTGCCTATTCAGGACCAGCGCGGGCGAGTGATCGCCTTTGGCGGACGCATTCTGGACAAGCGGGACGGGGTCGCAAAGTACCTTAATTCGCCGGACACGCCGCTCTTCGACAAGGGACGCACGCTCTACAACCTGCACCGCGCCGCCCCCGCCTCTCGCCAGACGGGCCGCGTTGTGGTGGTTGAAGGCTACATGGACGTGGTCGCGTTGGCGCAGGCGGGGATTGCCGACGCGGTCGCGCCGCTCGGCACTGCGCTGACAGAAACGCAGCTCGAAATGCTGTGGCGCATGGTTGAAGTGCCAGTGCTGTGCTTTGACGGCGATGCAGCAGGGCAACGGGCGGCTATGCGCGGCATCAGCCGCGCGCTGCCCATGCTGGGACCGATGAAGTCGCTCAGCATCCTCCGCCTTCCCGCCGGGCTTGATCCTGATGATCTCATCAAAGAGCGCGGGGCGAAGGCGATGCAGGATTTGCTCGCCAAGCCCACCAGCCTGCTCGATGCCCTGTGGCTGGCTGAGCGCGACGCGCAGCCGCTCAGCAGTCCCGAATCCAAGGCAGGCCTCAAGGCGCGGCTGATGGAGCATGTGGACACGATCAGCGATCCTGACGTGCGCGCGCTTTATCGGCGTGAATTGCTCGAACGTTTCTCAGCCTTTGCATATCCGCCGCGTGAGAAAACCTGGAAGAGTGGCGGGCCGGATTGGCGCGGAGCGAAATCTGCGCCAAGGAATGTTTCGCCAACTGCTTTGGCAACCCTGCAAAAGCTTCTTTCCGGCGGGCAGCGCACTTCGCTGCTTAGCGCAGTTATTGCGGGGCTTTTGCGGCACCCAGACCAGATTGGGCGGCATTGTGAAGCGCTTTCAGACCTAGCGCGGCTTGACCCCGCAGCCACACCCGCAATCGAATCGCTCATAGAACTTGCAGAAACGCTTGATTCGCGCGTCGAAAACGCCATATCGGCGGATATCGGCATTCCTGCCCCACCGGACGACTTGCGATACGCCTTCCTCAGAGAAGGCACTCCCCCCGGTGAAGCGCGCGAGGAACTTGCTGAAGCTGTGTCTCTCCTGGTGCAAAAACCAGCGTTGGAGGCTGCCATGGCGGCGACGATTGCGCGCTTTGATGAGGATCCCGAAGGTTCCTTTGGCGAACAGTCGCGGCTTCGCGAACAGCTCATCACAGTTGAAGAGCGCTTGAAAGCAATCGGGCGGAAAAAGGCGGCTCTTGCAGCTGCGACACAGGATAACGCTTCGCCAGACATGGATGAAGCGGCGAAAACGGGATAAACGCGACCTTCGCCGCAGCCATACAAAGGCTCGGCCAAGCGCAACACGGATTGATACGAATTCATGGCTTCGACCGCAAAAACCCAAGAAAATGAAGACGCTCCTCTGATTGACCTCAACGAAGCGGCTGTCAAAAAGCTGCTGACCAAGGGCAAGAAGAAGGGCTATCTCACTTATGATGAGCTGAACGAAGCTCTGCCTTCGGGGGAAATGAGCCCTGACCGGATCGAGGATATCCAGACCGCGATCTCTGAAATGGGCATCCAGATCGTCGAGAATGACGAAGAGGCCGAAGCCGAAGCGGAGGCCGAGGCCGAAGTTGAGGAAATGTCCGTCGAAGGTGACGATGACAAACCGGCAGCTGCCAAGAAGGAAACAAAGGCCGCTGCCAAAAAGACCGGCACCGGCGAGCGTACCGATGACCCCGTCCGCATGTATCTGCGCGAAATGGGCGCGGTGGAATTGCTCAGCCGCGAAGGTGAAATCGCGATTGCCAAGCGGATTGAGGCTGGCCGCGACATGATGATCATGGGCCTGTGCGAGAGCCCGATCACCTTTCACGCCATCATTCAATGGTCCGAAGCGCTGAACGCAGAAGACATGCAGCTGCGCGAAATCCTCGATCTGGATGCGATGCTTTCCAAGGAGCCTCCGCCTGACAAGATGGAGGAAGAGAACGAGGAAGACGACGGCACGATCTCTGAAGAGACCGCTGGTCCCACGATCCGCGAGGATGACGAGGTTGAGGATCACAAGGAAGAGGGTGAAGACGAAGACGGCGAGTCCACCGGCGAAAAGAAGGACGACGAGGAAGAGGAGGACAACACCCTCAGCCTCGCGCAGATGGAAGCCGCCCTGAAGCCCGATGCCATCGAGCGTTTCGCGCGCATCACCAAGCTCTTCAAGACCTTCGAGAAATTGCAGGCTGAGCGGGTAGAGACACTCGCGCTGGGTAACGAATTTCCCAAGGCGAAAGAGAAGAAGTACGAAAATCTCGGCGAAGAGCTGACCGGTGAAGTGGAATCGATGCAATTCCACGCAACCAAGATCGAATTTCTGGTCGACAACCTGTACGCCTTCAACCGTCGCCTCACCGCGCTGGGCGGCCAGATGTTGCGTCTGGCTGAGCGCCACAAAATCAAGCGGATCGATTTCCTCAAGGGCTATGTCGGCAATGAGCTGGACGACGCCTGGATCAAGGAGCGCGCGGCCAAGGACAAGAAATGGGCCGCCTTCCTCGATAAAGAGGCCGACGCTATTGACCGCATTCGCACCGAAATCACTGATATTGCGGCGAACACCGGCATGGCGCTCCCTGAGTTCCGGCGCATCGTCAACATGGTGCAAAAGGGCGAGCGTGAAGCGCGTATCGCCAAGAAGGAAATGGTCGAGGCGAACCTTCGCCTGGTGATCTCCATCGCCAAGAAATACACCAACCGCGGCCTGCAATTCCTTGATCTTATTCAGGAAGGCAATATCGGTCTGATGAAGGCAGTCGACAAGTTCGAGTATCGCCGCGGCTACAAATTCAGCACCTATGCAACGTGGTGGATCCGTCAGGCGATCACCCGCTCAATCGCCGATCAAGCGCGCACGATCCGCATCCCGGTCCACATGATCGAGACGATCAATAAGCTGGTGCGCACAAGCCGACAATTCCTGCATGAGGAAGGCCGCGAGCCGACCCCTGAGGAGATGGCCGCGCGCCTTTCCATGCCGCTCGAAAAAGTGCGCAAGGTGATGAAAATCGCCAAGGAGCCGATCAGCCTCGAAACCCCGATTGGCGACGAGGAAGATTCGCATCTGGGCGATTTCATTGAGGACAAGAACGCGATCATTCCGGTGGACGCGGCCATTCAGGCGAACCTCAAGGAAACGGTCACCCGCGTCCTTGCAAGCCTGACCCCGCGCGAAGAACGCGTGCTGCGCATGCGCTTTGGTATCGGCATGAACACTGACCACACCCTTGAGGAAGTCGGCCAGCAGTTCAGCGTGACACGCGAGCGTATTCGTCAGATTGAGGCGAAAGCGTTGCGGAAGCTCAAGCACCCGTCGCGGAGCCGGAAGATGCGCAGCTTCCTGGATCAGTGATGCTGACGTACCGAGCGATTGTGCCCGCGCTTGCGGCGGCCCTAATTGCCTTTCCGGCAGCGGCGCAGGATGCAGAGCAACCCGAAGTTGCGCCGGTTGAACAAGCACCATCGGAAAGCCTGACACTCGCCACACAGATCATCGATATTGCCTATCCCATCGAAACCCGCGCTGCGACGTTTCAAGGGGCTTCAAAGCAAATGGAAGCGCAGATGCTTCAATCGCTTGAAGGCATTATTGCGGATGAAGGGGCTTTGGCCGCCCTGAAACAGTGGCAAGAGGGAATGTCGGTGAAAACCGATAAGATTACTGAGCGCTACATTCCGAGCATCATGCAGGCTTTGAAAAGCGCCTATGCCGATATCTACACTGAGCAAGAATTGCGGGATATCCTCGCCTTCGTGTCCACACCGTCAGGCAAATCGTTTCTGCAGAAGACCAATTATATCCTAAGTCACCCGGCCGTTACAGCTGCGAGCCAAAGCCACATGAACGAAATCATGGCGCTAATTCCGGAAGAGATTCCGGCTCTTGTTCAGAGAATCAAGGATTCCAAAGCTGCACAAACTGAAGCGTCCGAGTAACAGCCGGATATGAGGCCAACTCATATCCACAATATGCGGGCTGAGCACGCTGCGCGTAGCTTCCCGTTTTGCGCATTACTGGTGTAATCTGATCCTATGATCATCATCGCCATCACAAGCCAAAAAGGCGGCTCGGGCAAGACCACGCTCGCGGTCCATCTTGCCACGCGTGCGGCGCAAGCGGGTTACGAATCTTGCGTAATCGACACCGATCCACAGGCGACTGCTGCCGCGTGGTCGGACTGGCGCGGAGATTTCTTGCCGGTGGTGGTCACTGCCCCGCCCGCTCGGCTCACCCGCACGATTGAAAGCGCCAAAAAGAACGGCGTCGATTTTATCGTGATCGACACGCCGCCGCATGCTGATGCGGCCGCGCGCGAGGCGATCAAGATTGCATACATCGTGCTGGTCCCGACCAAACCACGCGCCTTCGATCTTGCTGCGCTCGAACCGATTGCCGACCTTGTCAGCTTTGCCAAAAAGCCGGCCTATGTGGTTCTAAACGCGGTGCCTTCAGGCGCGACTGTGCTAGCCAGCGAAGCGCGCGAGACGGCCCGCACAATGGGTCTGGAGATTTGCCCGGTAGAACTGGGCGACCGCGCCGCCTTTCACCGGTCCAGCGCCAAAGGGGAAACCGCCAGCGAAAGCGAACCGGAAGGCAAGGCAGCGGGCGAGATCGAAACCATGTGGCAATGGCTGGGCAAAGAGCTTGGCGTTAAGGACTAACTGCCCGCTCTCGCATTCAGCGATCAGTACCGGCGCCCGCGATCATCGCTCATACTGCGGGGGCGCAGCGGATATTTCAGGCGAAAGCTCTCATCAACCGATGGATCAGGGCCGCGCGGCAGCCCGCTGAATGATCGCATCGCCTTGCGCAACGGTTTGGGTGGAATAGGAGACCATTCAACACGGTTGCGGGCTGTCAGCGCAAAATCGCCCGCCAGCGTGACCGCCCCGGCGCGCACTTCAAACACCGGCGCACTCTCGTCATAGCCGCGGCTGGGGAATGACACAGTCTCACCAATGCCAGCGACCTTGACGTCCACCAGGCAGCGCTCATCGGGTCCCGGCACTTTCTGGCATTTCGCACCGTGGCCAATCAGACGATAGCGCCCCGGCGGCAATTGTACGCTGAGCGGGCGGTATTTGGTGGTGCTGTTGCCACCGAAACTAAGCCGGCTTTCCTTGCGCGAGAATTTGATGAGATCAGCATCATTTGCCGCGCTGCCTCCCTCCCGCAGGAACCAAAGTTCAAGCTTGGCGAGCAGATACAGCTCGCTGCGTACAGAGACGATCACCGCGCCGTGGCCGTCATCCAGCGCAGATGCGCTTTTGACCTTTTCAGGAACACGGCCCGGTGAATTCGCCCAAGCGGCCTGGCCAAGACCGCCCCCTGTGGCGACCAGCGCAAAACAAAGCGCAAAGGCGATACGGAAGATGATGCGTGACATAGTCCGGACCCGTTGTGATTGGGGTGTTTCCCCAGCGTTGTGCTGCAAGGTCCATGAGCGAATGCGGCCCGCCACACAAGTATCGGCTTGCTTCCAAGGAAGTCGGCACGCAATCGCGCTGGCCGCACAGTTCGTGAGGCGCTTATCACGCCGCGGGCAATCCCGGCTTGCGCTCGGCACAATTTGCCAGCAGTCTGCGCACATGCCCCCTCTCCCCTCGTATCTCACACAATTCGGCCTTGCTCTTATGTGCGCTGGCCTTGCCATTCCCGCTGCCGCAGAACAGCCTGCTGAAGAACCGGATTTCAGCACGGAGCCGCTTCCGCCTTTATCCGCAGACAGCGCGCCGCTCGCCTTTATACCAGACCCCGATATCGATCCGGCTGCGCGGGCTATTGCTGATGAAATCGTCGCGATGGGCTACCCGGTTCAGACGCGCGAAGACCTGTTTTTTGCAACGATGGATCAAACCGTCAGCCAGGTGCGCAGCGCGCTTGAGCCGTCCTTGCCGCAGGATGATCCCGGAGCGATTGCCATACTCGATGACTGGATCGACGATTACACCGCACGCTCCAAGCAGGTGTTGAGGCGCCACATCCCGCATATCATGGCTGGCATGGTGGAGGCCTATGCTACCATCTTTACCGTGCAGGAATTGGGCGACATTCTGGCCTTTGTCCGCACGCCGAGCGGTCAGCGTTATTTTGAACTGAGCCCCGCCATTGTGGGCTCGAAGAGTTTTGCCGCCGCCAATCAGCGCTACATGGACGAATCGCTCTCTATGCTTGGGCCAGCGCAAAGGGAATTGCAGCAGCGCCTCAATGACTATCTGACGGACAAGACGAACGCCAACGCTGCGCCAACCACCTGATACAGCAATCAGGGGTCGAAAAACTGGCTCGGCGCTCTAGAGAATTGCGCGCAATCGGCCTAGGGCATCGCCATGCGTATCGCGATTGCATCAGACCACGCCGCCACTGATCTAAAGGCTGCTCTTGCTGAGTGGCTTATGGAGGAAGGGCACGAAGTTGCCGACCTTGGACCGGAAGACGGGGCAAGCGTCGATTACCCCGACTATGGCTACAAGCTTGCTGAAGTTGTGGCGGAGGGGACGGCCGAGTTCGGTGTTGCGCTGTGCGGGTCAGGCATCGGCATTTCGATCAGCGTCAACCGTCACCCTGCCGTGCGATGTGCGCTTGTGTCGGAGCCGCTGTCCGCTGCCCTTGCGCGTGAGCACAACAATGCCAACGCCATTGCCATGGGTGCGCGGCTGATTGGCATCGAAATGGCCAAGTCTTGCGTAGCTACGTTTCTGAACACCGAATTTGCCGACGAGGGCGACCCCGCCGGACGCCATCAGCGCCGCGTCGCAAAACTCGGCAATCCGCCTATTCTGCCTGACCATATAGAGACCCATCAATGAGCACTTTGCCCCAAGATATCGTCAATCCGATGAATGGCTTTTGGAACGACGATCTCGCCACCGCCGACCCTGAAATCGCCGCAGCGATTGGCAAAGAGCTGGGCCGCCAGCGCGACAAGATCGAACTGATCGCAAGCGAGAACATCGCAAGCCGCGCAGTGTTGGAGGCGACAGGCAGTGTCTTCACCAACAAGTATGCCGAGGGCTATCCGGGAAAGCGCTATTATGGCGGCTGCGACTATGCCGACGTGGTCGAAACGCTGGCGATTGAGCGCGCCAAGCAGCTGTTTGGGTGCAACTTTGCCAATGTGCAGCCCAATTCGGGCAGCCAGATGAACCAGGCGGTCTTCCTCGCTCTGCTTGAGCCGGGCGACACGTTTATGGGCCTTGATCTCAATTCAGGCGGGCACCTCACACATGGCTCTCCGGTCAATATGAGCGGTAAGTGGTTTAACCCTGTCAGCTATGGGGTTCGACAGGACAACGAGATGATCGATATGAACGCGGTCGCTGCCACGGCGCGCGAGCATAAGCCAAAGCTGATCATCTGCGGCGGCACCGCTTATTCGCGCACGTGGGATTTTGCCGCGTTCCGTGCGATTGCCGATGAAGTGGGCGCGATCCTGCTGTGCGATATGAGCCATATCTCTGGCCTCGTTGCTGGCGGCGCGCACCCCTCGCCCTTCCCGCATTGCGACATCGTGACATCGACCACGCATAAGAGCCTGCGCGGGCCGCGTTCGGGCATCATGCTTTGGAATGATGAGAAATACACAAAGCCGCTCAACATGGCGGTGTTCCCCGGCCTTCAGGGCGGACCGCTTGTGCATGTCATCGCGGCGAAGGCCGTAGCCTTCCGCGAGGCGTTGCAGCCCGAATTCAAGACCTACGCGCACCGTATCGTCGAAAACGCCCGCGCTCTTGCCGCCAGCCTTGAAGAGCACGGCCTGCGCATCTGCTCAGGCGGCACGGACAACCACTCGATGCTGGTGGACCTCACGGCAAAGGATGTGACTGGCAAGGCGGCCGAGAAAGGCCTCGATCGCGCTTGGCTGACCTGCAACAAGAACGGCATTCCGTTCGACACACGCTCCCCCTTCGTCACCAGCGGTATCCGCCTTGGCACTCCGGCAGGCACAACGCGCGGCTTTGGCCCAATGGAATTCCGCACAGTCGGCGCATTGATCGCGGAAGTGGTCGAAGGCCTCTCGAAAAACGGCCCTGAGGGGGACGCGCAGATCGAAGACAGCGTGCGCGGCCGGGTCGCCGAGCTCTGCGCTGATTTCCCCGTCTATCCGGGAATGTGAGAGCCTTATGAGTGATCAGGAAAATGACTGGGTCGAAGACGCCAAAATCGAGATTTCGGGCATGGCAAAGAGTGGGCTGGATCATCCCTCAACAAAGCCTGTCTTGACCGGTGCGGCGATTGGCGCGGTGGCTGGAGCGCTCCTGCCCATTATCAGCCTGCCACTCGGTCTGGCAGCGGGCGCAGGCTTTGCCTTCTACCAGCGGATCAAGAAGTAACCCTCGCACATGCGTTGCCCGTTCTGCGCTCACGAAGACACGCAGGTGAAAGACAGTCGTCCCGCCGAAGATGGGACAGCTATCCGCCGGCGTCGTCAGTGCTCATCTTGCGGGGCGCGGTTCACGACCTTTGAAAGGGTCCAACTGCGCGAGGTTGTAATTGTCAAAGCCGGTCCGGATGGCGGTGATCTGCGCCGCGAACCCTTTGACCGAGCGAAGCTGCAACGCTCCGTCGCCCTCGCCTGCCGCAAGCGGGGTGTCACCGATGAACAGGTCGATCGCCTTGTCTCTGGCATCCAGCGTCGGGTTGAAACCGCCGGAGATCCCGAAGTGCCCTCTTCGCGGATTGGCGAGCTCGTCATGGATGGTCTCAAAGGGATCGATTCCGTCGCCTATATCCGCTTTGCCTCGGTCTACCGCGATTTCTCCGAAGCGCGCGATTTTGAAGAGTTCGCACATACCGTCTCCGAAGCGGCAAAGGAGTGAACGCGGTGGACGCAGCCAAGCCCGTCATCGTCCTCGTGCGTCCGCAATTGGGCGAGAATATCGGCAAGGCTGCGCGCGCCATGCTCAATTTCGGCCTGACTGAGCTGCGCCTTGTTGAGCCGCGCGATGGCTGGCCCAATCCCTCAGCGGGACCGGCTGCGGCGGGCGCTGACATCGTGCTCGATCAAGCGCAGGTCTTTGCGACGACAGCGGATGCGGTGGCCGATTGCGAGCATGTCTACGCGACAACCGTGCGCAAACGCGGTGTTACGAAACCCGTGGTCGGCGCAGACGGGGCGGGACGCCTCATTCACAGCGAGCCCGGCCGCCATGCGGTGTTGTTCGGGCCAGAGCGCTCTGGTCTGGAAACCGAGGATGTGGCCCTCGCCCGGCACATTCTGACGGTGCCGATCAATCCGGAGTTCGGCTCGCTGAATCTGGCTCAAGCTGTGATCTTGGTCGCTTATGAATGGTCGCGCATCGGGCGAGAATTGGCGGAGGGGACGGGATCGCTCGTTCAGCCGACGGTGGAAGAGGACAATCTTCCACCCGCCCCGCAGGAAGAACTGGACGGATTGATCGCGCATTTTGAAGCCATGTTGGAGCCGAAAGGCTATTTTCTGCCGCCATCACGCGCCGAGGCGACGCGGCGAACTTTGCGGACCATGCTGACCAAGCCGGGGTGGAACCACCTGGAAGTGCGCACCCTGCGCGGGGTCCTGTCATCGCTTGGACGTGCGGACCGCGACAAGCGCTAACGCTTACCGACTGGGAGAAAAAATCCCGTGGCCACAGGTGGTTAAAGCCGCTAATGAGCCAACTCCCTCGAAGTAATCCCCACGAAAGACTTCCATCATGCGCCTGATTCAAGCCCTTGCCCTCGCCTGTCTCCCGATTGCAGCGACCGCTGCTTTCGCAGCTGAGCCCGAGCCTGCGGAAAAACCCGCGCCTGCCAAAGAGGACGTTAAAGAGGCGAAGGAAGAGAAAAAGATCTGCAAGCGCATCGCAGCCGATATGAGCAGTCGGCGCCGCACAAAGGTTTGCAAGACGCGCGCGGAATGGAAGCAGTATTACCGCCAGTAGCGCGGCGTTTGCTCTTGCGTCTTGGCTTTGGCTGAGCGCAAGATCATCGCAAAACTTGACTGCATGGGCGCGTCTGCTATTGGCGCGCCTTCGCAAATGGCCCTGCACCCCGGTGAAGCAGTGGCCGCGTTGAGGAAATGCCTCAGCGGAGCGATGCCGGGTTAAATGCTCGCCGCTGGGGCGAGCCTGCATATTTGAAGGATACGACACATGTCGAAGCGCAAAAGCGCCAAGTATAAACTCGACCGCCGGATGGGTGAAAACATTTGGGGTCGTCCGAATTCTCCAGTCAACAAGCGTTCCTACGGTCCCGGCCAACACGGCCAGCGGCGCAAGAGCAAGATGAGCGATTTTGGCATTCAGCTGCGCGCCAAGCAGAAGCTCAAAGGCTATTATGGCGACGTGACCGAGAAACAGTTCCGCTCCACCTACAAGGACGCCACCCGCATGAAGGGTGACACCGGTCAGAACCTGATCGGCCTGCTGGAGCGCCGCCTTGATATGATCGTCTACCGTGCCAAGTTCGCGCCGACGATCTTTTCCGCGCGTCAAATCGTCAGCCACGGCCACATCTATGTGAACGGTGTGAAGTGCAACATCGCCTCACGTCGCATCGACCTGGGCGATGTCATCAGCCTAGGCCCGAAGGCCAAGGAAATGGCGCTCGTGATCGAAGCGCAGAGCCTGCCGGAGCGCGAAATCCCTGACTACGTCGTGCCTGAAGGCAATGACAAGGTCGCCTTCTCGCGCGTGCCGAAGCTTGACGAAGTGCCTTACCCAGTGACGATGGAACCCAACCTTGTGGTTGAGTTCTACTCGCGCTGATCAGCGAATATCGCACTCAGAAATCAAGGGGCGGCCTTGTGGGGCCGCCCTTTTCATTTGTGCGCCGTGATGCAAAAGCCCTTCAACCGCAGTTGGAAAGAGGGAACGCAGGCCGATGAACGTGCTGCTGATCGATGGGCATCCTGACACTGGGCGCTATTGCACTCATATGCTTGATGTCTACGCCAAGGCGCTGCCTCCCAGTGCTACGATCCATCAGGTTGCTCTGCGCGATCTAAGCTTTTCGCCGCATCTGCGTCATGGCTATGCCAAGCGTACGGAATGGGAGCCTGATATCGCTGCGATGGCGGAGCGCTTGGATGCCTGCGACCATGTGGTCTTCGCATTCCCGATGTGGTGGGGGGCGGAACCCGCAGAACTCAAAGGCCTGCTCGATAGGCTCATGCTGCCGGGCTTCACCTTTTCCTATCACGAGCAAGACACGTGGTGGGACAAACACATGGTGGGACGCTCTGCCGATGTGATCATCACCATGGACACGCCCCCGCTCTTCCACCGTTTGGCGCACGGCAATGCGATCATCAACCGCTGGAAAAAGCAGATCCTTGAATTCGCCGGATTTAAGCCGGTGCGCATTTTGCCCATGGGCCAGATCAAGCGCGGCGGCGTGGAGCGCAATGGCGCGAAGTGGGAAGCGCGGGTGCGTAAAATGGCGGCCAGTTCCGGGCCTAAGCACCCAGAGAAGAAAGAGGCGCGGCTGGAGCGCTTCCTTAACCCGGCTGATTAGGTGCGCGTCGCGTCCCAAACATCGAATTCGTAGGCGATCGAACCCTCGACAAGGCGCTCCCAGATGTCAGCGATCACATCGCCGGGCATGCCGCGCGCCTCCGCCTCTGCGACAGCCGCTGCAATCACCGCAGCTTTACGCTCCTCATCGCGCACCGCAGCGCGCGTCGGCTTTATCCGGGCGGCGGCGCGCATAAAGCCAAAGCGGCGATCAAGCAGCGCGACCAGCTCACGGTCGGTCGCATCGACGCCCTTGCGAACGTCGGTCATGTCCTTGCAATCATCGGGCAAAACAAGAGGGGTAGCCATGCGCGCGGCCTTGCCTCTTACGCTGCGATTTGTCGAGTGCCTTCGCCGTTTATCAGCGCCCAAGGGCTTTGGTCAGGAAGGCGTCGATTTCACCCAGCATCCGTGTGCGCGCCTGACTGTCTCTCAGACTGTGCTCAAGATCTTCGAATTCGGTGTAAGCCACCGTCTTGCCTGCCTTGCGCAGCTCGCGCGCCATTGCGCGGGAGTGCTTGACTTCAACATTTAGGTCCAACGTCCCGTGAAACAGGGCTACGGGCGCTTTGAACTTGTCTGCATGACGCTTTGGGCTACCGGCGGCGATGTGCGGGCCATTCCCCAATTGCTTGTCCCGTGCGCGAAAGCCCACATAGCCGCGCGCGTCCTGACGCAGGAATTCCAAATCGGTGACGGGCGCGATGGCAGCGACCGCCTTGAACAGTTCAGGCTCCACCACTTGCGATTGAAGCGCGGCGTATCCGCCATAGGACCAACCGACGATTGCGAGCTTTTCAGGATCAGCGATCCCTTCAGAGACCATCCATCGGGCGGCGTCATTCACATCGCCGATCGCCACATCCCACGCCTGATAGCCATTGCGACCAAACCACGCTGCGCCATATCCAGCAGAGCCGCGATAATTGGGCTGCATCACGGCATAGCCGCGCGCGGTGAAAAACTGCACCAGCCAGTCAAAGCCCCAATAGTCGCGCGCGGCTGGGCCACCATGCGGCAGAACAATTGCCGGAAGGCGCTTTCCTTCAGAGTTTGCCGGAAGCGTCAGATAGCCAGGGATCTGCGTCCCGTCTTTAGCCGGATAGACCACGGGCTTCATCGCACCCAGCGTCTGTTCTGCCGGAATATCGCGCATCGGAAGCAGCGGCTCCAGCTTGCGCGATGTCTTATCGAACAGATAGACCATCCCTGGATCGGTATCACTGGATGCCGCAATCAGCAGGCGGTTTTCATCGCTGCTTGCCCCGACAATGTCGATCAGTGGTTGGTTAGGCAAAGCCTTGTTCAAACCCCTCGCAATCTTTGCAATTTCAGGATCAAAATACTCAACGTTGCGCTTTTCTGTCGCGTAGCTGGCGCCGACCACCCGGCGCTGGCGACCGATCCGGATAAGCTCATCAACATCGGCATCGTCACGCGCGAGCAGGATGCGGCCCTTACCGCTGCCGTCCAGCGCTACCTCCGCAAGGGCGGTAAAGCCGTTCAGCGAAGTAAAGCCAATCGCGACATTGCGCGCGTTATCGACAGCGCGGGGAACGAAATCGCTGACCTTTTTACCATCCAGGATCACATTGCCCATCGGCTCCCACTTCGTCTCACCCTCGGGCCGATATAGATAGACGAACTGCACAGCGTCATTGCCAAGCCCTTCAGTCAGCATGCGGGTTTTCAGCCGGACGATCCCTTTGTCATCCGCGATATAACGCACCGCCTTTTCATCGGGCCGTTCACGCGTTTTGCGCTTCTTCGTCTCGATATCGAGCAGGTCTATGCCGAGACCCGTCCTGTTGACCGAGGATGAGACCAAGGCCAGCGCACTATCGTTGACGTGGTTGCGCGTAACCAGCAGCGAGCCAGCCTCGCCTTCAACATCAAGCGCAACAACATCGCCGCCGAATTGATTGAAATTTCGCGCGCGCACTGATCGGCGAGTGCTGACTTGGACGGCATCTGACCCATCATCGTCAATGGCGAACAGCCGGTCGAACGGGACGATCACACCGCCCGTCTCGCCGCGGCCGTCAAGCTGGCACAGGAGCCGGGTTTCCGTGGCCCATTCGCACCAAGACAAATCGCCGACCTTCTGACTGTTGGCGCTGATCGTTTTGACCGCCGCGCCATTTTCAAGATCAACGATATTAAGATACTCGCCATGGCTCGCGTCTGGACCGATATAGGCGATCTTTTTGCCTGACGGTGAGAGGCTGATGCTGAGAATAGCGGCGCGACTGCCAAAGCTGGACGCTGTCTTTTGCCCGCCTTGGCTTGGTTTGGCTGCCTCGCCAGCCTGATCCTCAGAGCCCGCGTCAACGTCTTCTTCTGCGTTCAACGGAGTGCAAACGAACGCCAACACGCCAAGCGCACAAACTGCGTGGCGCCAATGCGCCGTACCAATACCCAACATTCAAAAAGACCCCTGCTGATCAAGAGCCCACAATATAAAGCAAGGCTCCCAATTCAAGAACTTGTTTCAAAATACTTGTGTCGGAAGTCGCTCGCGAATTGCGCAAAACGCCCAGATACTATCGCATCACGCATTTTCTGCATCAGGCTCTGATAAAATGCCAAATTGTGCTCGGTCACCAGCATGGCACCCAGTATTTCTCCGGATTTGATCAGGTGATGCAGGTAAGCGCGCGAATAGGTGCGTGAGGTGTGATTGTTGCTGGAGGCATCGAGTGGCTCGACGTCTTCGGCAAAGCGCGCATTGCGCAGATTGATCGGGCCGTTCCAGGTGAAGGCCTGCCCGTTGCGCCCGGATCGCGTCGGGAGGACGCAATCGAACATATCGATCCCACGCTCAACCGCGCCGACCAGATCATCGGGCTTGCCGACCCCCATCAGATAGCGCGGGCGATCCTTGGGCAATTGCTCGGGCGCGTAATCAAGCACGCCAAACATCGCCTCCTGCCCCTCCCCCACGGCCAACCCGCCAACTGCATAGCCATCAAAGCCAATATCGATCAGCTTGTCCGCGCTGATTTGGCGCAAACCTTCATCCAGCGCGCCTTGTTGGATGCCAAACAAGGCCGCGCGGCTCGCATGGTCTGCACCCGCATCAAAGCCCTCCCGGCTGCGTTTGGCCCAGCGCATCGATAGCTCCATGCTCTGGGCAATCTCATCACGCGGGCGATCGGCGCGCGGGCATTCATCGAACGCCATCACAATGTCAGAACCGAGCAGACGCTGGATTTCCATCGAGCGCTCCGGCGTCAGCATGTGCTTTGACCCGTCGAGGTGGCTGCGAAATTCGACGCCGGTCTCAGTGAGCTTGCGCAAGTCAGACAAGCTCATCACCTGATAGCCGCCGCTGTCCGTCAGGATCGGGCGCGGCCAGTTCATGAAGCGATGGAGCCCGCCTAGCCGCGCCATCCGCTCGGCTCCCGGCCGCAGCATCAAATGGTAGGTGTTGCCCAGAATGATGTCCGCGCCCAGCGCGCGCACCGCTTCCGGCTTCATCGCCTTGACAGTCGCAGCGGTGCCGACCGGCATAAAGGCCGGCGTCTCAATAGTCCCGCGCTGCATCGTGATCGTGCCGCGACGCGCACGGCCATCGGTGGCGTGAAGTTTGAAGGCGAATCGCTCGCCTGTCGCACTGCTTGTGGCATCAATCATTCGCGCAGACGCCACCCGGTCTTGAAGATCAGCGCAATCACAGTGACACACAGCGCCAGAAAGCCGAGGGTCAGGCCCAGCGATACGCCGATTGAGACATCCGATGTCCCGTAAAAGGTCCAGCGCAAACCGCTGACCAGAAACGCAATCGGATTAGCGAGCGCAATCGTGTCCCACGGGGCTGGCAGCATATCGAGCGAGTAGAATGTGCCACCCAGAAAGGTAAGCGGGGTGAGGATGAGAACGGGGATAATTCCCAATTTCTCAAAACTGTCTGCCCAGATACCGAGAATAAAGCCAAACAGCGAGAAACTGGCCGCGACCAGCATGATATAGCCCGCCGCGAGCAGTGGATATTTGATCTCGTATTCCACGAAGAGGGTCGCTGTCCCAAGGATGATCGCAGCGAGGATCAGGCTCTTGGTCGCCGCCGCGCCGACAAAGCCGATCAGCGTTTCAGCCACACCGACGGGAGCGGACAGCAATTCGTAGATCGTGCCGGTGAAGCGCGGCATATAGATGCCGAAGCTCGAATTGCTGGTCGTCTCACCCAGCAGAGTGAGCATGAGCAGGCCGGGGATGATAAAAGCGGCGTATTCCACCCCGCCAATCGGCTCCATCCGGCTGCCGATCGCGCTGCCGAACACGATAAAATAGAGCGAGGTCGTAAGGACCGGCGCGAGGATGGATTGGAACGCCGTGCGCACAGCGCGCATCAGTTCTCGCGTGTAGATTGACCATGCGCCGCGAAAGTTGAATCTCATGCTGACGCCTCTTCTTCGCGGCCCACCAGATCAACGAAGATGTCTTCGAGCGAGGAATCGTGGATATCGATGCCAGTGTAATCCACACCGGCTCCGAACAGCGCCTTGGTCAGCGCGGCGACTTCCGCCCGGCCGCCGCCCTCTCCGCTGCCGCCGCGATAGCAGAGCTCAGTTCCATCGTTGCGTAGTTCCACCGGGAAACCGGCGATGGCTGGCGGCAGCTCGGCGAGCGGCTCAGCCAGCGTGATGATCGCTTCAGTGTTGCCAAGCCGCTGCATCATCGTCGCCTTGTCATCGACCATCAAAATGCGCCCACCCCGGATGATACCCACCCGGTCCGCCATCAATTCAGCCTCTTCAATATAGTGCGTGGTGAGAATGATCGTGGTCCCGCGCTCACGCAGAGCGGCAATCTGCTCCCACATGCCCTTGCGCAGTTCGACATCCACGCCCGCTGTCGGCTCATCGAGAAACAACAGCTCAGGCTCATGCGCGAGCGCTTTGGCGATGAGCACGCGGCGTTTCATGCCCCCGGAAAGCTCACGTATCTGGCTCGCGCGCTTTTCCCACAAGCTGAGGGAGCGCAGAATTTCCTCGATCCGGCCCGCATCAGGCGGATACCCAAACAGACCGCGCGAATAGGCGACCGTGCGCTGCACGGTTTCAAACATGTCGGTTGAAAGCTCTTGAGGCACCAAACCGATCCGCGCCCGCGCGCGTCGCCAATCGTTCGCCAGATCATGGCCAAAGGCGGTGATGGTTCCCGCGCTGGGCCGCACCAGGCCGCACACCGCACCGATCAGCGTGGTCTTGCCCGCCCCGTTCGGCCCTAACAGCGCAAATATCTCGCCCGGTTGAATGTCTAGACTGACATCGTCGAGCGCTTTGGTGCCGCCCTTATACACCTTGGACAGGCCGCGAATGGAGAGGATGGGTTCAGCCATGTGTCCCATGCGCTAGGGCAGCAGGAGCGAGGAGTCACCATAGGAATAAAAGCGATATTCATGCGCAATGGCATGGGCGTATGCCGCCATCATGCGTTCGCGGCCCATCAAAGCACTGACCAGCATCATCAGCGTGGACTTGGGCAAGTGAAAATTGGTCATCAGGCCATCGACGGCGCGGAAGGTGTAGCCGGGCGTGATGAAAATATCGGTGTCGCCTGCAAACGGCTCGACCACGCCATTCTTCGTCGCCGCGCTTTCCAGTAAGCGCAGCGCGGTTGTGCCGACCGCGACGATCCGTCCACCCTTTGCGCGCGCTGCATTCAGTCGCGCGGCGCTCGCCGCCTCAATCCGCCCGAATTCCGAGTGCATTTTGTGATCATCGGTGTCGTCCGCCTTGACCGGCAGGAATGTGCCCGCGCCGACATGCAGTGTCAGCGTCTCGCGCTGGATACCGCGCGCATCTAGCGCATCGACCAGTCTTTGCGTGAAATGGAGCGATGCGGTCGGTGCAGCGACCGCTCCATCCTGTTTGGCAAACATGGTCTGATAGTCTTCGCGATCCGCCTCATCCACGCCGCGCTTTTGCGCAATATAAGGCGGCAATGGCATGGTGCCCGCGCGGTCAAGCAGGACTTCGACCGGCTCTTCCCCTTCAAAGGCCAACGTTAGCGAACCATCGCCATGGCGCTCTTCAGCTATGGCGGTCACGCCGCCGCCAAAGACCAACTGATCGCCCACTTTGACGCGCTTCGCATTGCGGACGAAGGCCTGCCAGCGCCGCAAATCAAGCCGCTTGTGAAGGGTCGCGCCAATCCGCGCCTCGCCTCCCGCGCGCCGCCCTTCGAGCTGGGCCGGGATCACACGGGTGTCATTGAAGACGAGCACGTCGCCTGGCTCCAGCAGGCCGGACAGATCAAGCACGCCGCGATCTTCAAACGCGGCTTCGCTGCCGCGCACAAGGAGCATCTTGGCCGCATCGCGCGGGCGCACGGGCCGCAGCGCTATGCGGTCTTGCGGAAGCTCGAAGTCGAAGAGGTCTATGCGCATGGTTCGCCTCTAACGCGTTCCTACGCAGGCGGAAACCACGTTGAAAAGCCCGCTCACTGGCACAGAAGCCCCGGCTTCGAGGAGACGGGGCGGTCCCCTTACTGCTGCTCCAGCGGGGCGCTCAGCAGGTCAGCGGTGATATCCTGCTCAATGCGCGGCGCTGTTTGTGGCGCAGGCACGGGCTTGTTGTCGCTGGCGAGCGAGGCTTGCAGAATGCGCGTTGGCTGGGACGGCGGTTCGCCCAGATTGATAGCGTCCACCCCGGCCATGTTTTCGATCACACGGCCAAAATTAGTGTAGCGCTTGTCGAGGCTGAAGCGCGGGTAGAAGACGATGAAGAACTGGCTGTTTGCGCTGTCTTCCTCTGACGCGCGCGCCATGGCGACCGAGCCGCGCACATGTGGCATTGGGTTGAACTCGGCCTTGAGATCGGGAAGCTGTGATCCGCCCTGCCCTGTGCCGGTGGGATCGCCCCCTTGGGCCATAAAGCCGTCAATCACACGGTGGAAGATGATGCCGTCATAAAAACCCTCACGCGTCAGTGTCTTGATGCGCTCAACATGGGTCGGCGCCCATTCGTCCATCAGGCGGATTTTGATCCGCTGACCGTTCGAGAGGTCCAGCACCCAGATATCATCCAAATCGGCGTTCGCATCATAATTGATCGGCGGATAGGAACGGACAGCCGGGGCAGGAGTAGCCTCTGCCTCCCCCGCTTCCTCGGCAGCTTCTTGCGCACCTTCTACAACTTCCGGCGCGTTTGGTTGAGCCTGATCGCTATCCTGAGCGAGCGCGGGAGCTGATGTCAGTGCCAGTGCAAAACTCGCGGCACACCCAGTAAGAAATAGTCGCAGCATTCGATGTTCATCAATCCATCATTGAAAGTCAGGGGCGCGGCCTAACGCAAGCGGGCTGACACTTCAATGAATGGCGCGCGTACTGCTCACAGATCGCCCTTTTTCCCGATCACCTCAACCCGCGCGAGCACGTCTGTTTCAACGGGAGGGCTGACGAATTTGGAGATTTCACCGCCATACATCGCGATCTCCTTCACCAGCTTGGAGGCGATGGGTTGCAGGCACACATCGGCCATCAGAAAAACGGTTTCAACCTCTTCATCCAGCTGCTGGTTCATGCCCGCCATCTGGTATTCATACTCAAAGTCGGCGACCGCGCGCAGTCCGCGAATGATGACGCTGGCGCCTTGTTGCTGCGCGAATTTGACCAGCAGCGAATTGAACCCGACCACTTCGACGTTGCCTAGGCCTAAATTCTTCACCTCACGCTCAACCATGGCAAAGCGTTCTTCGGTGGAGAACATCGGGTTCTTCGATGGATTGGTCGTCACGCCGATGATCAGCCAGTCCACCAGCTTTGATCCGCGCCGGATGATATCGGCATGGCCCAAAGTGATCGGATCAAACGTGCCCGGGTAAATCCCAACGCGGCGGCTCATGCACGGCTCTCTGACTGACGGGTGATCATGGTTTGGTTCTCTCCCATTGGATCACCGTGCCATCTTTTGACGTTTGCATTCCGATGATCAGAGCTTCGCGATAGCCGCTCTCAATTTCGCCTGCAAATTCGCCGCGATCATTCTCTCGCAATCCCCGGGTGAGCGCTTTGCCTTTCAGCTCGTCGAGACACACGTCCGAAACTCCAAAGAGCGTCACATGCTCATAGGTTCCTTCGGCCTCAGTGTCCTTGAACATGGAGCTTAGCGCGGTTGTGCCGTCGCATTGCTCAAGCTCAAAGGTATTGAGGAAACAGGCAAGTTGGCTGTTGGCATCGCGTTCGCAGGCGTCAGGCAGGTTTGAAGCGGCTTGCGTTGATTGCGGGGTAGAGGCGTCGGGCGCCGACTGGCCGCTCGCCGTGTCCGGCTGTTCCTGAGGCTCCTCGGAGGTGCCAGCAGCGCATGCAGCCACCGCTATGAGGGCAGCAAGGGCCAGCGCGTCCCTCACCGGTCGCGCTCCACAATGAAGCTGGCCAGTGCACGCAGCAGATCAGCTTCCGAGCCGTGCGAGCCCAGATGCGCAATCGCCTGATCGACTAGCGCGCGCGCCTGTTCGCGGGCCTTGTCCACGCCCATCAGCGTTACGAAGGTCTGCTTGCCCTGCCCTTCATCCTTGCGCAGCGCCTTGCCCGCTTTGTCAGCATCGCCGGTCACATCGAGCAGATCGTCCGCAATCTGGAAGGCAAGCCCGATGTCACGCGCATAGGCTCTTAGATGCGTGCGGCCTTCCGGGGGCACCTTGCCAAGGATCGCGCCCATCTCAACGCTCGCCGCAAGCAAAGCGCCGGTCTTGAGCTGTTGCAGCCGGGTGATGTCGCGAAGGTCGTAATTCACGCCTTCTTCGTCTGCGACCATGTCCATCATCTGACCGCCCGCCATTCCGGCCATGCCGCTCGCGCTGCCCAGTGTCTTGATCAGTTCAACGCGCGTGTAAGGATCGGAATGGGTCTTCGGATCAGCGAGGATTTCAAAGGCAAGCGCGTGCAGCGCATCACCCGCGAGCACGGCGGTGGCTTCATCGAATTCATGATGCAGCGTCGGCTTGCCGTGGCGCAGATCGTCATCGTCCATACAGGGCAGATCGTCATGGATCAGCGAATAGACATGGATCGCCTCAATCGCGGTGCCAGCGTTCAGAGCGCAGGCACGATCGACTCCAAACAAACACGCTGTGCTGACCACCAGCAGCGGCCGCACGCGCTTCCCGCCACCAATCGCGGCATAGCGCATCGCTTCGACAAGGCGCGCGCTGGTGTCCGATGGAACGGGCATGAAGCTGTCAAACACGCCGTCTACTTCGCGCTGGACACGCTTCAGCCCATCTTTGAGCACATCCCCCTCAATCCCGACCAGCATCGGCTTGGCCCCCGCTATCAAGCGGCACTGTGCCGCTCGGCTTACCGTCTGCGCTGGTCACGATTTTCTCGATCCGGGCTTGCGCTGCATCGAGCCGTTTCTGGCACGCCGCGCGCAGCTTTTCGCCACGCTCATACAGCGTGATCGATTGGTCCAGCGGCACATCGCCGCGCTCCAATTGCTGCACAATGCCTTCAAGTGCGCCAAGCGCCTCTTCAAAGCTCATTCCAGCGATGTCATCGCCATGTGTGGCGGAACCGTTTCCCTCGTCCATGCGTCGGAGCAATGACCGCGCCCGGCCAACCGGTCAAGGCTGCGGACCCTTAGGGAAATGACAAATGACAAAATATCTGATCGCCTTCGGCATCGCTGCCATCGTGTTTGGCACTCTGGACGCCATGTGGCTGAGCTGGGCCGGGCCCAACTTGTACCGCCCAATCATAGGCGAGATCATGGCGGAAGACTTCAATATGGTTGCCGCTGGCGTGTTCTATGTTCTCTATCTCATTGGCATGATGTGGTTCGCGGTAAAGCCGGGGCTAGAGAGCGGTCGATGGACCAGCGCGCTCCTCAATGGTGCTTTGTTGGGAGGGCTGTGCTACGCGACATTTGACCTCACCAGCCAAGCCGTATTCAAGGTCTGGGCGACCCAGATCAGCGTGCTGGATATATGTTGGGGCGCGTTCGCAACCGGCACAACATCGGCAATTGCCACTTTCGCAACGCTCAAAATCAAGCGATAGCGCTTCAGAAAGAATGTCAGGGGGCGCGCAACACACATGTTCATCGGTCATTTTGCACCGGCTTTTGTCGCCGCTTCTCTCGGACCGCGCGCGCCAAAGCTGGGGACGGTCTTTGTCGCAGCGCAACTGGTGGACTGGGCTTTTTTCGGCCTTGCGATTGTCGGCGTGGAAAAAGTGGGGATTGAGCCGGGCATCACGAAAATGGTGCCGCTCGACCTGTATTATTACCCCTTCACGCACAGCCTGGCCGGCAGCGCGATCTGGGCGCTGGGCTTTGCGCTGGTGGTCACGCTTTGGCAGCGCAACGCGAATGCCGGGTTGCTGGCGGGCGTCGTCGTCCTGTCGCACTGGATTCTGGATTGGGTCGCGCACCGGCCTGATCTTACGATCGCAGGGGGCGAAGCGCGCTATGGGCTTGGCCTGTGGAATCACCCTGAGATCCTGATCCCGCTTGAAGTGGGCATCACTTTGGCCGCGTTTTTCTTCTACCTACGCCGATCACGCGGGCCGGTTGGGCCGCCGATGGTGCTGATTGGGACGCTGCTGCTGTTTCAGGCAATCAATTGGTTCGGGCCAGAACCAGACGGCGTGACCCTGTTATTCCTGATCCAACCGCTCATCGCGTTCGGCGTGCTGACTGCGATTGCGGCGTGGGTCGGGGAGAATCGGTATTTTGTGCGCGCGGGCGGCTTGGCGGCTCCAAGCGCCTGACCTATGCGCTTTGCGCATGAGCGAGATTACACCTGATATCGTCGAGTCCCACGGACTCTCCCCCGAGGAATATGAGCGCGTTCTGGCCGGCCTGGGCCGCGAGCCGAACCTTGTTGAGCTCGGAATATTCTCGGTCATGTGGTCTGAGCACTGCTCTTACAAGTCGAGCCGCCTGCACCTCAAGAAGCTCCCGACAGAGGCAGAATGGGTGATCTGCGGCCCCGGTGAGAATGCGGGCGTCATCGATATTGGGGACGGTCAGGCTGCCATATTCAAGATGGAGAGCCACAACCACCCGTCTTACATAGAGCCGTATCAGGGCGCGGCGACCGGGGTTGGCGGCATCCTGCGCGATGTCTTCACCATGGGTGCGCGGCCTGTGGCGAACATGAACGCGCTGCGCTTTGGCCGACCGGATCACCCCAAGATGAAGCATCTGGTGCAAGGCGTGGTGTCCGGCATTGGCGGCTATGGCAATTGCGTGGGCGTGCCCACCGTAGGCGGCGAGACCAATTTTCATCCCGCTTACGATGGTAACATCCTTGTCAACGCCATGACTGTGGGCGTCGCGGATGCGGACAAGATTTTTTATTCCGCAGCCTCAGGCGTGGGCAATCCGATTGTCTATGTCGGCTCCAAGACCGGGCGCGACGGGATTCACGGCGCGACCATGGCGAGCGCGGACTTCGAAGAAGACGCCGAGGCGAAGCGGCCAACGGTCCAAGTCGGCGATCCGTTCACCGAAAAGCTGCTGATCGAGGCGTGCCTTGAGCTGATGGCGACCGACGCCATCGTTGCGATTCAGGACATGGGCGCAGCGGGCCTCACGTCCTCCAGCGTCGAAATGGCGACCAATGGCAAGGCTGGCATCCGGCTCGACATGAACAAAGTGCCGTGCCGCGAGGAGGGCATGACGCCCTATGAAATGATGCTGAGCGAGAGCCAGGAGCGCATGCTGATGGTGCTGAAGCCCGGCAAGGAAGCCATGGCTCAGGCGATCTTCGACAAGTGGGAGCTGGATTTCGCGGTGATCGGCGAGGTTACAGACGTGCAGGAAGACGGCGGGCACATGGTGCTTGAGTGGAATGGAGAGGTCGTGTGCGACATCCCGCTAGGCCCCCTCGCCGCGGACGCACCCGAATATGACCGCCCCTACCTCTCCAAAGCGGATTACACCGCTTGGGCCGGTATCGCGCCGATGAAGGATGTGCCGAACACTGACGATCCGGGGGCGGACTTGCTCAAGCTCATGGCCAGCCCCAATCTCGCCTCGCGGCGCTGGATTGCCGAGCAATATGACAGTCAGGTCATGGCCGACACACTCCAGATCGGCGGTGATGCGGCGGTGGTGCGGGTCCACGGCACTCACAAGGCGCTCGCGATCAGCACCGATTGCACCCCGCGCTATGTCTTTGCGGACCCTTATGAGGGCGGCAAACAGGCGATTGCTGAGGCGTATCGCAATATCTGCGCAGTCGGCGCGCGGCCTTTGGCGGTGACCAATTGCCTCAACTTTGCCAACCCGCAGCGTCCTGAGATTATGAGCCAATTCGTCCACGCATTGGAAGGCATGGGCGATGCCTGTCGCGCGCTCGATTTCCCGATCGTCTCAGGCAATGTCTCGCTTTACAATGAGAGCAAGGCGACCGGTGGCGGCTCGGCAATCCTGCCCACGCCAGCGATTGGCGGGGTGGGCATTCTGGACGACGCCAGCAAAATGGTGACGCCCGCCTTCAAAGCCGAAGGCGATGCGATTTACCTGATTGCGCCTGAATTCTGGGCCCGGCCTGACCCGACCCGCTCGCATCTGGGCAAATCGCTTTGGCTCGATGTGGTCCACGGCCGCGACGAAGGCCGCGCGCCGCCCGTTGACCTTTCGGCCGAACGCGGCGCGGGCCAGATCGTGCGCCGCCTGATTGATGAAGGCGTGCTGAGCGCGGTGCATGACCTGTCCGATGGCGGGCTAGCCGTCGCGCTCGCCGAAATGGCGCTGGCAGGCGGCATAGGCGCGCAAACTGTCAGCCATGAAGCCTACACGGCGGCGCAATGGTGGTTTGGCGAGGATCAGGCGCGCTATGTGCTGACTGTACCGGCTGCCAAAGCGGATCTGTTTAACCTGCTAGTCGCCGAAGGGCCCGAAATCGCCGAAGCGGAAATGGTCGGCTTCCACCGTATCGGCACTGTCGGCGGCGACAGTCTTTTGGGCCTATCGCTTGACGTATTGCGCGAGGCCCATGAGGGTTTCTTCCGAGACTGGATGGAAGGCTAAAATTATGCCGGCGGGCTACTCAGGCACACCAACAGCCAAGAAGCTCACGCTGAAAAGCGGTATGCGTGTGTGGTTTGACGCCATGCCCGACACGATCCGCGCGGACATTGCTGAGGCCAAGCTTGATCTGACCGAAGTTAATGCCGCTGAAGACGGTCTTCATGCAGCCCATTTATTCGTAACGACCAAAGCTGATCTAGAAGAGCGGCTTGCGCTGTTGCGGCCTGTTATCGCGAAGGACGGGCAAGTGTGGGTGAGTTGGCCCAAGAAAACCTCCCGCCTCGCCACCCAGATTGATCAGACAGCGGTACGAGCCGCTGGCCATGCCGCCGGCTTCATCGACACCAAGAAATGCGCGGTCGACGAGACATGGTCCGGCCTCAAATTCGTTATCCCGAAAGCGGATCGATGAGCGAACCGGTCGCTCCGCCAGCCCAGAACCCAAACCCCGCAACCACATCGACATTGTTCGTGGTCGCGCTGATCGTGTTTATCGACATGGTCGGGATCGGGCTGATTGTGCCGGTCTTGCCCGGACTGCTTGAAGAAATCACCGGAATGGGGCTGGATCGCACCGCTGAAATCGGTGGTTGGTTGCTGTTTGCCTATGCGCTGATGCAGTTCCTGTTCGCGCCGATCATCGGGGGCCTGTCAGACCGCTATGGGCGGCGCCCTGTGCTGCTGATCACGCTACTTGTGCTGGGCATTGATTATCTGATCATGGCGCTGGCGCCGACTTTGTTCTGGCTGTTTGTGGGGCGGGTCATCTCCGGGATCATGGGTGCGAGTTGGGCTGCGGCGAATTCTTGCATCGCGGATGTCGCCAGCGCTCAGGATCGCGGCAAGCTGTTCGGCATTATGGGAGCCGCCGGCGGAAGCGGCTTCATCATCGGCCCTGCCATCGGCGGATTGCTGGGCGAATATGACGTGCGCTTGCCGTTCTTTGCCGCCGGGGTGCTCGGCATTTGCGGCGCGATCCTGGGATATTTCATCCTTAAAGAAACACTCGCGCCAGAGCGCCGGCGCAGCTTCACGCTCGCCCGCGCCAATCCGCTGGGCACGCTGATCCAGATGAGCCGCTATCCTGTTGTGCTGGGCTTTATCATAGTGATCTTCTTCGCGCAGCTCGCAGGCCAGGCGCAGATGTCGGTCTGGTCGTATCACACGCAATTGGTGCTTGGCTGGGGTGAGCGCGAAATCGGGCTAAGCGTGGCGCTGTTCGGTGTGATCGTTGCAGTCGTGCAAGGCGGGCTGACCGGCGTGGTGATTGCCAAGGTCGGCCCGGCGCGCAGCGCGCTGTTGGGCTTTGCGCTTGCGCTGCCCGCTTACTACCTGTTCGCGTTTGCTGATGCGAGCTGGATGATGATTGTCGGGATCATCTTTGGCGGACTGGGCGGTCTGACCTTTCCCTCGCTGCAACAAATGATGAGCGAGCGGATAGCGGGCGATTCGCAAGGCGAACTGCAAGGCGCTGTGGCGAGCGCAATGAGCATTACGAGCATAATCGGCCCGCTGATCATGACATCAGTGTTCGGTGCCTATGCCGATGATGTCGGGCTCTATTTCCCCGGCGCGCCCTATCTTATGGCGGCAGGCTTTTCGCTGGTTGCGATTGTGATTGCGGTGGTCACGATCCGGCGGATGAAGGTGTCCGCCGATCCCGCGCAGGTTTGACGCTCAGGCTGCCTGCGGATCAGCATCGCCGACATAGGCCTCGATATTGCCTTCTGCTGCCAGCGTTTTGAGGCATTCGCGGTAAATCACCGGTTTCCCGATATTCAGCCGGTCGCGCGCGGCATCGATATCCTCATGCATCAAGGCTTCGATATCCTCATGCGCGATTTTCGCCGCCGCTTTGCCAAGGCGCTGACCTTCGCGCACACTGGCGAAGAGCGGGGCGGCGGTGCCGGAGACCTTCTTGATCTGATGCGCACCCGCATACGCGATGAACAGCAGGCCTTTGTTGTGGTTCTGCGAATAACTGAAACCCAGCAGGCTGGCCTCACCCAGAGCATCACGGCCATAGCCCGTCAGCACGTGAAACAGATCATGCGTGTCGCGCAGCCGCTCAAAATACCATTCGGTGAGATCGTGGGGCCGCGCTTCGGACGGTGCCCATTTGTGGCTTTCCTCAACCAGCCCGCGCGCTGTCAGCCCTTCTCGCTCCATAAAGGCGATATAGCGCCGCGCGACACTGTCATGCGCGCACTCGGCCCAGCGTGCGTGATCATCGAGCAGCGCGGGCAAGTCCTCTCCCGACTGTATGAAGCGCTGGCCTGCGTCTGAGCGGATAAAGTCCCAGCCCTGCTTATGACTGACCCGGCCTTTGGTCGCGTCAATAATGTGGAACACCTGCTCGGTGTCTTCCTTGTCGTCCACCAGTTTGCCGAAGTGATGCAACACGCGGCGCGGCTGAAAGCCTGAGATACGGCGCTCAGGCGCCACCAACGGGCGGTCAATCAGGCGAGTGGTGGTGGCCATGTTCTCTTCCTCCAAGCAGCGTATTTACAGCGATGTCAATTAACAGTCCACTTCACAAATCCTGCACAAGCCTCGATAGACATGACCCATGCGTGATCATGACACTGTTCCTTACTCCCTCGACCCATTGCCAGAGGCTGAGAGCCTCGCGCGTGCACGGCGATTTCGGGACTCGATGAAAAAGCGGCGTACCTGCCGCTATTTCTGTGATGAAAGCGTGCCGCGCGGCGTGATCGAAGCTGCGATTGAAGCGGCGGGCACCGCGCCCAATGGGGCTAATCACCAGCCATGGCATTTCGCCGTGGTGGAAAGCGCCGCCAAGAAACGCGCGATCCGCGAAGCGGCTGAGGCGGAAGAACGCCGCTTTTACGGCGCTGACGGCGCAGACGCAAAAGCGAGCGATGAATGGCTCGATGCGCTGGCCGATCTGGGCACGGATGCGGACAAGCCCTTTTTGGAAACCGCGCCCTACCTCATTGTCGTCTTTGCGCAGCGCAAAGGCGGTATTGAAGAAGATGGCAAGACGCAGAATTACTACGTCAACGAAAGCGTCGGCATCGCGTGCGGAATGCTGATCGCCTGCCTGCATGAGGCGGGGCTGGCGACGCTGACACACACCCCCTCTCCCATGGGCTTCCTGCGCGAGGCGTGTGGACGGCCCGAATGGGAGAAACCACTGATGATTGTTGTCGTAGGCCGTCCCAGCGCAGATGCGAGCGTCCCGGCCAAGGCGATCAAGAAGAAGCCGCTGAGCCAGATTTCAAGCTGGCTCTGACGGCGCGCGCGTCAGGCGGCCATCGCCTCCGCGTCAGCCGGTTCGCTCGCAAGCAGGTTGAACGGGTCCAAGCCTTCCCTGCGCCAGACACGGTGGCATTCGCGATACTGCGTCGGCTCACCGATGTTCAACGCCTTGCGGACCTCGTCCAGCGGGCGGGCGAGCAATTCACGGATCGGCTGTTCGATCAGCGTGGGCGCACCCTTGCCAGTTGCGCGGGCCTGCTGAACAGCGCCCATGATCGGCGCTTTGCTGCCCCAAACCTGTTTTTTGATATTGGCTGCACCGGCATAACCGATCAGCAAGTGCCCGTGCGAGGGGGACTGGCCATAGGTAAACAGCAACACGCATTGCTCACCCAGCGCATCGCGGCCATAGCCGGTCAGGACGTGAAACAGATCGTGCGTGTCGCGCGAGCGCTCAGCAAACCACTGGACCACATCGTCATATTTGGCGCGGCCAAGGCTCTCCTGCTCAGCGACAAGTCCAGCAGCGCTGAGGCCTTCGGTTTCCATGAAGTCGCAATAGGCATGCGCCAAGCTGCCCTTGGGTGTTTGACGAAGCGCGGCGTGGTTATCGAGGATTTCGGGCAGAAACGGCTCAGTGCGGCGCAGATGCTCACCGCGCTCTGACATCGCCAGCGACTCAACCCGCTCCATAAAGCGTCCACCGGGGAGCGATTCGAAGATCTTGAAGACAGCGTTGGTGTCTTCCTTGTTCTTCATCAGCTTCTGAAAATTCTTCACCGCCCGCACGGGGCGGTACCGCAGTTCGGGGCGATCCTTATGGCGCAACACGGTTCCGTCAGCGGCGTGGAGCGTGGTGTAGTCTTTATTGGCCATTGTGTGCGATCCGTATCTTGTGCATTTTGGTTTACCGGGCCGCTCTTAAACGCCCTTACTTACATTAATGTAAATAACGCATTCCGGTTCCTTATCAAAACCTTTTTTACACCCGCAAAGGCAACTCACCGCACTCAAATGTCACTTGGTCGCGCAACGCCCTGATTCAGTCGGCGATAAAATCGGACTTCGGCACGCCAAGCAGGCTGAGCAAGGCGCTCAAATCGCCGCTTTCAATCCGACCATCCGCCGCTGCGCGCGCCGCCGGCTTGGCGCAATAGGCTACTCCATATGTGGCAGCCTCAATCATCGGAATATCGTTAGCCCCATCACCGATCGCGACACTGATCGCGCCCTCGCCCGCCAGCGCGACGCGCTCTTCAAGGACACGGCGCTTTGCTTGACTATCGACAATCGGCCCTTCGAGCTTCCCGGTAAGCTTGCCGCCTGCAACTTCGAGCCGGTTGCCCACGACCCGGTCAAATCCGATCTGTTCTCCCACCACATCAGCGAAGTGATGGAAGCCGCCGGTCACCAGCACCGTCTCGCACCCGCGCGCTTTGAGCGTCTGCACCAGCACGCGGGCGCCGGGATTGGGCCGGATACGCTCTTCAAGGCAACGTGTGATGTCGCTTTCCGGAAGGCCTTCAAGCAGCGCCACTCGCTCACGCAGAGCATCTTCAAAATCGAGCTCGCCTTGCATCGCGCGCTCAGTGATGGCGGCGATGTGATCCTTCAGCCCCGCATAATCGGCCAGCTCATCGATACATTCCTGCCCGATCATCGTGGAGTCCATGTCGGAGATAAAGACGCGGGGCATTTGAAATCCACCGGAGCTGACAACGCAATCACAGGCTCCAAAGTGATGCTTGATCGCGTTGAACACAATCGCGGGCTCGATCGAGCCGAACTGCAGCTCCAAAAGCTCACTGCCACCGTCGGGCGTCCGCACCACATCAAAGCCGACATCCAAGTCTTCGACTGCCAACAGTCCATTCGCCATTTGTTTGAGATGTATTTCCCAATTCAGCATGTCTGCTATCAGGCGCGCGATGACCACGAAGAAGTCTCCCGAAGAAACAGCGCCGCAGCGCCCGGTCGCGCTCATCGCAGGCCCGACCGCGAGCGGCAAGAGCGCGCTTGCGGTAAAACTCGCGCAGGCCATCGAAGTGGGCGGCGGCGCTGACAGCAAACGGGCGGTGATCCTAAATGCTGACAGCGCGCAAGTGTACAGCGACCTCGCCGTGCTCTCCGCCCGGCCAACCGAAGCGGAAATGGGCGGGATCGAACATCGCCTGTTTGGATCGTGGGACGGCGGCGAGGCCTGCTCAGCCGCGCGCTGGGCCGAAGCGGCGCGCAGCGAAATAGAGCAATGCCATAAAAGCGGGGCCGTCCCCATCCTCGTGGGGGGCACGGGCATGTATATGAAAGTGCTGCTTGAGGGCATCGCGCCCATTCCCGAAATCGACCCTGAGATACGGGCTGTCACCCGCGCGCTCCCGCTAGAGACCGCCTATGCCGCGTTGCAGATTGAAGACCCGGCACGCGCCATGGAATTGGAGCCAGGTGACAGCCAGCGCATCGCTCGCGCGCTCGAAGTCAAGCGGTCAACCGGGGTCACGCTGAGCGACTGGCAAATGGCCAAGACCGGCGGCATCGCAGAGGAAATTGCGCTGTTCCCACTGATCCTGCTCCCCCCGCGTGAATGGCTCTATGAGCGCTGCGACCTGCGTTTTTCCGAGATGATCGCGGGCGGCGCGATCGAAGAGGTCGAAGCGCTGCTGGCTCGCGGCCTGCCCACAGACTTGCCTGTAATGCGCGCGATTGGCGTCAGAGAGATCGCCGCTTTCCTCGCTGAAGAGCTCGACACCGACGCCATGCTGGAGGCAGGCGCGCAAGCGACACGCAATTATGCGAAGCGACAATTCACTTGGTTTCGGCGACAGACAGACCCCGAGTGGCCGCGCGTGACCACCGCAATTGAGTCCGATAATATCGACTTAAGTGATTTTTTTGGAGGATTATTACCAAATTAAAGGTTGACGCGTTATATTGTGGCTGTATTCGGAAACGTGAATTTATGGTTGGTTTGAGCCGCTGGGCGCGGTAAGCCATCCAAAGAGAACTTAGGAATAAAGCGAGATCGATGATGAGCATTCTTGTAATTGTAGGCGCGACGGGCTGACAGGATTGCTTTTTGAAAAGAATTCCTGATCGGCCCGGTGTGAACAACCCACACCGGGCTTTTTTGTTTTTGGGCCGATCAGCATTTGTGGAGAATAAAACGTGGCTGAGCGCAGCGGTGCGGCAGTTTTGGTGAATGCTCTGGTCGAACAGGGCGTCGAGTATGTCTTCGGCTATCCGGGCGGAGCAGTGCTGCCGATTTACGACGAGCTGTTCGGCAATGAGAGCATTCGCCACATTCTTGTGCGGCACGAAGCAGGCGCAGCGCACGCAGCGGAAGGCTATGCGCGCGCAACCGGTAAGCCCGGCGTGGTTCTGGTCACCAGCGGACCGGGCGCAACCAATGCAGTCACCGGCATTGCCGATGCGTGGATGGACTCGATCCCGATGGTGGTGATCACCGGACAAGTGCCCACCGCGCTGATCGGCACAGACGCGTTTCAGGAAGCCGACACAATCGGCATCACGCGCCACTGCACAAAGCACAATTACCTCGTCAAAGACCCGGCCGATCTTGCCGAGACCATCGCTGAAGCGTTTCGCATTGCGACCACGGGTCGCCCTGGCCCGGTGGTGATCGACATTCCCAAGGATGTGCAGATCGCGCAGGCCGATGCCGCCAGCGCGCCCAAGCCGCCTGCCTCTCATCGTAACATCCCGCAAATGGTGGCCCCGCCAGAGCAGATCGCTGAAGCGATTGAGATGATTGCCGCGGCTGAGCGACCGATCCTTTACACCGGCGGCGGCGTGATCAATTCCGGTCCCGAAGCAAGCGCATTGCTGCGCCAGTTTCAGGACCTGACCGGATCGCCTGTTACCTCCACGTTGATGGGTTTGGGATGCTTTCCCGCCACGCATCCTGACTTCCTCGGAATGCTGGGCATGCACGGCACCTATGAAGCCAATATGGCGATGAACCGGGCAGACGTGATGGTCTGTATCGGCGCGCGCTTTGATGACCGAGTGACCGGACGGCTCGACGCGTTTTCGCCCGATTCCAAGAAAATCCATATCGATATCGACCGCTCGTCGATCAACAAGACGGTGGCGGTAGAGCTGGGCATTGTCGGCGATTGCGCGACCGTGCTGGGCCAGATGATTGAGGCATGGGGCTCGAAAAAGCCGCAGGATCTGGGCGAATGGAAAGCGCGGATCGCAGGCTGGCGAGCGCGTGAATGCCTCGCCTACCCCGAGAAATCGTCCAAGCATCCGAAGATGATCATGCCGCAAAAGGCGATCGAGCGTTTGCATGCGCTGACCAAGGACCGCGAGGCAATTGTCTCGACCGAGGTTGGTCAGCACCAGATGTGGGCGGCGCAGTATTACGGGTTTGAAAGCCCCAACAAATGGCTCACCAGCGGCGGGCTTGGCACAATGGGATATGGTATGCCCGCGGCCATCGGCGCGCAGCTTGGCTGTCCTGATGCGCTGGTGATCGATATTGCGGGCGAGGCCAGCATCCAGATGAACATTCAGGAATTGGGCACGGCCTCGCAATACCGCCTGCCGATCAAGGTGTTCATTCTCAACAACGAATATATGGGCATGGTCCGCCAGTGGCAGGAACTGACCTATGAAAGCCGCTATTCAAATTCTTACTCAGACAGCCTGCCCGATTTCGTCGCTTTGGCAGAAGCCTATGGCTGGAAAGGCATTCGCATTGAGCGCCCTGATGATCTGGATGCGGGTATCATACGCATGCTCCAGCACGATGGCCCCGTGATGGTCGATTGCTGCGTCGCGCCTGATGCCAATTGCCTGCCCATGATCCCGAGCGGCGCGGCGCACACCGATATGCTGCTTTATGGTGACCGGGTGGACGGCACGATGGACGATGAAGCCAAGGCTTTGGTTTAGGAGGCTCTGGTCTGATGAAAATCACAAAGGCCGAAAGCGAGCGGCACGTCCTCGCTGTCACGGTTGATAACGAACCTGGCATCCTCGCCAAGATCACCGGCATGTTCACCGCGCGCGGGTATAATATCGACTCGCTCACAGTGGCCGACATTTCGGACGATCACGCGGTCAGCCGGATCACGATTGTGACCAAAGGCCCGCCCGAAGTCATCGACCAGATCGAAGCTCAGCTTGAGCGGCTGGTGCCGGTGCACAAAGTGGTCGACCTCACCGCCGCCGGTCCGCATGTTGAGCGAGAGTTGGCGCTGATCAAGGTGGCGGGCACCGGTGACAAACGCGTCGAAGCGTTGCGCGTGGCTGAGATTTTCCGCGCGAATGTGGTCGACACAACCACTCAGAGCTTTGTGTTTGAACTGACCGGCGCGCCGGACAAAATCGACAGTTTTATCGTGCTTATGCGCGAATTGGGCCTGGTCAGCGTCGGGCGATCCGGCGTTGTCGGGATGATGCGCGGATTGGGTGCAGCCTAGAAATTGCTTCACTTACATCGTCATCCCGGCGAAGGCCGGGATCCAGATTTACAGAGCGCGGCGGCTGGATTGTGGCCTCTGCCGGAATGACGGGGAATTTTGAGAACAATGAAAGTCTATTACGACGCCGATGCTGATCTCGGCCTGATCAAATCCAAGAAAATCGCCGTGCTGGGCTATGGCTCGCAAGGTCATGCGCACGCGCAGAACCTGCGCGACAGCGGTGTTGCCGAAGTCGCGATTGCACTGCGTCCCGGATCAGGCAGCGCCAAAAAGGCTGAGGATGCGGGCTTCACGGTCATGTCCAACAACGAAGCGGCGGCCTGGGCCGACATCCTTATGATCCTGGCGCCTGACGAGCATCAGGCCGCGATCTGGGAAAACAATCTGGCGGGCAATATGAAGCCGGGCAGCGCGCTTGCGTTTGCGCATGGGCTCAATGTCCATTTCGGCCTGATCGAGCCGCCTGCCGATATCGATGTGATCATGATAGCCCCCAAAGGTCCGGGCCACACGGTTCGCTCAGAATACACCAGAGGCGGCGGCGTGCCCTGCCTGATCGCCATCCATCAGGACGCAAGCGGCGCTGCGCACGACGTCGCGCTTGCCTATGCCAGCGGGGTTGGTGGTGGCCGGTCTGGCATCATCGAAACCAACTTCCGCGAGGAATGCGAGACCGATCTGTTTGGCGAGCAGGCCGTGCTGTGCGGTGGGATCACGCACCTTATTCAAGCGGGCTTCGAGACGCTGACCGAGGCAGGCTACGCCCCGGAAATGGCCTATTTCGAGTGCCTTCACGAGACCAAGCTGATCGTCGACCTGCTGTATGAAGGAGGCATCGCCAATATGCGCTATTCGATCAGCAACACCGCCGAATATGGCGACATCACCACTGGCCCGCGCATCATCACGGATGAAACCAAGGCTGAAATGAAGCGCGTGCTGGCTGACATTCAGGCCGGGCGCTTTGTGAAGGACTTCGTGCTCGACAACCGCGCGGGCCAGCCAGAGCTGAAAGCCGCCCGCAAAGCGGCCGAAGCGCACCCGATCGAAAAAACGGGCGCGGAACTGCGCGCGATGATGCCTTGGATCGGCGCCAACAAGCTGGTCGACAAAGAGAAGAACTAAGGGCATTGGGCGGGCGCTCATCATGAACGCCCGCACCAACAATATTATTTATGCTCTTTGCGCGGTCGCCATTGTGGTGATCGTCATCCGTGCATGGTTTAATGTGAAGACCGCCGAGGACTTCGTCATCACGGTTACGCAAGAAGAGGTACAGGCCTTCGCGCGCGATCAGCTTGAAGCTGTGCAGGCGCAAAGCTTCGCGCAGGATATTGAACTGTGCGGTATCATCTTTGAGCGCACAGGCGGATCGCTCGGCGCGACAACCCCGCGCGAAGGGGATGAGGCGAGCTGCGGCATCTCGTACTTCGATGAGCCCGGTATGCGGCCGGTCGCCAGTTTTCACACTCATGCCGGTCAAAACGATGCCTATGATAGCGAAGTGCCTTCGATTCAGGACCTCGATAGCGACTATGCAGCGGGCATGGATGGCTATGTCGCAACCCCGGGCGGACGGTTCTGGCGCGTCGATGCGACCGGACCCACTGCAATCCAGATTTGCGGGCCCGGCTGCCTCGCACAGGACCCCAAATACAAGCCCTGCCCCGCCTTTGCCCCAGAGAAGCGGATGAGCCGGGCGGATATCATTTCACGCCAGACCGGCAGTTTCGCTGGCTGCTGAGCGGCTCTGACCGGCACTAAAAAGAAAAGCCTCCCTGCCGTGACGCTTACATCTTGGCAGGAAGGCTTTGCTGTCCTCCTTCATTCGCGAACCTGCCTCAGACCCTTGGGGCAGAGTGATGTGACCGGAGCCTATCAGGAGGACAACACGCTCCGGCCACACCGAGACACGCACCTTCAGGCAGATGGTGCGCAACTCATAGGCTCGTCTGTGTGGTGTTCGCAGCGATTGCTCGATTGGTGACAGGCGTGGGCAAAAAAGTGCCAGAAAATTGCGAGAGGCCGGGCGAAGGCTCGACTTCGATTGCGCAATCGCCCACACCGCGCGCACCATGCGCCTGTCAGACTGCCACAAGATCGACGATTTCCGCACCCTCGCCAAAGCGCGGCTGCCCTTCCCCGTGTTCGATTACATCGATGGCGCGGCTGACGATGAGCTGACCAAGGCGCGCAACACACTTGCCTTTGACACGGTCGACTTGGTGCCTGACGTGCTTGCTGGCGTGGAGGAGATCGACACCTCCTGCACGATCCTGGGCAAGCGCTCTGCCCTTCCCTTGATGCTCTCCCCCACAGCGGTGCAGCGCGCCTTTCATTGGCAAGGCGAGACGGCGGTGGCAAAGGCGGCAGACAAATTTGGCCTGTGGTTCGGCATTTCCAGCCTCGCGACCCGATCAATCGAAGAAATCGCTGCGCTGACCAGCGGCCCCAAGCTGTTCCAGCTTTATGTCCACAAGGACAAAGGGCTTAACACTCACATGATTGAGCGCTGCCAGGCCTCTGGCTTTGATGCGATGGCGCTGACGGTGGACACGATCGTTTCCGGCAAGCGCGAGCGGTGTCTGCGCTCTGGCTTCACCACACCGCCGCGCTTCACACCCGCCAGCGTCTGGAGCTATGCCACCCGCCCGCGTTGGACGCTTGACTATGTCCTGCGCGAGAAATTTCGCCTGCCCAACCTTAATACACATGTCAGCGAGGGGTCCAGCGAAGCGGTGAGCATCGCGGACTATTTCAACACCATGCTTGATACGTCGATGGACTGGTCCACGGCAGCGGCGATCCGTGAGCAATGGGGCGGGACATTTGTGCTCAAGGGCGTGATGAGCGTCGCTGATGCGCGGCGCGCTGTCGAGATTGGGGCCGATGCGATCATGCTGTCCAACCATGGCGGGCGTCAATTGGATGGGGCGCGCGCGCCGTTCGACCAGCTTGCCGAGATCGTTGATGCGGTCGGCGGCGATATTGAAATTATCTGCGATGGCGGCGTGCGGCGCGGCACACATGCGCTCAAGGCGCTGGCCACGGGTGCGACTGCGGCCAGCGGCGGGCGGCTCTATCTCTATGCTCTGGCAGCAGCCGGGCAAGACGGGGTCGAGCGTGCGCTGGGCCTGCTCAAGGATGAGATTGAGCGCGGCATGCGGCTGATGGGCGTCACTTCGGTCAATCAACTGACCCGCAACCGGCTGCGCGCGCGTTAGCAAGACCGCAAGCCGAGCGCCTTGTCATGATCCTGTAACGCGCCTGCCCCTTTAGCCGCTCAGCCACTGCCAATGACGGGATCTGACATGACAAAGCTCTCCGCCCTCCTCGTTTTAACCAGCGCGCTGGCTCTGGCCGCGTGCGGCGGCACGGCGGAGGAGACCAAGACCTCGAACGAAGCCGAAGACTTCGCCGCGCGGATCAACGGAAATGCCGATGCGGCTGCGCCAATCGAGGCGACACAGACGCCGTCCATTGTCGAGCCGCTGCCCGATGCTGCCCCGGGCGCCTATTCAGCAGGAACCGCGACCGATCCGGAGAGCGCAACCTGCGGCGCCAACCGTATGGGCCCATTCCTCAATCAACCTGCCAGCGACGAAGTGCGCTCACAGATCATGGACGCCACCGCCGATGTGCGCGAAGTGCGCTTCATCTCTCCTGGCTCTAACTACGTCAAACCAGACCCCACTCATCCCCGGTTGAACATCATGATTGATGTCACCGGCGTTATTCGCGATGCGCGTTGCGGGTAAGCGAGCACGAAAAAGGCCCCTCCTCAGCGACTGAGAAGGGGCCTGTTTACAAGCCGAATTCGGCGAGATCAGTCCTGATAGTGCTCATCGGCTGAATGGGTCGGATAGTTGGTGTCCGCTTTGGCGATGAAGCCGGGGACATCCGCATTCCACTTTTCAGCGACGCTCTCGTTGAAGTTAAGGTACAGCTTGTCGTCGACAATCTTGTATACCTTGGGATCGCCGGGAGCGAGCGCATCGTTGGCGCCGATCGCCCAAGCGCAATAGCCGCCATAGGCCGGGGCATATTTGGCCGGATCAGCGATGAAGGTCTGCGCATTTTCCTCGCTGGCGAACTGATAGTCGAAGCCTTGGTAGCGCACGGTAAAGTCCGATGAACCCTCCACGGGGACGCCTTCGCCCACGAAGTAGCTGACAGCATCGTAGCCTGACAGCGCCAGCGTATCGGCCTTTGCAGCGCGGAAGACGGGGCCTTCGGGCTCGCCACCCAGATCAGCGATCAGCGCCGTTTCTGTCGCAGTGTCAGCAGCCGCAACCGGGGTTTCAGCGGTCTCCGCCGGAGCGCTGCAAGCAGCGGTGGCGAGCAGGGCTCCAAGAGCAATCGATGCAAACAGTGACTTTTTCATTGGGTAATCCTCCTTTTAGGTCTTTAATCGCGCCCGGCTGCCTGTCGCCGCGCGCTTGTCCCTCGGTTCGCATTGGTTTCACATAAGGTTACAGCGCGTCTTGCACTTCGCTGGAATTAGCGGCTAAGAACCACGCCATGACGCGGAGCGCACACAGGATGGCTTTGGCCACGCTACGACTTAGTTGCCCTTGGAGGTGACGGCGTAGGCGCGTGGGAGCGCCTTGGCGCTGAGCTTCCAAGGGATCCTCACCAGCCAGCCTCCCGATTGTCCTCCTTTCACAAGAAGACCCGCGCCATGCCGATGCTTTCTGACCCTGCCCGCAAATACACCCCATTTGGCCAGATCAACCTGCCTGATCGCCAATGGCCCTCACGCCTGATCACAGCCGCGCCGCGCTGGCTTTCCACTGATCTGCGCGATGGCAACCAGTCGATCATTGATCCGATGGATGCGGTGAAAAAACGCCGCTTCTTCGATCTCCTCGTCGAAATCGGCGCGAAAGAAATCGAGGTCGGCTTCCCCAGCGCAGGCGCGACCGAGTTCGACTTTATCTCTGGCCTCGTGCGCAGCGGTGATGTGCCTGACGACGTGACGGTTCAGGTGCTCACGCAATCGCGCGAAGACCTGATCCGCACCTCGTTTGAAAGCCTTGAAGGCGCGCGGGCGGCCATCGTGCACTTGTATAACGCGGTATCGCCCGACTGGCGCGATATCGTCTTTCGCATGAGCCGCGATGAAGTCCGCGCCATTGCCGAGGCGGGCGCGAAAGTCATGCGCGATGAAGCAGCCAAGCGTCCCGGCACTGATTGGCACTTCCAATACTCGCCCGAAACTTTCTCCACCGCCGAGCTCGATTTCAGCATCGAGGTTTGCGCTGCGGTCATGAAGGTGCTTGCGCCAACGCCGGACCATCCGATCATCCTCAACCTGCCGGCAACCGTCGAGGCGGCAACGCCCAATATCTACGCCGATCAGATCGAGTATTTCTGCCGCAACCTGCCCAATAGGGAGAGCGCGGTAATCAGCCTGCACACCCACAATGATCGCGGCACTGGCGTCGCGGCAGCGGAACTGGGCCTGATGGCAGGCGCAGACCGGGTAGAAGGATGCCTGTTTGGCAATGGTGAGCGGACCGGCAATTGCTGCCTCGTCACCATGGCGCTCAATCTCTACACGCAGGGGATCGACCCGCAGCTCGACTTTTCCAACATCGACCGCGTGATCGAGACGGTGGAGTATTGCAACGACCTGCCCGTACATCAACGCCACCCCTATGGCGGCGAACTGGTCTACACCGCGTTTTCCGGCAGCCATCAGGACGCCATCAAGAAAGGCTTTGCCGCGCGCGAGGAGCAGAACGATGAAAGCTGGCGGGTGCCGTACCTGCCGATTGATCCAGCGGACCTTGGCCGCAATTACGAGGCGGTGATCCGCGTCAATTCACAAAGCGGCAAAGGCGGCTTTGCCTGGGTGCTGGAGAAGGATCAGGGCCTCAAACTGCCCAAGCGCATGCAGGCTGACTTCGCGCGCGCCGTCCAAGACCTCGCCGATGAGCTGGGCCGGGAGCTGGATGGAAGCGACATTTGGGACGCCTTCAAACGGACATACCACGTGCAAACGCACCCCAAACACTTCCAGCTGGTCCAATACGAGGAAAGCCGCGCGTCGGACGGAACGCGTATGTTTGCCGGGACCATCGCGGTGGCGGGTAAGGAGCAAAGCGTGTCGGGGCGCGGCAACGGCCTGATCTCAAGCGTGGTCACCACACTAGAGGAAACCTTCGGGCTTGAGCTTAAGGTGCGCGATTACACCGAACATGCGCTTGGCACTGGCCGCGATGCGCGTGCTGCAGCGTTCCTTGAATGCGAGAGCGGCGGACGCACCATTTGGGGCTGCGGGATCGACACAGACGTGGCGACAGCAAGCGTGCGCGCAGTCCTCAGCGCTGCCAATTCCATTGCGGGGGCCGGATAATCAGCCACAGCCCCGCGATCAGATGGATGGCGGTCACACCGTGATAGAGCACGGTTTGCGCCTCAACAGCGTGCACCGTGACGCTCGGATTAATAGTCAACGCAACCGTCAGCGTTATGCGGACGAGGCCAATCAGCAGCATCAGCAAACCCCAAAACCGCACGCTCCAGCGCCAAGGCTTGCCGCCCCAGTACCCGCCAAGGGCCAGCACGCCCGCGCCGGTCGCCAGAAAGATGAGTGGCGCGTTGCCGCCGATCAGCGCGAATTCGCCAGCGCGCCAGACCCACAAAGCCAAGGTCACGCACAGCAAAGCGAGGCCTGAGTTCATGGGGCGACCAGTCTTTCGAGTGTCGCCGTCATCAGGTCAATCGCGCTGTCCATGTAAGCTTGGTTGATCCGGGTGTCGTCTGGCGAGTGATAGGTCGGGTTGAAATCGCCGCCTGAAAGGTTCTCTGTCAGGAAGGCCGCCGTAAACCCGCGGGCGCGAAAACTGATATGGTCAGAGCTATCAAACGTCGCGCGATTGATCGGGATATTCAGCTCAGCGGCAGCCGCGGTGTAAGCATCGGCGACGTCGCCATCGGGCACATCAAGGTCCAGCAGCCCATCCCCGTTGGCGTCATATCCGATCATGTCAATGTTATGCATTGAATGCAGCGCGCGGCCTGACCTTTGCCACTGCGCAGCAAACACGTTGCTGCCCATGCTGCCTTGCTCTTCCTGATCGAACAGAACGAAGATGATGTTTGCGCTCCGCTCAGGGAAGGCTGCCAACCGCTTGGCCAGCGCAATAACGGCCAAGGTCCCGCTGGCATTATCGTCCGCACCGGGGCTTCCCTGTTTAGTGTCGTAATGCGCCCCGACCACAATCGTGCGGGTTGTGGCCGAACTTGCTTTAAGCTCACCGACAATGTTGGTTCCGGACACTGGCGGCAGGAACAGGTCCTGCACCCAAAACTCATTCGGGATGCGATAGGGCTGCAGCTCTGGCTCAACGCCCGAGCCCTCAAGAGCCTCCACAATCCGGGCCGCTGCCAAGGCACGCTGTGCTCCGGTTGCTCTTTCAAAGATCAGGGTTTCGGTGGCTGGCGGGCTGGCGGAGGTTTGCGCAATTGCAAGAAAAGCCGCCAAAGCGCCCAAGCTCAAAGGCCATCTGCGATGCATGTCCTCCCTCCTCAAAACCGAGGCTACAGTGTTCGTGCATAAGCGCAAGAGTATGAGGCAGCGAAGCCCTCGACTGCGGCCCATAAATCGCTCAGGGGTAACTTTACGATGTAATTGGGAGAGACGCGCACCGTGACCGAAGAGATCCTTGAGCCCGACCTGTCTATCATCGACCCGCACCATCATCTGTGGGACCTGCGGCCTTTGATCCCGATGTTTCCCGAACCGCGCCACCGCTTTATCGAGGCGATAGTACCTGCAGCCTATTACACTTTCGACCATCTGCACGCCGATCTCACCAGCGGTCACAATGTCGTCGGCACCGTCTTCATGGAGTGCGGGGCGTTTTACAATGCGGGCTATGGCGATCCGAAGAAGCCTGTGGGTGAGGTCGAATATGTCAACGGCGTGGCGGCTCAATCTGCCAGCGGCCTGTATGGCGATGTACGCGCGTGTGCAGGTATCGTGGGGCATGCCGATCTGATGCTGGGCAGCGCGGTGGGCGAAGTGCTCGATGCGCTGCACGCCGCTGCCCCCGCCCGCTTTAAAGGCATTCGCCATCAGGGTGCTTGGGATGCAGACCCCGAAGTGCTTGGCCCGCCGTTCCACGCCCCGCCTCAGCTGTATTGCGATGCCACTTTCCGCGAAGGCTTTGCTGAATTGGGCAAGCGCGGCATGAATTTTGATGCGTGGATATTGGAGCCGCAAATCCCCGATGTCATCGGCCTCGCCCGGGCCTTTCCCGATACACCCATTTGCCTTGACCATTGCGGCACCCCGCTGGGCAGTGCGTCTTACGAAGGCAGACTGGCCGAGCGCTTCGACATCTGGCGCAACAACATCATTGAGCTGGGCCAATGCGAGAACGTGATGGTGAAGCTGGGCGGGCTTGCCATGCACAATTGCGCGATGCCTGAACAAGGCCCTGCGGCGGGCATTGGCTCTGAGGAATTGGCGCGCCTGTGGAAGCCTTATATCGAGACTTGCATCGAAGCGTTCGGGCCTAATCGCGCCATGTTTGAGAGCAATTACCCGGTCGACCGCTGGGGCGCGACTTATCCCGTGCTGTGGAATGCATTCAAACGGATCACCGCCGGGGCCAGCATGGATGAAAAAACAGCGCTTTATTCCGGGAACGCGAGCCAATTCTATCGAGTTGAGGAGTTGCTTGCCTGACCAGTTCAGGCAAAGGACCGCAGAACCAAGCTTAAGCGGCCAGTATTTTCAGGAGAGCCCAATGACCCTTCCCGCACCCTTTGATCGCCTTCGTCTGCCTCTGATCGGCTCCCCGCTGTTCATCGTCTCGGGGCCGGAACTGGTGATTGCACAGTGCAAGGCGGGAATTATCGGCAGCTTCCCGGCGCTCAACGCTCGCCCGCAATCACTGCTGGATGAATGGCTGCACCAGATCACCGAGGAACTCGCAAAGCACAATCGTGAGCACCCCGACCGCCCGGCTGCGCCCTATGCGGTTAATCAGATCGTCCACAAGTCAAACGACCGTGTGATGCAAGACATGGCCACCTGCGAGAAGTGGCAGGTGCCGATGGTCATCACCTCGCTCGGCGCGCGTACGGAGATTTTTGACGCGGTGCGCAATTGGGGCGGCATCACGCTGCATGATGTGATCAACAACCGCTTTGCCAACAAGGCGATTGAAAAGGGGGCAGATGGTCTCATCCCGGTTGCAGCTGGGGCCGGTGGCCATGCGGGCACGCAATCGCCCTTCGCTTTGATGCGCGAAATCCGCGAATGGTTCGATGGATTGGTCGCGCTGTCCGGTTCGATTGCGCACGGATCCTCGATCCTCGCAGCGCAAGCGATGGGCGCCGACTTTGGCTATGCGGGGAGCGCCTTCATCGCCACCGAAGAGGCGAATGCGGACCAAGGCTATAAGCAGGGCATCGTCGACGGATCAGCCGAAGGGATCGTCTATTCGAACCTCTTCACCGGCGTGCATGGCAATTATCTGCGCTCCTCGATCGAAAACGCCGGGCTTGATCCTGACGATCTGCCGACCAGTGATCCGTCGAAGATGAACTTTGGCTCAGGCGGCAACACCAAGGCGAAGGCCTGGAAGGACATCTGGGGCTCGGGCCAGGGCATTGGCGCGGTAAAGTCCGTCGGCACCGTGGAAGACATGGTCGCCCGGTTCGAGCGCGAATATCACGAAGCCAAAGCCGCGCTGGCAGCGAAAAGCAATTACGCCGCGTGGGCCCAATTGGCTGAGGCAGCTGAATAAGCGACTGACCCGCTTATTCGGTCGAGGACCACAAGGTTTCCGCCATCGCATCGAGTTCGCTGAAGTCGAACCCGGTGCCCAGCGGATCCTTGCGGTTCAGCACTATGCGGCTCTTTTCATTGAGCAACCGGCGGCGCAAAGCTGATTGCAGTACCTTAAGCCGCATGACGGCTTCGGCATTCGCCTCATCCGGATCGGTCTTTGATAGCCGCGCCCAGCGCGCTTCGATCTGCCCTACGCGCTCAATGACCAGCTCGTTATAGCTGCGATGCGGCCCGCGGTGCAGTGGCAGCCCCATGCGCACAGTTGCATCTTCGGTGGCTGGAAGCAGCAATCCGTTTGAGCGAAAATCATCGAAACCAACCGAGGCGCGGCCGACAGCTTTGAACATTGAGCCAAAGCAGTCTTCTTTCAACAGCTGGCGTGGCAGCAGATGGTGGCGCTGAAGTGAAGCGTCATAGTCTTCTGAAGAGCGTGTGTTGATGCTGCGGAATGGGATCACCTCGCGCTGCTTAGCGGACCGGTCGCCGCGCTTTGACCCGGTCAGGCTCCGAGGCAGCGGAGCAGCGGCAGCCGGATGTGATCCCAGCTGCACGCCAGCGTCCGGCGCCATAACGACACGTTTGAGCACCCCATTGCGCGACATGTTATTCGCGCCAAACTCTTACAAACTTGCCATTTCGCGAAGGCCGCATGACCAGCGGCGTGCCGTCGGGCGCAACGATGCGCTCGCTCTCATCAAGCCCGCCGACAATGATCAACTGGTTCACAAGCCGCACGCCGAGGCGCGTCGCCGCCACCTTGTCGTCTGCCAAAGGCTGCTCGATCCGCAATTCCTGACCCAGCCAGAAATCAAGGCCGACACTTTGCACAGCACCGTCCAACGTTTTGCGAAATGCTGTAAGCCCTAGGGCGGGGAAAGCGCCGCCTTCCAGCCAAGCAGTCACAACCGACTCAAAGTAACGGCGACCAATCGCCGACCTGGATGCAGGCCATACAATTGCCTCAAGGTCAGCAAAATGGTGGGTCAAATCGCGCGCAAGGGCAAGCAGGCCCTTCACAACAGGCATGGTGCGGGCACCAGCACGCAAATGCTCGCCCGGCACGAGGTGAAGCGCCTCAAAGCGAAACGCTGAAGGAATGGAATCCAGATCAAATCGATGCTCAATCAAAGGAAATTCACCAGCTGGTCCCGCAGCAAGGCCAATCAAATCAAAAGTAAGCCCACCGCGAAGCAATTCAACAAAGATAGTCTCGTCGAGATGATGACTAACCTTGTACTCTTCGTTTTGTTCCAGCGGTGCCTCTTGCGAGCCCACGACATGCAGTGTAGTATTGTCAAATGGATCGTGAGTTAAGGAGACCGCGCTTTGCTTCGAAGCGAAATCCTTTAACGCAGCACGCGTGGGCCGCTTCCCTGCTGCAAACAGCAGATACAGCCCCGTTGCATCGGAATGCTGCTCGTCACTAATGGCTCACGACCTCTTGTTCCCCAAAAATCAGGCCTGTTGTCCAGACTTTTGTTTTGGCGGCATTTCTTAGTAGCGTCGAGTCCCGATTTGTGGCGTAGGCGCAGTTTGTGGAAAGGCCTTTCAAAACAATCCCAGCGCCAAACCGGCACCCATTGCTTGCCCGAGCTCTTCACATTGAAGTTGATACGCTGCGGTCAGGTGCTTTGGTGCATTGATGGCCTCTGGCGTTTGGGCTTCAAAATTGATGATGATCGGCTCAACGACGCGCTTGAGCCGCCATCCGGTCACGATTTGATCCAACTGCCGCTGAGCGCCCGTGCCATCCGATCCGGCGGCAATAATAGTGCCGTATGCCCGGCCCTCTATCTCGCCAAGCAGCGGGTAATAGGTGCGATCGAACATTTCTTTCATCGCACCGCTCATCGTGCCGAGGTTCTCCGGGCAAACAAACAGATATGCGCCCGCTGATCTAAAGTCCGAAGGCTGCGCCTCATGGGCCTCTAGCAAGCGAGCAGGCCCTTCACCCTCAGCTCCTTTGGCCGCGGCCAGCGCAATCTGTTCGCTCGCCCCAGTGCGGCTGTGCCATACGATCAGCAGCGGCGCCGATTTTGCTTTCTTGTTCATATCACCGTCATTTGAAGCGAGCTGTCGATTGTCAACGCCGCGCCTCTGTGACGGCGTGCAGCTTTGCTTTAGAAGCATTCCATGGCGACCAACCCAGCACCCACCACGCTTGGCCCAGTGATGGGTGTGACGCAATCGCTCTCCGGCAAAGCGTGGAAATGGCGCGGCGGAAATATGGAGTTGGACCCGCACGCAGGCGCAATGACGCTGGATCGCGATATTCTGGCGCAATTGCTGATGACGCGGGGCGTTGCAGCGGACGACATTGAACGCCACGCGGCCCCAACACTGCGCGCTTTTCTGCCCAACCCATCCGAATTTCAGGACATGGACACCGCAGCGCAGCGCTTGGCCGAGGCTGTCTTATCCCATGAAACGGTCACCATTTATGGCGATTACGATGTTGATGGCGCCACCAGCGCCGCGTTGATGGTGGAGACCTTGCGCGCTCTGGGTCATGATGCGCAGTATTACATCCCGGATCGCTTGCTCGAAGGCTACGGTCCGACCGGCGAAGCCCTCGTCAAACTGGCGGAGCAAGGCTCCAGCTTGATTGTTACCGTTGATTGCGGCGCAATGGCGCACGAAGCGCTGGCCATGGCGCGCGAGGCGGGCGTCGATGTGATTGTGGTCGATCACCATAAATGCTCCGCCGAACTGCCGCCGTGCGCAGCGCTGGTAAATCCCAATCGTCTGGATGAAAGCGACCTTGCCGCAGCGCATGGCCATCTGGCTGCGGTGGGCGTGGCATTCCTGCTTTCCATCGCTTTGGTGCGCACTTTGCGAGAGCGAGGCTTTTTCAAGGACCGTGCTGAGCCCGATTTGATGGCGCTGCTTGATCTGGTTGCGCTTGGCACTGTAGCGGATGTCGCCGCGCTTCACGGGCTGAACCGTGCCTTTGTCGCGCAAGGGCTCAAAGTGCTTGCCCGGAGGGAGCGGATTGGGATGGCGGCGCTGCTTGATGCAAGTCGCCTGTCGCGCCCGCCCATTGCCTCTGATCTGGGCTTTGCGCTTGGCCCGCGCATTAATGCGGGCGGACGGATCGGAGAATCGACGCTGGGTGTGCGGCTTTTGACCACGCGCGATCCGGAAGAAGCGCAGGAAATTGCAGCCACACTGTCGACGCTCAACGAAGACCGCCGCGCTATTGAGGCCGAAGTGCAGGAAGCCGCAGAAGCGCAATTGGCTCATCAAGACAATATGGCGGTGCACGTGGTCGCTGACACAGGCTGGCATCCCGGCGTGATCGGCATCGTCGCTGGCCGGTTGAAGGAGAAGACGGGCAAACCATCCATCGTCATCGCGCTCGATGCGGATGGCACAGGCAAAGGCAGCGGGCGGTCGGTAAGCGGCGTAGATCTGGGCGCAGCCATCATTGCCGCGCGCGAAGCTGGCTTGCTGGACGCAGGCGGAGGCCACGCGATGGCTGCCGGGTTGACCATCCCAGAGACAAAACTGGCTGAATTCATCGAATTTCTCGACACGCGCCTCGCCCGTGATGTCGAGCGCGCGCGCGCCGGACAGGCGATGCTGCTGGATTTGGCGGTGGCACCCGGAGGCTTGAACCCGGACCTTGTCACCACTTTGGAGACCGCTGGGCCTTTCGGCGTCGGCTGGGCAGCGCCGCGCATCGCCGTGGGACCAGTCCGGATCGTCAAGGCTGACATCGTTGGCAAGGATCACCTGCGGATCATCGCGAGCGGGAACGACGGGCGATCTTTCAAAGGCATCGCCTTTCGTGCGGCAGAGACAGAAATGGCGCAAACTCTGCTTCATCGCAGCCGCGATCGCCGCTTTCATTTGGCCGGCCGCGTCAAGATCGATGATTGGGGGCCGCGCCCGGCGGCGGAGCTGCACCTCGAAGACGCCGCTTTTGCCGACTGAGAGCGCTGCTTTCGCGCCGGCTTCAAAGAATTTCACTTTTGTTGCACGGGCCAAGGGTTTGGGGGGTTGACCGCCACTGCCCCCGCCCCTAGATGCGCGCTCTCGCAAGCGCACGTGGCCCCTTCGTCTAGCGGTTAGGACGCGGCCCTTTCACGGCTGAAACACGGGTTCGATTCCCGTAGGGGTCACCACGCGCTTGCGAATTTCCACTCAGCGCATGTGATGTTCGAAATGCTAGGCATGTGCGCCGCGCAGCGCTATCGCGGCGCGCATGGGTCTCAAGTTCGCCTTCCCCGCAGCTGGCATTTTGATTGCCGTCTTTACCTTTGTGGCGCTTTTGCTGCTTGGGATTGATGCCGTCATTGCGCTTGCCCTGCTGTCCGTATGGGTGGGCACTTTGCTGGTCGCCTCGCTCAGGCCGCCAGAAAAACCTAGCGTTATTGTGCAAGAACGGCCCGGCCGTGATCAAATGCGCAACCTGATTGAGCAGGCCACAACCCCTACCCTCATCACTGAACGCGGCGCCATCGCCATCGCGAATCGCTCTGCACGGCGGATGCTGGGCCAGCACATTATCGGGCAGGACGCGCGCGTCGCTTTTCGCCAGCCCGAAGCGACCCGGTTGCTAAGTGACAACCGCAGCGGCCAAGCGATTGTGCGCGGGCTCGTGCGGCGACAGGACATTTGGCAATTCAACCGACAGGCCATTGACGATCAGCTGGCCGTCATTGAGCTGATCAACCAGACCGCCGAAGCTGACATCAGCCGCGCGCATACCGACTTTGTTGCCAATGCAAGCCACGAATTGCGCACGCCGCTGGCCGCGATCATCGGCTATGTCGAGACGCTTTCGGACAGTTCGGACAGTCTCGATTCCCCGGTCGCGCGCAAGTTTCTCAGCACCATCGAGCGCGAAGCCCAGCGCTTGCAGAGCCTGATCAGCGATCTCATGAGCTTGAGCCGCGTTGAGGCTGAAAAGCACGATTTGCCACGCGAAATCCTTGACTTGAAGCCCTTGGTTGAGCGGTCAGCCAGTGATGCCGCTGGCCATGCGCGGATGGATCGGCTGCAATTGGAGCTGTGGATTGAGCCTCGCGTGCAAGGTGATCGCCAGCAACTTGAGCAATTGGTGCGCAACCTTGTCGACAATGCGCTGAAATATGGCTCTCCCGATACGCCAGTTCGGGTAGAACTGGCTGCGGGGCGTGACGGTCAGGCTCGCCTGAGTGTGATCGATCTGGGCGAAGGCATTGCGCCAGAGCAAATCCCGCACCTGACGCGGCGCTTTTATCGCACTGATCCGGGCCGCAGCCGCGCTTCGGGCGGAACCGGCCTTGGTCTCGCCATCGTCAAACACATTGTGGAGCGGCACCGCGGTCGGTTGGACATTGAAAGCGAACTCGACCGCGGGACGAGTGTAATTGTGCGGCTGCCAATCGCGCAGGAAGAGCCTGAGCAGGCTGAACTCGAAGCTGATGCAAGCGAACAGGCTGCACCCGAAACGCCTGCACAGACCGAGGATACAGGCGCAATACCGCAACCGCGAAAAGAGATGTCGCAGTGATGTCTTATTTTCTCAACATCACACCGCCATGAACGCGCGTTGAGAGCCAACTAACGCGGGTTACGGATTCTTTCGTCAGCTGCGCGGGGCTTGCAGGGGTAAAACGAAATTCGATGTCGCCAATTGTCCTCATCCTGATTGCCATGGGGCTGGGCCTTGCCGGTTGGCTGGCAGGCCGCGCCAAGGCGTGGAGCTTCCAGAAGGCTGATCCGCAAGCGCGCCCGGCTGCCCGGCCGATCTATCACGCATGGTATGTCGCCTTGTGGATCGTGCTGCCTGTGCTTGGGTTCGTGACGCTCTGGTCGTTTATCTCACCCTATTTCGTCTTGCGCGATGTGCTGATGACGCCCGCGGCCAGCGCCTTGCCTGAGTTCGGATTTGAGCGCGATTCCTGGCTTTCCGAGGCCCGCGCGGTGGCAAGCGGCAATGCGCCGGGCGTTTTCAACGATGGCGCGCTGCCGCTGGTACAGCCGTTCCGTGATGCTTTGTCGCGTTATAGCCTGCTCGGGATTGCAATCACTGTGCTCATCGCCTTTGCCGGAGGAGCCTTTGCGTTTCTGCGCATCCGCCCCGACTTTCGCGCGCGCACCAAGGTGGAGCGGACCGTCATGGCGATCCTTTTGCTCGCCTCGCTGATCGCGATCCTCGTCACATTCGGCATCTTTGCCAGCTTGGTTTGGGAAACATACCTGTTCTTTGGGAAGGTCTCTCCGATAGACTTCCTGTTTGGCACCTTTTGGAGCCCTGATCCCAGCAGCGATCCCAACTTGGTCGATGGGTCTCGCTATGGCGCGCTCCCGCTGTTCTGGGGCACTTTGTTCATCGGCGCGATCATTGCCATGATCGTTGCGATCCCGCTCGGCCTGATGAGCGCGGTGTACCTGACGCAATATGCCGACCCGAAAGTGCGCACCTGGGTAAAGCCCGCGCTGGAGATCCTCGCCGGTGTGCCGACCGTGGTGTATGGCTATTTCGCTGCGCTGACCGTTGCGCCCTTCTTTCGTGATCTTGCGGTGTCGATTGGCCTCACCGGAGCTTCGACCGAAAGCGCGCTGGCCGCTGGTTTGGTGATGGGGGTGATGATCATCCCATTCGTTTCCTCTATGGCCGACGACTCCATCGCTGCTGTGCCCGGCGCGATGCGCGATGGCTCCTACGCCATGGGCGCCACCAAGTCCGAAACGATCCGCAAAGTACTCTTCCCCGCCGCGCTGCCAGGCATCGTCGCAGGCATCATGCTGGCCGTCAGCCGGGCAATTGGAGAGACCATGATCGTGGTTATGGCTGCCTCGACCGCCGCCAATCTCAGCGCTAACCCGCTGGAGCGCATGACCACAGTGACCGTGCAGATCGTCAAAAACTTGACCGGCGAACAGAGCACCGATCACCCCGTGTATCTCAGCGCCTTTGCGCTTGGGCTGACACTGTTCCTCGTCACGCTGGTTCTTAACATAATCGCGCTGCGCGTCGTAAAACGCTTCCGTGAGGCTTATGAGTAATTCAACCCAACCCACCAGCATGGGGCCAACCCGCTCGCCTGAATTCGCAGCTCGGCTGAAAAAGCGCTACCGTTCGGAACGCATCTTCAAGCTGTTGGGCCTTGGCGCAATCATCTTTTCGATCGCTGCGCTGATCTTCCTGCTGTCAAACATGCTGATCAACGGCATTGGCGGCTTCCAGCGAGCTGAACTCACCGTGCCGATCAACTTTACTGAGCAGCAATTGCAGGTCGATGAAGTCTCTCTGCAAGCGCCCACCGCGATGCAGATCTTCGAGACGCAGGGACTTGATGAGAGCGTTAAAGCCTACGCCGAAGCCGCCTTGGGTGAAGAAGCCGCCGCACAAGTCAGCGATGAAGCATGGCGCGAGGTTGGGCAGGCGCTGATTGCCGATCCGGCGCTGCTCAATGGAGAGCGCACATTCTACCTTCCGGCATCATCAGATCTTGCCTCTGGCCTTGCGGGCGAAGGCGACCCGGCAATGAAGGCACTGGCTGCGAAGCTTCAAAACGAAGGCAAGCTGGGCGAGAACTGGGATCCCGGTTTCCTCACCCGCTCGGATGCGACCAGTCCGCAGCAGGTCGGCATTTGGGGGGCGCTCAAAGGCTCGATCCTCACCATGCTGGTGACGCTCGCGCTTGCATTTCCTGTGGGCATTCTCGCCGCGCTTTACCTTGAGGAATACGCGCCAAAGAACCGTTGGACGGACCTCATCGAAGTCTCGATCAACAATTTGGCGGCGGTGCCTTCTATCATCTTTGGCCTGCTGGGCCTTTCGGTGTTCCTCTGGATGTTCCCCAATTTACGCTCGGCCCCGCTGATCGGCGGCATGACGCTTGCGCTGATGACGATGCCGGTGATCGTGATTTCGGGTCGCAACGCGATCAAGGCAGTGCCCCCTTCTATCCGCGACGGTGCGCTGGCGGTCGGAGCTTCGCCGGTGCAAGTCGTGTTTCACCATGTCCTGCCGCTCGCAATGCCCGGAATGCTCACCGGTACGATCATTGGCATGGCCCGCGCCTTGGGCGAAACCGCACCGCTCCTATTGATCGGGATGCGCGCCTTTGTTGCAACCCCGCCCGATGGCTTTACGGCCAACGCAACCGTGCTGCCAATGCAGATTTTCCTGTGGTCCGATGAGATTGACCGCGGCTTTGTCGAGCGCACAAGCGCCGCCATTATCGTCCTTTTGCTGTTCCTCCTGTTGATGAACGGCATCGCCATCTACTTTCGCAACAGATTCGAGAAGACCTGGTGACCCGCATCCACGAAAGCATCCGAGACGACACCGCCGCCAAAATGAAGGCGCGCGATGTCTCGGTCTATTACGGCTCGAAAAAAGCCATCGACGAGGTCTCGATCGATATCTCGCCCGATTATGTGACCGCATTTATCGGCCCGTCGGGCTGCGGCAAATCGACCTTTCTACGGTGTTTTAACCGCATGAATGACACGATCCCGGTCGCCCGCGTGGACGGCCTGATCGAGCTTGAGGGCGAAGATATCCACTCAGACGCCATGGACGTGGTCCAACTGCGCGCTAGAGTCGGCATGGTGTTCCAGAAACCCAACCCCTTCCCCAAGTCGATCTATGAAAACATCGCTTACGGTCCAAAAATCCACGGCCTTGCCGACAAGAAAGCGGACCTTGACGGGATTGTCGAGAAATCGCTGACGCGCGCGGGCCTGTGGGAAGAGGTCAAAGACCGTTTGGACGATTCAGGCACAGCGCTTTCAGGCGGCCAGCAGCAGCGCTTATGCATAGCGCGTGCGATTGCGGTTGATCCCGAAGTCATCTTGATGGACGAGCCGGCATCGGCACTCGACCCTATCGCCACGGCAAAAATCGAAGAGCTGATTGACGAGCTGTCAGGCCGTTACGCCATCGTCATCGTCACTCACTCAATGCAGCAGGCCGCGCGGGTTTCGCAGCGCACCGCCTTCTTCCACTTGGGCAAGATGGTGGAGTACGGGCCGACCTCCGACATCTTCACCAACCCGATTGAAGAGCGCACTAAAGACTACATCACCGGGCGTTACGGCTGATGGGAGACCACACGGTCAAAGCCTTTGATGAGGATATTACCCGGCTGCGCGGTCTGATTGCGGAGATGGGCGGCCTTGCCGAAGTGGCAATTTCCGAAGCGCTCGACGCCATGATCCGCGGCGATGAGGAACTCGGTGACAGCGTGGTTGCGCGCGACAAAAAGATCGACGTGCTCGAAACCGAAGTGGACAAGCTCGCTGTGCGCATCATCGCTCTGCGCGCGCCGATGGCGGATGATCTGCGCGAAGTGATAGCGGCTTTGAAGATCGCGGGCGTGGTTGAGCGGATCGGCGACTATTCCAAGAACATCGCCAAGCGGGTTGCCATGATCGAAGGGCGCGATCGGTTTGAACCGCTCACGCTGTTACCTGCCATGGGCGAGCTTGCCAGCGAAATGGTCCATGATGTGCTGACCGCCTACGCTGCGCGCGATCCCGGTCTGGCGCGCGAAGTGATCCGCACCGATGCCAAGGTGGACGCATTCTACAACAGCATTTTCCGCAATCTTGTCAGCCACATGGTTGAAAACCCTGCGACCATTTCGAGTGCAGCGCAATTGCTATTCGTCGCGCGCAATCTGGAGCGGATTGGCGATCACGCCACCAACGTGGCCGAGATGGTGCATTTCGCGGCAACCGGCACCTATCCGCCCGAGGAAGACCGCTAACTTCCTTCCTATCGCGTGGCTTGTGGACAAGTAACCAGGCTCGGTTTCATCAAATTGCAGCAAATTTGAAACATGGGCGGTGCTGCGAGGCCGGGCCGAGGGGCCTTGGCCATTCAGGCTGTAACGCCCAGGAGACAGGTCCATGTCTGCCGCGAAATTGCTGCTGGTCGAAGATGATCCAGCACTGTCCGAACTGCTCGAATATCGCTTCCAGAACGAAGGCTATCAGGTGCGCTGCACCAGTGATGGCGATGAGGCCATGGTGCTCGCCAGCGAGGATGTGCCCGATCTCATCATTCTCGACTGGATGATCGAAGGTACAAGCGGCATCGAAGTGTGTCGCCGCCTGCGCCGCGACAAGGAAACAGCGCATGTCCCGATCATCATGCTCACCGCGCGTGAGGCTGAAGATGATCGGGTGCGCGGGCTGGAAACGGGCGCGGACGATTACCTGACCAAGCCTTTCTCCCCGCGCGAACTGCTTGCCCGTGTTGCTGCCGTGATGCGTCGCATCCGCCCAGCGCTGGCGGGCGAGACCATTGAAGTGGGCGATATCAAGCTTGATCCGGTCGCGCACAAGGTTCAGCGCCGGGGCCGTTCGCTCCAGCTGGGGCCGACCGAATATCGCTTGCTTAAATTCTTCATGGAGAGCCCGGGCCGGGTCTTCAGCCGCGGGCAATTGCTTGATGGTGTGTGGGGCACCGGGTCGGATATTGAGCTGCGCACGGTCGATGTTCACATCCGTCGGCTGCGCAAGGCCATCGGTATTGATGGGGCAAAAGACCCGATCCGCACGGTGCGATCAGCGGGATACGCGCTCGAGGCGACCTAACGGCACACACCCGCCCAGCGCGCGTCTTGGTCCAGATGAAAATGGTCGGCATGGGCCGCGTTGAAGTCGGGAGAGAGGACGGTGGCGAACACACCGCAGGCCTCGTCGCGGACTTGGCGCAGAAAGCGTGCCTTGTCGGCATGGCCATCCCAATCCTCGATCAGGCTGATCCGCGTACCGTCTTCGAGCACGAACGCGCCGATGTCGATCGCATTGCCGGTCGAATGCTGGCTCCAGGAATTGGAATTGCTGCCTCTGATGCGGCGGCAATTGTAGGCGCCCATATGCTCCATGCGCGCAAGGCCTGAGCCGAAAATGGCGCGCGCGGCGGGCTCGATGCTCTTGCTGCGCCACATCTCCAGCGCGACAGCCACTGGGCACGTGGTGGCAGGCACGCTGGGGCTGAGCGGAAATTGGGTCAGCTGCGTGCGATCAGGCCGCGCGCAATTGCCCTCGCCCACAGGCTCAAGCGCGGTATAGGCAACCTCGCTGCGCTTCAGCACGGCACGGCATTCGGGAATTTCATCGCGCAAAGCCACCAGCTTGGTCACCGTCGCCATGCCGACCGGATCGCGCAGGTCGAGCGGTGCCATCGGATTGTGCTCAGGATGCGCTGCGAGCCATTGCCAACCTGTGACCAACACGATTGCCAGCGCACCCAAGATGATCAGGCTGCGCGCACCGCCAGCCCTCCCTTTGCGCCGTTTTCTTGCAGTGCGCCCCAAGCCCTGTCCCCCTAGTGAAAATCGCGCGATCTCGGGATGATCCGATGGTTGCGCGGGTGGCCTTTCACATTTGGTAGCTGGTCGATCAAGTCTCTGGGCTGAACGGCGCGCTTGACCTCCTCCTCGCTCACCTCGCTAAGAGCAATGGTCGCGCGGCTGGTTGGCATTTTGTGGCTCGAAATCGGCGAATTGACGTGGTCCGCGCGCGCAACAGGTGCGTTGAGCATATCATCGGACAGCGCATAAAGCCCCGCGGTCGCATCGGTCATGTGATGCGCGATGACGTGGATCACTTCGTCATCATATTCGACCCGCCCGCGCACTTCCATCAGCCGCGCGCCCATCACCACGCGGCGCTGCTTTTCCTTGAGGTCCGGCCACACCACCAGATTGATGACGCCGGTTTCATCCTCCAGCGTGATAAAGCACACTCCCTTTGCGCTGCCCGGTCGCTGGCGGATGAGGACCACCCCGGCCACCTGGACCATTGAGCGGAACTTGCGATCCCTCAGATCACAGGCGCGCACAAAGCCGCGCTCGGCGAGGTTGGGGCGCAGAAAGGCCATGGGATGCGCTTTCAGGCTGAGGCGCGTGGTCTGATAGTCAGCCACCACCTCTTCGGACATCGGCATGGTGGGAAGCTGCGTTGCGCGCCGCTCCCTGCCCTCATCACGCTCCTCAGCGGCGCGGAACAGCGGCAGGTCAGGCCCTGCAATCAGCGAGCGCGCATCCCACAGGGCTTGGCGGCGCGACAGTCTGAGCGAGGTAAAGCAATCCGCGCTCGCAAGGCGTTCAATATGCGCAGGGGAAAGCCGCGCGCGCTCACGCAATTCGGCGACATCGCGGTAAGGCCCGTTCTCGGCGCGCTCGGCAATAAGCTGTGCGGCGACGTGTTCAGGCAGGCCATCAATCTGGCGCAGACCAAGGCGCAGGGCGATGTGTTTGTCGAGCCGGCCTTTGTCACGCTCGACCCACCCCGCTTCGCTAGGGCTCACCTGCGGTTCGCCAAGCTCCACTCCCCTCCCGCAAGCGGGAGGGGTAACGAGACTTCCGTCGACATCGTCGGCGCTAGTCGCAGTGGGGTGGGCCTGCAAGGGCTGCAAATCCTCCAACGTGCAGTCCCACTCGCTCGCATTCACATCGGCCGGCAGCACCTCAACCCCATGCTCCCTCGCATCACGCACGATCTGCGCGGGAGCATAGAATCCCATGGGCTGCGAGTTGAGGAGCGCGGCGGCAAAGGCGGCGGGGAAGTGGCATTTGAGCCAGCTCGACACATAGACCAGATGCGCAAAGGAGGCCGCGTGGCTTTCAGGAAAGCCGTATTCGCCAAAACCCCTGATCTGGTTGAAGCAGCGCTCGGCAAATTCGCGCGCATAGCCGCGCGTCACCATGCGCTCGACCATCATGTCCTGCAATTCATCGACCATCCCGCGGCTGCGGAAGGTCGCCATTGCCTTGCGCAGCCGGTTCGCCTCTTTCGAAGAGAATTTGGCCGCATCCAGTGCGATTTTCATCGCCTGTTCCTGAAAGATGGGCACGCCCAGCGTCCGCTCCAGAATGCTCGAAAGCTCATCGGGCGGGCCGTGCTGCGGCGATGGCGCCGGGATCTGCACCGCCTCAGCCCCGCGCCTGCGCTTCAGGTAAGGGTGCACCATATCGCCTTGGATCGGGCCAGGCCGCACAATCGCCACCTGGATCACCAGATCGTAAAATTCGCGCGGGCGCAGGCGCGGGAGCATGTTCATCTGCGCGCGGCTTTCCACCTGAAAGACGCCAAGCGAATCCCCCTTGCGCAGCATCGCATAGGTCTCCGGATCTTCGCGCGGGACACTCGCTAGCGTGAGCGCGCGGCCATGATGCGCCGCCAGCAGATCAAGCGCCTTTTTGATGCAAGTCAGCATTCCGAGCGCCAGCACATCAACCTTGAGGATACCCAAAGCTTCAATATCGTCCTTGTCCCACTCGATAAAACTGCGGTCCGGCATCGCGCCATTGCCGATCGGCACCGTCTGCGTCAGCGCGCCTTCGGTGAGGATAAACCCGCCGACATGCTGGGAGAGATGGCGTGGCATTCCAATCATTTGCTCGGTGAGTTTCAGAACACGTTTCAAGTGTGGATCGCTGATATCCATGCCGGTTTCCGCGGCGTGTTTCTCGCTGATCTCGCGGCCCCACCCGCCCCACACCGTGCGCGCAAGGCTGCTTGTCACATCCTCGGACAGGCCCATCGCCTTGCCCACTTCGCGGATCGCCATGCGCGGGCGATAGTGGATGACGGTGGCGGTCAGCCCGGCGCGGTGGCGGCCATATTTGCGATAGAGATACTGGATCACCTCCTCGCGCCGCTCATGCTCGAAATCGACATCAATATCAGGCGGTTCCTTGCGATCCTCCGAGATAAAGCGGTCAAACAGCAATTGATGCTTGGCCGGATCAACGCTGGTGATGCCAAGGCAATAACACACCGCCGAGTTCGCCGCAGAGCCGCGCCCCTGGCACAGGATTGGCGGGCTCACCTCATTGCGCGCAAAATCGACAATGTCCTTGATGGTGAGGAAATAGCGCGCGAGTTCCATCTTCCCGATCAGCGCGAGTTCCTTGTGCAAGGTGGAGCGGACATAATCGGGCACGCCGTCCGGATAGCGCCAATCCGCGCCCTTCCATGTCTCGCTTTCAAGATATTGCTGCGGGGTCTGGCCGTCGGGATAAATCTCTTCGGGGTATTCGTAAGCCAGCTCATCAAGGCTGAAATCACACGCGTCGGCGACCATGCGCGCAGCCGCGATGGCGTGCGGCCAGCGTTCAAACAGGCGGACCATGGCTTGCGGGCCTTTAAGGTACCGCTCGGCATTGGCGTGCAGCAGGTGGCCTGCCTCTGCGACAGTGGTCTTGTGCCGGATGGCGGTCATCACGTCTTGCAACGGGCGGCGCTCAGGCGCGTGGTAGTGCACGTCATTGGTCGCGAGCAGCGACAGACCGTGCGCGCGGGCGAGCGCGTCGAGCCGATCAATCCGGGCAATATCATCCCCGCGATACAGATAGCTTGCCGCAAGGTGGCGCAAAGTGGGCAGCTGGCGAGTGAGATGCGGGAGGAGTTCTGCAAAGGGGGCCACCATATCCACCATATCGTCGCCCTGGACTTGATCCGGGGCCGGGCTTTTTGTTCCCTCCACAGCAGGAGAAAGCCTGGTCGCGGCTTGGGGGCCGGGACGACGTATAGGAATAACGTTGTTCTCCACCCGGATTGTAAATTCAGCCCCCAAATCCTCCGGCGGCAACAGGATCAGCTGCACGCCGTCGCTATGCTCGGCCAGCATCTCCAGTGAGATTTCGCACACGCCCTTTTCCTGCCACTCGCCGCTCAGCGTCTGCATCCGGCCCGCGCTGATAAGCTGGCACAGCCTGCCATAGGCGGTGCGGCCGCGCGGGTAGGCAAGGAAAGCGAGGCCTTCGACTGTCTCGATCCGGCAGCCGATCACTGGCCGCAGCTTGAGCGTCGCAGCCTCGGTGTGAACCCGCACCACACCAGCAAAGCTGTTCGCATCGGCGATCCCGATTGCATCATACCCTTGCGCGCGCGCGGCCATGACAAGGTCCACCGCATCAGAGGCGCCGCGCAGGAAGCTGAAGCAGCTGGCGAGGCCCAGCTCCACGAAAGGTGCACGCGCCGGAGCTTCGATCAGATCGGGATCGATCTCCAGCGTGCGCTTGTCAGGGGTGAGCGGGGCGTCAGGCATGAGCGAGAGTCACCGCTCGTCCTGAGCCTGTCAAAGGACCGCTCTTCCTTCTGGCGTTGCACCAAAAGTGAAGGACAACCCTTCGGAGTCGAAGACGGCGCAAAGCGCCACCGGCTCAGGGTGAGCGGAATTCGACCTCCCTCTCCAACTGCGTGAGCCGCGCCTGCACCGCCGCCAGGTCCGCTGCAAAGCGCGCCGCCTGTTCCTCGCGCGCATCGCCATCGAGGCGCAGGAGGTAGGAGGGGTGCGCGGTGACCCACAGTTCGCTGTGATAACCCTCGGCGTCGTCCAGCGGCATCGCCTGTCCGCGCGCCCGCGCAATGCTCACCGTCTTGCCCAGCAATCCGCGCGCCGCGCTCGCGCCCAGCGCCAGAACCACGCGCGGGCGCACCACGGCGCGTTCCGCCTCCAGCCACCAGCGGCACGTGTCGATCTCCTTGGCGGCGGGCGATTGGTGCAGGCGGCGCTTGCCTTTCTGGACGAATTTGAAGTGCTTGACCGCATTGGTCACATAGGCGGTGCTGCGATCAATTCCCGCCTCAGCCAGATAGTGATCGAGCAATCGGCCCGCCGGCCCCACGAAGGGCTTGCCAGCCAAGTCCTCCTGATCGCCCGGCTGCTCACCCACGATCATCAGCGGTATGTCGGGCGCGCCCTCACCTATGATCTCGCCCATCACCGCACGCGTGCCGCATTCGGCAATCGGACAATCCGCGCACCCGGCAATCCCGCGCGCAATCGCTTCCAGCGTTTCGGGCCGTGCGCGCTCGGCACGCTCAGCCTGCTCACCCTGCGCCACCATGCCCGCCTCGCGCGCCTGCGCTCCGGCGATCAGCTGAGGGATAAGCTCCGCCTCGGGCATGTTCTTCCAGTATTTCTTGGGCATCTCCGCCAGCATCGCGCCAACTTTCAGGCGCGCGGGATTGAAGATGGAGGAGTAATACGACTTCCACAGCTCCTCGACCGGGTCGCCTGAGGGCGCATCTTCGCGCCGCGCCGGGCCGCTTTCCCGCATGGTCGTGCCATCCCAGTGCAAGCAGCCGCGCGGGGTCAGGATCGACCAGTTCATGTTGGCAAAGCGGCGCATGAAAAAGCCCGCATTGGCGCGCACAATGTGATGATCAGGCTCAAACCATGCGACGTAATGCTCGGCTCCGCTGTCATCGGTGACTTCGCGAAAGCGCACAAAGGCGTGCATCTTGTGGCTGTCACGCCGCACCGATTTGTCGAGCTCCTCGATCCGGCGCACATCGGGGTCCGCCTTGTCCTCCATACAGCGGCCATTGGACTGGAGCCGCCACAGCACGCGGTAGAGCAAGCCAAAGCGCTCCGGATCGGAATGAAGCGCTGCATTGCGCGCCAGTTTCATAAAGCGCTTGGAAGCGCGCACCGGGCGCGCGTCATCGCCCGCCACTGGCAAGCGCCGCTCCCCCCGCGCCGATGATCCTTGGGGCCCTTCGCGTGCAAACAGATCGCCTGTCCCACCCGGCTCCACCCAGCTCACCCGATCCGGCGGCACATCGCACTGAATGAGCCCGCGCGCGCGCTCACGCCAGAAAGCGAAATCATCTGGCTCCGGCAAATGGACGACATAATGCGCACCTAGGGATACGTTCTGCATTGCTGTCATCGGGCCACCATCAAAACAGCTCCAACTGTTCAGACTTGGGCGCCAGCATGGAGCGCAGGTCCGCGCGGTCCGTCAGCACTGTGGGCCGCCAGTCGAGCGCCACCAGAAACGGGCGCACTTTGGCAATCGATTGGGTGAGCCGCGCCACATCATCAAGCCGCAAGGTGCGGTGCCGCCGCGCGGTCAGGATGCGCTGGACCGCGACCGTGCCCAGACCCGGCACACGCAGCAATTGCTCTTTGGAAGCGCGGTTCACATCAACCGGGAAGTGCTCGCGAAACTTCAGCGCCCAGGCAAGCTTGGGGTCAATATCAAGCGGCAGATTGCCATCCTCACCCGTCGCCTGCGCCACTTCTCCCGGCGCATAGCCATAAAAGCGCATCAACCAGTCGGACTGATACAACCGGTGCTCGCGCATCAGCGGCGGGCGCTTCAGTGGCAGCACGGCAGAGGCATCAGGGATCGGCGAGAACGCGCTGTAATAGACCCGGCGCAGGCCAAAGCTTTTGTAAAGCCCGCTCGCCCGCCCCACGATATCAGCGTCATTCGCATCATCCGCGCCCACGATCATCTGCGTTGACTGGCCCGCAGGCGCAAAGCGCGGCGCGTGTTTGAAGCGCTTACGCTCATCCTTCGCCTCAATGATCCGCGCCTTGGTCTTAGCCAGCGCGCCTTCGATTTCCGCCTCATCCTTGTCAGGCGCAAGCCGGGTGAGGCCCGCACGCGTGGGCAATTCGACATTGATCGAGACGCGGTCGGCATACAGCCCCGCCCTGTGGATCAGCTCCGGATCCGCTTCGGGGATGGTCTTGAGGTGGATGTAGCCGCGAAAATCATGCTCTTCGCGCAGGATGCGGGCAACCTCGACCAATTGCTCCATCGTGTGGCTGGAGCTTTTGATGATGCCTGAGGAAAGGAACAGGCCTTCGATATAATTACGGCGGTAAAAATTGAGCGTCAGGTCTACGACTTCTTGCGGCGTGAAGCGCGCGCGGCGGACATTCGAGCTCTTGCGGTTGATGCAGTAATGGCAATCGAAAATGCAGTGATTGGTCAGCAGGATCTTAAGCAGCGAGATGCACCGGCCATCAGGCGCATAAGCGTGGCAGATACCCATCCCCTCGGTTGAGCCAAGCCCTGTCCCTCCAAGCGAGTTTTTCTTCGCCGTACCCGAAGACGCGCAGGACGCATCATACTTCGCCGCATCGGCGAGGATTTCGAGTTTCTGTCTGAGAGTTTGCTGAGCCATACCACGCTACCGAAATTGCGTGTTCCTTATATGTTCCCAACATCAGTCATGCAAATGCAAAGCGTGCAAGCGTCATAAACGAGAAACCAGAGCTTACCGTCAGGTCCTGCGTTTATACGCGGCGGAGCGCTGGCATAGCGGGCATGGCGCTGGCGGCGTTTATCTCGCACAGGTAATCGAGCACAGCGGAGTGCATTTCGCCTTCAAAGGCGACGCCAGCCACTTTGCCTTCGACCCATGCTACGGTGCCGAGCGGCGCGTTGATCCCGCCAACTTTCATCACCACCCGGTCGCCCACTTGAGCAAAACCGGATGACCCTTTGATCTTGCAGCCACCTTCGGAAATGTCGATCATATCGACGAAGACGACGCGGGATTGCACCCGGCTCTTGACCATCAGGCTAAGCGGGCGACGGTTCGACGAACGCGAGATTGATGACATGCTCATGCGGTCGGTTTCGCACAAAACTGTAAACGAAGCTTAAGCGGCGGGGTAAACCAGTTTTAACCTTTGGCTTTTGCCAATGGTCAAATATGAGCGGCGAGCCCTACGTGCCGAAGCCCTAAGCCCCAAGCCCCTGAATATACCAGTCTGGCAACCCGCCGCGCCCATCCCCGGCAATGCCATGGCGATAGATCCAATAGCGCCCGCCTGCCTCATCCTCGATCCGGTAATAATCGCGCAGCCGCACATTGGACCGCGCACGCCACCATTCTGGCGCAATCCGCTCAGGCCCCTCAACCCGCGTGATTTCATGCACCCGCCCGCGCCAGCGAAAGCGCTGCGGCACCCCGTCAGGCGTGGCGTAGAGCACCGCGATCTTCTCTGGCGTGTCGAGCAATTTGAGTGGGCGGGCGTGGAATTCCAGCGTCCCTTGAGCGACGGGCAGCGGCTCCAGCGGACCTTGCCAGCCTTGCGCACGCTCTGGCAGGTGGCTCGACCGCCCGACCGGACGGCGCACCGCCTCAGCCCCAAGCCGCACGCTCAGCCGATCAATGCAGGCGCTGAGCGATGTACCATGACGCTGTGCCGCCGCTTCGATATCGCCTTGCGCGGTGCCAAGCGGTTCGGCCCAGCTGGCGCGCAGGCGGATTGTCTCAATCCCGAAGCCTGCTTCGATATCGTCAAGCTTTTCAGCGAACAGCCGCGTGATATGCGCCGCCTCACGCGTGGCTGAGGCGAGCTCAAGGCGGCGCACGATCACTTCACCATCAACGCGCCACAGTCCCAGCTCAAGCCGCCGTGCGCCTTGCCCGCGCGCTTCGAGTTCGCGCACCATATCAGCGGCCAGATCAGCCAGCACTGTATCAAGCAGAGCGCGGTGGCGGATCGGCTCCATCAGGCGGCGCTGGACCAGCGGCATGTGCTGCGGGACCACTGGCAGCAGCGGCTCAGGCACGCGGCCCAGCAATTGATCAAGCCGCACCAAGGGATTGGCAGAGGGCGATTTGCGATTGCGAAACCGCCGCTGGAGCGCATCGCGTCCGGCGGTTGCATCAACGATTGGATCGGCGGTTGGATCGTCCATAGCATCGGTGATGCCAGCCAGATCGCCCAACCGTTTGAGCCCCAGACGGCGCAGCACTGTGAGCACATCGGCATCCAGACGAAGCGCGGCGACGGGAAGATCGGCAAGCGCGCGCAGGATGCTGTTTTCGTCATCGCGAGGGGCGAAGCCCCGCAGCGATCCATGACCCGATGCCGGAATATTGGCGCGCGCTTGATGGATTGCCGCGTCGCCTGCGGCTCCTCGCAATGACGAAGGTGAAACGGTACCTCCCACCACGCTGCGCGAAGGCCCGTAATGCGCGAGCGCCCAAGCCGCGCCCGCTGTCGGCGCGATGGCAGCGCGCACGGCAAGCTTACGGTGGGCAAAGGCCGCCTCGACATCCTCCAGCAAGCGGCCCTCTCCGCCAAACAGATGCGCGACCGCGGTTACATCAACCAACACGCCATCCGGCGCATCCAGCGCGCTCCACGGTCCCCAGCGCTGCGCCCACACCGCCAGTTTTTCCAGAAAATCGAGGTCGCCCGCCGGGTCTGCCGGAACCGCTTTGATCGCCGGGCACACAGTGCGCGCATCCGCCAGCATTGTGCCGATCTGCGCGCCAGCCTCACGCGCGGCGTCGTTGAGCGCTTCGATCCGGGGGCCGTGCGCGGTTTCAGTGATCAGTGCAACGGGGTCCGCATCCGCGCCCTCACCCCGCTCGCAGGTATGCCCATCACAACCTTGCGCGAGCCGCCAGCGATCGACCGACAGTCTCGCGCACCAGATGGCGAGAATCCGGCGCGAGGGCGCTGCCGGCACCCCCTGCACTGCGCGCGCGGCGGTAATGCCGGGCGAGCGCGGTTCCCGGACTGGCGTGGGATGCGCCGTCTTTGCTGGGCTGTTCTTCGGGTGAGCCGGGCTTGCGGGCGCGCAGGATTTGGTGGTGCGTTTGGTGGTGGGGGTCTTCATCGTCATTGTGCAAAATCCATGTGCCGGGCGCATGGCTGCGCGCGCGGAACAGTTCAGCCTGGCAATGCGGCACGCCGGGGGCATCGCCATTCCAGCGCGGCGGCGGCGATGGTGCAGCCTCAGCCCGCCAGCGCATCCGCGCCGAGGACAGGTCCGGCTCAGCCTCCAACCGCACCAGCCACAAGGCCACGCCATGCTTTTCCGCCGCCAGACTAAGGCGGCGCGAGGCGGTAAAATCGAGCGCGCGCGGATTGCCGACAATTTCTCCGATCACGCAGGCCAGATCACGGCAGCGTAGCCCTTCTTCAAGCGCGAACAGCGCATCTTCGGGCGTCTTGGCCTCCACATGGATCAACCGATCGCGCCATTCCTTGGGAAGGCCATGCAGGTAAGGCCGCCCGCCCCGCTTGATCGCTCGGGCCTCCTGCACCCAGAGCACTTGGCGCCGGTCAAGCGGTTCAGCGAGCGCGTCATCCTCGCTCGCCGCCACCCGCAAGGCATCGCGGGCGAGCGCGAGCGCTAAGCCTGCGCCGCTCGCATCGGCGGTACCCGCGAAAATCTCGCTATGCCACGGCTGGTCCGCCAATCCGGGCCGCCAGCGCGCCTCACGCGCCTTGGAAATGGCGGCAATATCCGCAGGTGAGAGTGTGGTCGCCGGCAGCGCTGTCTCAGAAAGGCGCAAAGCCCCACCCCCGCCCCTGGGCCGAGCGGGCGCGGAATAATCAGCAAGCGCGGCAGCGCTGGAGGAGGAAGCGGAATGAGACATGCAGAACAACCATGGATGAGACTCGGCAGAGCCTCATTTGTTCCCACTATGTTCCATACATGCGCGCTGATTGCAATGCTTGCGAAGGCGCTTTGGTCGAAGGGCCTCTCAGCAGACCCCTTAGCCAACCCCTAAGCAGCCATACCCCAAAACTCAGCCGTCAGGATCGCCGGGACCAGACCCGTCACGAGGATCAGCCCAACCGCAATCGGGCACAGCCACGCCAGCAGGAACCGCCACACGCCCAGCGCAGCGCCTGACATCCCGGTCATCTGCTCCACCAGCTTACGATCCGCCCGCCAGCCGACGAAGATCGCGGTGAAGAACGCGCCCAGCGGAAGCATCACTGTGCCGGTAAACCCGTCGACCGTGTCCAGAATGTCCTTTTCCGCAAACAGCGGCCAAAAACTGAGCAGGCGCACATCGGACCAGACATTGTACCCGAGCAGACACGCAATCCCGATCACGAACGCAGCCCCTCCGAACACCAGCGAGGATGTCAGGCGGCTCCAGCCCATCTCGCCAATCCCCCAAGCCGTCGGCACTTCGAGCAGCGAGATCGAACTCGTCACCGCGGCCACCAAAATAAGCAGGAAGAACAAAAACCCGATCAGCGCGCCCGCCGGCATTGTCTGGAACGCAAAGGGCAGCGTCTGGAACACCAGCGTCGGCCCAGCCGCAGGGTCCAGCCCCACGGCAAACACAATCGGAAAGATCATCAGCCCCGCAATCAGAGCCACGCCGGTATCCGCAAAGGCAATCGTGACTGAAGTCGATCCAAGCCCTTCGGACCCCTTGATGTAAGAGCCATAGGTGATCAGCCCCGCCACACCCAGCGACAGCGAGAACAACGCTTGGCCCAGGGCCGTGTTCATCGCCGCCGGGCTTAGCCTCGACCAGTCAGGCGTGAACAGAAAGGCGACCGCCTTGCCCATATCGCCCACGAAGGCGCCATAGATCGTCATGCAGACCAGCAGCACGAAGAACATCGGCATCAAGATGGTCGCGGCCGCTTCAATCCCGGAGCCGATCCCGCGCGCTACGATGAACAGCGTCACGCCCATAAACACAAAGTGCATCGCCAGCAGCAGGCCGGGATTGGCGAACAGATCGCCCATGCGACCTTGGATGGCTTCCTGGCTCTCACCCACCAGAGCTCCGCGAAAGGGATCTCCCGAAGCGATTGCGCTGAGGAAATCGCCGCCAAGCACGCCGACATAGTAAAGCACCCAGCCCGCCACGACCGAATAGAACGAGACGATCAGGAACGCAGCGATCACGCCCAAAATACCAAATCCAGACCACGCGCTCGACACGCCCGAGCGCTCAGCCACTTTGCGGATTGAGCCGACCGCATCATCCTGCCCCGTGCGTCCGATGAAAATCTCTGCGAGCACCAGCGGGAGGCCGAGCAAAAATACGCAGGCGACATAGAACAGCACGAATGCGCCGCCGCCATTCTCTCCTGCCAGTGTCGGGAAGCGCCAGACATTGCCAAGCCCGACCGCAGCGCCAACCGCGGCCAGAATAAAGGCGCTGCGCGAAGACCATCCTTCGCGCGATGAAGACCCCGTGGATGCTACCATGTGTGCTTAAAACCCTTTTGCCGCGCGTGTCCCGGGCGCGCTGTGCCCCTGTTGTGTCACCGTTGTGCAAGAAAAGCCCGCCCACGCCAAGAGCACAATCAACAGCGTGAAGCTTTGCCTTTGCCACGCCTGCCCGCTAAACCGCGCGCCATGTCCACGACCTTTCAGCTTGATACCAGCACCAGCCGGGCCAATCCCACTCCCAAGCCGCTGCGCCGCCTCACCGTGCCGCGCATCCGGGCGCGCAAGAAAGACGGCGTGACGCATGAACCGCTGGTGATGCTGACGGCCTACACAGCGCGTCAGGCGCAGTTGCTTGATGCACATTGCGATCTGCTTCTGGTGGGGGATTCGCTGGGACAGGTGATTTACGGCCTGCCCTCCACCATTCCTGTGACGCTGGAGATGATGGCGAACCACGGTGCAGCGGTGGTGCGCGGATCGTATCACTCGGTCGTCGTGGTCGATATGCCGTTTGGCTCTTATGAAAGCTCGCCTGAACAAGCGTTTGAAAGCGCGGCCTATCTGCTCAAGGAAACAGGCGCGGCGGCGGTTAAGCTGGAGGGCGGCGAGGCGATGGCGCCGACAGTTGAATTCCTCAATTCGCGCGGCATCCCGGTGATGGGCCATGTCGGCCTCACCCCGCAGGCGGTCAACGTGCTGGGCGGCTATGCAGCGCGCGGACGCTCGGATGCAGAAGCCGACAAGATCGTCAGCGACGCGAGTGCGCTTGATGCGGCTGGCGCGTTTGGCATTGTGATCGAAGGCGTGGTCGAACCGATTGCGATTGCGGCGACTAAGGCGGTTGCGTGCCCCACCATTGGCATTGGCGCGTCCGCTCAGTGCGATGGGCAAGTGCTGGTCACTGAAGACATGCTCGGCATGTTTGAACGCGTGCCGCGCTTTGTGAAGAAGTACGACAACATCGCTGAGATGATCGAGAAAACCGTCGCCACCTACGCTGAGGAAGTGCGCGCACGCTCCTTCCCCGGCGAAGAGCAGACATACCAGCCCAAGGCCTGATCCGAACATGCAAACTCTGCTGCGCTATTACGGCTTCTCGCTGCTGTTCACGGCTGTCTGCCTAGCTATTGGCGCGTATTATGGCTGGGTGAGCAGCGGGACGATCACTGGCATGCTCAGCGTCCTGTGGATCGTGTTCGTGCTCTCGATCCTTGAAGTCTCGCTCAGCTTTGACAACGCAGTGGTCAACGCAACCGTGCTGCGGGGGATGGACCCGGTGTGGCAGCAACGCTTCCTCACCATCGGCATTCTGATTGCGGTGTTCGGGATGCGGATCGTCTTTCCGATTGCGATTGTCTCGATTGCCGCAGGAATTGGACCATGGGCCGCTATTGAGCTTTCTCTGGGCGATCCCGAGGAATATGAGCGCATCGTCTCCGCTGCGCATATCGGCATTGCCGGGTTTGGCGGCGCGTTTCTGGCGATGGTCGGGCTCACCTTCTTCTTCGATGAGGAAAAGGACGTGCACTGGATTGCATGGCTGGAAGACAGGGCGACCCGCTTTGCCAGCATCCCGGCGCTCGAAATCGCGCTGGTCCTCGCGCTGGTCTATGGCGTGTCCACTGTGCTGGAACCCGCTGAGGCGCTGACCTTCCTGAGCGCCGGATTGCTGGGACTGCTCACTTATATCGCGGTCCATGCGCTGGGCGAAATCATCGAACAGGGCGAGGCGAAAAAGCGCGCGGCGGGTGAAGTGGTCAAAAGCGGGCTTGGCGGGTTCCTGTATCTCGAAGTGCTCGATGCGAGTTTCAGCTTTGACGGTGTGATCGGAGCCTTTGCGTTGTCCAACAACATGATCGTGATCGCGCTGGGCCTGTCCGTGGGTGCAATGTTCGTGCGCTCCATGACGGTGCATCTGGTACGCTCTGGCACACTTTCAGAGTTTCGGTATCTCGAACACGGCGCGTTCTGGGCGATCATTGTGCTGGGTGTGATCATGCTGGTCTCAGCGAAATACCATATTGAAGAGACCTTCACCGGACTGATCGGTGCGGTCTTGATAGGACTTTCGTTGTTCTGGTCGATCCGCCACAACCGCGCAGAGAAAGCAGCTAATCCTGAGGCTCAAGCTGGCGCGCGAGAATAGTCGCGAGCGGCGCGGCCCACATCAGCTGAAACAGGTGGTAAAGCAGCAGCGGCGCGATGACGAAGCCTGCCACGGCAGGCTCAAACAGGATCGCAGCCAGCGGCGCGCCGATGGCAACGCTCTTTTGCGTGGAAGCGAACAGGAACGCGATGCGGTCTCCGCGCGGATAGCCCAGCAGCCCACTGGTGAACCACGATCCAGCAGATGCGACGAGCAGCAATGCGAGCGATAGCGCGATCAGCACACCCCAATCGGCCGGTGCCAGCATCTGGGCGAGCCCCTCCTCCACCGCGCCTGAGAACGCGACATAGACCGCGATGCCGATCACAATCCGGTCTAGCCAAACGACGCGCGCTTTGCGCTCGACAATCCAGTCGCGCGTCCAGCCCTGCAACGCCTGACCGATCACGAACGGCAGGACGAGGATCAGCCCGATCCGCACGATCATGTCCGTCCCGATGCTTGCCCCGCTTTCTCCGCCCAGCAGCGCAAACAGCGGGGCAGAGATAAAGACGCCTGCAATGTTGATCAGCGCCGCGCCCACCACAGACAGCGCGACATTGCCCTCGGCAAGCGTGGTGTAGGATGTCGCGGATTGGATCGTTGAGGGCAGCACGCCCAAATAGATGAAGCCCAGCGCCACTAACGGCGGCAAAAAGTCACTCGCCGCACTCCCCAGCGCCCAGCCTGCAAACGGCATGACGCCGAACACCCAGAGAAACAGCGGCCCGAAAAAGCGCCAATTGGTGAAGCCGCGCGCAATCTCGCTGCGGGCGATCCGCATGCCGTTGACGAGGAACAGAGTGAAGATCGCGACATTGGCGATATTCTGCGCCGCCCCGCGCGCCGCTCCGGTCGCGGGCAAGACGTTGGCCAGCAGCGTTGCGATTAACAACACGCCGATCATTGGGTCTGCCAGAGTTTTAAGGCGCGCTAACATTGCCCGCGCCCTGCCGCGCTCTTACCAGCTTGTCGAGCGTGCCGGACTCAGCCCTGTGGGAGAATGGCGGGATGCAGGTCCCACGTCATGCGCTCAAAAGCTTCAGCGTCGGCCGTCTTACCCAGCGCCCTCGCCGCAATTCCGCGCAGTTTGAGAATGCGCGCGTCATTACCCGCTCCCAGATCAATTGCATTGTCGAGCAGAACTTCAACCCGCAGCCAGTCCTCAGCCCGCGCGCTGTGCTCGGCGTGCAGCAACAGCGCTTCGATATTGCGCGGCTCGCCCACCAGATGGCGCGCGATCAGCACATCGGCGGCAATCGGATCGCCAAAGTCTCGGTAAGCGGCAGCGGCTTTGCGCGTGAGTGGCCACGGACGGCGCACCAAGGCTGCCTCGCGGTAGAATTCCAGCGCTTCACTCGGATTGCGCGCCGCCAGCGAGGCATCTCCTGCAAGCACGGCAATATCGGTCGAGCCGGAAAAGCGCTTTTTGAGCGAGCGGGCATAACGCCGCGCTGCATTGAATTGGCGTGCATCAATCATCTGCCGCATTCGAGCGCTTGGCTCAGGCAGAGTGCCCGCCAACACCGCATTGTTGGCCAGTGGCACCCAGCCATCGGCGCGTCCGGCATAGCCGCGCTCAAGGAACGGCGCGGCCTCAGCGCGCTTGCCCTGCCGCTCCAACGCGCGCCCGACCAGCATAATGAGGTAGGGCGAGGCATCGGGCTGACGCGCGCGCTGCGCAAACCGATCAACCAGTTCATCGTCTCGCCCGCCCAACCATAAGGCGCGGCCCAGCAATTCAGCGACCCGCATATTGCTTGGCTGGCGCTCGGCAAGGCGGATCAGCGTTTCAGCGGCAGTGTCAAAGCGCCGCTCCTGCAAGTCGACCACTGCATCCAGCATCAGCGCGGCTGGAATGCCCTTCTCAACTTCACCGCTGCGCTCCAGCAGGCTCTTGGCGAGCACCAGCTTGCCAGCGCGCGCTGAAAGCACCGCCTGAAAATAGAGCACCTTCTCACTTTCAGGATCGAGGTCAGCCAGCGCCCGAACCACGCCCAGCATTTCCGCATTGTATCCCGCATCACCCAAAGTCGCCGCGTATTCGGACAGGATCAGCGCGTTGTTCGGATCAGCCTCAGCCGCTGCTTCAAACCACACCAGCGCATCAGATAGCCCATAGGCATCGCGCACCATCTGCGCTTTCAGCAGCAGCGCAGGCGCGAATTTCGGGCCAAGCTCCAGAGCGTAATTGGCTGCATCCAGCGCCTGTTTGTGCTCCCCGCCACGAAAGCGTAGCCGGGCAATATCGACCCAAAGGCCGGGATTTTCCGGCTCCAACTCGCGCGCTTCGTCCAGCAAACGACCCGCATCATCTAGATCGCCATCCTGCGCCGCGTCGCGCGCGTCGCGCATCAGGGCGAGAAACTCCTCGGACCCGGTGAAAGCCGAACCGGTGCCGCCTCCTGCGCCACCCGAGCCTGAGCACCCCGACAGCACAAGAGCTGCCATCCCAATAAACGCCGCCTTACGCATGCAAATCATACTGCTTGAGCAGATCGTAAAGCGTCGGACGGCTGATCCCGAGCAGTTTCGCGGTGCTCGAAATATTGCCTTCGCTGCGGGCCAGCGCGTGGCGGATCACTCGGCGGTCCGATTGTTCACGCGCGGCCTTGAGGTTCAGGACATCGGCGTCCTCTTCTTCGGCGTTGTCGAAGTCGAGATCCTCGGCGTGCACCAGCTTGCCATCAGCCATGATCACCGCGCGCTTCACGCGGTTTTCCAACTCACGGACATTGCCCGGCCATTCGTGCGCATCAATGGCGCTCAAGGCATCAGGCGCAAAGCCGGTGACGGCGGGGTTCATTTCCTTGGCAAAGCGCTTCAGGAAAGCCTTGGCGAGCAGCACTCCATCGCCGTGACGTTCAGCAAGGCCCGGAATGCGCACAACAATTTCGGCCAACCGATAGAACAGGTCTTCGCGGAAGGTTGCGGCCTGGATCATGCTTTCAAGATCCTGGTGCGTCGCGCAGACAATGCGGGTGTCCACCGGGATTGTCTTGCGCCCGCCGATCCGCTCAATTGTGCGCTCTTGCAGAAATCGCAGCAGTTTCACCTGAAGCGGCAGCGGGATATCGCCCACCTCGTCAAGGAACAACGTGCCCTTGTGCGCGCTTTCAATTTTGCCTTCGGTGGTCTTCACCGCGCCCGTAAACGCGCCCTTTTCGTGCCCGAACAGCTCGCTTTCCAGCAGGTTTTCCGGGATCGCTGCGCAATTGATCGCGACAAAGGGCTGGTCTGCGCGGTCGCTGGCATCATGCAGGCCCTTGGCGAGCAATTCCTTGCCCGTCCCGCTTGCACCCAGCAGCATAACCGAAACGCTGGTCTTGGCGACGCGCTCGATTGTGCGGGCCACTTTCACCATTTCCGGCGCGCCCGTGATCAGTCGGCCCAGCACCGTCTTGTCTTCGCTCGCCGAGGCCAGCAGACGGCGGTTCTCGCTTTCGATCTGGTGCAGGTTGAACGCGCGGCGCACGATCAGGCCCAGCGCATCAATGTCGAGCGGCTTTTGGTAGAAATCGTAAGCGCCCCGCTCAATCGCCTGCAAGGCGCTTTCGCGTGCGCCATGGCCGCTGGCGACGATCACTTTGGTGTCTGGCTTCAGCTCCATGATCGCATCGAGCACGGCGAAGCCTTCGGTTGTGCCATCCTCATCTGGCGGCAGGCCAAGATCCAGCGTCACAACCGACGGCATCTCGCTGCGCAAGGCAGCGATCGCGCTGTCGCGGTCGCCCGCGATCACGACCTCGAAATCCTCATAGGCCCATTTAAGCTGAGCCTGCAGACCCTCATCATCTTCGACAACCAGCAGAGTGGGTTTCTTGTCTGCCATCAGGCGACCTCTTCTTTGCTTATATCTGCGGGCGCATCGCCCGTTTTATCGGAAAACAGTCGCGCGGCTTCGGGAACCGGCAGCAATACGGCGAAGCGAGTGCCCACGCCTTCGCGCGATTCCACCTGCAATCGGCCACCCATCGCGCGGATCAGTTCACGCGCTTCAAAAGCTCCAATGCCAAAGCCGCCCTGCTTTGAAGAGACGAACGGTTTGAACAGGCCTTGTCGCATAAATTCCGGAGACATGCCGGTGCCTGAGTCGATGATGTCCAGTCGGCCATGCGCGCCATCAGTGCTGGCATGAAGGTAGATGGGCGAATCCGGCTCGCTCGCATCAACTGCGTTCTGAACGAGATGCAGCACCGCCTGATCCAAAGCCTCAGAACTGGCCAGCACGCGCGCTGGTATGCGATCATTCGACGTAACCGAGACCGGGTGCGCGCCCTTGAAGCGTTTGCAAATAGAAGCCGCCAGCGTGTTGAGATCAATCGTACTGACCGTATCAACGTGCCCCGCGCCATAGCGTCCAAGCCGTGCGAGCAGCGCGTTGAGTTTCTCAGAGGACTTGCGCAGTGTGACCAACATATCAGCCCGGAAAGCAGGCTTTTCCGCGTGCTTCTCAGCGTTTGCGGCGAGCAGCGAGAGTTGGCTGGCGAGGTTCTTGATGTCGTGCATCACAAAGGCCATGCGGCGGTTGAACTCGTCAAACCGGCTCGCATCCATCAACGCCTGCTGCCCAGCCTGCTCAGCGAGATAGCTCGCCAGCTGCTGGCCCACGACCCGCAAGAGGTCAAAGTCCTCCCAATCCAGCCCGCGCATAATCCTTGGGCGCGCCAGCACGATGCAGCCTACAAGCCGGTCAAAGTGAATAAGTGGGACAAGCGCCCAAGCGTCTTCGGCTTCGACCAACCACGCGGGAACCTGCGAGAGCTCCCCATGGTGATCGACGCCGCTGCGCACTTCATCAAGGTCCAGAATGTGATTGTACCGCTCCAGCAGGCCAGACAGCGTGTAATCGCTGGCAATGGCGGGCACTTCGATCATCGGCCAGTTCCAGCGCGCGGTCAGCTCCAGCTGTGCTTCCTCATTGGGGATCAGCAGCAGGCCCGCCGGACTCTCGGTGATGTCAGCCACCGCCTTGACAGCGCGTTCATGGAAACTCGCGCTCGCGCTTGAGCCGCGCCCAATCGTCTGCGTGAAGCGCAGCCATTCCTCGCGGTAATCATAGCGGTGCTGGAACAGGTGCTTGGTCGCTGTTACACGCAGCCATCCGCGCACGCGCTGACTGGGCAGCCAAATCACAGCCAGGACGACAGCAAAGACGAGAAAGACGATCTGGCTGGCGCGCGCAATGTCTCCGCCGATCAGCGCAAGGCTGCGCGTGATCAGCACCATCAGCAGCAGATAACTGCCGATGACCAGCAAAGAGAGCGTCTGGAAGGTGACTGCGCGGCTGGGCCGGAATTGCACCCCGGCCGTGCGCGATCCCGCACCCAGCGCCATCAGGCCCAGCAAAAGCCCGCAAAACACACCGCGGAGCGCAAGCAGCACTGCAGGCTGCTGCCCGCCCAGATAGGCAATCGTGAACAGGTTGAGATCATAGGCAAACACGCCCGCCAGCGCGAGTGTGCTCCACCGCAGGATTTCCCGCGAGGCAGGGGCCGCGCCGGCATAAAGGTTGTGCAGCAAAACCAGCGCGCCAACCGCGACGAGCATATTGAGCACCACGGAGACTTCAAAGGTCAACGCGGCGAGTTCCGGCATGAAGCCGACCCGCGAGAATACGATCAGCAGCAGCGGCTGAAACATCTCGACCATGGCCAGCGTAATAATAACGGGCCGGGTCGGGCGCAGGCTTTCATCGCGGCCATCGGCCGAAAACAGCCGGAAAATGACGAAGATATAGGCAAGGTTGCGCAGGCTTGCGGCAAGGATCGTTGCAGCCGCATAAGGACCCAGCAACGCGCCAAGAGTGCACCACAACGCCGTCATCAAGCATGCAGCCAGCGTCGCAGCGCGATCCGGGCGGCCCCGCTCCCCAGAGCGCACTATCCAAAGCGCTGCACCGGAGCTTAGGACGGCGCCCGCAAAGTGGAACACAAAGCTCACAAATTCCTGAGCGCTGCCGCTTGAGATCGTTGGATCGATCATCAGCGCGCCCCTTCAGGCCACAAGATGACACGGACTGTCTGAAGCAGGATCACCAGATCAAGGAAGGGAGTGTAATTCTTCGCGTAATACAGATCGTATTCAAGCTTTTTGCGGCTGTCCTCGGTCGAGGCGCCATAGGGGTAATTGATCTGCGCCCAGCCTGTGATCCCCGGCTTGACCATATGACGCTCTTGGTAGAACGGGATCACCTCTTGCAGGTCGTCGACAAACTTCGGGACTTCAGGGCGCGGTCCAACAAAGCTCATTTGCCCCATCAAAACGCACCACGTCTGCGGCAGCTCATCAATCCGCACTTTGCGAATAAAGCGGCCAACACGGGTCACGCGCGGATCATTCTCCTGCGCCCACTTGACTCCGTCTTTCTCGGCATCGGTGGTCATAGAGCGCAGCTTCACGAGATGGAATGGCTCACCATACAGACCCACACGCTGCTGGCGGAAGAATGCGGGGCCTTTGCTGTCGAACTTCACGATGATGGCGAACAGCGCAATGATCGGGGCGGTGAGCGTCAGCAGGATCAGGCTGGCGGTGATATCAAACAGGCGTTTGACCACGCTGGAAAACAGCCGCCCGCTGGAAAAGCCATCGGAAAATATCAGCCAGCTAGGATTGACCGTGTCGAGATCGACGCGGCCCGTCTCGCGTTCGAGAAAGCTGGAGAAGTCATTGACGTGCACGCCCTTTGTCTTGATGCGCAGCAAGTCCTTGAGCGGCAGCGAATTGCGGCGTTCTTGCAGCGCAAGCACCACTTCGCTGACGCCAAGATTCTCCACGAACCGGCCCAGATCATAAATCGCCTCACGCGCGATCGCCTCTTTGACGACGCGTTCGGGCTCGCTCATCGCGATGTAGCTGACGATGGCAAAGCCGCTTTCAGGCCGGTCACCCAGCTCGCGCAGACGCTGCGCCCGGTCCCCCGCGCCCAACACCATCACCCGGCGACGAAAGGCGCTTGAACCGATAAAGGAATTAAGCAGCAGCCGGTCTGCGACCAGCACCAGAATTGCAAAGCCCATCGAATACAGCAGCGTAGAGCGCCAAAACGTGCTTTCGGGCAGGAAGAAATCAATCACAGCCAGCGCAATGATACCAAGCGAAATCGCGACCAGCAGCCGTGCGCCTGCAAAGCGCAAGGATCGCAGAGCGAGCGGCCCGTAAACCCCTACGGAAATCATCGCGACCCACACCACTGCCGCAGATCCAAACAGCGGAATCCAACGGCTCTCAATCGGTCCCGGATCCATCGCGATTTGCGCCGCGCGCACCTGCCATGCCAGTTCGCTCGCACATACCAGCAGCGCAAAATCGAGCAGGCCGAGCAAGAACACAGCGTGCGGAATGTAATGCTTGAACAGGCGGATCATGGGTCTGGCGGTGCGCTCGCGAAAGGGGTGTGCTCGCCAGGCTTTAAAGCCGACTGCTTAAGTGTCGGTAAACTTTACAACGCGCCCGCACAGCGCCCGCAGACCAAAGGGCGTGATGGTTAAGCGGTTGTTACGCGCCTTTTACACGCCCCTTACACGGAGCTCATCGGCATGGTCCCATCCGCCGAGGCAAGCCGCGCGCTGGCAGGGGTCAGGCAATCGGTGCGGCCACAGCGCGGACACGGCGTGCCAAGCGGCAGCGCATCAGACGGGTCAAGCGAGACCCCGCGCGCCTGTGCCAGATCGGTCGCATAGCGGGCCTCAATGCCCAGCACGATCGCTTTGCGCGCTGAGCAGGCGACCCCATCCACTTCGACCGTGCGAGCGATGGTGAACCAGTGACGTGGTGCAGCCTCACCCTCGCCAAATGTCACCGCCTGTGTGAGCATCGAACCGCGGCTTTCAAACGCCGCATAGGGCACCCATGCGGGCCAGCGCGCGCCTTCGATGGGATGGATCGCGCCGCTCGCCCCGGCTGTAAACGCCACCATGCGGCCTGTCCTGCCGAACCGTGCGCTAAAGAAAGGCAGACCCCGCTCGCCCACCCGTTGAAGCGTGGTGAGCCGCTGCGCCACTTGGTCAAAGCTGGAGGCAAAGCGGCGTTGTAGCACCGCGAGGTCGTATTCGGTCTGCTCACACGCCCGCAAAAACCGACGATAAGGCATCTGGATCGCACCCGCGCAATAGTCGGTGACGTGTTCGCGAAACAGCTCGCGCGCGTCAGGATTGGTCAGCCCTGCCCCTTCGACCTGGTTGATGATCGCCTCGCGCAGTTCAAGACTGGCCACTTGCCGCGCGATCTGAAAGCGCCTTGCGGCACCGGGGAGCATCTCAGACAATTGCAATTGCCGATTGTGCAGATCGAGGCGGTGGACAATGCCCGGCATCACCTCAGCAGGAAGAATACGGACCTGCAATTGGTGCGTTTCGCGCAGACGCTCGTTGAGGGCCGCGCTGACATCAGAGCGCGAGAGGCGCAATTCGTCCGCCAGATCCTCGCAGGCATGATCCAGATCAGCAAAGTGGTTCTGCCAGCGCTCCACCGCGCGGCGGCAATCGCCCACCGGGTCCTCATCGCGCGCGGCCATCGGCCCTGAATTGTCATAGAGCCGCGCAAATGCCGCGGCGGCTTGCGGCGCGCTGGCGAGGAATTCCTGAATTTCTTCGCGATCAATGGCGAGGTCAGCGAAACGTTTGTCCGCCATCCGCCGCACCAAACCATCGACCCCGCCAATCGCCTCATCCTCGCGCAATGAGCTGGGATCGAAGTCAAACCGTTCGATCACCTGCACCAGAACGCGCGCGGAGAGCGGGCGCTGGTTGCGCTCGATCAGGTTGAGGTAACTGGGCGAAATGCCGAGCGAGCCGGCCATTGCGGCCTGTGTCAGCCCTTCACGCTTGCGCAACCGGCGCAGCGAAGGGCCTGCGAGTAATCCTGATTCTGCCATGCGCCGCCTGTAAATAACTTTACAGATTGACTCAAGTCTTGGCCATTTCGCGCCGATAGTCACACGAAAGTACGGCTATTTTCCTGTTATGACGCGCTGCAATATTGCATCGGGCGCACATCACCTCCCCAAACACGACAGGAGTTCACTATGACCTATCAGGACCAAATCAGCCAGATGCGCAGCCTTGTTGAGGCGAACGGCGCGGGCTGGTCGGCCATTGATGCCGAAAGCGCCGCTCGCATGGTGCTGCAAAATCGTTTCCGCACTGGGCTCGACATCGCGAAGTACACCGCCGGGATCATGCGCGCCGATATGGACGCTTATGATGCAGACCCCGCCGCTTACACCCAGTCGCTGGGCTGCTGGCACGGTTTCATCGCGCAGCAGAAGATGATCTCGATCAAAAAGCACTTCGGTTCAACCAAGCAGCGTTACCTCTACCTTTCAGGCTGGATGGTCGCCGCGCTGCGCAGCGAGTTTGGCCCCCTGCCTGACCAGTCGATGCACGAGAAAACGTCTGTCCCGGCGCTGATCGAAGAGCTTTACACCTTCCTCAAGCAAGCCGATGCGCGCGAGCTTGGCGGCCTGTTCCGCGATCTCGACGCTGCGCGCGACGCGGGTGATGAAGTCACCGCAAAGACGCTCGAAAACAAGATCGACAATTACGAAACGCACGTCGTGCCGATCATCGCTGACATTGATGCGGGCTTTGGCAACGCTGAGGCGACGTATCTGCTGGCGAAGAAGATGATCGAAGCGGGCGCCTGCGCGCTGCAGATTGAAAACCAGGTCTCGGACGAAAAGCAGTGCGGCCACCAGGACGGCAAAGTCACCGTGCCGCATGAGGATTTCATCCAGAAGATCCGCGCCTGCCGCCACGCATTCCTTGAGCTTGGCATTGATGACGGGATCATCGTTGCGCGCACCGATTCGCTGGGTGCTGGCCTGACCAAGCAGATTGCCTACTCGACCGAGCCGGGCGATTTGAGCGACCAGTATAACAGCTTCATCGATGCAGAGCCGGTTGATCCGGCCAACATCAAGAACGGTCAGGTCTATATCAGCCGCGATGGCCAGCTGCTTGAACCCAAGCGCCTGCCCTCCAACCTCTTCCAGTTCCGCGCTGGCACGGGCGTGGACCGCGTTGTGCTCGATTGCATCACGTCGTTGCAAAACGGCGCAGACCTGCTGTGGATCGAAACCGAAAAGCCGCATGTCGAGCAGATCGCCAGCATGGTGAACAAGATCCGCGAGACAGTGCCCAACGCAAAGCTGGTCTACAACAATTCGCCCAGCTTCAACTGGACGCTCAACTTCCGTCAGCAAGTCTTTGATGCGTGGGAAGAAGCGGGCAAGGACGTGTCAGCCTTTGATCGCGCCAAGCTGATGAGCATTGACTATGACGGCACAGAACTGGCCGCTGAAGCCGATGAGAAAATCCGCACCTTCCAGGCCGACGCTTCGAAGCATGCGGGCATTTTCCACCACCTCATCACCCTGCCGACCTATCACACGGCGGCGCTCAGCACGGATAACCTTGCCAAGCGTTACTTTGGCGAAGAAGCCATGCTCGGCTATGTCCTCAACGTGCAGCGCGAGGAAATCCGTCAGGGTATTGCCTGCGTGAAGCACCAGAACATGGCCGGCAGCGATATCGGCGATGATCACAAGGAATACTTTGCCGGCGAAGCCGCACTGAAAGCAGGCGGCGCGGATAACACGATGAACCAGTTCGCCGCTTAACCACGCTTCGGACACGCGCGGGGTTGCGTTGATCGCAACCCCGTGGGAACGTCTGCGCCTAAGAACCGCTGTAATTTCACCGTCCGAGCCCAAGGGGAGAGAGACCATGAGCGACACCGATACACCAAATGCCGAACCCAAAAGAGCCGAACCGGGCCGTGCCCGCGCGCTGCTTTCCACTGCTGATATGAAGCTGCTGCGCCGCGCGCTGGAGAGCCATGCCCGCACAACCGAAGACCGCGAGGAACTCGCCAAAATCAACGCGCTGCACCACCGGCTTGGCACCTACGTGCCGTCACCTTCTTGATGCCTTTTTGCGTGGGAGCGCGCTAGGCGATGCCCACCCAGATCAGTTCTCCTGGGGAGGAGAAAACGGTCGCTTCACAGGGAAACCTGCGGGGCGGCCGTTCCTTTTTTCAAGCACTTCAAGCCAATCCGTAGGTCGCGATGGCAACTACCCGCCCTTTTGCGGCATCAGGTCCAGCGTCGCGGCGGCGAGCGCTTCGGTGGCGGTCGCAATCACCGTTTCCGCATCAGGCGCCCAAAAGGGTGAATGCAGCGAGGGAAGCTCCGCCTCCCCTTTCTCGCTTTTCTCCCACACATCATGCGGAACGCCGCCGACCCAGAAGATGAGCGATTGCACATTCTCAGGGTCTGCGCGCTGGAACTGACCGAAATCCTCGCCGCCCATCACGCTGGGCACTTCGAGCACACGCCCCGGAAAGCGCGGCTTTAGGCGTGCCATCACCTCTTCGGTGAAGTCAGGCGTGTTGAAGGTTGAGGGCGTGTAAGGGTCTTGCACCGTAACGCTCGGCAGCTTTTCTTTGGGCATCCCGGCCGCCAGCGCTTCGCCGCGTGCAATGCGCGCGATCCCATCGAGCAGCAGTTTGCGCGTCTCATCGGAATAGCTGCGCACGGTCAATTGCAGCCGCGCCTCGTCCGAGATGATGTTGTGCTTTGTCCCGGCCTGAAAACTGCCAACCGTCACCACAGCGGGCTCAAGCGGGCTGACCTCGCGGCTCACCAGCGTTTGCAGCCGGCTGACAATATTGGTGGCAATGATGATCGGGTCTTTGGTCGTGTGCGGGTACGCGCCGTGTCCGCCGATCCCCGGAACGACGATATCGACGCTGTCGACATTTGCGAGCGCATAGCCCTTTGAATAACCGATAAAACCGGCAGGCGCGGCGGCCGCATCGTGGAAGGCCAGCACGTAATCGGGCTTGGGAAAGCGTTCAAACAGGCCGTCTTCCAGCATGGCCAGCGCGCCTTCGCCCAGCTCTTCGGCCGGTTGCAGTATCATCACCAGCGTACCTGACCATTCGTCGCGGCGCTCAACCAGCAATTGCGCAGCCCCGACCCACGCCGTCATGTGCGTATCGTGGCCGCAAGCGTGCATGATGCCTGTCTCAATTCCGCTGGCCGGGATGCCAGTGCGCTTTGATGCGTAGGGCAGTCCGGTCTGTTCGATCACCGGAAGACCATCCATATCAGCGCGCAGCATCACAGTTGGCCCCTCGCCGTTTTTCAGGACCGCGACGACGCCGGTTTTGCCAACGCCTTGGGTAACTTCAAAACCCATGGCGCGCGCTTTGGCCGCGAGCTTCTTCGCGGTCTCGAATTCCTGAAAGCTTAGCTCTGGATTGGCGTGGAGATCGCGATAGATTTCCATCAGGCCTGGCATGTCTTCCATCAGCGCATCACGCAGCGGGTTCGACGCCTCAGCCTGCTGTGATGGTGTCGGCGCATTCTCAGCCAACCCAGCCTTAGCCAGCACCGCGCCCGGTGTGGCCAGTGTCAGCATGCTTGCTCCGATCAAGGCGATAGTGTGTCGCATGGCGATGCTCCCCTCTTGTGTATCAATGCGCTTGTTCAAGCGCGTCGCAGCGCAAAAAGCAAATCCGCCCGAAGCCTACATCCCGTAAAACAGGACAAGCAGTACCGACAATGTTGTCACCATAAGCGCGACCAGCGGCACGCCGGTGCGGATATAGTCCTTAAACTCGTACGAGCCCTCGGCCATGATCAGCATGTTGGTCTGATAGGCGATGGGCGTGGCGTAACACAGATTGCAGCCGAACAGCACGGCAAGGATCAGCGGCTCGGCAGGCAGGCCAAGCTGGGTCGCGATGTTGAAAGCAATCGGCGTGCCGACTGTGGCGGCGGTCGCGTTCGAGGCAAAATTGGTGAGCAGTGTCACAAAGATCATGATCGCCGCAAGGACAAGCGCAGGCGGCAGAAAGGCAAGGCCGAGCGAAAGCACTTCTCCCAGCCACGCCGCCGCGCCGCTTTCCAGGACAATGCGCCCAATGGCGATGCTGGCCGCGACCAGCACGATGACCTTGGCCGAAAGCGCGCGGCCCACCCGGTCAAATTTCACGCAACCCGTCACAAACATCAGGATTGCACCGGCCAACGCGCTGATTGCGATGGGCAGCCAACCTATCGAAGCGGTAAAGACACTGCCGAACATGATCCCCGCAGAAAGCGCCGCCTTGGACCGACGTGGCAATTCGCGTGCGCCTTCGAGCAGGAGCAGGCTGTCATTGCGGGCAAAGTTTTGAAGGTCATCCATCAGCCCCATGACGAGCAGCACATCACCTTCCGCTATGCGCAGGTCACCGCCGTCGGAATACTGGTCCTTCTCTCCCAGCAGGCGCTCTGGCCGGTGAATGCCCAGCACCGCGACACTGTAGAGATCGGCGATCCCGGAACTGGGCAACGTGCGTGTGAGCAGTCGCGAGTCCGCAGTCACCGTCATTTCGACGACCATGATGTCATCGCGCTTTGATGATGCGGTGCGACGGATACGATCGAGCACCCAGCTGGGCGCAAGCTCACCCTTCAGCACGCGCGTCGCATCTTCCAACGCCTCGTGCGTGCCAGAAATGTGCAGGCGCTGCTGAGGCTGGAGCGGGCCGTCAGGGTCGGAATGGAAGGTGATGGATGATGGCAGTTTGTCCTTGATCGCGCTCAGCTTCTCACCGGTCAGCATGCTATCGGAGCTGACGCGTAATCGGGTGTGGAACATCCTGCGCGAACTGTCCGCTTCCACGCTGTTGTCGCCCAGCAGGCGCGGCATGACGAGCCAGAGATACGGCAGCGCCACCAATGCGGCGATCAGAACGATGGGCGTGTAGTGAAACACACTCATCGACGGCATCCCCAAGTCCATCGCGATGGAGACAACCAGAATGTTGGTCGAGGTGCCAATGGTTGTGGCCATCCCGCCAATAAGGACCGCCGCGTTAAGCGGGATCAGCGTTTTGGAGGCAGGCATGGCCCCTTTGGCGGCGAGTGCGACGAAGATCGGCAGCAGCAGCACCAACACGGGCGTGTCATTGACAGCCATCGACAAGAAGAACGCGATCAAGAGCGAGATCAGCAAGCCAAGCTGCAAATTGAGCTTGAACATGGTCTCCAAAAAGCGCGCCGCCGGGTCCAGCGCGCCGGTAACCACAAGGCCTCGTCCCATGATCATGAGTGCGCAGATTGTGATCAGCGCGTAATGGCCAAACCCTTCAAATGCGAGTGCAAGGCCATCGGTCGGCTTCGCCCCTTCAAGCGGGAAGAAGTAAAGTCCGACCGCGATCACCGCAATGGTGAGCAAGCTGACGATTTCCACGGAAAGCCGACCCCGCGCAAAGGCGATGAACATGGCAACCGTAATCGCCATCGCGGCAAGCGCGTGGTAAGATGGCATGGAAATCACTGTATCTCGTCCCATTCGCCTCTTCTGCCAGCAGCGGCACAATGGCAAGGGGCTTTTGCGTATCGCGGGTGACAGCGCGCCAGATTGGTCTGATACGTGCGCTTGTTCAGCCCAATTACCAAAACGGCAATCGAGCTCGAAGAGGTCGCAAGCGCGACCACGCGCCCGCAGGCGCCCCACAGCGTAGCGGAGGGACCAGCGCCGAGGATAAACCAAAATGGTGCCCCTGGCCGGACTCGAACCGGCACTCCCATAGGAAAGCGATTTTGAATCGCTCGCGTCTACCAATTCCACCACAGGGGCACTGGGTGGCTATTTGCCAGAGGCGCAGCGCCTAGCGCTGTGTGGTGCCGTCTTCAAGCCTGAGCTTGCGACTGAGGCATTTTTCCATCAGTGCACCACTGTGACCGATCAAGGTTAATCAGGCACTTGAGGCATGCGGGCGACGCTGCCATTAGGAAGTTACGCTGAGTATTTAAGGGGACAGCCGAGTGAGCGGTATTTGGAGATGGCTGAAAAACCATCCAATTGTCACAGTCATTGTGCTTTTGCTGATCGCTCTAGTTGCCGCCAGCTTCGTGTTCAGTGGCGGGCGCGACTACGAATACGTGACCGAAAAGGTCACGCGCGGAGAGGTTGTTCGCGTGGTCTCTGCGTCAGGTACACTGCGCGCTTTGAATGAGACCAATGTTGGCGCTGAAGTCTCCGGGCAGATCACGGCTGTCTATGTGGATTTCAACACACCCGTCGCTAAGGGCCAATTGCTGGCTGAAATCGACGCAACGCGTCCCCGCGCCCGCGTCACGCAAGCGCGCGCGCAGGTCAATCTGGCGCGCGCAGCGCTCGCACAAGCGGGAGCTGCGATTATTCGCAGCCGCACGGATGTGGAAGTGCAGACGCGCGAGTTTGAGCGGCGTAAGGAATTGTCGCAAAAGGGATTTGTATCAGGAGCGGGGCTTGATCAGGCCGAAAACCTGCTGAGCGCTGCCAAGGCCGCTCTCAGCACTGCGGAAGCGCAAGCGCAAAGCGCGCGCGCTCAAATCGCGCAGTCAACCGCTGAGCTGCAAAGCGCCCAGCTCGACCTTTCGCGCACGCGCATCATCGCGCCCACCAGCGGCGTGGTGATCGACAAGCTGGTTGAACCCGGAACGACGGTTGCCGCCAACTTCCAGACCCCCAACCTCTTCACCATCGCCGCTGACACAAGCCGGATGCAAGTCGAAGCGGCGGTTGACGAGGCGGATATCGGTCAGGTGGAGGAAGGCCAGGACGTGCGCTTCACCGTCGACAGCTATCCCGATGATATCTTTGTGGCGCGGGTCCAGCAGATCCGCCAATCGGCGACCTCCGGCTCTGCGACTGTCAGTTACCTTGTAATCCTTGATGTCGACAATTCCGATGGCAAGCTGCTCACCGGGATGACCGCCAACGTAGATATCATCACAGGCCGCAAGAAAGACGTGCTGCGCGTGCCGGTGGCCGCGATCCGCTTTCTCCCGCGCGAAGGCGACCGGCCTGAGGCAGAGGCCGAGGAGCAGGAGCTCGGCTCAGACGTTTCCAAAAAACCTACCATCTGGGTGCCCGACGAAGACCCCTATTTTCCTGCGCGCAAGACAATCAGCACCGGGCTGGCAGGCGAGGATTACACCGAAGTCACCCAAGGCCTTGAAGAGGGCCAGACCATTCTGGTGCGCTCTCGCGAACTGACTGACGCGGAAATGCGAAGCGGGCGAGGCTCCCCAAAGTGACACACCCGCTCGTTGAAACCCGCGATCTGGTGAAGACCTATGAGCTGGGCGGCGAGGTCATTTATGCGGTAGACGGCGTGTCCCTGACCATTGAGCGCGGCGAGTATGTCGCGATCATGGGCACCAGCGGCTCTGGCAAGTCGACGTTTATGAATATGATCGGTTGTCTGGATGTGCCCACCTTGGGCACGGTGCTGATCGACGGCACGCCCACCGAAAAAATGTCAAGCGATGCGTTGGCGGGGCTGCGCAATGAGAAAATCGGTTTCGTCTTTCAGCAGTTCAACCTGCTCGCGCGCACATCCTCGATTGATAATGTCGCTGTGCCGCTGATCTATGCGGGGTTTGATGCCGTCACACGCCGCGAACGCGCCACCGCCAAGCTGATCGACATGGGGTTGGGAGAAAGGCTGCTTAACACGCCGGCTAAGCTATCTGGCGGGCAGCAACAGCGTGTCGCGATTGCGCGCGCTCTGGTGACCGAACCGCTGATCCTGCTGGCGGACGAGCCCACCGGCGCGCTCGACACGCGGACCAGCGAAGATATTATGGCGATCTTTGAGCAGCTTAACGCAGACGGGATCACCGTTATCGTGGTGACGCACGAGGACGAGATCGCCCAGCATGCCAAGCGACGCATCGAATTTCGCGATGGCAGGGTGATTGCAGACAGCGCGGTCGCAGATCGCATCATCGCGACCCCGCGCGAAGAGGAAGCAGCCTGATGGCAAGCACGTCCGAATTCGCGCCTACGCAATCGCCGAAACGCAATCGCATCGCTGGGTGGGCGGTCAATATCTCCATCGCCTTCACCGCCCTGCGCACCAATCTGATGCGCTCTATCCTGACCATGCTTGGCGTCATGATCGGTGTGTTTGCAGTGACGCTGGCGGTCGCCGTCGGCAATGGCGCGTCGGATGCGGTGACTGAGACGATCAACCGGTTTGGCTCTAACATGGCGATCCTGCTGCCGCGCCCCGATGATGGCGAGGATGACGGTCCGCCGCGCCGCACGGGAGAGCGCGGACGCCTGACCCAGCGCGACCTCAAAGCGGTGGAGAACGAAGTGCCCAATGTGCGCGCCCTTGCCCCGCAATTGCTTCAGCCGCTCGACCTCGTGGTCGCAGGCAGCACCGCGTCTACGTCAGGGGTAGGCACGACGCCGGGCTATGGTCTGGTAACAACCCATCTGGCGGATCGGGGGCGCTATATCACGCAGGCTGATGTCCGCTCCGCTGCGCGCGTGGTCGTGCTTGGGCGCACTGTTTCGGAAGACCTGTTTGGCGAGTTTGATCCTGTCGGAGAAAGCGTGCGCCTGAACGGCGTGCCATTCACTGTGATTGGCTTGCTGGAGGAAAAAGGCTCAACGCTGGGCGACGATTCCGATGACACATTGATCATGCCGATCACCACCATGCGGCAACGCTTTGCGGGTGACAGCCTGTCTGGTCCGGACGATCTGCAGGTTGCCTTTGTGGCTTTCAACGAAGGCGCTTCGCTCACGCAGGGCAAAAAGGATATCATCGCGGTTCTGAAAGACCGCTACCGCGTGAAAGACGGCGACCCGACGCCCTTCACAGTGCGAACCACCGAAGAATTCGTCGAACAGAGCAATTTCATCACCGGGATCCTGCAAGCGCTGCTCGTTTCAATCGCTTCGATCTCGCTGTTGGTCGGCGGGATCGGGATCATGAACATCATGCTCGTCAGCGTCACTGAGCGCACGCGCGAAATCGGGCTGCGTATGGCGCTGGGCGCGCGGCGGAGCGATATCCGCAACCAGTTCCTTGTCGAGGCCGCCGTGCTGTGCGTGCTGGGCGGCGCGGTGGGTCTGGCGCTCGCATGGGTGAGCGGCTGGGCGCTCTCTACCTATGCCGACTTCCCTGTCCCGGTTGGCCTCGGCACGGCCTTGGGGGCGATCATCTTCTCCGCGCTTATTGGGCTGATATTCGGCGGCTACCCCGCGATCCGCGCCTCGCGGTTGTCACCGATCGAGGCACTGCGGAGCGAATAGCCCAACCGCCTCAGCGCAGCGAGCCCGCCAAGACCTTGTGCAGCTTTGAGTGCAGCTTGTCGTTGGCGGCCAGCACCTGCGCTGAGTGGATTGGCAACGAGCGTCCGCGATAATCGGACACGAAGCCACCTGCTTCGCGCACCAGCAGGCACCCGGCGGCCGTGTCCCAATCCGAAAGGCCGCTTTCCCAGAAACCATCAAAGCGCCCTTGCGCCACGTAAGCCAGATCAAGCGAGGCAGCACCAAAGCGGCGAATTCCAGCCACTTCAGGGCCGATGGCGCCGAAAATCCGGCTCCATTCGGCAAAGTCGCCATGCCCTGAAAACGGAATGCCAGTCGCGATCAGCGCTTCATCCATGCGTGAACGAGCCGAAACCCGCAGGCGCGCATCCTGAAGCCAGGCACCACGCGTTTTTTCCGCCCAATAGGTTTCGTCATTGATCGGGTGATAGACCACCGCTGCGGTCACCTCGCCCCAGCCCTTCCCATCAAGCCTAGGCTCTTGCACCGCGATGCTGATCGCGAAATGCGGAATCCCGTGGAGGAAATTGCTGGTGCCATCGAGCGGATCAACAATGAAGCGTGGCTTGCCTTCATCGCCTTCGATCACGCCCGCCTCCTCCATGACAAAGCCCCAACCGGGCCGCGACGCGGTCAGCTCATCATAGACGGCGCGTTCTGCGCGCATATCGGCTTTGGACACGAAATCGGCAGGGCCTTTGCGGCTCACCTGCAAATGCTCGACTTCGCCAAAGTCGCGCCGCAAGCGATTGCCCGCTTTGCGCGCGGCGCGCTCCATCACGCGAATAAGGCCGGAAAACATCGACATATCGGGTTAGCTCGCCTTCCCGACATAGGTCTGCTCATACACGTCGACCACAATACGTGTGCCGCTTTCGATATGCGGCGGGACCATGATGCGCACGCCATTATCGAGCACCGCAGGCTTATAGCTGGAAGAGGCGGTCTGCCCCTTCACCACCGCATCGGCCTCGACAATCTCGGCTTCAACCTGAGAGGGCAGCGCGACGCTGATCGGCTTTTCTTCCCACAGCTCCAACTGCACCTGCATTCCATCCTGCAGGAACGGGCGCGCATCGCCCAGCAGGTCGCTGGGCAGGTTGATCTGCTCGTAATTCACTTGATCCATGAAGACGAGCATGTCGCCGTCTTCATACAGGAACTGATAGTCATTGGTGTCGAGCCGCACCTTCTCAACCGTGTCAGCGCTGCGAAAGCGAACATTGGTTTTGCGACCGTCCTGCAGGTTCTTCATCTCGACCTGCATATACGCCCCGCCCTTGCCGGGCTGCGTGTGCTGAATCTTGGCGACTTTCCAGATGCCTTTTTCATATTCGATGATGTTGCCGGGACGAATGTCGACGCCGCTGATCTTCATGGGAATGCTTTCGTTTTCTATCGTGGATCGTGGGAGCGGTGAGGCGGCGCGAGAGGTGCGCCGATGCGTTGCCGCCAAGGACAAGCCGCGCGCATAGCGAAGCAGGCCAAGGACCACAAGCCGCTCGCCCGCCAGGCTGATCGTGCTGGGTGATACAAGACGACATAGTTAACGAAGTGGAATCATGCCTCCTTCGCTGATAATACGCTGCCATACTTCCTTTCAGCCAATCAGCCTAAGCACCATGAAAAACAGCCATGTTGTCATCCTAACAGCCTTTGCTGCGGTCGTTGCTGCGGCTGCGCCCCTGTTTGCGCAGGATGGCCGGATGCTGCGGACCATGCCGCGTGGAGACTATCAATGCGCTTTGCCCGGCGACGCGGCGGCAGATGCCTATGACGTTGTGCCCGAAGCAGCCTTCAGGATTGCGCCGGCCTCACGCTATTTCTCCGCCAAAGGCGATGGCACCTATTTGATGCGTGGGCGCGAATTGGTGTTTACGCGCGGGCCAAAGAAAGGCGAGCAATTCAAACGGGTTGGCCGCAACCAATTGCAATTGATGAAAGCCGATGGATCGCTGAGCAAACTGCTGTGTACGCGATTGGGTGACACAGGCTAGCTGCTCCTAAAAACGCGTGTGCAGCTCTCGACAGCGCTGTTGCACAGGCCTAATGATACAGTGTCTCTTAAACACGTCGGGATTTTCTAAAGTGGCCAGACTCTTCAAGCCATGGCAGTGGGAAGCAATTCTCCCTGCGGCTTTGCTTACCGCCTCGGTCATGCCGGCCTTCCCCGCGATCGCGCAAACAGCGCCGGTGGCCAAAGCGCCAAACCCGGCCATGCCGCTCTACACCAGCTTTGAGGTCATTGAGGCAATCAAGCAGGGCGGCTATGTGATGCTGATCCGGCATGAGCGCACCGAAGTGCCCTCACGCGCGGACGATTACACCAGGCCGCCCGCCGAATGCCGGGCGCAGCGCAACCTGTCTGTCGCAGGCGTGGTCAGCGCAAGCGAGAATGGAGCGTTGCTTCGCGCGGCCAAGATCCCAGTTTCCTATGTCATCGCCAGCCCCATGTGCCGCGGCGCGGAGACAGCGCGGTATATGTTCGGCGTCAATTTCGACATGGACATGCGGCTGATGCACCACGATCCGAGCCCGGACAGCAAGCGCCCGCTTGACCAAGCCGCCAAAGAGACCCGCGAGTTGATCAGCGAACTTGCCTCCTTCAGCGACGATACAAACGTCGCGCTCGTCTCCCACGGTGGCAACATCTTCAAGTCCACAGGATTGAAGCTAACCGAGGGCGAGTTCGGTGTTTTGAAGGTCGATGAGAAAGGCGAAATCACCGTCATCGGCCAGTTCACCGGCAGCACCTTGGGCTTTTACATCCGGATGAAACAAGCCGAGGAAGCCGCAGGCGAGAAGGAGTAGGCGCTCGGGCGCTCAGCCGTTCTCGATAACCTTGGCAAAGGCTTTCACCGCCGCCACTTCATCGCCGTTCCACACCCCGCCGGACACTGCGAGAAAATCGGCGCCAGCCTTTACGAGCGGCGCGCAATTTTCAGGTGTGATCCCGCCGATGGCGACCACCGGGATCTCGAAAATGCTCACCCACCATGCAACAAGATCAGGGGTCGGGCGCTCGGATTGTTCTCCCTTGTCCTTCGTGGTCGAAGGGAAAAACGCACCGAACGCGACGTAGTCCGCGCCCGCTTCGCCCGCCTCCATCGCGAAGTGGCGGGATGCATGGCACGTCACGCCGATCTGAGCATCGCGGTCCAAAGCCTCACGCGCATCGCGTGGGTCACCATCGTCCTGCCCCAGATGCACGCCATCGGCCTTAAGGCGTTTGGCGAGCGGCACAGAATCGTTGACGATAAACGCACAATTATGCGCCGCGCAGATCGCTTGAAGCGGCTCAGCCAGCGCAGCCGCCACGTGCTGGTCCATGTCCTTCACACGGAACTGAAACGCAGTGACGAGCCCCGCTCCCGCTTCCAAAGCACGCTCTAGCCGAGCGGGAAAATCGCCACCGACATCAAGCGGAGAGATTAGATAAAGCTGGGTTTTCGGATCAGTCATGCGCCGACCCTTAGCGCTGCGGCTTAAGGTGTGTCCATGATGTGTCCACCTGAGGGACGCGCACCACTGCGCCCTGCATTTCGAGCGGCAAATATGGTATCAAAATCCTTAAGGAGATCGCTGTCATGACGATTCTGCGCATCCTAGCGCTCACCGCTATCGCTGTTATTCTCGCCGCCTCACCCCCTGCCAAAGCGCAAAACTTTGCTGTCAGCGCTGTGGGTTTCTTTGAGCGTGCAAACACCGGCCCGCTCAGCTTCAGCGCGGTCAACATTTTCTACGATGATCGCTGCGTTGATCCGGAGCTGTGCTTCCGCTCAGACGATATGGCGATTTCGGTTGTGCTGTTTGGACAATCGGGCCTGAGTGAGCGGATCATGCGGTTGGGGCGCCCTGTTCGGGTGCCAGGCGGAACGCTGCTGCTCGCCGGCGTCGGTGCACCACCCAGCCCGCGCGGCGCGACCCCGCTTGATCAATATCGGCTGACTTTCATCTTCACCCCAGACCGCGCCCGCCGTTGACTGCAATGGCGTTGTTGACCGGGCGCGCGCTCGCTTAACCGGCGACGCTTGCCGCAGCGATCTGGTCGATGGCCTTGCCCAGCGCGCCGTCAAACTCTTCGTCGGACTGACCCTTGCGCAGGTCCTGCAAGAGCCCCCGCGAGAAGCTGGCGATCATGCCCGGATTTGCGGCAAGATGTGCGCAGGCATCATCGGTTGAATATCCACCCGATAGCGCGACAACCCGTAGCACGTTGGGGTGCTCAATCGCGGGCGTGTAATGGCCAGGCTTTACCGGAATGGAGAGCTTGAGCATCACTTTGCGCCCTTGCGGCAGCGCATCGAGGTGTTTCATGATTTCCGCGAGCAGAATCTCTTCACCCTCGGCGCGGTCTTCGGCGGTGATGTCGTATTCCGGCTCCAGCATCGGCATCAGGCCCGCATCCGCGATCTGCCCGCCCACTTCAAATTGCTGAGCCACAATCGCCGCAATTCCGCTGGCGCTCGCTGACTTGATGACCGAGCGCATTTTGGTGCCGAACATGCCGGCGGCCACTGACTTTTCCAGCAGCGCCGACAGTTTATCGAGCGGCTTCATCAGCTGCACGCCATCCGCCTCATCCCCAAGCCCTTGGTCTACCTTGATAAATGGCACAATCCCGCGCGCCTTCAGGGCATCTGCGGTGGTCTTGTCTTCAACGGCGGCGTCCATCGTCTTTTCAAACAGGATCGCGCCGATCACCTTACCCGTCCCAAAGCACGGCGAGGTGATCACACGGCTGCGCATGGCGTGAATTTGAGCGAACATCTCATCATCGCCCGACCATTCGCCATCCTCAACGCCATAGCCTCGCAGCGCCTTTGGGGTAGAGCCGCCCGACTGATCCAGCGCCGCTATAAAGCCTTGTCCGCCTGCGATCTTAGCCGTCATCTGTTCGGTGTTCATGGCGCGAGATTCCCCTCATTCACTTGCCGCTCATCCAATGCGTGCGCCTTAGACAGCGAGTGCATTGACTGCAACGGCCAGACGGTCGCTATGCCCCGCGCGGCGAGAACTTGCGGATAATCCCGGTGAAGCTGAGTGCGGGTGCGCCGTCGCCGGTGATCAGGCCGCGCACAAAGATCGTCTTGCCTCCGCCCCGCGTCACTTCGCCGCGAGCCTCAACCAGCGCACCCGGTGCAACCGATCCGAGGAAATCGCTCGACAGGTTCATGGTCACCGCGTTGGCAGCGCCAAGCTCGTCCGTAGCAATCGCAAACAGCGCAAAGTCGGCAAAGGTCATCAGGCACCCGCCATGCATGAAGCCTGCGCCGTTCATATGCCGATCTTCTGCACGAAAAGCACTCAGATAGCTTCCATCAGCCTCACGCTGCATGAAGAAGGGGCCGGAGCTCGTCTCAAACGGATCGTGATTCCAGTGATACCAACCCGCAAACTCGCCTTCTTCGCAGCGAACCGCATTGGCGTACCCGTATTCGGTCTTTGCGTCGGTCACGCGGGCGCCTTGCCGGGTTTGCGCGCCGGGATCAGGTTGATCGCAATCGAGATGCGTGTGCCCGATCCATGGAACGGTCGCACAGCGTGTTGCAGCCAGCTGGGAAACATCACGATCATGCCTGTGGTGGGACGGATCAGCGGCTCATTGTTCTGCGCCTTGCCGCTGCCGTCCTTCATCCGCAAATCAGGCGCGGTCATGCGGATCATGGGCATGCGCGGGTCAAGCAATTGCAGCTCTCCGCCCAGCGCAGTGTCGGCTGATCCTTCATACCCATCATCGATATAGGCCACAGCCGACCAGAAGCTGCCGGGATGGGTGTGGTGGAAATTGGCGTTGCCGCTCTTGCTGACATTGGCCCACATTTCCGGCACCCAGTCATAGCGGGATGAGGTGTCTGCGCTGCCAATATCAACGGTGGCCGCATCTGCCAGGGTCATCGCCTTGTAAGCGAGCGCACGCGCGGCCTCGCCGCCCCATTCGATCATCTTGGTGTTGGAGTGCCACCCGCCGATATTGGAGATCGCAGCCCCCGCCGGATCACGAGTTTGCTCTGCAAGTATCGCTTCGCGCAGGACGCGCAGCCCTTCCGGACTTTGCAGCCGATCAACGATAAAAGGCGTGGTGAAGATATGGCGCGTGTCAGTCATCGCAGGGCGATCCTACGCGCTCAGCGCCGCGACGCCGGGAAGCTCTTTGCCTTCCATCCATTCAAGGAACGCGCCCCCTGCGGTGGACAGATAAGTCACATCCTCGGTCACGCCCGCTTGTGCGAGCGCCGCCACGGTGTCGCCCCCGCCCGCCACGCTGATCAGCGAGCCTTCTTGCGTAAGCGCCGCAGCATGCCGGGCGAGCGCCATGGTGGCGGCGTCGAACGGTTCGGTCTCGAACGCGCCCAGCGGGCCATTCCACACCAAGGTGCGGCAGGTCTTGAGCACATCAGCGAGCGCTTCGGTCGCTTGCGGGCCGATATCGAGGATCATCTCGTCCGCGGCGATTTCGTGGACATTGCTGGTGCGCAGTGAGGCAGGATTGTCCGCAAACTCGGTCGCGACCACAACGTCGTAGGGCAGATGCACAGTGCAGCCCGCATGATCGGCCTGATCCATGATCCTGGACGCTGTGTCCGTAAGGTCATGCTCGCACAATGATGTGCCAACATCGACCCCGCGCGCGGCCAGAAACGTGTTCGCCATGCCCCCGCCGATGATGAGGTGCTGGACCCGGCCCACCAGATTTTCAAGCACGGCAAGCTTGGTCGAAACCTTCGCTCCGCCGACCACGGCTGCAACCGGTTGCTGAGGCGAGCCAAGCGCGGCATCGAGCGCTTTCAGCTCGGCTTCCATCGAACGCCCGGCATAGGCCGGTAGGTGATGCGCGAGGCCTTCAGTCGATGCGTGAGCGCGATGCGCGCAGCTAAAGGCATCGTTGACGTAGAAATCGCCATGGGCTGCGATGGCTTGTGCGAAATTGGGATCGTTGCCCTCTTCGCCTGGCCAAAAGCGCGTGTTGTCGAGCAGGCCGATATCGCCATTGCGCAGGATGCCAATCGACTGTTCGACCACCGGCCCGGCAACCTCGGGAATGAACATCAGCTCTTTGGCCAGAACGCTCTCGACATCGCCGACTACCATGCTCGTCGAAAGCACCGAAGAGCGCTTGCCGCCAGGCCGCCCGAAATGGGCAAGCAAAAGCACTTTTGCGCCCCTCTTGCTGAGCTCAAATATAGTCGGCTTGACCGCTTCCACGCGGGTCACGTCGCTTGCCGATCCGTCTTTCATCGGCAGGTTGAGATCCACCCGGACCAGCGCGACTTTGCCTGCGATATCGCCGAGGTCATCAAGGGTTTTGAATGCGGGCATGAAACAGACTGCTCCGAAGCTAGAAAATGGCGAAGGTAACGAACACGCCAGCAATGGCTGCCAGAACCGAGACCGCAATTCCGATGTAGCGCGACCGTGACCATCCGCTCAGTCCGATCGCGCCAAGAAGCGCATAAATGCCGAGTGTGAAACTAATGATCATTGTGGCGAAATTGTAAATGAACGCCTTTTCATCAACCACATCTGGCGCAAGCGGATGTGTGACCGAAAAAACGCCCACGCTGTAAAACGCCGTCACGATAAAGGCGAGCGACGCACACCCAGCCAGCCCAATGCTCCAGCGCATTGTCAGCGAGGGTTGAGCGAGCGTGAGCAATGTCACAAACAAAGTTGCCGAAGTGGCTCCGAAAAACGCGCCCAGAAAGCCAAATTGTCCCGCAAGCGCGTTCACATATTCCGGTTGCAGTTTGGTCAGCAGCATGGGCGCAATGGTACAGCTTTACAGCAGCTTTGCCATAACACCGGCGGTGTCGATCATGCGATTGGAGAAGCCCCACTCGTTATCGTACCAGCTGACGACACGGGCGAGCGAGCCGTCCATGACGCTGGTTTCGAGACTGTCGACCGTTGAACTGGCGGGCTGGTGATTGAAGTCACTGCTGACGAGCGGCTGATCGGTGTAGTCGAGCACGCCGGCCATCGGTCCGCTGGCCGCCGCTTTGAGCGCGTCATTCAGTTCCGCAGCCGTAGTTGCGCGGGTGGGCATGAAGGTCAAGTCCACAAGGCTGACATTGGGGGTCGGCACGCGCACGCTTGATCCGTCAAGCTTGCCGTTAAGCTCTGGCAGCACCAACCCAACAGCGCGCGCCGCGCCGGTGGTGGTCGGGATCATATTCGATGCGCCAGCACGTGCACGGCGCAGATCGGGGTGGATCTGATCGAGCATGCGCTGATCGTTGGTGTAAGCGTGGATCGTGGTCATGAAACCGCGCTCAATTCCCACTGTATCGTTAAGCACCTTGGCGACGGGCGCGAGGCAATTGGTGGTGCAGCTGGCGTTGGAGATCACATCGTCGTCAGCTGTCAGTGTTTCATGATTGACGCCGTAAACAATTGTTTTCGATACATTCTTCGCAGGCGCTGAGATCAGCACCCGCTTCGCTCCGGCAGTGATGTGCGGCCGCGCGGCTTCGTCGGACTGAAAGAAGCCGGTGCATTCCAGCACGATATCGACACCCATTTCGCCATGCGGTAGCTTGCCCGGATCGCGCTCTGCGGTGACGGCGATTTCCTTGCCATTGACGTGGATTGCGTCTTCACCGGCGGTCACTTCGCCCTGAAAGCGGCCATGGACACTGTCATGCGCGAACAACAGCGCATTGGCCTTGGCGTTGGCCAAATCGTTGATCGCGACGAGTTCCAGATCGTGATCGTCGCGCTCCAGAATGGCGCGGGCGACCAGCCTGCCAATGCGTCCGAAACCGTTGATGGCAACTTTGGTGGCCATGAAAAGAGCTCCTGCTTAACCGTTGAGTTTGTTTTGAATTTGAGTGGTGACACTCTCGGCAGTGAAGCCGAAATGGGTCATCAGATCCTTACCGGGCGCAGAGGCGCCGAAGCTGTCGATCCCGATGGTGAGGCCGTGCGCGCCCGTGTAGCGCTGCCACCCGAACGTGCTCGCCGCTTCAACGCTGACGATCAGCGCATCCTCAGGCAGGATATCCGCGCGATAGGCTTCGTCCTGCTCGTCGAACAATTCGGTGCACACCATCGACACAACATCGACGCCCATCCCGTCAGCTTCAAGCGCCGCCGCGCTCTCCATCGCGAGGCCCATTTCAGAGCCGGTCGCAAGGATCACGACACGCCGATCCTTGTCAGCCGCCTTCACCCGGTAGCCGCCACGCGCGCTAAGGTTCTCGTCCGATGCTTCAAGCCGGAATTGCGGCATGCCCTGCCGTGACAGCGCAAGAACGCTGGGGCGGTCTGACTGGCTGAGCGCCAATTGCCAGCACTCCGCTGTCTCCACCGCATCGCCGGGGCGCATCACCAGCACATTGGGCATGGCGCGAAGCGAGGCGAGATGCTCGACCGGCTGGTGCGTCGGGCCGTCTTCGCCAAGGCCGATGCTGTCATGCGTCATCACATAGATCACGCGCGCCTGTTGCAGCGCAGACAGCCGGATCGCGCCGCGCGCATAGTCAGTGAAGACGAGAAACGTCCCGCCATACGGGATCACGCCGCCATGCAGCGCCATGCCGTTCATTGCCGTCGACATGCCGAACTCGCGAATGCCGTAATAGACATAGCGGCCTGAATAATCATCCGCATTGAAGACGCCGATATCGCCCGCTTTGGTGTTGTTGGAGCCGGTTAGGTCAGCGCTGCCGCCGATGGTATCAGGCAGGCGCGGATTGACTTGGGCCAGCGCCATTTCGCTGGCCTTGCGGGTCGCAACATTGACGGGGTCAGCGATCAAAGACGCGATGTAATCCGAGGCAGCGTCTCCATGCGGAAGCTCACCAGCCATGCGGCGCTCAAACTCAGCCTTATGCTGCGATGCCTCAAGGCGTCCGGCCCATGCCGTGTTGGCCTCGCGACCGGCATCCGCGCAGGCGCGCCAGTCAGCCAGAGTGTCCGAGGGCACCTCAAACGGCTCCGCGCTCCAGCCCAGCGCCTCGCGCGCGCCGGCAATCTCATCCGGGCCAAGCGGCGCGCCGTGCGTGGCAGAGGTGCCCTGCTTGGTCGGAGCGCCTTTGCCGATGACCGTCCGGCAGGCGATCAGCGAGGGGCGCGCGTCAGCTTTGGCTTCGGTGATCGCACGATCAATGTCAGCAAAATCGTGGCCATCGCAGCGCACGACATGCCAACCGGTTGCCTCATAGCGTGCGCCGATATCCTCGCTCGTCGACAAGTCAGTCGCGCCGTCGATTGTGATACGGTTGTCATCCCAAAGGACATTGAGGCGGCCCAGATGCAAATGCCCGGCAAGCCCAATCGCTTCGTGGTTGACGCCTTCCATCAGGCACCCATCGCCCGCGATCACCCATGTGTGGTGATCCACCAAGTCATCGCCAAACACCGCGTTCAAATGCCGTTCGGCCATCGCCATGCCGACAGCCATCGCGACACCCTGGCCCAGCGGCCCAGTTGTGCATTCGACGCCATCGAGCAGGAAGTTTTCCGGATGCCCGGCGCACGGGCTGCCCAACTGGCGGAAATTGCGGATGTCCTCCATCGTCGGGCGGTCGTAACCCGTCAGGTGCAGCAGCGCATAGATCAGCATTGAGCCATGGCCCGCCGACAAGACAAACCGGTCCCGGTCGGCCCAATCAGGATGGGTCGGATCAAACTTCATATGGTGCGCAAACAGCACGCTCGCGACATCGGCCATGCCCATCGGCATGCCGGGATGGCCCGAATTGGCAGCTTGCACCGCATCCATTGAAAGCGCGCGGATGGCGTTGGCCATCGGCTGCAGCCGGGCGGCGTCAATCGTCATAGCTAAGGTATTGCCTCCAGCATGTGAACCTTCACGCCCAGCGTTGTGTCGCGTCGCGTTGCGGCTCTTGGCTCGCTGCACCTGCTCCCCGGCAAGCCCATGCGAGCGATTCGATCCATCTCCAGTATTCCGCGATGTGCCATTGCTGAGCCCAGTGACAAGGTCAACACCGGGCGCCGCACTGCGCCCCACCCTGCGCAACCCAGAGCATTTATCAACAGGCTGCGCCAATCCTTTGCCCTGATTGATCAATCTTGGTATTTGAAAGCGCATGGGCAACACCCGGATAGATGCGGCGCTCTCGCGCATTGATGCGGCCTTTGCACGACTTGATCGGGCAAGAGAGGGCAGCGCGCAGCGCGCTGCGCTGGTGCAAGAGGCGGAAAAGCGCGCGCGCGATAAAGACGCCAGCGGCTCTGCGCGGGTCATGGCGCTGGTCAACTCTCATGAGAAATTGCGCGAAGAAGTCGCTGATACGCTCGGTGATCTCGACGAGTTGATCGCCGATCTTGAGGAGCGCGCGAGCGATGCCTGAAGTCGCGATCAAGATCGGGCCGAAGACCTACAATATCGCCTGTGGTGAAGGCGAACAGGACAAAATCGCCGCACTCGGCGCGATTGTTGCGGAAAAGTACGCCCAACTCGGCGCAGCGCGCGCGCCGCTCGAAGCGCAGAACATGCTGTTCGCGTCGCTCTTTATGGCGGATGAGCTAAATGAGGGGCGCAAGCAGTGCAGCCACGCCGAGCAGGAGCGCGAAGAGGCCCTGGCTCAGGCCGCGGCGGCGGAGGAAACCGTGGAGGCTGCTCGCCATGAAACCAAAACGCGCCTTGAAGACGAGCACGCCGCAGCCATCCAAGCGCTTGAGCAAGACCACGAGCAAGAGCGCAACGCCGCAAGCGCCGCGTTGCGCGAGGCGAAAGCCGAGATCGCCCAATTGCAGGAGGCTGCAAAGGAGGCCGGCAAGGGCATAGAGGCGCAGCGCGCCAGTCTCGAAACGGAAGCCCAAGCCAAGATTGCGGAAACGCGGGCTGAGCTGGAGCGCGAGCGCACCACGTGCGACGCGCTGAAGACCGATTTGCGCGCAGAAAACGAAACGCTACGGCGGGCTGAAGAGCGTGCCCGGACCGAGGCCGAGCGCCTTGCGGGCGAGCTGGCTGACCTGCGCGAGGCTCAGGCGGTGAGCGATGATCTGTTTTCAACCGCCGCAGCCGCTGACCATTCAGCGCACGAAGCCGCCACAGCCGCGATTGCTGAAACACTCGAAAAGCTGGCAGCGCGCGCGGAAGAGGCAGCCAAGGCATTGGAGGGCACGCTGGAGCCTTCCGTCGAAGGCGCGCTTGCAGCGAGCGGCAAGAGTGCCTAATTCAGGCCGTGGCGGGGCTGCCCGGTACGAGCCGCATGAATATCCCTGAGGCTATAAGCAATCCAAGGGAGCCGTCCCTATCCGGGTCCACCAGTTCGGCTGTGGGACTTGGACATACGGCGCCCACCTGACGTTTTCGGCGTCGGAGGATTTTCCGGAAACCGACCCATGGTGGTCCCGTCATCACTCAATGCTGCCGTCTGACGTCGCCGATCCAAAGGAATTGAAGCTCTGGACAAATCGCATCTGAGAGCATCGCTTCGGGCCGCGCGGCGCGAGCATGTGACAACGCAGCCCGACAGCATTCGCGCATTGCTGTTCCATCATCCGCCCCGCCCCGTGCTTGAGCAGATTGCGCCTGATGCGGTGATCGGGCTCTATCATGCCAATGCCTTTGAAGCGCCTGCCGGTGGCTATGCACGCCACTTTCATGAGCGCGAGCACCACATTGCCCTGCCTCGCTTTGCGCATCCCGGAGCACCGATGGCGTTTCACGAGCACACCGATCCTTTTGGTGAGACGGATTTAGAGCTTGGGCCGTTCAAGCTCAACCAACCCGGCCCCGCTGCGCGCCCGGTAACACCGGACGTGCTGTTCGTACCGCTTATTGGATTTACCGCCTCTGGAAAGCGGCTGGGCCAAGGAGGCGGCCATTATGACCGCTGGTTGGCGGAACATCCGGGCACGCGGACCATTGGCCTTGCATGGGATGTCCAACTGATCGAACCCGAAGACACCCTGCCAAGCGAGCCGCATGATATGCCGCTTGATTGCATAGTCACCCCGACGCGAATGTATGGAAGCCTTTGATGCGTGAGACACCGACCTGGCGAATTCCCTTTGGTATCCTTCTGCTGTTCGTCGGGCTGATGATCTATGGGATCGTCATCGCGCGCTATGCGCCCGACCTCATCGGCGCATGGCCATGGTGGGGACAGACGATCGTTTACGTCACGCTCGGCGTCATCTGGCTCTTGCCCTTGCGGCGATTCCTGATCTGGATGGAAACCGGAAGCTGGTCCCCGCCAGAGCCTGAGCAAGATGACATAGCGCCCGGCCCCAAGCGGGGATGAAGCTGGCGCTACGATGCTCGCTCAATGAGATTTCGAATAAGCTGTGCAACGGCCTCTTCATCCTGCTCTATGTCAGCAAAGCGAGCGCTCAGGACGACGTGCCCCTCCCCTAAATCTATCGCATACGTGGTCTGATAGCTCGTCGTCGCCTTTGAATAGACCGGTACGGAAAATCTATCGAGCTTGTCGGGCTCCCCATAAGGGCTGAAGCGGCTGAGATTGAACGCTTCCGCGCTGTATTTGAAGTGGAGTTCGCGGATGCCTCCCGGATTGCCGGAGCCTTCATAAGTGCATGTGCTCAGGTCTTTGAGCCCGCCGGCTGTTACAGGCTCTTTGTTGCCAAACAGCTGTGCGATCTGATCTGCGTTATACGGCTCACACGGCTCAAGTGTCGGGCCTGCTGGCGAAGCCGAACCTTCCGCATCAGGCCCTGTGATCACTGCATCCGCTTTCTCGGCCACCGTTTCCGCCAGCCTCCCCAGCTTCTCTTTCGTGCTGATCAGCCCGGTCAGCCTGATGTTAATCTGATTGCCGCCGGTTTCGAAATAGAGCGAATATGGCCCTTGTAGCACCTCATCAGTCAGAATGACGGCATTTTCACCGGGTCCATCCAAAGGGATGATCTCAGGCTCGATATCGAGATTGTACTTGTCTGTCGCCGGATCTTTCTTGTCGCTCAGCGAACGACGTTCAATGGACATCGACACCGCTGAACCGTTGTTCCAAACGCACCTGTCCGTCTCAAGCTTATCGACAACGAACGGGGCATTGCCAAGGATGGTGCGGTAAATGGCGTTTACGTCTTCATTCGAAGCGAAAGGACAGGTTAAGCCAGACATGTCCAGTTTTTCTTCGGGCACGTAAATGTAGGCGGTGGTTAAATCGATCGGGTCGGTTGGCAGAGCGCCGGCGCCGGATCCAGAACCGCCGCTGCCTGCGCCTTCAGCGCTTGCATCACTGCACGCAGCCAGAGTCAGAAGCGCGCATGACGCAAGCACGCCTGATTTCGAATGATGAACCACCATAATACCCCCTGAAAAAGCCAAAGTATACTTTTAGCAGAGGCAGGGTATGTCAATAGTGCCAAGTACAGCCCATCGCCATGATGGATCGCTTGAGCCCGAATTTTGCGCCGTTTCTATGAAGAAAGTGGCGCGAGTGACGGGACTCGAACCCGCGACCTCCGGCGTGACAGGCCGGCGCTCTAACCAACTGAGCTACACCCGCATCTGGCGGCGCGCATTCGCGTGCACCGCTCGGGAAGCAGGGCCATTAAGCCGGGGGCACAGGGCTGTCAACGCCCGTGACCCGGCATTGAAATAAATTATTCCGACAACAGCAGAACCGGCGTTTCAATCAGCTTCTTCAGCTCCTGAACAAAGCTTGCCGCGTCGTAGCCATCGACAACGCGGTGATCGCAGCTGATGGAAATGTTCATCAGCTTGCGCTTCTCGATTCGCTCGCTGCCATCTGGGCCGGTAACAAACATGGGACGCTCAATAATCCGGTTGGGTCCGATGATCGCAACCTCGGGCCGGTTGATCACCGGCGTGGTCGCAACCCCGCCCAGCGGTCCGAGCGATGTCAGCGTCAGCGTGGAGCCGGACAGTTCCTCCGACTTCGCCGAGCCATCGCGCGCCGCGCCCGCAAGCCGCCCGATCTCGCTCGCCAATTGCCACAGATTGCGCGCCTGCGCATCGCGGATCACCGGCACGATCAGGCCGTTATCCGTCTGCGTTGCCATGCCTAGATGCAGGGCACCGTAGCGGGTCACGACCTGCGCCTCATCATCGTAGCGCGCATTGATCATCGGATAATCAGGCAGCTTCTTGGCAATCGCCGTTATTATCAGCGGCATCATCGTCAGCTTGGGCTTTGCACCGCGATGGGCGTTAAGGTCGGCGCGCATCCGCTCAAGTTCGGTCACGTCGCACTCTTCAACATAGGTAAAGTGCGGGATGTGGCGCTTGGAGGCGCTCATATTCTGCGCGATGCGCTTGCGCAGGCCGATCACCTTGATCGCTTCGTCAGCGCGCGCGGCCCCGGCGGGGGAGAAACCGCCGCCCGAATTGTAGGCGAGGAACTGGTCGAGATCACCATGGCGCACCCGGCCATCCTCGGCAGGCTTCACCTGCGCCAGATCGACACCCAGATCGCGCGCGCGCTGGCGCACGGCGGGGCTGGCAAGGACTTTGGCGCTGGCACTGGCAGCTTCAGGAGCAGGTGCCGGAGCTGGTGCTGGAGTGGGAACTGGCGCTGCAGTCGGCGCCGGTGCAGGCTGGGGCTGTGGCGCGGGCGCTGGTGCAGGCTCTGGCGATGGCGACGGCGCAGGCACAGGCTCGCTATCGCCCCCGTCCTCAGCACCGTCAGCCGCAGCATCACCTTCAATCTCGACCACCAGCAGCATCGAGCCAACCGCAATGGTGTCGCCCAGCTCACCAGCGACTTCGACCACTGTGCCTGTCACCGGGCTTTCAATGTCGATGGTCGCCTTGTCGGTCATCACATCGACGAGGTGCTGGTCCTCTTCGACCGCATCACCGACCTTAACGTGCCATTCGACGATCTCCGCCTCGGCCACGCCCTCGCCCACATCGGGCATATTGAATGTGAACTTCGCCATTGTGCGTCAGTCCTTCAGAATAGTGTCAATGGCCTCGCCAATGCGGACAGGACCGGGGAAATATGCCCATTCAAGGCTGTGCGGATAGGGAGTGTCGAACCCCGTCACCCGCTCCACCGGAGCTTCGAGATGGTAAAAACAGCGTTCGGTCACCAGCGCAGAAAGCTCCGCGCCAAAGCCGCTTGTCCGCGTGGCCTCGTGAACGATCAAACAGCGCCCGGTCTTCTTGATCGAGGCCTCAATCGCTTCAATGTCGAGCGGGACGAGCGTGCGCAGATCGAGAATGTCAGCGTCAACGCCTTTGTCCTTCGCCACAGCCTCCGCCACGTGGACCATCGTGCCATAGGTGAGGATCGTCAGCGCTTCGCCCTGCGTTACATGGCGCGCTTTGCCCAACGGGATGCGGTAATACCCTTCGGGCACGACGCTATCGGGGTGCTTCTTCCAAGGCTCGACAGGCTTGTCGTAAAAGCCGGAAAACGGCCCGTTATAGATGCGCTTGGGCTCAAAGAAGATCACAGGGTCGTTGTCTTCAATGCTGGCGATCAGCAGCCCCTTGGCGTCATAGGGTGTGGCCGGGATCACCGTTTTCAGGCCGGAGACATGGGTGAACATAGCCTCGGGACTTTGCGAGTGCGTTTGCCCACCGAAAATCCCCCCGCCAAAGGGCGAGCGCACTGTCATCGGCGCGATATATTCCGTCGCTGAGCGATAACGCAGGCGTGCCGCTTCGCTGATCAGCTGATCGAGGCCGGGATAGATGTAATCGGCGAACTGGATCTCTGGCACCGGGCGCAGGCCATAGGCTCCCATCCCTACAGCAACCCCGATAATGCCGCATTCGTTGATCGGCGTATCAAAGACTCGGGTCTTGCCGTGCTTTTCCTGAAGGCCCGCGGTGCACCGGAAAACGCCGCCAAAATAGCCGACATCCTCGCCCATCACCACCACATCGCCATCGCGCTCCAGCATGATGTCGAGCGCGTCATTTATCGCTTCGATCATGTTGAGTCGGCGTTCAGCCGGAACCTCGCTCTCGGCCCCGGACATTTGAGCGGTCTTGGTCTCAGCGTTCATCGGCCCGCTCCATCTTTTGGGTGGCGATCAGGCCACTTGATCTTGCGCTCGCGCGTCGCCTGCGCGGCCTGTTCTTCAAGGTGCCAGGGCAGTTCCTCGAACACGTCTTCGAACATCGTATGGAAGGGATGGTGCAGGCCATGGCCCAGAATGCCGTTTTTCTCGGCCTCTTTGGTGGTGGCTTTGACTTCTTCCGCGCACGCCTTGTCCATCGCCACCTGCCTGTCCTCGTCCCATTCGCCGATTTCAATCAGGTGGTCTTTCAGACGCATCACAGGATCGCCCAGCGGCCATTCCTCGCGCTCTTGCGCCGAGCGGTAGCCCGAGGGGTCATCCGATGTGGAGTGCCCTTCCGCGCGATAGGTGAAGAACTCGATCAGCGTCGGGCCCTGGTTGGCGCGGGCGCGGTTGGCGGCCCATTGCTGCGCGGCGTAGCAGGCAAGCGCGTCATTGCCGTCCACGCGCAGGCCCGCAAGACCATAGCCCAGCGCGCGCGCGGCAAAGGTCGTGCGTTCCCCGCCTGCAAAGCCGGAGAAGCTGCTGATCGCCCATTGGTTGTTGATCACGTTGAGGATGACCGGCGCGTTGTAAACGGTGGCAAAGGTGCAGGCTGAGTGGAAGTCCCCCTCTGCCGTAGAGCCCTCACCCACCCATGTCGCGGCGATCCGGCTGTCGCCCTTGATCGCGCTCGCCATCGCCCAGCCCACAGCTTGCGGGGTCTGTGTGGCGAGGTTGCCAGAGATGCTGAAGAAGCTGTGATCGCGCGCCGAATACATGATCGGCAGCTGGCGGCCTTTCAGCTTGTCACCCTTGTTCGAATAGATCTGGTTGATCATCTCGATCAGCGGATAGCCGCGCGCGATCAGGATGCCTTGCTGGCGATAGCTGGGGAAGACCATGTCATCGCTCGCCAGCGCCATGGAGGCCGCCACGCTGGTTGCCTCTTCGCCGGTGCACTTCATGTAAAAGCTGGTCTTACCCTGCCGCTGCCCACGAAACATCCGCTCATCAAAGGCGCGCACCATCGCCATATGGCCGAGCATGGTGCGCAGCGTTTCGGGATCAAGCTTTGGGTCCCAGGGGCCATGCGCACGGTTGTCATCGCCCAGCACGCGGACCAAGCCATAGGCCAGGTCCTTCATATCGGCAGGCGCGGCGCTTTCATCAGGGCGCGGCTGGTCGCCAGGTTGGTCAATCCGAATGTCGGAGAAATCGACCGGATCGCCGGGCCGACTCGAAGGCTCTGGCACATGGAGCTCCAGCGCGGGCCGGTTGTCTCGTGATGGCGGTGTTTGGGCCGTATCGGCCATAGGTCAGCTCTCCCAGCACAACGCTTGCTGCACGGGGCCTAAGTCAGCCTTGCAAGTGCGGTCAAGCAGGCGTTTTCACACCGCAACAGGCGCTTTGATCGGCGGGGCAGGCGCGTAATCATGCACCACAAAATCATCGATCTGGTAGTCGAATATTGTTTCGGGGGTTCGCGTGATTTCAAGCCGCGGCTGACCCTTGGGCTCGCGGGTCAGCTGTTCTTCGATCAAATGCGCGTGATTGAGGTAAAGATGCGTGTCTCCGCCCATCCACACCAGCTCGCCCGGTTCAAGCTGCGTTTGCTGCGCCATCATCCGCGTGAGCAGCGCCGCCGACCACAGGTTGAACGGCAGGCCCAGCGCCACATCGCAGGAGCGCTGATAGAGCAGGCAATTCAAACGGTTTCCAGCGACATGGAACTGATAGGTCTTGTGGCAGGGTGGCAGCGCCATCTGGTCAAGCTCGGCGACGTTCCAGCCCTCAATGATATGGCGGCGGCTGCCAGGATTGGTGCGCAGGCTCTCAACCACCTGCGCGACCTGATTGATGCCCTCGCCCTTCTCAAATGTGCCGTCCGCGCGATAGCGATAGGTCGGCCAGTCGACCCATTGCTTGCCATAGACCGGCCCCAGATCACCCCAGCGCGCGGCGAACGCCTCATCCTCGGCAATGCGCTGCACGAAATCATCGAGCGCAATGTCCTCGCCCGTTTCCTTGACATAGTGCGCGTGCGGCCACTCGTTCCAAATCTTCACGCCCTGCAACACAAGCGGGCGGATATTGGTGTTGCCGGTCAGGAACCACAGCATCTCGCGCGTTGCGGTCTTCCAATAGACGCGCTTGGTGGTGAGCAGCGGCATGGCCCCGTCGGCCAGATCATAGCGCAATTGGGCTCCGAACACAGAGCGTGTGCCAATGCCGGTGCGGTCCGCGCGCTGCGACCCCGTTTCCCAGATCGACCGCATCAGATCGAGATATTGCTGCTCGGGATGAGGACGCTCGGATTGCGTGGAAGGAATCGTCTCGGAGTGCTGAAGGCTGGCCATGGCCCGAACCATAGAAGGCAATTGCCCGCTTGCCACCCCGCTCATCCACACCTATAGGCGCGCCCCTACCGCATGAAGCTGCAACGCTTTGTGCCGATTGAGTCGGGAAGTAGCTCAGCCTGGTAGAGCACCGTCTTCGGGAGGCGGGGGCCGGAGGTTCGAATCCTCTCTTCCCGACCATTTTTCGTCAGCACGCTAAGCGAGACCCGACTTAGCCGCCGTGACGCGGCGCTTCCTTCAGCACCACTTCAGACCCGCTCTGCGGTGCATGATCCGCGGGGACCACTGTCGAATGGTTCGGGATCGCCATCGCCTGTGTTCCGAGCACGCCCAGCGCGATCGAGAGGCCGCCCAGCCCCAGTGACAGGTGCCAGCGCAATTGCAGAAAATCCTTCGCCGCAAAGCCCAGCGCGCGGTCGATCATCGGGCTGAGCGCCAGCAGCGCGCCGAGATAGAACAGAGCTGGACCCGGCCACTCCCAACCATATTGATAAGGCATGAAAAGCGCCGCGGCGATCAGGCTGGGCAACACCGCGAGCACATTTACAAAAGCGCCCGCATGGCCGGGCCGCGCGAGCGATTGGCCCCACCAAACCCCGCCCAGAAAGCTGAAGATGATCGCGGGGTAGACGAAGCCCATGAACAGCGCGGTAAAGCGGTATTCCGACCCGCTCGCCACCAGTCCCACGCAGATGATCTGCGGCAGCAGCCCTGCATAGCCCAGCAACCGCGCGGTTGGAGTTAGCGACGATTCGCGTTCTGTTAAGCTGTCCATCGCAGTGTCTAGCGCGCCAATGCGTCCTGAGTTCCCGCAAGCCGCCTCATGCAAAGGGATCGGACGAACCGTCTCGCATTCGCTGAAGTGAAGCGCGCAGGCCCCGCCGCTCTTCCAGACCGGCCGCCGTGCGCGCGTCCATCAGCGCATCTATGCGCGCGCCCAAACCCACCAATTCAGCTTCGAGTGCACGCAATTCCGTACGCCGCCGCGCGTGGTCAGCGATCCGGCCTGCCGCTTCCATATCCGCTGCGATCTTGGGAACCTCTTGCCGAATATCGAGAACATGGGCGTAATCATCAAAATCCGCCCCCTCGCGCGCTTCATAGGCTGCTAAAAGCCGCGCACACGCCCGTCTTGCATCGCGCACCCGGCGGCGATTGGCATAGGTTGCGGCGGTCTGCCAGGCGGCGGTGAGATCATCATCCTCGATCCGCTCCAGCGCCTTGGTCGAGGCGGTGGCCGCGTGAAACGCCTCCTTGCCGGACAGGACATCGCCCCGCGAAAAGTACAGCAGCGTCAGCGCAAAGCCCCCCAGCGCCGCCCATAAGCCAACCGAACCATTGTCGATCCCCATCGGCGGCGCGAAATTATACGCGATCACGCCCGCACCGATGGCGATGAAAATCGCGGTGAGCATGCGGGAGAGCGCGTGCAGAAAACCATCGAACAGCGAAGTGAAGGTTGCGACCAGCAACAACACCAGCATGGCAACGACAACTTGGAAGATCACGAGCGGCATGGCCCTCATATAGCGCGCTTTGCGTGAAAGATTAGTGGCGTACAGCAGCATTCCACCGCTTGCGATGCAGCAGCCGATCATGCGAGGCCGCAGGACATGGATCTATTCGACTTAACAGGCCACGTCGCGGTGGTGACGGGCGGAAACAGCGGACTTGGGCTCGGCATGGTGCGCGGCCTTGCGAAAGCGGGCGCGCACGTCGCGATCTGGGCGCGCGATGCGGATAAGAACAAAGCGGCGCGCGAGGAGCTTTCAACACTTGGCGAAGGCGACGTGATCGCGCTGCAATGCGATGTCACGCATGAGGATCAGATTGAGGCAGCGCTCGAGGCAACACTTGCCCGGTTTGGCAGGCTCGATACGTGCTTTGCCAATGCGGGCCGGCCCGGTCAGGGCGCTGGCATTCCGGAGATAACCGAGGATGGCTGGGATGCCGTCATGGCAGTCAACACACGCGGGCCGGCGCTTATCTACAAGCATGTGTCGCGCCATATGGTCGCGCGCGCCGCTGATGGCGATCCGGGCGGCAAGTTGATCGCGACCTCTTCTGGACAGTCGATCATGGGGGTGAACCGCAGCGCGGACTATGCCGCGTCTAAAGCTGCGCTCAATGGCCTGACCCGGGCCGCAGCCTTTGAGCTTGCGCGCCACCAGATCACCGCCAATGCGCTGCTTTTCGGCTATTACGAAACCGCGATCACCGCGCGCGCCGACCCGCGCTTTGCCGAGTGGATGGCACAACGCATCCCGCTGCGCCGCCCCGGTGATCATGAAGGATTGGAAGGGCTCGCGGTCTTCTTCGCCTCGCCGCATTCGAACTATATCACCGGACAATGCCTGCCCGTCGATGGCGGGCTGTGCATCAGTTAGGCCAACCACCAGATTATTCTCAACACTTAAACAACCAATTGGTTCCAAATAGTTTTTCGGAACGAGGCCCCACTCTTCTCCATTAGTTAAGGGAAGGCAGACGCGGAACACGCGGCGCCACTACATAACACTGGAGACGCCAATCAATGCTCGAACTGATCGCACTTATCGCCACCATTTTTCTTCCCCCGCTTGGCGTTGCCATGAAGAAGGGGCTTGGCTCAGACTTCTGGATCAACTTGATTCTGACGCTTATTCTGTATGTTCCCGGACTTATTCACGGTATTTACGTGAACTATGTGAGGGGCGGCGGTCGCGCAGTTGCGTAACGCCTGACACACAATTTTCGATCGATTGATCGAGCGGCAGGGCTCGGGATACTTCCCGGGCCCTCGTCGTTTTTATCATTGAAACCCATCGAAGGACTGGACCGAGCGTGAGCGACCAAGGCAGTGATAAATCCCGCGAAAAGGCGGTCCCTTCAGGACGGATTGCGCGCTTTGGTACGTTTGGCAGGCTTGTCGGCGGAGTGGCTGGCGGCATGGCGGCTGAGGGCGCGCGGCGGCTCACCAGTGGGGAGAGCATTTCAACCCGCGATCTGATCCTGACGCCGGGCAATGTCCGCCGCATGACAGACAAGCTTTCGCATCTGCGCGGGGCCGCGATGAAGATGGGGCAGATGATCAGTCTGGATTCAGGCGATTTCCTGCCGCCGGAGCTGTCCGAAATCCTCGCCCGGCTGCGCGATCAGGCGAATTTCATGCCGACCAAGCAACTCGATAAAGTCCTGCGCGAGGAATGGGGGCCGGAATGGCGACGCCAGTTCAAATGGTTCAACCCGCGCCCCATCGCTGCGGCCAGCATCGGGCAGGTCCACAAGGCGATGACGCGCGACGGGCAGGAGCTGGCGATCAAGGTCCAGTATCCCGGCGTTGCCAAAAGTATCGACAGTGATGTCGATAATGTGATGACGCTGCTGAAAGTGGCCGGCTTCGCTCCGCCTGAGCTGGAAATCGACAAGCTGCTGGTTGTCGCCAAGCAGCAACTTCACGAAGAGGCAGACTATCAGCGCGAAGGTGCGCAGATGGAGCTGTATGCTGAGCAGCTGGCGAACACGCCCGGCTTTGTGGTCCCGCGCCTGCATCCTGAGCTGACGCGCGGCTCCATCCTTGCGATGAGCTTTGAGGAAGGCGTGAGCATCGAAAAGCTGGAAGATGAGCCTTCCGAGCGGCGCGATGAAATCTTCGGCAATCTGATCCGGCTGGTGACGCGCGAGCTATTTGAATTCGGCATCATGCAAACCGACCCCAATTTTGCGAATTTCCGCCTTCGCCCTGAGACAGGCGAGATCATCCTGCTGGACTTTGGCGCGTGCCGCCCGGTCGATCCGGCGGTCTCTAACGGCTATCGCAAAATGCTGCTCGCCGGGCTGGAAGGCAACCGCGATCAGGTGCGCGAGGCGACGCTGGAGGCGGGCTTCATGCAGCCCATCGTCTATGAAAAGCACCCCGAGCGCGTGGACCGGATGATTGACATTGTGATCGGCCAGATGCGCGAGGACCGCCCGTTCGACTTTGCCGATCGCGGTTTCGTGCACTTGCTGCGCGAAGAGGGCTACCAGATCGCGCAGGACAAGGACACGTGGGCCTTCCCGCCGGTTGAAACGCTGTTTGTGCAGCGCAAGGTCTCTGGCACCGCCCTGCTGGGCACGCGGCTGAAGGCGAAGGTCAATATCCGGCGGATTACTGAGGACGTGCTGTCCGCCACGCAGCCGATGGACGTGCCGGAGGCGGCTTAACCCGCCGCTTCCATCTGCGACGCGATCCAGCGATCCATGTGCTCTTCCAGCACGTTGAGCGGGATTGCGCCGTTCTCCAACACCGCATCATGGAAAGCCCGCAGGTCAAAGCGCGACCCCAGCTTTTCCTCTGCGCGGTTGCGCAATTCGCGGATTTTAAGCTCGCCGATCTTGTACGCCAGCGCCTGCCCCGGCCAAGTGATGTAGCGGTTCACTTCGGCGTCGATATTGGCGGGCGAAAGCGCGGTGTTGTCGAGCATGAATTCGACTGCGCGCTGCTTGGTCCAGCCCTTTGAGTGGATACCTGTGTCCACGACGAGCCGGGTCGCGCGCCACATCTCATAGGAAAGCCGCCCCATCTGCTTGGCAGGCGTATCGTAAAGGCCCATCTCGATCCCGAGCCGCTCTGAATAGAGCCCCCAGCCCTCGACAAAGGCAGTGAAATAGGCGGTGTTGGCGCGCCAGGGATGCAGGTCAAGCTCCTGCTGCAACGCAATCTGGTGATGATGGCCCGGCACCGCTTCATGCACACCCAACGCGGGCAGCTCCCACAAAGGGCGCTGGTCCAGCTCGGTCGTGTTGATCCGGTAGATCCCGGCCTGCCCAGCGGCGAGGCTGCCCGGCTCATAATAAGCGGTGGTGTTACCCGGCGCGTTGGCGGCAGGGATAGGCTGCACCGTGTACGGCTGGCGCGGAAGCGTTCCGAAGAGCTCGGGCATGAAGCCGTCAATTTTCTTGGCGAGCGCTGCAACATAGCCGACATATTCCTCTACATCGGTCATGTAATATTTGGGATCGGTGCGCAGATGCTTGATATAGGCCTCGCGTGTCTCGAACCCTGCCTCGCTGGCGACCTCTTCCATCTCCGCTCTGATCCGCGCGACTTCGCTCAGGCCCAGCTTGTGAATCGCGTCGGGCGTCATATCGGTTGTGGTGAAGCTCGCTGCGCGGTGCGCGTAATAGGCTCCCCCGCCCGGTGTCTGCGAGACGCCGGGCAAGCCATCGCGGCAGGCGGGCTCATACTCGCTGCGATAAAACGCCAGCAGCTCCTCATAGGCAGGCAGAACAGACTGTTCGAGCGCGATGCTCACATCTTCTCTGATCTGCTCCCACTGCTCAGCGGTGATCGAATTGGGGCGTTTGCCTGCGACCGGGCGCCAGAACGGCGATGTCTTCGGATCTTCAACAAGTTGCGCTTTGATCTTGGCGTCAAACCCCACCATCGGCCCGCACGGCAAGGTGAGCCCGCGCGTCACCGCTTCCCGGCTGCGGGCAATCCCGTCCGCATTGTAAGCGCGATAGGCCTGAAGCCGCGCGACATAGCTCTCATAGTCGGCCAGCGTGAAGAACGGCGAGCGATAGGGGAGCGAGGCAAAGCCGGAGAACCATCCGCTGAAAGTCGTGAACAGCACATAGCGCGTGTGGTCGTGCTCAGACGCGGCAATCTGATCGGCCAGATCGCGCACAAGGATCGCGTAGTCGACCGCTTCGATGGCGGGCAATTGGCTCGCGTCAATCGCCTCCAACCGAGCGAGGTAGGCTTTGGCCTCAGCGACGGCTTCTTCATATCCGGCCAGACTGAGATCACCCAGTTTGCCGTCACCACGCCGATCACCCACGCTGGTGGCGAGCAGGGGTTGATCGTTCAGCCGCTCCTGCCAGACTTCCTCGCGCAGCTGTGTGTAGTCCTCCAATGGGCCGGCAATCGCCGCGCTGGGGCTGGTCGCCAAAAGCAAAAGTCCACCGATCAAAGCGCGCATCTGTAACTCCCACTGATACATTTGGCCGGTTGCAGCCTAAAATACTGAGATGTAAGCCCTAGTCATGGCGGAGACAGAAAACAAACTCGGCGTACTGTTTGTATGCCTGGGCAACATTTGCCGTTCTCCGATGGCGGAAGGGGCTTTCCGCTTGGCCGCGAAAAACGCTGGTCTCACATGCGAAGTGGATTCCGCCGGCACGGCTGGATATCATGTCGGCGACCCTCCCGATTGGCGCGCTGTAAAAGTTGCCGCAGCGAATTGTGTGGATATCAGCGCAGCGACGGGCCGCCAACTCACTGCGCAGGATTTTGACCGGTTCAGCCACATTTTCGCGCTTGATAAAGCCAACCTTGCAGGGATCAAAGCGATGCAACCGCGCGGGGGCCGCGCGCAGGTCGCAATGCTGATGGACGCGGTCGAGGGGCGCGAAGGAGAGGCCGTGAAAGACCCGTATTACGGCAATATCGGCGACTTTGAAGCGGTGTGGGCGGAGGTAACGCAGGCTGCCGATGTGTTGGTGGCTCGGTTCAAGGCAGACGCTGCGGCAGCTCGCTTATAGCGCGCGGTTTTCAGGCGCTCAATCGCACCACTTCACCCCCCGCGCAGCAATTGGACGCCCCAATCGCGCTCAAACAGATAGAGCAGCACCCTCGCTGCTTCGCCGCGCGGTGTTTCCAGCCCGCCATCGTTCTCAATCAGAATGCGCGCGTCCGCGTGCGCGATTGGGAGCATGCGCTGCACTTGCTCAAGATCTGCAATCCGAAACGCTGCCTCACCCGATTGGCGCGTGCCCAGCAATTCGCCACCGCCGCGTAATTCCAAATCCTTCTCCGCCAGATCAAAGCCGTCCTGCGAATCTTTCACATAGGACAGCCGCTTCTTGCCCGTTTCTGACAGTTCATCGCCGCGCAGCAGCACACAGCGGCTTTTCTGAGACCCGCGCCCCACACGCCCGCGCAATTGGTGCAATTGCGCAAGGCCAAAGCGCTCGGCCTGCTCGATCACCATGAGAGTGGCGGATGGGACATCAACACCCACCTCTATCACGGTGGTTGCAACCAGCAGCTTGGCTCCCCCGCTGGCAAAGCGCTCCATATTGGCGTCCTTCACCTCGGGGCGAAGCTGGCCGTGGACCAGCACGACATCGTCGCCAAAATGCTCTTTGAGCGCAGCGTAGCGCGCTTCGGCAGCGGCGATATCTGCCGCTTCGAATGACCCGTTCGCCTCGCGCACCATGGGGCATACCCAATAGGCCTGTTGCCCGGTCGCAAGGTGCCGGCCCATGGCCGCGACCATCTCCTCGGAGCGGTTTTGCGGGAAAACCAGCGTCTCAATCGCCTGCCTGCCCGGTGGCAGTTCATCCAAGCGGCTCACATCCATCTCGCCATATTGCGCCAGAGTCAGCGAGCGTGGGATCGGCGTCGCGGTCATCGCCAGAGTGTGCGGCGCGCGCCGCCCCTTGCCCGCCAGAGCGAGCCTTTGCGAGACGCCAAAACGGTGCTGCTCGTCAATCACCACAAGGCCGAGATCGCGATAGGTGACGCTGTCCTGAAAGATCGCATGCGTGCCCACGCAGATGTCTATCGAGCCATCAAGCAAGCCCATCAGGATCGATTCGCGCTCGCGGCCCTTGGCGCGACCCGTCAGCAGCGCGACTTCGACCCCTGTCGGCGCGGCCATGGTCCGCAGGGTCTCGAAATGCTGGCGCGCGAGGATTTCGGTCGGAGCCAACAGCGCAGCTTGCTTGCCCGCTTCGCACGCCGTCAGCATCGCGGCGAGCGCCACCACAGTCTTGCCCGCGCCAACGTCGCCTTGAAGAAGGCGCAGCATCGGCGCTTCCTGGGCCATATCGGCTTCAATCTCGGCAATTGAGCGTTTCTGTGCTCCGGTCATTTCAAACGGAAGCTTGAGCCGTTCGCGCAAATGTCCATCGCCCACCAGCGCCTGACCCCGGCGGCGACGGCCATCGGCTTTGACGAGCAGCAGCGCAAGCGAATTGGCCAGCAGCTCATCATAGGCGAGCCGATCGCGCGCCTCCTTGTGCTCGCCCTTGTGCGCCAATTGCAGCGCTTCGCGCCATGCAGGCCAGCCTTCCGCGTTGAACTGGCCGGGCTCAATCCATTCGGGCAGGTCAGGCAGCCGCGTGAGCGCTTGTTCCACCAGCGACATGACGCGCGGCTGGGTCAGCCCTTCGGACAGGCGATATACCGGCTCTGACATACGCGCGAGATGCGCTGCGCTTTCGCTCTCGACATGGTCAGGATGCACGATCTGGAGCATATCGCCATAGCGATCGAGCCGCCCGGCCACCCAGCGCTTCTCCCCCACGGGCAGTTGCTTTTTCGCAGTGTAGGACGCGCGCCCGAAATAGGTCAGCGCGCAGATATTGCCGATCTCGTCCTGCGCCAGCACCCGATAGGGTCCGCGTCCCGGATTGTACGGCGCGCGGTGCTCGGTCGCAGTGAGCGCCACGATCACTTGCTCGCCCTCGCCGCCTTCATCAAGGCTAGCAATCGCGCGGCGCTGCACAAAGCGTTCGGGCAGATGGTAGGCGACATCCTTGATGCTCGCGAGGCCGAGCTTTTCGAGCGGCTTGGCGAGTTTCGGGCCGACGCCATCGAGGTCTCGCGTCTCGGCAAACAGATCATTGAGGATTTCTGGGCGCATCGCTGAAGCTCTCTAAGCACTATCGCCTGAATGACGGAATGGCTAAATGGCCCTCATGACTGACGAACCCACATTTGAATCGCGCCTTGCCCGCGCCAAATTCCGCAGCTGGCATCGCGGCACGCGCGAGGCTGACTACATGATTGGCGGCTTTTTTGATCGCTATTCCGCCGATTGGGGCGAGCCGGAACTGCAATGGTTTGAGCGTCTGCTTGACGAGGACGACGTGGACATCATGGCCTGGGCCTTGAAAACGCAAGATGTGCCCGAAGAATTTGCCGGCGCGCAGATCGATGCGATGATGAAGCTCGATTACGTCAATATTCCGCGCTAACGCCGCGCCATAATTGAACTATGCCAAGCCTCGTGCGGGAACGCGCGGGGCTTTTGCCCTTTGAGTTGATATTCATGCCTGACCTCTCCCGCATCCTTGCCGCCAAAGCCCCGCTAACCCTCGCCGCTCTGCCGCGCGGTGCTGTGCCGCTGGTGCTGAGCGACCTTGCGCGCGCCGCCAAACAGCGTGCGGTGTTCATCGCGTCCGACGAAAGCGCGATGCGCGCGGTGGCGGAGGCAGCGCGGTTCTTCGCGCCGGAGGTTGAAGTGCTGGAGTTTCCGGCATGGGACTGCCTGCCCTATGACCGCGCCTCGCCCGCTCTGTCGGTCAGCGCCGCGCGGCTCTCCACCCTGTTCAAGTTGCAGCATCCTGCTGGCGGATCGCAATTGCTGGTCACCACCGTCAACGCGGCGCTCCAACGTGTGCTCACCCCGTTCCGCGTGCGCGAAAATGCGCGCCATTTCGCGGCGGGAACCACGATCGGGCATGATAGCCTCGCAGCGCTCCTCACCCGGCAAGGCTATTCGCGCACTGATACTGTGGTAGACCATGGCGAGTTCGCGGTGCGCGGGTCGATTGTCGATATCTTCCCCTCCTCGCTTGATGAAGGTCTGCGGCTCGATTTCTTTGGCGACGAGCTGGAAAGCCTGCGCCTGTTTGACCCCAGCACGCAGCGCTCCACCGGGCTGCTGGGCGAGCATTTGCTGCTCCCCGCCTCCGAAGCGCTGCTCGACGATGCGACGATCAAGCGCTTTCGATCACGCTATCGCGAAATGTTCGGCGCGGCGGCCACGCAAGACCCGCTGTACGAAGCGGTGAGTGGCGGGCGACGGCTTGCAGGCATGGAGCACTGGCTGCCACTGTTCGAAGAGCGCCTGGCTACCTTGTTCGATCACCTTGGGGCGAGCGACGTGGTGGTGATTGACCAAGCGTCCCTTGGCGCGGGCGAAGAGCGGGTCTGCGACATTGCCGATTATCACGAGCAACGCTCTCGCATCGCGGGCGAGCAGGCGGGCAGTTACCGCCCGCTGTCCAAGGACGCGCTGTATTTAGGGCAGGCAGAATTCAACGCCGCCCTCGCGCAAGCTTGCGCGCACAAGACCAGCGTCTTTGCCTCACCCGATGGCGATACGATCCTGGATTTCGGCTTCAAGCCCGCCCGCGATTTCGCGCCCGAGCGCACGCGCGGCGAAAATGTGTATGAAGCCGCCGCCAAACACTTCGCCGCGGTCGCGAAATCCGGCAGGAAACCGTTGTTCGCCGCCTATTCGCAAGGCTCAGCCAAGCGCATCGCGTCTATTCTGGCGGAAGCCGGTTGCGAGAGCGTGCTGGCGGATAGCTGGCAGGACGCACTAGGCCTCAGCGCCAAGGGCCGAACTGCCGCCATGGTGCTGCCTTTGGAAGCCGGTTTCGCTAGCGAGACGCTCGAAATCCTCACCGAACAGGACGTGCTGGGCGACCGACTTGTTCGGCGCAAGAAAAAGCGCAAGGATTCCGATGCGTTCTTAGCCGAACTTCAGGCTCTGGCGAGGGGTGATCTGGTCGTCCATGTCGAACATGGCATCGGCAAATATCTCGGCCTTGATCCAATCAATGTCGGCAAGAGCCAGCACGATTGCGTCGCGCTGGAATATCACGGCGGGGATAAACTGTTCATCCCGGTCGAGAATATCGACGTGCTCAGCCGTTATGGCTCGTCTGAAGAGGCTGTGGGGCTCGACCGGTTGGGCGGCGAAGCATGGCAAAAACGCCGCGCGCGCCTGAAAGATCGCATCACCGCGATTGCCGGTGAACTGATGAAAGTCGCCGCCGAACGCGCGCTCAAAAAAGCGCCCGTCTTCGAGGCTGAGGAAGCCAGCTATAACCAGTTCGTCGATCGCTTCCCATGGGAAGAGACCGACGATCAGGACGCCGCCATTGCCGACGTGCTGCGCGATCTGGAAAGCGGCAAGCCGATGGACCGCCTGGTGTGCGGCGATGTTGGCTTTGGCAAAACCGAAGTGGCCCTGCGCGCCGCCTTCGTTGCAGCTATGAGCGGGCAGCAAGTCGCCGTGGTGGCTCCCACCACCCTGCTCGCGCGCCAGCATTTCCAGAACTTCTCCGAGCGGTTTGCGGGCTTCCCGCTCAAGGTCGGGCGGCTCTCACGCCTTGTTTCCAGCAAGGAAACGACCGAAACGCGCGAGGGCCTGGCTGATGGCACGCTTGATCTTGTGGTCGGCACCCACGCAATCCTCTCCAAATCGACCGAGTTCAAGAATCTCGGTCTGGTGATTGTCGATGAAGAACAGCGCTTTGGCGTCACCCACAAGGAAAAGCTCAAACAGCTGCGCGCCGATGTCCACATGCTCACGCTGACCGCCACGCCGATCCCGCGCACGCTGCAAATGGCGATGAGCGGCCTGCGCGAGCTTTCCACGATCCAGACCCCGCCCGTCGACCGGCTCGCGGTGCGCACCTATGTGATGGAGTGGGATGATATGGTGATGCGCGAGGCCTTGCTTCGCGAGCATCACCGCGGCGGGCAAAGCTTCATTGTCGTCCCGCGCATTTCCGACATGGAAGCGACCGAGGAATGGCTGCGCGAAAACGTGCCCGAAGTAAAAGCCATCGCCGCGCACGGCCAGATGGGCGCAGGCGAGGTCGAGGAACGCATGAGCGCTTTTTATGACAAGAAGTACGACGTTCTGCTATCCACCACGATTGTTGAAAGCGGGCTCGATATCTCCAGCGCGAATACGATGATCATCCACCGCGCCGACCGCTTTGGGCTGGCGCAGCTCTACCAATTGCGCGGGCGCGTGGGCCGATCCAAACTGCGCGCTTACGCTTATCTCACCTATGAAAAGGACGTGCAGCTGTCCGAAATCGCAGAAAAGCGCCTGAAAGTGCTGAGCGATCTGGATTCGCTGGGTGCAGGCTTTCAGCTCGCCAGCCACGATCTCGACATTCGCGGTGCGGGCAATCTGCTCGGCGATGAGCAATCGGGCCATATCCGCGAGGTCGGCTTTGAGCTGTACCAGTCGATGCTCGAAGACGCGATTCTGGCCGCAAAGGCGGGCGAGATGGGCTTGGAGGCGTCCAAGGATAAGGTCTCACCGCAGATTACCGTCGACGCGCCGATCATGATCCCTGAGGATTACGTGCCTGATCTGGCTGTGCGTATGGCGCTGTATCGCCGTCTCAACCAGGCGCAGGACAAGGCCGAGATCGAGAGCCTTGCGGCGGAAATGATTGACCGGTTTGGCGACTTGCCAGAGCCGACCAAGAACCTCGTCCGGCTGCTGGAAATCAAGCATCAGGCTATCACCGCCAATATCGCCAAGATCGATGTCGGTGCGCGCGGGACGCTGGTGACCTTCCACAATGATGATTTCCCCGATGGCCCCGGCCTCATCGCCTATGTCGACAAGCTGAAAGGCACCGCCAAGCTGCGCCCTGACATGAAACTGGTGATCAACCGCGTCTGGAGCGACCCGCAAAGCCGCCTCAACGGCCTGTTTCAACTGACCAAGGGGCTGAGCGGGATTGCGCGCAAGGCAGAGCGGGCGCGGCGCAAAGAGGCGGCCTGAGAGCGGCAACCTACAAGTGGGGCCTTCCCATCGGGGGCAATTTGGGTATCACTGTGCACTGCAACATACGGTCGTGTGCCTGTCGCGCTTACCATTGACGTTTCAAGATTGGGGCAATTTCGTGAAACAAGCTTTCTTTGACCATCTGCCGCCGCTCCATGTGGCTGCAATCTTGGCCGTGTTTGGCTTTGCGTCCGCCGATATGGAAGGCGCGATGTGGCTCATTCCGCTCGTATCTTTCGGCGGCATGGCCTTTGTTCAGGCGATGGAGTTTCTGAATGAACGGCACAAAGGCTGGCGGATCAATGGCAAGGAATTTGCGACCGACCTGCTCTACATGCTGTTTATGGTGTTTGTGATCAGCTCGCTGGTCGGACTGTCAGTCGACGGACCTCTTGCCCAAGCGAAAGAAGCGCTGGGCATCACCACGCCGTGGCTGATGGAGTTGCCATTTCTGGTGCAAGTCATTGCTATCATGCTGCTTTATGAGTTTGGGCAGTATTGGATGCATCGCTTTATGCATAACAATGACGTGCTCTGGTCAACCCACGCGCCGCATCATCATGTCACGCAGTTAAACGCGCTCAAGGGCTATGTAGGCAACCCGATTGAGCTGTTCCTCATCAGCCTTTCCGTGCTTGTCCTGTTCGACTTTGATGCAAACGCAATTTTCGCTGCACTCTTCTCGCTGAACGCCATCGCGCTTTACGCCCATGCCAACATTCGCTCCAACCCACCGGCTTGGTTCGCGTTTTTCTTCACCACGATCCGCCACCACAGCCTGCACCACACCGCGCTCAGCTATGAGGACACGCGCTGCAATTATGGGAATTCGGTGATCCTCTACGACCGCATTTTCGGCACGTTCAAGGATGGCGAATCGGTGGTTGTCGGGCAAGACGATCGTCGCCGCCTCTCGATCAAGGAGCAATGGCTGTTCCCGGTCACATACTTCCGTAACAAGCGTCAGCAGCAAGAACCGGCAGAATAGCGCTCACCCGTGCCCGCGCCCGCGCGCGGTGCGGGCCAGTTCCAGCACGTCGGCGCTTTTCATCGGCTGCGCGCGCAGGAAGCCCTGCCAGTAGTCGCAGCCCTCCGCCTTGATCGCGACGCGCTGGATCTCCGTCTCGATCCCTTCGGCGTACACATCCAGATCAAGCGCGCGGCCCAATTGCATGATCGCCCGGAGCACTGCTAGCGCTTTGGTGTCGCCGGGCACGCCTTCGACCATCACCTTATCGAGCTTGATCGCGTCGAGCGGCAGTTCGCGCAAATAGCGAAAGTTGCAAAAGCCCGCGCCAAAATCATCAAGCGCGGTGCGAAAGCCAAGCTTTCGCAGCGCCGCAAGCGCAGCTGAAGCCTGATCCAGATTGCGCAGCAGCACATCCTCAGTGATCTCCAGCATCAACCGTTTCGGCGCAATCGCGCTGGTCCCAATCAATGCTGCAAAGTCGGCGGCAAAGCGCGGATCGCCCAGTTCCTCTGGCGTGATGTTCAGCGAGAGTGAAAGATCATCGGGCCAACGCGCTGCATCCGCCAAAGCCCGCGCCACAACATGGCGCGACAGCGGCGCGACCAGCGCGGCGCGTTCGGCAATCGCAAACAGGTCTCTTGCACCGATCTCGCCGAGCGTGGGATGTTGCCAGCGTGCCAATGCCTCGGCCCCGACCACCGCGCTTGTCGCACACAGGAATTGCGGCTGGAACAGAACCTCAATCTCTTCCCGGTCGAGCGCGCGCAAAAGATCTGTCTCCAGCGCCGCTGGCTTGACCCCCGGCACAGACCCACGCTGTGCGCCCTGTGAAGCGCCACGCAGGCTTTTCGACGGCGAAGAGTGACGCGATACCATGTTCCCACCCATAGGCGCGGTTTGCGGCAACGCGCACGCCAATTGCAATCCGACCGAAATTGGAACATCAGGATAAGTCTGTAGTGGCGTGCTGGCGGCACAGCCGCGATCAGCAAGGGAAAACGAGTGCGATGACGCTTTCGGAGGCAACAATTGAGCCCAATGGGAAGGCTGCCGACCCTGAGATGGATTTTGAGAATATCGCCTTGGTGGCATCGGATTCGCCGCGCGCGCAAGAAGCATGCGAAGCACTGAACGAGCGCAACAGCTTTGTGCCCTTGGAAGAAGCCGACGCCGTCGTCGTTCTCGGCGGCGATGGCTTTATGCTCCAGACGCTGCATTCCATGCTGGATGCCGGGCGCATCATTCCCGCATACGGGATGAACCGCGGCACGGTCGGCTTTCTCATGAACCGCTATGATCGGCGCGCGGCGATCCGCAAACGGTTGGCGCGCACCAAGCGCAAGACCATCGCGCCCTTGCGCATGGAGGCGGTGACGCAAAGCGGCGAGCAGCACCAGTTCTGGGCGATCAATGAAGTGTCCCTGCTGCGCGAAACCCGACAGACCGCTTGGATCGAAGTGACCGTGGGCAGCCGCGTTCGGATTGAGAAACTGGTGGGTGACGGGGTTCTGGTCGCAACGCCCGCTGGGTCCACCGCCTATAATCTATCCGCCAACGGCCCGATCCTCCCGCTCGACAGCGAGATGCTGGCTCTCACCCCGATCAGCCCGTTTCGCCCCCGGCGCTGGCGCGGAGCGATCCTGCCTGATCGGATGCGGATCAAGCTGCGTGTGCTGGACCCGGCCAAGCGCCCGGTCGCTGCGGTGGCGGACCAGAAGGAACTGCGCGACATCGCCGAGGTGACCATGACGATCGCGCATGACACAGAGTTGGAGCTGCTGTTTGACCCCGGCCAATCGCTCGAGGAACGGATCGTCTCCGAACAATTTGTGACCGAATGAGGCGCAGCGCGGCGATGCGGCCCTGCGTCTCTTGCCGGATGGTTAACACAAGCCCAAAAACCCTCTTGCCATCCGCAGCCCCCACCCATATACGCGCGCTTCCGCACCCGGAGAGAAACCCGGTGTGCTGTTCCCCGATAGCTCAGCGGTAGAGTAGGTGACTGTTAATCACTTGGTCGTTGGTTCGAATCCAACTCGGGGAGCCATTTTTTCCATCATCGGTTGATCAGGTGACGCGCTTCATTGTTGGTTCAGACATGTCTGGCCAAGTTGGTGCGCACGAGATGAAAGGAAAGCCTCGATGGACATCATCCTTCCGCTGATCGCCAGCCTCGCCGCAGTTGGCACGCCAGCACTCGACCGCGAGACCATCAAGGAAGAGTATCGCTCGATCACAATCGCGACCACGTCGCTGCCCTCCTGCCAGCAGGTTGGTTACACGGTGGACCGGGACGGTCTCATTGAATGGAGCGAAGCCGCCCGCGCCCGTGCTGTCGCAGCAGGGGCCAGTGTGGAAGAAGCGCGCGAGAAGCTCTTCAACGATGTCCGCTTCGAGCACAATCGACTGATCGACCGGTTCAGCACGCTTATAATCGGGCGCAACAACGCCTTCACCCCGCTCGATTTCTCGAAGCGCGCACGCGGCTATTGGAAGCGCCGCTGCGAAGAGTTGGCCCGTAATGAACCAACCGCAGGCTATTTCAGCGAGAATTGATCAGGTTGAAGGTGACGCGAGCAATCGCACGCCGACCACAATTACCAGCGCCGCCGTAAGCCACCGCACCCAGCGTGGGGGCAGAAGTTTCACCGCCAGCAAGCTGCCAATCTGCCCGCCAATCGCAACCGCGATCAGTAAGGGTAAAGCCGCGCCCAACGCTGCTCCGAGCGACACTGCGCCAGGCTTGAGCATCTGTCCCATCAGACCGAACAGCGAATTCACGAGGATAAAGAGGCTTGCGGTCGCAGCGATCTCGCGCGCGCCGCGCCAGCGGGTGAGGTGGAGCAGCGGTGCAAGGAAGATGCCGCCGCCAATTCCCACCAGCCCCGCCAGATAGCCCAGCGGCGCTGCGATCACCGGCATCGCCTTGGCGACACGGGTGGGCGCGCCCAGCTCCGTCTCGCGCACAGGCAGCAGCATCGCCGCGCCCGTCAGCACAAGGCTTGCGCCCAGCAGCAGCATAAAGCTGGGCTGATCAATCGGCGTGAGCCCACCCACCAGCGCGGCAGGAGCGGACACGGCGGTCAGCACCAGCGCGCTCTTCCAAGGCATCAGCCCTGCGCGCGCAAACCGAACAGTGCCGCCGGTCACCACCACTATGTTGCACGCCAGAGCTACCAAGGGGAGCAACCGATAGTCGAGCCCGGACAGCGCCAGCAGCGCAGCATAGGTCGATCCGCCGCCAAAGCCGACGCTGGCATACAGCAAAGCGGTCACCGCGAAGGCGAGCGCCAGCCCGAAGGGAACCGCGCCGATCATGGCGCGCGCTTGCTAGGCATTGCTCGCAGGCTGCCAGCTTACACTGGCGCAGCCACCGGAGGAATGCCCACCGCACCGTGGCAATGCTTGTATTTGTTGCCAGAGCCGCACGGGCACGGCGCGTTGCGCGGCACGTTCAGATGCGCGTACGGATTTTCGCGGATCGCACCGCCCGATGATGCCTCTGCCGCCGGGGAGCCGGCAAGCGAGCCAAACAGGCCAGGGCGCTGCTCCGAACCGTCTCCATCGTTGGAATTGTCGAGACCGGTCAGCGGGTCAATGTGCCCGGTCAGGAAATCGGGCAGGTCAGGAAGCATTTCCATTTCCGGCTGCGGCCTTTGCAGTTCGGAACGGAACAGCAGCCCGGAGACTTCCTCGCGCAGCGTGTCCAGCATGCTTTCAAACAGACCGAAGGCTTCCTGTTTGTATTCGTTGATCGGGTTCTTCTGAGCGATACCGCGCATCCAGATCACCTGCCGCAGTGCATCTAGCGTCGCAAGGTGTTCTTTCCAGTGGTAATCCAGCTGCTGCAACAGCGCATCCTTTTCGACCATGCGCCAGATGGCAGGATCATTGCGCTCCAGCTTTTCTTCCATCATCCGGTCGGTCTGCTCGCGCAGGCGCTCTTCGATGAGTTCAGGTTCGACCTGATCTTCCTCAAGCCATTCCTCAAGCGGAATTTCGAGGCCGAAGACCTGCTCGACCTTCTCCTTGAGACCCACAATATCCCATTGTTCGGGATAGGAGCCCGGAGGGCACGCAGTGCCGACGATCGCGTTAATCGTATCGTGGCGCATATCGAGCACCACGTCATCGACCGCTTCGGAATCCATGATTTCCGCACGCTGTTCATAGATGACCTTGCGCTGGTCATTCATCACGTCATCATATTGCACGACCTGTTTGCGCTGATCGTAATTGCGCGCTTCAACCTTTTTCTGAGCGGTCTCAATCGCCTTTGACAGCCATTTGGAGCCAATCGCCTCGCCATCTTCGAGGTTGGAATTCATCATCTTGGCAAACAGCGTGTCAGGGCCAAAGATGCGCAGCAGATCGTCTTCGAGGCACAGGTAGAAGCGCGAGAGGCCGGGGTCGCCCTGACGCCCTGAACGACCGCGCAGCTGGTTGTCGATCCGGCGGCTTTCGTGGCGCTCCGTGCCCAGCACGAACAGCCCGCCCGCCTCGATCACGCGGCGCTTTTCTTCGGCGACCTCTTCCTTCAGCTTGACGATGGCGGCGTCCTTGGCGGGGCCGTCTTCCATCGCTCCAAGCTCATCACCGATGCGAAATTCGGGGTTGCCGCCCAGCTGAATGTCTGTCCCGCGGCCCGCCATATTGGTCGCGATGGTCACCGCGCCAAAGCGCCCGGCCTGCGCCACGATATGCGCCTCGCGCTCATGCTGGCGCGCGTTGAGGATTTCGTGCTTCACGCCTTCCTTGTCGAGGAATTGGCTGAGCAATTCGGACTTTTCGATGGACACGGTGCCAACCAGAATCGGCTGTCCGCGTTCATTGTGCTCCTTGATCGTCTTCGCAATCGCCTGGAACTTGTCCATCGTGTTCTTGTAAAACTCGTCTTCCTCATCGATCCGCGCGACGGGAAGATTGGTCGGGATTTCGACCACGTTGACCTTGTAGATGTCCCAGAATTCCGCCGCTTCGGTCGCGGCCGTCCCGGTCATGCCGGAAAGCTTGGGATACATGCGGAAATAGTTCTGGAAGGTGATTGAGGCCATCGTCTGGTTCTCAGGCTCAATCGTCACGCCTTCCTTGGCTTCGGCCGCTTGGTGCAGACCGTTCGACCAGCGGCGGCCATCCATCATGCGCCCGGTGAACTCATCGATGATGATGACCTTGTCATCCTTGACGATGTAGTGATCATCGCGCCGGAACATGTGGACCGCGCGCAGGGCCTGATCGAGGTGATGGACGACCTGCGTGTTCTCGACATCGTAGAGATTGTCGGTTTCCAGCAGGCCCTTGGAAATCAGCAACTGCTCGGTCTGTTCAAGGCCATCTTCGGTGAGCTGGATGTTCTTGGTCTTCTCATCCTTCTCATACCACTCCTCGGGGATTTCCTTGGCGACTTCGTCCAGCGCGACATACAGGTCTGACTTGTCCTCTGTCGGGCCGGAGATGATCAGCGGAGTGCGCGCTTCGTCGATCAGGATCGAGTCCACTTCATCGACAATCGCGAAGGCGAACGGGCGCTGGCACATATCCTCGCGATTATGCTTCATGTTGTCGCGCAGATAGTCGAAGCCGAATTCGTTGTTCGTGCCGTATGTGATGTCTGCGTTATAGGCGTCGCGCTTTTGCACCTCATTCTGGTTGGGCAGGATGGTGCCGACGGTCAGGCCCAGCCAATTGTAAAGGCGGCCCATTTCCTCAGCATCGCGCGCGGCGAGGTAATCGTTGACGGTGATGACGTGGACGCCCTTGCCTTCAATCGCGTTGAGATAAACCGCGAGCGTCGCCATCAGCGTTTTACCTTCACCCGTGCGCATCTCCGCGATCTCGCCGCGATGCAGCACGATCCCGCCGATCAGCTGCACATCGAAGTGGCGCATTCCAAACACGCGGATCGAGGCTTCACGCACCGTGGCAAAGGCCTCCGGCAGAATGTCATCCAGCGATGCGCCTTCATCGAGCCGCTGGCGAAACACGTCCGTCTGGCCCTGCAATTCGCTGTCCGTCAGCGCCTGCATCTGCGGCTCAAGCGCGTTGATCGAGGAGACGATGCTGCCGAGCTTCTTCACATAGCGATCATTAGAAGAGCCGAAGACCGACTTCATAAGGTTGTCAAACATGGTTGGGGGAAATCCTGATTTTATATGGAGAGCGCCGCGCGGGCTTGTTCCGGGGCGCTGAAAATGAAATTTTGGAAAGGCCCTGATCCGGCACAGCGCAGCGAAATTGCGCCGCACGCCTCAGATCGTGGCGATAGGTACGGTCGCGCTATTCAAGCGCGCGGTCAGCCCCGATAACAATCGAGGGGCCAAGCAGTCCGAACAGGCGCAGGCGCGGCAGAGGCGCTTTGCGTTGCGGGCAGATGCGTTTGCTGGTCTTCCCCGCTTCTTCGCACTGGCACACGGCAGCGCTGTTCGCACGCGCCGCCTGCGAAGAGGCCTGCACATCGCTCGCCATCGCCGCCAAAGGCGACGCATTTGCCGGCGCCTGAAGCGCGGCAAGGCCTGAAAGCAGGGCCAGAAGGGCAAACAATTGGCGGATCATGTCACGCAGTAATAATCTCTCAGTCGCAATTCGTCCACACGCCTTTGACACCGCCGTACACAATTCACCTTAACACAGCATTTTTGGATCAAGCGGTGGCTTTGATTGCCCATGGAATCGCTCGGGGGAGTGCTCAGGGGTCAACCACTTCGGTTGCGATGGTCAGGGTCACGCGGCGCGCCACGGGCACACCGTTTTCATCGCGATAGGGCGGGCGGCCCGTCTTGCCGACGCCGGGGCACGGCTCTTTTTCCATCATTTCGCGCATCCGATCTTCGATATTGCCACTTCGCTCCAGCACTTCGCACTCGCTGACGGTGCCGTCCGCTTCAATCAAGAAGCGCACAGAGATGTTCATGGGTCCGGAAAATTCAGGGCTGCGTTTGCGCCACCTGTGCGTAAAGCCGAATTCCGACGCGACCGGCATACCATCGGCGTCTTGAGCAGGTTCAAACTTGCCGCGATCCATCGCGATGGCGCAGGTCGCGTTGTCGAGCGTTTCAGAGCCCGAGCTTTCAACAACGTCGCATCCGGTGACCATGCCCTCCGCAGAGACTGCGAGCACAATTTGCGTGCGCCCCTCTTCGTCGGCCACCCACGCTTCTGGCGGATAGTCAGCGGGGCGCGGTCTGATTACGCCATAGTCTTTCAGGTAGGGGCGCGGCGCTGCCTTTGTAGGCCCCTCCACTTCCAAGATCGGAACGGTAATCTCAAGGTTTTCAACTTTCGCCTCAGCAGCCTCCTGAGCCGAAACGGATAAAGCGCTGCCAAGGGCAAAGCCGGACAGCAAGAGCGATATGGATGCGTGCTTGATCATCGCTGCACTATGCACAAGGCCCGCAAATAACGCCACCGAGCGATTGCGATTGCCCACCAGCGCACCGCTTATTAGGGCGATCCACCATGGACCTTGAACGCTCCCCCCTCGCCCGGCCCTTTCCTGATATGCCCGCCATTGAAGGCGTGGCGCTGCGCACTGTGTGCGCGCGTTACAAGGATTGGGGCCGCGCTGACTTGACCTTTGTGACCTTGACTGAAAGCACCGCGGTCGCGGGCGTTTTCACGCAGAGCGCCTGCGCTTCCGCTGAAGTCGAGATGGGGCGCGAGCAAATCAAGGCGGGCACTGCGCGTGCGCTCGTGGTCAATGCGGGCAATTCCAACGCCTTCACCGGAGCCGCCGGGCGCGGGGCGGTTGAACAGATTATGGCGCAAGTGGCCGAGGGGCTTGGCTGCGAGCCTGCCGACGTGTTGGTCTCGTCCACCGGCGTCATCGGCGTGCCCCTGCCGCGCGACCGGGCGCGCGAAGGGGTCGCGAACGCCCTCAATGCCGAGCCTTGCGGCTGGCAAGAAGCCGCGCAGGCCATCTCCACCACAGACACCTTCCCCAAAGGCGCGCACACCGCCGCGATGATCGGAGGCAAGCATGTCGAGTTGGTCGGCATCATCAAAGGCTCTGGTATGATTGCACCCGATATGGCGACCATGCTCGGCTACGTCTTCACTGATGCCGCCGTCGCTCCTGCCTTCCTCCAAGCGCTGCTGACCCGCGCCAACGCGCAGACGTTCAGCTGCATTACAGTCGATGGAGACACATCCACCAGCGACACCGTGCTCGCCTTTGCGACCGGCACTGCGGACGCGCCGCTGATTGAGGGATGGGAAAGCACCGGTGCCTACGCCTTTGCCGCCGCGCTCAGCGATTTGTGCCGCCAGTTGGCGCAATTGGTCGTGCGCGATGGTGAGGGGGCAAGCAAATTCATCACCGTGCGCGTTGCGGGCGCGGCGAGCGATGACAGCGCGCGTCGCGTCGGGCTCGCCATCGCCAATTCGCCGCTCGTCAAAACCGCGATTGCCGGCGAGGATGCCAATTGGGGCCGCGTGGTCATGGCGGTTGGCAAAGCAGGCGAACCGGCCGACCGCGATCGGCTCGCGATCAGCTTTGGCGGCGTCGAAGTCGCGCGTGAAGGCGCGGCGGTGGACAATTATGACGAAGCGCCCGTGGCCGCGCATCTGAAGGGCGAGGAAATTGACCTCGCCGTTGATCTGGGCATGGGCGGCGATGGTCCCGGGGGCCGCGCAACGGTGTGGACCTGCGATCTCACGCACGGCTACATCTCAATCAATGCGGACTACAGGAGCTGACATGACCCTTTCCGCGCTCGACGCTGAAATTCGCGACCTCATGCGCTTTGCAGCGGAACGTTCGATGATGCCGCGCTTCCGCGCACTCGCTGAAGACGAGATCGAAATGAAGGGCAAGGATGACCCCGTCACGATTGTCGACCGCGAAGTGGAGAGCTTTCTGACTGACGCGCTGACCAAGCTTGCCCCCGGCGTGGCCGTGGTGGGCGAGGAAGCGGTGGCGGCGGATGAAACCGTATTGGAGCGTCTCTCGCAGCAATGCTGGATCATCGATCCGCTGGATGGAACCGCCAATTTCACTGCGGGCAAGGAGCCGTTCGGTATCATCATCGCGCTCGCGGATGCCGGTGAAACAGTCGCAGGGTGGATTTACGATCCTCACAAGGACCGGCTGTGCCACACAAAGCGCGGCGAAGGCGCGTTTGTGAATGGCGAACGCATCGCCGCGCGCTCAACCGGGCAGCAGCCACCTGTTGTTGCAGTGAGCCGCATGTTCCTGAGCGATGCCGAGGCCGCGATGGTCGATGCCAAGCTGGGCGGGCACTATCAATTCGCTGACATTCCGCGCTGCGCCGCCGAGCAATATCCGCGCCTGGCACTTGGCGAAAACGACATTTCCAGCTTCAAACGCACCCTGCCTTGGGATCACGCGGCGGGGACATTGTGGCTCAACGAAGCCGGCGGAAAATGCGCCCGGCTCGACGGCAGCGCCTATCGCGTAGCCGATCATAGCGCACCGGGCCTTGTTGGTGCATCAAGCCCGGCAATCTGGGATGCGTTTATGGAGCGCCTGGCGGACTAGGCTGAAACCCACCCCTAACCCCTCTCGCAAGCGGGAGGGGAGCGAGACTTAGCGAACCGGAGGTGAGCTTAGTCGTGGCGGGGTGGGCGATGCCGTTGGGTGATGCGTAAGCGAGCCCTCAAAGCTCGCTTTCAAGCCAATCCTTCAGCTGGCTCTTTGGCGCGGCGCCCAATTTACGTGCGACCGGCTCGCCGTTCTTGAACAGCACCATCAGCGGGATCGACTGAACGCCCATTTCGCCCGGTGTCACTGTGCTTTCCATGATGTCCATCTTGGCGATGGTGACCTGCTCGCCCAGCTCTTCGCTGATTTCCTCAAGCGCGGGCGCGATCATCTTGCACGGGCCGCACCAGTCCGCCCAGAAATCGACGAGCACAGGCTTGTCGCTGTCCAGCACGTCGGACTGAAAGCTTGCGTCGGTTACTGCTACGGTGGCCATGTTCGTTCTCCAAAAGTGTGTGTGACCTGCAATTTAGGCCAGTTTGCGCGCCACTCAATAGATGGCGGGGTCACTTGCCCCCAAGCTTTCCTGCGCGCGGTCCAATTGCTGCTTGTGCATGGCGAGCGTTTCAGGTGGCAATTCGATCAATTGCGGGGTCTGCGTGTAGAGCAAAGCAGCGCTAACGCACCGGCCGGGATAAATCGCTTCAAGCGCGGCGGTGTAGGCCGCCATCTGGCGCAACGTGGCGCTGGGCACTTGCTCCAGAGTCGTAGGCGGGCGGCGGGTCGTTTTGAAATCGACCACCTGAACACCGTCGGCGCTGACGAGCAGTCGATCCACCGTACCTGCAATCACCACGCCGTTCACCGTCGCCGATAAAGGCACTTCGGCCAGGGCTTCAGGGCCAAAGATCGCCGCAAAACCGGGCGTGCCGAGCACGCTGAGCGCCTGATCCATCATCGCTGCACGAGTGGCATCGTCCAGGTCGCCCGCCTGCCGCGCCAGCCATGTAGCGCCAGTCTCGGCGCGGTTCTCGGGCGCGATATCGGGCAAGCGCTCCAGCAGGCGGTGGATCAGCACGCCGCGCCGCGCCGCACGATTCGCCGCCTGATTCGCCGCCAGACTCTGGGCCAAAAGCTGCGCATCCGTATCGGCTACCGCCATCATGGGCGGGTCTGCACCTTGCTCCTCGCCCGCACCACTCGGCGCGAGTGGACGCGGTGGGCGCGGTTCTGGACCGATGGGTGCGGTAAGCCAGCCCGGCAGATCAGTGGGTGTTTCTGCAGAAGCGGGCGCGCCGCTCGCATCGCTCGGCACCAGCGGGGCAGGTGCCTCACCCAATTCGCGCCGCCCGCCCCAGATCGGATCATCGAGCCGCTCTTCGCCAAACAGCGGTTCAAGCCGCGCATACCAGCTGTCTTCGTGCGGCCCTTTCTCAGCATCGCGCACGCCCAGCGCACCGCCGATAAACAGCGCCTCTTCCGCCCGCGTCATCGCGACGTAAAGCAACCGCCAATGTTCTTGCATATCCGCCGCACTGGCCGCCTCATCCGCAATCTTGAGCGGGCCAACGCGTTCATCCGCTTTTAGGGCTGGCAGGGGCACGCTTTGCTCGTGCCCTGCGCGATCCTCAGCCAGTTCCAGCGCTGTGCCCTGCCCCGGCTTTCCGGTCGCATCGGCCAGAATGACAATCGGCGCTTGCAGGCCTTTTGAACCGTGCACCGTCATCACGCGCACCTGACCACCGACTCCATCGGGATCGCGCTTCAGCTCCGCTTCGCCCGCATCGAACCACTCGATAAAGCCCGCAAGGCTCGGCACATTCGCGCTTTCATAGGCGAAGGCGGCATTGACCAGTTCATCAAGCGGATCGTTGGCCTCGCGCCCCAACCGCGCGACAAGCTTGCGCCGCGCCTGCCACGGACCGCTCAGCAACCACGCGATCAGCGCCTGCGGGGTCTGATAGTCCGCGCGCGCCAGCAATTGGCGCAGAATATCAGCGGTTTCGCGCATCCGCGCTGGCGCATCCTCGCGGCGCAGATGGTGCCACAAGGTGGTCTTATCGGGCCGTGGCACGAATTCGAGCAGCTCGTCCTGCGACCACCCGATCAGCGGGCTCGCCAGCAGGTTGGCGCATTCCAGATCGTCAAGCGGCTGTGTGGCAAAGCGCAGCGCGGCCATGACATCGCGTACCGCCAGCGGCTGGCCGAGCCGCAGCCGATCCACCCCGGCGACCGCCACGCGCCGCTCATGCAGCTTGGCCACGATCTGCCCTGCAAGCCCGCCACGCTTGCGCACCAGTACCATGATATCGCCCGGCTCGGCATGACGGCGGGTCTCGCCTTTTTCCAGGACATAACGCTCCGGCCCGCGCACCCAGCGCGCAACCTGATCGGCGATGTTCTGCGCGAGGACCGTATCGTGGTGCGCAAGCCAATCGCGCTCCTCATCGGCCTTTGTAGCACCTTCCTCTTCGCGCTCGCCGATCACCGGATTCCACATAGTGACCATTCCGGCGCGGCTCTCACCATCATGGTCAGGTGGCGCGGTTGAGAGGCCAAAGGCTTCATGCCCCAGCGCATTGATCGCCTGATTGACCACGCCAAGCACCGGCTTTGACGTGCGGAAAGAACGGTCCAGATCAAGATCGCGCCAGCTTGGAATCAGCCGCTCATCGCGCATCCCGGCGGCATTCTCCTTTGCATCAAGGATACGCTGGCGGATGCGGCGTTTGGCGCGCTCGTAATTTTCGGGGCTGGTGCCTTGAAAGCCGAAGATCGCCTGCTTGTAATCGCCGACGGTAAAGATCGTGCGCAGCCGGTCCCCGCGCGCGCCCTCGCCTGCGAAGAAATCGTCGATCAGCGCATCGACAATATCCCATTGCGCCTGATTGGTGTCCTGCGCCTCGTCGATCAGAACGTGGTCAAAGCTGCGATCCAGCTTGTAGCGGATCCACTCGGTCGCCTCGCCATTGGCAAGCAGCGCGGCGGCGCGTCGGATGAGGTCGTCAAACTCCATCAGCCCTTCGCGGCGCTTGGCCTCTTTCCAGTGCAACGCAAAAGCGCGCCCGATCTCAAAGGCGGCGGTGAGCAGTTCGGCAAGCTCCAGCAGCGCGCGGCGTTCCTGATAAAGCGCGACTACCTCGGCGACCGCTTGCTGCCAGTCAGGCAGCCGCGGTTCGGCTTTGGTCGGGTTCGCCATCTTGCGCGGTTCGCCATCTTTTTTGAGGACGGTGTCGAGGAACCCCTCGACCGCATCCGCACGCCGCTCCGTCGGGGTGCTGAGCCATTGGTCGATAAATGCCGCGGTCGCTTGGCCGGTCTTCGCCGACCAGTCGCGCATCAGCGGCAGCATTGCGCGCAATTGGTCATCGGGGAAGGTATCGGGGTGCAGCACCTGCGCGGCCCATTGTGCGTCAGCGTCGGCAGGAATCCCCAGCACGCCGCGCACCCGCGCATTGACCGGGGACTGCCAGCCCTGCGGCCCTTCCCACAGACCTTCCTCGCCCGCGCATCGCATCAGCCAGCTGCGTAGCGCATCGGGGTCCTTGCGCGTCACGAAGGCTTCCACCGCATCGGTCACGCGCACATCGCCTGATTGCAGCACGTCGGCGAGCACGTCGCGCGCCAGCAGCTCTTTTTGCCGGTCGTCCATCACGCTCGCGCCGGGCGTAAGGCCGGCCTCTTCGGGAAAGCTCGACAGCAGCCATTGCGCGAAAGCGTGGATCGTATCGATACGAAGGCCGCCGCCGGGGCAATCGAGCACGCTGGCAAACAATTCGCGCGCGCGGTCGATCGTTTCTTTACCGAACGGCGCGCCGAGATAGCCGAGTTCCTTGGCCAAAGCGGCCTCATCAAGCCGTACCCAGCGCGCGAGCACCGCGTTTATGCGGTTGGCCATTTCCGCAGCCCCTGCCTTGGTGAAGGTCAGGCACAGGATAGAGCCCGGCTTAACCTCAGGGCGCAAGAGCAGCCGCAGCACGCGCGCAGAGAGCACCTGCGTCTTGCCCGTGCCCGCCGAAGCGGAGAGCCAGACATTGTCGCCCGGCTCCACCGCTTCGCGCTGCTGGCCTTTGAGGGGGAACACCTTGGCGCTCATGCAGGATCATCCCGACCGTCGAACTGCCATTCCTCTAGCCGCATCAGCTGATCGTAATCGGTGTAGCCGGGATAAGCGGGGTTCTCCTTGGCGCGGAAGGGCCTGGTGCCGAGGATATATTCAGTGATCGCCTTTTTGAGCTTGGCTTCGTGCACCGGCAGGAATTCATCGGGCTCAAGCCCTGTGCGCTCCTTATCCTGCCGCATCGGTACGCTGATCTCGCCAAATTGATCGCCGTTTTTGCGCAAGGACCAGTATTCAAACCGGCTCGTTTCTCCGCGCACCGCTTCAGCATCCGGCGCGTGGCGGTCACGTTTGAAGCGGCCATGGCGCGCAATCAGGCCCAGCACGCCCAATTGCAGCCGATACCCGGCGGCGGTTTCCGCCTTGCTGGGCGGTTTGCCGGTCTTGTAATCAACCATGGCAAGCGTCCCATCGGCCAATCGATCGATCCGATCCGCGCGCCCGCCGACGCTGACGCCCATATAGTTCATCTCGCCCCAGCCCTCGGTCAGCACCACATCGCGGCCATCTTCGCGCGCCAGGTCGATCCACAACTCAAACCGGGCGAGCGCGGCCATGATGCGTGGGCGCCATAGACCCCATAGCAGCGGGTGAGGGTTGGTCGCTTTGAGCTTTTGGCTGGCAAAGGGCAGCAGCGGCAGGTCCGGCGCCTCCACGCGCGCGCGGTGCCATTGGTCAAGGATATCGTGCACCAGAATGCCGCGCAGCGCGTAATCCTCAAACGGGTCCGCCGCGAGCGCATCCATGGTCCGCAGGCCAAGAATTTTCTGCGCATAGAACTGATAAGGATCGCCCAGCAGCCGATCCAGCGCGGTGGCACTGATTGCGACATGGCGCTGCGCTGAATTGGGATCAGGCGCGGGGCGCGGATACCGTTCTGGCACGGGCGGCGGCGCGCGATCCAAGTGCGGCAACAGCGCGGGGATGCGGGTTTCGCGGTAGTCCTTTGCGTCTTTCTCGCCCAGCAAAGCCTCCACCCGCAGCAGGAAGCGCGAAGGGCGCGTTGGCCCCTGCGCATCGCGCTCAGCCCGGCTCAGCACAATTTGCGGCGCGCCCATCGCTCCAGCGAGGTCATGCGCGGCAAGGCCGATGCGAAACTCCGTGCCCGGCACGCCCAGGGCGCGCAGCACGCCGGGCGCGAGCAGACTGTCGGGCGAAGGCGATTGCGGCCATGTGCCTTCATTCAGCCCGCCGCAAATCACCAGATCAGCGCGCGCCATGCGCGATTCCAGCAGGCCATAAATCGCAATGCGCGGGTGCCCGCCATAGGGAGGCCGAACAGCGATCTCGTCCATCGCATCACGCAGGATCGTGGCGAGGTCAGCCGGGTCGATCACCGTCCCGCATTCGCCTGCGTGGAGCCGCACATCCTCCACCATGCGCGCCAAAGCGCGCCCATCCTCGCGCTCCCACAGCCGGAGCCCCGCCAATTGCTCCCCAGTGCTGGCCAGCAGGTCGAGCGCCAGCGCAAGCGAGGTCGAAGCCTCCATCGTTACCAGCGGCGCGAGCACGGCTTCAACACCGCTCCACCATTCAGCAAGGCTGGGATTGTCCGTAAGCGCAACCAAGCGGCTGAGCGCATCGAGGCCCGGTGCAGGAGCAGGCCCACGCAGCGCCGCGTCAAAATCGCGCGAATGGGAAAGCCATTCAGCACGCCGGTCGCCCGCCACCAGCGGATGGCCCAGAGCCGCAACCAGCCCAACCGGCTGAGCCCCATGCGCGGCAATGTCTGCCAACAGTCCAAGCAGCCGTCCCGCCGGGGTCAGGGAGAGCGGCTGGCCCGCACTGTCATCCGCTGCAGTGTTCCAACGCTCCAGATGCTGCACCACGCGGCGCGCCAGATTGCGGTCTGCCGCCACCACCGCAACACGCTTTTCCGGCTCCTCCAAAGCTTCGCGCACGAGCATCGCGATGGCTTGCGCCTCTTCCTCGCTAGTAGGGCTGGTGAGCAGACGCAGGCCGGGCAGGCGGCGTTTCTCTGCCGGCAAGTCGATCCATGACCGGCTTGCCTCGGGCGGCAGGAATAGCGCGCTGATAGCCTTGCTGCGCGCAGGCGGCGCGGCGGTCAGACCCTTGCGATGCCAGGGCCGAACTTCAGAGCGCGCAAGTCCCATGCGCTCCAACAGCAGCTTGAGGTGATATTGCGGGTGGGTGAGCGCATCTGCGCTCGCAAACAGCTCCCCGCCCGGCTCGGGCGCTGCGCCTGCGCGGCCCAGCTCGTCCCACGCCGCGTCATTCATCTCCAGATCGAAATCGGGCAGCACCACCGCGCCATGCGGCAATTCGGCAATCATGCGCAGCATCCGCGCCAAGGCAGGCGACGCGCTGGTGACGCCCGCTGCGACAATTGGCGTCTTCGGCGGGCTCTCGCGCCACCGTCGCCGCGCGCGCTCAAACAGCATGTTGCGCCGGGTTGCGGCATCCACCTCGCCGCGCTCTTTCAGCCGTGCGAGCCACGCATCCTGCACGCCGACAAACAGGTGCAGGCTTCTGATCCAATGCGCCGACAGCGCGCCCAACATATCGAGCACGCGCGGGCCGACCAGTTCCGCCGGAGCCACGTCCTCCACCAGCAGCCGGTCCATCGTGCGCGCCAGATCGCGCGCCAACCTCAGCCGCGCTGCACCGGGCAATTCGGGCTTGCCAATCTTGGCGTATTCAAGCGCGATCAGCTCCGCGAGTTCAAGCCATCGCCGCGTCGGTTCTACGGCAGGCGGAATGTCGCTCGCGCCCAGCGGATCGAGCAGTTGGCCAAGCGCCTCATCAAGATCGAGATCGCCGACCGTGACCATGCGCGGCATCAGCATCCCGGCCATGCCGTGCGCGCCGGTATAGCGGATGAACGCCTCTGACAGGGTCCGCGCCGCGCGGGTGCTGGGCACCAGCAAAGTGAGCCGCGCAAGGCCGACATCGTCCTGCGCATAACGTGGCACCAATCCGGCCACCAGCGCATCCGCAAAGCCGCGATGCGCTGCGATGGAGAAGACCTGCGGGCTCGCTTTGCTGCCCAGCTCTGCGGTCGTTGCCTCGGCTGGGTCAGCCACGCCTCAAGGCGTCCTGTGTCGGCGCAATCGCCTGGGGTGTGCCGACTTCAAACCACTGCCCGCCAAACGAAACACCATAAAGCCGCTCTTCCTCAATCGCGCGGTTCCACAGGATGTTGGTCGAAAACTTGCCTTCGGGCGCGTCGCGCAAAAGGCGGTGCGAAACAAGCTGAATGCCGGTGTAGATGAACGGCGCGATGCGCCCCGGCTTGCGGCGGGACAGCAGGCCGAGCGGGTTCATGTAGAAATCCCCCTCGCCCGCAAAATTGGCAGCGCGCATATGCGGGACCACCAGCAACAGCGCGTCCATCACATCCGGGTCCCAGCGTGCGGACAGCTCGTCAAAGGCATTGCGCGGGCCATCGAGCCAGATGTTGTCGGCGTTGAGGCAGAAAAACGGATCAGGCAGATGGTGCTGCGCCTTGATCAGCCCGCCGCCGGTCTCAAGCAGCAAGTCACGCTCATCCGAGATGACAACAGCCGGGTTTTCGCGGTCACTCACATGCGCTTCAAGCGCGTCGGCGAGGTAATGCACGTTGACGACCGCGCGCGCGACGCCTGCGTCGGCCAAACGGTCCAGCGCGTGATCTATCAGCGGCTTGCCCGCGACGCGCACCAGCGGTTTGGGCTGCGTGGCGGTGAGCGGGCGCATCCGCTTGCCAAGCCCAGCGGCCATGACCATTGCAGTATCACTGGCGAGAGTACGGACCATGGCGGCGGGCTGGTTCATGTGAGGCGATGTCCCTTGGCCTCGCGCAGGTCTGCGGGGATGTTGCGATCGAACCACTCGGCCACCGGAGCGAGCGCCGGGTGAGCGAGGTCACGCTCCATCGCCGTCCAGACGCGCGGGATCATGGTGAGATAGCGCGGCTTGCCATCGCGCTGATCGAGGCGCGAGAAGATGCCGACAATCTTGGCGTTGCGCTGCGCGCCGAGCCGCGCGTAATCCGCATCGAATTCAGCATCGATGGCGGCTTGCTTGCGATAACGCTCCAGCATCCGCGCCTCCAGATCAGGTGCGACATCGCGCCGCGCGTCTTGCAGCAGCGAGACCAGATCATAGGCGGGATTGCCCACCAGCGCATCCTGAAAGTCGATCAGCCCTTGCGGCGCGCGCTGCGCTGGATCGCCCAGCAGCATGATATTTTCTGCATGATAATCGCGCAGCACAGTCACGCGTGGCCGGGCCGGATCAAGCAGAGGGGCGAGCGCCGCTTCCCAAGCCTTGCGATACCCCGGCACATCGACCCGCAGCCCGGCAGCGCGCTCACAGAACCATTCGGTGAACAGCCCGGTCTCGCGCTCCATCGTGGGCATGTCATAGGGATCGAACGGCCCCGCCGGCCGCTGATGCAGCGCAACCAGCGCATCAATCGCGGCTTCATACGCCGCTTCCTCGCCATCGGGATGCGCGTCGATCCAGTCACGCATCCGGTCATTGCCGAAATCCTCCAGCAGCACCCAACCCTGCGCCGCATCGCTGGCATAGATCGCAGGCGCACGCATGCCCTGCTCTTGCAGCCAGTGCGCGACATGCAGGAAGGGCGCCGGGTCTTCGTGCGGCGGCGGGGCGTGCATCAGCATCGCGCTTTTAGGACCGCTGCCACCGGCGCGGTGCAAGCGGAAATAACGCCGGAACGAGGCATCGCCGGGGATCACATCAATGCGTGCATCGCCCCACCCTGCCGCATTGATGAACTCATGCAGGCCATCGGGCAGGCTTTGATCAGGCGAGCTTTTATCAGAGGGGCCATCAGGAGCGGTCATGGCATGCGCCCTAGCCAATCCGCCCCGGCCCTCGCAATCGCAATCCGCCCGCCATCCTCAGCCTTGGCCTCAGCCTTGGCCTCAGCCTTACCGCCGATTGGCTCCAAATGGATATCAAGACACGCCGCTTCATGCGCGAAGCCGCCTGCGTGATCAGGCCATTCCGCGATCAGCACAGCGCCTTCGCGGTAATCCTCCAGCCCCAGCTCGCGCGTTTCGGCAGGATCATCGAGCCGGTAGAAATCAGCATGCACCACCGGCACAGCCAAAGGCGGCGCGTCATAGGTTTCTATGATCGTGAATGTCGGAGAGGGGACTTCGGATCTGTACCCCAGCGAGCCGATAATCGCGCGCGCCAGTGTCGTCTTACCCGCGCCCAGTCCGCCCGAAAGCGCAACCACATCGCCCGCGCGCACACGCGCCGCAATGCGCGCGCCATAATCCGCCATCGCCGCCAGATCGGGCAGTTCCACTCTGTGCGCAGCGCTATCGCTCATGGCAGCCGGATCATCGCGACCGTCCCGCCGCCCTCTTCGCTTTCAAGCTCCAGCGTGCCCTCATGCGCTTCGATCAATTGCCGCGCGAGCGGGATGCCAAGGCCGGAGCGGGTCTCCACTGAGCCATCTGCCCCCGTCACCATCGGGCCAAGCGCACGGGCCAGCTCAGCCTCGCTCATCCCCTTGCCATTGTCCGCAATCACGATCGCCGCCGACCAGCCTTCAGGCTCGCCGCGCCGCACATCAATCAGGATCTGGCCGCCTTCAGGCGTGTGCTCAATCGCGTTGTCGAGCAGATTGCCCGCCGCCCGTGCAAGCTGGCGTGGATCGGCCATGGCGGTTCGCCCGCGCTTGCCTTTGAGGTCCAGCCCCAGTCCCGCCGCGACAATCGCATCCTCGCGCTCGCGCACCAGCGCGGTCAGCAATTTGAGCAGATCGACCTTCTCCTTGGCTATCGGCAGCAGCCCCGCCTCGCTTTGCGATAGGTCCAGCACGTTCTCAACTTGCTCAGTCAGCTTTTGCGCAGCGGTAAGGATCGCGTTGAGATATTCTGCGGCTTGGGGTGCCATGCGCCCAGCGGCGCCGCTTGCCAGCATTTCGGCAAATCCACTGATCGTGGTGAGCGGTGTGCGGAATTCGTAGGACATGTTGGCAAGAAAACGGGTTTTCACCGCGTCCGCTTCTTCCAGCGCCTCCGCACGCTCACGCAGGGCTTTCTCCGCCTTCTGCGAATCGGTGATGTCGAGCACGGTCAGCAGGCCATTGCCATCAGGCAGCGGCACCCCGGCAAAGCGCAAAGTGCGCCCGTCCGTGAGTTCGACCAGCCCCTCCTTTTCGCGCCGGTCCAGCGTCGCCGCGCGCACCACCGCGCCAATTTGCTCGGCTTCCTCGGGCCGCACAAGGTTGGCCGCAATCGCATCCAGCAGGCCCTGAGCACTGGGATGCGTATCGAGAAACTCGCTTTTCAGCCCCCACGTGCCGGCAAAACTGCGGTTCCACAATTGCACCGAACCATCCGGTGCAAAGATCGCCAGCGCTTCAAACAGACTGTCCAGCGTCGCGGTGCGGGTGCGCAGCAGAGTGTCACGCGTGGCCGACAGCGCGAGGCTTTCCGTGCGATCCTCCGCGATCATCACCAGCCCGCCATCGGGCATGGGCTGCGCGACCACACGCAAATGCGTGCCGCCGGGCAGCGGCCAATTCTCTTCCTGAGCAACGCTTTGATCGAACCATGCCGAGCGCTCGCCGCGCCATTCGGGAAAATCACGCACTTCCGGCGTGCGCCCGCGCTCGCGCGCATCCGCTAGGAAGCGCTCGAACGGCAAGTCTCCGCCTCCATTGGCCTCTGCCGCGTCCTGCCCCAGCTCAAACAGCCGCCGGAATGGCAGATTGGCGTAAGTCAGCCGCTCCTGCGGGTCGAACTGAGCCACGCCGATCGAAAGCTTATCAAGCATGGCGCGCTGCGCATCGCGATAGGCGCGAAATTCGCGGCGGACCTGCTGCTGTTCTTCGATGTCGATGGCGTAGCCAGCCACACCTTCAGCCCCCAGCGGCAGATCGCTGACCTTGAGCATACGGCGCGCGCCATAGATGGTCGTGGCGATTTCGCGCTCGGTCTTCTCCTGCTTGATCAGGCTCTCTTTCGCAATTTGGGCCGGGCTGCGGCCTTCTTCGGGTTCGAGCAACTCGATCTGGCCCTGCACCACCGCTTCTGCGCTGCCCGCAGCGACCGCTTCGACATAGGCCTGGTTGACCAATTGCAGCGCCATATCGCGGTCGCGAAACCACATCGGCATGGGAGCCGCTTCAATCAGGCCAATCAGCGCAGCGAAATCGCCCTGAGCGCGCGCGGCCTCCTGGCGGAGGCGGCTTAGTTCATCTTCGCTTTCGGAAAAATCGAACACCCACACCAGCGCAGCCCCGCCGGCGGAGACCTGTGGGTCCGCCAGCGCACCATGCAGCGCGAGACTGCGTCCAGCGCCCGGAAGCATAACGGAGAGTTGAAAGGGCTTCGCACTCTTCTGCGTCAGTTGCACATGCTCTGTCAGCTCGGCAACCTGACGCTCATTGAGGCCATCTTCCCCAGCCAAATCAGCGAGATATTTGGGCATGGTTTGAAAGCCGAACCACCGCCCAAGGCGCTCGGGCGCTTCGATCCTGCCATCGGCGCGCACCAGCATCGGGATCGCGGGCGACACATCGAGCATGTGCTGCAAACGCCGCAACTTGCCTTCGAGCCCGCGCGCGCGGCGCTCTTTCGCGCCCGACCGCAGCACAAGCAAGGCCGCCGCCACCGTCCAAGCGGCAAGCACTAGGCCGATCACAGCGGCGACGAGCGGAGTGACAATCATCGCCTGTCAGCTATGCGGCCTGTGCGAGCGATGCAATATGCGCTGCGTCACGGCGGGGACTTACCCACTTTGAACGTGAGCGCCAGGGTCGCGGTCGAAAGAGGATGGCGTGCAGTTTCGTCCGCATTAGGGCGTGCAGACGCAGCCCAGCCCTTGACTGAAATTGGGGGTGGGGGCGGATGTTGCCAATCAATCCATTTGCAATAACGCTTTGGCCGCGTTGCGTCGTGAATGATAGGTCACTTCTCGAAGAGCCAGAATTTGGAGAAGCCGGTTTGGAAAACTCCTTTGCAAATCCCCCATTGATCGCCTTTCGCGCGGACGTTGACGCGCATGACACAAACATAAGCGACGAAGCGTGGGAAGCAGTGGCACGTGAGTGCAGCGAAGCATTTATTGAAAGGCGAAACGAAGTCCCCTCAGAGCCGAAGAGCAAAGGGTTTATGTTTTTCGTAACGCACGGCATTTGCGCAGGCCAGCTTGCGCAACCGGACGGTCGGTTGGTTGTCTCGAGGTTCTTCGAGGCTGGTGACATTTGCACAACCATAGAATCGGCTCAGATGGGCCAGCGCACGCAAAACTCGATTGTAGCTGTCACAAATGTGGAGGGGGTGAGCATACCGATGGAAGTCTGGAATTCAGCCCATTTCGAAGGAGGCGTCCTCGCAACCTATACTCGTGAAAAAATGTATCGGCAGCATCTGTTTGAAATTGATCTGCTGCACACGAAGACGGAGAACAGGACCGAAGTGTCGTACGAATTTTTGAAAAAATGGCACCCGGCTGTCCTCGCCGAAGCCCCTCAAACGGTTATTGCTCAGTTCTGCGGGATTACGCCGGAAGGACTTAGCCGTTTCTTGAAGAATTATTCCCGCCGTTGACCCAACGCATCTGCCGGTGCGAGGCAGCACAAGGGCCGCGCGTCCTCATCGCTGACCGGTTCAGTTAGCACCCTTTTTTCCTGCGCATTCTTAACTCAGGTTAATAGCAATGAGCTTTTTCTGTGCGATCCATTGCTTTGATGGATGAGGGCTCCTCAGGCTGACATGAAAGTTGGTCCATACAGCGTAAAGGATAGCTGTCATGGAAAATTGGACGGAGATCAGAACAGCTTTTCTGTTGGGAAAGCTTGGAACTGTATCGGCTACGGCAAACTCGATCGGCGTGCACAGAGCCACCGTGATGAGGCGCATTGAAGCGCTTGAAGAGAGGCTCGGCGGCAAACTGTTTCAGAGGCATTTGAGAGGCTATACGCCAACTGAATTAGGCAAGAACCTGATTATGGTTGCCGAAAAATCAGACGATGAGTTTCGCTCATTTCTCGTAAAGGCGCAAAGTTGCGATCGAGAGCTGGACGGCGAGTTCATAGTTTCGTGCCCTTCTTTATTGGATCATTTGGCGTTCCTCGCTGTGCGATCGTTCAAGGCAAAGCATCCATCCATCGCTGTCCGCTTAAGGTCCAGCGACGAGGTGCTAAAGCTTGAATATGGCGAAGCGAATGTCGCGCTGACACTTGGCCAACCGCCCGACAATCCCGATTATGTCGTAAGGCCCTTCGCCAAGCTTCCGATAGGCCTTTTCCATTCGGCACAACAGCACCCGAACATTTCCGAACCTCACAAGACGCTGCGATTATGTGATCCTTTCGTAAAGTGCGAGGAGCCTGTCTATGGGGCCGCCGTTTCAAACTGGATCGAAGAAAACATCGGGGACGAGCAGATCGTCTTATCCTCCTCATCCGTACAAACCGCCAATGACGCGGTGCTTTCCGGCCTCGGTGCAGGTTTTCTCCCCTATTTCCTCGGACGCAATGTTGCGTGGTTGACCGAGACGGTGCCCTCACTCGACGACTGGCATTTGCCTGTCTGGGTGGTCACCCATGTCGATCTTCACCGCACCGCAAAAGTGAAAGCCTTTGTCGATGAGCTGAAAAAGGTTCCGGCCACCGCTCAGGCCAATCGCGAGGATAAGATTCAGGCCTGTGGGCACCGCTGCACTGGTGAGCCGACTGAACGCTCGAGAAGTCTGCCGAAACTCGCTGGGCGTTGACGTGCCAGCGATTGAAAAGCGTATCAGCTGGCCCGTTCCCTTACAGGCTCCGCGGATCGACCGGGTTAGTGCCTGCATCCAGTTCGCGCCGATCATCGATGCCATCACCATCTGAATCCGCCTTGTAGGGAAACGTGCCAGCGGAGCGTTCCTCGGCATTGGTCAGTCCATCGCCGTCGATGTCGTCGTCTTCACTGTCTTCCCGGCCATCTCTGTCTGTATCGGCCCATCTTTGAGCATCCTTGGGAAAGCCGTCAAACGCGTCCTCAACTCCATCTGCGTCAGTATCGACCGCAAGAGGGACATGCACGCCGATCCATTCGCTTATGCCGTCAGCCACGTCGCCTGCGAACAGCTCACCCGCGATATAGGCGTTGAATTGGCTCATGTGATAGGGCCTTTGCTCTTTGGGCAGGCCCAGATGGACCCCGGGCTTCCAGCCAGCGGGCCCAAGATACCTCAAGGCCCAGGACATGCTGTCTTGATCGGTCACGGTCGCTTGCGACTGCATCACGGTTGATAGCCATGCCGTCAGAACAAGCGTCGCGATGATCTCCTGGATCACCACGTCAGAGTAGTGCCGCCGCAATTCCTCAATATGAGCCGCCGTTGTGCGACCGGGTAGGGTTCCGGCGTCTCTGGCCAGCCGAAAAGCCGCCTTTTGCGCGTCGGAAAATTGATCATAGCGCTCAAAATCCATCAACTCGCGGATTTCCCTAGCGACCTGTGGGAGCATTTCGGGGGGGACTTTGTCATAGAGATAGTCATCTTCAATCTCTTGAAAGACCCCATAGGCGCCGTGCACTTGGCAATGCACACATCCGCTCGCCAGTTGGTAGATGAAGAACAAAGACCACTTCATTCTCAAAGTGATCGTTCGATCCTTCTGCAATAGGTAGGCATCCATGCCGAGCGTGCCGAGCCCGCTCTTGCGGCTCCAGGAATTGTCGAGCTTATGCCGATCGCTAAAGGCATACCGGGTTTCAGGTACGGTGGCCGGACGAAAGAACGCGTAATCATACGCCGCCGCGTCGAAGGCCGGCGTATCCTCGCTAGGAAGGTTCCTGGACTTGGCCGATGGGTCCTCCCAACGCAGATATTCGGTCGGGTAGAAGTCAAAGGGTTCCGCCACCCCATCTTGATCGCCATCAAACGTGAGGGGCGAAACGTCATAGCCCGTGATCTGGTTGAGGTAATCAGTCCGCAATCGGGGGGAGCGGGCCGTCAGATCTCCCGGGTCCCAATCGGCAACGAATTCGTCGTGCAGCGCCGTGATCATGGCTCCGACAAAGGGCTGGCTTCGCTGTTCTTCCTCAGTGCCCGCATTATGCCCCGGCTCCCATCCGACCGAGGTCAGATTAGCCATCGCCCAATCACTCGTCTCTCGGTCGGTGGCGATGGGGAGAATCGCGTCATGCGTTGCCATCGCGGCGTTGATGCCGGTGAGTTCGAATAGCTCGACGATCTGTCGATCTGTGTAGTGCATCCTAAGCGATGCATGTGTGTCTGCGGTTACGCGCGTGGGCAGGGTTGCTGCTGCATCGAGATAATCAAACACGGCCTTTAGTCGCGGATCTTCCAAGCTGGCCGAATACTGTGGGGACCAAATCGCAATGATCTCTTCGGTCGGAACGCCAAGCAGAGAAAGTTGGTATGCGCTTCGAGCCTGATGGTGATTGCTTCGCGCTTTGATCATTTGATATAGCGTGAATGTCCACTTGGCCTTGGCATCAAACATCGCATCGCTATGGATCATCGCATCAGCAATCAGCAGATTTTCGTAGAAATCCCTGATGTTGCTGATGTCGATCTTCTGGCGATCATAAAAGCGCATCTGCGTGTCAGCGGCAGGCGGCGGCGGGGCAGAATTGGCCAGAAGCGGCGCGCAAAGAACGCTTTGGCAAAGCAAAGCCGAAGCCAAGCGCAAAGAGAGGCGTCTCATTGACCTGCCTCCTCGAAAATCTTGACAAACATGCCGTTAGGGTTGGCCGAGTGGGTTGGGACTTGTTGCAAGACATCCCAGTGCTCTTCCACTCGCCCATCGGGGCCAAAGAAATACATGTCGACAGCCGCTGTTCCGAGATCGTCTGGCTCAGCGTTGTCGACATTGCGGAAATTGACATGCGCCATAGCCCAGTCGCCGACGACCATCACCTTGTGGATATCGATCTTCACATCGTATTGAGCCACTGAGGAGGCGAACAGCATTGCTATCGGATTGCGACCATTGGGCACGCCAGTGCTGTGCTGGATGTATCGGTCCGAGAGATAGGGGGTCAGCGTCTCGCCCGTGGGGTTCTTCTCGAAGACTTCGTAAAGATCGATCAGGAATTCGGCCCGGGGGCGATCTGCCTCGCTCCCGAGGATGATGTGCGTTTCATAGCTCTCGGGAACAGTGTTGCGACGATCCATCTGCTGGTCTTGCGATTTGGTTGGGCGCGCAAAGGGATCTTCTTGATCAGGCGCGACTTGACCTGGCTGCACCCCCGGAGCTGGCGCAGTTTCTTGTTCTGTAAGGGGCTGCTGATTGGAGGCGCCGCCAATAAACAAGAGCGATGCGGAAAGCGCGGCTGGGAACCAATAACCGACATGATCTTTCATTTCCCGTCCTCATATTAGTTGAGCCATACCCTGGTGCTACCTCGCCGCCACATGAGCCCTCTTTGCCCAGGCTTTCGAGCGAAGCCCGCGCGCCAAAATCACTAAAGTTCAGTCGCTTGAAAAGTGTCGCTTATGCACACTGCCTGTGCGCAGCAGTGCCTTGAGCAAGATCGCTCCCCTGGGACATACCTTCAATCAAACGTCCCTCTCGATTGTTGCATTAGGCAGCCGAAGCTCGGAGCAAGCGATGCGAAACGTCGTCGAAAATTCGATATTCGTCCGGCTAATTGGGTTGACTGTAGTAACTGCAGCGATGGGAGGGGCGCCAGCGCTCGCGCAAGCGACAAATCAAGAGCCCGATGGGTCGCAAACAGATGAGGTTGCCGAGCTTAGAAAAGAGGTCGCCGAACTGCGCGCTCTCGTCAGCGCGCTCTTAGCCGATGGTAAAATGAAGGAACCGCGGACCGCTACAAGCAGCGGGGCCGAAGCCTTGGGGTCTCCGGCTCAGTCTGATTTCGATAATGCGACCATAGAACAATCAAAGGGACAGAACGATCAGATCTCTCCTCGCGAAGAGCCGCCTTTGGCGAATGTTCTGTCCGCCCGCCAGCCAATCGGCCGCTTTCCTGATGATGCCTTTGTCACCTCAGGTGATTTTGAGCGGTCGATCTCCCTCCCCGGCACGTCTGGTTCGTTTCGCATCGGCGGACTGGTCCAGGTCAATGCGAATTTCGATCCGGACAATCTGGGGTTTCAGCAGATCGGGACGCAGCCAACCATTCCACTGGATGGCGATACAGAGGATGGCACCGACCAATTCGCCATTCACATTCGCCATAGCCGCGTGAACTTTGATTACCGCGCTCCAACGGCCTTGGGAGATTTGCGCACCTTTGTAGAGTTTGATTTCTTCGGTGATGGCGATGAGTTCACAAACGACTATGATCTTCGTCTGCGCCACGCAGCGGTCGAGCTTGGAAATCTCAAAGTGGGGCAATTCTGGTCGGGTTTCGTCGATGTCTTCTCGTTCCCCGAAACGGTCGATCCAGGAGGACCGATGGCTGCGCCTGTCCTCAGAAACCCAGGGATTTATTATGTCGAAGGCGCCCGAGACGGATCGAACTGGGGAATTGGGATTGAGAACCCCGCCGGCGATCTGGGGGGAGACACCGATCTCATCGCGTCGGAAGCGCTGCCCAATCTGGTAGCGTTTGCAAAGTTGCAGCGCGACTGGGGCTATCTGAGACTTGCGGGAATTGGGCTCAGGCTGGAATCGCAATCAGACACCGAGTTTGCAGGAGGAGCGCATCTCTCTGGCCGGGTCTACACGCCGTTCACAGGGTCAAGCCTCAACAATATATCCTTCGCGACACAGTACGGATCCGGGTTTACTCATTATTTCTCATCCTTCGTCGGCGGCCTTGACGGCATTGTTGCCGAAGATGGGAGCGTAGAGGCCACAGAGATTCTGGGTGCGTTTGGCGGCTATCAGCATTTCTGGACCGACCGATGGCGCACAACGATCACAGCCAGTTTCTTCGAACTGGATTTGCCAGAAGGCGCCGATGCTCTTTCCTATGCCGGTGGCGAACGCTTCAGCGCCAACCTGTTTTATACGCCGATTGATGGAGCAACCTTCGGTGTCGAGGGCATTTACAACACAATTGAGACGTTCGATGGTTCTCGGGGCTCGGGTATGAGGTTCGAAATTCTTGGCCGTTTCGATTTTTGACCGAAGGGATGGTTCAGTGAAGACCATGATTGAGAGCTCTATCAGCAGGACCAAGATATGGACTCGTGTTCGATGAGCGCGGCCGATCATGAAGATTTGTTACCTGGAATAGCGCTGAGCCTCGCGCTTGCGTTTTTATGGTTCCCTTTGGGCCAGCATGAATTCCTATACGAGCACTGGATGAAACTCGGCACATTCATGATGCCGTTCCTCGTTTTCGCAGCCCTATCCTTCGGGTCGCCGCAATCCTTGAGCGAGCTAAAGAGCGCGAGATTCGTCGCTCTGTGGTTGCTGTGCGCTTACCTCATCCACCAATTCGAGGAGCATTGGGTCGACATTTTCGGGAACCTCTATGCCTTTCAGGCGAGCGTAAACGGGATGATAGCGACGCTAACGAACACGGCCGCTGAGCCCACGCGCCCGCTAACATCCGAAGGCATCTTTGTGATCAACACCTCGCTTGTCTGGCTGGTCGGCGCTGTTGCGATCTGGACCGCGCCCAGACGGCTTTTCCCAACTCTGTGTATGGCCGGGATCGTTCTGGTGAATGGCCTTGTTCACATTGCAGGATCGCTCGCGCTCGTGGGCTACAATCCGGGATTGCTGACCTCTGTCGTAATCTTCCTACCCTTCTCCATCGCAGCGTATCTCTGGATCGGAGCAAGCAAAGGCGCTGTGATGGCCAGCCTTCTCTGGGCCTTCTTGGGGCATGTGGTGATGGGCCTTGGACTGATGGCGTCGAGCGTTTGGGGTGTCATGTCGCCGCTCGTATATCACGCAGCTCTCGTCGCTTGGTCGCTTTTGCCTTTGGCGTTGTCGAACCTTGCAGCGCTAGAGACGCGGCAGCCGAAACCCTAGGCTTAGAAGTCCCAGCCCGGTTGCCCGCGACTCTCTCTTCTGAAGGCTGTTCCTGGATTGCATCCGGGCCAGCGTTCTGAGGTCAGTCCCTTGTTAGGGAACAGTCGATCCGGATTCTCTCCAGAAGTTGTCGCCTCACCTCGGGCTTCTGTATCGATTTGGGTAGGCTTTTCCGCTTCCAGTTGCTGACCAAAATTCCAGTCTCGGCGAGAAACGCATCGGGGTGAGCTGCGTCAACGATCTTGGCCGCCTGCTTATCCGGGTCCGAGAACAGCAGAGGTGCCAACCATCTTAGGAAGAACGGCATTCCGTCGCCGCTAGAGGTCATCGACGTCTTGGTCGGGCCCGGATCAATAGCCCGAACCATTATCCCGGCTTTCTCAAGGTCAGGAGCCATCTGCACGCACATGCCAGTCATGGCGAGCTTGGAATGCGCGTATGCCCCCATCAGACCGCCTATTTTCTCCGGAGCGCTCAGGCTCGGCAGGTCCAGCGCAACCATGTTGATCGCGCTCGACGACATGGTGACAACCATGCTGTTCGCATCAGGACGGGTTGCCCCGCTCATCAGAGGCCGCAGTCCGCTGATCAGCACATAGTTAGCCAGGACATTGACGGCATAGTGGGATTCATGCCCTTGAACGCTGAGGCGGCGCTGATCGGTCAGCACGCCGGCAATGCAATAGAGGGCATCGATGCGGTTCACGCTGGAGCTGATTTCACGGCACGACTTTTCGATTGCCGCAAGGTCCATCAAATCGGTCTGGATCAGGTCCACCTCAAGCTCAGGATGCCTCTGACGCAGTTCGTCGCGCTGGGCCTCAGCTTTGGTTTGTGATCGATTCACCAGCACCAAGGACCAGCCGTCCTGCGCAAGCCTTGCGCAAACAGCCTTCCCGATGCCGCCTGTCGATCCGGTAATCACTGCTTTGCGCATCATCACATCATCCTCTTGCCGTCTGCGGGATAACACTTGCTCATGCACCTAGTCCGCCAATACGCCCCCTTTCCGGGTCCAGTCTGCAATTGAAGCCAAATGAGCAACTTGCAGCGCCATCGAGACCTCTTCAATGCGCACCCACGCACACGCAGTGTGGAACTAGAGACCAGGAAGGAAGTCAGTGCTTGTATCGAAACTGACGTTATGACTGTCGATGACAGCAATTGGGTCGCAAGCAGAACGTCCGCTTTCACACACAAGATACAAGAAGCGCTCCGCCTCTGCGATGAGAGCCGGAGCGCCGTTCATGTTGCAGGCATTCGCCCGATCAATACCGGTAGTGATCCGGCTTGAACGGGCCAGCGGCGGGTACGCCGATATAGTCGGCTTGCTTCTGGCTCAGCTGCGTCAATTGCACGCCCAGCTTTTCAAGGTGCAACGCGGCGACCTTTTCATCGAGATGCTTGGGCAGGACGTAGACGTCGTTCTCGTAGTTTTCGGACTTCGTGAACAGTTCGATTTGCGCGAGCACCTGATTGGTGAAGCTCGCGCTCATCACGAAGCTGGGGTGGCCGGTGGCGCATCCCAGATTGACGAGGCGGCCCTTTGCGAGGATCAGCAGCGAGTTGCCTTCGGGGAAGGTGACCATGTCGGTGCCTTCCTTAATTTCCTTCCACTCATAATTGTCGAGCGCGGAGATCTGAATTTCGCTGTCGAAGTGGCCGATATTGCACACGATTGCCATGTTCTTCATGGCCTTCATGTGCTCGCCGGTGATCACGTCTTCATTGCCGGTGGCGGTAACGAAAATATCCGCGCGCTTCACCGCTTCGTCCATTGAAACGACTTCATAGCCGTCCATCGCCGCCTGAAGCGCACAGATCGGATCGATTTCTGTGACCATCACACGCGCGCCGCCATCGCGCAGGCTCGCCGCTGAGCCTTTGCCGACATCGCCGTAACCCGCGACGCAGGCGACCTTGCCCGCCAGCATCACGTCGGTGGCGCGGCGGATCGCGTCGACCAGCGATTCCTTGCAACCGTAAAGGTTGTCGAACTTCGATTTGGTCACCGAATCGTTCACGTTGATCGCCGGGAACGGCAGCTTGCCCGCCTTGGCGATCTGATACAGGCGCATGACGCCCGTCGTGGTTTCTTCCGAAACGCCTTTGATCGTCTTGACCGTTTTGGTCAGATAGCCCGGCTTGGCCTTCACATAGGCTTTGAGAGCCTTTTGCATTTCGATTTCTTCGGCGTTGGTCGGCTCGGGCATCTCTTCGCCCGCTTCAAGGCGCGCGCCCCACAGCGCAAACATCGTCGCATCGCCGCCATCATCAAGGATGATGTTGGTGGTGAGATCGGGGTCATCCTTGGTCGACCAATCAAAGATGCGGCCAACATATTCCCAGTAATCGGCCAGCGTTTCGCCCTTGATCGCGAACACTGGAATGCCCTGATCGGCGATGGCGGCGGCTGCGTGGTCTTGCGTTGAGAAGATGTTGCAGGTCGCCCAGCGCACTTCTGCGCCCAGCGCTACGAGGGTTTCAATCAGCACAGCGGTCTGGATCGTCATGTGCAGCGAGCCGGTGATGCGCGCGCCCTTGAGCGGCTGGGCATCGCCATATTCCTCGCGCAAAGCCATCAGGCCCGGCATTTCGGTTTCAGCAATCGCGATCTCGTCACGCCCGTATTGGGCGAGGCTTATATCCTTGATGATGAATTCGTGGCTGTGCTGGGTAGTGGGCGCGGCGGTGGCCATGGGGATGTCTCCTGTTCGTGTTGTCGCGGCCCTAGCGTCGGGCGTGCTTTGGCGCAAATATAAACTTATCTTTATATCTGTAATTGTTGCTGCATCAGGTAAGTTCCCTATAGCGGCCCCTGAAGGTGTTTGATCAACAAAGGAGCCCCCCATGACAATCAATGTAGGCGATAAACTCCCTGACGTAACGCTGGTAAAAGCCACCGCTGAAGGCCCGCAACCCGTCCAGTCGGCTGATTACTTTGCTGGCAAGAAAGTTGCGTTGTTCTCTGTCCCCGGAGCCTTCACGCCAACCTGCTCAGCCAAGCATCTGCCAGGCTTTGTGGAGAAAGCGGCTGATCTCAAAGCCAAAGGCGTCGATGAGATTGTCGGCACTGCGGTGAACGATGCGTTCGTCATGGGCGCGTGGAATGCAGCATCGGGTTCAGACGAGATCACCATGCTTGCCGATGGCAATGCGGAACTGGTCGAAGCGCTGGAACTGACCACGGATGGCAGCGGCTTTGGCATGGGCACACGCGGTCAGCGTTTCTCGATGGTCGTCAATGACGGCGTGGTTGAGCAGTTGAACGTCGAAGCCCCCGGCGACTTCAAGGTCTCCAGCGCAGAGCATATGCTCGGCCAGATGTGACAAAACGCCGCGCCCTGCCCGACATGCGGGCGGGGCGCTGGCTCTTCAGGTAAAGGGCGGCACGCCGAACGCGACCCACAGCGCAAGCCCTGCAGACAGCGCCGCGGCGAACGCAAAGCGCCCCCATGGTGCGGGCTCATTCTCCTGCACATCGGCTTTTACAATCTTGCGGCCTGAGACCATCGGGCTCACCAGATCATCTTGCTTTGCGGCGAGGTAATAGACGATCGCCGTCAGGTGCAGCGCGACCAGCCCCAGCACCACCCAGTAAAACCATTCGTGCCAATTGGTCAGCGCATCGGCGGTGGAAACCTTGACGAGCGGGTTGAGCGGCCCGGTGGCGCCATCGTAAGGGTCACCGCTGAACAGCCCTGCCCCGACCTGTATGGCCATCGCGCCGAGCAGAGCGACAACGCTTAATCCGGCGAGCGGGCTATGCCCGATAAACGCCGCACCTTTGCCCTTGAGATAGGCAAGGACTGCGCCGGGCGATTTGACAAAGGATGAAAACCGCGCGGTCCGGGTGCCGATAAAGCCCCAGACCACGCGGAAGATGAGCAAGCCCAGCAGGGTCACGCCAAAGCGCTTGTGCAAGGCCCATTGTGAGTTTTCAGCCGACCACCACAGCGCCGGCACCAGCAGTGCAAAACTCCAGTGCGTCAACCGCACAGGCAAGTCCCAAACCCGGATCGCGGGATCCGCTCCAAAGGGAGATGCGGGCTGCGCGCTAGCCATTTTGAGCGCTCGCGCCCCGGTCAGCCGTCGTCGAGGCGGAAGTTGTCGTGGCAGTTCTTGCACGAACCGCCCAGATCCTTGACGTAGGCGGCGACGGCTGCTGGATCACCCGCCTGCGCCAGCTTAACCATTTCAGCGCTGCGATCCGCGATCATCTGGTGAGCTTTGGCAAACTCTTCGGGTTTTTCCCAGATCGTCGCCAGTGCTTCGGTATCCCAGCCATCAGCCACCGATGTGCCTTCAGGGAACTGATCCTTAGTCGCCAGTGCCGCAATATTCAGATCAAGGGCGGCGGATTCGATCACTGCCATGTCCGGGCTGTCGCCTTCAAGCTGAGTGCGGATCGCCTTGAACGAATCGCCAAGCTTCTTGAAGTTGGCCTGTCGCGCGTCAATCACTTCGGGCTCGCCAGCCTTAGGCGCGCCATCGCCCTCAGGCGCAGCGTCACCGCTGCAGGCGGAGACCAAAACCAGGGAAGCGGCCGCGATGATCGAAAGGGTCGGAAGAGGATGTTTAGCCATGTGAGGGTTCCTATTCATTGGCGATCCCGCGCAGGTGTTAGACCAGTTGCGCTCGCGCGCAAAGGTCAGCTCAGCGATCAATAGCCCATCAGGCTCATGACTTCCTTGCGGCTGCGATGATCTTCAAGGAAGCAGCCCATCATCCGGCTGGTCACCATTTCGACATCGTGGACCTTAACGCCGCGCCCGGTCATGCAACCGTGCTCAGCCTCAATCACAACAGCCACGCCGCGCGGTTCGAGGTGATCCCAGATGCACTCGGCCACTTCGGCGGTCAGGCGCTCTTGCACCTGGAGGCGATTGGCAAAGCCATGCAGAACGCGCGCCAGCTTTGAAATGCCCACGACCTTCTTGTCCGGCAGATAAGCGATATGCGCCTTGCCAGTGATCGGAGCCATGTGGTGCTCGCAATGCGACTGAAAGGGGATGTCCTTAAGCAGCACGATCTCTTCATAGCCACCCACTTCCTCGAAAATGCGCGCGAGGTGGATCGAGGGATCCTCTTGATTGCCACGGCAATATTCAAGCCACGCGCGGCCCACGCGCTTGGGCGTGTCAATTAGGCCCTCGCGCGAGGGATCATCACCCGCCCAGCGCAACAGCGTCCGGATCGCTTCCTGCACATCTTCGGGTACGTCTGGTTTACCAAGGGGGTTGTCGGGATCAAAATCGTCGTGGTCGTGCATGTAATTCATGAAGCGTGATCTTTCTGCGCCATAGGAACTTTAGGAAAGTGTGGCGGAGGTCAGGCTCTCACCCTTCCCCTCTCTGTCGTGATCCCAGCAGTTACAACGGCTTAACCATCGCGGAGTTCCACTTAGATCACGGGTTATGAAGTGATGCGCGCTCTGTACGAGTGACGGCGCGTTCTGATCACGTCGTTTGACATATAGAGATGTTCAGCGAAATTTACACCCTCAAAACGAGGAATTGTCGAGGAAGCCCAGTGTATTGCGTGCATCTGCGCTCCAACGCCGCGCAAGTGATGGGTGGATGATCATCGTGAAGTTCGGCTGTATGCCTGCGTTCGCTGACCGCTCATGGCGGAGGACACAAAGCAATGACAGTGTCAAATCCACGAAAAAAGCCCACCCCGCATGGGATGGGCTTTTTTTGGCGCACCCGGAAGGATTCGAACCTCCGACCCCCTGATTCGTAGTCAGGTACTCTATCCAGCTGAGCTACGGGTGCGCGGGAAAGGCGGCACATAAGGGGGCTCTCGCAGCTTGGCAACACCTGTTTCAAGGGTTCGGCAATATCTTGCAGGCATTGGCGCCCTTTGCGTTCAGGCTTTGGCGAAAAGCGAAGCTGCCAAGTGCTGATCGAGCGGTGGGCGTGGCAATTGCGCGATCTGCGATGGCATGAACCAGTCGATTTCCCCGCCTTCAAGGGCACGTGGTTCGCCCTGCCATTGTAAAACCTTGTAAAGCAGGATGACAATCGGTGGTCCGGCGGTTCCTAGCGCATCTTCTGCGAAACATGCGGGGCTGCAATGCGCCGGATCAAGTGTGATGCCGGTCTCTTCGAACAGTTCACGAACCAGCGCATTCACTGCGATTTCCGTGGGTTCCACCTTGCCTCCGGGAAACTCCCAAAGCCCGCCATGATGCTTTTCTAAGGGTCTGCGCTGCATAAGCACGAGGCCGTCGGATCGCTCCAACGCTCCGGCAACCACAAGGATTGGCGCATGGCTCATGTCGGTTTTTTTTCCATTCGTGCGCGATCAATCAACCAATTCTTAACCCGGTGGGCCGATTTTTGGAGATGTCAGGAGCGTAACAACAGGTGCCACCATGAACATACCGAACTTTCTCAAACGTCTCGGACACGACGTTCAAGGTGCCACCGCTGTTGAATACGGCCTGATCCTCTCCCTCATCGTGATTGCCATGGTTGGAGCACTCCAAGGCGTGGCAAACACAACCACGGAAATGTGGACGCAGGTAGAGGAAAAGTCGGTTGCTGCAATGAGCAATTAATCAATTCGTAATCCACCGAATTAGGATTTTCTTAGAACACGCCGACTAAATACGAATTTGTCTGTTCACCAAATCAACCGGACGGGCACGGGTACCGAAGACCAAAACCAGGAGACTACCAATGAACTTCATCAACAAGCTGGCCCGCGACGAGCAGGGCGCCACCGCCATCGAATACGGCCTCATCGCTGCTCTGATCGCTGTTGCTGCGATCACCGCCATGCAGACCCTCGGTAACACTCTCGAAGACACCTTCGAAGAAGTCCAGACCGACATGCAGGCCGGCATCGACGCCAACCCGTAAGCCTGACGGCCTACGGCGAAAGCCTAAACGGAAAGCGGCAGGGGAAACCCTGCCGCTTTTTGTTTGTGCGCCGAAATTTTCTGCTGCACCTCATCGCGCGCGGACGACCAGCTTTACCTTTTGCCCCGGGCGCACAGTGTCGCTCGATCCCAGCGCGTTGAGCACGCGAAAGCGCTCTTCCTGCGCAGTTGAATAGGCCATTCGCCGCGCCAGACTGGCGACGCTATCGCGGCTGCCGACGGTCACGACATCAATGCGCTTTGGCACAACCGCACTCGCTTCGGACTGCGTGATCCGGCGCATCGATTGAAACATCGGCGCAAAGGTCGCCGATCGGCCTGCCGGTGTGATCGCAGTAAAGTGATAGGCCCTGTCGCGCGCAAATTCATAAGCGTACACCACCACATCGACCCGCTGGCCGTTGTTGTTCACCGTTGCAGTGCCAACGGCCGCGCGAAGTCCGTTTACGCTTCTGGTCTGCAATTGCTGCGGGGCCAGGGTGCTGTTCTTTCCCCCGAGCTGCGTAAAAACACCGCGCACATAAGCGCTCAGATCACCGGAATAGGGCGCGAGCGAGAGCTGCGCCTGTCCGCTCTGGCCATTGATGCTTACCGCCCGCATCGAATTCACCATGTAAAAGCCCTGCGGAGCGGTGAAGGAAAGCCGCAATTCAGGGTGAATGAAGCGATTGCCCTCAATCACGCCCTGCGTGGGATCATCGCCGTACAGCAAACCATCGATTCGCGTCAGGAAGGTATCGCGATTCGTGACGCCCGTGCCCAGAGGTTGAGCCTTGCTAAGGGCGGTTTGCACGCGGCTCGCTGGATCAGGGTGAGTCGATGCCCATTCCGGCACGCTCGCATTGCGCCCCTGAACTCTGGCATCCAGCGCATTTTGCCGCGCAAGGCTGGCAAGCACCGTGCCCATAGCGCGCGGATCATAGCCTGCGCGGGTGAGATACTGGATGCCAAGCTCATCCGCTTCCAATTCCTGCGAGCGCGAGAATCGCAGGGTGAGGAGCTGTGAACCTTGCATCGAGAGCCGCTGTGCCGCCTGGCCAAGCTGGCTGTTGCCCAGCAAAACGCCGGAGAGGACCGCGCCGAACAGACCCCCCAGTTGGTTGCGCTGCGCGGCGCGCTGGCGGCGCTGCGAGTGGCGCGCGGCGACATGGCCGACCTCGTGCCCCATAACAGCGGCCAGCTCAGCCTCATTGTTCATCAAGGTGACCAATTGGCGCGTGGTGTAGACATAGCCACCCGGCACGGCGAAGGCATTGTGCACTGGTGAATTGAGCAGGCTGACCGTGAAGCTTTCGCGCGCGCCGCCAAGGCCGGATTGAACGGCGACGTTCTTCGTCACCTGTTCCACATAATCCGCCTGCGTACCCCGCATCGCGCCGCCAAACTGAGCGAGCAGTTGCGGATGATATTCCGCGCCCTGCTTGGCTTCCGTTGTGGTAATCGGCGTTGAGGCTGACGGGATGGACCCGCCCATTCCAGCGCATGCAGCCAGCGCCAGCACACCAGCTGACAGCCCTAGCATTCGCCCCAATCGGCGCATCTGGCACCGCCTGCCGCCCCCACCAGCGCGCAATTCTGAATGCGCGTTTTCAGCGTTCTGATTCAGTGTGTTGGTGACCATGCCTGCAGTTTCTCCCTTCCGATCTATGAGGCAGGTTTAACAGATCGGAAAGGATATGTCTGCGCGCGCGGCGCTCTTTGGCGGGTCAGCCCCCCATTTGCAGAAAGCGTTCTTCGCGCATCGTCTTGAGCGCTTCGGGCGTCAATTGGGACAAGCCTGCCAATTCCTCATTGAGAGCCTTGCCCAGCGATTTGCCGATCGCTTCGGGATCACGGTGCGCGCCGCCGACCGGTTCTTTCACGATCCGATCAATCACGTTGAGGCGTTTGAGATGCTGCGCGGTCACTTTCATGGCTTCGGCGGCCTCGGGCGCTTTCTCGCTGGTGCGCCACAGGATCGACGCGCAGCCTTCCGGCGAGATCACTGAATAGACCGCATGTTCGAGCATCAGGACACGCTCAGCGCTCGCCAGCGCGACCGCTCCGCCTGAACCGCCTTCTCCCACGATCACCGCCACCATCGGTACGGGCAGCGCGAGGCATGCCTCGGTCGAGCGAGCAATGGCTTCGGCTTGCCCGCGCTCTTCCGCTTCAATCCCTGGAAATGCGCCAGATGTGTCCACAAGCGTCACAACCGGCAGGCCAAATCGCCCGGCGAGCTCCATAAGGCGGATTGCCTTGCGATACCCCTCCGGCTTGCCCATCCCGAAATTGTGCTTGATCCGGCTTTGCGTGTCGTGGCCCTTTTCATGACCGATCAGCATGACGCGGCGGCCATTCTCACCCTTCAGCCGGGCAAAGCCGCCCATGATCGCTTCATCATCGCCAAACACCCGATCCCCGCCCAGCGGTACAAATTCAGCAAAGACATGCTCGACATAGTCGCGAAAATGCGGGCGTTGCGGGTGGCGCGCCACCTGCGTTTTCTGCCACGGCGTCAGGCTGGCATAGGTGCTCGCCAGCAATTCTGCGCTCTTGCCTTCAAGCCGCGCAATCTCGCTCGCCACATCGACACCGTGATGCGCATCCACGCCGCGCAACTCAGCGATCCGGTCATTGAGGTTGGAGACCGGCTTTTCGAAATCGAGATAGGATACGTTTGTGTTCGTCATGATGGCCATTGCCGCTAGTCGTTTGGCTGGTTTGCGGCAAGGGCCTGGCCCAAAGGATGCCGCTCATTGACCAACGCAACCAGCCGGGCCGCATCGACATGCGTGTAAATCTGAGTGGTCGCGATGTTAGCATGACCCAGCAGGGTTTGCAGCATTCTGAGGTCCGCACCGCCTTCCAGCAGATGAGTCGCAAAGGCATGGCGCAGGACGTGCGGGCTGAGACCGGACGGGTCAAGATCAGCGCGCACAGCCAATTCCTTGAGCATTTGGAACAGGCGCACCCGGCTCAAATGCTTGCCGCCGCGTGAGGGGAAAAGGAACGTAGAATGAGACTTGCTCGGGCGCACTACCAACCACGCGCTCAGGGCATCGCGCGCGCGCTGCGACACGGGCACAATGCGGCTCGCATCGCCCTTGCCCGTGATCGTCATCACTGGCGCATCGCGCGGCAGAGCAATCAGCGGCAGGCTGACCAGCTCGCTCGCGCGCAGGCCTGAGCCATAAAGCAATTCGAGCAGCGCCAATTGCCGGACCTTGGCTGCAGCGCCGCTTTCAGCCTCCAGCTCCGCGCGTGCAAACAAAGCCTCCACCTGATCATGGCTGAGCACTTTGGGAAGCGAGCGGCGCGCACGCGGATTGGGCAGCGCGCCCGAAGGATCATCGCCGCGCCAGCCTTCATCCAGCGCAAAACCGAAGAACTGCCGTAGAGCAGAGGCTTTTCGCGCCAGAGACGCCGGGGCGAGATCGCGCCAGTGTTTTGAAAGGCTTGCGACGTCATCGCGCGAGGCATCGGCAAGATCGCCGATCAAGTCCTCAGCGCCAGCAAGGTCGCGCCGATAGGCCGCCAGAGTGTTCAACGCTGCGCCGCGCTCTGCGCTGAGCATATCAAGAAAGGCGTGTGTTGCCGCCGACATCAGCCGCGCGCAACCGCCTCCGCAGCAATCATGCGCGCTTCGGCGGCCAGACCAACCGAATTGAGTGCACGGGTGATGTGATAGAGGTGGAGCGGGGTCATCTGCGACCAGGTATTGCCCTGCATACCCAGCCCTGCGAGCAGCGCGACCATGACAGGGTTGCGAACCTGCGCGGCCCGATCAATCATGCGCGTCCACTTGGTCTCACGATCCAGATCGAGTGCAAGCTGGTCTTCAAAGGCCCGTCTTTCATCATTGCCAATGCGGCCCAGCCCAGCAAGCCCAGCAACCAGAAAGGCGGAGCGGCGCTGCTCTTCGCTGCTGTCATTGTCCGCAAAGGTATCAAGCCCCACGAGCGACGCGGTACCGCCTTGCGGGCTTGCAAGGGCAATAAGCGCCCAGCCATCACTGCCCTCTTCGACGATCCGTGCCCAAGCGGCCGCATCGCGGTCCAACCCGGCGGTCAGCATCGACGTGATAAGCGCGCCGGCCTTGTCTGACTGGCTTGCATCAGGCGGGACCCGAGCCGCGGCATAGGCTGTGAGCACATGCGCTGCATGGCCTGCTTCAGGATTAGCCTCGAGGCCTTCGGCCGCGTTCCACAGGCGCTCCATCGCCCTAATGCGTTCACTCACATCGCGCGCTACATAGGCGTTGCGCAGCAATTGGGCGCGCTCACCGGCAGGCCCGCCGACTGAGCTGTCAGCGAAAATAGCGCTGTACAAATCGACCATGGCGCGCGCGGACAGCACACCTTCTTCGGCCGCGCGTGAGGCATACAGCGCGCGCTGGTCAAGCGGCAGCATGGGGGCAAGCGCGCCAGCCCGCGCAAAGTAGGGGCCAACCCCCTCAAGCAACGCGGGCGGCAATGGCTCACCCACGGCGTTGGCTAAAGCGAACCGCCACGGATTAAGTTCTTCAACACCGTCCCACTCAATCGAGACCGCCCGCCTGCCACGCCCAGCAGCGCCAGCAAAGCGGCGCGCCAGAAGGATATCAATGTCAGGCGCAATCTCTTCATCAAGCGCAGCGTTGAGCTGTGATCCCGCGAGCGCAGTCTCACCCGCATAGGCGTTGCAGATCGCGCCCATCATCACCCATTGCGGGTTGTCGCGATCTACCCCTTGCAGTCGGACGAGCGGGCACGCACCAACTGGATCGGACGTCGCGATGTAGGCGGTGAGCGCTTCGTCGCGCAGCGACTCGTTCCAATTGCCAGTGTCGACATCCTGCGCAAGGGCGCGGGCGGCGGCGAATTCTCCCATGCGGTTGAGCACCCCCACTCGCAATGCGGCAAATTCCACCGGGTCCATGCTGGCGGGCGCGGCCAGCCGGCTGGTGAGCGCGCGGCGCATGATGATATGCCCCCAGCGCGAAACCAGCGGCGTATCCGTCCCAGACAGGATCGCGCGCACCAGACTGGCGGGCTGCTGTGCCAAAGCGGCGGTCGCCATGCCGCCTTCCTGCGGCCCCAGCACTCCAACTTGGCTGAGCGATCGGCGCGCTGCGGGCGGGATATCGTATTTGGGCTTAAGCCCCAGCATATCATCAAGTTGATCGGTTGAGAGGTCTTCAAGCTCTTCGATACTCGGCAGGCTGGCAAGATCACTTCCCGAAATCTGCGGCACCGGCGGAAGCGGCGCAGAGCCCGGAACAGGCCCCGATGGGACCGCCGGCGCTGTGCCGGGCACGGCGGGTGCAACAACGGGCGCTGGGCCAACAGGAGCAGCGGTGGGAACAGGTGCAGGCGCTGTGGTGGGCGCGGGCTCGGGTTCGGGATCGTCAAAGCCCGGTGGCAGCAAGGATTCAGGCGCATCCTGTGCAATCGCGCTGACGCCCACAATTGCGCCGCCCGTTGCACCGGCAAGGCCCAGCGCTGCGACTGCCAAAGCGTTGGTTGTCAGGCGACCTGCCCTCATGTGTTGCCCTCTAAAGCCGCCATGTTTTGTTCAATCTCTAGAACGATCGGGCGAATGGGTTCCTCGCCCCCATCAATCCACGCCAAAGCGAGAACGCCAGCCATGCAAACCAGCACCACAGCGGCAGCGCGCCATCGCAGCATGCGTTTGGGCGGTGCTGCGCTGGCTTCCTGTGCGCTCGCCAAAGGGGCCGCGTCAGGCTGAAGATCGGCTGGAGTTGGTACCGCATGCATATTGCGCGCGCCCTACCCCATCTGTAGTCCACTTCGCAATGACCGACGCGATGCCTGATCCCCAATCAAGCACAGACGCTGAGATGACCTCTCAGCCTGCCGCCCGGCCGCGCCCAGATGTCGATGCAATCGCGCGCCGCATTGATCGACCGGTGGTGCTGGTGGGGCTGATGGGCTCTGGCAAATCCACGGTCGGGCGCAAGCTGGCGGCTATGATCGGGCGCGACTTTGTCGATGCCGATGATGCGATTGAAAATGCCGCGCAGCGCAGCATTGCCGAGATTTTTGAAGAATTTGGAGAAGCTTACTTCCGCGATGGAGAACGCCGCGTGATTGCTCGGCTGATGGAGGAGAACAGCGGCGTTATTGCAACAGGCGGCGGCGCATTTATTGATCCGGAGACTCGCGCGCTGATCCTTGAGCGCGGGATCGCGGTCTGGATTGATTGCACGATAGACACTCTAGTTGAGCGCACGGCGCGGCGCGATCACCGCCCGCTGCTCAAATCTGGCGATCCGCGCACAATCCTCACCCGGCTGCTGACCGAGCGGTCCCCGTTTTACTCGCAAGCGCAAGTGCGCGTTCAAAGCGAAAACGGGCCGCACGCGGACACAGCACGTGCGATCATTGCAGAAATTGGCGAGTGGCTGGCATGAGTCAACGCGCAACAATCCACGTGGCTCTGGCCGGGCGCAGCTATGAGATTGTGATCGAGCCGGGCATTTTGGACCGCCTCAACGAAGCAGCCGCTCCTTGGCTAAAGAGCTTTATGGCAGAACGGCCGGTACCCATCGTAGCCGACACCAACACTCATCGGCTATACTCAGATCAGGTCACAGCTTCGCTTGGCCATCCGATTGAGTGGTTTGTCGTCGAACCGGGCGAGGATGCCAAAAGCTGGCATGTCCTAGAGCGCCTGACCGACTGGTTGCTGGCGCTTGGCGTTACCCGGTCTGACCATGTCTTCGCCTTGGGCGGCGGCGTGGTCGGCGATCTGACCGGGTTCGCTTGTGCCATTACCAAACGAGGGTGCAATTTTGTACAGATCCCCACCACTTTGCTCTCGCAAGTCGACAGTTCCGTGGGGGGCAAAACGGCCATCAACACCGCCGCTGGCAAGAACCTGATCGGCGCGTTTCACCAGCCCAGCGCGGTGCTGATTGATCCGCTCGTGCTCGATACGCTTCCCGACCGCGAAATGCGCGCGGGATTTGCTGAAGTGATCAAATACGGCCTGTTGGGCGATGCGGGGTTCTTCGCATGGCTCGAAGCGCACGGCAGCGCCGTGCTAGCGCGCGAACCCGATGCGCTGCTACGCGCTATCGCCACAAGCATTCGCGCCAAGGCGCGCATCGTCGAAGAGGATGAGCGCGAGACCACCGGCGCGCGCGCGCTGCTAAACCTCGGGCACACTTTTGGCCATGCGCTCGAAGCGGAAACTGGCTTTTCAGACCGCCTGCTTCACGGCGAAGCGGTCGCGCTGGGCATGGTTCTGGCAGCGCGGTATTCGGCGCGGCGCGGGGACTTGCCTGACGAAGATGCCGAGCGCGCCGCCCGGGTAATCGCGGCATCGGGACTGCCCGCTGAGATCAGCGCGCTGGGCCTTTCAGGCTACGGGGCGAAGCTGGTTGATCATATGCGTCATGACAAGAAGATGGAGGCTGGCACGCTGCCCTTCCTGCTGCTGCGCGGCATCGGAGACGCCTATCTCGCGCGCGATGTTGACCTGAGCGATGTCGCTGCGTTTCTGGATGAGCAATTGCAAGCTCCCGCGTCGGCCAGACCCGCTCTTACATGACCTGCTTTATCGACCTTTCGATCCCGATCACTAATGATGTGATCTCCGATCCGGACGTCATGCGCCCGCAAGTGACCTACATGACGCATGAGGACACCTGGCAGCAGATCGCGATGTTCTTTCCGGGCCTGACCAAGGAAGACTTGCCCGATGGCGAAGGCTGGGCGGTCGAAATGGTGCAGCTTTCCACGCATAATGGCACCCATATGGACGCGCCGTGGCATTTTCATTCGACCACGGATGATGGCCAACGGGCGGCTCCTAGCATTGATGAAGCCCCGCTTGACCGGTTCCTGCGCCCTGGGGTGAAGCTGGATTTCTCGCACCTGCCGCACGGCCATGTGGTCAGCGCTGCCGAGGTTGAGGCAGCGCTCGCAGCCACCTCGCACACCCTTCAGCCGCTCGATATTGTGCTGATCCAATCAGGCGCGGTCTATGGCACGGAAAATTTCACGGATCAGGGCGTTGGTTTAGGCGCAGAGGCGACCTTGTGGCTCACCGAGAATGGCGTCGAAGTTGTCGGCACGGATGCATGGAGCTGGGACGCGCCCTTCAGCCACACCGCCAAGCGCTGGGCCAAGACCCGCGACCCGTCGATCATCTGGGAAGGGCACAAGGCTGGTCGCATCCGGCCCTATTACCAGATCGAAAAGCTCACCAATCTTGGCGCGCTGCCTGCGACAGGCTTCACGCTCAGCTGCTTCCCTGTGAAAATCGAACGCGCCAGCGCCGGCTGGATTAGAGCCGTGGCGATTATTGACGGTTGATGTGCGTCAGCGCCGCAGCGCAATCAGCGCTGGGGCAGCTTTGAAACCTTGCCGCCGATTTCGGTAACCTTGGTCTCCGCTTCCGCCATCATCGCGTCATGATCAGCGAACAGCGATTCAATCTCACCGCGCCGTTCCAGCATCATATGCGCAATACCGGGCGCAAGGCTCTCACCATCGCCAATCTGACCGAGCAATGCCGCCAAGTCGCTCACCGTCGCATCGCGCGGTGACTTGAAGAAATTGCCTTTCCGGTCGAAGTATCCGGTCCCACTTCTAGCCATATCACAATCCCCCAATCCAAAATTACGCCAAGAGCAAGCGATCCATACCGCGCCTCAGCACTGCACGGATCATCCGTCATTAGCGAAATTTTCGCCAGTCTTATTGTGTATAAACGGCGCGGCTAAATCGCCTTATCACTGAAGATTCAGGCATTTGAGAGAATGAGAATACCAAAATGGCGCGTATCTGAGGCCAAAAGTTAACGCTACTTTGACGAAAGGCCTGCGCGAATCCGCGTAACCGCGCGCGAATCACCTCAGCTCGAGAATCACCGCATCCACGGCAAGGCTATCCCCTTCGGCGGCGTTGATGCTGGCAATCGTGCCCTCTTTCTCAGCGCGCAGGATGTTCTCCATCTTCATAGCTTCGACCGTCGCGAGCGGTTGGCCAGCTTGCACCACTTCGCCTTCGCGGACGTGCAGCTTCATCAGCATTCCGGGCATTGGGCAGATCAGCATCTTCGAAAGATCAGGCGGCTCCTTCTCGATCATCAGGCTTTCATGCTGTTTGAGGCTGAGCGGCAGCGCGAGCGCGCGGGTCGATGCACCTCTGGTGGTGATGACCCAATGCGCTCCATCACGCTCAACAATCAAGCCGAACGGCGTGCCATCATCGTGCCATGCATTCGCTTTGACCATCCCCGGCATCCAGTCGCATCCGCCTTCGATGCGGTGACCATCAACGATGGCGTGCCCCTCACCCAGAATGACCTCATGGCTCATGCTACCGATTTTGACCATCCACTCCGCCGTCGTGCGCATCACGCCTGTCTGGCCGTCATCACCATCAAGCTGGCCAGAAATCCGCATAGCCCGATTTTGCCAAGTGAACTCGTTGCCAGCACAAATCGCCGCCAGCCGCCGTTGAAACTCTTCGCTGATCGGGGCGCCCATAAAGCCATCCGGATATTCCTCGGCGATAAAGCCCGTAGTCAGCTCGCCCGAGCGAAAGCGGTCATGCTGCATGATCGCGTTGAGGAAATCGACATTGTGGCCCAGCCCCTTGATGCGGAAAGCATCGAGCGCTTCGATCTGCAAGTCAGCGGCTTCTTCGCGAGTGGGGGCCCAAGTGATCAGCTTCGCGATCATCGGATCGTAATAGATCGAGACCTCACCGCCTTCGAACACGCCATCATCCACGCGCAAGCCGCCCGCCCCATGCGCGACGCCGCGCCGGGGCTTGCCTGCGACTTCGGCGTCTTCGGTCCAGCCCGGAATGGTTGGCGAATACTCGATCAGCCGCCCGGTTGACGGAAGGAAGCCGCGATAGGGGTCCTCGGCATAGACGCGGTTTTCGATCGACCAGCCGTCGATCCCGATGTCGTCCTGCCGCAGCGTCAGCTCTTCACCCGCCGCAACACGGATCATCTGTTCAACCAGATCAACCCCGGTGATCGCTTCGGTCACCGGGTGCTCCACCTGAAGGCGGGTGTTCATTTCCAGGAAGTAGAAACTCTCTCCTGTCGGGTCCGCCCCGCTGACGATCAGCTCCACCGTGCCCGCTGAATGGTAATCAACCGCGCGCGCCAAGGCGACGCATTGCTCACCCATTGCCTTGCGCATTTTGGGAGTCACAAATGGCGAAGGCGCCTCTTCGACGACCTTTTGGTGGCGGCGCTGGATAGAGCATTCGCGTTCGTTCAGGTACAGCACATTGCCGTGCTTATCGCCCAGGATCTGAATTTCGATATGGCGCGGGTTTTCAATGAATTTTTCAATGAAAACACGGTCATCGCCAAAAAAGTTGAGCCCTTCCCGCTTGGTCGCTTCGAACCCTTCGCGCACATCCGTTTCGGAGAACGCCAGGCGCATGCCCTTGCCCCCGCCGCCGGCGGATGCCTTCATCATCACCGGATAGCCGATCTCGTCCGAAATCTCGATCGCGTGCTCGGTATCGCGGATTTCGCCCACAAAGCCGGGGACGATGTTGACGCCCGCAGCGCCCGCAAGCTTTTTGGATTCGATCTTATCACCCATCGCGGCCAACGCGTTCGGCGGCGGTCCGATAAAGACGATGCCTTCCGCCTCAAGCGCTTCAACAAAGCTCGCGCGCTCGGACAGGAAACCATAGCCTGGATGCACCGCTTCAGCGCCGGTTTCCTTGCACGCGGCGATGATCTTTTCGGGAAGCAGGTAGCTTTCCGATGCGGGCGCCGGGCCGATATGGACCGCCTCATCCGCCATGCGCACGAACGGCGCGCGGGCATCGGCGTCTGAATAGACCGCGACGGTGGCAATGCCCATCCGGCGGGCGGTGGTGATGACACGGCAGGCAATCTCACCGCGGTTGGCAATCAGGATTTTCGAAAACAAGAGCAGCGTCCCTCACGTGATTTCGTGTATGTGCTGGACCGCCTATGCCGCCTTGATGACGTTGGGGCAAGCTAGCGGATTTGGGCCTTGGCGAAGGCTTTGAGCGCTGCCGCGTAGGCTGGCGTTCCGCGCCGCTCGCCCTCCCCGCTCACAAGCGTCTGCGTCGCCGCGGCAAGTTGGTTCAGATTACAATTGCTCAATGCGCCAAGCGGGCTGACATAGACACCGATGGTAAAGAGGATTGCTCGCGTGTCGGGCAGACGGCGCAGCGTCTGGCGCTCTGAGCGCACGAACAATGCCTCGCCCGCATTAGCAGCGGTCACTTGCGCAAAAGGACGATCAGGCAATTCGCTCGCGAGCCATCGCTTGGCACCCGTCGGCGCGATAAACCAATTGCACCGGCCATAGATTGCGCCGGGTTTGAGCGTTTCCATGAAGCGGTCCACGCCGGTCGCAAGTTGCGTTTCATACCCCGCAATCGGTGCATGGAGCGCGCGTAGCGGCAGGCCGATCTTGTTCTTTGGGTGCCAATCAGTGGGCCACGCGACAGCCGCGCCGATCAGGCGATATTGCTCCTCCCCGGCAAAGCGCTGAAGCAGGCACATATCCTCATGCGCATTCGCCGCTGCTTCGGGTAGCCCGCCCTCAACGCCGATCAATTCGGCAAGCTCTCGCCCCGGTTCTTCGGCATAGCGGGTAAGCTGAACGCCCTCGGGATAATCGGCAAAACCATCGGCCCGCTCGGCAAGATCGGGATGAGGTTGTAGCCAGTCGCGTTCGGAGAGCTTTGCCAAACCCATGCGCAACTGCCCGCCCCCGCGCGCCTTGGGCAGCAGATCGTTGACGGAAAAGCCGAGGGTCACCCCAGCTCTGCAAGCCCTGCTGCAAGGTCGGCCTTGATATCGTCGATATGCTCAATGCCGACCGAGATGCGCACCACGTCAGGGCCTGCGCCCGCGGACAGCAATTCCTCTTCAGAAAGCTGGCTGTGCGTGGTTGAGGCGGGGTGGATGATCAGCGAGCGCGTGTCACCAATGTTCGCCAAATGGCTGAAAAGCTTAAGGCTGGAAACCAGCTTCACGCCTGCATCATAGCCGCCCTTCAGGCCAAAGGTGAACACCGCCCCGCCCTTGCCGCCGAGATATTTGAGCGCATGCGCATGGTATGGATTGTCCGGCAGCCCGGCATAGCTGACCCATGCGACCTCCGGCTGCGCGGTCAGCCATTCGGCCAGCGCCTTGGCATTTTCGCAATGCCGCTCCATGCGCAGATGCAGCGTCTCCATCCCGGTCAGCGCAAGGAAAGCGTTCATCGGAGCCATCGCCGGACCGAGATCACGCAGGCCTAGAACGCGGCACGCAATGATGAACGCAATCGGGCCAACCGGCTCCAGCGCATCGACCAGCACCGCGCCGTGATACGATCCATTGGGCTGGGTCAGCGAGGGGAACTTGTCGCCCTGCGCCTTCCAGTCAAACTTGCCGCTATCAACCAGCAGACCGCCGATCGCATTGCCGTGGCCGTTCAGGAACTTCGTCGCCGAATGCACCACGATGTCCGCGCCATACTCGAACGGACGGCACAGTGCGGGCGTCGCCATTGTGTTGTCGACCATCAGCGGCACACCGCCATCATGCGCGATGGCGGCAATCGCGGCGATATCGCTGACGACACCGCCGGGATTGGCGAGGCTTTCGATGAAGACGCATCGCGTCTTGTCATCCATCGCCGCGTGGACATTTTCCGGCTCATCGGTATCGACAAAGCGGGTTTCCCACCCGAATTTCTTGAACGCCTCGCCCAGCTGGTTGAGCGATCCGCCATACAGCTTCTTCGCCGCGACGATGTTGCACCCCGGCTCCATCAGCGTGTGAAAAGCCAGCAGTTGCGCCGCATGGCCAGAGGCAACCCCCAACGCGCCTACGCCGCCTTCCAATGCGGTGATCTTCTTTTCCAGCGCATCATTGGTGGGGTTCATGATGCGGCTGTAGATGTTGCCGAATTCCGCCAGCGAAAACAGGTTCGCCGCGTGCTCGGCGCTGTCGAAGACGTAGCTGGAGGTCTGGTAGATCGGCGTGATCCGCGCGTTGGTCGCGGGGTCAGGCTGCGTGCCGGCATGGACGGAGAGGGTTTCGGGCCGGGTTTCGGGGGGCAGGTCGGTCAATGGATCATTCCTCTCGAACGAGAACGCGGGTTTTCCGCTGCTATTGGGCTGGTTCGGCCTGTTTGCAAGCTTGGATCGGCTCCTCGCCTTGCAACGCTGTCAGGCCCAGTTTCGCAAACAACGCCCCATCACTGTCATCGCCCGCATTGGGCGCAGTCAGCAATTTGTCGCCAGTGAAAATCGAGTTCGCGCCCGCGAGGAAGCAGAGCGCCTGTGTGGCCTCGGACATACTTTCGCGCCCGGCAGAAAGCCGCACCATGCTCATCGGCATGGTGATGCGCGCCACCGCGACGGTGCGCACGAACTCGATATCGTCGATCTGGGCCATTGGTGTGTCCGCCAGCATATCGCCCAGCACTGTGCCCTTGACCGGGACCAGCGCGTTGATCGGCACGCTCTCGGGATGCGCTTCGAGCGTTGCGAGCGTGTGGATAAAGCCCACGCGATCCTCGCGCGTCTCTCCCATGCCCACGATTCCGCCGCTGCACACATTGATGCCTGCTTTGCGCACATGATCGAGCGTGTCCAAGCGGCACTGGAAATCGCGCGTTGAAATCACGCGCTCGTAATATTCGGGCGAGCTATCAATGTTGTGATTGTAATAGTCGAGCCCCGCTTCGGCGAGCTGCTCGGCCTGATGCGGCTCCAACATGCCAAGCGTCATGCAGGTCTCCAGCCCCATATCCGAGACGCCTTTCACAATCTCGACGATTGCGGGCATGTCGCGGTCCTTCGGGTTGCGCCAAGCCGCGCCCATGCAGAAGCGCTGCGACCCGGCGTCCTTCGCCTGTGCCGCGCGTTGGAGCACGGCCTGCACATCCATCAACTTGGTTGCTTCAACGCCGCTATCGGCCTTCACTGATTGCGAGCAATAGCCGCAATCCTCGGGGCATCCGCCAGTCTTGATGCTAAGTAGCGTGCACAGCTGGATCTGTTCGGGCGGATGGTTTTCGCGGTGGGTGCTGGCGGCTTGGAACAGCAGTTCGGTGAAAGGGAGGTCGAAGAGGTCCGCAATCTCTTCGCGGGTCCAATCGCTTTGTGTTTTGGTCAAAATCTAAATTCCCGCTCGCCCTGAGCCTGTCAAAGGGCCGTTTTTGGTTTTATACCGTCACTTAAAACAGAGTAGCGCCTAGACAGGCTCGGCTTGAACGGCTCAGTTGTGCTGGTCGGCGGGCCCTTCAGATGGGTCTGCCCAGTCGTGAATGTAATATCGGTCATCAGTGGGATTGATCTGAATATAGAATGCGCCCTTCTCATCGCCCTCAGGACCCTCGGCCTCACCACACGTTGTCTCGAAGTCGGAAGTGCGATGGTACGTTTCAATTCGGTTGCCTTCTCGATCGACGATGTGCCCAAAGCGCCAAGTGACCACCCAACGCAACTGAAATGGTCCACCCTCTTCCCAATCGCCGCTACTTTTATAAATCCAAGTCTTCTCACTAATGTGAAGCTTCGGCACGTCGAAAGAACTGGCTTGGTGATACTCGCCCTCGATTCTCTCCCATTGCGTGCGTTCAGCAGCGATATCGCGCGGAATGACGCATGCCCAAACGGGCACTGTCGATAACGACCAAGACGCCAGTGCGAGCAGGAAGCGGACGGCGCTTAGTCTCACTCCGCCGCCTCATCCAAAACGCTGTCCAGCGGCGGCATATTGTGACCCAGCAACGTCAGGATATCCGCGGCGCATTCGACCACGTTGGAACCGGGGCCGTAGATCCCCTGCACGCCTGCCTCGCGCAGGAAATCGTAGTCTTGCGGCGGGATGACGCCGCCGGCGGTGACTTTGATATCCGAGCGCCCCGCTTCTTTCAGCAATCGGATCAGTTCGGGGATCAGCGTTTTGTGACCTGCGGCAAGGCTGCTCGCGCCGATCACGTCCACATCCTTTGCCAAGGCCATGTCGCGCGTTTCATCGGGCGTTTGGAACAGCGGACCTGAGACGACCTCAAAGCCCATGTCGCTGAACGCGCTGGCGATCACATTCGCGCCGCGATCGTGCCCGTCCTGGCCCATCTTGGCGACCATGATGCGCGGCTTGCGACCCAAACGTCGCTCGACGGCATCGACGCCATTAGTGACCTGCTCCCAGCGGCGGTCAAATTCGTAGGCGCTCGCATAGACGCCGCTGACCGGCATGGGTGTCGCATCATGGCGGCCGAAGACCTCTTCCATCGCGGCGGAGATTTCGCCCAGCGTCGCGTCTTCGCGCGCGGCGGCGACGGCGAGGTCCAGGACATTGCCACCAGCCTTGCACCCCTCAGTAAGCGCCTTCAGAGCCGCACGACATGCCGTTTCATCTCGGGCCTCGCGCACCTTTGCGAGCCGCTCAATCTGGTCTTTGCGCACCTTTGCGTTGTCAATATCGAGCGTGTCGATCTGCTCTTCTTCGGCAAGGCGATACTTGTTGACGCCCACGATAACAGTTTCGCCGCGATCCACCTTGGTCTGCTTTTCCGCCGCCGCGCGCTCTATCGCGGCCTTGGGCGCTCCGGTGTCGACATAGGCCGTCATCCCGCCCGCCGCGTCCACATCGGCCATCAGCTTTTCAGCCTCGTCGACCAAAGTCGCGGTCAGCGCCTCGATATAGTGCGAACCACCAAGCGGATCGACGACCTGCGTAATCCCGCTTTCCTCTTGCAGCACCAATTGCGTATTACGCGCGATGCGGGCGGAGAAATCGGTGGGCAGCGCGATGGCTTCATCGAGCGCGTTGGTGTGCAGCGATTGCGTGCCGCCCAGAGTTGCCGCCAGAGCCTCCACCGTGGTGCGGATCACGTTGTTGTACGGGTCCTGCTCCTGCAGGCTCACGCCGCTGGTCTGGCAGTGCGTGCGCAGCATCTTGGAGCGGTCAGACTTCGCGCCCAGATCGTCCATGACGCGCCACCACAAGGTGCGCGCGGCGCGCAATTTGGCGATTTCCATGAAAAAGTTCATGCCGATGCCAAAGAAGAAGCTGAGGCGGCCCGCAAAAGCATCAATATCGAGGCCAGTGGCCATCGCGCGCTTGGCGTATTCCTTGCCATCGGCAATGGTGAAGGCAAGCTCCTGCACCGCTGTCGCCCCGGCCTCATGCATGTGATAGCCGCTGATCGAAATGCTGTTGAATTTCGGCATATTGGCGGACGTGTATGCAATGATGTCTGAAATGATCCGCATACTGGGCTCGGGCGGATAGATATACGTGTTGCGGACCATGAACTCTTTGAGAATGTCGTTCTGGATCGTGCCAGAGAGCTTTTCTACGGCCACGCCCTGACGCTCACCCGCGACGATGAAGAACGCCATGACGGGGATCACCGCCCCGTTCATCGTCATGGAGACGCTCATAGTGTCGAGCGGGATCTGGTCGAACAGGATTTCCATGTCCGCAACAGTGTCAATCGCAACGCCCGCTTTGCCGACATCGCCGACCACGCGTGGGTGATCGCTGTCATAACCACGGTGCGTGGCAAGATCGAAGGCAACACTAAGCCCCTTTTGCCCCGCCGCCAGATTGCGGCGGTAAAACGCGTTCGATTCCTCTGCGGTCGAAAAGCCCGCATATTGGCGGATCGTCCACGGGCGCCCGGCATACATGCTCGCCTTAACCCCGCGCGTGAAGGGTGCAAAGCCGGGCAGGCCCGGATCCCAATCGGCGTGATCCTCGCCCGTATACAACGGCTTGATCGCGAAACCTTCGGGCGTTTCGACAGTCAGATCGCGGCCCTTCGATTCCTTATCAGCGAGGGCTTTCCAATCGGCGGGGGTTGGTTTGTCGGTCATGTCACTATAATCCCGTCATGCTGAACTTGTTTCAGCATCCATTCCTCGGCGGCGAGTGCCTGTAAGTGTCGCAAGATGGACCCTGAAACAAGTTCAGGGTGACGAATAGACGTACGCCTATGCGCCCTTGAATTCGGCTTTGCGCTTTTGCAGGAAGGCCATGCCGCCTTCCATCGCGTCTTGCGAAGCGCCTGCAATGCGCTGCGCTTCAGCCTCGGCGAGGACCACGTCCTGAACGCTGCCATCCAGCGCCGTCGCAATGTTGCGCTTGATGTGCCCAAGCGCAATGGTCGGCCCGTTGGCAAGCTTTTCCGCCAGTGCGAGCGCTTCGTCCATCAGCAGTTCGTCGGCGACGCATTTGTAGATCAAGCCCCATTCTTCGGCCTGCTCCGCGCCGATTTTCTCGCCCAGCATCATCATGCGGGTGGCGCGCGCACGGCCAATTTTCTTGGTGAGCAACCAGGTGGAACCGCCATCGGGCACAAGGCCGATATTGACGAAGGCCTGCAGAAAATAGGCGCGCTGAGCGGCGATGGTGAAGTCGGCTGCGAGCGCGAGCGAACACCCGACGCCCGCCGCTGGGCCGTTGATCGCACAGATCACGGGCACTTCGGCGCGCAGCACTTGGTTAATCATCGGATTATAATGCTGGGTGAGCGCTTCGTGACTGCCGCCTTTTGAGCCCAGCGCGCTGCCATCACCGCGAGCGGAAAGGTCCGCGCCTGAACAAAAACCCTTGCCCTCGCCTGTGATCAGGATAGCGCGGGTCTCTCCCAGATCATAAAACACCTGCCCGATCTCATGCGCCATTTGCGGGGCCATGGCGTTAAGCCGGTCGGGCTTGTTCAGGGTGATGGTGGTCAGCGGACCATCAGTGTCAACGCGGATGGTTTCGTAGGTCAATTGTCTCTCCCGGAAATCGTCATGTCAGCAAAGGCTGGTATCTAAAGCCGCCTGAGACCCCAGCCCATGCCGGGGTGACGGAAAAGTCTCAATGCGCGCCTTTCGGCGTCTCCATAATCTCGGTAAGCATGCCCTGCATATCCTTGGGATGCACGAAAAAGATAGGCGTCCCGTGCGCGCCGGGGATGGTGGGGCCAAGGATACGCTTGCCCTTGCCCTCAAACCAAGCGCGCGCGGCATCAATATCCTCGACCTCAAAGCACACATGATGCTGACCGCCCGCCGGGTTCTTGGCGAGGAATGCGGAGATCGCGGTTTTGCCTGGGTTGAGCTCTTCGATCAGTTCGATCTGAGTGCCATCCATTCCGGAGTGCGTGGGCGTGTTGACGAACACGACCTTGAGGCCGCGGCTTTCAAGGATGATTTCGTCCGAGATTGAGGTCGCGCCCATAATGTCGCAATAATGCGCGATGTTATCGGCGATGGAAGGCGTGGCAACGCCCACGTGGTTTAAGCGGCCTAGTTTCATTCGTTGTCGATCCTTTCAAGAGATAGTCGAAATTCCGCATCGACAAGGGCCTTACTTGTGGAGCCGAAACTTAGCCGGGGCTGCGAGGTAGAAACATCGATCTCAACGCCAAAAGCCGGCACGGACAACAAGTCAGAGAAAAGCCGATTAAAGGCATCCTCCGGGACTCGAAGCTCTAAAGAGACACTTCGCTTATCTTCGCTGATTGTCGCCTCACCAAAAAAAGTCTCTGGCAGTTCATCATCGTCGCCCCATTGGAGAAAATACTGCTCCGACTTTTCCCTGCCCGAGGATATTGAACAGGAGTATCCGATAGCACCGGCCTCAAGGCCAAATTGGTTAGCAGAGGGCTTTCGTTCCTCAATTGCGGTTAACCGGAGGCCTCTTTGCGGCCAAACCATGAATTCAACTTTTCGGGCAAACAACCAAGCCATACATCCTCACAACGGAATATTGTCGTGCTTCTTCCACGGGTTCTCCAGCTGCTTCGTCCGCAGTTTGCGCAAGCCAAGCGCGACCCGACGCCGCGTTGAGTGCGGGTGGATTACCTCGTCTATATAGCCGCGCTGCGCTGCCACAAACGGATTGGCGAAGCGGTCTTCGTATTCCTTGGTTTTCTCGGCAATCTTTTCCGGATCATCCCGGTCCTGCCGGAAGATAATCTCCACCGCGCCCTTCGCGCCCATCACCGCGATCTCCGCCGTGGGCCATGCGTAGTTCAAATCGCCGCGCAGATGCTTTGAGGCCATCACGTCATACGCGCCCCCATAAGCCTTTCGCGTGATAATCGTGATTTTAGGCACGGTCGCTTCGGCATAGGCGAAAAGCAGCTTTGCACCGTGCTTGATGATGCCGCCCAGTTCCTGCGCGGTGCCGGGCAGGAAGCCGGGGACGTCGACAAAGGTCACAATCGGGATTTCAAACGCGTCGCAGAACCGCACGAAGCGCGCCGCTTTCTTGGAGCTCGCAATATCGAGAACTCCGGCGAGCACCATGGGCTGGTTCGCGACCACGCCCACTGTACGGCCTTCGACCCGGCCGAAGCCGCAGATAATGTTCGCCGCATGAGCGGGCTGAACCTCGAAGAAATCGCCTTCATCCAGCGTTTTCGTGATCACCTCGTGCATGTCATAGGGCTGGTTGGCATTGTCAGGGATGATTGTATCGAGGCTCGGCTCTTCGCGGTCCCACGGGTCGGCTGTCGGGATTTGCGGCCCCATTTCGCCGGTTGCCTCAGGGCGGTTGGAGAGCGGCAGATAGTCAAAGAACCGCCGCGTCGCGAGCAGCGCCTCAATATCGTTTTCGTAAGCAACATCAGCAACGCTGGTCTTGGTCGTGTGCGTGATCGCGCCGCCGAGTTCTTCCTGCGTCACAACTTCATTGGTGACTGTCTTCACCACGTCCGGCCCGGTGACGAACATATAGGACGAGTCCTTCACCATGAAGATGAAGTCCGTCATCGCAGGCGAATACACCGCCCCGCCCGCGCATGGCCCCATGATGAGGCTGATCTGCGGGACAACACCGCTGGCGAGCACGTTTTTCTGAAACACCTCGGCATAGCCTCCAAGACTGGCGACGCCCTCTTGAATGCGCGCGCCGCCTGAATCGTTAAGGCCGATAACCGGCGCACCCACCTTCATCGCGGCGTCCATGATCTTGCAGATCTTCTCTGCGTGGCGCTTTGACAGGGAGCCGCCAAAAACGGTGAAGTCCTGGCTGAATACATAGACAAGGCGACCGTTTATCGTGCCTGAGCCGGTGACCACCCCGTCGCCGGGAATGCGCTGGGTTTCCATGCCGAAATCCATGCAATCATGCTCGACATAGGTATCGACTTCCTCGAACGAGCCTTCGTCCAACAGCACGTCGAGCCGCTCGCGCGCGGTCAGTTTGCCTTTGGCGTGCTGCGCGTCGATCCGCTTTTGCCCGCCGCCCATGCGGGCAGCTTCGCGGCGGCGTTCCATTTCATCGATATTGGCGGACATGAGCTCTCCTTGGCACTTAAAATCGTGCCAAGGTCGTTGCCGCAGCCTCGCCCCAGGGTCAACGTATCAAAATCACTGTTCCGCGCTAGAACCGCAGAGTGACCTTTCGCGCCAGCGCAGGCGAGACGCTTTCAGCCATTCGGAGCGCTTTGGTCAGACCGATATTGGCTTCACCCCAGCCCTTCTCCAGCGCAGTGACAATCTGGCGCGCGCATTCATCGGCCGGCATCTTGGACATTTTAGTGCCATCATTCATCTGCGTATCGACCACGGGCGGCAGCGCTTCGATCACGCGGATACCGGTACCCTTGAGCTGCTCGCGCAAGGCCAGCGTGTAAAAGCGCAAACCCGATTTCGTCGCGCAATAGACTGGCTGGCGCGCGGCCGGTGCGATGGCGAGGCCGGACGTGACATTGACAATCGCCGCTTCGCTTTGAGCTTTGAGTGTATCGATCAGTCCCACGCTCAAGCGAATCGGCGCGTTGAGATTGGCGTAGATCGCATCATCGCTTGCGTCGGCATCAGGGGTGCCTTTGCGAAAATCGTGATCGACGAGCTGGCCTGCATTGTTGATCAGGATATCAATGCTGCGACCGCGCACCGCCGCGATCAGCGCATCAACCCCTGCCGCGTTGGACAGGTCGGCTGTGATCACTTCAAAGCTCTCAGCGCGCATCGCCGCCACGCGTTCAGCGTTGCGGCCGGTGGTGATGACTTGTGCGCCCTTGGCCTTCAGTTGAAAGGCGAGCTCGCGCCCGATGCCGTTGGTGCCGCCGGTCAGCAGCGCGCTTTTGCCCGCAAGGTACATGCGCTCAGCCTTATTTCAGCAGGACCAGCTCTTCAGCCATGGTCGGGTGGATCGCGGTGGTCGCGTCGAAGTCCGCTTTGGTGAGGCCCGCTTTGACCGCCACGGCCGCCGCTTGCATGATCTCCGGGCTCTCTGGTCCGATCATATGCACACCCACGATCCGGTCCGTCGCAGCGTCCGTGATCATCTTGTAAAGGCCCCTCTCGCTGCGGCCTGCAACGACGTTTTTCATCGGGCGGAAATCGGACTGGAAGACGCGAATCGAGCCGAGCGTGTTGCGCGCTTCGCCTTCGGTCAGGCCAACCGACGCGATCGGGGGGTGGCTGAAGACAGCGCTGGGAATGCAGGAATGGTCCACCGCATAGGGTTCAACCCCGCCAAACACGCTGTCAGCAAAGGCCTGCCCCTCGCGGATGGCGACCGGGGTCAGTTGCACACGGTCGGTCACATCGCCCACCGCGTAAATGTGATCGACATTGGTTTTTGAATAGGCATCGACCTTGATCTCACCCTTGTCGCCCAACTCGACCCCGACTGTCTCCAATCCCAGTCCGGCTGTGTTGGGCGTGCGGCCCGTGGCGAGCATCACCTGGTCGAAGGTGCGCTTTTCGTGCCCGGTAAGCTTGGCCGTCAGGGTGCCATCGTCATTCCGGCGCACATATTCGAACTGCACGTTGAAGCAGAACTCGATCCCCTTGCTCATGGAAATGCGCAGCAAGCGGTCCTGCAAGGCATCGTCATAGCCGCGCAGGATCACATCGGAGCGATTGGCAATTGTCACCTTGCTGCCGAACTCGTTGAAGATGCCTGCAAACTCATTCGCGATATAGCCGCCACCCGCAATCAGGATGCGGCGTGGCACTTCATCCAAATGGAAGGCTTCGTTGGAGGTGATGCACAGATCATTGCCTTCAAACTCGGGCCGGTGCGGCTGCGCGCCGGTCGCGATCAGAATGTATTTGGCGGTGATAACCTTGCCGCTCGCCAGCGTGATCTCGTGCTCCCCGGTGATCTCGGCGCGCTCGTTAAACACGGTCACATCGTGATTGGAGAGGGTCTCGCCATAGAGGCCTTCAAGCCGGGTCACATCATTCTGAACGATATCGCGCAAGCGCACCCAGTCAAAGCTCTTGCCCTGAATGTCCCAGCCAAATTGCTTGGCGTCTTCCAGATCCTCAGCGAAGTGCGCGCCGTACACCAGCATCTTCTTGGGCACGCAGCCGCGAATAACGCAGGTGCCGCCCACGCGGTATTCCTCTGCCGCGGCTACCCGCGCGCCATGCGCTGCGGCAACCCGGCTGGCGCGAACGCCGCCAGAGCCTATGCCGATGGTGAAGAGATCGTAATCGTATTGCTGCTCAGCCATGGCCGGTCGCGCTCCTGTCCAGTTGTGCGCGATATGGCCCTATGGCCCGACAATGCCAAGCGTCAGGTTTCCAGAAAGAGCCCGTTATCCTGCAGCAGCTTATACGCCTTGCAATCGGCGATGGTGATCAGGTCCGGGTCTTTGACGCCGGTGTTGCGCTTTAGCAGGTGATGTACGGCCTTCTTGGTACCATCGCCAATCCCGGTCAGCGCCACCATCACATCAGGATCATGGTCCAGCACCCGGTCAAACAGCATCGAGGTGTTCATCGGGTCAAAGCCGAAGCCCAGAAAACCGAGCCTTTGGCCCTGCGCAATTTCAGCCATCAGGAAGCTGGAAAAGCGCTTGTCGCGCCCGCGTTCCGAGGCGGTGTAAATGCCCTTTGCCAGCGCGAGCCAGTCTTCTGGCTCCTGATCGCCCCACTCACACGGCTCGCCTGCGCCAAAAATCCACGGCAGCGTGCCCGGAGAGCCATAGGGGTGGACGATGCGCAGATGCGTGCTGACCAGCAGGCGCGCTTCCTCAAGGTCCATGCCGAACGCCATGCTGAGGACCCATGGCAGGTAATGCTCGATAGAGCGGTCATAATTGAAACACACAATCGAGAGCTTGTCGAAACACTGCTCCGCCTGCGCACGCGGCACGCCCTTTGTGATGAGTTGGCCAAGCTGGAAGAGCCAGTTTTCCGAGCCACGCAGAGGCAGATCGCCCGCATCGCGCGGCTCTACCGCCAGCGTTGATTTGGCTTCGTTTTGAAGCGTGTAATAAGCAAGCGCTATCTTGCCCGCAGCGATCACATTGGCGTTGTCAGAGCCATATTGCTCCAACACCGCATCAATCGAGCTCGTCACGCGGCTTGCTTGCTTGATCGTCTGCCCCGCCTCAATCAGCGCGTCATAGGTCGTTTTGAGGCGCGGGGCGACATCTTCAAAAATGCGGGCCAGCGCCACCATATCGCGGGTCTGCACCTGCGTGCCGAGCCGCTCAAAATCGAAACCTGCCGCGATGCGCGAAAGCAATTCCGCGCCATCGGGCATTTCGATTTCGCAATTCGCGCCTGCGCCCACGACCAAAGTGGTTTCGGTCCTGATCATGTGCGCACGTGCCTCCTCAACTTAGGGGATAATTCTCGTGCGCACACATAGGCTTGGCGTGGTTAAGATATGGTTTGAGAATGCCTCTCGGTCAGCCTGCGGCAGATTGCGCGCGGGGCGCACCGCCGGAGCGTCCACCAGGACGCCCACCAGGACGCCCACCGGGCCGTCCACCGCCGCCGCCGCCGCCAGAGCGCGGTCCGCCGCGCCGGTTGCCGCCGCCGCGACGCGCTCCGCCGCCCGGACCGCCATCACGCCCGCCCTCGCGTCCGCCGTCACGCCCGCCGTCATTAGGGCCACCGGGCCGCTTGCCCTGCGGCTTGCCCTTGCGGGCCTGGTGCTTGTGCTTGGGTTTGCCTTCCGATTTTTCGCCGCCCATTGGCTTGGGCCGGACTTTCTTGGCTGAAACCCGCGTTGCCCCGCGAGGGGCCGGCTTGGTCGGGCCGACGCCTTCGACCACCGCGCGGAAATTGTCAGGCAGCGCGAGCCGTTCCATGCTCGCATCGGTCGTCTTTTGAATATCCTTCAGGTAAGCGCGCTCATCCTCGGCGCAAAAGGCAATCGCAACCCCATCGCGCCCGGCGCGCGCGGTGCGGCCGATGCGGTGCACATATTGCTCAGGCACATTGGGCAATTCGTAATTGATGACGTGGCTGACGCCCGGAATATCAATTCCACGCGCGGCGACATCGGTTGCGATCAGGATCTTGGTCTTGCCACGCTTGAACTCATCAAGCGCGCGCTGACGCTGGCCCTGCGCCTTGTTGCCGTGGATCGCATTGGCTCTGATCCCGGCCTGCCCCAACTTCTTCACAACACGGTCCGCACCGTGCTTGGTGCGGGTGAAGATCAGCACAAGGTCAAGCTCGCCCGGCACCGGGTGACGCCCTGACAGGATCAGTTCGAGCAGCGCGGTCTTCTCGTTCTGCTGAACCATGAAGAGGTGTTGATCGATCCGCTCTGCCGTGGTGCTTTCCGGCGTGACAGAGACCTGAACGGGATTGCGGCAATAGCCCTTCACCAGCTCCTTGATAGCCTTGGGCATGGTTGCGCTAAAGAACAGCGTCTGGCGCTCTTTAGGCACCAGTTGGCTGATCCGCCGCAGCGCATGGATGAAGCCCAGATCAAGCATCTGGTCCGCTTCATCGAGCACCAGAATCTCAACGCCTGAAAGGTTAAACGCCTTCTGATCGATCAGATCAAGCAAACGGCCCGGCGTGGCGACAAGGACGTCGGTGCCGCGGTGCAGCTTGTTACGATCCTTGTTAACGCTGGTGCCGCCAACGATGGACTGCACTTTAAGGCCCGCCAGCGCGCCGTATTCTTTGGCGCTCTCAGCGATCTGACCCGCAAGCTCGCGCGTGGGTGCGAGCACCAGCATGCGGCAGGATTTGAACGGGATGCGATTGTCAGCGTCGCGCAGGCGGTCAATGCCCGGCAACATGAAGGCGGCGGTCTTGCCCGTGCCGGTTTGCGCGATACCCAGCAGGTCGCGGCCTTCCAGAACCGGCGGGATGGCCTGCTCCTGGATCGGCGTGGGCGTCGAATAGCCTTTCAGGTCAAGTGCCTGAAGAACGGGCTGCGACAGCCCGAGATCGGTAAAACTGATCATGAAAACTCATATGATATGCGGCGCGCGCATGGCGGTGCCAGCGCGCGGAGCGGGGTTTGGAAACCGCCCGCGTGAATAGGGAGGAATTTTTCGGGGTTTGGGAGGGGCCGCTGGAGGCGCGATCAAAAATCGCGCATCGCTTCACGCTGGCCTACTCACCTCTTGGCGCTGCAAATGGGCGCGTTTAGCGCAAAAGTCAATTCGCCGCTTCTAGCCCGTCTGGCCCCATCCACATTCTGAAGTCGATCACAGCCGTGTAAGTGCCCTCAATGGGCTGCCCGCGCGCGTCGCGTGCTGGTTTGAGTTTCGAGTATTTCATCAATGGGCGACAAAACGACAATGTCGTCGCCTTTTGCCTGAACTTGCGGGACAATCTGCAATCGGTTGCCCTACCGGTCTTGTCCACGACAAGGGTGTATTCCAGCATTTGCGTAAGGATAACTTGCTGGCGCGCCGCTGCGTTGAGTTTGTGAACACCGTCAAACGAAACAAGCTCAACCGGGCGGCTCTGATCCTCTTGAGCGTGCACCGGCACAGATGAGAGACAAGCTGCAATAAACGCAGCCGATGCATAGGGCCGGTGGAATTTCATCTTCAATTACTCCGCGTTTCGCATGTCCATGTAGATTAGGCGCGAACGATAAACGCCTTCGACGGGGGCATTGTCTTCATCCAAGGCCGGCTTAAAAGTGTGGTGCTGCATCAGCACTTCGCACAGCTTCATATTTATATAAGCGCGGCGAAACTTGTTCTCTAATTTACAATCAACTGCATGGCCTTCGCTGTCGACCGTCATCTTGTACGCGACTTCCGGACGCCATACGCGCAGCCGGCTTGACGTTTTGAGGAATTGGCGCTTGCCATTGAATTCCACCAATGTGGGGGCGGTAGGGCCAGTTTCTCCTGCGGTTGCGCCGGCGTCCGACGCGTCGGGCGTTTCCGCCATCACGGGCACTTCAGGGGTCGCTAGGGCTTCAGGCGTGGCTGGGACTTCAGGCTGAGCGAGCGTTTCGGGAACTTCGGTTGTTACTTCAGGAGAGCTCGCAGAAGGGGTTGGCGCATCGCTTGGCGAAGCCGGCGGCCCATCGGCACACATGGCCGCGGCGCAGGCAAGGGAAATAGCGAACGTAATTGACATGATTGCGACCTCGGGGACTTCAGGGGAGTATGAATGATTGCGCGGCAACTAGGCACAAAAAGCCTATCAGGGCAAATCTTGGCGTAAACTTGCGGGCTGACGCATATTTCCTGCACAAAAGCAGCAGGATGCGCAAAGAAGAACCTCAAGCGTGAAAGAGAGCCTTCACAAGTTGGTTCAACGGCCACGCAAGGGGGGACGACGCAAGGAAGAACCGTACGGATTCGCTATCAGCGCGATCTGCTGACTGGCACCATGCAGATTATGCCTAGCAAACCCGCGCTTGACCGAGCCTGAACGCCACTAAAGCGCTTCGCTTTGCCGCTTCTTCGCGGACCATTCACCGCAAGCCCGCCGCCTCCATCAGCGCAGATGTCGACGCGTCAAATTCGCCCTCGCCCGCGTCGATCTGCTTGGCGATTGACTTGCCCAGCTCAACCCCGAACTGATCGAACGGATTGATCCCCATCAGCACGGCGTTGGCGAATGTGCGGTGCTCATGAAACGCGATCAGCGCGCCGAGCGTGGCGGGATCAAGGTTATCGATAAGGAACATCGTCGAAGGCCGATCCCCCGGATACGCGCGCGCAGGATCATCCGCCGAAGCCTTGCCCGCCATCAGCGCGGCCCCTTGCGCAAGGCAATTGAGCAGCAAAGTGCGGTGATGGGCGGGGTCCAGATCATCGCCCGGTGCGATGCTGGCGATGAAGTCAACCGGCACCAGATGCGTGCCCTGGTGGAGGAGCTGGAACACGGCGTGTTGCGCATCGGTCCCCACCCCGCCCCATGTAATCGGAGCCGACGGCTCACTTAGTGGCTCTCCTGTCGCGGTTACGCTCTTGCCGTTCGATTCCATCTCAAGCTGTTGCAGGTAATCAGGAAACAGCGCGAGCCGCTCATCATAGGCGAACACCGCACGGGTCTGGCAGCCGCGCATCCGCGCATAATACTGATCGGCGAAGGCGGCCATCAGCGGCGCGTTGTCGCGGCCCTCTGCTTCGCGGAAATGCGTATCGATCGCCTGCGCCCCGGCCAGAAATTCGCGAAACTCCTCCATCCCGATGGCGAGTGCAACGGGAAAGCCGATGCTCGACCAAAGCGAGTATCGCCCGCCCACACTCTCAGGAAAGGGCAGGATGCGGGTTTCATCGACGCCCCATGCAACCGCCTTTTCCGGGCTGGCGGTCAGCGCAACCACGCGGCCATAGGCATCATCGACGCCGCTCTCCTCCAGCCACCGCAGCGCGCTTGCCGCATTGGTCATCGTTTCGATTGTGGTGAAGGTCTTGGACGCCACCGCGATCAGCGTCGCTGCCGGATCGCACGCCGCGAACGCCTGCTCCAAAGCGAGCCCGTCAATGTTGGAGACAACATGCACATCAACCTTCGCAAAGTCACGGGTGAGCGCATCGACCGCTAAAGCTGGCCCCAGCGCAGAGCCGCCAATCCCGATATGGATCAGGTGCTTCACATCGCCCAGTGCGCCATCATGAATGGCATCGACCAATAGGCCCATGCGCGCCAGCAGCGCCATCGCCTCTTCGACATCGGCGTCCGTTCCACTGCCACGCATCGCGCCGTGATTGGCCGCGCGGCCCTCTGTCGGGTTGACGATGCCGCCGGAAAACAGCGCATCGCGCGCGCCGCCGAAATCGCACGCCTGCGCCAATTGCTCAAATAGATCGAGCGCATCGGGCGACAGATGCGTCTTGGAAAAGTCAATCCGCATTCCGGTCGCCTCGCCTTCGGCGCTCGGCCATTCGAGTCGCTGCGACATGGCGCCCACGCGGTCGTCTTGAGCCGCGAAAAGGTCGGCGAGCGTCGTTTCAGGCAGCGCGTTGAGGGCGCTCCAGATGGTTTCATACGGTGTGGTCATAGCAGGCGAAATGTCCCCCGGTGTTTGCACCCTTGGCTAAGGTGCATGAGCGCGCCTAAGGAGGTCTGCGATGGATGTTAAGACCCAATCACCGCTCCAAGGCGATCTGACCACGCAGGACAATCGCGGTATTGATGATTTGCGCAACCCGAACCTGCGCCCCAAGCCTCAGAAAGACGATAGCCTGTTTGGCTTTGTCATGTTTCTGGTCAAGCTGGTCGCGCTTATCCTGATTGTGCGCATTTTCATAATCGCGCCGTTCTCCATTCCCTCGGAAAGCATGCAGCCGCGCCTGTGGAACGGCGATTATCTGATCGCCTCGAAATGGCCCTATGGCTATTCGCGCAATTCGCTGTTTTTTGACGCCCCGTGGATCTCGGGACGAGTGCTCGCCCGCACCCCGACGCGCGGCGATGTTGTGATTTTCAAGCATCCGGTCAGCGGCGAAGACTATATCAAACGCGTGATCGGCGTGCCGGGGGACACTGTCGCCATGCGAGGAGGCCAGATAGTCCTAAACGAAGAGACGATTGCCAAGGAGCGGTTGGACGATTTTGAAGTTCCCATCTCGCCCAACACGCCATGCGCTTCGGGGGGGCGCGAGGTTACCAGCGAGGATGGCGAGGCGCTGTGCCGCTATCCGCGCTTTCGTGAAACACTGCCGGGCGGGCGAAGCTATGACGTGCTTGATCTGGCAGTGACGGCAGAAGACTTGACCACCAAAGTGACCGTTGGCGAGGGTCAATTGTTCGTAATGGGCGACAACCGCGATCGCTCGATGGATAGCCGGTTTCCACCCATGGCCGGTCTCGGCACCGGGCTGGTGCCCGAAGCGAACCTTGTGGGGCGCGCGGAGATGATCGTGTGGTCCACCGATGGCAGCGCTGAATGGCTGGAGCCGTGGACATGGTTCAGCGCGGCGCGCTGGAACAGGATCGGTGCTTTGCTATGAGTGTTAGGCCCATATGAGCGGTGCTGACACCCTGTCACCCGAAGCGCGCGAATGGCTTGAAGCGCTTGGTTTTGCGGTCAAGACACCTGACGTGTGGCTCGAAGCGCTTACCCATGGCAGCTTCAACGGCAGTGCGCCCGCCCGGAAAGCGGGCAAGGCCGACGGATTTGCGCAGGATTACCAGCGGCTAGAGTTCCTGGGCGACCGCGTGCTCGGCCTGGCGGTGGCAGCATGGCTGTATCGCGATGGCGCGGCGCCGGAAGGGCAGCTCTCACAGCGCCTCAACGCACTGGTGAGCGGGGCAATCTGCGCCCGGATCGCGCGCGCGATCGGCCTGCCCCCGCATGTGCGGCTCGGCAAACAAGCGCGCGAGGATGGCGGCGCGGACAGCGACAATATCCTTGGCGATGTGATGGAGGCCCTGATCGGCGCGTGCCTTGTCGAGCATGGCTATGAGACAGCGCAGCGCATCGTCTACGAATTGTGGGCGAGCGAGCTTGCGGGCAATGCGGGCAAGGCCAAGCACCCCAAAAGCGCTTTGCAGGAATGGGCGGCGGGCAACAAGCGGGCGATGCCCTCTTACGCAATTGTAGAGCGGTCCGGCCCCGATCACGCGGCGCAATTCACCGTCGAAGTCACCATCCCCTCGCTCGGCAGCGCTCGCGGTTTCGCCAGCAGCAAAGGCGAGGCGGAAAAGCGTGCCGCCGAAGCATTTCTGGAGAAATTTGGGTGAGCTTGTATTGGGAGCTCCATGAACCAAACACATGACACCACCCGATGCGGCGTTGTTGCAGTGATCGGCGCGCCCAATGCGGGCAAATCGACGCTCGTCAATCAACTGGTCGGCCAGAAAGTCGCGATCACCAGCGCCAAGGCGCAAACGACGCGCGCAAGGATGCTCGGCATTGCGCTGCTAGATGATGTGCAGATGATCCTTGTCGACACGCCGGGCATCTTTGCGCCCAAGCGCCGGCTGGACCGCGCCATGGTCAGCGCGGCGTGGGAAGGAGCGGAAAGCGCCGATGCGATCCTGCTGATTGTCGATCCGATAAAACAGCGCCGGCATGAGCTGGAACCCCTGCTCGAAGCGCTGGAGAAGCGGCCTGAGAAAAAGGTTCTGGTGCTCAACAAGGTGGACCGCGCCAAGAAAGAGCCGCTGCTGGTGCTTGCGCAGGAGCTGTCGCAGCGCATGGCGTTTGGGGAGATTTACTTCATCTCCGCGCTCAACGGCGAAGGCGTCGGTGAGATGAAGCAGGCGCTGGCTGATATGATGCCACAGGGCGTGTGGATGTACCCCGAAGATCAGGTGTCCGACGCCTCAGAACGCCTGCTCGCCGCAGAGATCACCCGCGAGCAGCTCTACGCGCAATTGCACGAGGAACTGCCCTACGACACCGCCGTGCGCCCCGAGCAATACAAAACGCGCCCCGATGGCAGCCTCGAAATCCACCAGCAAATCGTCGTCGCCCGCGAAACACAGCGCCCCATCGTGCTGGGCAAAGGCGGCCAGAAAATAAGAGCCATCGGCGAGGCGGCGCGTAAGGAATTGTCAGAGGTGTTGGGGGTGACAGTCCACCTGTTCCTGCATGTAAAATTGTCCGAGGGGTGGAGCAATGACAAGGAAGTGTTTGAGGAAATGGGGCTGGATTGGGTGAAGTGATCACTCTTCAGAAACGAATTCGACGCTTACTCTGCGGAGGTAACTGACCGGTGTTCCCTCTTGCGTCTTTAACGCTTCAAAACTGTGAGCACGAGACTGATCACAAGCCATTTGCGCGATGGATTTGCGCTTTTCGTCAGAGGGCTGACAGATCACGACAGAGCCAGTCTCGTCCACACGAACTTTCAAGGAAACACGCGGGTTCTCACGTACGGTACGCGGCATCGCCTGCAGTATCACTCTAAAATCGGCGAGTAGCGGATTTTCGGTCAGTTTTTCGGAAAGCCGCCCCATAAGCGCTTTCTTGCCATTTGGAAAAGCCGACAGGACAGGGAAGGCTAAACCGAATGCCTTTTTGGAGCGCTCATCTCGCGCAGGCGTCATTTTAACTCCAACCGCAGCCTTGCAAAAGTCCTGTGCGACCGTATCCGATCCGATCGCTCGCTCGATGGTGCATTCCTTAACGCGACCATCTGGCCCAACAAAAAGGCGTACTTCCGCGACGGTTGCATCTCCAGCCTCACTAACCTCAGGAAGACGGCGTTGGAGAGAGCGCGCGGTGCTATAATTCCCTTGCGGAAGTTGAATTGCGGCGGCTGCAAGAAATTCTAGCATGGACACCGGTTACCAAACTCTGATGGCTAAAAAAAAGCCGTCTGACACCGTCATCCCGGACTTGATCCGGGATCCAGCTTTCTAACGCACTGACTTCGATGAAAGGACGCGGCCCAGGAAAAAGAAAAAGCTGGATCCCGGCCTGCGCCGGGATGACGTGGGCAGGTGAGCTTAATTGACCGCCAAACGCTCCAGCTTCGATCTTAACGCGGCTTCATCAAACGGTTTAACGATGTAATCGTCTGCGCCTGCGCTGATGCCTTGGTGGATGTCGCTTGCCTCGCCGTTGGAGGTGCAGAAGACCACCGTGGGCGCTTTGGGAGTGGGGATCGCCCGCAGGCGGCGCACGAACTCGATGCCGTCCATTTCGGGCATGTTCCAGTCGGTCAACACCAGCGCGGGCATACCCTGTTTGCAGCGCGCCAGCGCTTCTTCGCCGTCCTGCGCTTCAACCGGGACATAGCCGAGCGAGCGCGCGATCTTGGAGGAAACCTTGCGGATCACGCGGCTGTCATCGACGATCAGACACACCTTTGCCGCCGCAGCGCGGGCTTGCTGAGGCGCGGTCCCATCGCGCATCGCTTTGGCGGCAGCAACGATCGCATCGGTCTGCGCCACTGTCTCGCTCGCCGTGCTGTCCGTTCCCAAAGCATGTCGCGCATCTTGCGGTGCCGCAACGGCTTGCGCATTTTCAGCAGAGCGAAGCTCTTGCGCGAGACTTTCCTCGCGTGCGCGCGCCACCTTGTGCTTGTGTGGGCCGACATTGCGTTTGATCAGATTTTGAATGGCTCTGCCTCCCCTGCATAGGCCGACGCCGCCTGATGAGAGTTCGCGCAGCCAAGGGGATCGTCCAACCCGTTGCCCAGATCAGCGGAAAGTTCACCTGAAATGTCATCAGTCAACCCGCCGGCCAACTCCCCGGGGGTCACTCGCACATGCAGGTAAGGCATCCAGATGTCGCCATATTCGGCCTTCTGATACCACACATCCAACACGTCATAGCTGGCCCACAGACCATCGGGCTCGCGCAGCCGGATCCCCTCGCCAATTCGAGGCACAGCCGCAAAGCGGATGCGCTCTTGGGTCTGATGGGTCTCGTTCTGGACTTCGATTTCAATCACGATAGCGTCCCTAGCCTCTCGCCAAGGTCTAAGTGACAATACTAAATGAATTATGAGTGTCTTTGGGTGGAGCCCGCGGTAACCAAACCACGGGCTCGCCGCATCACTCGGCCGCGCCGGACGCTTTGGCCGCTGCCTTCTTTGCGGGCGCCTTTTTGGCTGGCGCTTTTTTCGCCGCTGCCTTCTTTGCGGGGGCCTTTTTCTTCGCCGGAGCCTTTTTGCGAGTTTTCTTTTTCGCAGGTCCCTTGGCAGCGCGCTCGTCGATCAGAGTGACCGCTTGCTCGGCTGTCACGTCTTCAGGCTTCACGTCCTTGGGAATGGTCGCATTGGTCGTGCCATCGGTGACGTAGGGGCCATAGCGCCCCGGCATGACCTTCATCTCGCCGCCGCTGGTCGGGTGTTCGCCAAGCGTCTTGATCGGCTCCGCCTTGGTGCGCCCGCCGCCCTTGCGGTTGGCGGCTTCGGCCAGCAGCACCACGGCCTGGTTCATGCCTGTATCGAACACGTCCTGGGTCGAGGTCAGCTTGGCGTATTTGCCATCGTGCCGCAGATAGGGGCCATAACGCCCGATTGCGGCTTCGATTTCCTTGCCTGTTTCCGGATGCCCGCCAATGATGCGCGGCAGATCGAGCAGCTTCACCGCCCAATCGAGGTTGAAATCGTCGAGGTCCTTGGGGATCGAGGCGCGGATTTTCTTCTCCTCGCCCTCCATCTCCACATACGGTCCGAAGCGCCCGGACTTGCGGTGGATTTCCTTGCCTGTGTCCGGGTGGGTGCCCATCAGGCCATCTTCAGCGCCGTTGTCGCCATCCCCGCCGGGCTGCGCAAAGCGGCGGGTGTATTTGCACTCGGGATAGTTCTGGCACGCCACAAAAGCGCCAAAGCGGCCACCGCGTAAACTCAGTCGGCCATTCTCGCGACCCTCTTGCTCACACAGGGGGCAATGGCGCGGGTCCTTGCCATCTTCGCGCGGCGGAAACAGGTAGTCGGAGAGATATTCGTCGAGGACTTCGGTGACCTCGCTCGGCAGCTTCTCCATCACCTCTTCGGTCTTGGGTTTGAAGTCACGCCAGAATTTAGCCAACAATTCCTTGTAGTTCTCGCGCCCATCGGAGACGGTGTCGAGTTCATCCTCCATCCCGGCGGTGAAATCATAGGCGACGTAATTGGGGAAGAAGCGTTCGAGAAAGGCGGTCAACAACCGGCCCGATTCCTCGGCAAAGAAGCGTTTGCTCTCAACCCGAACATAGCCGCGGTCGCGCACGGTCTGGATGGTCGATGCGTAGGTGGACGGGCGGCCAATGCCCAATTCTTCCAGCCGCTTCACGAGGCTCGCCTCGGAAAAGCGTGGGGGCGGCTGGGTGAAGTGCTGCGTGGCCTCGACGCCGTGCTTGGCCGGGCAATCGCCAGCGCGCAGCAGTGGCAGCAGGCCGTCTTCGTCGTCTTCCTTGTCGTCAAAGCCTTCCTGGTAAATCGCGAAGAAGCCGGGGAAGACCACCACCTGACCAGTGGCGCGCAATTCGTGGCTCCCTGTCGCATCGCGCATCGTCACCGTTGTGCGTTCCAGCTGGGCGGTCGCCATCTGGCTCGCCATGGCGCGCTTCCAGATAAGTGCATACAGCTTTGCCTCGTCACCGGTGCCGAACCGGTCGAGCGCGAAATTGGTCGGGCGGATTGCCTCGTGCGCTTCTTGCGCGTTCTTAGCCTTGGTGGCGTAAAAGCGCGGTTTTTCGGGGCAATAGCTTGCCTCATAGCGCTGCCCGATTTCCGCGCGGCACGCGGCAATCGCGCTGCCATCCATCTGCACACCGTCGGTCCGCATGTAAGTGATCGCGCCCGCTTCGTAGAGGCGTTGCGCGGTGCTCATCGTCTGGCTGGCGGAAAAGCCCAGCTTTCGCGCGGCCTCCTGCTGCATCGTGGAGGTGGTGAAGGGAGGCGCGGGGTTACGCTTGAGCGGCTTTTTCTCGACGTCTTCAACAGTGAAGCGGCCCGCTTCAACAGCGGCCTTTGCCTCCATCGCAATGCCTTCTTCGCCAAGGCTCAGCTTGTCGAGCTTCTCGCCTTTATAGCGCACCAGCCGCGCGTCGAACTGAGTGGAATCGTGCTCCAGCTTGGCGAGCACGGACCAGTATTCATCAGGCTTGAACGCTTCGATCTCGCGTTCGCGCTCAACAATCAGGCGCAGCGCGACCGATTGCACGCGGCCCGCAGACTTGGCTCCGGGCAGCTTGCGCCACAGCACCGGCGAGAGCGTGAAGCCGAAAAGATAATCGAGCGCGCGGCGGCCGAGATAGGCATCAATCAGGTCCTGATCGAGATCGCGCGGGCTTTTCATCGCATCGGTCACCGCTTTCTTGGTGATCGCGTTGAAGGTCACCCGCTCCACCTCGCTGGGCAGCGCGCGGCGCTTCTTCAGCATGTCGAGCACGTGCCAGCTGATCGCTTCGCCTTCGCGGTCGGGGTCAGTGGCCAGCACCAGCCGGTCTGCCCGTTTGGCAGCGTCAGAGATGGCTTTCACCTGCTCTCGGTTGCGCTTGTCGGAATAGACCTCCCAGTCCATCGCGAAGTCTTCATCGGGGCGCACGCTGCCATCCTTGGGCGGCAGATCGCGGACATGGCCATAGGATGCGAGAACCTTGAAGTCCTTGCCGAGATATTTCTCGATGGTCTTCGCCTTGGCGGGCGATTCAACAATAACGAGTTGCATGATGAGAGCGGGGGATCCTTACACGTGTACGTACGCGCGAGGGTGGGGTCGGTTTCCGCCGCGCGTCAAGGCCCGCTACAGCGAAAGTTCTTTGGCGATAACCCGGTTTATCGAGAATTTGATCCCGACTTACCCTCTTTGGGCCCGAAAGTGGATCGGCGATGCGCGCGGGCGCTCACTCGAAGACTTCAGTCAACCCCTTCGTATCACCAGTGAGCAGACGGAAGACGCCAACCGAGAATGCGAGGAAGACCACGCCCAACACTGTTTCGACCAGTGCCGTCAACAAAGTCGCCGGAATTGCGAGCGGGCCTCCCAATGTGAGGCCGAAAAGCTCGCTCGAATAGATGAGGGCAATCGCGACTACGAAGATAATAAGGGCCACCGCGAAAATCGACCAGGCAGACGTCCTTGTCTCCATGAACGATTCTCCAAACGTGTCCATCGCCGGGATGTTCGCACCCAGCAGCAGTGGAAGCACGATAAGCCACCGGATAGACAGAATTATTCCGGGAACAATCAGCAGAAGAAAACCAAAGCCGATGCCTATGGAGGAAAGAATATAGATGCCAATGAAGGGCGCGATCTTGTCGAAATCCGGGGCGACCGCCCGTCTGACCATGCCTGCACAAAGCCAATACGACAGCAGCACAATGACCACGAAATAACTGATCGCGATCGCCACACCCAATAAACCACCAGAAAGCAAGTCTTCGCCGAAAAACAGCCCAAAACCCAAGCCGAACATGCTTGATGATCCAACTTCCCGCTCAACAAAGCTGTAGCCGACTTCAACCAGAACCGCGATACCGATGTAGAGAGCCACAAGCCTGACGTTCTCGCGAATTTCCACTACGGTTGCGGACAGAATTTCTGAAATCGATAGTGTATTCATGAAGTATAATACTCTGTTTTGGGAGAGTTATGCTGGTGATCACCTAGCAAAATGCAAATTATCGTGCAAGACTCACCATACCGCCCGCATGGCGTTCCAGATCACCGCTCAATTCCAGCTCAAGCAGCGCCATGTGCACGTCTGCTGCACTCGCGCCTGACTGGCGGATCAGTTCGTCAACGCCGATGGGCGCCTTGGTCAGCAGGCTTTCGATATCGGCGCTTCGGTCGGCCTTGGCCTCGCCCCACTCAAGCTTGCTCAACTCGGCATAGTCGAACGGCGCGCCCGGCTCTTCCACCCGGAAGGTGGAGCGCGGTGCGCCGGTAAAACCTTCGAGCAGCTCGATCACATCCTCGACCGATTGGACCAGCACCGCGCCATCGCGGATCAACTGGTTGCAGCCCAGCGAGCGCGTGTCCATTGGCGAACCCGGGATTGCCATCACTTCGCGCCCCGCCTCGCCCGCTAGCCGCGCGGTGATAAGCGTGCCGGACTTGGGCGCGGCCTCAACCACCAGCGTGCCGCTGGCGAGCCCTGCGATAATTCGGTTGCGGCTGGGAAAGTGACGCCCGCGCGGCTCGGTTCCCGGGGGTTGCTCTGCGATCAGCAGACCCTCACTGGCAATGCGTTCCTGAAGCTCTTTGTGTTGCGGCGGGTAGGCGATCTCGATCCCGCTGGCGATGACGCCGATTGTCGCGGGGAACGCGCCTTCATGGGCTGCGCCGTCAATCCCGCGAGCGAGACCCGAGACGACGGTAAACCCGCTTTGCGCAAACTGCGCGGCCCAATCACGGGCGAGCTTTACCGACGCCGCCGAAGCGTTGCGCGCGCCGACCATCGCGACACTGGGCGCGCTCGCCAGCTCCAAACGCCCTCGGCAGGTGACGATGGGCGGCGCGCTGTCCAGCTCTGCAAGCAGCGCCGGGTAATCGGCCTGATCGTGAAAGAGATAGCGCGCGCCCGCGGCCCGGACCGCCTCGATCTCGCGCTCAATTGTGTCCGTGGGCGCGGGGCGGTATGGCGTTTTGCCGCGGCTCCCAAGGTCGGGCAGCGCCTCCACCGCCGCTTCAGCCGAGCCGAACCGGGCGAGCAAAGCACGAAAGCTCACCGGCCCGATATTGGGCGAGCGCAGCAAGCGAATGCGCGCAAACGCCTCAGCTTGGGAAAGCGCGCTCACGCCTTTTTTGATCCGCCGATCCGGGGTTCCTCACCTTTGGCCAGCCGTCCGATGTTCTCGCGGTGGAGCCAGATGATCAGCGCGGCAATTGCGGCGAGCACGGGGAAGAATTCGGGGTATCCAAATAACGGTGCAGCGGCGGCGGCGGCCACCACCGCGCTCATCCCAGCGAGCGAGGAAATGCGAAAGATGCCCAGCATCGAGAGCCATACAAACGCGTATGCGAGCCCAATCGGCCAACCGAGGCCGAAGCTGACGCCTGCATTGGTGGCAACGCCCTTCCCGCCCTTGAAGCCGAGCCAGACCGGGTAGCAATGCCCGATCACCGCCCCGCCCGCTGCAAAGGCCTTTGCGACCATGCCTGCATCCCCTGACCAGATCAGCCCGGCGGCAAAGACCGGCGCAAATCCCTTGATCAGATCAAGCAGCAGCGTGCCCGCCGCCAGCCCTTTATTGCCGGTGCGCAGCACATTGGTCGCGCCGATATTGCCGCTGCCGATATTGCGCACGTCGCCCAGCCCCGCCGCTTTGGTCAGCAACAGGCCAAACGGGATCGACCCGCATAGATATCCAAGCGCGGCTGCCAGTATCGGTTCCAAGTGTTACTCCGTTGGTGCTGAGCTTGTCTAAGCTCTATACTTCTTCTAGCGCGGCCCCGCTTTAAGCAATTACAGCCCTTCGACAAGCTCGGGGCGAACGGGTTTGAAAATCTTGGACGAAACTTCCCCCATCCTGCTTCTCGACACCGGCGTTGGCGGGCTGAGCGTTTATGATGCGGTGTATGCGCTGTTGCCCGGTGCACCGATCATCTTCGCCGCCGATTATGCCGGCATCCCCTATGGCGAAAAGACCGAGGCCGAAGTCGCTGCGCGGGTCGCGGGTCTGCTTGGGCGCATGGCAGAGCGGTATCAGCCGCGCCTCGCCTGCATTGCCTGCAACACCGCGAGCACAATTGCGCTGGGCATGGTGCGCGATGTGCTGGAAATTCCGATTGTCGGCACCGTCCCCGCGATCAAGCCTGCCGCCTCTACAACCCGATCTGGCACCTTCGCAGTCGTCGGCACGCGCGGGACGATCCGGCAGGCCTATGTCGATGATCTGGAGGCCAAATTCGCATCGGGCAAGACTATGCTTCGGATCGCCGCGCCCGAACTGGTCGATATCGCGGAGGCCAAATTGCGCACCGGCGCTGCACCGATTGCTGAGATTGAGGTCATCGCACAGCGCCTGCGAGCCATGCCGGGCGGCGATGCGATTGATACGCTGGTGCTGGCTTGCACGCATTTCCCCCTTCTCGCGGCTGAGTTTGAAGCGGTGTTTGGCCCGGATGTGGCGCTGGTTGACGGGTCAGCGGGCATTGCGCGGCGCATCGCGCAACTGACGCAAGGTCAGCCCTTTGCCAAGCACAGCCCCAATCGTTTCGTCTTCACCGGGCATGCCAGCCGCGCCGATGACCTCGCAACCGCGCTAAACGAACGAAATTTTGCATCGCCTGAACAGTTCTAAGCATGTCCCTGCGGGGATACCCTAAGCGTCGAGAACCACTCGCAAAGATCAGTGTGGCAAATACGATTAGCGTGACCTAATCTTCACATGAAACATTCCGCGGGTCCGGTGGTTATAGACCGCACATGCAATGAGTGAACGGCATCAAGACAAGCTGGTAGGCGATCATTTATTTGGGACCGCCGGAGGCCAGCGCAACAAGAGCAAGACGCAAGTGAATTACGATCAGATCTTCGACCAGGCGATTGACCGTCTTCACGAGGAAGGCCGCTATCGCGTCTTCATCGATATCCTGCGCAACAAGGGTGCCTATCCCAATGCGCGCTGTTTCCACGGGCATAACGGGCCCAAGCCGATCACGGTGTGGTGCTCCAACGATTATCTCGCCATGGGTCAGCACGATGTGGTGATCGGGGCGATGGAAGAGGCGCTGCACGATGTCGGCGCAGGCTCAGGTGGCACACGCAATATCGGCGGCAACACGCATCTGCATGTTGAACTGGAAAACGAGCTGGCGGACCTGCACGGCAAAGAGGGCGCGTTGCTGTTCACCAGCGGATATGTCTCCAACGATGCAACGCTTTCCACGCTGGGTAAGCTGCTGCCAGGCTGCGTCATTTTCTCCGACGAATTGAACCATGCGAGCATGATCGCCGGAATCCGCAATTCGGGCTGCGAGAAGCGGATTTATCGCCACAACGACATGGCGCATCTGGAAGAATTGCTGGCAGCCGAAGATCCTGAGGCGCCTAAGATCATTGCGTTTGAGAGCGTCTATTCGATGGAAGGCGACACCGCGCCGATCCATGCAATTTGCGACTTGGCTGAGAAATTCAACGCGCTCACCTATATCGATGAGGTGCACGCGGTTGGCATGTATGGCGCGCGCGGCGGCGGCATTTCAGAGCGCGACAACGCGGCCCACCGGATTGACATTATCGAAGGCACGCTGGGCAAGGCTTTCGGCGTGATGGGCGGCTATATCACCGCAGAAAAGCGCGTGATCGACTGTATCCGTTCCTATGCGCCCGGCTTTATCTTCACCACCTCGCTCAGCCCCGTGCTGGTCGCGGGCGTGCTTGCCTCGGTCAAGCATCTCAAGGGCTCCAGTGTTGAGCGCAACGCGCAGCACCGTCACGCAGCGATGCTCAAGCTTAAATTCGCCGAAGCCGGGCTACCGGTGATGGACAGCGTCACGCATATCGTACCGCTGATGGTCGGTGATCCGGTGCACGCCAAGAAGATCAGCGATGTGCTGCTCGCCGAATACGGCGTCTATGTGCAGCCGATCAACTTCCCCACCGTGCCGCGCGGCACCGAACGCCTGCGCTTCACCCCCGGCCCGCATCATACCGAGGCAATGATGGACGAGCTGACCGAGGCGCTGGTGGAAATCTGGGACCGGCTGGAGCTGGAACTGCGCGAGGCGGCTTGAGTGCTCCGAGATTAAAGACCTAATGCGACTTGCCAAGTCTCTTGCCGCTCTGATTACACTGACCTTTTTAGTGTTCGTGGTAGCAGATGTCTTTCTCTGGGTGACTCATCCAGCCGCTGTCTTGCTTGGCAGAGCTGCGGGGTCAATGATGGACCCATTGTTGCTCGCGGGTGCGCTTGTGATAGGTTTGGCATATGGTGCCGATTGGAAAGCAGTCGTTGGCGCAATACTTTTGAGCGCAGGCATCGAGTTTTTCGTGATACTTCACGGCAATCGAGAGCTGCTTGGCGAGCCGAACCATTTCAAGCTGGAGAGTTTTGCAGCAAGAGCGATCGCCGTTTGCTTTCTTGCGACCGTCATCGGTGGGATCAATGCGCTGAGAAAGAACTGGGTTAAGCCTTCAAATGACTAAGCTATACGACGAAGTAGTGCTCGGCCGTCGCTCTATCCGGGGCTATCTCGACAAGGCGGTGCCCCAAGCGTTGATCGAAGAGGTCCTTGCACTCGCCATGCGCTCGCCCTCCTCCATGAACACGCAACCCTATCACTTCCACGTGATCACGGGCAAGCCGCTCGACCGCATCCGTACAGGCAACACACAGCGCATTCTGGCGGGCGAGCCTGACAGCCGCGAGTTTCGCCGGGGGCATCCCTTCGAAGGCGTCCACCGCGAGCGGCAGATCGGCGTCGCCAAGCAATTGTTCGGCGCGATGGGCATTGCCCGCGATGACAAGGAGGCGCGGCAGGACTGGGTCTTGCGCGGCTTTCGCCAGTTCGATGCGCCGGTCTGTGTGATCGTCACTTATGATCGCGAGTTGGGCGACAGCGATGACACCGCTTTCGATTGCGGCGCGGTCACCACCGCGCTGGTCAACGCGGCATGGTCGCGCGGGCTTGGCTGCGTGATCAATTCCCAAGGCATTATGCAAAGCCCCGTAGTACGCGAACATGCCGGCATCCCCAATGATCAGGTCATCATGAAAGCGGTGGCGCTTGGCTGGCCGGACCCGGACTTTCCCGCCAACGCGGTTGTCAGCGAGCGTAAAAGCGTGCGCGAGGCGGCGCGGTTTGTGGGGTTTGACTAGGGACGGTCAAAGGTCGTCTGAGGCAAAAAGCTACTGCAAGGATGCCCATCTCAAGAGCAGGCTCGCGAACTGTTAAAGCTTTTCATGCAAGTCGCAGATATCTGAGATTGCTTCAAAACCAGTATCGATTCTGAAACGATTTTCGTCCACAGCACGGTTAACAGCGTGTCAATGATCGAAACCAAGCGGCTTTGATCCTCAGGAGTTTCAATGCCACAGCCTTCCGAAGCGAGTGCTTCTTCCGAGATAATCGACCCACGCGCCCTGATGCGGCAGTTGAAACCCTTCACCACTCCCAGCACCGGTCGCAGCTTATGGGAGCTCGCAGTCACCCTTGCTCTTTTCTTCAGCACCACCGCGGTGACACTCATACTGGTGGATCGAGGCTATTGGATCGCGCTGGCGCTCAACGGCCTTTCGGGCCTATCTTTGCTGCGCCTGTTCGTCATTCAGCATGATTGCGGGCACGGCGCGTTTCTCAAGAACAAACGGGCGAGCGACTGGATTGGCCGGGCCTTGGGCGTTCTTACCTTCACCCCTTATGATGGCTGGCGCTATTCGCATGCGCGTCACCACGCGACGACAGGCAATCTTGATGCGCGCGGGCTTGGTGATGTCGATACGCTGACTGTGCGCGAATACGCCGAAGCAAGCGCGATGGATCGCTTGCGCTACCGGCTCTATCGCCATCCTGCCGTTCTGTTTGGCCTTGGCCCTGCTTATCTGTTTTTACTGCGCCATCGCTTTCCCATCGGCCTGATGGATAAGGGTTGGACTTATTGGGCAAGCGTGCTGGCAAGCAATCTGGCGCTGGCACTGATTGTTGCGCCGCTGATCTGGCAGTTCGGCTGGCTCGCCACACTCAGCGTGGTGCTGCCTACGGTTTTGATCGCGGGCGGCATCGGGGTGTGGCTGTTCTACGTCCAGCACCAGTATGAGGCCGCGCATTGGGAGACGGCGGACACGTGGAAGTTTTACAACGCAGCGCTGCATGGCAGCAGCTATCTCGACCTGCCGCAGCCGCTGCGCTGGTTCACCGCTAATATCGGCATTCACCACGTTCATCATCTGGCGAGCACCATTCCGTTTTATCGCCTGCCTGAAGTGCTGGAAGCCTATCCCGCGCTCAAGGACATGAACCGCATGACCGCGCGCGAGACGATCCGCCCCATGACGCTGGCGCTGTGGGATGAAGAGCGCGGCAAGCTGGTCTCCTTTCGCGAGGCTGCCGCGACGGCGTGACGGCGCGTTTGGTCGGGATCAGGCCGCCGCGCGTTTGGTGTTGACCACCAGAATATCCGCATCAAGGAAGCGCAGCATATCGCTCGTATTGCTGCCTAACGTCGCCTCGCGAAATCCGGTTGAACCGTGGCTGCCCAGCACGACCAGCGCATCTGGGTGGGTTTTCAGACCATCTTTCACCGCATCAAAGGCCCCTCCGCGCACAAGGCCTGTCGTCGCATTGGCCAGGCGCGGCTCGCGCTCGCTGAGGGAGCGGACGAATTTACCCAAGCGCTCCGCCTCTTCGCCCGCCACTTCGTCCGCGACATAGCCATCGCGCTGAAAGCCTTCGAAGGGAACGTGCCAGGCATGCGTCACATGGACAGCAGCATCGGGAAACATCCGCGCCGCTTCGATGATGGCGTGCGCTGAACCGGCTGAGAAATCCGTGCCTGCCACGATCGTGCCATAGCCATCGCGCACGCGCTTTTTTACGATCAATACCGGCTTTGTGGTGTTGCGCAGGACATAATCGACCGCCGTCCCCATGAAGAAATCGCCGAGCGAATTGTAGCGCGCCGGGCCGATCAGCAGCAGCGCAGCATCATCCGCCTCGCAGGAGCGCGCAATCGCAATCGGAGGCGAACCCTCAGGATAGGCATATTCGATCGGGCCGCCACCTTGATCCGTGCCCGCAGGATAGCCCACGCATTGCTCCATGCGGCGGGAAAGCTCGCTGGGGTCAGGCGCGTTTTTCGCGCCCGGTTCAAAGGCATGGATGAAACGCACGGGTCGCTTTGCGTCCCGCCCCACTTGCAAAGCGCGATCAATGGCGCGGTCCGCGCGGCTGGAGAAATCCGTGGCGACAAGAATGCAGGATCGAGAATCAGGGGAAGTCATAGGGGGGCTCCTCTTGGGCTAATGAGAAGCTATCGCAATTCAGTGTCCAGTCAACTTGACAGGCGTCAAGCAAAGGCCACCATATACGCCTATCGAAGGCTCACCACATTATCGCTCGCCTCGCGCAGGCGCGAACCGTCGAAGAGGCTCATCATCGGCTCATCTTCGACCACTACGGTGATCGCATCGCCGTAGCCGTTAAAGCCGGTCTTCATCGCTGCGCCGTAAGCGCCCAGTATCCCGATTTCGATGTAGTCGCCTGCCTGAATATCGCCCGGCAAAGCGAACGGTCCTGCCATATAGTCGGCATCATCACAGGTCGGACCATAAAACGCGAAGTCTTGTGCGGGCTCGATCAGATCATCTTCCAGCGCTTCAACCGGGAAGCGCCAAGCGACATGCGCAGCATCATACAGTGCACCGTAAGCGCCATCGTTGATGTAAAGCTCGCCCCCGCGCCGCTTCGTCACCTGCACGATCATGCTGGAATATTCCGCGCACAGCGCCCTGCCCGGCTCACACCATAATTCGGCGTTGTAGGCGATGGGAAGCGCGTAGAAATGCTGGTTGATCAGATTGAAATAGTCCTCAAGCGGCGGAGGCTCCATTCCGGGATAAACACTCGGAAAACCGCCGCCGACATCGACCATATCGATCACCACGCTGGCCTGAGCAATCGCCGCGCGCGTGCGGTCCAGCGCTTGAACAAAGGCAAACGGCGTCATCGCCTGGCTGCCGACATGGAAGCACACGCCCAGCCAATCGCAGTGCTGGCGCGCTTCCTGAAGCAGCGCGGGCGCTTCGGTCAGGTCGCAGCCGAATTTCGACGCAAGGCTCAACTCGGCATATTCGCTTGAAACCCGAAGGCGCACGCACAGCCGCAAATCAGCTGCCGCCTCGCCCGTTTCCGGATCACGGCACGCCTCGATGATCTTGTGCAATTCTTCTTGAGTATCAAGGCTGAAGGTTTTGACGCCGTGTTGGTGATACGCCTCGCGGATGGCTGCCTTGGTCTTGATCGGATGCATAAAGCACAGCTGAGCCTCCGGCAGCAGGCCGCGGACCAAGCGAACTTCGGCGATGGAGGCGACATCGTAATGCGTGACGCCGCCTTCCCACAGGCACTCGATCAAATCGGGCGCAGGGTTTGCTTTGACAGCGTAGAGGACCTTGCCCGGAAACCGATCAACAAAGAAGGCCGCCGCGCGCTTGGCTGCATGCGGACGGTTGAGGATGACGGGATCATCCGGCGCAAGGGCGCTGACTACAGAACGAGCGTTGGGATAGGTGTGCAACTCAAGGGACCCCCAGAAGGTTTAGCGTGAACCAAACGGTTTTGAGGCTGCCTTGCGGTTAGTCCCTTGGGGCAGCGGAAGCGCGCATTGAAGGCGCGCGTCGGATTATGCAAGAAAAATCGCGCTGCTGGCGAAACGTTCCTGAGCTTATGCGAATTTTAGAAGCTGACGCGCTGAACCTGATCCACGCTGCCGCGTTCGGAATCGTCCAACTGGTCAAAATCGGCCTGCTTAAAGCCGAGCAGCCCGGAAAACAGCACCGCCGGAAACGCCTCACGCGCGGTGTTGAAGCGGGCTACAGCCGCGTTCAGCGCGCGGCGGGCTGCGGCAAGCTTGTCTTCGATGTTCGCCAGTTCGCGCTGCAAGTCAGCAAAATTGCTGCTCGCCTTGAGGTCAGGATAGGCCTCTCCCAGCGCCAGCAATTGATCCAGCGCGACCCGCAAGCCCTGCTCTCCATCGGAGCTTGGCCGCCCCTCAGCAGCAGCATTGCGCGCGGCAATGACCGCTTCGAGCGTCTGCGCCTCATGCGCTGCATACCCGCGCACCGTTTCAACCAGATTGGGGACCAGATCATGACGCTGGCGCAGCTGCGCATCGATATCCGCGACGCCCTGCCGCACATTCTGGCGCAGGCTGACCAGCCGGTTGTAAATCCCGATCAGAACGAAAACGAGCACGACGACGATCACGAGGATGGCCGAACTCCAGAAATACCCGAATAACTCGACCATGGCTTGCCCCCTTCGATTGTGCGGTGTGGTCCCTAAGGGTTTACTAGCGGATACGGGTTAAAAGAACACGGACGAGCGATGAAAGAGAGGATTGTGGCGATCATGCAGGCCGATGTTGACGCGCTGTTGGCCGGTGAACTGGGCGACTGGCTGGCGGAGCAATCCACCATGCGCTCACAGGCCAAAACCACCGCCTGGACGCGGCTGGCCATGGGCGGCGCGGCCTATGTCGCCATTCTGGGATTTGTATGGATTGCGCTCAACGCCTCATTCGTCTTCGCTGGCTTTGTGGCCTTTGGCGGGCTGGTCGGCCTTGCGTTCTGGTGCCTGCTCCCCATCGTCAACGCGACAAAGCAGATCAAAATCGGCATCAATTCAGCCATCGCGCGCAGCCTTGGCGTGACCTATCAGCATGATGTGGCCACTGGCCCCGAATTCGCCGCCGCGCGCACCTACGGCCTTGTTCCAAGCTTTGCCCGCGCACAGTTTGAAGATCGCTGGTCGGGCGAGCTCGAAGGCCACCGCTTCAGCCTTTACGAAGCGCACCTTGAACGGCGCGAGACAAGCCGCGAGAACCGCACGCGCTATGTCACCGTCTTTCGCGGGGCGATTATCGATATGGATTTCGGGCGCCCCTTTACCTCAACCACACTGCTGCAGCGCGCAGGCGCACATAAAAGATGGTTCGGCCTTGGCCGCGCCAAGGACAGCGTGGCCTTTGATGGCCACCAGCTTGATCTGGTCGATCAGGTCCACCCGGCCTTTGAGGATGTGTTCGCCCTTTACAGCGATGATCAGGTCGACGCGCGGGTATTGGTCAACCCGGCCTATATCGAGCATCTCATCGCGCTCGAATCCGCGTTCAAAGGCGATGCCTTGCGGGCGCTGCTGAGCAAGGGGCGCGTGATCGTTGCGGTGGAAAGCAGCGTCTTGTTCGAAAGCGGATCGCTGAGCGAACACAAGGACCGCGAAAACGTTACGCAGGCTGCTGAGCAATTTGCGGCTCTGGCCAGGCTTGCGCTGGCGATCAACCAGACCGAGCGCGGATCAGCGCTGGGGCATGCCGGACCGGCTGACGCACGCGCTCTGGGCACGCCAAGCGGCCTAAAACGCCGCTAATTCTGCGTCTTTTCATCCTCGCCGCGCGCAACTTTTGCGGAGTATTCCTGCACCGCCAACAGCACTTCGATGCTGCGGCGGATGTTGCCCATCGTCATGCCTTCATCAAGGATGAGATAGCGGCTGAAGCCATATTGATCGTCATCGCGGTCAACCCATGCGGTGACGGCCACACGCTCATTATTGGCTCTGATGATGTCCGCATCGGTCACCGCACTGGCGTCACTGTAGACGACTTGCATCAGTATGCCTTTGCACGCGGTGGTATCCTCGTTGCAGGCCGTCCCGCTCATCACATATTTGAGGCTGTCCGCGGTCACTGCGACAACGCGTTGAGTGCCTTCGGTGCGCTTAGTCTCAACCGTATGGCCAAGGCCCTCTGCAATGGCTGCAAGCGCTTCGCCATCAATGGTTTTGACCAGCCGCGTGGCCTTGTAATCCTGCGCCAACAGCGGGCCTGAAAGCGGCCCTGCCAAACCAAGGCTGGCGAGCGCGGCTGCGGCGAAGATGCGTTGTTTCATAAGTGAATTCCCCCTCACATGTTGCTCGTCAACGTGACGCAGCGGGCGCTCTTGCGCAAGGCAGATCAGCTGAGGCGGTCGCGAAAATCCTCATATTCAAAGCGCTTGACGCATTCGAGCGCGTCGGTGTCGCTGTCCCACAGCCAGATGCTGGGCAATTGGACGCCGTTAAAAGTGTTGGTCTTCACCATCGAATAATGCGCCTGATCGAGGAACGCGAAGCGCGCTCCGGCCTCTGCGGGGACAGGCAAGCGGTACTCCCCGATAACATCGCCAGCGAGGCACGACGGGCCGCCCAGCCGGATCGCAATGCTATCATCAGTCAGTTCGCCAAGCATGGCCGGGCGATAGGGCGCTTCAAGCACGTCGGGCATGTGGCAAGTCGCGCTGATATCGGTGATGCCAACCGGCCCATCGTTGAACATCGTATCAAGCAGCGTGCCCACCAGAATGCCTGCGTCCAGCGCGACCGCTTCGCCCGGTTCAAGGATGATCTCAGCGCCGGTGTCATCGGCCGCGTCCTTGAGAAACTCAATCAGCTCATCGCGCTCATAATCAGCGCGGGTGATGTGGTGCCCGCCGCCCATATTGATCCATTTGAGCTGCCCGAACCAAGGCTCAATCGCATCGAACACCCGGTCCCACGTCTGTTTGAGTGGCTCAAAGGTTTGTTCGCACAAATTGTGGAAGTGGATGCCCTCCACGCCTTCCATATGCTCCTCGGTCAGCTGGTCGAGCGGAAAGCCAAGCCGCGAGCCGGGCGCGCTGGGATCGTATTTGGGCACTTCGCCGGTCGCGATCATGGGGTTGATGCGAAGGCCCACGCTAACATCGCCGCCCGTGGTCGCAGCGTGATCGAGGATGAGCCGCGCGCGTTGCATCTGGCCGGGCGAATTGAAGATGACGTGGTCCGACAGGCGGCACACTTCTTCAAGGTCTTGCGGCTTGTAGGCAGCCGAGTAGGTCGCGATTTCCCCGTCATAAAACTCGGAGGCGAGCCGCGCTTCCCACAGACCGCTGGTGGAAACCCCGTCGAGATATTCCCCCATAATCGGCGCAACCGAATGCATGGAGAACGCCTTGAGCGCGGCAAACACCTTGCAACCGCTGGCATCGCGAATGTCGGCGAGGATCTGGCAATTGGCGCGTATCTTGGCCGCGTCCACCACGAAAGCGGGCGTATCGACGCGCGACAGGTCAAAATGGGCGAAAGCGCCCGGATCACCGGCTTTGGTTTGCATTCAGTGCTGCTCCACTGCTCTTGCGAAAGCATCATTCACAGTCTGGTCGAAGCACACGAACACCAACCGGTTAAGCGAGTTTGGTCCGGCGAAGAGCTCTGCTCTGACAGTCCGCACCGCAGTGTCTGCCGCCTTGTCCAATGGGAAACGATAGCGACCCGTCGAGATTGCCGGAAAGCCAATGCTGGTCGCACCAAGCTCATTCGCCGCTGTGATCGACTTGGCATAGCATTGGGCAAGGAGCCTCTCTTCCGCTCGCTTGCCGTCCTGCCGAACAGGACCTACGGTATGGATGATATGTTTGGCCTTGAGGTTGTAGCCTTTTGTAACCTTCACCTCGCCTGTTTTGCATCCGCCTAACAGTATGCACTCGTGCACTAAGTCTGGTCCGGCTGCTTTATGAATGGCTCCATCCACACCGCCGCCGCCAAGCAGCGATGAATTGGCCGCATTCACGATGGCATCAAACTCCATCTGAACGATATTGCCCAAAGCAACTTCGAGAGTTGGCTCGTTGACTTGGATGCCCATCAAAACCCAACCGGCCCATCAAGCTCTTTCACCTGCCACGCCAAGCCGTGCGCGTTGAGCATGTCCATAAACGGATCGGGGTCCATCTCTTCCATGTTGAACACGCCCTCCCCGCTCCATTTGCCGGTCACCATCATCGCTGAACCGATCATCGCGGGCACTCCGGTGGTGTAGCTGACCGCCTGATTGCCGGTTTCCTCATAAGCGGCTTCGTGCGAGCAAATATTGTTGATGTAGAAGGTCTTCTCACCCGAACCGTCCAAGGCCTCTCCGGTGGCGATGCAGCCTATATTGGTGTTGCCCTTGGTCGTCTCGCCCAGCGATTCCGGCTTGGGCAGCACAGCGGCGAGGAATTGCAGCGGGATGATCTCGCGGCCCTGATACTTGATCGGCTCGATACCCGTCATGCCGACATTTTGCAGCACGGTCAGGTGCTTGATGTATTCATCGCCAAACGTCATCCAAAAGCGCGCGCGCTCCATTTCAGGGTTGAACTTGGAAAGGCTTTCCAGCTCCTCGTGGTACATCAGATAGGCTTGCCGCGTGCCCACTTCGTCAAAGTCAAACGGGGTGGAAACCTGCATGGCGGGAGTCTCGACCCACTTGCCATTCGCCCAGTGACGCGCGGGCGCGGTGACTTCGCGAATGTTGATCTCTGGGTTGAAATTGGTTGCAAACGCTTGGCCGTGATCACCGCCATTGCAATCGAGGATGTCGAGCGTGCGGATCGTTTTGAGTTTGTGCTTCTTGAGCCACATGGTGAAGACGCTGGTGACGCCCGGATCAAACCCACTGCCCAACAGCGCCATCAAACCCGCTTCGGCGAAACGGTCGTGATAGGCCCACTGCCATTTGTATTCGAACTTGGCCTCGTCCTTAGGCTCATAATTGGCGGTGTCGAGGTAGTGTGTGCCCGCCTCCAGGCACGCATCCATGATCGGCAAGTCCTGATACGGCAGCGCGAGGTTCATCACATGCGTCGCGCCGATCTTCCGAATCAGGTTGACCATGGCGGGGACTTCTTCGGCATCGATTTCGTATGTGGGGACCGTCACGCCTGTGCGCGCCTTGACGCTCGCCGCGATGGCATCGCACTTGGAGCGCGTGCGGCTTGCGAGATGGATTTCGGGGAAAATCTCGGCATTCATCGCCATTTTGTGGACGCAGACGCTGCTCACGCCCCCTGCGCCGATCACCAGCACTTTTGCCATTGTCTACACCTCTTTCATTCGAATCTTGCGCAGCTCCTAGGGCAATGCGCTAAGGCGGACAAATGATCCGCACACCCACCCATCAAGGCACGGTCGCCGCCGCCCGCGCGGTCTCGCTGATCGTGCGCATGACACCGCTGCTGCCAGTCGAAATCGGCGGCACGGCCTGCTTTGTGAAAGCGGAAAATCTGCAACCCATCGGCGCATTCAAGATCAGAGGCGCGTGGTGGCGGCTCTCCAATCTCACCAAAACCGAGCGGGCGGCGGGCGTAGTCGCGGTGTCTTCAGGCAATCACGCGCAAGGGGTCGCGTGGGCGGCGCGGCGTCGTGGGATCGCTGCGACCATTGTGATGCCGCGCGATGCGCCGCAAGTGAAGCTGGAGGGCACGCGCGCGCTGGGGGCCGAGGTCGTGCTCTATGATCGCCCCGGCGAAGACCGCGATGCCGTCGCCGCGCGGTTGATTGAGGAGCGCGCCAAAAGCGGATCACGCCCCACGCTGGTCCACGCGTTTGGCGATCCATGGGTGATCGAAGGGCAAGGCTCTGCCGGGATCGAACTCACGCAGCAAATGGAGCGCGGGCCGAGCCGCATCATCGCGTGTTGTGGCGGCGGCGGTCTGGCGGCGGGCCTCGCGCTGGCCTGCCCGGATGCAGCGGTCCATGTGGTCGAGCCGGAAGGTTGGGACATGGTGGGCCAGGCGCTGGCCAGCGGCGACATCGTCCACGCGCCTGCCACCGCGCCCGCGACTATTTGCGATGCGCTCCAACCCACCGCGACCAAGCCGCTCAACCTCGGTTTGCTGAAGGACCGCGCCGAACCGGGCGTCACAGTCACCGACGATGAAGTGCGCGCGGCGCAGCGCTGGGCTTTCGGTCATCTCGCCATGGTCCTGGAACCCGGCGGCGCAGCGGCGCTCGCAGCGGCGCTCAGCGGCAAGGTCCCGCTCGACAATCGCACCGTCATCATGCTGACCGGCGGAAATGCCGACCCGGCGCGTTTTGCAGAGACACTGGTGGCGAGCGCATAGCCATTCCTCTAGGACTGTGGAAACCGTCACACAGCCGACATGCGCGCCGAATATGACAAGCGCTTAACCTAACGGAAAGGCCCTGCAAAACCATGACAGTCCAGCCCAAGCGCATCATTTCCGATGCCGTGGTCCGCAAAGATGCGAAGACCAAGGAGAAGCTGCTCGACAAGGCGTTTGCGCTGGCCTTCAACGGCCTCGTCTATGCGCAGATCTGGGAAGATCCGGTAGTGGATATGGAGGGTCTTGCGATTGAGCCTGACAGCCGCGTGATGTGCATCGCCAGCGGGTCTTGCAACGCTTTGTCATACCTTACCGCCAATCCGGCAGCCGTGACGGCGGTTGACCTCAACCGCGCGCATGTCGCGCTGGGCCAGCTCAAGATCACCGCGATCAAGAACCTGCCCAATTATGAGCGGTTCTCGCGCTTTTTCGCGCATGCCGATCACAAGGAAAACAAGGCGGTCTACAAAGAGATGATCGCTCCGCACCTTGACGAGGAAAGCCGCAAATACTGGGAAAAGCGCGACATTAAGGGGCGCCGCCGGATCAGCTATTTCACCAAGGGCCTGTACAAGCGCGGCCTGCTCGGCAACTTCATCGGCCTGGCCCATGTCTTTGCGAAGCTGTACAAGATTGATCTGTCGAAACTGCTCGAAGCCGAGACGATGGAAGAGCAGCGCGAAGTCTTCGAACGCGAGCTTGCGCCGGTCTTCGACAAGAAATTCATCCGTTGGCTGACCGATCAACCCGCTTCGCTGTTCGGGCTTGGCATTCCCCCGGCGCAATACACCGAACTTGCAGGGGACGAGCGCATGGCCGAAGTGCTGCGCCGCCGGCTTGAAAAGCTCGCCTGCGATTTTGAGGTGAAGGACAATTACTTCGCCTGGCAGGCCTTTGGCCGGGGCTACAGCCGCAATATAGATGCGCCGCTGCCGCCCTATCTTCAACGCGAAAACTGGGAGATCATGCGTGAACGGATCGACCGGCTCGATGTTGTCCGCGCCAATATGGTGCACTGGATCGGCGAGCGTGACGAAGCCTCGATGGACCGCTTTGTGCTGCTCGATGCGCAGGACTGGATGAACGATGCGCAGCTCGATGATCTGTGGGGCCGCATCACGCGCGCTTCGCGGCCGGGCGCGCGCGTGTTGTTCCGCACTGCTGCTGAGCCGAGCCTGCTTCCGGGCCGTCTGGACGATGCGATCCTGTCCAAGTGGCGCTATCTTGATGAGCATTCAGCCGACCTGACCGCGCGCGATCGCTCTTCGATCTATGGCGGCGTGCACGTTTATGAGCTGTCCGCGTGAGCGCCAAAGCGACCCCTCGCACCGGTCACGCGGCGTTGATGGACAGCGTCTACAGGGGCCAGCGCCACATCTATGACGCGACGCGCAAATACTACCTGTTCGGGCGCGACACACTGATTGAAGAGCTGCATGCGCGGCCCTCAATGCGCGTGCTGGAGGTTGCCTGCGGGACCGGGCGCAACATGGCCAAGATCGCCAAAGCGTGGCCGGGTGTGCGGCTGTATGGCTTGGATATATCCGAAGAAATGCTCAAGAACGCGCGCAAGGCGGTGGGCGAAGACGCGGTGCTGGGCGCAGGCGATGCGTGCTCTTTCGATGCGCAGGAATTGCTGGGTGAGGATGGGTTTGATCGGATCATCCTGTCCTATTCGCTATCCATGATCCCCGATTGGGAAGGCGCGCTGGACCATGCTGCTGCGCAGCTTGCACCGGGCGGTGAATTGCATGTGGTCGATTTTGGTGATCTGACAGGGCTGCCAGGCGCGCTTGAAAAAGGGCTGCATGCCTGGCTCGCCAAGTTCCATGTGCAGACCCGCAGCGCCTTGCCGCAGACGGCCGCACGGATCGCAGCGGCGCGCGGGCTGACCCATCGCTCCACGCGCGGCAAGCTCGGCTATTTCCAACTGCACGTCCTGCGCGCGGCGCGCTAACAGCTGCGCACCCGTTGCAATTGACAACTGAGGTCCGCTCTTTCAGACATCACAGCGGAGAGAGGGGGCGCATCATGCAAGCGCAAATGCTCGCACCGGCGGCGGTACTGATTGTCTGGACGATCATCGTCATGTTCTGGATCATTCCAGCGCGCTTTGGTGCAATCGCAAAGGCGGATAAGTCTAAGTTCAGCGGAAAACAGGGCGCGCGTGGGCAAGACCTTGAAGGCTTGATCCCCGACAAAGCAAACTGGCCTGCACACAATCACACGCACCTGCACGAACAGCCGACTTTGTTCTATGCCGTGGCGGTAATCCTCGCGCTGACCGGACCGGCGGCGATGGATATACTGGTCGCGTGGATTTATGTGGCCTTACGCATCGCGCATTCGCTGTGGCAGATTCTCGTCAACAAGATCCCACTGCGATTTGGGCTTTTCCTGCTCAGTTCGATCGCGCTTATCGTGCTCGCGATCCGCGCACTGATGGCGACGCTGTTTTTTGATCCGAGCGCACTCTAACCGAAAGGCTGACCGCATGAGAGACTCAATCGTCATGAGCGGGATGCTGATCCTGCAGCCCGCCGTCGCGCTGATGATCTGGACGATGATCATTTGGGCGTGGATGTACGTGACTCGCATTCCAGCGATGCAAAAGGCGCATATACAGCCCGATGACGCGCAGGTTCCCGGCGTACTCGACCAGAAATTGCCGCAACAGGTTCAGGCAAAAGCTCACAATTACAATCACCTGCACGAACAACCTACAGTGTTCTATGCAGTCGCCATCATCCTCGCCTTTGCGGGCCATGGTGAAGGCATGAACGCATTTCTGGCATGGATTTATGTGGGTTTGCGCGTGGCGCACAGCCTCGTGCAGGTGACGGCGAACAAGGTGATGGTGCGCTTTATCCTTTATGCGATTTCAAGCGTTGTGCTGATCGCACTGATCGTGAAAGCTGCGATTGTTGTGTTTGGACTGGCCGACCAGATGGGAAGCTAAGTCTGGGACGTCCCCGCGAATGCGAGGGCCTCTTTCAACGAAGCGCCTGACTTAAGCAGGTCCCCGTCTTCGCGGGGGCTCGCTCAGCTCACTCAGCTGCTTCGGCTTCGGGCTGCCTGCTGTCCGCCAGCTCTGCCAAAAACCGCTCGCCATCCAGCGCGGCCATGCAGCCCATCCCTGCCGCCGTCACCGCCTGACGATAGACATGGTCGGTCACATCGCCCGCCGCAAACACGCCGGGGATCGCGGTCTTGGGCGTGCCGGGCTCCACATCGAGATAACCCGCATCATCCATCGCCAGTTTGCCCTTGAACAGCTCAGTTGCAGGCGCGTGGCCAATCGCCACGAAAGCGCCGTCCACTTCCAGCGTTGCGGTCTCGCCCGTTTGCGTGTCCGTAAGCACGAGGTGATGGAGCCCCCCGTCCTCACCCGCTTCAAAGCTGGTGACCGTCTTGTTCCACAGCACACTGGTCTTCTCAGACTTGAACAGGCGTTCTTGCAGAATTTTCTCCGCGCGCAGTTCATCGCGGCGGTGGATCAACGTCACATCGTCGGAGTGGTTGGTGAGGTACAGCGCCTCTTCAACCGCGGTGTTGCCGCCGCCGATCACCGCCACTTTCTTACCGCGATAGAAGAACCCGTCGCAGGTCGCGCAGGCAGAGACACCCTTGCCGCCCAGTTCCTGCTCGCCCGGCGCGCCCAGCCACTTGGCCTGCGCGCCGGTGCAGATCACCAGCGTTTCCCCAATATATTCATCGCCGCTGTCGCCGATCGCGCGGAAGGGGGAGCCGTTATCCAGATCAACCGAGACAATTGTGTCCCACATCATGCGCGTGCCGACATGCTCAGCCTGCGCCTGCATTTCTTCCATCAGCCACGGGCCTTGCACCACGTCGCGGTAGCCGGGATAATTCTCAACATCGGTGGTGATCGTCAGCTGACCGCCGGGCTGGAGGCCCTGCACCACAATCGGCTCAAGCATGGCGCGCGCGGCATAGATCGCGGCGCTGTATCCTGCCGGACCGGAGCCGATGATGAGCATTTTGGTGTGATGGGTCGCCATGGATTTTCTCTTCAAACTGTCTGTGAATATGTGGGCAATATGGGAGCGCTGATCGCGCTTGTCACGCCACCAGCTTGGCCCGGAGGCGAGCTTTCCTTGCCTCATCCACACCTAAGCTTTGCGCAAGGTAGGTATCGAGCGATCCGTGGTCGCGTTCCACCTCGCTGATATAGGTCGCGATGTATTCTTCGCGCACGCCCATCAGATTGGTGAGCGCGCCCTCTTCGATCCCGTCATAGACCTCGCGCATGCGCGGCAATGACTGCCGCTCAAGGATGTGCTGCGTGGGCGCGTCATTGGTGCGCAGAAATTCGGCGGTGACATCATCGCGGTGGACGCCCAGCACATGCAGCAGCAGGCTGGCGGCGATCCCGGTCCGGTCCTTGCCCGCAAAGCAATGAACAAGGCTGGGCGCATCGGTCGCATCAAGCGCGGCGAAATAGCGAGTGAACATGGAGATCATTGCAGGGTTGACCGGCATGCGGGTGTAGACCGCGATCATCCGATCATAGGCTTTTTGCGCGGTCATGGTGAGAGCACCCCCGCCCCCTTCATGCGGCGGCGAATTGCTCGTCTCGCCATCATGCGCGAGGACTTGCGCGCTGAATTCCGGGTGGCGACGGCAGGGAAATTTGGAGCGCTCGGTCACACCGCGCAGATCAATGATGGTGCCGATGCCGAGCGCGTGGAACACCTCCAGATCGGTGTCGCTCGCCTCAATATGCTGGCCTGAGCGCCAAAGTATGCCGGTCTTAACCTGACCTCCCTCACCGGTGGTCCAGCCACCATAATCGCGCAGATTGTGGATGCCTTCAGTGGGCAGAAACGGGCTTTGGGGTGCGGGTCGAATCATGCCCGCGTGTTTGGGCGCACGCAGCCTTGGCGGCAATCGCTAAATCAGCGCCACACCTAGGCAATCGTCACGGGGGTGGCTCAAACGCAGGTTTGGGGAATGCGGCGATAGGCAGTGAGCATCGAAACATGTCCCACCCTTCAAGGCAAATTCCATGGCCCGTATTCTGATCGCTGACGATGACGAACTGATCGCAGAACTTGCTGCCAATGTGCTGATTGATGTCGGCCATGCTTGCGGCTGGGTGACCAACGCAGAGGAAGCGTGGGAAATCGCGCACAAACGTCGCCCGGACCTGCTGCTGCTGGATCAGGACCTGCCGGGCATGTCGGGGGTCTCCCTGCTGCGCAAATTTCGCGGATCGGCGATGTTTTACGATCTGCCCGTGGTTATGTTCACCGCGATGGCGGGCGCGCAAGATGAAGCGCAGGCGATCTATGCCGGCGCGCAGGACTACATTCGCAAGCCGTTTGACCCCGCGATCCTGAGCACGCGGGTCGCACGCACGCTCGCCAAGCGCGCGGGGCGGCCGCAGCACACTGACCTGAAGACATCTGTGCTGCGCGATGCGGGTCTGGTGCGAGACCTGTCGCCAAAGCCGCGCCGCGTTATTTGACCAAGGCTATCAGAGCCGCGCTCAGCCCTGCGCCAATTCCTTGCAAAAGCGGGCAGTCCATTCGTGGACATTGTCCTCGCGCACTGTCGTGATCATCGCGTCATAGCGGGCGCGGCGCTGCGCCTTGTCCATATCCAGTGCCTGCGTGATCGCATGCGCGATTGCATCGGGGCTGTGCGGGTTGACGAGCAAAGCGCCCTTCCCGTCCGCGCCCAGTTGGTGCGCCGCGCCTGCAAAGTCCGAAAGGATCAGCACGCCGGGGTCGTCAGGGTCCTGCGCCGCGACATATTCCTTCGCCACCAGGTTCATCCCGTCGCGCAAGGGCGTCACCAGCCCGATCTTGGCCGCGCGGAAGAAGCCGAACAGTTCAGCATGGCTGTAGCCGCGGTTGACATAGCGGATCGGGACCATGTCCACTTCGGAACGCGCGCCATTGATCTGACCGCATTTCTGCTCGAGCAAAGCGCGGATTTGCTGATAGCTGTCCACATCCTCGCGGCTGGGCGGCGCGATCTGGATGTAGACAAGGTCGCGCGTGCGGTGATCGTTCTGATCGAAAAAACGCCCGATCCCGTCAATCCGCTCAGGCAGGCCTTTGGAATAATCCAGCCGATCCACGCCAATCATCCCAGTGCGATGACGGGTTGAGGCAAGAAAGCGCTCTTCGGCTGCACGGGCCTCATCATTGTCGCCTTGCGCTTGAAAATGATCCCAATCGATGCCGATGGGAAAGGCGCGCGCGATCACGGTGCGCCCTTCATAGCTGATCCGCCCGGTCTCGGGGTCAACCTCAGCGCCCAGCTCAGTCTCGCAATAGTGGACAAAGCTGGAGAGCCATTCTTCGGTCTGAAAGCCGATCAGATCATAGGCCAGCATGGAGGTGACCAGCCGCTCATGAAACGGCAGCGAAGTCAGCAGCCGCGTGGGCGGCCATGGGGTGTGGAGGAAGAAGCCGATGCGGTTCTTCGCACCGCGATCGCGCAGCCGTTCGCCCAACGGGATGAGATGATAGTCATGCACCCACACCAGATCATCTGCACTGATCAGCGGCAAGACACTGTCAGCAAAGCGATCATTGACCCGCTCATAGCCTTGCCCTGTGCGCTGTTCATACTCGGCTAAGTCGATGCGGTAATGGAACAGCGGCCACAACGTCGAATTTGCGTAGCCGTTGTAGTACTCCTCAACCTCCTGCGCGGTGAGATCGATGGTCGCGGTCGTAACACCATCGCTGCGTTGCAAGTGAACGCTGTTGGACGGGTTCTCGTTCTCCTCGCCTGACCAGCCGAACCATGTTCCCCCGCGTTCCTTCAGCGCTGCGTTAAGCGCGCCCGCTAGCCCGCCCTGCGCACCGACAACGCCGCGCGCCTTAGGCACGGCGACGCGGTTGGAAATGACAACGAGGTGACTAACGGACTTCACTCCATGGTTTTGACAGCAAACCGGCGCAGTTGATTACCCCTACTAAGGAGTAGGTCTGCGGGAAGTTCCCCCAAAGCTCGCCCGTCTCGTAGTCGAGGTCCTCGGACAGCAGGCCCGATTTGGTGGTGTGGCTCAGCATTGTCTCGAACAAAGAGCGCGCTTCATCGCTTCGTCCAGCAAGGTGCAGCGCTTCAATCAACCAGAAGGTGCACACGTTAAAGGCGGTCTCAGGCGCACCGAAATCATCCTCTGCGGCATAGCGCAGCATGTGCTCTCCGCGCCGCAGATGCTTTTCAACCGCTTTGAAAGTCTCCTGAAACCGCTCATTTTCAGGCGAGAGGAAGCGCAGTTCGACCATCTGCAAGAGACTTGCGTCGAGGTAATCGCTTTCAAAGCTGGCACCGTAATGGCCGCCTTCTGCGTTCTCTTTCCACGCTTTCTTATCAATCGTCGCGGCAATCGCCTGCGCCCGCTCGCGCCAGACTTGCGCGCGGTCATCCTTACCCAGATGCGCGGCGACATTGGCGAGCCGGTCGCACGCAGCCCAGCTCATCACGGCGGAATAGGTGTGCACCTCTTGCCGGGTGCGGAATTCCCACAGGCCGGCATCAGGCTGATCGTGCATCGCCCACGCCATCTTGCCGACTTGCTCCAGGTTCTCAAAATCGCGCTCATCGGCGGGGCGCAGCAGTCGCGTATCGAAAAAGCCCTGCGCGCTGGGCAGCACGATCTGGCCGTAGCAATCATGCTGGATCTGTTTGTAGGCCGCATTGCCGCGCCGCACCGGACCCATGCCGCGATAGCCTGCAAGATAGCTCGCGGTGGTCTCGTCCAGCTCGCTTTCGCCCATTACGGAATAGAGCGGCTGGATCTGCCCTCCGCGCGCGCCATCGACGATGTTGCGCAGATAGCCGAGATATTTCTCCATCACATCAAGCGCACCCAGCCGGTTGAGCGCTTGCACGGTGTAATAGGAATCCCTGATCCAGCAGTAGCGATAGTCCCAATTGCGCTGCGAATTGGCGGCTTCGGGGATTGAGGTGGTGAGCGCGGCGACAATCGCGCCGGTCTCTTCATGCTGGCACAATTTCAGCGTGATCGCGCAGCGGATGACCTCTTCCTGCCATTCAAGCGGAATGGCGAGCATCCGCACCCAGTTCTTCCAGTATTTGCGGCTGCGTTGCTCCATCCCGCGCAATTCCTCGCGCAGATTGCCGAAAAACGGCTCATCCGGGCCTAGGAAGAAATGCGTGTCGCCTTCGATGCGGAAGAAGCGCTGCTCAAGGATGTAACCAACCGGCGCATCAGTGGAGAGGCGCAGCGCCTGCGGGCCGACGAGGTAGCGGATGTGGTTGGTGCCGTTGGTCGTCTCTGCCAGCGACGCGCCGTAATTCTTGGTCGGGCGCAGCACCACGCGGATGCGCGGATTGCCTGCGATGGGCCGAACGATGCGCGTGTAGGCCACCGGGCGATACATCCGGCCAGAGCGCTCATAGCGCGGGCAGAAATCAAGCACTTCGACCGCGCTGCCATCGCTGGCTTCCAGCGTCGTGACCAAGTGCGGCGTGTTGCGGATATATTCCTGACGCGCGCTACACTGGCCTTCCAGCTCAAATCGCCAGATGCCCGCATCGCGCTGGCTGTCATTGAGCAGCGCGGAGAAAACCGGATCGCCGTCGACCCTGGGAGCGCAGCCCCAGACGAGCGCGCCGGTGTCATCAATAAGGCCGGAGACCTGGCAATTGCCGATCGGCCATAGCTCAAGATTAGATTGAAAATCAGCCATGAGCACCGCTCATAGGCCGAGCCAGCGATGGACGGAAGCGACATTGGGCAATTGATGTTGGGCGGCGGTGTTTGCGCGTTCTCCAACTAAAATCCCAAACCCGCCCATATCCGCGCAGGCGGCAAAGCCTTTCTCATCGGTCAGGTCATCGCCGATAAAGATCGGCCGCGCTCCGGCGAATGGCTCCGCGCCCATAAAGGTCCGCACCGCCGAGCCTTTGTCGGCGCGGCCCTCGACCAGCTCGACGACGCATTTGCCGCTCTGCGTTACCCAGCCATGGTCTGCGGCGAGCTGGTCCGCGAAGGCGTGCGCGGCTTCGGCTTTAGCCGGGTTTTCGCGGTAATGGAGCGCTGCGCCGTGCGGCTTGACCTCAAAGCCCAGCTCCTCGGTTTCAGCAAAGCTCCGCATTGCAGTTTCAATCGCGGGCGGAAGAGCACCGGGCGCAGCGCCCAGCGGCGCGCCGCCTGCATCGCGCACATCCGCGCCGTGTGATCCTGCGCCTGCAACCGGCAGGGTTCCGCCCACATGGTGCGCGATGTCATCAAGCGCGCGTCCACTCACAATCGCACAGGCACCGCCTAGCCGCTCCGATAACTCACCGAGCGCTCCGGCCAGCCCGTCACGCGGCGCAATGGCATCCGGCGTCGGTGCCAGCTCCACCAGTGTGCCGTCAAAATCGAGGAACAAGGCGAGCGGGCCTTGCGCAAAGAGCTCTTCAAGCAGAGGTGGGGAAGGCAATGTCACGCGCGCGGCTCTAGCCGCAATGCGCCGCGCGTCAATCGCCGCTTAGCGTCGACCGCCCAGCCCCAGCGCGCGGAACGTGTCCGCGTCAAACTTCATGCGAACGGCGGCAAAGATGCCCTTGTTCGTGTTGCGCGCGGCGGCAAAGTCGCCATCGCGGAAGCCTTCGACGTTGTAGCCGACAGTCAGCAGCACATCACGCACCGGCGCGATGCCTATTTGCGGGCCGTAGGAGAAAGAGTAGACCTCATCCTCAAGGTTTGCGCGCACCGTGGCGGTTGCACCGATCTCGAACATATCCGTGATCCCGAGCCGCGCATCGAGGCCAGCGAGCAGCGCGGTGCCGCTGAATTCGGTGCCTTCAAACTGGTCGAAGTTGTAGCGGCCACCAAGGAACAGGGTGTATTCGTCTCGGCGGGTCTGCTGGTCGATACCGTTCTCGTCCTCGTCCCAGCCGCGCGGGCTCCAATTGGTTGAGAGGCTGGCGACAAGACGGCGCGAGGTTGCATCCCCATCGACGATCAGCGCGGTGCGCCCGGCGCCGGCCACATCGCCCGCCACCGCGCCGCGAACGCTGTCGCTGCGATATTCAAGCTGGCCGAGCATCGCGATTTCGCTGGCGTCGGGGCGGTGTGCGAAGGCGAGCGTCGCATCGAAAATTTCGGTGACTGAGCCTGCATTGTTCTCAGCGCGCGTCCATGTTGCACCGGAGCCGACAACGCTGCCCTCGCCCAGCTGGCGGATCGCGCCGAAGGTCACGCCGGTGCGGTCGGCCTGCTGACCGTCGCGATATTCGCCGCGGGCGGTGAGGCTCCAGCGATCCTTGCGCCATGCCGCGCCAATAGTCGCCGCAGTGAAGTCTTCAAAGTTGAGCCCACCGGTCAGCTGGCCACCCACTGGAGCAGGCTGAAGCGGGTTCACAAGGTCCGAAGTGTCTGGCGCGCCGTTCAGCGTGCGCGAACCGTCAACGGTCGCATCAATCGTCAGCGTCGGCGTGACTTGCAGGCTTTGCGCAAGGCCGAAGGCTGCGAACGAGCGGTTGCCGAATTCGCCGATGGTTTCCTGGCCGACGCTGGTCACAACCTGACCGCCAGCCCAAGGGGTGACTTCGATACCGCCGCGCAATTGGCGTGAATTGATATTCTCACCATCGGCAATGTCATAGCTCGCGATCAGGCGCACATCCTGCGACAGCTGATAGCGCAGGCCCAAGCGGTGCGTGGCGGGCAGATCAGTGCTTTCCGCCTGATCAAGCGCAAAGCTGGTCGCAGCGGTGACTTCCAGAGCGCCGTCAAACAGACGCTGCGTGGCGCCCAGATCAACCACCGTCGAGGCATTGGTCGAGCCATCGGCTAGATTGTCATTGAAGTGCGAGATGCCAACGCGAAGATCGGTGCGCTGACGCCGCCAGATCACTTGCGCCTGCGCGGCACGGCGGCGTGCATCATCGGTCAGGCTTTCATCCTGCCACACGCTGCCCACAACGCTCAGATGCTCTGAGAGCAGCACGCGGCCATCGACGCCGTATTTGCGGCGGCCCTGCTCAACGGCATTTTGCTGACCGATGCCGTAATCCGCGTCAACCTGGCGGGCATAGGCGAGCACGTCGAGCTTGCCGGTCTGGTGCTGCGCTTCGACGATGAAGCCGGCGGCGCTGCTGCCTTCGCTGCGGCTCATGCCCACTTCAGCGCGCACTTCGGTGTTGTTGCCAATCTGCGCGCGCAGGTCGAGCGCGCCGATATCTGTGCGGGCGTCATCGCCCTTGTCCGTGATCGCGGTTGCGCCGATGCGGATTTTGCCGTCCGTGCTGGTCCAATCAGCGCGCACACCGGCGTTGAGTTCAGCCTGCCCCGCGCCATCGACTTCGTATTCGACGATGATGAATTGCGGATTGAGGTCGGCATCGCGGCTCAGCACGGGCTGCTTGAAGGTCAGCGTGCCGGACAGCAGATCAAGGTCATAGTCGATAAAGCGGGTCAGAGTGCGGGTTTCGACGATCAGTTCCGAGCGGAACCGGTCGCGCACTTCGATGGTGACACGCTCTGAATTCGGAATGATCCGGCGGGTGCCCAGCGCATAGGGTCCACTGATGCCCTGGCCCTGAATTTCCTGACGCTGCAGGCGTGTTTCGATGTCGGCAGCAAAGCCTTGCGCCTTGATCTGCCCAAAGCGGGCCTCGCCCTTCACGCCGGTCGCGGTGCGGTTGTAGCGGGCGAGACGCGTCTGATCGAAGGCGGTGATGAAATCGCCATACAGTGCATAGAAGGTCGCGGTCTCGATGCGGACATACAGCTTCTCACGGCTGGCAGCGTCAAAGCGGCGCAGCGAGCCATCGGCAAAGACCGTGTAATACTGGTTGGGATTGATCGTCCCCAGCACGTTCTGATCGTCGCGCTGCTTGGCGCTGTCATACGCGAGCGTGACGAGATATTTGCCCAGCACCCGGCCCTTCGCATACAGCGCCACCCGCGCATTGTCGCCCAGATCGCTGTCAAAGCGACCTTCACGCTCCATGTTTTCCGCGACCGAGCGTGCGCCCGCTGTGCCCTCGGCCAGGCCAACAACAGTCCATTCAATATCGCCCGGCTCAACCCAGCCTTCGAGCTCTTGCTCACGCTCAATCTCGCCGTCATCAAAGCGGAAGTTGAGGCGCAGCGAGCCGGACACCATTGTGGGCGCGAGTTCGATCAAGGCGATACCCTTGTCGCCATCCACCACCCAGCGTGCGGAGCTGGCTGAATTAGAGCCGCCATTGCCGCCGATTGCCGTGAGCTGGTTCAATTGCTGACGGTCCAGCTGCTCAGCGCTTTCATACGGCGCGTTGAGCGTAAACTCGCCTGCGATACCGGCGCGCAGCGGACGATCATTGCGGTCCAGCACGCGGATAGCCACCACAGGCCGCGTGCGACCGTCAGCGACGAGGTTGGACAGTTCAGGAACCAGCTCCACCTTAGCGGGTGTGCGCGTAAAGAACACTTCGCGTGAGTGCGTGGCATTCTTCACGCCGAAAGAGTTGATTACGTCGGCTTCCAGGACAGTGCGCTCGTTGATCAGTGGCACGCCGCGCCACAGGCTGATAGCGTATTGGCCGTCGCTCGCATTGGCGGTGCCGTCAAAGGTGAGCGGGCTGACTTCTTCGCCATCGACCCGCAGCACGATCTTTTGCCCCTTGCGGTGGCGCACGGCGACCTTGACCGCAGGTGCGCGCGGGTTTGCATCCAGAGCAGGCGCGATAAAGCCGTCCGGGCCATCGCCCATGGCGAGGTAATCGGTGGGCGGCGCGATCTCTTCCTCGGCGCTCAGATCGGCCTCGGCGGTTTCTTCAGTGCCTTCAATGGCAGCGTCCGTGTCGCGGGCGATTGAGCCCTCCGGAGTAGTTTCTGCGTTGTCAGCGACTTCAGACAGCCAGCCTTCCGGCACAGCCGCGTGGAAGTCTGCAACCACCAACTGACCGCCGCGCCCGATCACAAAGCGCGAGCTGACGCTGCCAGCGTTGCGCGTGCCGCGGTGGCAATCGACCAGTTCAGCGCCTTCGGGCAAGGTCATGCGCGACACAGCCACAACGTGGGTGCCGGGCACAATGCCTTCAAAGTGATACCGGCCATCCGCGTCGGTAACAGCGTAAGAGCCGTCTTCCAGCATCACGCGCACGCCGGGAATGCCGCGGCGCGGATCGTCGAGCGAACAAGGCCCCGCGGTGATGCGGCCGATAATGGTCATGCGATCGGCAATCGTGTCACGCTCAATCTCAACCGGAACCTGCGCCTGCGCGGTGCGGCCCAGCAGATCGGTCACCACCGCATCGTTTAGCGCGCGGCCCGGAGGCGCATCAGCGCGCACGGTCATCGCATAGGTGATGCGAGCCGACGCGCCGCCATCCAGCGTGCCCAGCGCCACTTGCAGCGTGCTGCCATCAGGCGCGATGGTCACAGCATCAGGTGCAGCCTCGCCGTTCACCTTCACTGTGTCAGGCCGCAAGCGCAGCCAGCGCGAGGGCGTGTCGGTCACCGTCACATTGCGCTTGGCACGGGCAGGGTCAGAATTGTTCGCCGTGATCGCATAGAACACCACGTCTCCCGGCACAGCGGTGGCGCGTGACGCGGTCTTGGTAATGCCAAGGTCAAGGCTGGGCCGGTCGAGCGGAATGTCCACTTGGACAGGCGTCGGATCGACGAGTTCAAATGCACCGCCATACGAGCCGTCGCGGATCACGAACGCACGGCCATCGGGGCGCGTAATTGTCGCGAGATCAGCAGGTTGGACGACCGAGGGGGCAGTGTACGGCTCTGGCGGTTCAATAATCAGGCGATAGCGGCCAAGAAATGTGAGCGGGAACCAGAATTCGCCATCGCCCATCTCAGTCACATTGCCTGCACCATCGGTGATGTTCTCTCCCGAAATCACGCTCGAAGGCCACGGCGTCACACCGTCCTCGGCAAAGACCGTGGCAGGCTGTCCCGTGGCATCATCGACCAGGGTAACGCGCGCGCCGTTCACCGGCTCACCGGTTTCGCTGTCGAAAACAACGCCGAACGGGTCAGCCAGCACTTCCACATCCGTGGTCACCAGCACTTCGGTCTCACCCGGAAGCGAAGCCGCGACCTGGATTATTGCGCCATCGACAATCGACAGGCGGCAATCGTCCTGAACCGGCGCAGGCGGCATCCGGACTGTGTTGATCTGACCAACGAAAACGCCGGTGTTGGGGCCGGTTTCAAAGATCGTCTCACGCTCGCGGTCGCCTGTCGATGTGGTGATGACCACATCGAGTTCGTCCACCACATTGGGATCGGTGTTGGCTGCGAGCGCTGTGACCTCAAAGACAAGTGTCTGCCCGGCAGGCAGCGTGTTGGTGCCGCGCGCGTTGAGTTCGACCGGAGGCGTGTTGGCCATCGCATCCATCGACGGTGCAGTCGCAGTCGCCTGGCCCGAACGGCCCGGCGCGTTGCAGACCGGCGCGCGGAAATTCAATTCAATGGGGCCGGTCGAAGCGGGGCGAAGGGCACGAATTTCAGGGGGCGGCAGGGTGACATCGAAGGTCACCGTATTCGATGTTGTGCTTGCCGCGCGCCCTGCAAAATTCCATTGCGCCGTTGCCGTATTCTCGACCGTACGAAGAGTCTGCTGAGCTTCCTGCTCAGTCGTATCGTCTTGTGCGAGTGCCTCCCCCCCGAGCACGCCGAGTGGCAGCAGCATCAACAATGCTACAGTGGCCAGACGCCTCAAGGGGGAGGTTACACGCAAAGTCTTATCCTAAATCGTTCAATGACTTAGGGAGCCGGCGTGGCAGCGGTTGCCGCCGGGATTTCGACCCGGAAGCTGAGACCAGCGCCATCGTCCTCAGGGATGTCAGACAGATCGCCGACCACGGTAGCCGGGTTGCCACCCGATGCCGCAGTGAAGCCATCGTCCGCACCGCCAGCAGGCGCGCTACCGTTTGAGCAAACAGCGTTGCCGCCGGTTACCGTAACGTCAGTGTCGACAAGGATGCCGTTCGAACGCGCATCGCTTGCAGGCAGATAGGTAACGTCAGCAGGCAGGCTATCCGACACTGTGATGTTGGTCGCAGTGGAGCTGTCCGCTGCGTTCTCGACCGCAATACAGTACTCGATGATTGCGCCCGGGATCGCCTTGGGATCGTCAAACAGGTTGACCGGATCCCAGATCACAGAGCTGGACTTGGTCACGGTCACTTCAGCGCCGCCGACTTCAAAAGTCGCGCGGTCTGTGTCCGAACCGTCATTGTCTGCGTCAAGGCTCAGCGTGCTGTTGCCGTCGGCCAGAACCGTGTCGACCACTGACTGATCAGCGCTGTCTGCGGTGCTTTCCTCAAGCTCCGTACCCGTGCCCGGAGCGCCGATTGAACCGGCGAGGAAGGCGTTGGCGTTCAGATCGATGTCGATCGTGGTGCCATCGGTCGCTGCAAGGTTCACGTTGGTGGTGACCTTAACAACAACGCTGGCATCAGTTGCGACATTGCTGAGATGCGTGACGATTTCACCAGCTTGGGCGATGTTATCGTTGTTGGCATCGACAAACATGACAAGTGTGTCGTCATTGGCATCGTTTACCGGATCAGCGGCGCCTGTGTTGGTGCCGACAAGGCCGCTGTTGTTCACAAGAACGGCGGTCAGGTCGAGGTCAACGATGTCGTTCGACAGGTTGGTCACCGTGTAGGACAAAACGGCGTTTGTCTCACCCGGTGAAACTTCGACATTGGCCGTTTCAAGCGTGGTGACATCGATGTTGACCCGGCGGTCAACGTCGAACACGTCGGTTGCCGTTTCAGGCGTTTGGGTCACGCCATCAACGTCATAGGTGATCGTCACGGTGTTGGTGATTTCCGTGCCAGCGCGGATACCTTCCGCCATGGCTGGAGTGCTGGTCATAACGACAAGCGCCATAGCGCTTACCGCACCCAGCAACTGGGTGGTGGTCTTCATTTTAGTGGTCCTTTGCGTGTGCCGCGAGTCCTAATCGGACCGCCCCCGCGGCTTGGCGGTATCGCCCGCTGACAGGTCAGCGAATGATGACGGGGAAGCCGATCCGGCCGCTCTCCCCGGGTGCGATTGACGCGATCGTCCAGCGGACATGCGTCACATCACCATGGGTGGCGGGGCGGGTGGCTCCGGTTTCGGAGGTCACGCTGAGCGTATCGAGCGTGCCGTAAGTTGTGCCGCCATCGACGCTGACGATCAGCGCGGGGTCGGCATCAGGAGCAAGCTTCACGGCTTCATGCAGCGGGTTGTTGCCCGTCACATTGGTCGCAGGCGCTGTGCCCTGATTGGAATAGTTCATGCCAAAGTTCAGCTTTGTGCCCGGCGTGAAGCTGGTTGGCGCTTCAAGCTTGATTGTCTGAGTGCCGTCCTCGTCCGTTTCGGTGATGACGGCCATCACATCGCTTTTCAGGCTGACTTTGGGCTTGGCTTCCTGCGCAGCGGCCGTGGTCGACGGCGCTTCACCCTGCGCCGCAAGAGGTGCAAATGGAAGGCTGGCTGCAATCAGAAGAATCGAAGTTTTCGCAAACATATTCATGAGGTTATCTCCTGGCCTAGATTGGAGAGTGATTAGTCGATAGTGACGTCGAAAGTGATGGAACGGGTTGTCCCTCCGGCGAGCGTTCCGAGATCCACACTGATCCCGCTCGCTTGATCCGCTTGCCCCGCATCGTCGCCCGCCGCGTCAGTCAGCCCGGCCGCATCAAGGGTGAGCGAGCCGTCGACATAGGTTGTGCCCTGCGGGATGGTGTCCGCGACCACGAAATCTTCGATTGAGCCTGAGCCCACGACGTTGGCGGAGATGGTGAAGGTCGCGACGGTGCCGGGAACCGCGCTGTCCCCGCCGAACGGATCGAGCAGCGCGACGGATTTGATGAGATCAACCGAGGTGACGCCAACTTGCAGCGCGCCGTTCGCAGCGGCGGTGGCGCTCGTGGAGCCGACGATTGCGTCGCCCCCGCCTTCGCCCTGCCCGCCAAAGGTCGTGCCCGGCGTGCCTGTGCCGGTGACTGCGTTGGCGGTGAGTTCAACCTCGCTCTGCTGCCCGTCAACGACGCCCGCGGGCACTTCGGTGATGACAAAGACTGTCAGCGTCTCATCCGCGGCAAGCTCTGGCGTGGTCTCAGGCGCGGTCAGAATGGCATCGACCCCGGGATCATAGACGCCATTGCCATTGGTATCGATGGCGATGTTGGTGATCGTGGTCTCAAAGTCGTTGCCTGCAACAGCCGGGTTGGCGACCAGTTCGAAGGCTTCGGGGCCATTGCCCTGATTGGTGACTTCAAATGACAGGATCGCTTCGCCAGGCGCGGCGCTGACCGGGCCTGAATTGAGCGAGGTCACTGTCACGTCCAGCAGCTCATTCACGCGCACGGTGACGGTGTTCGAACTGATCGTCTGCGGACCCGAGCCATCGTCGAATGTCGCGGTTGCGGTGTTCTCAATCAGAGTGCCAGCGCTGATCCCCCCCGCCAGCGCCGGCGGGGAAAGAGTAAAGGCTGCCACAACAGATGTGACGAACAACGAGCGAGTGAGAATATGCGTATCCATGCTTAGAGCGGATACGAGGCATTGGTTATCAACCCGTTAGCGAAGGAGACCTAAACGGCGGAATTCCGCCATATTTTACAACTCGATACGATTGAGAGGCGTGGTTAAATTGGTGGCTACAAGGCCGCTGACTGATCTGTCGGTAAGGGCGTCTTGGCTGGCTCCAACTGACCGAGGGGTAGGCGAAAATACGGAAAATCCGGGGTTTTTTGCCAAGTGGTCAGCCCAGCACGCATCCGTGCAAATGCGTCGCGCCTCTGCCCAGAGAGGGGAAAACGATCCATGTATACTTAATAAATTGCAAATGCTGGCCTACGTGTCATCCCGGTGTCGCACGCGCTTTATAACGCCCGCGCACGCACATCTTTGGGGGGATCAGCACCACACTCTCCCCGCATGTCCTTCCTGGGGAGACTGACGCAATGGTAGCCGGAACTTCGTCCAACGTTTTCATCAATGAAATTCACTACGACAATAACGGCGTCAGCGGGACAGCCGATGAAAACGAGCAGATCGAAATCGCAAACACCACAAACATCGACCTCACCGGCTGGAGCGTCGTGCTTTACAATGGCAGTAACGGGGCAGCGTACGATACGATTGCGCTGAGCGGGACAGCCCAGTTTAAGACCCTCACATTTCCGGCCAACGGTATTCAAAACGGCGGGCCTGATGGCATCGCCCTGGTCAATGGCAGCGGCGTCGTTGTGCAATTCCTCTCATACGAGGGCACGATGACCGCAACTGATGGTCCAGCTATTGGCCTGACCAGCACGGATATTGGTGTGGAAGAGGGAACCGGCTCAAGCGGAGGCGTGACCGAAGGCAACGAGTCCCTCCAGTTGCAAGGCACAGGCACAACCTACGGGGATTTCACCTGGGCTGAAAACATCGTCCAGACGTCCGACGCTGTGAACACCGGGCAGACGATTGGCGCTCCCCCGCCCTCACCTGGCGTGTTCAGCATCGCGGATGCTGATGTTGCGGAAGGAGATGCAGGGGCGCCGCTTATCGATTTCACAATCACCCGCGATGGCGGCTCTAACGGGGCTGTGAGTGTGGTTGTTGCCGCCGTGGTCAATGGAACAGCCGATCCAAGCGACTTCACTCCAGGCGCACGGCTCGTCGAATTCGCAGACGGACAGACCAGTGCGACATTTCCCGTGCGCATCTTTGGCGATACCTTCGTGGAAGCCAACGAAACCTTCGAAATTACGCTGTCGTCTCCAAACGGCGGCGCGACAATCGCCGATGGCAGCGCCACGATCACCATCCTGAATGATGACGCGACACCCGGACCGGGCGAATTCTCGGTCAACGATGTGAGCGTCAACGAAGGCGATGCTGGGACTACCGATTTCACCTTTACAGTCACCCGCGCAAACGGTTCGAGCGGAACAGTGCTGGTCGATTACGCGACTGCGCTCATCCCCAATCAAGCCGATGCAAGCGACTTCACGCCCACCTCGGGCACGCTTGAATTTCTTGATGGCGAAACCAGCAAGACCTTCACGGTCGCTGTTAACGGCGACACCGACTTCGAACCGACAGAGTTGTTCAGTGTGGTCCTCTCAAACCCCAATGGCGGAGCAACCATCGCAGACGGGGCAGGGACCGGGACAATCCTCGCTGATGATGCGCCACCGGCCACAAGCGATATCGTCATCAACGAAATCCACGCTGATCCAGCTGCCGACATCCCCGGCGATGCCAATGGCGATGGCACGCGCGATTTTTCGGACGACGAGTTTGTGGAGTTGGTCAACACCGGCTCCAGCGCGGTCGATCTTTCGGGTTTCACCCTGAGCGATGGTGTCGCAGTGCGCCACACCTTCGCGGCGGGAACCACTCTGGCTGCGGGCGAAGCGATTGTGGTGTTCGGCGGCGGCACGCCCACCGGCGCATTTGGCGGCGCGACGGTTGTGGCAGCCAGCTCTGGTAACCTTGGCCTCAACAACAGCGGTGACACTGTAACCCTTGCCGATGGCGGCGGAACCACCCTTGCTGAGGTGACCTATGGCGGTGAAGCTGGCGACAATCAGTCGATTACCCGCGATCCGGACCTGACCGGCAATTTCGTGCAGCACTCCAGCGCCCCCGATGCGGGCGGCGCGCTGTTCTCACCGGGAACACAGATTGACGGGGCGGCTTTTGGGGTTGCTGCGCCGCCGGTCACTGTTGTGCTGGATGAAGGGTTTGAGACAGACGGCAGCATCGATACCGGTGAAGGCGTGCGCTATTCCTTCTCCAGCGGACAGGGCAATGACGGATTTTTCGATTTCTTCACCCGCACCGATGGCAGCGACATTGACGCCTCATACCAAGTCAGCGGCCAAGGCGGAGACTTCTTTTTCGCGGCGCAAGATACAGATTCGGTCGATGGCCTCAGCACAGATGACGAGCAGTCGATCTTCTTCACTGGCATCGACATCACCGGCCTCGATAACCTGCTGTTCTCCGTCGATCTGGCAGAAGATGATAGTAGCGACGGAAATGAGGACTGGGACTCGACAGACTTCTTCCAAGTCTTCGCAACGATTGATGGTGGAACCCCATTTCAGGTCTTCGGTGTTTCTGGGCTAATCCCCGCGGGCAATCAGGCACCTGCGGTTGACACCAATTTTGACGGCTTCGGCAACGGAGCGGAGATCACGCCGGACTTCGCAACCTTTGCGGCGGCCATCAAAGGCACTGGCTCGACACTTGATCTGGAATTGCGGTTCCACCTCGATTCCGGCGATGAGGACCTGGCGATAGACAATGTCCGTGTCACTGATGGCGCGGCATCTCTGCCACCGCCCAATTTCAGCATCAGCGATGGCGGAACCTTCGAAACAGGTGGCGCCGCATTCTTCGAAATCACGCTTTCCGAAGCAGCACCTGCTGGGGGCGTATCGGTTGATGTGACAACGTCAGACGGGACCGCAACCGCTGGCGAGGATTACCTCGCCTATTCTCAGACCATTTTCTTTGCAGAGGGTGAGACACGGTCCACTACCCAAACTTTAGTCACCGTCGTAGTGTCGGACGATAAGGTCTTTGAAGGCGACGAAACCTTCACTGTGACGCTTTCCAATCCGACCGGAGGCTACATTATCGGTGATGGCGTGGCGACCGGCACAATATTTGATGATGAAACGCCACTGCCGTCCGGACCTGAGGGAGGCCCCGCCGAGGTCTTCATCAACGAAATCCACTATGACAACAGTAGTACCGATGTTGGTGAAGCGGTTGAGATTGCCGGTCCTGCGGGCACTGACCTAAACGGCTGGTCGCTCATTCTCTACAACGGCAATGGCGGCGTTGTTTACGACACAATCAATCTCAGCGGCACCATTCCCGATCAGGATGACGGCTTCGGCACGCTCTCTTTCAGCACGCCTGGCATCCAGAATGGTCCCGATGCCATCGCGTTTGTGAACAGCAATGGGGCAGTCGTCCAGTTTCTCTCTTATGAAGGTCCGTTCGAAGCGTCCGATGGCCCAGCGGCCGGCCTCACCAGCGAGGATATCGGCGTCTCCGAAGGCAGCGTGCCGATCGGCACATCGCTGCAACTGGGCGGCAACGGCTTTGTGTATGAAGACTTCACCTGGCAGACATCGCAGATTGACACGTTCGCTGCGGTCAACACCGGTCAGGATTTCCGCGCACCCAGTGAAAACGGCGTCTTCTATGTAAGCGACGCGAGCGCTGTAGAAGGTGATAGCGGCACGACAGACATCACCTTCAACATCTTCCGCGTTGGCGGCACAACGGGCGAAGTTTCGGTTGATACGACATTTGGCTTCGGCCCTGGAGACATTGGAGACGCTGATCCGAACGACTTCACCGGGCCAAATGGCGGTATCGTTACCTTCGCAGATGGCGAGACCGCTCAATCCATCACACTCACGATCCAAGGCGATACGGAAAGTGAGCCGGATGAGACATTCTTCTTCAATCTTTTCCTACCCACGGGTGGTGCAACGATCGGCGATGGCTCGGCAATCGGCACAATCGAAAACGATGATCCGATCAACCTGCTGATCGGGGAGATTCAAGGCGCTGGCCACACCTCGCCGTGGTTGGGTAACGAAGTCAGCACGAGCGGGATCGTGACTGCGGTCGCGTCGAACGGATTCTATCTGCAAGACAGCGGCGACGGGGACGCGGATACCTCGGACGGAATCTTTGTGTTTACAGGCACTTCAGTCCTGGTGCTTCCGGGAGATGCGATCGACATCACCGGCACCGTCGCCGAGTTTCGCGGCGGCGGCGATCCTGCCAACCTGACGACCACCCAGCTGACCAATGCCGGTTTCACCATCACGAGCGACAGTAACCCTTTGCCAAACGCCGTTGTCATCGGTCCCAACGGCATCACACCGCCGACCGAGACCATCGATGACGACAATTTCGCGACCTACGATCCGGCAAACGACGGGATCGACTTTTACGAGAGCCTCGAAGGGATGCTCGTCACGGTCGAAAACCCGGTCGCGGTCGACAGCACCAACGGTTTTGGCGAGATTTACACCGTCGCCAGCGATGGTGCAGGCAATCTCACCGCAACCAATGTGTCCGCTGAAGGCCTTGTGGTCATTGAAGGCGGCGCTGGCGGCCTCGGCGAATTTGACGCGGGCGCAGGATCGGACTTCAACCCCGAACGCATCCAGATCGAAGACGCGCGGCTCAACGGCTTCGACGTCAACAGCCCAGACGTTACGCCCGGCGCAGTGCTTAACACCGTCACCGGCGTTATCGATTATGCTTTCGAGAATTACGAATTGCGTCCGACCGCGCCTGTGACTGTCGCGCAGGCGAGCACCAACACTCCCGAGATGAGCACGTTGGTGACCGGCGCACAGGAAGAGCTGTCGGTTGCGACCTACAACGTGCTCAACTTCGACATTAACGAGACGGACGGAGACACCGATGTTGCTGACGGGCGCTTGACCGACATTGCGACCGATATCGGGGTAAACCTCGGCGCGCCTGATATTGTTGTCCTGCAGGAAGTGCAGGATGACAGCGGCTCAGCCAATGACGGTACGACCACGGCGGTGGCAACGCTGCAAGCTCTGGCGGATGAGATTTTCACGCAGACCGGCGTGCAATACTCGGTGCTGGACAATCCGTTCGTGGTCGATGGCGACACCGGCGGGCAGCCGGGCGGCAACATCCGGGTGGCGATGCTCTACAACCCGGACCGCGTCACGCTCGACAATGCCAGCGTCTTTACCGTGACAGACGACAACACCGGGCAGCTCGATGCCGCGTTTGATGGAGGCCGCGCGCCGCTGGGCGCGAACTTCACTTTCAACGGCCAGACCGTGACGGTGATCGGCAATCACTTTCGCTCTAAGATCGGCTCAGACAGCTCCTTCAGCGCTATCCAGCCGCCATCGAACGCCGGAGCGCTGACCCGCGCTGCGCAGGCGGCGGCTGTGAATAATACTGTGGATAACTTGTTGGCGAACGACCCCGACGCGAACGTGATCGTGGTCGGTGACTTCAATGAATTCCAATTCGAAGAACCAATGGAAGTTTTGACCGGAGACCTCGATTTTGACGGGGCAAATGTCTCCTCAGGTACTAACCCGATATTAAGTAATCTTACTGATAAGCTCGCGCCTAACGATGCCTTCACGGTGCTCTTTCAGGGCAACGCCCAGGCCCTTGACCACATTTTGGCCACAAGCAATATCGCTACAACCGCGCAAATTGATGCAGTGCACACAAACACGCCAACCGGAAACCGTGCGTCAGACCACGATCCGCTGGTAGCAACGTTCACTTTAGGAGCACCACCTACAATGATCGACGGAACTAACGGATCAGACGTCCTCAACGGCACGCCGATTGATGACATTATCAATGGCCTCGGCGGCAGCGATACGCTGAACGGCTCAGTTGGCAACGACACCCTCAATGGCGGCAATGGCAACGACCTGCTGAGCGGCGACGAAGACGATGACACTTTGGATGGCGGCGGCGGGCGCGATACGCTTGACGGTGGCACCGGTCTCGACAGCCTGACCGGCGGAGCCGGCGCCGACACGTTCATCATCGACGCAGAGGGCGAGGCTGGCGATGAGGATACGATCCTTGACTTCACGACCGCAGACAACATCGATGTTGTCGGCACGCTCGACAGGGACATCACAGTTGTCCAAGTCGGTAACGATGTTCAAATCGCCGCAGATGGTCTGTTGATCGGCACGGTGCTCAATGCGAACCTTGAGGGCGTGCTGGACAACATCACGTTTGATGGTGAACTACAACCGCTACTGACCGGCGTGATCAACATTACTGGCACAACCGGTGATGACAATATCGACGGTACAAGCGGAGCTGACGCGATCTACGCTCTAAACCGCAATGATGTGGTTGATGGCATGGACGGCGATGACGATATCTTCGGCGGTTTCGGCAACGATCTTATCGATGGCGGCGAAGGCTTCGATTATCTCGAGGGTGAAGGCGGCCGCGACACCATCAATGGCGGCGATGACGACGATACCGTCCTTGGCGGCGCCAACAACGATACGTTGAATGGCGATGCGGGTGATGACTTTGTCGAGGGCGGCACCGGCAACGATACCGTCACTGGCGGCAGCGGCGCTGACACATTCTCAATCGACACCGATCTTGTGGGCCAGAGCACTGACACGATCACCGATTTCACGGTGGCGGATGGCGATACAATCGCGCTGACGAACACGGACGGCAAGACAATCGCCTTTGCGCAGGATGGCGGGGATGTGCAGATCACCGTCGACGGCACGGTGATGGGTGTTGTTGAAAGTGCTGCTGTGGCAGACGTTCAGGGCGCAACGACGTTTGACGGACTTGGAGCCCCCCCGACTGGTGAAGTGAACGAAATCCGCGGCACTAATCAGTCCGAGACCATAGACGGCACCAACGGCATTGACCTCATCTTCGGCTTTGGCGGCGCAGACATCATCACCGGTCTGGATGGAGCCGATCAGATCTTCGGCGGCTTTGGCGCAGATGGAATCATGGGCGGTGAAGGCGATGACATCATCAATGGCGAAGGCGGCTCGGATAAACTGAGCGGTGGCGATGACAACGACACGATCAATGGCGGCAACGGCAATGACGCTCTTTCGGGCGGTGACGGTGACGACACGCTCAATGGTGATGCCGGAAGCGACTTCCTCGACGGTGGAGCAGGTGCCAACATCCTGACGGGCGGCGCCGGAAGCGACACCTTCTTCCTCGATGCGAGCGACATCTTTACCGATACAGTCACGGATTTCAGCCAAGCCGACTTTGACAAGATCGAGTTCACGAATGCGGGCCAGTCTGACATTATCTTCGTGTTTGACGGAGAGGATGTCTCAGTCCTGAGCAATGGTGCGACGGTTGCAGTGTTTGAAAACACCACGCTGGCTGACGTCGTTGGAGCGACCACATTCGATGTTGCTCCGGCCAGCATTACGGAAGTCGACAATTCGTTTGAAGAAGACGGTCCCATTGGCGAGAGCGGTGCGAACCCCTTGATGGGCATGGTCGAGTTTGACGCTGTCCTCTAAGCTGAAAACGCCTTCCGACCGAACCAATCGGAACCTATGACAAGGGCGCGGCGAGTTAATCGCCGCGCCCTTTTTCGTGTAAGCGCCGCGAATCGCTTGGTCCGCATGAGCCCATTCTGCATCGATCGACAGCGAACTGCGTCCCAGCGCACTGAGCACCTAACATAGGCTGATCACCCAAAATTACTTGGGTCAGCGCTGCTATGCCTTTGCGAAGGCCCAAAAACCGTCTCAAAAGAGGGATCATTGCGCCGCACCAACGTTCCACGCTGCAATTGTAACGCAGTGCACAATGGCTTGACCGAAAAGTTGCCAACCGCAATAGGGGGATTAACGGGTCTTAACAATTGACGTTCAAATTGCTGCCAGCAGCATTCGCGGCTCAGACTGCGACCCGCTGGCAGCCATATCTACGATAGGAGCACCACCACAATGATCGACGGAACAAACGGCGCTGATACGCTTGATGGAACAACCATGGATGACGTCATCAATGGCTTCAACGGCGCTGACATTCTCAATGCGCTGGATGGCGATGATGACGTCTTCGGTGGCGCCGGGTCAGACACCATCACAGGCGGCGAAGGATTTGATTATCTCGAAGGTGAGGACGGCGCAGACACCATTTCAGGCGGCGATGATGATGACACACTGCTGGGTGGCGCTGGTAACGATACTCTCAATGGCGATGACGGTGATGATTTCATCGATGGCGGGACCGGCCTCGATACGCTGACCGGTGGCGCAGGCGCGGACGCGTTCCAGATCGACACCAATCGCGCCATCCGTGATGTAATTACGGACTTCACCGCGGGCGAAGACACAATCAACCTTGTGGACACAGTCGGTAAGGTGGTCACGGTTCAGCAGTTTGGTACCGATGTCCGCGTAAGCGTCGATGGCGTGCGACTGGCAGACGTGCAAAATGCGACAGCTGCCGACGTCGAAGCTGGACTTACATTCGATGGCGTTTCAGTTCAGCCCACCACCCCGGTCAACACCATTTTCGGCACACCTTTTGTCGACGATCTTGACGGTACCACTGGTATTGACCTGATCTTCGGTTTCGGCAGTGACGACACAATCGGTGCCCGCAACGGCAATGATGAAGTGTTTGCAGGCTTTGGCGCTGACACAGTGTATGGCGGCAACGGCGATGACGTGCTTAACGGCGAAGGCGGCAATGACACAATTTTTGGCGGCGCCGACAATGACACCATCGATGGCGGTGCTGGCAACGATTTGCTGCGCGGCGGAACCGGTAATGACATTATCACGGGCGGCGACGGCAGCGACATTCTTCAGGGCCAGGACGGCGAAGATATCCTGACGGGCGGAACGGGTGCTGACGAATTCCGGATCGATGCATCCGCTCCTGAAGTGGACGCTGATCTCGTCACCGATCTCAATGTTGCGGAGGGTGACACGCTGCGCTTCCTCTCAGCAGCAGGTCGCGACTTCGTGTTCACCGATGTTGGTTTTGGCGTGACCGTGCAAGCCGACGGCGTTTCAGTCGCATTTATCGCCGACGTCACTGTCGCAGATGTTCTCGCAGCAGCGGACTTTGCTGGCATACCAGCAAGCGTGACTGACGGCACCCCGCCCATGGCGCCGCCCCCGCCGGCCGGGATGATGGCGCCGATGCCGCTTATGACAGATGGCAGCGAAGTCCTGCTCTGATAGGCGATCAACCAATCGCAATTGTGAAGGCCCGGCGATCAGTGATCGCCGGGCCTTTTTGTTGGTCGTTAAAACTGAAAAGCGAGAGACCGCCGCGCCAGCCGGACCGCCTTAAGCGTATCTCAATCCACGAAAGCGCGGGCGAACTGATCCGCAAGTGGCTTTGTGACGTAAGACAGCATGGACCGACTGCCGGTTTCGATAAACAGCTCTGCCGGCATTCCAGACACGAGCTCAACATCGCTGAGCCGCTCAAGCTCTCCCGGATCAAGCGCAACTCTGGCCCGGAACACCCGCGCGCCCGTGGCTTCAATCGTGATCGGATCCGCCGACACGAAGATTACCTCGCCCGTCAGTTCCGGGGTGGTGGCCTGATTGAACGCAGAAAGCCGGATGCGGGCGCTCTGCCCCACCGCCACTCGGTCTATATCCGCTGGCATCACAGATCCGTTGAACACCAGCCGATCATCAGCGGGTACGATCTGCATGATCGTTTCCGCGGGGCGAACCACTTCGCCCACAGACGCATAGGCGAGCTTGTCGATCGTACCGCTTTCGGTCGCGCGCACTTCGGAGCGTTCAAAATTATCGCCCGCACTCGCCTTTGCGATGCGCTGTTCGTTGATCGCAGCTTCGACCCGCGAAAGGTCCGCCCCAGCTTCGTTGCGAGCGTTCTGGTCGATCTGGAGCCGTTGCTGGGACACCTCCGCAATGCCAGCATTCGCCTGCGCAATGTTCGCGCGCCGCGCACCGATTGCACCTTCCAGCTCAATCGCAGTACGCTCCATTTCGTTAAGGCGGCGGATCGTCACATAGCCCTTCGCCTTCATCTCGCGCAGCATCTCAAGCTCGGGCAAGATCAGCTCCTGCTGCTTGATCAGAGAGGAAACTTGAGCATCGTAGCCGTCAATCTGACGCTCATACTGGTTGAGCCGCTGCCCAAGCTGACCCTTGATGCTGCTGCGTTCCGCGCGGCTGAGCATAAAGCGCCGCTTCTCCGCAGCCATGGCATCGGCTGCTTCGGGCGAGGGATCGTTCAGCAATTCTTCCGGAAACGCAATCGCCCCTCGGTTCTCCACCTCAGCCAGCAGCCGCGCGCGCTGGGCGAGCAATTGTGCGAGCGAGCGGTCTGAAAACTCCGCCGCGACCGAGCTCACCTCGGTGTCGAGCCGCAGCAACAGATCGTCCTTCGATACGGTATCGCCATCTTCGACAAGGATTTCGGAAATGACCCCGCCGCTGGGATGCGCGATCCGCTTGACCTTCGATTCAGGCGCAACCTCGGCGCCGGCAATCACCGCGCCGCCGATAGGCACCAGCGCCCCGCCCCCAATGACCAACACGGCAAGGCCGCCCGCAGCAATCGTCGCAATCCGGGTGCGTGAGCGTGCGCGCGCGTCAAACCGCTCAGCGGCGAGCGGCCCCGCATAGTCCGGGTGGATGATCGGCAGTTGTTCGTTCACGATCCAGTCTCCGCGCTTTGCTCGGCCTCACTGGACGGATCGGCCTTGGGCGCGGTGTCCTCTCCCTTGCGTGGCGCCCGGATCGGGGTCGCGCCGGGTGCGCTGCTCAGCTTGGCGAGGATTTCGTCACGGTCGCCGAAAGACGTCATTCGGCCATTCTGAAGCACCAGCACCTTGTTCACTTGCCGAAGCGCAGAGGGGCGGTGTGCAACCAGCGCTAGGATTGCGCCGCGCTGGCGGGCCTCGGCCACAGCGCGGTCCAGCGCGCCCTCCCCTTCCCCGTCGAGGTTGGAGTTGGGCTCATCCAGCACAATCATGAACGGGTCACGATAAAGTGCGCGCGCAAGCCCGATACGCTGGCACTGGCCCGCCGACAGCTGCATCCCGCCCGGTCCCAAGACCGTGTCATACCCGCCCGGCAACGCGAGGATCATGTCATGTACACCCCCGGCCCGCGCGGCTCGGATGATGTCTTCGGATTGTGGCATCGGTTCAAACCGCGCAATGTTTTCAGCAATAGTGCCGTCAAACAGCTCAACCTGCTGCGGCAGATAGCCCAAGTGGCGGCCCAGCGCATCAGGCTCCCATTGATCCAGGCTCGCGCCATCCAATCGCACCGCGCCTGACAAAGGCGCCCAAAGCCCCACCAGCGCGCGCGCCAGGGTGGTCTTGCCTGCGGCGCTCGGACCGATAATCCCCAGCGCATCGCCCGCCTGAAGAGTGAAGTCCACGCCCAAAACCGTCGGTGCTTTCACACCCGGAGGAGCCAGCGCCAACTGTTCAACCCGCAAGTCTTTCTCAGGCGCTGGCAGCTGGGTTGATTGAGCGGCATCCTCAGGCAAGGCGTTGAACAGCCGGGACAAACGCGCCCAGGCCTGCCGGGCAGCAGTAAACCCGGCCCAGTGCGCTATGGCCTGATCAATTGGAGCGAGCGCGCGCGCAGCAAGGATTGAGGAGGCAAACACAATACCGCCGCTAGCTTCGCCAGCCAGATAAAGCAGCGCGCCAACCGTGAGCACAAAGCTCTGGAGGAACATCCGGAATATGCGGCTGACCCCACTGATCAGCCCGCCGCTTTGTGTCATCTTGTCTTGAGCCACGCTGAGCTCCGCGCTCGCGGCGTGCCAGCGATCATACATCCGCTCACCCATGCCCAGCGCACGGATTGATTCGACATGTCGGCGGTTGTCTTGTGCCAGCTTGGATCGGTTGGAGCGCGCCCGCGCAACATCCTGGCTGGGCTTTTGCGAGAGACGATCATTCAGGAATGTCAGCCCGACCAGCACCAGCGCTCCGACCAGCGCCGTCACGCCCAGCCACACGTGCAACATGGTCAACAGCCCCAGGAACAGGAACAGCCATGGCAAATCCATCAGCGCGCCCGGACCAGGCGATCCCAGAAATGTGCGGACCGAATCAAGATCGCGCATCGGCGTGAGGCCGTCATCCCCCTCTTGGCGTGCGCCCAGAGCCAGCGCGCTGATTGCGCGGTAGACGCGCCCAGTCAGGCGCGCATCCAGCCCGGCTGCGACATCGGCAAGGATACGGGTGCGCAGCAGATCAAACAGCCCTTGAAACAGGTAGACCACGGCAATCATGGCAAGCAAACCGAACAAGGTCGCCGTGCTGCCTGAAGGCATGACGCTGTCATAGATCAGCAACATGTAGATCGGCCCGCCTAGCAGCAGGATGTTGATCACTGCGCTGAGCCAGGCAACGGTAATAAGCGCCGATTTGGAGCGCATCAGCGCATCGCGCAGAGCAGAGATTTGCGGTTGAGCCATATCACGGCGGACTGTGCCCCGGTTACGGCCAAATTGCGACCTCAAATGCGCAGATTTTCTCGGGAAGCACCGGAATTTGACCATGATTGGTAGCGGAGGAGGAAACCAGACGAGCCTCTCAAGCACCTGAATTTATATTACTTCTTTAGAAATCGACTTGCTGATACCCCCTGCATGCACTCGTACACGCTCAACCGTTGTAGAAGCACGATAAGTCGCTGAGTGAAGCTCAAATTCAGACAAAAACCTACTTGTGCCCCACCCAATTGATCAAGAAGCTGTCGATCAAGTAGCCTACGCTTCCCAACGCCATATCGGGCCACGCGGCGCTTGTAATGGTATGTCCAAAAGGCAAGGGACCTGACGCGGTGTATGGGCCAGCGCGAGGCGGTCATCAGTCAAACCGATGACAGCAACGTGTCGCACGCCCGCGCATATTCGTCCGGAGCATAACCAAACAACTGATGCTGAGGCCAGCTCCCGGAACATCGCGGCGATTATTCGCGCTATTGTCCTCAGCCATGGTACTCTCGCACATTAGCGATGGCTTGATTGATGATTTCACGACTGTCTTCAGGGAACTCTCGTTCCATCAAACGTGATAAAGAAAGCTCGGTATGTTCAAGGATGGTCAGAGCGCGTTGACCATTTAGCGCTATGCCTAGGCGCATCATTGGCAAGCCCAGATTGACGGATGCTCTGATGACTTCAGCCCGCGTCATATTATGGGCGGTGGCAAACTCATCTAGAGAGTCGAGCACATCGGGGGCAAAGTCTACTCCGATGCCTTTATATGTAGCCATACTAAGCTCCTTAAAAGCTGCATGGTCTGGGTCGCGCGCCAGCGTGATAGCGCAGCCGAAACGGATTGGGAAGCAAGACTAGAGTCGAAACATATTTCGGCGCTAACCGTCTGACAAAATGAGCAAAAATGTCCAAGGCGGGAATTTTTGAGAAACCCGAAATATATTTCGGGATCGCTAATTGATACTAAAGGTCTGAAATATCGATATATATGGCCCGAAACGACCAGCGGCACTGCCGCATAGGGTGTGCAAACAACAGGGACTTGGTCGTTTTGCTCTTTCTATGGGGTCGCAAGAGAGTCGTGTGGTGAGCTGGATCTCAAGAGAGAGCATCGGCTGAAGGCCGTTCTTTTGCGCAAGAGCGATAGACCAGTCCACCAGTTTCTGCGGCGAAACAGAGGCAAGACACCCTCCTCGACCGATGCGTCGGGCAACACCTACGCGGTTTCTCATTGGGGCTGCCGACACCGCAAGCGTTTCTCCAGACGGCGTGCGTCGTTACTATTGCGGCCACCTCGGCTGCTGAGCGATCATGGGTAAATTCCACTCCACGCCAAAATCGCAATACAACTCGCTGTGGTCGCTGATTATAGCATGGTCATCGCAGAAGCGCTGCCACAGCTTTAATGTGAGACCGATGAGATTCATGGTTTTGAAGGGTCTGAACTTGTCGAAATGGAACAACTGGCTCGTGATTCTTGGGGCAGTCGACCCACCGCGACCAAGCTCCTCATTGATTACAAATCCATGAGCACATTCGACAAGGAAATTTGCGAAGACAATGGGATCAATACGTGTCAACCAGTCGCCCACCATCGCAGCGTCAGGCTCTAGGCATAACTCCCTAAGTGAACCGAAGAGTGGGTTGTCCCAATGCTGCCAGTGCTCTCGCCACCAAACAAACCATTGTCCGTATGTAATCTCGTTTGACGGTATCCCTCTTTCCTGCGCAAATGACAGGGTCGCTCTTGCGGTCGTAGCCGCCATATCTATGATCGCACGCTCGACTGCGCCTGCTGCTATTTCAAGCGGAACGCTACGTAGCATGAAAGCGGCCTGGCGACGCCAGTCGAAGGCAGGCACACGCGCGGTTTCAATTGCCCTCGCCCAGTGATTATGCGTGCGGTCCTGAATCCAAATGTCTGTCGGTAGAGCTTGCGTATCACCGCCTGCTTTGTGCACCCGGTCCATATCCTGCGTAAAGCGCCTGTCGAGCCTGCGACGACGCGTCAGCCAGTCGTCGCCATTGTGCAGCGGGTCTTCCCTGTAAGGCTGCACGCCATCTTCGAATGGAGGCGATTTAGCGAACGGAAAACGCTTGATAACACCCTTGTAGAAATGCCGGGCGACAAAGACGTCAGCGCCCATGCGCGCTGGTTCGAAAAACTCAAGCTCGGCGAGCCAGCGCGCATCACCATTGATTTTGCTCATATCGAATGCGCTATAGCAGCTGGCATAGGCAAGACCGTTCAACACAAACCACATCAGGCTTGCCTCGAACCCGATATGATTGGCAATTGAACTGCGCAGCCAATCGAAATCGCAGTTCGTCTCAAGACCATTTAGGAATGCTCTTAGAGCTTTGGGTGTCTCGTCTTCGAAGGCATCGTAAAAGCCTTCAAAAGTGACCGACACCTTGCTCGGATCTTCATCAACACAATCGGCAATCTCGAGCTCCAGCGTTTCGCGCATCGCTGCGAGCGGCGGTGCCAGAGCATTGATCACCGCTTCGGGTTCAACCTCGCGCATCAGCAGGCCCGCGACCCTGGCCCACGATAACGGACTGATCTCCAAAGCTGGCTGCCAATCCGACCAAATGTTGGGTTCCGATATCAGGGCGCTGACGCTGAGTTTTGATGCCGCGCCGCTGCCACTGTCGCCATGTTGCTGTGAGCGCCCTCGTCCTGTCCCTGATTGCTTATGCTGTTTTCTCATGGATGCTTATCTCGCTGCCCGCTCATCAGCTGCAATGACTGCGTTTGCCATCGAGACGGCGTACAGGTCATTTCTTCAAGCATCAGGACTAGGCCCAAGAAGTTGCTTGCCAATTTGGGGGTAGACAGTGCCTGTGCCTGCGTGTCTTCATCAGATGGTGCTTGGACCACTAACGTTGCGGGCATGCACAAAAACAAAGAGAGTACCACTGGCCGGATCATTCGCGCCTCCTACATCAATTGGAGGCTCACCCCGGCAGAAGCCGGGTGTTAGTAACCCTGCGCACGCACAAGGCGCCGCCACCTTTAGGCGGACCTTGGACATACGTGACGGCCACCCGGCCGAAACATGTTCGACCGGCGCGTGCTGTTTCAGGTTACTAAGCCTCACCCCTCGGGACTGACCGAGAAGCATGGCCTACATGTCTGAATAGAATTGGTTGGGCAAGGCAGAACTGTGACCCTTAGGTCAATGGCGCTCTTTTCAGCTCGTTAACATGGCGGCCCGGTTGGTATTTCGAGTAAAGCAAGTCCATTACGGTTGCACACGAAGAAAGTGCGTGGCTATCTTCTCCGCCTGAGAGCTTTGACGATCAGCACAACATCTTTCCGGACCGCGTGCTTGCGCATTTCGGTCCAGCTGTAACCGAAGCGCTCAAAAGCCTCGCGGGCAACCGCTAGGGATTTCTCAGAGTTGATGGGCATGTTCGTCGCCTAATCATCTGCACATGATCATGCATCGCAGAACAACACGTACGGCAGCTTTGCGCCCCATCTAAGACGCAGCCATCCCAGATCTTAGTTCCTGAAAACGGACATTCTCTGAGGCCATTCCGGCCAAGGAGAATGACAATGACCTATTCACATTTTGATCCTGCCGCTCAAAACCGAGTGCCTTGGAACTTCGGCGCGAAGATCGGCCCAAAACGACCGTTCAATCAAAAGCAGATCTGGGCGATCCGTTTCTTCCTAGATCGCGAAGAGCGCATTCGAGATCGCGCGCTGTTTGATCTGGCGATCGATAGCAAGCTGCGAGGCTGTGATCTTGTTGAGTTGAAGATCGGAGACTTGGTCAGCGGTCCAGAAATTAGAACGCGGGCGACAATCACGCAGCGCAAGACCGGTCGACCTGTTCAATTTGAGATCGCGGCAGACGCGCGCACGAGCCTGTTTGCTTGGCTGGAGCTCAGAGGAGGTGACGTCGAGGACTTCGTCTTTCCAAGCCGAGTTGATCACACTCGTCATCTAAGCACGCGGCAGTACGCTAGGTTGGTTGATGAGTGGGTTGAGGCTATCGGCCTACGGCCAGAGGAGTACAGCACCCACTCACTGCGCAGAACCAAGGCTTCGATCATCTACAAAGCCACCGGCAACATCCGGGCAATCCAGATATTGCTCGGTCACTCCAAGATCGAAAACACGGTTCGATATCTCGGTGTCGACATAGAAGACGCTCTCACCCTCGCCGAGAAGACTGAGATCTGACTGCACTTGGGCGCTGCCCTTATCTGGGCCAGCGTCCGCTTCTGGAGGTGACAGCGGACTTAAGGCGGTAGCGCAGTAGGAGCCTTCCAGAGCGCTGCATGTAAGCGTCATATTCCTCGCCGAATTGTTTGCGCATCATAGCTTCTTCATACGGCACGCGATTAAAGTACACGACAGCGAATGCAATCGGCCCGGCCCAGCCAGCGATCCACTTTTGGATAAGCAGCGGCTGCGCGAGGAACATGAGCCAGTTCGCGCTGTACATTGGTTGCCGTATCCTGCTGTACACGCCGCTGGTCACCAAGGTTTGCTCTTCGTGCAATTCCGTCGCTATACTCCAGTTACGGCCAAGGTCAGCGTGGCTACGCCAGAAGAGCCATTGGCCGGGCACTACGAGCACACCACCTATAGCCGGAGCCCAGATTGGCAGGGTGTAGTTAGCGAAAGCCAAAGCACCCGTTGCCGAGAGGACCAAAGGCAAGATTGTCGCTCCGACGAACACCAATGCGAGCAATACACGTTCTTTGGCACCTTCAGGCTGATCGACGATGACCTTGTCCGCGTTGCGTTTCGCATCGGGCGCCCTGATGAGGCTGATCCCTGGGAAGGATGCGATCCAGATGATGGTGCCGTAGCCATTGGTTTTTCCCAGCGCCACAATGCCAATCCAGCCAACCCGAAAAATACTAGCCAACCAACTGCTGTCCCAATTCTCTGCATCCATCTCCGCTCTTGCAAATCATTAGCAGTGACGTAAGGGGTGGTCCATCGCGCTTCTGCGGTCGAGTCGCTCGTGCAAATGTTTCGCACATTTCAGGGGCTAAAAAGGGACCGACTATGATTTTCCAACGCCGGGTTGTTTTTATTGCTGGCCTTCTCGCCACGGTCGCCTTGCATTCGACTTCGTTCGCTCAGGAAGCAAATGAAGCGAGCGAGAACACCGATGATGATCGCGTGATCATCGTCACTGGGACGAAGCAAAACATCTCTATTCAAAAAGAAGAGGCTTCGGTTGCTGTCATTACACAACGGGCGATCGAGGATCAGGCGCTCTTCGACTTCCGCGATGCTTTGCTCCGCACAGCGAACGTTTCGACTCTTGGCGGGGATACGATAAACAACCTCTCTATCCGCGGTGTTCAGCTCTCCGGAGTAGGATTTACTGGGTCTGGCGCAACCGCTCAGGTGTATGTTGATGGTGCGCCATCGAGCTTCAATGGAAATCAAGGCGCGGCCAACCTTTGGGACGTGGCTCAGGTGGAAATCCTGCGTGGCCCTCAATCGACGATTCAGGGTCGTAATGCTCTTTCTGGCGCTGTCGTTATCAACACAGCCGACCCTGAGTACGAATGGGGTGTGCGAGCGCGAGGGATCGTTGGAACCGAAAACACCTATCGGGCATCAGCGATGGTTACCGGGCCGATCATCGCGGACCAACTCGCTTTCCGACTTGCCGCTGATTACAGCGAGCAGGATTTCGAGGTCACAAACGAACTGACGGGTGACAATGCCCTGTTTCAAGAAGCGTTGACGCTGCGCGGCAAGCTGCTGTTTGAACCCGAATTTGCACCCGGTCTGCGCCTCGAACTCACCGCAAGTTACGTCGATACCGACTTTGGCGAGTTCGGCACGGTGAACGCACCCGCACCAGTGACCGATCCAAGTTTTGCGGATTTCGATCCACTCGGCGACGTGACCTTCAACCCCAATGCACGCATGGAGTCCAACAAGGTTTGGCGTGGGATCGCTAATCTCGAATATGATGTTTCGGACAACTGGACCTTGATCGGTATCGGGACGATCGAAGATGTGAACCGCTTCACTGTGTTTGGCGCGAACGGCTTCTCAGAAAGTCAGGACCGCGTGTATTCTGGTGAAGCGCGCGCAGCGTTCGACTACGGAAACATCTCAGGATGGATCGGCGGCTATTACTTTGATGCGGTCGTTCCGAACGAACTTGGTTTCGCTGGCGCGTTTGACCTGATTGGTGTGCCAACAGATCCGGCTGGCTCAACATTCTTGCTCGCAAGCACACAGGTCGAATCTACTGAAAACTATGCAATCTTTGGGGATGTCTCGATCGAGCTTAGCGAGAAATGGTCAATCAATCTTGGTGCTCGCTACGACTGGGAGACCTTTACCAACACTGGACTGACGGGCGATATCACCGTCGACCCATCGAACTGCGTGGTTGCCCCGTTTCTGCCGGGGATCGGCGGCCTGCCATGCGCCGCCTTGATCCCGGTTAGCAACGAGCCGCCAACCACTGCCGATTTTGAAGCATTCTTACCTCGCGCTTCCGTAACCTATAATTTTGACGAAGATCGGTCTCTCGCATTCGTTGTTGCGCGAGGGTATCGGGCGGGCGGCTCGATTTTCTTCGCGGGGACTGGTGGTGCGGGAACGACCGTACCGTTTGATCCTGAATTCCTGACTAATTACGAGTTGGCCCTACGCACCCAATGGTTTGACCAACGGTTGACGGTAAATGCCAATATCTTCTTCACCGATTGGTCCGATCAGCAGGTCTCTGTTCCGGGCACTGCGACGACGAGTCCATTCAACTCGATCGTCGTAAACGCAGGCACATCCGAACTTTACGGACTGGAGCTTGATGCAAGCTTCGAAGCTACGCCGGAGTTAGATTTGTTCGCGTCAGCGGGCTTGCTCAGCGCAGAATTCACTAATTTTCCGTTCGCTGTCGATTTTGATGGAAATCCGACCAATCCCGCCGATCCAACTTTTGCGAACCTCGCGGGCTTCAGCTTTCCCGCTGCCCCTGAATTCAACGCTTCTGCAGGTTTCAGCTATCGCTCTGATAGCGGCTTTTTCGCGACCGCAACCGGGAGTTACACGTCGTCGCAATTCTCAGATGTAACCAATCTGGAGGCAAATGAGTCAGAGGATTTGTTTCTGGTGAACGCAAGGGTTGGCTATCGAACTGGTCCATTCGAGATGGCGGTTTTTGCCAACAACCTGTTCGACAGTCAGGTTCTCACTCGGCAAGGTCGGTTTACGGTCGCTCCGACTGGCGGCTTTCCAGCACCAAACGGCAATCCGTTTTTCGTTCGAAACGATCCGCAGGTGATCGGCGTCCAAGCCGGTGTAAACTTTTAAGCTTCCGGAGGCCAATAATGGACGAGAGCTTTTGGCAGGCACGTTGGCGCAAAAACAAGATCGCCTTTCATGAGCCGCAAGCTCATGAGTTTTTGCGCGAGCACTTCACCGCATTGGACTTGAGCAAGGGTGCGACAGTGTTCGTGCCCTTATGCGGGAAAACGCTCGATATTGATTGGCTGCTAGCCAAATGCCTCCACGTAATCGGCATCGAGTTCAACCAAAGCGCAATCGAAGAGGTCTTCAGGCGCCTCAACCTGACCCCTAAGATCAGTCAACATGGAAAACTCATCAAGTATGAAGCGGGCGAGTTAGCCCTTTTTCAAGGCGACTTCTTTGAGCTTTCAGCAGACCAACTCGGCAAGGTTCATGCGATCTATGACCGCGCCGCATTGGTGGCGTTGCCTGAAGAAACTCGCCAAAGGTATGCCCAACATCTGGCAGACATTGCCGGAGCCGCTCCGCAGCTTGTGATTTCCTACAGCTATGACCAGACACAAACTGAGGGACCGCCCTTTTCAGTGCCCACTCCGGTGCTTCGAAAGCTCTACCTGGACCATTATAGCTGCCTCTCGCTCGACCGCAGACAAATCGAGGGCCCGCTTGCGACGCGTTGCAGCGGAGAGGAGAGCATCCTCTTATTGGTCCCCCGGCAGCCAAACCTCGCAAATGGCATTCGAGACAAATTTCGAGTGTGACGAAGCGACTGGCTGTGATATAGGGTCGCACAATGAACGAAACTGCGACGCAATCTCAAGAATCAGGACCACGGTTTCCGATATGGCTCCGCTGGGTTTTGGCAGGACCAGTCACTTTAATCATTGCGCTTGCAACGATGGCGTCATCATCGACTATCGGCGCGGCTGATATACCGAGCTTTAACGCGCTTGCATTTGCGATGATCTCGTTCCCTGCGTTTTGGGGCGCGATGTTCTTCTACGTGCTGCTTGAAGAAAAGCCGGTTCGCGCGGTCATCGTGTCGCTAGCTATCATCGCTGTGAATGCGGCGGTTCTCTACCTAAACTTCACCAGCTGAATTACCAGGCAAGGAACATTCACTCATGAGCATGGTAGATCAAACGAAGTCCAAACGCCTTCTGGCAGTGCACGGCTGGTCCGGAATGGTTCTCGGCCTTTTGCTCTACGTGGTCGTGCTTACTGGCGCAATTGCCGTGCTGGCTCACGAAATCGGCGCATGGTCGTCTGGGTCTGGCGGCAATGAGGCGCTTGATCCGGGCGTGGCGGCCGTGGTCAACCAGCTTGGGTCTGAAATTCCAGAAGAATGGAAAGAAGAGGTCCGCCTCTTCTCCAATTTGGAAGGCAATACAGTTGCAATCTTTCATACCCACCAAGAGAACCCTGCAAGCGGGCAAGTGGAGGATTTCGGTGCTCGGTTTGTGATCGATAACGACACCGGAGAAGTGCTGTCACGGACCGAGGGCTACAACGATACTCTCTACGCGTCTGATCGTGCGAGCGCGCTAGAAAGCTTCATTACGGAATTGCACATCAACCTGCATATTCCCAATCCATGGGGGCTCTATGCGACTGGTATTCTGGGGCTGATGATGATGACCGCTGCGATCAGCGGTTTGATCCTACACAAGCACCTGTTCCGCGATATGTTCGTTTCGCCACGTTTCTCGAGCATGCTGTTGAACAAGCGTGACCGACATATCCTGGCGGGAACATGGTCGCTGCCTTTTGCCTTTGTTCTTTCTTTCACGGGTGCGTTTTTTAGCTTCATCATCTCAATTGGCTTCCCGATCATTCTCGTTACGGGATTTGGTGGTGACATCGAGCGAGCAACGGAAGTGCTCCAGCCTGCTACGACGATGGCCGAGGATGCGACACCGCAGTCGATTGATACGTTTGATACGATCTTTGCTGATCTAGAGGCACGAACCGGCTCTGCGCCGACCAATGCCACGATCCAAAACCTTGGCAGAGCGGATGCTCAGGTGACCTTGTTCGCTCAGGCTGCGAATGGTGACGTGCTTGGCGGCAACCACGCCTATAGCGGCGCTGACGGTGCGTACCTGGGCGAACGTCCGCTGCTTGGCTCTGAACCAAACGCTGCCAGTGTCGCATTCGGTCTGATGGGAGCGCTGCACTTCGGCAACTTTGCTGGTCTGATGTCCAAAGCGGTCTGGGTCGCCCTTGGTTTGGCCATGTGTTACGTCAGTATCACCGGGATGCGGATGTGGACACAGCGCCGTTCCGAGGAGCGTCTCTGGCAGCGTTTTGAGCGGGCTATCACAATATTCGCTTATGGCGTGCCATTGACGATGGCGACCTCTGCCATCGGCTTTTTCGCGACATTTACTTCTGGCGGCGAGACGATGACCGGAACCGTAATTGGCTTTTTCGTGGGTGTAGTGATCGCATTTGCCGTGGGCCTGCGCGGTGCAAACGAAGCGGCGACAACCCGTGCGCTTACCGCAGTGCTGGTTGCCAGCATCGCGGCCTTACCTATTGTCCGCATGGTCACTGGTGGCCCTGGTTGGATTGCTGCGATGTCTGAAGGCGCGGGAATGATCGTGACCATGGATTTGCTCCTGCTCTTTACAGCAGCCGCATTCGCATGGCGCGAATTTGGTCCGATTAGCCTCCCGGGCCGCACTCCAGAGCCATTGGCAGAGCCAGCTGAATAAGGACTGACGGTTCGGTGATCCTCCTGGGAACGATTATCGCGACGGTTATCTCGACCGCTGGCATTTGGCTATCTAGTCAGCGAGATACGAAGCGCAGGCGCAGCGCTGGTTTGGAGAGAGTCGAAAGCTCAGCGGTGCTGCGTTGGTCGCTATTGGCAGCTATCATTGCACCTGGTGTATTCTTGATCGGAATGGGCAATATCAGCGGCTTCATCTGCTGGATCGCCGCGATCACCGTCACCGGATGGATTGTTGCCGTTCGCAGACCAACTACCGCGTAGTTGATCAGGATCCGCTGTCTCTAAGCTAGAGCTGCGGGGAACTCTCTCTTTATGCCCGGAACTGGGTCGTGAAACGACGGTCCAGTTTTAGCGACAATCTAGACGAAGCCGACAGGCCGCTCCTGGGCACTGGCATTGCGCCAAAAAGCGACAGCTTATGGGGGTGGGTGCGGAATGTCGGCTTTCGGTGCCGTCCTTACGACAAAGACATAGCTCCGGATTTGTCCGCAGTCAGATTCTGGTTTCCGGCTAAATTGTTAGACGTCATTTTCATGATTTAAAATCTAAAGCGTTGGTGTGTGACGATTCCCCTCAAAACCTCTGCGGGCCGCTCGCGTGCCGTTCAAGGCTGCCAGTTCCTTTAGAGTTACGACCCCATCTTTATTAGCATCAGATCTGCTGAAAGCCGTATCATATGCACCGAAGCGCTGGACCATCGGTGCACGGCCAATGTTGGCACTAGCGCAGGCATCGATGAACTTGCGAAACCCCGCTTTGTTGAGCCTGCGGTCTCCGTTGGCATCGGACTGTTTGAAGATTTGCTGCGTCGCCGCACGATCATGGCCCTTGTCTAGCGCAAAAACCGGGGCTGCCGCAGCGAAGACTGAAAGCACAATAAAGGCGGGAAAGCGCATGGTGTTTTTCCTGGGAGAGTAGATTTGGGCGGTATATGAAGTTGTCTTCAAACGCGTTTGATCATTGCAGAGACATCGATTGCATCGAACCGCAGCTTCGTCTGTTCAGTTATGTATGGCTGCAAGAGGAACAAAATTTGATGGATGGCCTGGCGGAGTACATCAACGCCATTGGCCTCTCCCGCGAAACGAACGCGCGCATAGTCAAGCCAGTACCGACCGATCAAAAAGCACGACACCGCTAGTTGCTTCATATCGACTGCGGTTAAATCCAACAAACCCTGCTCGCCAGCATCGAGCAGACGGACCTCAACCTTTCTTTCGACCAGTTCATAAGTGCGCTGCAATCGAATTGCTAAATCGTCATCGTCTTGCATCGCCTGAAGCGGATCACGCAATAGATACCTGAAATCCCAAAGAAGCCTAAATAGGTCCAGTAAATGCTCAAATATAGAGATCGGCGCTTCGGCAAAGGGAACATCCAGGTGTGTATCCAACCTGTCTTCCAAGGCATCGAGATGTGACTCTAAGAGAGAGTTTTTCGTGTTAAAATGATACCATAAGGTACCCTCGAGGACACCAGTAGCGTCGGCCACCTGGGCAGTTGTAACCCGATCGAAACCGTTAGTATTGAAAATCCTCAAGCTCGATCTGAGAATCTTGCCGCGGGTCTTATCTCCAAAGAAAACCTGAGTTGGCTCACTCAGATCTGATAGAAGCATTGCCACCCAATCCCTCCTTAGTTTCTAGCTTTGTGGCACGATCATATAGCTGCTCAGCTTCTGGATGAAGGGTGCCGTGCAACCGATCCCAGATGGCGGTGTAGAGCCCGTAATTGTATCGATATGTGCGGTGATGCTGATTGTGGTAAGCCGACTTATTCAGCATGTATCCGAGCGGACTTTTTCCAATGAAGCGCGGCATAACTTCATATCCCAAATGCCCGTAGACGTTGAAGGCTAAAGAGAAGCCGCCAACGAATAAAAGTGCTATCGAATGCATGGGAATGATTAGGACAATGATTAGGAAAATGCCGATTTCCAGAAATGCTTCGAAAGGATGAAACGCGAAAGCTGCAAACGCGGTGGGATTGGTCGACCTGTGATGAGCGTTGTGCACATATTCATAAATGCCTGGCGCATGCACGATCCGGTGCATCCAATAAAAGTACCAGTCCTGAATAAGCAGCGCGACTGGGATCTGAAGCCAGAACCAAAGTACGCCATGTTTGGAAGCATCAGAATAAATGCGAGTCCAACCAGCCTGGCTCATCAGGATGATCACCCCAACAACTCCTGTGAAGGTGAGTACACTCAGCATTGAGTAGCCGATCTCACGCTTGATCTGTTTGGATGTGAAAGGCTTGGATTGAAGACGCCTCATGGGCGAGTACCTTTCAATCAAGCGACTGAAACCAAAGGCAATACTTGTGAACGCGAAGTAGCGCAGCAAAATAAGCAGGGCGATCGCCACGCCGAGAAAGCCCAGCTTCAATGGCAGTGGCCAACTTCCGATCAACGGCCATAGGACATCCATCACAGCGAAGCCTCTTCTAAAATTTGGTTATTCGCCCAAATATGGGTGTTTACCCAAATTTGTCAACTGGCTTATAGTCGACCCCTCAAGCAGCTGGGCTAACGTCCAAGTATGCCCCAAATGGTCATTATTGGCAGGCCGACTTTTCGGCCCAGTTCATGCAGCCCGCTTATGATCAAAACGGAGATGAAAGCGGGCTATCTTTCGCCGCAGGGAGAGCTAGGGAACGGCGCCATCAAGAGCTGCACGCATAACGATATTTGGTAGAAACGCCCGACCGTATTCGTCCTTCTCCATCGCACCGTTTTCGTTTCGGTCAGCGCGTGCGAACCCCAGCTCAAGGGACCGAAGATGCTCATCCATTCCTAAAGCGCCATCGGAATTCAAGTCTTGTAGCGCGAACAAGATGCGCTTCGCCGTCGCATATTCCGCAAGCTTCCCTTCTGCCTTTGTCGACGTGACTAGACCAAAATCAAACTGATCAAATTCTTCAGCGGTCACCCACCCGCTGTCATCATAGTCCATCGAAGCGAACATTCTGCTGGACATCATCTCGATCTCTTCGGCGTCGATAACTTCGTCTTGGTTGCTATCACTGCTTGTAAATGCAGCCCTTGCTACATCTTCACTGGTCCGTTCGACGCCTAGTGTTTCGTCCGGGGTGCCATCGTTTTGCTCCTGCGAACACGCAGACAAGAGAGACGCTGTTATCGCCAGAGGAGCTGTAAGTCGAAAGGTCATGTCTCTGCACTTTCATTGTTAAACTTCGTATCTTGGACCGGATCGATTTGTCGCCAAATTCACGCACGTCCTGCGATGGCGTTGGCAACTAGGCGTCGTGTGACTCACCTTGGTGTCGATCGATGATCCAGACCCAAAGGCTAAGGACGATTGCTGTGCCGGAAACGATTGTCATTACGGTTCCAGGCACGAAATTCGCGAAGCCGCCAATGTCGATGAACACAAAAAAGCCGATGTCTGTCAGCCCGCCGACCACAGCCGTAAAGAACAGCCAAGTTTTGTTACCGCGCCAAATGAACACACCGCCGATAACTGTGAACAGACCGATCCATAGAAGGTTGAATCCGTGTTGATTTATCAAGGCGCCCGCCGCCTTATGGTATGGTCCAGTGAGCACCGCCGGATCGATGGCGTCAGCAATGCCCGCGATGGCCGCTGGGGTGTCCAATGAAATGGTCATTACCCCAGCAAAAGCATGCACCAGTCCCCAAAAGACCCATAGCGCAGCAGTAAGCTTGTAAACCGATTTCTGTCTTTGAGCCATGTGCATTGATCCTGATAAGCGTTGGGGGGGCGCCGGTACCCTTGACGGCGACTATCTGATGTCTCGTCTAGGCAGCTAAAGTGCGGAGTGCGCTTTCTAGGTCATCTCGGTCTTTGGGGTTTATCAGCAGTTGGTTTTCGGCGTCCCAGCTTTCAGACCACATCCCGATCCCGAGCGTGCCGCGCAACTCCGCTCCGAAGCGCGAATTTAGACCCTGTTGGCTGCCAAGCACTCCAGCGCCTGCGCGTTGGCCAGGTGTCGCAGCGAGCATCACCATCGGCTTGCCTTGCCACAGCTTCATCTCAATCCGGCTCATCCAGTCAAAGATGTTCTTCCAAGCTGCGGTGACGAAGCCGTCGTGTTCCGCAAACGAGATCAAAATGGCGTCAGCCGTTCCAATCTTGTCGAAGAATGCCTGTGCTTCGGCGGGAATGCCGCTGTTGGTTTCGCGGTCGATCGAATAGATAGGCATCTCAAAATCGTTGAGGTCAAGAAACTCGACTATCGCTTGCGGCAAGATTTCCGCTTTCAATTTCGCAGCGGCGTAATCGACCAGGGCGCGGTTGATCGAATTGCGACTGTTGCTGGCTGCAAAGGCAAGGACTTTCATTTGGACTTCCTTCGTCTCAACAAAGAACCCTTTTGGGAATAAACGCTTGTGCAGAACCTCCAGGTTTTAGGTATCGATTTCCATGTGTTCAGAACTGCAAATTGAACTCGAGATTGAACAATTCCAGGCTGGGAAAAGCGGGGTCTTCGCTTTCAAAATAACTGGCCAGAAAACTCACCGCCAGATTGGGCGTGAGGGGCTTTGTCAGGCTCAATCCGGCCTCCTGACCCAGCTCGCGGCCATTCTCTTCGGTCCGATAATAGTGATAGTTTAGCTCGCCAAAGGTCCGCCAGGGCAGGTTGGGCAGCTCAACGTTCAAGAAATAGTCCCTCAACCCATCATCAGGCGTTGTCAGGAACGTGTCCGAAAGGCGGTGCAAACGCTGGCCAGTTGTCAGCGAGTATTGGAACGCCTCCTCGCCGGCATCGGACGAGGATTGCTCAAACCCTAGCGAAACAATGGCAAGGTCCGGGACAGAGACGCCGGCCTCGGCGTAAAGCGAAGTTGCCTCGTAGTCTTGCGGGTTTGAGCCAAAATCTTTTTGATAAGCAAACCCAATTGAATAGACCAAATCAAGAGCGTTTGGGTTCGCGCCACGCTTGTCCAGGCTGACGCCGTAGGTCTGGTTCGACAATTCAGGCGAGGACTGCTCAAGATCAAGCAAGACCGCAAACGCTGAGAAGACGCCGATCTCGTCCGAGATATACGCGGCACGCACAGCGTGTGAATCGCTTTCATAATCCAGCGCGTCGGCATCGAATATCCGTTGGACCTTGTCGATATAGCTGTATTCAAGGCTAACGCGCTTTTGCGGTCCAAAACTCGCTGCCAGAACCGCGGCATCAAATGTCTGCTCGCCCTGGCGGCTTCCGGTGCTGCCGATAAATCTCTCGTCCACAGCCGCCGACGCCTGTCTCCCGATCCGCGCGTTCAATTCAAGATAGGGAGTTGAAGTGTTGAACTGAATCCAAGCTTGATTGAGCTCGGTTTGCTCAACGTCCCCTACGAAGGTTCGGTCGACATTGTTATTAACCCCATCAAAGTAGTTATTGGGCGTCAGAGCTTCTACGTGATTGACTTCCGCGAAGGCCTGGAACCCGCCATATTCCTGCGTCAGGTACCCAGCTCGAATGCCTAGTGTGAAGGCTTGCGAAGCCTGTGTGTTCGTGTCGTTGGCGAACCAGAAGCGTAACTTTGATCGGGTCGTCACCCTTCCCGAGACCACCGCGTCCAGGATATCGCTTGCCGCCTCTCCATCGCTCAGATCAAACTGTTCGCCGAGGGAGGTGAGTTTGGGAACTGTCGACCGATCCTTGAGCGGCTTCGACACTTCTTGCCGCTCGGTCAGTAGTTCCTTTTCCTGCGCGGACGCGAGAGACGGACAAATCATAAACAGAGAAAGTGGGGCTCCAAGGATGTGACAAAAGCGAGGCGCGCGCGGCCACTGACAAGAACCCGGAGTTCTCCCAGTCAGGCTAAATTGCGCGGACATCACGAAGTCGTCCGACCTCAGAGTCGCTCACCGCCAAAGAAAGAGCGTATGTACGCGCTCACGACCTCCGGCTGCTCGGAAGCTGTAAAATGCGCGGCACCCTCCAGGATCACGACTTCGTTGGCCTCATTGGGAAAGATCTCTGCAGTTTCCTCATATTCCGCCGGCTTCTGTCCTGGATCGACCTCACCCTGCATGAACAGGATTGGCATGGTCATGGTTTCGATCAGACCAGGTTTGCCGTCGGTCCCCATCCGCGCATCAATCTCAGTTTGGAAGTTTGATGTCTTGAAATTCTCGACCACCGCTTCGGCTATGCCTTCATAGTGCCACTCAAATTTGATCCGGGCCATGATTGAAGGGTTGAGCGGGCGTGCGACATATTTAGCCGAGTTGTAAGTGTAGTCGATATAGCCTTCTGCCTTGAACAGCCGCGTGCCAACATCGGGATCGGCAAATGCCTTATGGGGCGGGCGTGGGAAGCCGTGAGGTTCGTTGGCGGATTGCTGCATCCGGACCCATCGCTTTATCCGCGATTCCATACCCGGAACAGCGGTCAGATTTTCGCCTAGGACCGATCCACGATCATGCGTTACGAGAAAGAAGTCCGCCACGTTGATCTCGTCAAGCAGGCCGCCAACATAAGAAGCGTATGCAGGCCAGCTATGGTCCAAGATTAAGCGTTTGTCTGATTGACCATAGCCCGGCAGGTCAATCGCTATCACGTGGTACTCATCGGAGAGATGCGCGATCTGGTGATGAAACCCGTACCAGGACTCAGGCAGGCCGTGCACGATTAGAATTGCCGGATTGGATTGGTCGCCAGCCGTAACAAAATGGAACTTGACCCCGTTGGCCTCGACAAAGTGATGCATCATTTCAACGCCTAGCAAGGTTTCGATTTCGCCGTGGCGATTGATCGAACATGGTGGCGGTGTAGTGGGCTTGTAGGGTGAGCGATTTTCGTAAACCGGCCCTTGCACGTTCTGATTGCAATGCGTGTAGGATGGCTGGCTGGTAACAGGCCGGAGCATCTCGATCTGCGCCTCTAGGTCTTCGTCGGCTGCGGCTGCATTGGTAGAAAGGGTGCCAACAGCGCCGAGCATTAGATAGCGCGTCACACTCCTAATCGAGATAAGGTCGTGCAACCCAGTTAAGATATGCGTCGTCATTCTAAGTTTACCCCATCCATTTCGCACATACGTGTCGATGATGGTGGCCGCACTTGGTACATTCTTAAGCTCGCCGACCCATCGCTAAAGATGTCTACGACCTTAGAGGCCTCAATTCGATGCATAGAAAAGGCGCAGGAATTGCGCATTTATGCTACTTTTGGGCGGCAGGCAGTGGCGTTACGGAAACGCAGCGCTGACGGGCTGCATATTGCTTTTCGATGGCCAAGATCTGAGGTTGGTGGAAGATCTTTAGAATTAGAAACTGGGACAAGATCCGCACGGTATCCGTTGTCGCTCGCCTCGGCACAGTGAGCGCTGCGTCTCGGGAGCTGGGCATTCATCGCGCGACGGTCAATCGGCATATCGAACTGCTCGAGGAGCAGTTCGGCGCCAAACTCTTTCTCAAGGCTACAAAAGGGTACACCCCAACCGAATTGGGTCGCGAAATGCAGCGGATTGCAGAGCTAACAGACGAAAATCTCCAGCAGCTGCATCAAACCGCTCGCCTAGGAGACTCCAAACTGCATGGCGATCTGGTCATTTCTACCGTAGAGCTGCTGCTTCCTGACTTGCTCCCATCTATTGCTCTTTTCGCATCAGAGTTTCCAAAAGTGCGAACAAAGCTTGTGACCAGCGATGCTGTCGCTCGACTGGAGTACGGTGAAGCCGACATTGCCTTCCGCACGGGTCCAGAACCACAAGAGTTAGACAGCGTTGTCACCCCCTTTAAGAGAGTTAAGTTCGGACTTTTCGCTTCAAAGGCGTATATTGAGCGCCACGGCCGCCTCAACTGTCTGACCGATCTTGAAGATCATCGTTTCGTTGTGCCAGCAAATGCCGCAATCAGGCAGTCTACGATGGCTAGGTGGCTAGGAAAAAGCGCCCCCCCGGCCGCGTCCTCTGTAGAGTGCAGCGAGCCTCACCGTATCGCCTCTGTGATTGCCGCTGGCGCAGGGATAGGCTTTGTGCCCGAAAGGACGGCTTCCGATTTTCCCAATTTGGTCCAATTCATGGAGCCAAAAGCGAGTTGGTTCGTAAATTCATGGCGTGTGACGCATGTGGACGTGCACCGGAGCGACAAAATCCAAGAATTTCTCCGAATTCTGTCGGATTCATGATCGGGCAACGCGCTGATAACTAGGGCTTTTGCCGTTCCGCACTCGTCCTGACCCCGGTCAGTTTTCAACGTCCGAAACTGGGTCGCGAGCCGACAGTCCGCTATTCGACCTCGGCTGACCAAGACCGGTCTTTCTGAAAACGGCCTACTTTAAGTCAGCGCTCAATGACCGCTTCTGGTGGTGGAAGCGGACCGTCTGACTTTGGGGCCAAGCGCGTCTGATCCGACGCTGAGGGCCAAAGACGGCGCTTACGACCCAATTTGATCGAATGGCGGAGTTATCCCTTGCATAGCAGCCATGTATTTATATACGTGCTTATGTGTCTAACATTCACCGAACCGGCTTGGGTACGCAGCTTCGTTTGTTGCTTTCGCAACTCGATGGCGAACTGACTGCGCTTTACAAGCGGCAGGGACACCAGTTTCGACCGCGCTTCTATCCGGTTTTTCAGCTTCTTTTGCGTAACGAGGGCGCGTCGGTTTCAGAGATTGCCGACCACCTGCAATGCAGCCAGCCAGCAGCCACCCAAACTCTCGTCGAAATGAAGCGCTGCGATTTCATCAAATACGCAAAAGGCCGCGACCGGCGCGAGCGGATTGTCAGCCTTTCGCAGCACGGCCTTTTTACAGCGAAGGAGCTTCAGCCAATCTGGAATGCCGTTGGACGAGCAGCGTCTCAGCTCAACGATGAGTTACCGCTTCCCCTCTCTACTATCCTCGACGAAGCCCTCGCAGCTTTGGCGCGCAAAAGCTTCCCAGAGAGGATTGCGGAGTTCAGCTCAACTGAGGAGGATTAGAATGAAACTGCTTAAATTGGCGTTCTTGCTCCTTTATGCAGCGCTGGGCAGCGAGCTCGCACTTGCCGAGAATATCGATGCTGCCGACCGCGCAGAGATCATCCAAAACACCGCAGCACTTTTAAAAACTCGCTACGTGGATCGGGAGCTAGGCGCACAGCTAGCCCAGCGGCTGCCAAAGGCGTCTGAAGATTGGCAAAAGATCTCGGATTCAGAGGAATTTGGGCGTGTTGTCACCCGGTGGCTGCGCGAGCAATCAAAAGATGGCCATCTAGGTCTAAGCTACAGCGCAAAGCCCATCGCCGAAGACGGTGGAGAAGCCGAGTTCTCTGCTGCCGAAATGGAGCGATGGTATGGTGTGCATCGCAACCATGGCGTTGAGAAGATAGAGCGTCTCCAAGGTAATATTATGTTGCTCGACCTACGTGTCTTTCCGCCGCCATCAATGGCCGCCGACGTTATTGCAGCCGCTATGACCGTGGTAGCCCAAGGAGATGCGCTCATCATCGACCTGCGAAAGAACGGCGGCGGGGCGGAGACGGCGAACCTCATCACAGGCTATTTGTTGGATGATGGCGGGCAACCGCTGACCGGAACGTATAATCGGCCAAAAGATCGGCACAGTGCCAGCACATCGCCCGCGTGGGTGCCAGGCCGAAAGTTTGGCGGTACCAAGCCTCTCTACATTTTGACCTCGCGCCGAACCTTCTCTGCGGCCGAAGCGCTGGCCTACAATCTCCAGGCGCTGAGGCGCGTTACAATCGTAGGTGAGGTCACGGGCGGTGGCGCTCATCCGTTCGAATATCGCCGCGTTCATGACCATTTCGCTCTCGATCTTCCGGAAGGCCGATCAATCAATCCTATCACCGGTACGAACTGGCAGAATGTGGGCGTCCAGCCCGATGTTCAGGTGTCAGAAGAGCAGGCGTTGGAGAAGGCGCTCAGCCTCGCTCTTGAAGCAATCTCTTCACTTGATCGTGACAATTAACAACGAGGACGAGATCGAGTCCGCTTTTAGAACGCGGGCAGGTGTTGATCTACGCCCACACATGGGTCGGCAGCAGCCGTTCCGCTCATAGCCGGAAGCCCAAGAAGCCCGACAGTCGGCTTGCAGATCTATGTGCGAACTCAGATGGAGGCTGCTCTTGGAGGTGAAAGCTGACCTGTCCAATTTAGCGCTGCTCGGCAGCTTCAATGTACGGCAATGCCTCAACGAGCACAAAACCGGGCGTGCGCTCTACAAAGTGTTTCAACCATGTCGCATGACCGCTGCCTGCAAGCACCAAGACCCTGTCGCCAGGGCCAGCGATCATGCCAATCTTGGCGAACATCTTGGCGTTGCGCATGTACCAAAACGCGTTGAGTTCAGCGCCCGGTTGCTGATCGCCATCTCCCACACTGAGAAGAGAATAATACAACCTGTTATGCATCGCTTCGACACGCGCTGTATCATTATGCTTCAGCAAAGATTGAGCCACCGTCTGATTAGGGAGTACAGCCTGCTCTTTGTCAGCTTCGGCTTGCACCTCAGCCATCAGTCGTCCCAAGAGCGCCATTCCGCCATTTTCCTGGGCAAATGCCTGCACCTTACCCATCGGAAAATAGTCTGGCTCCCCACCTTCAGCGCGCTCGTCATAGCCGTATACCGCTTCATGTCCTAGCATCAGCCCGAGCCGATATCCAATCTGGATCGTTTCATTGCGCGAGGTCAGCAAGAGTTTCTGTGCGCGGGCATATTCTTCCATCTCAAGATCGGGCAGCGGTGCCGTGCTCTCGACTGCAATCTTGGTTGGTAGCCATTGCGCAAGGCTGTCAACCAAAGCGGCGATCTGTTCCTGACGATGTGGAGCCAACATATCGTCAACAGTTGAATTAACGAGATCAAGGCCGGGATTATCGAAATGATAAACGCCCAAAACCATCACCTCGATTGGCTCTTTTGTGCTTGCCGCTTCTGTGGTCTGCGCGCTGGTTGCTGTGCTAACAAATACCATTGCAAAGCACAGCCAAACTACCCTGAAACCTGCCATTCTTGTTTCCTTATGTGATTTGCTGCAATAATACAGTGGGTCACTTGGCGTCAAGCCGCGCCCTAAAATATGCGTAGACGCTTGCAATCAGCTCGACGTCGATTGTTCCGTGGTCGCCTCCCTTTCGTTCAAGAAGCAGGGCATCACATCCTGAGCGCTGCAGCCGATCAGCCAAGGCGCGAGATTGGGTCGCAGCCACGCGTTGATCGCCACGCCAGGTCGTGAACAGGATTGGGGCGCAACCGCGCGCAGGCTCAAACACCCGATCAGGCCAATACTGATCCGCCAGCGCCCTTCCCTCTGGCGTTGCCAACTGAGCAAGGTCTTCAGCGAGGACGGGAGAACCCTCAAGGGTTGATGCTTCAGGATATACAGCACCATCGCGGCTCACGACCGCCGCGAAAAGATCGGGTCTCGCCAATGCCGCACCGGTGACCAGCCTTCCACCATCCGAAGTACCGTCAGCACCTAGAGACATGGGCGATGCCAGGCCCTTCGCCACTAAGTCATGTGCGACTGCAATGAAGTCTTGCAAGGGAACGGCGCGGTTTTGGCCATGTCCTGCGTTGTACCAACCGGCACCATATTCCCCGCCACCACGCACTTGCGCGTAAACATAGGCGCCCCCGCGTTCCAGCCACATTCGACCGACATCTGCCGTGTAGTCAGGCATAAGCGGCACATTGCTTGCGCCATATCCATGCAGGATTGTCGGGACAGGATCGGCTTCGGGATCTACTGCCGGGCCAACTCGCAAGTAGGGAACGAACCCTCCATTCTGAGTATCCGCAAAGTGACGCGTGATCGTTAGACCGTCAGTTTGGAAAAACGAAGTACTGCTTCGGACCTCCGTTGCCGTTTCCCCTATCCCGAGTTGAAAAAGGGTTGGTGAAGATAAGGCGCTTTCTAAGCTCGCCAACAGAGTGCTTCCAGCGGGATCGGCTGAAACCAAGGTTGCGACGCTCTTGCCGTCGCCCAGCACACGTTTGGAGTTCCATTCGCCATCGCCGCGCGACAGGCGAAAGATGGAACGTACGCCCGCTTCCAGCACCGAGAGGTAAGCCGTGTCATGTGTAAAGAGCGCCGCAGTTGAAGCGGCTGAACCGCTTCCCCAAGCTCCATTTTTGGAATCAAGCACTAGCTCGTGCGGCGAATGCTCCGAAAGGTTAACCGCAACAACTGATCCTGCCTGCCATATCTGACTTACATCGTTCCCATTTCTATTCCAGTTGTCCAGAAGGGTGAGGAGAGCATAGTCGCCAAGTACACCCAGCGGCTCGACATTGACCGGAACTTCGACAGATATAGCATTCCCCAAATGGTCGACGAATTGTGTGTCCACTGGCCGGGTGCCAATAGAGGCTACGATCATCGCATAAGCGCTGCCAGCGCTGCCTGCTGAAGCCACTGCAACACTATCGACGCCAGCGTTGGCTCGGTAGATGACAGGCGCTTCTCGCAAGGCCTCACCACGACGCAGGAGTCGTACCGTCAAGGGGTATCCCGTTTGGGCAGTCTCGGAATCGCTCAATCCGATGGCGACAAGCAACGTATTCTTATCGATCCAAGCGATGCTGGTACGGCTGACCGGAAGATCAAATCCGTCCTGCGCAATTGCTGCGTTGCCAGCATCGATTTCCAACCAACGAATTTCGTCAAAACCGCCTTGTGTGATCGCGATCATGCACCGTCCGGAAAAAGACCCCTCGCAGTCGAGATTGGCCCAAGGCCGTGGCATGAATGGCTGGTCAGATGCCGGGATCGCGGAAAGCGAGAACATTAGCTCCCAGTCGGGAGAACCCGCGAGGTAGCTGTCAAGGCTGGCTCGGCGCCAACTGTGCGTCGCCCAATCAAACGCTGCGACTTTATCATCGAAAATCTGGATCGGCGTGAAGCCGAAAAATGGGTTCCAGCCATTGTCGAAAAGCGCTTGCGCGTTGGCGGTCTCTCGATCTTGCAGGGCTTTCAAAGCTATCTCGCGCTGTCCATCCGCCCAAGCTTCATCAGGCACAGCGACCTGCGCAGCCGTATTGGCCCGGCTTTGGGCGGTCGCGGAGGGGCTTGCGCTGACAACCGCAAGACCCATTGGCAAAAGCAAGAAACGCATCATTGAGTGCACGGGAAGTTTCTCCTCGCAGAATTCACAGATCCACTCGGATCACGCGCCAGATATGGCACCACTGGGTAAGCCCTTGTGTATTTTGCGATGAATGAGCAGCGACAGCCTGTGAATGACATCAATCCGGGGCTGGCTGCATCGTGGGCGTGAGCTAGTTACAGCGTTTTTTCCCGGATTAACTTGGCTCCGGAGCGGCTTGCAATCACGCTGACTCCATTGCTCAAGTGTACGGTGAGCCGGCCTCCACCAGCTGGCTCGACGCGGTCGATATAATCGATGCTGACGATGGTCGAGCGATGAATCCTCAGGAATGATGATCCGAGGTTTTCCTCCAGATGATTGAGCGAGCTGCGCAATATGTGCTTTCCGCTTTTGGTCGTCACCTCCGCATAGTCGCCAGCGGCGTGAACGCAGATGACGCGGGTGGTGTCCAGTGGCCGCATCTCATCGCCATCGCGTACAAACATCTGGTGGTCGAGCAAGGGTTGGGATGCGATTTCTGATGGGGCGGCGCTGGCTTCAACCGATGTCTGCAGCCTTTCGATATAGGCCAACAACGCAACAATCGCGTAGAATGCTAACCCTTGCGCCATCTGCCAAAGGGCGGCCCCACCGATGAATGCGCGTACCGAGAAGTCTGTGAATTGGCCATCTGCGACAACGCCGAGAAAAACCATCAAAAGAAAGAACCACGAAGCGGTGAAAACCAAAGCGCAGGCGATATGGGCTGCGATCTGAACGGCGCCACGGAGTTCCAAAATTGCCGTCAAAAGGACAGCTCTGGTCGCCATAGACACGAAAACGAGAACACCGACATTCGCTAGCGCATTGCCCAGCAACTCGAGATTCACTCCGCCTGATGTCAGCGCAAGGATAAGCACATACAGAGCTGCAACCGCAGCAATGGCGATCAAATAAAAGCCTGCCGACCCAGGTCGATAATCAGCGCTTTGGATTCTGTCCCACATAATAGTCTGATCTGTTGGCAGCGCCCCACGATCAGTGCAAGAGCCGACAAGATTTGCAGAAACAGCTTTCTGAATAGCCATTCTCGCACAGGGCGAGCGTTATGGAGATTAAGCTTCAAGCAATTTAGGGAGGGGCTGCCTTTTGAATTTCGATGTCGCAAGTTGGGTCGTGAGCCGACAGTCAGCTCTCAAGGACCAGCCAACCAACAGCGGCTGTTCCGCTATCGGCTCAGCTTAAGCCGCTGAGCTATGCCCTACACTGGGGGTGGAAGCGGGCGTTGATTAGGTTAGAACGATACCGGAAATAGCAAGATCAAACTCATCCAAAAAACAGCGCGAGGGGATAACGCTGAAGCAACGGCGCCCTGAAGACTATCCGGCGCTCGCTTTCCGCGCAGCGATAAAGCCCAATACAAAGCCATTTAGCGCGATGATGCTGGTGAGAAGCATGGTTGCCACTCTGCCAATAGCCCATGGATCGCTGCGAGAGATAGCGCCGCTAAGAGGCATAAGTAATGCCAACAGGATCAGCGCGGTGACCAGCACTGCAATGTGGGCGATGAGTTTGCTCTGAGATTTCACTCCGGGTTGGCACAAGAGCAAGATAATCCCTGCCGCCATCGGAATGAGAATAGTCACGGATTGGTTCGCGGCGGCAAGATAAGCCCAAGCTGACATTGCGATCAAAACAAGCGCATTGGTGAGATTGGCGACGGGTGCAGATGGCATTGCGATATTTCCTTCAGATCGGCGGGGCTTTACCCGTTTTGTGGTCCTGTCAATGATCCCATCAAAAGACGACTTTTTGTGTATCAGAGGAGCCGCTAGCCTTTGCCGAGTTTGGGTATCAGGGCACCACTGCGTCGACTGTATACAGCATAATCTTCGCCGAAGGTTTCGGTCATCATGGCTTCTTCTTTCGGAAGTCTGGTCACAAAGAGCATACCAAAGGCAAGCAGCACAGGTGGTCCCGCGATCCAGTTTTGGAACAAGAGGGGCTGTGCCAAGGCCATCAACCAAATCGCGCTGTACATCGGATGACGGATGCGAGCGTACACACCCTCGGTAACAAGTTTGTGCTGCTCTCCAATTTGAAGGCTGGCAGACCACTGCGTGCCGAGGTCAGCGTGGCTGCGCCAAAATAGCCAGAGTCCAGCAAGATAGAGAGCAATCCCGGCGATCGCGAATGGCCATGGGAGGCTGTAATCAAGCGCATCAAGCAAAGGGGTCGCCAAGCGGAGCAACGGCAGAACAACCATGGTGAGAAAAACGCCATACATGATCGCGAGATCGCTTTTGTCCGCAGCATCGCGAGCAACAACAATTTTGCTAACTCTCTGCGCAAACGGCGTTCGGACCAAAAGTTGTAGAGTGAGCAGCAAGGTGCCAGCAATGAAGGGCCAACGCGAGTTCATGCCCGTACGCCAAAAATAGATAGCCAGCGCAGCGCTCAGAATGACCAGAGGCACCCAAGGTATGCGAGATTTAACTCCGCCGATTATTCCGCGTTGCGCAATTTTTTGGCCAGTATGATCGGCGTCCGTCATTTCGGGCCGCAAGATGAAGTTTCAAAACAACGCATCAGACGTCGCGAAGCGTTCCAGATCGCTTCACGTCCGCTCAGTGGAACCATGTCGGACAAGAATTGCTCGAACGCACATCGATCATCATCCGCCGCTGCTGCAGTAAGGTCAAGCAACAGCATTTCATCATAACTACACCGAGGTTGGCATGGCATATTGAGGACAAATGGTTCAGGCCATGCGCGTCCAACTTCATCGGATAGGACATGAAAGGGCCGAATCGCCTCAAGGTTACCCAAATAGCGGAGCAGATGATGGTGGTGATAGTTTGAATTGCGGCGAGCGAGGTGCATGTAGCGCCATGCTCCGACGAAGCGCACTTGGACCTCTGGTAGGCACCTTAAATCCGGGGTGCTTGTAAGGGCGGCGAGATCAAGCGGCATTGTTAGTTCAAACCTCGCAAACTTCGGCTGATCTCACCATTTCTCTCTTTGCCTTCAGACAAATTTCGAAACTGCCGAGCTAGCTTTGCGCACTCAGGGCAACACTCGCGGCTTGTTCGCGCAGCACCGCCGTAGCCTTCCGAACAGCGAGAGGGCTCAGATGGACTGTAGTCTGTTGTCATAACCGGCACCTGCGCGGAATATGACGCAGCAGGAGTTTACCTTTGACTGCGGCCTCGGGAACCACTCCTAGCTTAGCCGGGCTGGTCGAGGAGAGAGAGAGCCCGGCCAGCCCGACCCGGTTATCACTCGTGAATCTGGTGATTGTCTTCACGATCATTCCAAAACGGGGATGATCGACAAGGACGATATCACCGACTGAGAACCGCCTTTTCCTACGAAATAAAGCATAGGAAGTGTCAGGCAAAGCCGGGGCCATACTGTCACCATGTATCTTCACGAGTGAGACGAACATCAGTCAGACAAAACAGGATAAACGACCGAGATTTTCGGCTCGTATGGACTTGTACCGCGCGCAGTTTGCACACCTTTCGTCTGCCAGAAAATTTCGGCGAAGGAATTGAGCAGTTCGACGAGTGTCACGCCGTCCTCACGGCTCGCGCCTTGCTTGCATTTGGAGGCCTGCTGCATAATTGCATGGGTCAGATCGTGGATTTCAGGGTGTGCCTCGATATGCTGACTTTTGAAATAATCGCCCCAAATGACGCGAACTTCGTGTTTGACTTTTTCGGCTTGGTTTTCCTTGTCAGCAACTAATCGCGAACGCTTCAGAAAATCGTCGTTTCCCGCCTCGTTGAATTGGTCGATCAAACGCAGAACCGATGCCGCATGATAAATCGCCGGGCCAGTGTCATAGATACCGCAAGGAATGTCACAATGCCCTCGAGCATGGATTACAAAGCCAAAACGTTCGGCCACTCGCCGGAGTGTTGAAATCATATATCACCTCTCAATTCTTGGGTTTGATGGAGCACTTTGAGCGACGCGCCCTTAAGGCGCTCCTGCAACGCCAGATTTCGTTTTTTATGGCCGACCGCTGCAAGCTTCGGCCTATCGAGTTCCATCATCAACCGCGGAAGGTGTGAAATGATTGCCTGTTTCATGCGCGGCGGCGTTGTTGAGCTTCCCAAGGCGTTGGCAAAAGTCAAAGCTGCCTTTTCGAGAAGCGCGAATGCTCTTTCAGGTCTCTCACACTCAGCGTGATTGAGAGCTGCGTTCGATACCGAAACGATCACCATCGGAACGACATCTTGGGCATGTCCACCGCTTACAAGCGCAACCTCAAATTGCGCTTTCGCCTCATCCAGTGCACGCTCGTAGGGCGCACAAGCCTCTTCATAGCACTTCGCTGCAAACAGTTCGTTTGCGTGCTCAGTCATTAATGCCCAATTGGCATCGAACGGCTTCAGGTTGCCTGCGCTGAGGTTGGGTGTCGCGCCCATCTTTAGCGTTGGTCCTTACTTTTGGGCTGCTGTTGGTCGACACTCCTCGCTTGTGCCCGACTCTGTTTACGATACTTGCGGACGATGAGCATCGCGGCCGTTACCAAAATAATCGCCAAGATCGCCCATTCGAAGTGGGCATGAGGATACACTGAATCATGTGCGGCAGCGGGTGACGCTGCCAGGATGGCACCGATGCTAAGTGGTGGAAGAAAACGGTTCATAGATCCTGTCTTTCTGCTATTGCGACTTATATGCATTCAATGCGTATCCCATGCTCGGGATTGGCAATGATCCAGATTTGAAGCTCCTGCAGCATCTGCGCCTGAATCACTTTTTGCGCGAACAAGATATACACCGCTATGCAATAAGATTGCAAATGATTCTTATTAGCGTAAGAGGGCGCTAATTTTGGGGCTTCTGGGGAATCAGAGAATGAATACAAAACGCCTTTTGGGTGACGTCGCGCGACGCGCTTTCGCGGTGGGCATTGTGGCCTTCGCGGCAACGTCGGCTTCTGCGCAGGATGATCAAGCGGCCGATCAAGAAGACGATCAAAGCGACCGTGTGATTATCGTGACGGGGCAAAAGATCGAGCGTGATCTACAGGAAATTCCTGCCAGCGTCGTCGTGGTAGATTCGACCGCTATCCAAGAACAGAATTTGATCGATCTAGATGATGTGATTGAGCGCTTAGCGAATGTGACAGGCGGTGCCAGCGGGTTCAATATTCGCGGGATCAACAGCAACAATGTGAGCGGTGCGGGCCAGTCTGAACTCGCCACCATCTACGTCGATGGGTCACCGCTCCCCAGCGAGGCGAATGCCGCGAACGGAGCGCTGGGCGTTTGGGACCTTGAGCAGATTGAAGTCTTCCGTGGGCCCCAATCTACTCTGCAGGGCCGCAATGCTTTGGCAGGTGCCATCATCCTCAACACAGCCAATCCAACGCCATACTTTGATGGCCGGGCACGTGTGATTGTCGGCAATGAATTGGACGAGCGGCGATTTGCCGCAGCCATTGGCGGCCCTATCGCAGGGGATGAGTTGATGTTCCGAACAGCTTTTGAGTTTTACGAAAGCGACGGCCTTGTCGAAAGCCCTCTAGTCCCGGGGAACCTTGATGAAACCTCCGGCGGTTTCATACGGACCAAGCTTCTTTATGAGCCCAACTGGGCACCTGACCTGAGTGTGTTGCTCGCTTACACGCATGATGAGCGCAACAGCGGTATCGGCTTTGCGGACTTGTCGGTCGATGATCCATTCAACAACCGCGTTGTTGTTGTCGACACAAAGCCTTTGCGCGAAACCAAGACAGATCTTGCGGTACTAACCATCGACTATGATTTTACCGGCGAATTGTCGCTGACATCCATTTCTTCGCTAAACAAGGTGACTGGATTTAGCCAAAGCGATGGTGATTTCACCGCTGAAGCGATCAATGCCAGCGAAACACTCATAGCCACGGATACTTTTTCGCAAGAATTGCGGCTGAACTATGATGGTGACCGCTTCAAAGGAGTGATCGGAGGCTATTATGCCTATATCGAAACGCCAACGCGCATCTCCAAAGGTACGTTGACCACAAACCCGTCAGAAAATGTCGATCTCGTCGGATTGCTCTCAGCTCCTCCGGCCTTCGGCGGCTTTGGTCTCCCATTGGCTACAGCACAATTTGTAGATTCAATTTATGATCAAGACTTCATCATCAGGGCCGATTTGGACAATCCGGTTGAAATTGAATCCTATGCGATTTTTGGCGATTTCAGTTACGAGCTTGTTGACCGACTCACCCTCTTTGGCGGATTTCGCTACGACCAGGAATCCCAGTCAATCGTAACGGGAAACACAATCACACTGGTCAGCGAATTGCCCGATCCCGCGGGGTTTGGACCACTCGCTCCCGTAATCGCTGGTGTCAATCAGGTGTTTGAGGCGCAGGCTTTGGCGGCCACCCGTGAACCGGCTGCCACAAGCTCACCAACGTTCAGTGCCTTCCTGCCCAAATTCGGTTTGGGCTACCAATTCACCGACGATCTCAATGCAAACTTGGTTGTGCAAAGAGGCTATCGATCGGGTGGTGTAGGCATCAACAATGCTCGCGCAGAATCGTTTACATTCGATCAGGAATTTACCTGGAATTACGAATTTTCGGTGCGCAGTCAGTGGCTGGACAACACGCTGACTGTAAACGCCAATGTCTACTACATCGATTGGACAGATCAGCAGGTCACCATCCGTTTGTCTGCAAACAATTTTGATACGGAGACTCAGAATGCGGGCGCGTCGCGCTTGTTCGGATTTGAGATCGAGACCGAATACGAAGTAACCCCGACTCTCGATATCTACGCCTCTGTCGGCTATGCAGACACAGAATTTACAGAGTTCATCGCCTTTACCGATGATGGCCCGATTGATCTGTCCGGCAACCGCTTCAACGGAGCACGCTTGTGGACAGCAGCGGGGGGAGCGACGTACCGTTCAGGCAGCGGCGTTCTGATCAATATTAACGGCGATTACCAATCAAGCGGTTTTGCCACAGCGGAATTGCAAGGCGTCGAAAACAGGCTCGAAGGTCGCTTCCTCGCTAATCTGCGAGGTGGCTGGCAAAACGATAATCTCGGTGTCTTCCTGACCGTAAACAACATTTTCAATAAGGAATTCGTAAACAACTTCAGAAGCGAGAGCCAAGCAAACGGACCCGCAATTCCTACTTTCGCGAATTTTGGCGATCCACGCGTTATCGCGATCCAGCTGGAAGCGAGCTTCTGATGTGGGTACTTTTAACCCGGACCGCATCGTAGGAAGAAAGGCGCAAAGATGGCATTACGTGTTCCAAAACGGCTATATTACTACCCGACAGTATCGCGCATCTTTGCGGCGCTGATTGGTGGGTATTTGTTCGCCAATGTGATGTCGTTGCTCATCTTCTTTGCCTTCGTTGATACTGATCTGCTCTACATGGAAACAGAGGGCGTTAACCGCGAGCTGGTTGCATCGGGTTTTGATGCTGCCACTGCGGCCAGCATATTGAGCCTCGTGATATTCACCCTTGCTGGCATTTGGGTGTTTTATGCCAAGTCCGCTGCACGCGCATGGGCGGTGATGATTGTGCCGAGCATCATCGGAATAGGGCTGATTTACCTGCTGCTACCGTCATCCCTCCAACAGGCGATTGGAGGCTGATAATGGTGCAAGGCTCTTCAACAGCACCTAAGCAAGCGGGCTTCCGCCAAGTGATGAGCGTGGTTCACACGTGGTCTACCCTTGTGCCGATCTGGGTGCTCTATTTTGTCTTCATCACGGGCTCCGTCGGCTACTTCCATATCGAAGTTACGAGTTGGATGGAGCCTGAGATCGAGCATGTTTCTGAGCCAATCGATGAAGTAAGAATGCTAGAACATGCTCAGGATTACCTCAGCGAAAACGCTGGTGATGCGACCCAATGGGTCATCAATTTTCCCAGCGAGCGAAAAGACACAGCGCGGCTTTCCTGGTCGAGAGAGCTTTCTCCAGAAGAGACTGAAGGGCTAAGTCGAGACGAGAGGCGGGCACTTCAGGCTGAGAACCGAGGTGCGGTTACACTCAATCCGGTAACGGGCGCAATCTATGGCGATGAAGTCCGGGCTACTGGGGGAGGAAGCCTGCTCTATCGGATGCATTATGTGCTGCATTATATGCCCCGCGCACTTGGCGAATACATCGTCATAATTAGCACGTTCTTGATGTTTGCCGGGCTCATAACCGGGATCATCATACACAAGAAGATTTTTGCCGACTTCTTCACCTTTCGCCCAGGCAAGGGGCAAAGGAGTTGGCTGGACACACACAATATCTTCTCCGTGATGACTCTGCCATTCCAGATAATGATCACCTTTAGCGGATTGCTATTTTACGTCGCGACCGTGATGCCGTTGGTTCTTTATGGGCCAGCGGTCACACTTGGCTTTGATGTTGAGAATATTATGACGGCGGAATCATCTGATGATTTTTCTGACAAGAACAAAGAGCTGATCGCGATTATTCAAGAAGACGTGTTTGGTGATACGCCGATAGAGCCTGCATCGGGAGTAGAAGCGGAAATGCTCCCGCTCACACAGGTTCACGCGGACTATCGAAGCCGCTTGCCGGATCATGCGATCTTCAATCTCATCGTACAGAACGTGAATGATGAAACCAGCACGGCAACGGTCCGCGCTCATTGGGGCATCAACAGGCAAGATCGGCCGATCGACCGATACTCGGCGGTAACAGGAGATTTGCTTGCGGACTCGAGTGAAAGGCAAAGCAAGAGCGCGGCAAGCGATGTTCAAGGAGTGTTTCTTGGGCTGCACGAAGGCCGCTTCTCACCAATTGTGCTGCGCTGGCTGTATTTCCTTACAGGCCTTGCTGGTGCCGTGATGATCGCATCGGGCGCTATTTTATGGACTTCAAAAAGACGCCAGGCACACGAGGCGGAAGCGCGGCGGTTTGCCAAGAGGGGTTTGGATCCAGAGGCGGCTGGCGCCCCACGCCTTGGTAAGGGCGTGACCTTTGTGGAACATATGAACGTAGCAACGATCATAGGACTGCCCATCGGCATAGCTGCCTATTTCATTGCCAATCGCGTGATCGCTGTTGGTATCGAGGATCGCGGAGCCTTAGAAGCCGATGCCTTGTTTGTCGTATGGGCGCTGACCTTGGTCTATGCCATCATTCGCCCTCGCACGCATATCTGGACTGAACTGCTGTGGCTTGCATGCGCAAGCTATGCAGCGATCCCCCTTGTCAATGCGTTCACCACCGATCGGCATCTGGGATCGAGCTTGATTGAAGGCGACTGGATCATGGCCGGATTTGATCTCACCATGTTTGCCATCGCCGCAGCGTTTGCACTTGCTGCTCGAAGGGCAGCAGCCAAAGACAGGGCGGTTCAGAAGGAAGCGAAAGCCTATCCGCAAACCTCAACATTGGCTCCTGCCGAATGATGTTTTGGTCTTTCCTGACGGTCGCTTGCTCCTGCCTGTGCCTTTGCTTTTCACAGAATAAGAATTTCAAGCAGATTTTCGGTGGCAAGCTATCCAATCGCCTCAAGATGCAATTGCGTGTTTTGGGCTTCGGCTCACTGGTGCTCAGCATTGGGCTGGCATTTTATGCGAACGGCTTTGTTGGGCTGGTCGAATGGTGCGGATTGTTCACCTTAGTCACCATACCGATCGCGTTCGCATTGCCTTACATCGCCACAGGGCGGAGACCTAAAGTGTGATCAATGCGTACCTCAAGATGGTGTGCCAAAAGCTTGCTGTAGCTTGAGGTAGTAGGCTCCACGAAGATGACTTTCACTTCATTTGGTCCTTTCGCGTTCGCTGAAGGCTGTAACATATCTGGATGGCATACGGCCCTGAGTGCTGGCGTGCAGGCAGTTTATGGTGAGCTGAACCTTGAAAGCGGGCTTCAGCAGCAAGAGTTAGCCGAAAAAATCCCCGGTCTGGTTGTCTATTTGCCAATCAGCGGCATCCAAAACGTAAGGGCAAAGTCTGCCAATGAAACCTATCGGATAGAGCCAGGCCGCGCCTACTTCGCGTCAGCCGATGCAGGGGCTTACATCGCTGAAATGGAGCAGGCAGGCTGCTACACAGCGGTCAAACTGTTCTTGGATCAACAGTCTGTTGCTTCTCTTTCTACCTCAGCTGCAGCCATTTATCGCACCAACCCCTCGCAACCGATCTACTCCGAAGTTGCGCTCAAGGCTGAATGGCTGTCACTCCTAAGCGAATTGCCATCGCTTGCGCCGCAGTCTTTGCCTCAGCAATTGGAAGTCCAATCCCGGCTTAGCGCCATTTTAGCCAGCGTTTTGACCCAGTGGGAGCAGGTTGAGGCGGGGGAAATTACGATAGACTCGCAGCGGTTTGACGCGCAAATCATCGCTGCTGATGCATATCTAAGGCGACACTTAGAGCACCCTCCCTCGGTCACAGCTTTAGCCAACCTCGTCGGCCTCAACCACATGACTATGAAGCGAGGCTTTCGCAGGAAATTCAATATGACTGTCTACGGCAGACTTCGGCATTGGCGGATTGATGCAGCGATTACTCGCTTGCACGAGGGGTGTTCAGTTACGCAGGCGGCGATTGAAGTTGGATACAGCAATCCGTCCAAATTCGCGGCAGCCTTCAAAAAGGTGACTGGCAAGAGTCCATCTGAACATCGCCGGACCAAAGCGTAGCGCTTTAGATCATCATTTTGTGCTTTTCGGATCAGTGCGCGTGCCAGCGGGAGCGGCGCGTTTTGTTGCGACTGTTATGCAATCGCAAACTTGATCCTTCAGAAAGCCCAACATGAATAGAATTGAACGATGGTCGTTGCTGGCGACGGCTTGTGTGTTTGCTTGTCCCAGTGTCGTGGCGGCACAATCCAGCGATCCATCGCCGGACAATCTGGAAAATGACTCGTCCAACACGATTGTTATCACAGGGGAAAAGCGTGATCGTAATCTGCAAGATGTGCCTGCCAGCATAACTGTAGTGACTGACGAGGAGCTTGATCTGCTGCCAGGTAGATCGCTTGCTGATGCAGCGACGCTCGCGCCCAACGTAATCGTGCAAAATCAGGGAGGGCGAACGGGCACTTACTTCTACACACGCGGGATCGGACGAAGTGAGCTTAACTTTCCTATCGTTTCCGTAAATGTAAACGGCGTCGCTCTGCCCGATCCGTCCTTCTTTGGACTGGACATCGATGCGGCTGAACAAGTTGAATTTCTGCGCGGACCGCAGGGGACACTCTATGGCCAAAACACTCTGGGCGGTGTCATCAATATTTCGCTCAAAGAGCCAGCAGACCGGTTCGCTGGATCCGCCGATATCCTGATCGGTGAGCGCGGTTACCGTGAAGGCGCCTTTCGCATCGAAGGGCCGATAGCAGGCGACAAGTTGAGCATAGCGGCCACAGCATTCTACAACGACATCGACGGCTTCATCCAGAACACCACAACAGGCCAACCGCAAAACAACGAACGAACCATCGGTGGCAGCGTGTTTCTGGTTGCCAAACCGACCGATGACCTGCGGATCGAACTCAACTATTTCGGCCAGGATCGCCGCGATGGTCTCGCCCAATTCCCGCAAGCCACCGATCTTTTCACCATCACCAATGATGCGCCGACGCAGGAAGATACGCTGGCGCATATCGTTGGCCTGAAATTGAGCTATGACTTCGGCAGCGTTCTGTTTGAGTCGCAAACCGGTTTCAGCAAAATCGATCGATTTACCGAAAACGATCTCGATTTTTCCCCCTTCCCTTTGACCACGGCGACCGCTGACAGCGATATCGAGCAATGGACACATGAAGTCCGATTGGTGAGTCAGAACGATGGCCCGGTCAACTACATCGCGGGCGTCTATGGGCTAAGCTTGAAGAACGACTTTGATGTTTTTTTCAATGATTTCGCCGACCTGTTTATGGCGGGTTTCCCATCGCAGACGAACGACCTTGTGCAGTTCGAAAATCGCGCTTTGGCTGTTTTCGGGCAGGTCAATTATGTGACCGGCCCATGGGAGCTGACAGCAGGTCTGCGCTATCAGTATGAAGAGACTGAAACTGACAATCTAAACACGGTCCGCGCAATTCAGGTTGCGCCGGGCGCGCAGCCCGTGCTGCCACCTACCTCGATCGATGGCCTTGATGACTACAATGAGCTCTTACCGCGTTTTGCCGTTACCTACGCCGCCAGCGATGACGTGAAACTCTATGGATCGGCCTCGCGCGGGTTCAGAGCGGGCGGCTTCAACGCAACTGCCCTAACGGCTGAGCGCCTTGGGATTATGGGTATTCCAACTGAGTTTGGCCCTGAGTTTACATGGAATTTTGAGGCTGGGCTCAAATGGCGATTGCCCGATGGACTTGGCCGGATAGATATCGCTGCGTTCTATATCGATTGGTCAGACCTGCAGGCCGAGCAGATTGCACCAGGAACCCTGATTGACTTTCGCTCCAATTCAGCTGCCGCGACAAGCAAGGGTGTTGAGATAGAGGCACGACTGTTTCCGAATGCAAACTGGGAAATCGGAGGCACCTTTGGATATGCCGATGCCACCTACAATGAATTTCAAGAGCTTCTTACCGGAGCGGATTTTTCCAGCAATCAGGTGGCTGGTGGGGCTGAGCTTACATGGAGTGCCTTTGCGAGGTACCGTGACGATCGCGCGTTTGGGCTTGTAGGGGTGAACGGCAATGTCTCGGCAAACGGGGTTAGCGGTCGGTTCTTTGATGTGGCGAACCTTGTGCCCGGCGACGATTACGCTCTGGCCAACGCCCGCATCGGGTTGAACTACCAAAACTTCGAGCTTTTCGCGTTTGCCAGGAACATCTTCGATAAGACTTTCATCGAATTCGAGTTTCCCGGTTTTGGAGCCTTTCCTAGTGAGCCTAGGTTGATCGGTTTGGGGATTGAGGTCGATTGGTAAAGCAGCGATGTCGCTTGCGTTTCTTTCGGCGATTTTGCTGGCGGCTTGCGCGCTGAATGCGGTGGGAGACGTGATCCTCTTGTGGGGGGCACGGCACACGAATTGGGAGCCCGGCTTATCCGCGCTCGCTCAGACACCGCCAAAGATGGTATTGGTTGGTTCGCTGATGGGCTTGTTGACGATACCGTGTTGGTTCGTGATTGCGCCATTTCTGATTAGAGTGCCCGGATGGCCCGGCGCGATGGCGTTCTATGCCTATCTCGCTTTCGTCGCGAGCGCCTTTGCCTTCCATTTGAGCTACGCCTTCATTGGTCCGGCCTTGCGAAAGAATCCAGAGCTTGAAAACGACTTTAAAGCACCCCTGAGTGCCATGCTGAGCTTCACCTTCCTCATGAGTGTGATTGCGTCAGGAGCTTTAGCTGTCGCGGGATTAAGCGGTGCGATCGATATGAGCTGGTATCACTACATCTTGCTGCCTGCCCTAGCCATTATCTTGGTTCAAATGGCATTCGGCAATGCGCTTAAAGCAGTGCCGTTCGCAAAGATCGCCGCTGGGCCCGTCGCAATGGCGGCTTTTTTCTGTTCGTTTCTGGATGTGGTCCGATTGAATGAAGTGATGTTTGGCAAGCAGTTTTAAGCAGGTAGAGAGAACGTCCAAAACTGGGTCGGAGGCCGATTGTCCGCTTTTCAAGTGCATTCAAACAAAAGCGGACAGTCCGGAACCGGCCCAGCTTGAGCTATAAGAGTACGACTGAGATTTGGTGTGCTAGCGGAATGGCGGGCCTCGGAAGCGCACTGGCCAAAATCGATTAAGATGAAAGAGCATCGGATCCGCTTCGCTCTCACAAATGAGTCAATTTGTTCGGATCCGAGGCTGGATTACGTATAGACGCCGTATCGCATTCGCTCAATGTGCGTTTTTACAAGGTCAGCACCAGGCGGTGTGCTCATCAGATCAATCGGCTTGCGTCTGTTCAACGCAGTTGAAGGTCGTCGAAAGAAGTCAATCACCGCTTCTTCTGAACCTAGAGCATCGAATGCCGCTTCGAAGGCAAGCGCTAGTTCGTAGATGCGGCCGCTCAGCCGAGAGCTTAGTCGCTTTTTTGATACTCCTGAACTCGCGCCATAAGGCGAAGATGAGCCGCGTTCGAAAGCCACAATCTGGCCAAAAAAGGCAGACAACCACCTGTGATTTTCGAGCGGGGGAAGAGCGAAGCCACGATCTATCGCTTCGTGTAGATCTAACAAGTTGTCGATTTGCCTTTGCGAGCGCAGAATTCGCCTAAGCCGTTTCAAAGCCCGCTCACTCAGGTCAGAATACAAATCGTCTGATAAGTCTTTCATGTGCAACGCATAGAGGATTGAGAGACTAATCGGCAACCAATCCTATCCGCGGCCGTAGTCTAGCCGAGTCCATTTTCGATAACTTGGTTGACCCACGCATCTACCTCTGCCTCCACCCAAACTGAACATCTAGGCCCCAGCGATCGCGGTTTGGGAAATTCACCAGCTTTCACTCGCTCATAAACGGCTGTCCTCCGAAGTCCGACACGGTCCATAACCTCTGGAAGGCGAATAAGCCTCGGGTGTTTGCCACGCTTAGGAGTATCTGACTGGTCAAGTGCTTCTTTCGAGAAGCCGACGCCAATACGTTTGAGTTTTCTGTTCATAAAAACCATCCCAAAAAGTTTGGCATGATCTGGGTATCGCCGATAAAGCATAGCGTACCGGAACAAGAATGAAAGAAAATTTCAGCAGAAACCTATTGCGTCTGTAAATAGCTATAAAACAACAGGAAATTGCAGAAAAGAGCTCGGCCGAAACATATTGCAGCCTTTGTGACACCCCTAAAATTTCACTAACCAACTGTTTCTAAGAGGTTTTTGACACTTGATGGGCTAAAGGGCTGCCGTATACAGTGTGTTGGAAAAAGGTGATTGAACGAATGAAACCCAATTGCCCTCATTCTTCGAATGAATAGACACTGATAGGGGCCTCAGAGTGTGAGCAGGCTTGAACGCTAAAGCTGCGCAAATCAAAAGCGGAGCCGCCCGATCCAGATCAAAGCAATGACAGTTGTTCAGCTTTTCGTTTAAGCTTAGCAGCTTTTGGAGTCTTGCCAGCTTCAAGAAAGTCCGCCCAGTCTTGCATCATTGAGCGACGCGGTGCGAGATACTCTGCGGAGTTGTAGGCGCCTCGTACTTCGTTCTCGTCACTGTGCGCCAGCTGAAGTTCGACCCAATCGCTATGGTATCGACGGCCCCATACTGCGGGTTTGCCAGAGTGGATCATTTGCTCGTTCGCCCATGTGCTTGCCAAGCCTCTAAAGCCATGGACCGTTTGTCGGGAATGATAGCCCAAGCGGTAAAGAGCATAGATCATCGTGTTCTCTGACAACGGTTGGTCGGGCTTTGTTCCGGGAAAAACATACTCTCCTTCGGTAAGCACAATTAACTCTGAGGCGATGCCAGCTGCTTGCTTGGACAAAGGCACGAGGTGCTCGCGCCCCATCTTCATCCGTTCCGCACCGATCCGCCAGATTGGCGACGGCCCATCCAACCCTTCAAACTCGGTCTTTTTCGCGAAGCGGAGTTCTTTTGTTCTGACCCAAGTAAGCAGGGTGAATTTGAGCGCGACTTTCGTGATCTCGGATCTGCGCTGCCCATCCTCAAAGTAGCCATCGATCTTCGAGACAAGTTCAGGGAGCTCTGTGAGCGGCAGCTTTGCCATGTGCTTCACACGCGGTCGTGGTTTCAGCGCCCCGCGAAGATGAGCAGTCGGATCACTGGTGCAAATTCCGCTTGCGATCGAAAACTGAAAGATCTGGCTGATGCTCTGTTTTGCACGCCGACTTATGTCGAGCGCTCCGCGATCCTCGATCTTCCTGATGACTTTTAGGATATCCGGTGGGGTGATATTATCTAGAAGCATATCACCAAGTGACGGCAATACATCGCGCTCAAGCCGTGACCACACGCGCCTCGCATGGGCTGGATTAAGGCTGGTTTCTCGGTTCCTATGCCAGGACTCGGCTGCATTTCTCAGCGTCTGACCATCGAGTGAGTGGTTTCCAAACTTTGCGATCATTGGATCCTTGCCCTTAGCCAAGGTCCCTTTTGCAATTGCACGCAATTCCCTTGCAGCAGAGATCCCGACCTCTGGATACACGCCAAAGGAGAGCAGCTTTTCTTTGCCTGCAAATCTATACTTTAAGCGCCAGAGCTTCGACCCGTTGGGTTTGACTAGAAGGGAAAGCCCTTCCCCATCAGCGAGCTTATAGGGCCGGTCTTTTGCACGGGCGCTTTTGATCTGTAGTTCCTTTAAGGCCATGGGGGCATCACTCCATTTTCGAACCCCTCGAAAATACCCCCAGAATACCCCCACACCAAACGCGGCTGCACACGAATGCAAGCGAACACAAGCGGACACGAATCAGCACCAACCAACTGATTCGTTTTGTTTTTCTGGATTTTTACGGACGTTAGCGAACCCACACGAATTCGGGATTGGTAGCGGAGGAGGGACTTGAACCCCCGACACGCGGATTATGATTCCGCTGCTCTAACCACCTGAGCTACTCCGCCCCAGACTCGCGCCAAAGGCTCGCTCGCGAGGCCCGTTTGCCTCAAGCGAGCGGCGCAGATAGTCGGACCATTCGCGTCGGTCAACCATTTGTGCGACCTTTGCCGGGTGCTACAGCTGATCCTTGCCGCGAAACCCGCAGCGCTTCACCGCTTCCCATGGGCCGTCCTGATACAGATACAGCTCCAGCGCGGGAAAACGAAACCGCCCGGCGGCGATTTTCGGAGCCAGAACCGGGCCAAGCGATGCCTGCAATTCGCGCGCTTCGCGCTTGGTCACCTTGTTCTGGATCGTGATATGCGGGCGCGGTTCGTAGAGGTCTTGTGCGGTCAGGCTGCCATGGAAGTGTTCCGCGATCAGCGCACGCAGCGCCAGCAATTGCGGGCTGGCAAGCGCGATGGCCGTCCCTGCGTGCAGGTCCATCACCCCGGTCACCTCGCCCTCAGGCGCGGCAAATTCTGCCGCGATGCGGGGGATGAAATCCCTCAACTCATCGAGCAATGAGGGCGCAAAGGAATGGAACAGTGTGACATGCGCATGAAGATGGTTGCGCTCTTCAGGATAGTGCGCACGGCGCAGAGCCTGCGCCCAGCTTTGCAGGCCTTCAGGCAGGGCTGCGGTCAGGATGAAGGGTCTAGGCATTGCCTGCGCAGCATCCCGCTACATCTCCCCACGCTCGCGGAGCGTCTTTGTTTCAAGCGCCGAGGACCGTTGCGCTGATTGCGGATGAAGCTTCGACCCCAAAACCCCCATCTTTACTCCATTTCCCCACGCTCGCGGCGCGTCTTTGTTTCAAGCGCCGAGGACCGTTGCGCTGATTGCGGATGAAGCTTCAACCCCAAAACCCCCATCTTTATTTCATTTCTCCACGCTCGCGGCGCGTCTTTGTTTCAAGCGCCGAGGACCGTCGCGGCGAATGCCGAAGAAGGTTCATCCCCAAAACCCCCATCTTTATTCCATTTCTCCACGCTCGCGGCGCAGTTGAT
>JBCBZR010000013.1:0-13924 GCA_039815245.1 Pseudomonadota bacterium | reverse complement strand
GCCTGGTTCTCAAGCCGATTGGCTATCTCCTCAGCGCGCCGCGCTTCGACCGTATAGCTTTGCGCTTCTGTCAGCGAAGTTGAAACGCCCGCTGCACTGCTCGAGACAAGCGCTTCTGAGCTTGAGCTCGTCTCGCGTAAGAAGCCTTCTCTTGAGCTTGACCAATTCTGGCTTTCTGAAATTTGGCTCAATGCGCTTTCGATGCGCGAACGATCTTCAGAGGCGATACCGATATCGCTGTCAGTCCAGCTTTGATTGCGCCCCCCTTTCACTAATCCGCTGCCGCTAAAGATATCACCTTCTGCCTTCGCTCCGACCCCCGCGTCGCCATTCAGGAACCATGAGACCGTTATGTCGTCCGAGGCCCGGCGCGATAGACCAAATTGCTGCTGGAGTGTGTTCGATGCATTGTCGAGTTCACTGAAGGTTTTGCCAATGCTGTCATTGCTTGATGTTCCGCTGACCGTCTCATTCGAGCGAGAACGGGTGTAAGCATCGCGCAGCTCGCTGAAGCGCGTGACCGCGGAGCTCGTCGACTGCTGTGCGAGGTTGGAGAAGGTCTCGCTCTGACTGCGGCTCTCGCTCGCCATGGTCGAGAGTCGGCTGGAGAAATCCTGCCCAAGGGTCGGGGTAAAGGGATAGCTCGAAGTCGGCACGTTGGCGAACTCAGCTTGTGGGAAGCTGGTTGTCTGGGTGCCGTTCTCGCCGATGCCCCGCGTTTGGGCGGCTCCATAAGCGATGTTTGGCGCGAGGCTGGCTTGTGCGAATTGCCGGGAGAAGACGCTCGAATTGTCGAGATTGGTATTTCCGAGCGAGAGATTGCCCGTGCTCGCTTCGCGCGCTGCCTCTTCGGCCGCGTTCTGGCTGGGATTGAGATAGCTTGTGGCTTGGCCCGAAATGGCCATCGCGCCGCGCGCAACCCCGCCTGCGAGGAAGGGAATGGAAGCGACAAGATATCCAGCGAGAATACCAATATCGTTGTTGACGTCGGTCATGCCAGAGAAGGTTGCAAGACTGAGACCGCTCGAGCCGCTTGCTGCCGCAACATCGCCTGCGCCTTTCAGCATCAAGATCATGTGGAGAATGACGAAGAGCGGTCCCCAGGCAGCAAGGTAGAAAAAGCCGGTGACATAGCCTCTCAGAGCGATCGGCCCGGTCCTTGGCATTAGGAAAAGCGGGAAGAGAACTGGAAACAGCGCGTAGAAGACCACCGTCAGCACAACGTTGAGGATGGGCACCCATTTCATCGCATTATGGGCGATTGAGGAATAGGTGCGTTCGGTCTGGATATCGGCTCGGGTCTGGGCAAACACATCAACACTTGAAGCGCCACTTGATCCGGCAAAGCCATGCATGGCTTGGTTCATCGCGTTGATCGTCAGCACCTGACGAAAGATGCTGCTCGCATCCTTCGAAATGCCTGTCAGATATTGGTAGGCGACTGGTAGGTCGGCAATCAACTTCGCTTTAGCGAGCGCTTCGGTTTGCCTTGGGTAGAGCTGCCGTCCTGCGATCAGCGTCATTTCATCGATCATGCCTGCCCATTGGCCCGACAGGCTCGTGTACGCTTCGCGACAGGTAACGATATTTGCGGAAACGCTGTCATCACTTTGGCGGGTCAGGAACTTCTGCGCACGCGCCGGGCTTCCGGGCGCAATCGTTGTCCAGATGTCATCGCTTTCCGAAAGCTCTTTCATCGAATAGCGGCCAAGTAGCAGATCGTAGAATACACATTGGCGCACATGCTCATCGAAATTGGCGGCAAACTCCGGATCAGCGATGCGTAAGGATCGCGTGGCCTCAAGCAAGCGCGCGCCATAGATCATACCGTTCTTCGAATAATTGAGATCATCGGGCAACCCGAACACCGTCTCAGCCGAGCGCGTGAGGTAGTCGCCCGCCTGGCTGGTGAAGCTCGCCATAAGCGCAAGGCCAAGCGGAACATTGGCGACAGTCGCAGGAGCCAGGCTGGGATTGACGCGGTCTGTCACTTGCACATCCATGCGCGGCACCATCAGGCACATATAGATGAGTGTCGCTCCCAAGAACCAGTTGAGCCAAGCGCGCCAATTCTGATTGAATGCAACGACTATAACCGCCAGCGTCATAGCCATAACGAGCGCCACCTGAATCAGGCTCTTGTAGCCTCCGGCACCCGTCCATGCGGCTACGGCGTTCAGGACATTGACGATGTATTCGCCGCCTCCGGTGGTGAAGATCTCAACCATCGTCTTTGCCTCAGGGCACTATCGAGCGCGATTGCAGGCCGCGCGACCAGTCGAGCGCAGCCGACATGGACGGTGACATCGACGCGGCGAGCGCGTTTTCGATCATCGCTGTCTTCTCGATGATCTGCATGATCGCAGAGACTTTGGCTTGGCCTGTCGCTTGCCGCTGGATGAGACTGCTACGCACTTCGGTTACTTGTCCGCGCCAGATCGCCAACTTGGCTTCGTCCGCAGCAATAAAGCTCGCCATCGAACGGCCAGCTTCCGAGACGATCCGGTCAAGGATTGCATAGAGCAGGTCAACACTCGCAATCTCAGCCAGCGTATCGCGGTCATCGGTCGGCATGCCGCGCCCATAGGCGGCTTGGACAGTTAGTATCTTGTAGAGCGGGATCGAGGCGACCTGAAGCAGCTCCTTCTCGGCATTCCCGATGGCCGTGTCCGTCCGGATCGCATCGACCATATTGCCAATGAGCTGCGCCACGCGTGGTCGGATCGCCTTGGCGTTTGACAGGCTCATCTGCTGGAAACTCGGGTCCAGGCAGAGATCGGTCTCATCGCAGCGGAACACGCGCACGCTTTGGCCTTGGGTTCCATCAAGCAGCGCGCTCACCAGCGTCGAAGACGCATCGCCAGCGAAGGGCACAAACTTGCCCGGCTCGTCATCCTTGGGCGGGACGTAGATAACCGTGCCGATCAGCGTCATGGCGTATTCGGCGAGCTCGCGGTCGAAAGTGCCGCTGGGGTTGAAGAAAGCGCTCTCTTTAAGGACGTGCCAGGTGTAGTTGCGCGCTACGCCGGGATTGACGTCGGCATAGTCAGTGCCGGCGCTTTCATTGGTTGAAGCGCGCTGGCCTCGCGTGCCGCAGCCATGCTTGGCAGCGGCATAGTCGGTGAAGATGCCTTCAGAATTTCCGATCGCTTCGCAGATCGCTTTGTCGGCCAAATCGCCTTTGGGCCAGAGCCCTCCCACCAGCCCCTGCGCCATCTCACAGGAGTTGATTGAGAGATTGTTCATGAGCTGAGCCTTTTGGCTAAACTCCTGCATGATCTTATTGCATTCAGGGCAGACGGTATCGATCGCCAAGCTGAAGGCGAAGCCGACTGCATTGTTGGCCACTGCCTTCATTAGCGCGACCATCTCGCTTGCATTGATAAAGGAAAAGGAGCCGGCAAAGATATCGATCCCGCCGCACCCCGCACGCGCTCTGGGCAATTGCAAATTGGCGATATTGGTCGTCTTTTGCGGAAATCGCGTCCACACATTGCCCAGACTATAGTAGCCCGCAGACTGGCCTTCGAAGGCGGTCGGACCGGTAACGTTTGCCGCCGCGCCCATGTCATCCATAAAACGATCCATGCTGTCGCCGACATTTGCCGCGAGAGGTGAGGCTATCATGCTGGCAGCAGCAAGGCCGAGCGCAGCGTTTCTGATGCTAGTAATCATGTCCGGCTTCCTTTGAGGTGAGGAGATAGATGCGGTCTTGCAGCTCATCAGCGGACAGCACACCGTATCCGATCGGGATCGGCCGTTTGGCCTCGCTGTCCCACAGGACCAAAGCTGGGGTTGCTTTGGTCTCAAGGCCCATCCGCTCTCTTTGATTGGTCTCGACCCTGTAGTCGGGGAAATGCCTTGAGGGCCCACCATCGGTTGAGATCGCGCGTACGGTGATCCCCCAGCGGCTGGCTACGCCTTTTACGATCGGGCTCATCACTTCGCAGGGGCCGCAAGTGGCGCTGAAGAAGTAAAACAGTCCGTAGCGCTGCGAGAGCCGCGTCATCACGCTGTCGCGTTCTGCTGCTCGCACATCCTGCCATTGTTTTTTGGCTAATGCGCCAACCGGACGTTGCAGCGTGTAATCGAGTTCGGGATCTTGCCAGATGGCACGCTGCCAGACATCGGAGAAGAGCGAAGCGCGATCGAGCTGCGCGCGCTGGAAGCGGATGTACGCTGCGACATTGTCTCTCGTCGGATAGAGGATCGCGCGCGCTTTCAACTCGCGCAGCTCGGTGGTAATTGCCTCCAATTCTTGGGCGGCTGGTACCGCCTCCTGCTTCGGTTCTACCTCTTGCTGTGGCTCGTTTTTGGGGATCGGCTTGGCGCAATAGAACCAATAGCCGAGCTTACGCTCCTGGCAGTAGAGCGTGTCTGCTGCAGTGCTTCTCTCGGTGCCCTCAACTCGCTGTGCGCTTGCTGGCACTGCGCTCAGGACTGCCGAGATGAGGATTAGCGCAAGCCGTGATGCTATGCTCATCATTGACCGCCCCTTGCGTAATAATCGTCTATCTTTTGCTGGATGAGGATGCTCGTTTCGAGCTCATCGGGAAGGCGCGCCGCTTCGGTGAATTCGGCATAGACTTCGCTGAAATCCATGAGGCTCAAATCAAGCTGCGAAAACTCGTCGAGGGTAAATCCTTCGCACTGCTCGTGCTTGGGCTTGTCCCATGGTTTGGGGAGCTGTTTGCGACCCTGTTCCTGCAAGATGCGCGAGAGCTTACTCTCAAAGCAGCAATAGGCTTTCTTCTTGGTCAGGCAGACACCGAGGAATTTCTTCGAACAATAGGTCCCGACATAGGCACAAAGCCCCTGCGCATCGCGTTCATGGAGCAGCACTTCCTCGCGGTCGCAGCCAAGCGCGACCAGCAAGCTGATGCCGGGGATCAGCGGAAAGCCTTTGCCCTTGCAGCAATTGAGCACGCCAAAGACTTTGGAAGAGCAGGTGTTTCGGGTCCCGCGGAATAGCGTCAGCGTATTGGGATCGAACTGCCCACGCGCCTCATCCATTGCATTGAGCGCGGTGACCGCATCTTTGAACTCATCATTGGGCGTGCGCTCAATGGTCTCGCAGCTTCCATCGATGCAATAGATATCGCCATCGCAGACAAATTGCTCAGAGTTCTCGGTTTCTGGAAGCGGGCATTCGTAGATGCGCTCCCAGGTCTCACAGGGAACCTCCTCTGTGATGCATTCTTCGCGCACAAAGCGGCATGTGCCGAGCGCTTCGATATCCGAGCAATCGCTTGCCGCTTCGCGCGATGCGCAAGTGTAGCTTCGCTCCCATTCCCAGCAGCTCTGGGTGACCGCCACTCCATCAACAATCCGGGTCTGCGGGCTCTCATCGATGCAGATTTCCGCATCGAGTGTGCAATCTCCATCCTCCGCAAAAGGCTGGCACTGGGTTTCATCTGGAGCGGCGTCGACCGTGCTTTGCGTGGTGATCGCATAGGGCGTGTAGCGCGGGTCAGGCGCGTCGCAGGAAATCTCAGCGATAGGATCGCCCGGTTCAGAGCAGTAACGGTTAAAGCCGTTATCCCACCACTGCAGACATGGGCCGGGCCGGTAACCAGTGATGCGGCACGAGCCGCTGTTGAATGTCGAGCACCATGGGAGACCTTGTTGGATGCCAGTATCGTTGCAGAGATAATGCCATTGCTGGCGCTGGGTCACGCTGGCGACTAGCGGGACAGAGCATTGCCCCAGGGCTTGTTCGACCCGTGTGCCTGTGTTGCATGTTGCTGTGTAAGTGCCAGCGGACCCGGAGCCAGGCGGCAAGGGGACGCATTTGCCTTGACTGCCCGAGATCGACATACCGCTGGTGTAATCAAGCGGTGCCTTATTGATTGCCAGACTGCGGGCGATCACCGCTTCAATATCATCGCTTTCGAAGCGCGCGCGATTGGCCATGCTGTCGCGCACCAAGCGATGGCCTTGATGATTGCGCGACGTAGCTGTGGCCGCTCCCTCGATCTGGTCGGGATTATCGGCGAGCCGCTCGAGATTTCGTACGGCCTCGCGGTCATAGTTGGGGAGCTCGGACGCGCTGGGCTGCGCTTTACTCGCTGCTTGTGCTTCACCGCGCAGGCTCTCGCCGAAGGCTTTGCCATCGCTTCTGGCTTCCTGCTGCTGAGCCGAGGCAGGCGCGGCGAGCAAAGACAGAGCGAAGAGTAGAGCTTTGATGGGTGATTGGCGGATCACATGTGCTCTCCTTGCATGCGGCGAAGATGAAGGCGGGCAAGGCGAGCACCGGGACCGCTGCCACTGGCAAAGGTATTGAGCACTTCTTCCACGCTGATATTGCCAGCCACGCGGTCATGGGGCGGCACGGCGTCGGTGCAGTCGAATCCATCGCAGGGCGCAAAGTCGCTTGCGACCATGACGAAGCTCGGTGCAGCTTCGATCTGGAAAGCGCGGAAAAGACGCGGATCAATGCCGAGCGCGCCGGCTTCATCACCATCGCTCCAGATTGCTGCGAGACGCTGCTTAAAGGCTTTGCTGTCGCCTTGAGGGAAACCTCGAAGGACAGTGATACCGCCCGCTTGGGTCATGTCTCGCACCAGCGCTTTCAGCGAAGCTTCAGGCATGCCGAGCGAAGCGAAGGCGATGAATTTGGGTGTCTCAATGAGGCTCGCGGCTTCTGCATCGGCTTGCGCGCGGATCATCCCATCAAGATCAAGCGGGCCTTCATCCACCGCCGCCTGCGCAGTTGCGGCGTAGCCAGCGCGATTGTCATTTGCCTCTTGCTGTATCTGTTTGGCATCTTGCGCCAAAGCATCGGCTTTCGTGCGCACTGCGGTGGCGAGCGCTTCGGCGTCTTTCATGTGTTCGCTCGCACGAGCCCGGATTTCGGCAAGATCGAGCTCGGGTGAAGCATCCTGTGCCGAAGCCACAGCCACAGTTGCAGCGATCGCAATGCTGGTGATGGCGAAGAGCGAAAAGGCGTGTCTCATAGCGCGCAGCAATTCCTTTTGCGCCAGACGAGATATCCCATGTCTTCGCCAATGGCGGGGATCATCTGTCCGGGGGATTGAAAGGTGGTCGATGCCCCGATGGGCGGGCAGGCGTAGCGGCCTTTGGTCGCCGGATTGGGGTTGGTGGCTTGAAAGCGATATTGCTGTTTTCTCATCACCGGCATGAGGTATTTGCCGCAGAGCCCTTTCGAGCCCATCGTGCCCCATGAAACGAGCTGGCGGTGCAGCTTGTAAGCAAAGCGTGAGAGCACGAGCCGCGAGGCTTGGACATGCCCGATCGAAGCCGAGACATTGCCATTCATCGGATACATCGATCCCTGGCAGCCCGCGCACCAGAACATTTCATCAAGCGGCAAATTAGCGGTCGAAGCCGCGCAGTCAGCAGCGCAGGCGGCTAGTGCCAGCGGATTGGCAAAAAGCACCGCTTCGGGATTGATGATCGCCGTAAGCTCGCTGTCTTGCCACAGCGGATCAATCTCGGAGATATAAAGGATGTCGATCGAGCCGGGTTCGAGGCACAGGAAATCAGCGACGATCTCCATCCAATAGATCAGCGGGTATGCGTACCAATGGACGTGCCAGCTTGAATAATACTGGCTTGCTCCGCCGATCGCAGACGGTCCGGAGATCGAGCGAAAGCCGATATCGAAGCCGGGATCGAGCTTCATCCCGCCCAGATTAACGAAGCACCATGGTTTCATGCTGACATCAGCAAGCCGGACAGGCTCCCAGAACCCCATGGCGATGCCGGGCCGGATACCGCACAGACAAACGGGCAGGTCGGGATTGTCGGGATCGGGCCGACTGCTAGGCCAGATTTCTAGCCCGCCCACCGAGATCGGGAACAGGCACGACCAACAAATATCGGTGATCGGATTGACGAATTGCCCGGTGCATTTGCCCGGCCCGGCATCAGCGGAAGCGGGCGAAGCGAAGGCCAGCGACAACGAGGCTGTCACGAGAACCAGGAAAGCGCGGAAGCTGCTCATGGCCGCACCTTCCGCATTGGCAAAGCGATCTCGCTGACCTCAAGTATGCGCCCTTGCTGACGCACTCGTGCTGGCACGGCTTTGATGCTGAACTTTGACGTGAGTTTGCCGCCTTGATCGAAATAGAAGCGGCGCTGACGGTTTTTCATAAGTTCGAGCGGCGCGCCTTTGACCAGGATCAGCTTCGCCTTTGCGTCTTGCTCAAGCGCCCATCGGATCTGCGCAGGGTCATCGCCATCGAGAAACAGAAGGTCAGCGCGCAGCTTCACACTGTCGAGCGGATTGACCCGCGTTCCGGCGGCATGGATGAGTTCGCCCTGGGCACCGTGAATGTCGGCGGCCAGCGTAATGGTCGGATCGAAGATCCATTGGCGGTTTTCATGCGCGCGGATGAGGCCGGGAACAGGATTGGGCCGATTGACCCGTGCAATCGTCCGCCGCTTCAATTCCTGATTAAGCCGCGCAGTCTCGCCTGACTTCTCCATCTGAACGAGCCTAGAGTGAATCTGTTCGAGAAGATCGCGCTCGACAATCGGAAAGAGCGCGCCGCGCTGACCATAGTCACGCGCTTGTGCCTGTGCGGGCAGGATGGCGAGTGAAAGTGCCATAAGGGGGAATACGGCGCGCATCACAGGATACCCCTCCCGCTACCGACGATCTGCTTGGCGCAGACAAAGCCTATTTCCGCATAGCGGCTATCAAGCCCGCGCGGATGATCGGTTCCGGCGTAGAAACACCCTTCAGGGATCTCGCCTTGCGGCCCTTTGGTAAGCGAAATGCCCAGGCTGGTTTGCTTGAGCCGCGTCGCAATGGGCTTGCCATTGATGAAGACTTGGTCGCCTTCATGGCGAACCACATCGCCGGGCATGCCAAGCACGCGCTTGCCGAACATTTGTGGTTCTTTGCCAAAATGGGTTTCGACGAGCTCGCTTTTTGGTGGCTCGAAAAAGATGAGACTGCCGCGCGTGATCGGTGTCTTCTTATCGAGCCAGAACGCCCAATTGGGCAGGCTTGGGCTCGCATTGATGAGGAAGGCGTGGCTCTTGCTAAAGGCATCGAGCGGTGCCCATGCGAATGGCAAGAGGATGAGGCCGGTCAGCAGCAACGGGCGCTTGAAGCGAAGAGGCAGATTCATGGCCGTTCTCCCGCTTTGAGCTTTTCAGCGATGCGCGCTTCGAGCTCGGGTGTTGCGTCCTCGGCCGCGCCTGCGAGCACAGCTTCGGCAACCAGAATGACGCGCCCGTCGCGTCCCATATCGTCAACCGCGCTTTCCGCTGCTTTGAGGTAGGCAAGGCTTGCCGCCTGGACCGATGCCGGATCGGCATCGGCCCTTGCAGCCTCTTCAACAAATGTCCCGATCGTCTCGGCAAGCCGGACCGTGACAATGCGCTGGCTCGGCGGGGCTTGTGTGATCTCGCGTGTGATCCAAGCACCCCAAAGCACAGCGGCGATGGAAGCCGTCATGACAAAGAGCTTGAAAAGCAGCGCGCGCGTATGGTTCGCCTCAGCCATGGGACACCTCGCCTTCATTGAGGCGGCGCTCAAGCCGACGCAGAAAACCTGGCATTCTAATAAGGGCAAGCGTCCCCGCGATTATAAGGAAGGCGATCTGCAAATCCGATGCAAAGAGCCGCCGGGCTATCGGCTCAGCGATTCGGTAATGGTCAGCAAGATTGCCAAGCTGCGCGAACAGCGTGGTGAGATCCCAGCCTGCGAGCAGCAGAAAAACGAACAGCGGCAGGCCAAGCACCAGTAACAGAGTGCTGGCTGCGAAGATGACGCATTCGATCAGCACAAAGCAGCTGCCTTGAAAGAGCGCGAGCCAATTGAAGGAGCGCCGCGTACGCTGTGCCCATTTCGTCAGGGGCAACGGTGTGCGATCGACAAGCGTGTTGGTTTCGAACGTCATTGGCTTTCCCCTTGGATGCCCGCGACGAGAGCGACTGCGCGTTCCAGTGGCATGCCGCTTCCGACATGGCTCTGGATGGCAGCATAGGTGTCAGGATCAGAGGAGAAGATCGTGGCTGAGAGCGGGTCGAGCACCAGCCTTCCCACCGCTTCTGTCTCTGGGCCCTTCACATAGATCTCGCTATATTCGCTGCCCGAGCGCTTGAGGCTGCGGATCAGCGTCTCGGTCCGGTCGTCCATATCGAGCCGCGCTTCCTTGCGGAAGTCGGCGATGGTCTCGGGCTTTTGCTGGAGCACAAGCATCCAGTCGCTGTTTTCAAGCGCGGCGCGCGCGCCATCCGATTTGTAATAGTCATTCAGAGACTGGGTGGCAGTCGCAAGAGCGCCGCCATATTTGCGCGCTGTTCGAGCGTAAGTCTCGACGAATTCGCCCATCGACCCGCCTTTGAGCATGGCCCAGGCCTCGTCGATGAGGAGCAGCTTCTTGGTTGCCCTAGAGCTGCGTGTCATCGCCTGACCGGTCATAAACATGATGGCCGAGAGAACGACGCTCCTCAGTTCCTCGCGGCTCGCCAAATCGCTCATCTCAAAGACGGTGAAATCATCTTCGAGTGCAAAGCTGGCTTTGCCGGAGAAAAACCCAGCATAGCTCCCGCCTTGGCAAAAGGGTGCAATCGCTGTCGCAAGCTCTTTGCCAGCTTGGTTCTCGCTTGAATGAAGCGCGTGGGCGACATCATCCACGGCCCCGCCGCTCCCAAGTGCATCCCATACATGGGTCACAGCCTGATCGATCAGCCCACGCTCGGTGTCAGACGGCGCCGCGCTTGGCCGCGCCATCTGGCCGATGATCGCTTTGATCATGGCAAAGCAGTCGAGCCGGTAATCTTCGTCGACCTCGGCGCGCGCATCATCGACCATCGAAAACGGGTTGAGCGAGAAGCCCGAGGCAAGCGTAAACTCTACAAAGCGACCGCCTTGCAGCTTTACTGAATGCTCAAAGCTGCGACCGTCATCAATCACCACAACCTTCGCGCCGGCACCGCGCAAAGCGGTGCAAAGTTCTTGCAGCAGCACCGACTTGCCCGAACCGGATTTACCGCAGATCGCGATATTGTGATTGCCCGCGTTGTTCTCGAAGGGCGACCAGAAAAAGGGTTGGCCGCGCCTTCCAAGCAGCAAGAGATGCGGGATTTCTCCGCCGAGATACTCGCCTTGCAGCGGCGCGATATTGGCAGCTGTGGTCGAGAGCATCGTCCGAAAGCGCTTGAGACGCGCCATGTCTTGAACAAGCCCGTCCGCGAGGCTCAGCGGGAAGGCAGCGACCAGACCTTGCAGTTGCAGGAAGCGTTCGTCGGCCAAATCCCATCCGGCCGCTTTGTAGATTGCCTTGATTGTGCGCTCATGCGCATCGCCTTCGCCAAGCGGGGAGATGGTGGTGACACCGTAGAAGAGTTTGACCAGTTTCTTGCCCGCCTGGAGCTCGGCCTGAACGTGTTTCCATTCGGCCGATTGCTGGGAGAGATTGGGAAGAAAGCGCGCGCTTTTCGTTTCAGAAAGGCTGGTTGTACGCATGAATTTATAGCCTGCGCGAGCGCTAGCTGCTTCCTGATCGGGATAGTGAAGGCACAGCATGGTGGCTGCAGGGCAAGGGAAGCGCAGTTTGTCGGTGAACATATCACCGATGAGGCGCGCACATTCCCACGGCGCCCAGCGTTCAGGTGTCGAACGCACGCCATAATGGCGAACGTCAAAGCGGTCGGGATAGCATTCGCCCATTTGCGGCACGCCATCGCGGCTTCGCCCGGTTTCGCGAAAGCGCTCGGTGCGAAGGATCAACCGATCATCTTCGACTTCCAGTTCGATATCGCGTCGGATCGCTTGGGCATCGAGCGTGTCTTCTCGGTTCCAATGTGTAGTCTCAGGCTCGCGCGCCGTGGTGGGCGATGTGAGTTCATCGATCAGCGCCAAGAGCCCAGCGGGCTCAAGCGGGGTTGACGAAAGGCCCAGCGAATTGAGCATGCCCATCAGGCCCTTGCGGCATTCGCTAAGCTCTGCGTCGCTCACATTGCTTGGAACTGGCACGCCAAGCGAAATGATCAATCGTGTATGGCGGGCATGGAAAGGCGCGTGCTCGGAGCCAGATTGCCAGACAAGATCGTAAAGCCGGTCGGTGCGCGCTTTGGCTATCGCTTCATAGATGCCGCCTTGCTCGTAACGCGGAGCAAACCAGGGCGCGACAATCGAGCCGATGCGCGGGCTCGCGAAATTGAGCACTTGCAGGCATGCGCCCCGCGGCAGACTTTCAGAAAAGAACTGGCCCAGGATTTCGCCCGTGCGTTCGTCGGCACCGATGAGCGGGGTTACTTCAAGCGCAAAGCCTTTCGAATGGGCGTTGCGATAAAGCCCGGCGCCTTGATCGAAGACGCGGTAGGGTAGCCAGTCCGATAGCATTTCAAGCGAAAAATGCGCCGCCGTTTGGTCGGCCTTTTTGGCATCGCCGAACAGGCCTGAAAGAAGCGCATCGCGCGCAGAGCTTAGTGAGAGGGTCATAGCGTCTCTCCATCATCTGTTGGCGATTGGGGCACCCGGCCTGGGGAGGGGGAAAGGCCGGGTGCCCCTGCGGCCGGCGCTTTCGCGCCGGGCAGCTCCGGAAAAGTCTGGGAGGGGATAACCAGAACGTCCGGGAGCTGCTGCGGGGTAAAACTGGAAGGTGGAGCAATGGGTTGCTGTTGCTGTGTGCCTTGGCTGGCACGGCCGAGCGCGCGAAGAACCTGGCCCGTTGAGAGTGGCGCCCGCCACTCCGAATGCGGCTGCTGAGGCAAAGGCACATGGACAATGCGCGCTTCGTGCTCGCGTCCGCTGGCATCGCGCCGCGCAGCGACCACAATACGCAGCCTGCGGTCACTGCTTGGCGGTGCCACCTGAGTGACAGGTTCTTGAGGCAGGCTCGCCTTGGTCGCGGCATCATCAATCGCCGATGTGGGCGCGCAGCTGCCACCCGGCGCGCGGCAAGCGAAATCACCGCTCACATTGCTGCCCAAGGTTGCGCAGCCACTGATTGTGACAGCGAGCCCAGCAAGGATCGCAAGCTTGTAGGTGCGCGGACTCATTGGTCTGCTCCGCCTTTGGCAAAACGGATCAGCGTCTCCGCATCGCGGTAGCCGTGAAGCACTGCACCATCTTTCGCGCGGACGATGACGGGCGTTCCGGAAAAGCCATTGGCTTTGGCAAAGGCCTCATTGGCATCTAGCGCCTCGCTTACATCGCAGCTCGAGGGTATTGGGTGTGTCTGCCCGGCATAAGCCTGATGCATCGCTTTGGCGGGATCACGCGCGCAGAGCACGCCTTCAGCCATCCGGCGGCTTGATGCGCCAAAGATCGAGATTGGGCGTTCTTCGATGAAAAGGCCTGTGTCTTTGAGGGCGCCGGTGAGCTGGCGGCAATAGCCGCATTGAAAGTCTGAAAAGACGATCAGCTTCTCACCCCTGGGATTGCCCCAGTGCACTGCGCCGTCTTTCGGAAGGCCAGCTGTATCGACTTTGGATTTGGCGGCTTTGGCTGAGTGGTTTTGATCCGCGCTATCAGCGCCTCCAGCGGCGCGCGCGGCTCCTGCGGCCAGAAGATCGGGGTTGAGCTCGATCAGCCGAGTGGCTGTCACATCACGGCGTTTTTCAAGATCATAGAGCCGTCCGACGAAGAGATAGCGCGCCGCCTCGTCGATATAGAAAAGCGTGTCGCCTGAGACCACTTCGCACCAGGGCGCAAAACTCTTGCAATCTAGCGCATCAATCGGCGTTTTTGGCAGCCGGAGCTTGAGCGCCTGGCTGACATCGCGCGCAATCGCGGCATGGGCCGGGATGGCAGTCACCATCGCGACACCGCTGGTGAGCACGGCAGCGGCGCTCGCTGCTGCAATCGAGAAATGAATAGCCCGTGTCATCAGACCGGGACGAAAATCGTGAAAGTTCATTGAGAGGGGCTCCTGACATGGACGCCGTCGAGAAAGACGATTTCGACTTCGATGCCGGTCGGCATCTCGACGACGGGTTG
>JBCBZR010000007.1:0-134207 GCA_039815245.1 Pseudomonadota bacterium | reverse complement strand
CCTGCAGGATGAGGACGCCGCTCCGGACAAAGTGCGCGCACGGCTGCTGTAATGCGCTACACCGTCCAGCATGTGAGCACGGTCACCTATGCGGCAGCGGTGACGCAGGCGCAGTTCAATCTGCGGCTGGTGCCGTGGTTGGGGGTGGGGCCAGGATCAGGGCTGGGCCACGGCCAGACCCTGGTGCAGCAATCCCTCACCATCGAACCTGCCCCTGAGCTGCGTCAGGACGTGCCCGGCCCCTATTGCGTCAACACCACGCAGATCGGCTTTGCCGCACCGCTTGAAAAGCTGCGCGTCACCAGCGCTTTCAGCGTTGATGTCAGACCGCCAAACCTCCCCGGCGATGGCCCTGCGGTTGAACAGGTGCGCCGCGAGGCTTTAGCGCTCAAAGAGCTTTCTGACACCGCGCCCGCGCCTTATGTTTTCTCCTCTCGCATCGCAGTGAAAAACCCCGAGATTGCCGCATGGGCCACGCCGCATCTGGCCTGTGGCAGCCCCATTGTCCCAGCGGTCAGCGCGTTGATGAACGCGATCCATAGCGAGTTCACCTACACGTCCGGCGCGACCACCAGCGACACGCCGCCACACGAAGCCTTCGCAAGCCGGGTCGGCGTGTGTCAGGATTTTGCGCATGTGATGATTATCGCCCTGCGCGCAGCTGGCCTTCCGGCGGCCTATGTCAGCGGTTACCTGCGCACTTTGCCACCCCCGGGCAAGCCCCGGCTCGTGGGCGCGGATGCGATGCATGCCTGGGTGAATGTGTGGTGCGGGCGCGAGCTGGGCTGGATCGGCTTTGACCCGACCAACAATTGCCTGGCGCGCGGCGATCATATCCTGATCGGCATGGGCCGCGACTACGCCGATGTCTCCCCGATAAACGGCACCTTCATTGGCAACGCGCCGCAAACCATGCGCTCGGCTGTCGATGTTGCGCTCGCCGGAGAAGCGGACCCGGCGTGACAAATGTGTCGACAAAAACCCGCTTAGCAAGATTTGCTCAGCATCTTAGTAGTATACGCTAAGCTTCCCGCCCGAGCGCCACAGCGAAAGCGACCCAAAGCGAAAGCGACAACGTGTCCAGCCTATTCCCTCAGCGTCTGCTTGCCTTCATCGCCTCTCTGGGGTCGGCGAAGGCTGCACCGGACCTGAGCGCGCGACTGGAAAGCGCGGGCGAAGCGCCGTCGGGCCGGTTTCGGGTGCGGCGCAGCGTGGACCGCGACGAAATCCGCGCATGGTGGGCAAGCGCCCAGCATCCCGGCGAAGCAGCGCTGGCGGATGACGCGGCGCTTGCGTTTCTAGAGCATTGCAACGGGAATATCGAAAACCCGATTGGAACGGTCTCTCTGCCAGTGGGCGTGGCCGGGCCGCTGGCTGTCAACGGGCTGCACGCCAATGGGCGGTACTTGCTGCCGCTTGCCACCAGTGAGGCGGCGCTTGTTGCGTCCTATGCGCGCGGGTCGGAAGCGATCAATCGCGCAGGGGGAGTGAGCGCAGCGCTGCTGGGCGAAGGGGTGCTGCGCGCGCCCGCTTTTGTGTTTGAGACAATCGGGGAGGCCGGCTCTTTCGTCGCTTGGCTGACGGAGCATGAGGACGCCTTGCGCGCTGCTGCCAAAGCGACCACGCGCCACGGCAAGTTGGAAGAGATTGAGCCGCGCATTGACGCGGACACCGTGCTGTTGGTCTGCCGTTACAGCACGGGCGATGCCTCAGGTCAGAACATGGTCACTATCGCAACCGAGGCGATGTGCCAATGGATCATCGCCAACACGCCCGTCCCCCCGTGCCGCTGGTTCATCGAGGGCAATTTTTCAGGCGACAAAAAGGCGAGCTATCTCGGCCTTATCAATGGGCGCGGCAAGAAGGTATCGGCCAGCGTGGTGCTGCCTGAAAGCGTGATCCGGCAAGTGCTGCGCACCACTCCTGAAGACATGCTCGCCTATGCCCGCGTGGCGCAATTGGGTGCGACGCTTTCCGGGCAGATCGGCGCGCAGGGGCATGTTGCCAATGGTCTTGCGGCGCTGTTCATCGCGACCGGGCAGGACGCGGCCTGCGTCGCGGAAAGCGCGGTTGGCTTTACGCGCATGGAGCCGCGCGAGGACGGCCTGTTCATGAGCCTGACGCTGCCCAATCTGATGGTCGGCACGGTTGGTGGTGGCACAGGCCTGCCGCATCAAAAGGCGGCTTTGGACCTGATGGGTCTGTCCGGCACGGGCCATGCGCGCGCCTTTGCTGAAGTGACAGCAGGCCTTTGTCTTGCGGGCGAAATCTCGATCATGGCTGCGATTGCCAGCGGGGTCTTCACCAGCGCGCATCACAAGCTGGCGCGAACGCGGTGATGGGCAGCGCTGCACCCTCCGCCTCGCTTCCCGCGCGGCTCTGGACCTATCAGTCGGAGCGCTTTCCGCTCGGCAAGACGGCGCTGCTCTGCGCGATTTTCTCCAGCGCCAGTGTGAGCGTGTCAGCGCATCTGGCGGAACGCGCGCCGCCTTCGCTGTGGGCCTATGGCGCCGCTTTTATGGTGACGCTGGCGTTCTTCTTCCAGCTGCGCGTTCTTGATGAGATCAAGGACAAGGAAGACGACGCCAAGTTCCGCCCCGAACGGCCCATTCCGCGCGGGCTGGTGCGGCTGGAGACGATCATTTGGCTGGGGGTGGGCAGCGTCTTTGTCGCGCTTGGCGTGGCGGCGGCGGTTGATACCGGATTGCTGGCGCTGCTTGGCGTCGCGTGGGGTTGGCTTACGCTGATGTCGTTTGAGTTCTTTGTGCGCGATTGGCTAAAGTCGCACGCATTCCTCTATTTGGTCAGCCATATGGCAATCATGCCGCTGATTGATCTGGTGGTGACCGGGTTTGAATGGGTCCGCTTTGGCGCGCCTGCGGGGGCGATGGTGTTTTTCCTGCTGCTCAGCTTCACCAATGGCTGTGTGCTGGAAATCGGGCGCAAATTGTGGGCGCCCGTCTCAGAGCGTGAGGGGGTGAACACCTATTCCAAGCTGCTTGGCCCGCGCACCGGAGCGATGATGTGGCTCACTTGCGTCGCGGTTTCGCTGGGCCTTTTGGTTGCGGTCGGCTTTGCCACGCGCACACCGCTGGTCACCGGCGCGATTGGTGCGCTTGCCGCGTTGTTCGTGCTGCGCACCGCGCTGAGCTATCGCGCTGATCCCACGCCAGAGCGCGCCACCAAGGTTGAGGATGCTGCCGGGATCTGGGTCTTCGCATGTTATGCAGCGGCTGGCTTTGCGCCCTTTACAAGGATGCTGCTCGCATGATCTGGAGCATGGCCGAAGCTGACCGCGCCGACGCTGGCGGCAAGGGACGCGCGCTGGCGCAGGCGGCGGCAAAGGGCTTTGCCGTGCCCGAATTCTGCGTGATCGCAAGCGGGGCTGAACCGGACCGTGCCGCCCTTGATGCAGCGCTTGCTGCGATGGGTGAAGGGCCATTCGCGGTGCGCTCGTCCGGCATGGCTGAGGACGGGGCAGAAGCAAGCCATGCGGGGCAGTACGACACGATCCTGAACGTCGCGCGCGGCGATGTCGCAGGCGCCATTGCCAAGGTCGCAGCCTCAGGGGTCAATGCAGGCATCGCCGCCTATCGCGCCGAGCGCGGTGTCACCAGCGAAGCGGCCCCCGCCGTGGTGGTCCAGCGCATGATTCCCGCCAGCCATGCCGGCGTCGCCTTTTCAGCAGACCCGGTGAACGGACGGCGCGACCGGATCGTCATCTCCGCCACGCAGGAACTGGGCGATAGGTTGGTCGCAGGCGAGGTCGATGGAAGTTCATGGTGGTTGGCCCGCGAAGGGTTTGCGGTGGCCGAGCGCTCAGGCGAAGGCGAGGGGCTGACCGAGGATCAGATCGCTGAGATCGCGCAATTGGCGCTCGAAGCCGAGGCCGCATTCGGCGCGCCGCAGGATATTGAGTGGGCGCTGTCCGATGGCGCGCTTTACCTGCTCCAGACCCGCCCGATCACCTCGCCCCTGCGCGCCGCGCCGCTCGCTGATCCGGGCTATTTCGTGTTCGACAATTCGAACATTGTTGAAAGCTATCCCGGCATCGTCTCACCGCTGACCTTCACGTTCGCCAGCTATGCCTATGCGCGGGTCTATATGTCCTTCGTCGCGCTGCTGGGTGTTGATCCCGAGCGGGTGCGGGCTGAGCGTGTGGTGTTTGAAAACATGCTCAGCCGCATTGACGGGCGCGTTTATTACAACCTTGGCAATTGGCACCGCGCGCTGGCCATGCTGCCGGGCTATGCGCTCAATCGCGGCTTTATGGACGGCATGATGGGTGTGAGCGAGCCGCTGCCCGAGCGGATGCTCGCGGCGGTCGAGGCCGAGCAGCCGAAGAAATGGCGCGAATATGGGCGCATGGCGCGCTCAGCCTGGCTGCTGTGGCGCGCTTCGCGCAAACTGCCTGCGACCTCGCGCGATTTCCGTGCAAGGCTGGACCGTGCGCTGGCCGCCACGGCACCTGAGCGAGTGCGCGAGCTTTCGCTCACCCAGCTGGCGAGCGAATATCGCGCAATCGAAGCGGACCTGCTCGACCGCTGGGACGCGCCGATCGTCAACGATTTCCTGTGCATGATGGCCTTTGGCGCTGCCCGAAAGGCGCTGGAGAACTGGGCGGGCGACGAAGGCACGCAAATCCTCAACGATGTGCTGATCGGGCAGGGCGATATCATCTCGGCGCGCCCGGCGCAGCTGATCCGGGCGATGGGCGAGACGGCGCGCGATGATGAGGTTTTGCTGGCGGCGTTGGACGCGCTCGACATCGAAGCGGTCCAGGCCAGCGTTATCGGCGCGCAGGTCGCGGGCTACATTGAGGAGTTCGGCGACCGTTGCACCGAAGAATTGAAGCTGGAAAGCGTTACGCTTGATGAAGACCCCGGCCCGTTGTTTGCTGCGATTGCCGCTGCGGCGCGCAGTCCGCTGAGCGTCTTGGACCGGGCGAGCGATCCGTGGGCGCGGATGAAAGCGGCGTTCAAGGGCCGCCCGATCAAGCGCCGGGTTGCGAGCAGCCTGACCCGATGGGCCAAAGCGCGCGTGCGCGACCGCGAAAACCTGCGTTATGAACGCACCCGCATCTTTGGCCGCGCGCGCCGCGTCCTGCTGGCAATGGGCGCCCAATTCCACGCGCGCGGCATGATCGAGGCCCCGCGCGATGTCTTCCTGCTAACCTTGCCCGAAGTGCTGGGCGCAATCGAAGGCTTTGGTGTCACCGCAGACCTCGCCGCGCTGATCGATGTGCGCCGGGCGGAGATGGAGCGCGCCCAAGCCAGCCCTGACCCGCATGAGCGCCTGATCGTCGAAGGCCCCGCCTGCGCCGCCGCCTCCTCCGCGCCGCCAACCCTCGAAGACGGTGACCTGACAACGCGCAAGGGCACCGGAGCCTCTGCCGGGACTGCCGAAGCTGTTGCGCGCGTCATCTCCGACCCGCGCGGGCAGAGCATTGCGGCGGGTGAAATCCTCGTTGCGCGGCACACTGATCCGGGCTGGATCGCGTTGTTTGCCAGCGCCGCTGCGATAGTCGTGGAGCGCGGCAGCCTGCTCTCGCACAGCGCCATTGTCGCGCGCGAATTGGGCATCCCGTGCGTCGTCGGCCTCAAAGATGCGACGCGCTGGATTGCAGACGGCGAAGTCATCCGCGTCGACGGTGGCAGCGGATCAGTGGAGCGCTCCGGCGTGCAGGCGGCTGAAGCGACGCCCTCATGAGCGAGATCGCCAGCAAGGCCGCCTTTGACCAGATCCGCTACGCGCAATTGTGGGAAGACGGCGAGGTGCTGGTGAGCGCCATGGGACCGCGCCCCGGCGCGCGGCTCTTGTCCATCGCCTCAGCCGGCGACAATGCGATTGCGCTGTTGCTGAGCGATCCGGCTGAAGTGATCGCCGCTGACCTATCGAAAGCGCAGCTCGCCTGCCTCGCCTTACGCATCGCGGCGTGGCCGATCCTTGACCATAGCGAGCTGATGGAATTGCTGGGTGTGGTTGCGTCTGAGCGGCGCGGCGCACTGCTCGACCGGGTACTGGCTGACTGCGACGCAAACACCGCGCAATTCTGGCACAGTCAACGCGCTGAGGTCGTCGCGCATGGGGCAGGGGCCATCGGCAAGTTTGAGCGGTATTTCCGGCTCTTCCGCACGCGCCTGCTGCCATGGGTTCATTCGCGCCAGACGGTCGCATCTGTGTTCGAGCCGCGCGCACCAGCCGCGCGCGCTGAATTCCTTGCGAAACGCTGGAAAAATTGGCGCTGGCGCTTGCTGCTCAAGGCCTTCTTTTCGCGCCGCGCGATGGGCGCGATGGGCCGCGATCCGGCGTTCTTTGACCATGTCGAGGGGAGCGTCTCAGCCCATGTCGCGCGCCGTATTGAGCACGCCTTTGTGGCCAATGATCCGGTCTCCAACCCCTATCTGCGCTGGATATTGACTGGCGCGCATGGCCCGGTTCTTCCTATCGCATGGCGGCCCGAAAACCACGCCATCATCGCCGAGCGCATCGGCCGGATTACGCTGCATCACGGCCCGTTGGAGGAGGCGGCAAGCGGCGGCGTGGACGGTTGGAACCTTTCCGACATCTTTGAATATATGTCGCCGGAGAATTTCGCGCGCAGCTATGGCGCGATCATCGCTGCGTCCAATCCGGGCGCGCGGCTCGTTTATTGGAACATGATGGCTCCGCGCTCCATGCCCGATGAATTCGCTGACCGAGTGCTCGTGCGCGCTGACCTTGCCGCCCCGCTTGCCGCGCGCGATCAGGCGTTCTTCTATTCGGGCTTTCATATCGAGGATGTCCGGTGATCCCTGATATCGCGCTGCCTTTTGCAATGGCGCTGGCCAAATTGCTCGGCTCGGTCGCGCTGCTGATGGGGGCTATCGCCGCGATCCGCTGGGTGGGCCAGCGCTATGGCTGGGACCCGGAGGTCAGCCGCAAGAGCGTCCATGTCGCCATCGGTCTGTACGCCATGGCGCTGCCCGTGATCTTTGCCGAGGTCTGGCCCGTGGTCGCACTGCTGATCGTCGCCATCGGCATCATGATCTGGCTGCGGCTGCCGGGCGTTCGCACAAGCGGGCTGGGCGCGACGATCCATGCGGTGGAGCGCAAATCGTGGGGCGATATCTGGCTCGCGCTCGCGATTGGCTTTGTGTTCTTGCGCGCGGAAGGAAACTACATCCTGTTCGGCCTGCCCATGGCAATCATCACTTTGTCAGACAGCGCCGCCGCTTTGACTGGGAGTGCCTATGGCCGGGCACGCTTTCAGGTCGAAGCGGGGATGAAAAGCTGGGAAGGCGTGGTCGCCTTCTTCATGGTCAGCGTGATCGTGTCGATGGTGATGCTGCTGCTTTTGACCGACGCCCCGCGTGCGAATGTTATCATCCTCGCTCTTGCCATTGCCGGGTTCGGCGCGGTTGTCGAGGCAGTGTCGTGGCGCGGGCTCGACAATTTGTTTGTGCCGATCGGCGTGCACTTTTTCCTCGTCGGCTATCTGTTCGCAACGCCGTGGGAGCTGGGCGCGATTGCGCTGCAATTCCTCGGAGCGCTGTTCGCAGTGGCAGTGATTGCGCGGCATGTCGGGCTGTCAGTCCATGCCAGCCGCGCTTTCGTGATCACGCTGTTTCTCTTCATGGGGGTGAGCGGGGTTTACGGCGCGATTGTGCCTGCCCTGGCGATTGGCGCGCATCTGGTCGCGCGGCGGCGTCCGGCGGCGGGGCTTCACCGCGATCTGGACTTTATCGCGACACTGGGCGCGACCGGGCTGATCTGGTTCTTCATCGGAGAGACCATTGGGCCAAGCGCGCTTAACTTTTACAATCTGGGCATGGCAGGGCTGGTGCTGGGTCTGCTCTTGATCGGGTTTGAGCAGCGCTGGTGGCTCGCATTGGCGGGGCTGGCCGCGATGCTGCTCGCTTATCTGGCGCTGCTGGAGTTTGCGCCTGCCTACACCGTGTCCATCGCCTATCTGCCATGGGTGGCTGCGGGCAGCCTGCTGCTGGTGATCTGCGCTGTGCGGCTGATGCCGCAATGGTTCGACCGCTGGCGCACACCGCGTCTGGCTCTGGCGGCGAATGCGGTGCCACTGGGGGGATATCTGGCCTATGTGGGCATGGCGTGAGGGGTGGTGGTATGAGCGAGTTTGATCGAATGGAGCGGCCCGGCGCTGCGCTGCACTACTTTGCTGAAGGGCCAAGTTGGGACGGTGCGCCAAGCGTTGCTTTGGGATCGCTGGTCTTCGAGAGCGCCGAGGCGGGGGCTGCCCTGCTGGGCGAGGCTTTGGACCGGGCCAGGGGTCGCGCTGTGTTGGCACCGATGGAAGGCGACACATGGCACGCCTATCGCACCGTGATCGAAAGCGATGGCAGCAAGCCATTCCTGTTGGAGCCGACCTGCGGCGAGCAGGATCGCGCTGCGCTGGAGGCCGCCGGGTTTGAGCAGGTCGCGCGCTATGCCTCGGCTGCCATGCCGCTCGACCCACCGCAAGCGGCGCCCGCGCCGCTCGATGGAATTGCGCTGGCGCATTGGGATGGCGACAACGCGCAGCCTTTGCTGGAGCGTGTGTTTGAGCTGGCGGGCGCATCATTTGCGGACAAGCAATTCTACAAGCCGATCACGCGTGAGGCATTTCTGGCGATGTATCTGCCGCTGCTGCCGATGCTGGACCCAAGGCTGGTGTTTATCGCGCGTGAGGCATGGGAGATCGTCGGCTTTCTGCTCGGATATCGCGACCCCGCTGACCCGCGCCGCGCGGTGCTGAAAACATACGCCGGGTCGCGGCGCGGGATCGGCCATGCGATGGCTGACAGCTTTCACACGGCCGCGCGCGAGGCGGGCTGCGAGACAGTGATCCACGCACTGATGCATGAGGACAACGTCTCGCTGACGCGCAGCGCGCAGCATGGTGCGCGCATCTTCCGGCGCTATGCGCTGTATGGGCATCGCGGGTGACGATCCTTGCCGCCTTTACTGAGGCGGTCGCGCGCCACCCGGACCGCGCGGCGATTATCGATGGCAAGGGCCACGCGACGACCTATGCCGAGTTGGATGCGCTGAGCGCTGCTTTGGCGCAGGCATGGGCCGCCAAGGGGATCGGGGCGGGGGATGCGGTGCTGATCGCGACGCCCGTGGATGCGCGGCTCTACGCGGCCTTGGCCGCCCTTTGGCGATTGGGCGCGATGGCGGTTCTGCCAGAGCCTGCAATGGGGCTGAAAGGCGTGCGCAACGCGCTGGCGGCTCAGCCGGTCAAAGCATGGATTGGCGCAGGAGCCTTGCGCGTGCTGCCCGTGCTGGTGCCGCGCTTGCTGCGCATCCGGCGATTGCCACTGGCGGCACGTGCTTCGGTCCCGGCGCAAGCCCCCGCCGCATGGCCTGATGCGCATCCCGCTTTGATGTCCTTCACCAGCGGATCAACCGGGCGACCCAAGGCAATTGTGCGCACGCACGGCTTCCTGAAGGCGCAGAACGCCGCCGTCTCCCCCATGCTCGCCAGTGACGCGCCGCAGATTGATCTGGTCGGCTTCCCGGTCTTTGTGCTGGCCAACATCGCGCTCGGTGTAACATCGGTTCTGCCAAACTGGCCGCTGCGGCGCATCGATAAAGCAAGCGCTCCAGCTATCCGCGCCTTGTGCGAGGCGCATGGCGTCACGCGGCTGCTGCTGCCGCCAGCCTTGGTGGCTTTGCTTGCCGATGGCCGATTGCCGCCTGCACTTAGCACTTTGTTCACGGGCGGCGGGCCGGTATTTCCGGACGTGGTCGAGCGATTGCTCAGCGCCAATCCCAAACTTGATGTGATAGCCGTCTATGGCTCCACCGAAGCGGAGCCCGTCGCCGAATGCCGGATGAGCGCGCTTGAACCTGAAGACCGCGCCGCGATGGCGAGCGGGGGCGGACTGCTCGCCGGACACCCGGCAGCGGCAACGAACGTGCGGATTGTCGAGGATGAGATTCAGGTCACCGGGGGCCATGTGGTGCAAGGCTATGTCGACCCTGCCGATGACGCCCGGACCAAGGTTCGCGATGCAGACGGCACGATCTGGCACCGGACCGGCGACGGGGGCCGTTTAGACGAGGCAGGGCGGCTGTGGCTGCGCGGCCGAATGGCGGGCCGGGTTGACGATTTGTGGCCGTTTGAGATTGAGGTCGCCGCGCGCTGCTGGAGCGGCGTGCGCGCTGCGGCTTTATGCCCGATAGGGGGCAAAGCGGTGCTGGCAATTGAAGGCGAGGTCAGCGAACTTGGCGTATGGTGTCACGCTGCTCAAAAGCTGGGCGTGGATGAGGTGGTGCTGCTCGACACCATGCCGATGGACGCGCGCCATGGCTCAAAGATCGACTATGGCGCGTTGACGCGGCGCATGGAAAGCAGCCGCTAAAGCCAGCGCCGAACGCGCTTCATATAGGCGAGATAGTCAGCGCCAAAAACCTCCTGCAACCGCGCTTCCTCCGGCTTGATCTGAAAGGCGGTGATGTAGGCCACAAACACCGCCAGCACGATCATGCTAACGGGCGAGCCTAACAGGATCGCGAGCCCGCTCAGGATCAGCAGGAGACCGAGATACATCGGATTGCGCGTGAAGCGGTACAGCCCTTCGACCACAAGGCTTGAGGCCTTTTCCGGTGCGAGCGGGGTCACCGTTGTCTTTGCCTTCCAGAATGCGCCAATCGCGGCCATGTCCAACGCCAACCCAGCCACGATCAGTACAGCGGCCAGCGTGGTTTGCAGCGGGAAGGCGAAGCACAGCGCAGGCATGGCGGATGCGATCCCCCACATGGCAAGGCCGCACACAAGCCCAACCACGGGCGGCGGGATCAGCAGGTCAAGTTTTCGCCCCATCACATATACCCCCGACCGGTGCGCAGTTTCAAAGCCAGCGCGCTACCCACCAGCGCGGCCATCATCCAGACAAGCCCGTGAAGGCTGCCTGAGATCATGCCGCCCAGATAGGCGCCAATATTGCAGCCATAGGCGATCCGCGCGCCATAGCCCATGCACAGCCCGCCGAGCAGCGCGGTGCTTAGATCAAGGCAAGGACAGGCGCAATTGCGGCTGGAACCGGCCCGCCAGATTGGCCGCAATCATCGCTCCGGCGATAATGCCGAAATTCATGACTGACGTTGCGTCTGACAGCACGCTGCGACTAAGCCATCCGGTGCGGCTTTGCCAATAGGGCCAGTGAGAGACATCGATCCCCGCAAGACCCGCGATCTTGGCTCCCCATAAGGTGAACGCCGAAGTGATGCCCCACGGCCTTCCAAGCAGCGCCATGGTTGCAACGCTCACCGCGGCGATTGCGACCGCGCCCGCCAAAAGGGGCCACGGACCGATGAGCCAAGCGTAGCTTTTGCGCGGTGTCTCCAGCGCGCCATGCAGCCGTTTTTCACGCCGCGCTGAATATAGCCAGATCGCACCCAGCAATGTGGCAAGCACGCCGAGCCCGCCCAGTGCGCCGAACTCTTCGACCAGCCCAAAGCGCGGCGCGGACGGCAATGTCCGCCACCATGGGACATGAAGCGTGGCATACAGCGATCCGGCGATAAACGCGCTCAGCGTTGCCACCATGCGCACGCTCCCTCCACCAACAGTAAAGAGCGTGCCTGATCCGCATCCACCCGCGAACATCATGCCGAAACCGAACAAAAGCGCTCCGGCGAACACTCCGACGCTAACTGGCGCAATCGCTCCGCGCGCCGGTATCCCATAGCTTTCCCCATAGGCGAGCAGCGGGAACGTGATGAGGCTGGCCAAGCCAATCAGGACAAGCTGCATTCGCAGGCCTGCCCCGCGCCCTTCATGCAAGAATTGCCGCCAATGCGCGGTAAAGCCGAACGCGGCTTGGTAGAGCGCCACTCCGGCGAACAAACCGATCAAAGTGGCGAGGAAAAGCTTCATGCCTGAGGCATTCCAGACCAAGGCAAGCAGCGCCAAGGCCCCCGCAATCGCGAGGATGAGCGGCGCGGCGCGTGATGCGACTACGCCTTGTGCGGAAGCTGCCATTGAAACCGAACCCCGCCCCGCCATGGGCTTACTTTGTCACGGCCTGCTCGGCTGCCACCCAGCCATCATAGCCGTCAGTCATATGCGCAACGTCTGTGAAGCTTTGCTCTTTGAGGACTTCCAGCGCTTTCTTGCTACGTCCACCGGACTTGCAATGCAGCACATAGGTGGCTGCGGGATCGAGGCGGCTGAGTTGCTCGGCGAAGTCGTCGCCAAGGAAGTCTACATTCACCGCGCCTTCAATGTGCCCGTCCGCAAACTCTTCAGGCGTGCGCACGTCCAGCACCACGACCGATGAGCCGCCCGAAACAAGCGCGCTGGCTTCGGTAATGCTGACATCGCGGAGGGAGCCGGCCTGTGCGCTGGTTTCTGCGGTAACCTCGCTCTGCTGCGGCGCCTGCGCGCCGCCATCGGGCGCGCCTGAGCACGCGCCAAGGCTAAGCGAAACCGCAAGGCCCAGCGGGGCGATATGGTGCATGGCTTTCATGATGTGTCCTTCCTGTTGTGTAATGGGGCGATTGTGCGGTCCTTGCGCAAAAGGACGCGGTGTCCCGGATGATGCGCCCCCTCGATCATTCGCCGGGTCAGCCGCTCGTAATGCGCAATGAAATGCGCCACCCATTGCGCCAGCTCGGGATCTTGATCGTGGGGGTTGAGGCCCCGATTCTCAATTTCCTGCTGAGTTCGCCACGCTTCCACAAAGGCAAAGTCGCTGGGGAGTGCATAGAAAAACGCATCGGCGCGCGCCCATAGCTTGGCGTAGTGATCGCGCAATTGCTCCTCCTGAAAGGCGCGCCATGCGCCAGTAGGGTCTTGGGATCGCTCAAGATCATTGATCGGGTCCGCTTGGGGCGATTGCGGGTCAGGTCGGCAGCCCATGAGCCACCCCTCGACCAATATGATGCGAGGTCTGTCTTCAAATCCGTGCGAAACGGGCGCGGGACGCCGATCATCACGCGCTTTGTCAAACACAGGCAATTGCAAGCGCTCTGGCATGTGCGGCCCGCAAACCTGATCGATGACATAGTGCACCATGGCCAGATCATGCGTGCCGGGAGGTCCGCGCGTTGCGCACAGCGGATGGACGCGCGCGGCCAAAGCCTGCCGCTCAGCCAGCGTAAGATAGAAGTCATCGAGACTGAGCGAAAGCAAAGCCCCCGGGAATGCTGCTTCGAGCGCCCTGATAGCCGTTGTCTTCCCAACGCCTTGAGAGCCACCAAGGAAGAGCACCAAGGGACGGGTAGTGACGCGCTCCAACTGCTCATGGATCCAGCCGACCAAGGCTTCGGGCCATGATGCTGCGTTGCTCATCGCGAAACGGCTGTCTGCCGCGCAAATGCCACGTCCGTCATCGCCGCCCGTCTGCAAGACCGCGCTCAAGGATCGTGGCAACAATAGGCCCAGCGCCATCGCGGACCGGGTCAATCACAGGCAGAGCGTGCTTCTCGCTAAGCTGATGCTTTAAGTCATCTGCCTCAGGCGCCGTCAGCTTCGAGGTGTTTACGCTGATCCCCACGCACTCGACTGCCGGATTGGTCAGCTTTCCTGTTTCCAGATTGCGCGCGATCACATCTTCAATCGGCGGGAGCGCGAAGTGCTCCCAATCGCTGATCGTGTCTCGTCCAGCCTCATGACACACGACAATGGCATCGGGCTGCGAGCCGACCAGCAGACCGTGACTGACCGCGCAATATCCCGGGTGAAGCAGAGCGCCCTGTCCCTCTATCACATCCCAGTGATCAGGCGCGGCTTCAGGCGAGATCAATTCGGCCGCACCGGTGATAAAGTCGCTGATGACAGCATCGATGGGAATGCCACCCCCAGCGATCATGATGCCGGTTTGGCCCGTGGCTCTGAATTGCGCGTCCCAGCCTTGCTCTTGCATCGCCCGTGCGATGGCGAGTGCAGTGTACTTTTTGCCCACCGCGCAGTCTGTGCCGACGGTCAGCAGTCGTTTGCCCGCTCGCTTCTGGCCTGTGCCGACAGGCAAGCTTGCAGGCGGGACGCGCACGTCGATCAATTGCGCACCTGATTGCTGCGCGGCGGCCACCAGAGCGGGCACATCACGCAATCGGGAGTGCAGTCCGGAAATAATGTGGACCCCGCTGCGAACGGCTGTCTCTATCGGCTGCAACCATGCGTCTGGAAAGCCGCCGCCGACGCTGGCTGTGCCAATCAAAAGGCTTTTCACGCCGTATTCGCTCAGCTGTTCAAGCGCGACATCGGGCAGGCCAAGATCAACGGTCTCATCGGTTAGCCGGACCTGCGCGATGCACTTCTCATTGCACCAGTCCCGCACCCCAATCGCGGTTTTGACATAAGTCTCTTGTGTCTCCGCGCCAAGGAACAGAGCGTAGGGGGCGTCGAGCTTTATGGTGGCAAAGGGCTGGTGCTGCTGCGGCATCGATATCTCTGTTTGAAAGGTCTGAAACCACGCACGTCTATACTCAGTCGAGACCAACTGAGAAGATGGTGATCTGGCCCCCGTGTGCTTTGGTTTGTGCCGCTGAAACCACTTCAGGCTTCAGTCTGTACGCGTTTCATTGGGCACTCAGGCAGACGCTTGCGCCCGCAGACCCGCGCCGCTGCGCTTTTACTCCAGGTCTTCGCGCGACGATTCTCGCAGCACTGCTTGCTCAAAGAGCTCTTGCTCGCGTTCGAGATTGTCGTTGGCCAATGACGAGGCAATTGTCCGCAGTTCAGGCTGATCGCGGTGTATCGTAATGGTAAGCTGAGTGCCTTCCATCAGGCTCACCGCTGAACCCGGCCAGAGCCATCGCCGCTCATCAGCTTTTCAACCTCAGGCACCGTTACACGGTTAAAGTCGCCGGAAATGGTGTGTTTGAGCGCGCTCGCCGCAACCGCAAATTCCAGGCTCTGCTGACGGTCTTCATAGGCGTTGAGGCCATAGATCAACGCGGAGGCAAAGCTATCCCCGCCGCCCACGCGGTCTACGATGTCGGTCAGCTCGTATTTCTTTGACAGCTTAAACCCATCATTGCGGGTGCGCAGGCAGGCCGACCACTTGTTGCGATCCGCGCTCAGGCTTTCTCGCAATGTGATCGCGATGGTGTGCATGTCGGGATAGATGTCGAGCACCTTTTGGCCCAGGGCTTCGTATTTGGCGGTATCGAGCTCTCCCGATTCCACATCCACATCGACGCTGATATCGAGCGATTTCTGGCAGTCTTCCTCGTTGGCGATGCCGACATCGACATACTTTACCAGCTCGCGCATCACTTCAGGAGCGCTCTTGCCATACTTCCACAGCTTGCCGCGGAAGTTGAAGTCGCAGCTGACGGTAAGACCCGCTTCCTTGGCCGCTTTGACGCACGCCATTGAAAGATCCGCCGCCAATTGGCTGAGCGCCGGTGTGATACCCGTGATGTGCAGCCACTTGGCGCCCTTGAAGATGACCGGCCAATCAAACTCATCCGCGCTCGCATTGCAGATTGAGGAGTTGGCACGGTCATAGACGACCTTCGACGGGCGCTGGTTGGAACCGGTTTCCAGAAAATAGATGCCGACCCGGTCGCCGGAGCGACTGATATGCGCAGTGTCCACGCCAAACTTGCGCAGCTCCATGATCGCATTATCGCCAATATCGTTGTCCGGCAGCGCGCTCACAAAGCCAGCATCAAGGCCGTAATTGCTAAGCGCAACCGCGACATTGGCTTCGCCGCCGCCAAAGGTCGCTTCGAATGCGGGCGATTGGAAGAAGCGCTGGTGGTCCGGTGTTTTGAGCCGGAGCATGATTTCGCCGAAAGAGAGGAAGTCAGTCATGCAGCAAGAGCTTTCGTGTCAGCGAACTGAGTTGGCGATAGCCACAGACTCGCTCGCAAGGGTTGTGATTTTGGAATAGTCGCCAGCAGCCACTGCATCAGTCGGGGTGAGCCAGCTTCCACCGCACGCGAGCACGCTGGGAAGGGCGAGGAATTCAGCCAGATTGCCAGCGGACAGGCCGCCTGTGGGCATAAAGCGCATCTCGCGGAAGACTGAAGACAGCGCTTTGAGCATCGTGACCCCGCCCGCAAGGCTGGCCGGGAAGAACTTCACCTCGCGCAAACCCAGCGCATAGGCGCGCTGGACCTCGCCCGCGGTCATGGTGCCCGGAAAGAAGGGGATGCCTTCCTCCAGGCAATAGACCGCGATTTCATCCACTAGGCCGGGCGACACGATGAACTGCGCACCGCTCGCTCGCACCGATTTGGCCTGATCGAGAGTCAGCACAGTGCCCGCGCCGACGATCAGACCTTCGGTGTTCTGGAGGATGGCCTCCATACCGCGCTGTGCGCCCGGGCTGCGCATCACCACTTCGATCACCCGCAGGCCCCCTTGGGCGAGCGCGTTGGCCGTGGCGATAGCGCGCTCGGCATCGTCCTCGCCAATAAGCGGGACGACCGGGGCGACGTGAAGCAGTGTCGAGAGTGCGGTGCTCATTATGGTGTTTGCCTTGATACTGTCAGGAGAAAGCGAGGCCACCATTGATATCGTAATTCGCGCCGGTGATGAACGCCGCATCGTCGGAGGCGAGGAAGGCAACCAGATCGGCGGTTTCCTCTGCCTTGCCCTGCCTGCGCAGGGGGGTGGAGTTGGCCACGTTTTCGCGCGCCGCGTCGGGCGTGAATTTGTCATGGAAGGTGGTCGCGATCATGCCCGGGCACAGGGCGTTCACGCGGATACCTTGAGGCCCCAATTCCTTCGCAAGACCGCGCGTGAAGGTCATCACCGCGCCTTTCGATGTGGCGTAGGCAATCGCGCCGCCACCACCGCCATCGCGGCCCGCTTGCGAGGCGAGGTTCACGATTGCGCCGCCTGCGCTCATATGCGGCACCGCTGCCTTGCACGCGAGGAAGGTCGAGGTGGTGTTGAGCTGGAGCACGAAGTTGAAGAACTCCTCGTCCATCTCAGCCAGCGTCTTGCGCGCGACGAGGCCGCCCGCATTGTTGACCAGAATGTCGATGGTGTCGCCGAGCGCGTCTTTGGTCGCGGCAAACAGCGCGTCAACCTCACTCGCGTTGGTCACGTCGGCTTTCACTTTGATGGCCTTGCCGCCCGCCGCTTCAATGGCTGCGAGTGTCGCGTCCGCATCGTCTTCATTGCTGTTATAGTTCACGACAACGCTCGCCCCTTCGCTTGCCAGCTTGACGCACACGGCGCGGCCGATGTCGCGGCTACCGCCGGTGACGACTGCTACTTTGCCTGCAAATTTCATATAATATCCCCCTCAGGAATAGGCTTGGCCGGTGGCCGATTTGGGTTTCAAGGGTTTGATGTCCGGGCAGAAAAACAGCACGGACAAAACGGTTGCGATGGCCAGCCCGGCGCCAACGGCAAAGGCGGGCGCGTAGCTGTTCACGGTGATGATCGGGATCAGGAAGTTGAGCGCAACAACGGCCAATTTGGCCGCCGTTCCTGCAAATCCGGCGAGTGATCCGACCGATTTCCCGCTGTAAAAGTCGCTTGGCAGCGTCTGGATGTTTCCGATCGCGGTTTGAAATCCGAACAGGATGACTGCCATCAACAGCACCGCCACCATCGGCGTGCTCGCCTGTGTTGTCGCCAGCAGCGAGACCAGCATGATCGCGCCGCCGAGCGCAATAACCGTCTTGCGGGTGCGATTGACGCTCCAGCCTGCTCCGATCCGGTTGCCAGCCAACAGGCCGCCAAACCACGCTCCCAGCATCGCGCCGACATAGGGAATCCACGCATAGATCGCGATTTCCTCAACGCCGAAGCCATAGGTCTCGTTAAGGTAAAGCGGGAGCCAACCGACAAACAGCCACCAGATCGGATCGATGAAGAAGCTCGCCAGGATCACCCCCCAGCTTTCTTTGCGGCTCAGGATCTCGCCTGAGCTGGGTGCGTAGTCCGCGACTTCGTTTGTTTGCGTGTTGCGTTGCCCGGTGAGGATAAACTCGCGCTCTTCTGCGGTGATCCACGGGTGCGCCTCAGGACCGCTCTTATACACGATAAGCCACGGGACGAGCCAAAAGAAGCCCAGCGCACCGATGGCGATAAAGGTGGCTTGCCAACTGCCTAGAAAGGCGAAGAGCAGACCGATAATCGGCGCAGAGACGATGCCGCCTATGGCTGCTCCTGAATTGAAGATGCCTTGTGCCAAAGCGCGTTCGTTGATCGGAAACCACTCCGCATTGGCTTTTGTCGCGCCGGGCCAGTTGCCCGCTTCCGATACGCCCAGAATGGCGCGGAAGGCGGCGAAGGAGAGGAGGCCACTTGCTACCGCGTGCAGCATTGTCGCTGCTGACCAGACAACGATCGACAGGACAAATCCCAGCCGCGTGCCGATCCAGTCAAAAATCTTCCCAAACAGCGTCTGCCCAAAGGCATAGGCGAATGTGAAGATGTTGAGGATGATCGCATATTCCTCTTTTCCGAGCCCAATATCCTTGGAAATCTCTGGCCACAGGAAGCCCAGCGCTCCGCGATCAATATAATTGATGACCGTCGCTACGGCGACGAGGACCACGATCCAATAGCGCAGCTTGCCTTTAAACATGCGCCGCTCCCTGTGGGAGAAAGTCTTCGCGCATCGGGCTGAACGTATCGATCAGAACCCCCGCTTCCAGACACACCGCACCATGGTCTAGATGCGGAGCGATGTAGAAACTATCGCCAGCGCTAAGTTCGCGCGTCGCGCCATCGACAAAAACTTCGAACCGGCCCGATTCCACGTAAGTGGACTGGCTGTGGCGGTGGGCGTGGACCGCCCCGACCGCGCCGGTTTCAAACCACACGCGCACCACCATAATCTCCGGGCCATAGCCCAGGATCTGGCGGCCAATGCCTTCCCCAAGGTCTTCCTTGGGTGTTTTATCTGCGACGACGAAGGGCTCGCTGTGCGCTTGTGTGATGGTGGCCATTGTCAATTTTCCCCTCCAGGAAGTGCGATCACCGCTGCAAATCCCTTCCACGTCAGGTTCTCGCCATCGAGCGTCGCTTGGTGGGCCTGATCTGGGACCGGATTGTGAGATACGGCGATTGCAAAGCGCTCCCCTGTTTTCAGAGTGATGCGCAAAATGTCATAAGCGGCGATGCGATCATGTGAGAGGTCCGCCACGCGGCTGCGGCTCGCAATGGTCTGTTCGGCCGCGCCGTCATAGCTGCCATGCGCCTCCAGCAGGCTCGCAAAGGAGGCACGCCCATTGTCGCGCTGAGCGCGAAGCACGATCAGCGGCTCACGGCGCAGGTTGAAATTGGGATCATTCGCGCCGCTCTCGCCCAAAACGACGTCAGTCTTCCCATTGGCGGCGAAGCGATAGGTGTAGAACCGGCCATCAAGGATCCATGTGAGCGCGCCTTTGCCATCCTCCAGCGTGCCTTGCGCATCGACCCAGATGTGCTGATAGCCATTGGCGGACCCCAGAACTGGACGCTCAGCCACATGGTTTTCGACTGTGAAGTCAAATTCGATGATATGCCCGTTAAAGTGCAGCGGCAGGTCATAGAGATGCGGCTCGTCGCTGCGCGCGTCGATCAGGTCCACCACCAGTGGCGCTTCCAAGCCTGCGATCTTCGGCATCAGCAAAGTCCGGCGCATGGTCACGCCTTCGTAGGCTGTCGCGATTTCGGCGCTGGTGATCTGCAGGTCGGGATTGTCAGCGAAATAGAGCTGCGTCGGCCAATGCGCGTTGGCTACTTTGACCTTGCCGTCAAAATGGCTGCGCTGGTCCACAACAAGGGTGTTGTGCGCAATCGTCGATTTCGCCCAAGTCGTGTTTTCAGGCAGGTAACGCCCGCCTTCCTTGGCCTCGATATTGAGGAAGCGTGCGGCTCCGTAGTCGCGGATAATCTCATTTCCGCGGTCGTAGAGTTGCCAGCCAAGCTTATCGAAATGGCCGTGGCCCAGACCTTGCGAAGTGTTCTTTGCGATCAGAGCGGTGTGCCCAGCCTGTGGGCCGCTGCGCAAGATTGCCAGCGCGCCCTCATCGCCGCCCGGACCATCGCCCAGCAAGATGGAGCGGAACGCAAACGACTCCGCTTTCCCCGCAGCGAGATCGCTTGCCACCTTCAGGCCGTTCTCGCTCAGCACAGTGCGGCGCTGAAAATCGGCAATCGACAGCAGCGAAGGATCACCCGTCTTCGCATAGGCGATGGCGATGCCGTCATAGAGTTCTGCGGTCTTCAGGCTTTTATCCCGGATCGCATCGTTGAACGGAAAGAAATAGCCGCCATAGCTCAGCTGCACTGTGGTGCGCAGCGCCTTGAGAAGGATGCCGTCGCGATGCTCAAAGATCGCCCGTTCAGGCTCGTTGCGCTCAATCGCATCTGCAAAGACGAGGAAGGGCAGCAGCGCAAAGCGTTGATAATACGGCCCTTCGTTATAGTACCCTTCCGGCGAGAACAGCAATTCAGACTGCCTGAAGAATCCCGCAGTGCCGCTTTTATCGGACCCCAGCAGAGCGCGCTCGACCATGTCCTGATCGTCCAGCAGATAGCCGGTCATCCCCACACCTGCGGTTGCCCAGGTGGCGTGATTGTGGATGCGGTCAAACGTGTTGGCCGATTCCACTGACAGGAAATGCGCGGCACGGCGGAACACATCGTTATCAATGCTTTGGCGCTCAACCTCGCTCAGGCTGGCACGAATATCGCGATACCCCTGTACCGCATGGACCAGCCACATCGCATCGTTGAGAACCTGCCAGAAGATCCGTCCGGAATACTGATCGTGGCGTTCGGGGTGGTCCCCCAGCGTCGGATACAGCGCTGCGTATTGAAGCAGCATATCGCGCGCATAGTCGCGGTATTTCGCCTCCCCGGTGATCCGGAAAAGCTGCCCAGCGTGATAGATCGCTCGATAATTGCGCTTGTGCTGTTCGTGGGTGTAGCCGCCGCCTGGGTCTTTTGGCACAGGCACGACAAGCCCGTTGGCCATCATTTCATCGACGAAGGCACGCGCGCGTTCAAGCTCGGCGGCATAGAGCGGCGGGAGGGTCAATTCTGCCTGAGCGCCTGCCTGATCCTCGCTCGCCGGAGCGGCTTCTTGGAACTCACCGGCCATAGCGGCATGCGGCAAGCCACAAGCTGAGAGAGCCGCTGCGATCAGGAGCGCGCGCTTCATTGGCTCGCCCCGCTGATGAAGGCATTGCCCGACAGCACAGCGCGGTGATTACCGTCGAAGATCAGTTCTTCAAGGATCAGCGCGTCGGTGTTTGCAAAGGAATTGTTTGCGATCGCGGTCTTGGGCGTGCCCACCGTATGGACGACGCGGAACGGCGCTGACCCGGACACAGTATTGCGGTCCAGAGAGGCAGTCTGGACACCGTGCAGGCGCACAGATGCCCCTGTGCCGTTAGTCGCCGCCAACCCGACCTGATTAAGCGCGTTGCTTTTGATCGTGACATTGGGGCCAAACGTGCTTTCATCGCGCCCGCCGCGATAGATGTCAGCGATAGGGCCGCCGATGCTGGCAAAGGTGTTTTGGCTGATGTCGAGATATTCGACATTGTACTGACCATAATCCTCAGTCTCAGCCGCAGCAGAGACGATTGTGCCGGAAATGTCTGAGAACACGCTGTTGCGGATCGTGACTCGGTCCGCGAGCGTGCTTTTGCCAAGGGTCAGCACGTTAAAGCTCTTGTTCACGATCAGCCTGCGCACTTCGATGGCGTCCATCACAACCGTGAAGTTGGATTTGATCGGATATGTCGTCGTGCGGATCACCGAATTGCCGACTGAGTCCGGAGCCAGCGCGCCATCAATGATCACGTTTTCAAGCTTCAGGCTGCCACCTTCGCGAAGCTCAAAGAGGGAGGGGCGCGCAAACTGGATGATCGGCTTTTTGCCCGCGTTATTTGCCAGCGCTGTGATCGTAACTGCGGCGCTGACCGGGATTGTGCGGTCCACCACGTAGGAGCCATGCGCGAGCTGTATGACATCACCGTCTTGCGCGGCCAGGATCGCGTTGACCAGAGCACCTTCGCCCGGCGTGATCTGTCTGACGGTGCCGGAGAAACCGAAAACCGGCCCTTCGGTGGGCTTTGCATACCACGGCGCGCCGACCTGATCCAAAGTAACCGGCAAGAGATCGCGTGGCGCACCTTTGGAGACGAGCGCTTTGTCCGTCGGATAGAGCAGGCCATTGGCGGCCCGCGCCATCGCATAAGGGCGGCGTTCAATGCCAGAGAGCTCGTCCGCCACGCCGCCTTGCATCACCGCGTTGTTTGCAAAAGCGACACCCGAAATGTCGCCATAGACTTCGAGGAAAGATTCGCCTTCCAGCCCACCCATCAGATTGTTTGCAAAGCGGGTGTTGCTGGGCGCCGCAGAGCGTTCTTCATCTGCGCCGACATTGAATGCCAAGCGGCGGCTGTCGACGACCGTGTTGCTTTCAATCACCGCGCCTTCCACCTCGACATAGCGATTGACCGGTGAATTAGGCACGCCGTTCATAATTGCCATGGCGCTGGAAAAAGACTCGCCGCGCAGGCCTTCCATATAGTTGTTGCGGACAATCTGGCCGCGGTTGATCACGCGAATGCCGCCTGTGTAGTCCTTGCCATCACCAAGGAAGACGTTGCGTTCAACCACATCGTTGTCGCCGTGGCGCAGCGTTAAAGTTCCGCTTGATTGCAAGAAGACATTCTCGCGAAAGATATTGCCACCAGACTTCGAAGAGATGATCTCCACTTCGCCGCTGGTCCGGTCAAAGACGTTGTTGGCGACCAGTGAATTGGAATTGAACATCGAATACCGGCTGGTGCCAATGCGCAGGGTTTCGCCTCCGTTTGATCCCAGAACCGGGCGTGGGCCGAAATAATTGTATTCGATCCGATGGCTATTCTCGCGGCTTGCCTCACTGTCGAGCCGAACAGCCAGCGTGACGCCCTTATTGGTCTTGCCGATCAGCGAGTTGTGATCAAAGCGGTTGTTTTGGCCGTACAGTCCAACCCAGTAATCGCTTTCGTATCGGTCGGGCTTGCTGAACCCATCGATCACGGTCTCGGTGACACGCGAATGGTGCGCCAGGTCGTCTTTGGTCCGGCGGAACGAGATCACCTCGCCGCGGGGGCTGTACCCGTCAGTAAAGACCAGGCCGCTGACCAACAGGTATTTTCCCGCCAAGCGCAGGCTTGACTGCCCGGTGAGGAAAACTTCGCCTGGTTTTTGTGCAATGACGCGGATGGGCGCTTCGCTCGTTCCCATGCCGCGCACGACAAGGTCAAAGTCACGCCATTCGCCGTTGGATAAGATGATCGTATCGCCAGCCTCAACCTGTTCGATTGCAGCCGCATATTCCGCTTGATTGCGAACGAGGTGCCGCTCGGCCAGCGCCGGTGCGGCGGAAAGCCAAGTCGCGCAGCACGCGCCAAACAGCACAAGGCAAAGCCTCGCGATCATCCCCACATCCCTCTCATCTTTTATCTTTGCGGTGGCTACAGGCTTGACGCACAGGCTGTCAATCACTCTGGCATGCCAAAGTGTCTTTTTTTGTATTACCAGATTGGCTAGCCAATTTTTGCAGAAGCAGCAAAGCGCTCACGGCTTTTGGAGACCTGCTCCTGAACTTCTTCGAGCGCCATACGCTCGGTAGCATCCAGCATCGCCTCGATCAGGCGGTGGAAATGCTCGCGCATCGCGTTGCGTGCAGCGCTTGGGTCACGATCACGCAGAGCGAAGAAAATCGCTTCATGTTCCGCTGTGCGAGAGGCCGCGTCATGCACGCACACTGCTTCGTAGGTCGCTTTCACCTCAGGCAAATCTTCCCGCATACGCCACAGGGACTTGACAGTGTGGGTCATCGCCGCGTTGTTTGAGGCTTCTGCAATCGTTCGGTGGAACAGCTCGTCCGCTTCGTTTGCCAGATCTTCGTCGCCTGTGCGCATTTGCTCGACAAGACCTTCGAGCCGATTGATCGTGTCTTCGGTGATGTTGTGGGCCGCCAAGGCTGCGGCCTCTGATTCGATCAAGAGCCGCGCTTCGGTCACTTCAAAAGCGCTGGCGGTTGGTAGCGCGATACGTTCTTCTGGTTGCTTTTCGCTTACATAGACGCCTGAGCCGGTCTTGATTTCAAGCCGCCCGATGGCCTGCAGGGCAATTTCAGCCTCACGAATCGTAACCCTGCTTACCCCCAGGCGATCCGCGAGCTCGCGTTCTCCTGGCAGCCGTGTCCCCGGGGGGAAGGCGCCGTTGTCGATCAGCTTTGCGATCTCCTGTGCGACGGACTGAAAAAGGCGTTTACCACTCATGACAAACCTCTGCTGTGTGTCGGCGTATGGCGCGAGCCAATCTCGCCTATATGGTGCGGGAGGACTCGGGTCAAAACTGTCACGCCATTGCTCGCCTAGTAGCCAGCGGCGGCGTCACAAACTGGCCAAAAGTGCTAGCTCTGCCGTGCCAAACAGGGCTGACGTGTGAACAGAATCATAGATGGGCGAGACATCGTGTCAACAAATTGACTCACCAATAGCGAGCTCAAAGGTAGGCAAATTGGTATTGTAAAGGCTGTTACTGCCGCCACTGATCGAGCGCTTTTCTTGCCCATGGAGTGCTTTATCCGGGCCTTTGAGAGGTGCTTACGCCGCCTGCAGACTGGTGCAAAAAGGCTACTAATCGAGAAAATTGTTACAAGTTTGACTTTCTTTAGGCTGCAGATGCCTGCTTATTATCGTTTAAGTTCAGTAACATGGAAATCGTGGCAGATAAATTGGTATGACAGAATTATCTCATTGGCCTGTTCATCTGGTTGACTCGCGGCCCGCGCGGTTTAGTCCTTAAAGGCATCAACCAGAAAAAATGGTGATGGGAGAGATAAATGAGGTATCCGTTTCAGGGGGGACACCGTCCTCTTAAGTCGTCGCGCTTGGTCGCGTCTTTGTTTGCAGGTTCCGCGCTCGCATTGGTTCCAGCCACGGCTTTTGCGCAAGAGAGCACCGATGATGCGAGTGTAACGGAAGAGGCGGAAGGCCCTGTGATCGTGGTCTCGGGCATCCGCAGCTCCCTCGCCAGCGCGCTTAACGAAAAGCGCGGCGCAGACAGTTTGATCGAGGTCATTCAGGCCGAAGATATCGGTAAATTGCCTGACCAAAACCTCGCCGAAGTTCTTGAAAACGTCACCGGCATTCAAATCACCAGAACCGCAGGTGTTGGCACCGGGGTGCAGATTCGCGGCACCAACGATAATCAGGTCCTGTTCAATGGCGTGAAGACACTCTCGGCTGGGACCGGGCGCGGGGGCATCAGCTTTGAAGACATCAACCCGGCCATCATCGGCTCGGTTGAGGTGATCAAGGCGCCAACCGCCGAGACGATCGAAGGGTCTGTTGGTGGTACAGTCAATCTGCGCACCATCCGCCCGCTTGCTCTGTCAGACCGCATTATCTCTGTGCGCGCGCAAGGCGAGTACAGCGAGCTTTCCGAAAGTGTGAAGCCGCGTCTTTCAGCCAGCTTTGGTGATGTTTGGGATGTGGGCGGCGGCGAAATCGGCCTCGTCCTAAGCGCCAGCTACACCGAGCAAGAGGCGACCTCTTTCCGCCCGCGCGTTGACCGCGATAACCTGATCACAGCAGGTCAGGCTGTTACAGCCGCCGGTGCACCAGGGCCGGATTTCAACTTCCTCAACATTCAGTTCCTCAACCAGGAACGCGAGAATTTTGAATACGAGACGATCAATTTTTCAGGCTCGCTGGAATGGGCGCCCAGCGATAATCTGATGTTCTTCTTCGATGCGATTTATAACGATCAAGAACGTCGTCAGGACAGCTCACGCATTCAGGGTTCGGGCGTTAGCGCGGTTGACACCGTGAACGTGCCTGACAGCTTTGAAACAGTGAATTTCGGTACCATTGACGGTGTTGATCTGGGCAGCATTGAGGCCGCACTGACGGGCACGATCCAGCCCAATCTTGCCCGTGATGATGATGATCCCAACCTGCGCTTTTCAAGCGACACCGGTGCACGCCTGACCACCAGCGAAGTCTATCGCCTCGGCACAGAATTCACTGTTGGGCTGCTGACCACGCGGGTCGAAGGTTCGCGGGTTGTCTCCAACACGACCAACCCCAACCTCAGCACCACGTTAAACTTCATCAACCCCAACCCGCTGACCCCGCTGGACGGCTCCAGCAACGATAACAGCGTGCCCTTCATCTACGATCTGAGGAACGGGGCGCTGACGTTCGGGATCGACTTCGATTCGCCGTTTGCCCCGACCGTTGAGCAGCTGCTGGACCCGGCCAACACCGTCCTTGATGCGGTGACCAACAGCAACAATTCGACGCGCAACGCTGAGAACGCGTTCCGGATCGACAGCTCGCTCGATGTGGAAGACGCCATTGGCTTCATCACATCGGTCGACGTTGGTTATCGCTACAACGAGACATCAACCGAGTTCAATCAGCTGCGCTCAACCTTTGGTACGGGCGCCATTGCCAACAGCCCGAGCGGTTCGGCATTGGGTGATCTGATCGTTCAAGGGCCTGACAACTTCGGGGCGTTTGACGGGCGTGATCTGGCGTTCCGCAACTTTGTTGTGGTCGATCCCGACCGTTCATTCTCAGATCGCGATGCGGTGTTTGCACAATTGCAGGCCGCACTGGATGCAACGCCGGGCGGACAGGCTCGCATTGCAGACGGCGGACGCCTGTTGTCCGATCTTGACCCGAATTCAACTGGCAATCTGGGTGCGTCCTTCCGCGTCGAGGAAGAAACGCACGCACTGTACGCTCAGGCGAATTTCGAGACCGGTCCGATCCGCGGCAATATCGGCCTTCGCTGGGTCAGCACGGATATCACCTCTTTTGGTAACGCCATCGCCAATGGCGTGGTGTCGCCGGTGAGCTCAAGCGGCAGCTACACCGAGTTCATGCCGCGTGTGAACGTGATCGCAGAGCTGACCGATGATCTGTTCCTGCGGGCCAGCTATACCGAAGATATCAACCGCCCGGATTTTGACGATCTGTCGCTCTCGGTGACGTTCCCGACAGGGCCGAACAACGCGGTGAGCCTTGGTAATGCCAATCTCGCGCCGGAAACGGTCCAGTCCTATGATGCATCGCTGGAATGGTACTTTGCGCCGCAATCGCTGATCAGCATCGGCTTTTTCCACAAGGATCGCACGAACCTGTTCGTGACGCAGGTGGAAGACGCGGTTGAGGATGCCAACGGTTTCCGCGACATCACCGACCCGTGCGAGGGTGGTGGTATTTTCAACCCCGTGCCTGACCGCAACGTGCTGTCAGATGTGCCCGGCAATGGCCTGTGTGTGCCGCTGCAAACGATCATCAATGACAGCGCCGTGACCACGCAGACCGGTATTGAGATCGCGTTCCAGTACGACCTCTCGCAGTTTGAGGACACGCTGGGCTTTGCCTCAGGCTTCGGCTTTATCGCCAACTACACCTATCAGGACTTTGGCGGCGGCGAAGCGACCAACTCGGCATCGGGCCGTGGGCAGGATATCTTCGAGGCGATCAATCCGGCAGTGCCTGACCCGGTCACGCGGGTGCAGGGCTTGCTCGACTTTTCGGAGAATGCCTACAACCTGACGCTCTACTACGAGAAGTACGGCCTTTCAGCGCGGGCGCGTTACACGTGGCGCGATGCATTCCGCACGCTGGATACCGCAGCGGGCGCGTCGCTCAACTCAACGCTCGGCTTCCCGGTCGTCACTGAGGCACGCGGACAGCTGAACGGCAGTATCGTTTACAACGTCACCGACTTCTTTAACATCGGCGTTGAAGGGGTGAACCTGACGAAGTCCGACATCAGCCAGTTCTGTGTGAACGACAGCGCGCTGTTGTGCTTCCAGGGGCAACCGGATCGTCGCCTCACCTTTGGCGCGACGCTCAGCTTTTGATCGGCGTCCAAGCTGCAAAAGAAAGCGCCTCACATGTGTGGGGCGCTTTTTTTGTGGGCGCAGACCGAGTAATGATACTGCGGCGCAGTACGCAGTGAGCAACAGTCTTGCGAGGAGATAGATTTGGCCACCCGTCCGCCCATTCAGCAGAACGATGACATCCGGTTCCTTGGCAAGACGTTGGGCGATGTGATCCGCGCGCATGGCGGAGAGCGGCTTTTTGAGCGTACCGAGCATATCCGTTCCGCCAGTGTGAATCGGCATCGAGGAGCGGATCTTGTGGACCTTGAGCTGGAACAGCTCTCGCTTGATGAAACGCTGTCTTTTGTGCGCGGCTTTGGCCTTTTTTCGATGCTCGCCAATTTGGCTGAGGATCGCGACGCAGCGATGGCAGAGGCGCATCACAGTTTTGAAGATGCCGTGGCCGAATTGCGCGACCACGCGATCAGCGATGACGCCATACTCGATCTGTTGAATTCGGCTCTGATTGTGCCTGTGCTGACGGCTCACCCGACCGAAGTGCGCCGAAAGAGCGTGATTGATCACCGCACTCGCTTGGCCGAGATGATGAAACAACGCGACGAAGCGCTAGCGTCGGGCGGCGATGCAAGCGCGATTGAGCGTGCAATCGAGCGGCAGATTGCGCTTCTGTGGCGCACCCGGACGCTGCGCCGGGATCGGCTGAATGTGATTGATGAAGTCGACAACGCGCTCGACTTTATGCGCAACGTGTTCCTGCCGGTCCTGCCGGAGCTCTATCAACGTTGGGAGCAAGCGCTCCCAGCCAGACCGGCAAGTTTTCTGAAGCTGGGCAGTTGGATCGGCGGCGACCGGGACGGCAACCCGTTTGTGACCGCTGACAGCCTGCAATACGCGCTTGGCCGCGGCGCTGAGACGGCGCTCGGTTACTATCTCGATAAATTGCAGCAGCTGGGCGCGGACCTTTCCATTTCCAGCGAACTGGCTGAGATCGCGCCTGAGATTGAAGCGCTAGCTGAGGCGAGCGGCGACACCTCCCCGCATCGCCAGGATGAACCCTATCGGCGGGCGCTGATTGGCATTTACGGCCGTCTGGCCGCCACGTTCGAGCATCTTTGCGGCAAGCAGCCGCCGCGCCCTGCGCTCGTCGCTGGTGCGCCCTATGATGGACCCGCTGCCTTTGAGCATGATCTGCGCACGATTGCCCGATCGCTAGCGAAGCTTGGAGGAGAGACGCTGGGGTCGGTCGGCGCGCTGGGGCAAGTTATCCGAGCGGTCCAGACCTTCGGCTTTCATCTGGCGACACTTGACCTGAGACAAAACAGCTCCGTGCATGAACGCGTGGTCGCTGAACTGTTTGCGCAAGGCGGCGGTGCGGCGGATTATCTTGCTCTCGATGAGGATGCGCGGGTCGCGCTCCTGCGCGAAGAGCTTAGCGGCAAGCGCCCGCTGCGCACCCCATGGGCGACCTATTCAGCTGACACGCAAAAGGAGCTGGCGATCATCGATGCGGCCGCGCAGGCTCAGGCGCATTTCGGTCCGGACTGCATCACACAATATGTCGTCTCGATGGCGCAAAGCGTGTCAGACCTGCTGGAAGTGCTGTTGCTGCTGCGCGAAGCTGGTCTCTATCAGCCGGGTGACACGCCGCATTGCCCCATCACGCCTGTGCCCTTGTTTGAGACCATCGGTGATCTTGAGAATGCACCAGGCATTATGCGCGCCTATTTCGCGATTCCCGAAGTCGCCGCTGTTACGCAGGCGCGCGGGTCGCAAGAGGTGATGATCGGCTATTCAGATTCTAACAAGGATGGCGGCTATCTCACCTCCAGCTGGATGTTGGCGCGGGCCAGCAAGGCGTTGGCACCGGTGTTCAGCGATGCAGGCGTCACCATGCAATTGTTTCACGGCCGGGGCGGCTCTGTGGGGCGCGGGGGAGGATCCGCTTTCGAGGCCATTCGCGGGCAACCGCACGGCACCGTCAACGGGCGCATCCGCATCACCGAGCAGGGCGAAGTGATCGCCGCCAAATTCGGCACGGTTGAAACCGGCGCCAAGACGCTTGATGCGATGGCCAGCGCCACCTTGCTCGCGACCCTCGAACCCCAGCAGATCGCTGCGTCGGACTACACGCGTTTTGCCGGCGCGATGGACGATATTTCTGAGCGGGCCTTCAGCGCCTATCGCGATCTGGTGTACGGCACGCACGGGTTTGTGGATGTTTTCCGGCAGATGACGCCGATTGCAGAGATTGCGACGCTCAACATTGGATCGCGACCGGCCAGCCGCAAAGCCTCGCACAAAATCGAAGACCTGCGCGCGATCCCCTGGGTGTTCTCGTGGAGCCAGGCGCGCGTCATGCTGCCGGGCTGGTACGGGGTGGGCCACGCGCTGGCGACGTATGAGGACAAGGCCCTGCTTGAGGCAATGGCGCAGCAATGGCCGTTCTTCAAAAACGCGCTTGCCAATATGGAAATGGTTCTGGCCAAGTCTGACATGGCAATTGCGGCGGAATATGCCGGGCTGGTCGAAGACCCGGCGCTGGGCGCGAATGTGTTCGGCCAGATCAAGGATGGCTGGGAGCGCACGCATGACGCTCTACTGGCGGCAACGCAGCAATCGTTTCTGCTGGAAAAGTCGCCTGAACTTGACGCCTCGATCCGCCTGCGACTGCCTTACATCGAACCGCTCAACCTATTGCAGGTTGAGCTGCTGAAACGCCACCGCGCTGGCGATGCCGATGAACGCATCGCCGAGGGGATCAAGCTATCAATCAATGCGATTGCTACGGCTCTGAGGAACAGCGGGTAAGCGAGCACAGCTGAGCTGAGCACGGCCGCTGAGCAAAGTTGCAGGGCGGGTGTGGCAACTTGTCTCGCTGGCTTGCATGGCATAGTCTTCAAAGCCTCCAAGACGTTATCACCTGCAGAGAGGCCATTTGGCAGTCACCGCCGTCATCGCCGATGACCACACGTTCATGCGCAAGGCCATTGCTGACATGCTTGGCGAGTTGCGTGACGTCTATGTTTTGGCAATGGCCAAAGATGGGCTTGAAGCGATTGCGGAAGCACGGCGGCATAAGCCCGATTTGCTGATCCTGGATGCCGCCATGCCATTGGCCAATGGCGTGGAAGTGTTCGCGGATGTTCGTCGCTGGTGCCCTGATACCAAAGTGGTGACATGCACCGGGTTCACCTCGCACACGCTGTTGGCGGAATGGATCGATCTGGGCGTGGATGGCTTGCTTCTCAAAACCAGCGAGGCCGACGAGTTTGGCCGCTGTATTGAAACGGTGCTGGCAGGATATCGCTTTGTTGCTGACGATGTTCGCGACATCCTGAAAGCGGCGAGTGAGGTGCCGAGCCTGACGCATAGAGAGCGCGAAGTGCTCTCACTCATTGCGCTTGGCTATACCAGTCAGGCCATTGCAGATCGGCTGCATATTTCGATCAAGACAGTTGAGAAGCACCGCGGCAGCCTGATGGCAAAACTGGGGGTTGGATCAGTGGCAGAGCTGCTTGCCTATGCGCTTAAAGAGGGGTTTCTTGATACCCATCGCCAGCTTTAGATCCGCCCGGAATTGGCGTGCCAAATGGGGAGCAGTCCCCATAGCTTGCCCAGATGATAAGGCGCAGACGGTGGTTATGGCAGGGCAGGTGATCAGGCTTTGGATAGTGGCGATGGGCTGCGCTTTGGCAGCCTTGCTGGCTGCCCCGGCCGCTGCGCAAGAACAACCACCCCTTGTTCTTGCCGATGATCCCAAAGTGTATCAGCTAATCAACCCCCATGTCAGCGCGTGGCGTGATCCTACCGCTCAGTTAAGTGCGCTTGAGGCCTATGATCGGCTTGACCAATTTGGCCCCTTAGGCACCCGCTATCTCGCATTCGGACTGACGCGCGACCGGGTCTGGCTGCATTGGACCGCGCGCAATGACAGCGCCAGTCGCCAGCGGTGGCGGATTGATATGAAGCGGCAATATATGGAGGAGCTTGACCTCTACCAGATCGTTTCGGGTGAGCCGGTTTTGCTGCTTTCTCACCGTCAAGGTGATCCATTCTCGCAGCGCGAGATCCCAAGCCGGTTTCTGCTGAAAGATGTGATCATCGCGCCGGGAGAAACGGCGCAGTTCATGATCGGTTATCGCTCCACCACATCTACCTTCCTGAAAGTCGCGATGGGCACATCTGACGCAGTGAGTGAGGTGCACACGACCGAACAGGCGGTCGATTTCGCGATGAACGGCGCTCTGGCGGCGATGATATTCTTCGCGCTCTTGATGATCCCGGTGATTGGCTGGCGCGTGGGTTTGTCATTCGCGCTCTATATCCTTGCTGGCATCTTTTATGTCGCGGTGGCCGACAGTTATGCCATGCGCACGCTGTGGCCTGATGCGCCCTGGCTCAGCGAGCCGATGAACCTTTCCGCGGTCTTGTTAATGGCCATGACGGGCGTGCATTTCCCGCGTGAATTGTTTGGGTTAGGGCGGACGGCGCCGGGACTTGACCGATGGCTTGGCCTTTATGCCGGTCTTGCTGGTGTGTGCGCCTTGCTCACGCCGGTGCTGTACACGCAGCGCTGGCTCATGGTGCCCGCCTATCTGATTGCGCCCCTTGCGACTGTGCTGATCGTTGGGACCGGCATCATCGCTCTGCGACGCGGGTTTGTGGGCGCGCGAGTCTATATTTTTGGCGCGGTGCTGGTGTTTTCCTCGTTTGCGTATGCCTTTGTGGCGCACGTGGTCCCGGGCCAATTCGATTTGGACAACACGCTGGATTATGGCCACTTTACGCTGTTCACGGAGTGCATTGCCTTTGCGACGGTGATCTTGTTGCGGCTGATGGCGCTGCGCGATGAGCGTGATGGCGCGATGCAGGCAGAGCTTGCCGCAACCCGCGACAAGCTGGCGATGAAGGACAGGCTGCTGACCAGCCAGCGTGATTACTCTGTCGCGCGCGAGCTTGCCGACTTGCGCGGGCAACGCCTGTCTGAACTCAGCCATGACATCCGCCAGCCTCTGGGCGCTTTGCGCGCTGCCATGTTCAAACTGCGCGGGATTGAGGATGAACAATCCGCTCAGATTGATGCAGCGTTTGATTATCTGGCAAGTGTAGCCAGTGATCAGCCGGAGACGGTAGCCACCCAGTCAGCGAGGCCAAAGGGCAAGCGCGAGTGGTTTGCGGCCAATGTGGTGCTGCGTAACGCTCACCATGTGTTTGCCGAGGATGCGCGTGCAACTGGTGTCGAACTGCGGTTGAGGTCCAGCGAATTGCAGGTGGAAGCGGACCCCTTGGCGTTAATGCGTGCGGTGTCCAACCTGGTTGCGAACGCTTTGAAACACGGGCGCAGCGAACTGGGCGAGCCGCGTGTGCTGATCGCAGCGCGCTGGCGGGGCACCGGCATTCAGATCGAGGTGCGCGATAATGGCCCTGGGATGAGCGAGGCCGCGCTTGAACACGCCATGCAACGCGGCGGCAAGCGCGCGGCGTCCGATGGCGAGGGACTGGGCCTCGCCATCGTGCGAGACATTTGCGCAGCATCCGAGTTCGACTTTGCGATCCAATCAAAGCCAGGCTGCGGCTGCACAGCCATTATTCATATCCCCGCAAGCCAATAGGCCGCGAAATGGGGACTATCCCCACTATCGTGCGAGACCTGACCTGCCATCCTTGTTCCTGTCAGAAATTCAAGGAGACAGGGCATGAATACGAGGGGCAAACTGATCAGCGGATTGATGCTGGGGGCTGTGATTGGTGCGCCCATCAGCACCGCTGCAACCGCCCAAGGGGCAAAGCCAGGGGCGCTACAGCCGCTTGCCTCTGACGAGCTGTTTCAAGGACCCGTCAAACGCAAAGGCCGCCCGATTGAAGCGTTCAAGGGCTGCAAGGTTCCATCGCGTCTGCAAGCTGGCGCCGCCAACAATGCTGACCGGATGCGTTCCCGTGACGCGAGCGCACAAGACCCAACCGCTGCGCGTGTATTCGCCTCTTTCGATATACCTGAAGGCACCGCGACCGAAGCGGAACTGGCTCAGGATTGTCGCTACAGGCTCGATGGTATCTGGGTTCAGGACACCCCGCTTGCGCTCGACGAAAGCAGAGCGGCCAATGACCTGTTTGAAGGGCTGAAGGGGCAACGGCTCAATGCGCGGCTGACGCACTCTAATTTTACAACTCCCGACCTCATGTATGTCAGCATGGCAAACGATGGCAGCAGCATCGCCATCCGCCGCGCGACACAGGGCCGCGAACCGATTGTGCTTTATGCGGCCGACAGCGTGCCCATGCGCGATGTGATGAAGCCATCGGGCGCAAGCAAAACCTATCGTTATCGCGGGGGCACAAGCCGAGGGCGCGATACAACTCTTACGGTGTCTGTATCACGCACCGGAAAGCCGGAGCTGCGCTGGCAGGGCTACAGCTATAACCGCCCTCAGCCCACCGTTTCGCGGGCGCAGGATATTGATGTCACCGATGTTTTTCTGATCGGCAACAATCTCGACAATTACCGGGCGTCCCTGCGTGGCTACAACGTGATTACGCAAAACCCGTTTGAGCTTAATCGCAACCCTCAGGCCGATATCTTTGCAACGGCAGATCCTAGAGACTTCGCGATTGTTGAAAAAAGGACAGTGCCACTTGGGCTGAAATACATTCCCGACGGCGTGCAAGGGAGCGTGACTTCTAGGGAAATGATCTCTCGCCAGTTTGATTTTCAACGCACGGCCGCAAGCTCGTTCGGGGTCAATATCGGCTTTACCAAAAAGGACAAGAAAACCGGCGAGACGAAAGGGTCTTTGGGGGCAGGCGCGGATCATGCCAAGTCCAGCTCTCTGGGCCGCCAATTTGGCATGCAACGCTCTGTGTCGATGGGATTTGCGCGGCACAAACTCTACACGCTTGTGCTCGACCGGCCATTTGCCAAATTGAGCGATGATTTCATCGATGCGGTCGATTTTGCCTATCGCAAAGGGCGCTATGACGACCTGATCGACAAGTTTGGTACGCACTATCCTTATGCGGTCACCTACGGTTCGCAAGCTCGTATGTGGGCGAGCTTTGACCGGGAGACCATGCAAAAGTGGCAGAGCGAGAGTCAGAATTTCAACATCAAGGCCGGCCTTGCCATTGGCGGATTTGAAATTGGCGCAAGCGGCTCACGCTTTACCGAAGAAGCGCGCAATTCCGAAGAATTGGAGGAAAGCTCCGAGGCTGGTTTCGATGCAGTTGGCGGCACAGGCAGTTTTGACCAGGGCGGCTTTTCCACCGGCACGCCGGTTCCCATCCTCGCAGACCTGCGCCCCATATCGGACCTTCTCAATCCGCTCTATTTTCCCAACGAGCCCGAAGTCTGGGGCCAGGTGCGCGCGCGTCTTGAGGCTGCGATCGAACGACGCCTGGAGCGGGCTGCTCTTAGTGGCGGGTTCGGATCTGTCATTCCGAAGCGCGCGCCAAAGGGGTTTGTGACCAATATTTCGGTCATTACCCACCGCGCTAGGAAGGAGAATGTCCGCGTTGCCTTCGGCCGCGCCCTTTACAAGCCGGGGTTTGTGCGGGTTTGCCTGAAAAACCGCCTTGGAGGGTCACGCCACATGACCGTGTCTGTGCGCGGCGTGAATACTATGAAGACCTACGGAGCGAACAAGCCGGAAAGCTGCGCAACGATCCGCTCTACTGAGACATTAAAGCTTGGTTTCCAAGCCTCTGGCATCCCATCGAAGGTTTTTGGCGTGACCTCGATCAAGCTTGACCGGTTCGACAACGGCTACCTCGATTTCCTCTACGGAGTTGGACCATGAAACAGCTGATACACTGCATCATCCTTGCTTGCGTGGGCCTGCTCGCTGTCCCGGCAAGCGCGCAATACGCGCCCGATGTGATGGAATTTGACGGGGTTACCACGCTTGGTTTCCCTGCCGATGAAAGCCTTGATCTGTCTGGCGGAGCGACGATTGAGTTCTGGGTCCAACCCGACTGGGAAACCGCGCCCGCCTTTGATCCGGTGGTCCTGTCCTACGCTGGTGAAAAGGGGGCAAGTTACCTCGTTTCTGTTCTGCGGGATCGCGATGGTCTGGGTATCATGTCGGGCGACACCTTTATCGTGGCTCCGTTCGATTTCACCGATGGCAAAATGCACTTTGTCGCGATCATCGATTATGGTGATCGCACTGAAGTGATGGTCGATAGCACGCTTGTCGCCGTACTTGATCTGACCATCAAATCGCTGCCCGCCGATGGCCTGTTCATTGGAACAGCGGACGGGACCAATGATCCGTTTTTGGGCGCAATAGCCGCGGTCAGGTTGTGGGGTGTGCCGCTCTCTCAAGACACGGTGCTCAAATACTCGATGCGCGACATTCTGGACGAAGAGCGCGCCGAGCACCCTGATCTGCGCTTTCTGATCGGGCACAGCGCCTTCAACAGCGAAGACTTTCTATTGGCAAGCGCCTCACAGTGAGGCGCGGGAAAAGGAATTTGATATGACCACATTGAAACTAAAACGCACCGCGTTGACCGCCTTTTCCTTGGCGCTTGCCGCCTCGCTTGCAGCGACCCCGACACTGGCCGAGGCACAAAAACAGCGGCCCAAAACCACGGCGGCCAGTGCTTCGCCGAAAAAACCGAACGCGCAAAAGGGTAAAGTCAAAGGCGGGTCGGCAGGCTCAACACAAGGCAGCGCGACGGCAAACCCCAAGCGCCCCAACACGAACCGAAACCGTGCCGGTTACGTCCTGAAGAACCCGCGCAAAGTGACGTTCAAACTGCCTTCCAAAAGCCAGCGTAAGGCTGCCAGCACGCGGCGTCGCAACGCGCGAGGCAATCAAACTACACAACTCGGAACCGCCACAATTGACAAGCGGTCTGCAGCACAAAGGGAAGCGCTGGCCGCCAAACAAGCGCAGCGTGGCAAACCTCAGGTTAATCCTACCTCGACAGCCGCCCTGCGCGAAGCAGCGGCCAATGGCTTCAAGCCCACGGCAGCCTCGCGCGGAGCGATAAGAGCGGGAGCTGCGCCGATTGGCAGCGGTCCAGTGCAAAATCCCACCCGTCGTCAGTGGGGCGAGCTTGTGGCGCAGACCGCTCAGCGCAAAGGTTTGCCTGAACCGAAGAAGGGGTTCTTCCGGCGAGGTTTCGACAAGTTTATGGGGCTTTTTTCGTGGTAGTGCGGCATTGAACGGTATCGGCGTGCGATGCGGTAAAAATACCTCTTGCCAAAGTCTGATGGTGCAGTGCACAAATTATGCATGCGTATCGCCATCATCGATGAAAGCGCCGCAAGGGCTTCGATCATTGAAGAAGGGCTCAGTTCGCTTGAATCCTCGCAGATATTCCTTCTGACAAGCCGCGAAGGGCTGATGGCGCGGATTGCTGAAATCGCGCCCGATGTGGTCTTCATGGACTTGGGCAACCCTTCGCGCGATGTCCTTGAAGAATACTTCAATATGAGCAGGGCGCTTGATCGACCGATTGCGATGTTTGTCGATCAAAGCGATGAGGCATCTATCGCGGCATCCATTGATGCAGGCGTCAGCGCCTATGTCGTGGATGGCCTTGCCGCGCATCGGATCCAGCCCCTGTTGCAAACCACGATGCGGCGATTTCAAGCCTATGCGCGGCTGGAGGCTGAGCTATCCGAGGCGCAGGGCAAGCTGGCTGCACGTGAAACTGTCGACAAGGCCAAACGCATATTGATGAAGACCAAAGGCGTCTCAGAGCCGGCCGCATACTCTGAGTTGCGCCAGAAGGCGATGTCCTCCAACCGTCGGATCGCAGATATCGCCGACGCGGTCGTCACCGCGCATGAATTGATGGGAGACCCGGAATGACAGAGCGCTTGACCATAGGGTTCCTGCCGCTCGTCGATGCGTGTTTGCCCATCCTCGCGCACGAACACGGATTTGCCGAGGAAGAAGGGCTACAGCTATCCTTTGTGCGCGATGTGTCTTGGGCGACGGTTCTGGATCGATTGCTCTATGGTCATTCGGATGCGGCACACATGCTCGCCCCGCTGGCGATCGCGACCACTTTGGGGCGCGGACGTCCGGCGCAAAAACTGGCGGCGCCGTTTGTGCTGGGGCTGAACGGCAACGCGGTCACAGTCTCGAACGCGCTGGCTGATGCCTTGGGATGCGTGGGCGAACTGGCCGATCCACAGGCTTTGGGTGCGCGATTGAAAGAGGTCGCAGCCCAGCGCAAGGCCGATCAGCGCCCCTTACGCTTTGGCGTCGTGCACCGCTATTCCAGCCACAATTACATGCTGCGCTATTGGCTTGCTGGGGTGGGTATCCAGCCCGATGAGGATGTGGAGATCGTCACTGTCGCGCCGCCTTTCAGCGCCGATGCGCTCGACGCAGGCGAGATTGACGGATCGTGCGTGGGCGAGCCGTGGAATTCCATCGCAGTGGATCAAGGGGCGGGGCAGATCGTCCTTGCGACGGCCCAAATCTGGCGGCGCGGCGTGGAAAAGGTGCTGGCGCTGCGGGCCGAGCGGCTCGAAGAGATCCAACCTTCGATTGAAGGTTTGATCCGCGCCATGCGCCGCGCAGGCGAGCATTTCGTTGATCCTACCAATTGGGACACCAACGCGGCTATTTTGGCGCGGCCTGAATATTGTGATGCCTCTCACAAACTGGTCCACCGCGCGATCTCGGACCGGCTGGTTCTGACTGCTGGCGGCCCAGCGCGAGAATACCCGGATTTCATGTTCCAGTACCACGAGGCGGCGAACTTCCCTTGGGTGAGCCAAGCGGAATGGTTGTATTCGCAATTGGTGCGTTGGGACGGGCTAGAATTCGATTCGGGCGAAGCGGATGCGGCGGCCAAGGTCTTCCGGCCCGGGGTCTATCGAAGCGCTTTGGCTGGCAGCAAAGACCCGTTGCCCACAGCATCCTCCAAGGTTGAAGGCAGTGTTTCCGAAGCGCTGCAAGCCTCCACCCAGAACGGAACCATCCTGCTGGAAAACAACACATTTTTTGACGGTAAAAGCTTCGATCCCGACACGCTGGAAGCCTATATTGCTGAGCAGAAATAAGCGGCAATTCTTGCTGCACTGCAAAATTACGATTGCATGACGCTTACCGCTTGGTTATTTGATTCGAACACGCAGCGAGTTTCCAACGCAGGAAACTTTCATCTCTCCGCGTGATTGAACGGAAAATTTCACGGCAACGTCGCCGCCCGATTGGGTCCTTGAAAGGATCGGATCGAGGCGGCTTTTGTCGTTTTGCTTTTAGATCGTTTCAGGGCGTATCGCGGGGCCCGCAGTACAAGGATTTTTCGGTTATGGTTAAATCGAGTGGTTTCAAGTTTGATCGTCGCGGCGTTGTTGCCGCTGCACTTGCGAGTGTGGCTCTGGTGGCATGCGGCGAAACCCCTGCGAGCGAGGGCACAGTCGTGGCAGCTTCGCTGGACGGTGAAATTGAGAAGCCCAATCTGAAGTTCGGTTTCATCAAGCTAACTGATATGGCTCCGCTCGCGATTGCCAAGGAAAAGGGCTATTTCGCCGAGGAAGGCCTCAACGTCACGCTTGAGCCGCAGGCGAATTGGAAGGTCCTGCTTGACGGCGTGATCGGCGGACAATTGGACGGCGCGCATATGCTTGCGGGCCAGCCTCTGGCGGCGACCATCGGTTACGGTACCAAAGCCGACCTCATTGCTCCGCTCAGCCTTGACCTCAACGGCAATGCGATCACCTTGTCCAACAAGGTGTGGGACATGATCAAAGCCGATCTGCCCAAGGGCGAAGACGGAAAACCTGTCCACCCGATCAGCGCTGAAGTGCTGAAGCCCGTCGTCGAGACTTTCGAGGCCCAAGGTAAGCCCTTCAACATGGGCATGGTCTTCCCGGTTTCGACGCACAATTACGAGCTGCGTTATTGGCTGGCCGCCGGTGGATTGAAGCCCGGTTATTACTCCGACGGCGACGTGCAGGGCGTAATCGACGCTGACGTGAAGCTCTCCGTGACGCCGCCGCCGCAAATGCCCGCGACGCTGGAGGCGGGCACGATCGAAGGGTATTGTGTGGGCGAGCCGTGGAACCAGGCGGCGGTGTTCAAGAAGATCGGCGTGCCGGTGATCACCGATGACCAAATCTGGAACGACAACCCGGAAAAGGTCTTTGGCCTGCGCGAAGACTTCGCGGAGAAGTATCCCGCTACCACCGCGGCCATGCTGCGCGCGATCATCAAGGCGCAGCAATGGCTGGACGCTGATGGCGGCGCAAACCGTGCCGAAGCAGTCGAGATACTCAGCCGCCCCAATTATGTCGGCGCTGATGCTGAAGTGATTGCAGCCTCGATGACCGGTGTGTTTACATATGAGCCGGGCGACACGCGCGAGGCGGAAGGGTTCAACATCTTCTTCGACAAGTATGCAGGCTACCCGTATTACTCCGACGCCATTTGGTACCTTACGCAGATGCGCCGCTGGGGCCAGATCGCCGACGACAAGAACGATCAGTGGTACTTTGACACCGCGAAGGCCGTGTATCGCCCGGACCTCTACCTCGCCGCTGCTAACAAGCTGGTTGAAGACGGTGTGATCTCGGCTGAAAGCGTGCCTGAGACGGATGGATATCGCGGGGAGCAGCAGGGCTTTATCGACGGCATCACCTACGATGGATCGAAGCCGAACGATTACCTTGCTAAGTTTCCGATCGGTCTGAAAACCGGCCAGAGCGTCACCGCTGCCGGTGTGAGCGGAAGTTGAGCGGTCGCTGATCCTAGCGTCCCCCCACCAGCCCCGCCGCAAGCCCGTGACTGATCCCACTTCCACAGGAGCGCCAATTATGGCTACCGCTTTCGCAGATACCGACCCGACCGAAACCGCTCCCGCCAACGCGGCGAGTGTTACAGGCGAGGAGCCTACAGCTCCCGCTTCTTCGGCGGCGATTTCGAAAGAGGCGCCCGAAGCCAGTCCGCTGATCCTAAAGATCCGCGGACTGGCTTCTGGGTTGATGTGGCCCATCGTCGGTATTGCGGCGTTCCTGGGGTTGTGGGCCGTGTTGGCTCCGACCGTCGACACCTCTCTGGGCACGCTGCCAGGTCCAGTGGAAGTGACCGAGGCAGGCTTTGGTCTTTACGATGAATATTCGGCCGCCAAAGAGGCCGAAGCTGCGTTCTATGCACAGCAAGAAGCCAACAACCAAGCCGCCCTTGCGGCGGGCAATGCGGGGGGTGTGCGCGACTTCACCTATGCCGGTCCGCCAACCTTCCTCGATCAGATCATCACCTCGCTGGAGACCGTCGCCCTCGGGTTCGCACTCGCGACGATCTTTGCTGTGCCGATTGGTCTGATGGCCGGGCTTTCCACCCGCTTTAACGCCGCGATCAATCCGTTGGTTCAGATCATGAAGCCGGTGAGCCCGCTCGCTTGGTTGCCGATTGTGACAATGGTCATCTCAGCCATGATAACCAGCGCCGACCCGCTGCTGCCCAAAGCTTTCGTAATCTCGGCTTTGGTGGTGATGCTGTGTTCGCTGTGGCCCACGCTGATCAACACCGCGGTGGGCACCAGCTCGATTGACAAGGACCTGCTGAATGTTGGCAAGGTGCTGCGGCTGGGCTGGTTTGACAAGCTGACCAAGCTCGTCCTGCCTGCATCACTGCCTTACATCTTTACCGGAATGCGCCTGTCGCTGGGCGTGGGCTGGATGGTGCTGATCGCGGCAGAAATGCTCGCGCAGAATCCGGGGCTGGGCAAGTTCGTTTGGGATGAATTCCAGAACGGCAGCTCGCAAAGTCTCAGCCGCATCATGTTCGCGGTGGTTGTCATCGGCCTGATCGGCTTCCTGCTCGACCGGATCATGATGGCGCTGCAAAATCTTGTTTCCAAGAACCGCACGGTTTGAGGGGGCGCGCATGATTGACACAGCTTTCCTTTCGCTCAACAATGTCCGCAAGGACTACACCGCCAAAACGGGCGAGGTAACCCAAGTGCTGGGCGGCATCGACCTCGAAATGGCCGAAGGCGAGTTCGTCGCCATTCTCGGGTTCTCCGGCGCGGGCAAGACCACGCTGATCAACTCCATCGCAGGCCTCGTTTCGCCCGATAGCGGCTCGATGACCCTGCGCGGCAAACCCATTGAAGGGCCAGATCGCGAACGCGGGCTCGTCTTCCAATCCTATTCGCTGTTTCCCTGGCTGACCGTCGAACAGAATGTCGCGCTGGCGGTGGACGCGGTGCACAAGGATCGCAGCAAGGCGGATCGCAAGGCTCTGATCCAGCAAAAGGTGGAACTGGTCGGTCTTGGCCACGCAATGGATCGCAAGCCCGCGCAGCTTTCGGGCGGTATGCGCCAACGTGTGGCGGTGGCGCGCGCGCTGGCGATGGAGCCGGAAATCCTGCTACTCGACGAACCGCTTTCCGCGCTTGATGCGCTCACGCGCGCCAAGCTTCAGGATGAGATTGAACGCATCCGCAAGGAAGAAGGTCGCACGATCCTTCTCGTCACCAACGATGTGGACGAAGCCCTATTGCTGGCCGACCGGATCGCGGTCCTGACCCCTGCGCCCGCTGCGACAATTGGCGAAATTTGGGACGTAAACGTGGCCCGCCCGCGTGACCGCGAAGCAATCAACGATGACATCGTCTACCAAACTTTGCGCAAAGAGATTGTTGGCTATCTTGGCTCGCTCAATGCGGAAAGCAGTTCGGTCGGCGAAAGCGCGATTGACCTTCCCAATGTGACGCCGATTGATCTGCTCGCCACCAAGAAAGACAAGGAGAGCCCTCCGCAGGCCTATCTCGATGCGGCCAAGAGCGCGGTTGAAAAGCGATATCTTGAGTTCTTCAAGCTCGACAAGGTTTACCCCACCTCCAAAGGGCCGCTCAAGGTGGTCGAAGACTTCAACCTGCTGATGGACAAAGGCGAATTCATCTCGCTGATCGGCCATTCGGGCTGCGGTAAATCGACCGTGCTGACCATGGCGGCGGGCCTTAATGAAATTACTGGCGGCGGCATTGTGCTCGACAACCGCGAGATCGAAGCGGCCGGGCCTGACAAGGCGGTGGTGTTTCAAGCACCCAGCCTGATGCCCTGGCTCACCGCGCGCCAGAATGTCGCTCTGGGCGTGGAGCGGGTCTATCCGCACGCCGACAAGGCTGAGCGCAAGGACATCGTCGACTATTACCTCGACCGCGTCGGCCTGACCGATGCCAAGGACAAACTGGCAGCAGAAATGTCGAACGGCATGCGCCAGCGGGTCGGGATTGCGCGGGCCTTTGCGCTCAGCCCCCGTTTGCTGTTGCTCGATGAGCCGTTCGGGATGCTCGACAGCCTGACCCGCTGGGACTTGCAGGACGTGTTGGTCGAAACGTGGAACCGCACCAAGGTCACCGCGATCATGGTCACCCACGATGTCGACGAAGCGATCCTTTTGGCAGACCGTGTGGTGATGATGACCAACGGCCCGCGCGCGACGATCGGCAAGGTGCTCAAGGTCGATCTGCCGCGACCGCGCAACCGCACAGAGCTGCTCGAGCACCCGCAATTCTATCAATACCGGCAAGAGGTGCTGCACTTCCTCGCCGAATACGATCACGGTCCGGACGCAAAGGCGGCCTGACCAAAATTCTTTCAAGTGGTGAAGGCTCAGCAATGCCGCTCTCTTCAATCAGCCACTCCTCTCCGGCGACCCGATGGGTCGCACATGCTTGGGCAACGACGCTCGGCTTCCCGGCTTTCAAATCGACCGCGCAAAGCGGCGTGAAAGGGACATTGATGCGTTTTAAACTGAGTGCCTGTGCCGTTCTTCTCTCCACCACCTGTGCTGTGCCTGCTCTGGCAGGGCCGCTTGACCCGAACGAAGTTACCGAGGGTGTGACGCTTGATCCGATCCTCGATACGCGCTTTCGGATCGAGACGGCAGACCAGTCGACCTTTCAGGACGACGCCCAATCGGTCACCGTGCGCACGCGCGCCGGGGCTGAGCTGAAGGCCGCAGGCTTTTCAATCATCGCTGAAGGTGAGTTCACAGGTCAGGTCGGCAATGATTACAACGATACGATTGCCAGCAACGGAATAGAGCCGTTCCCGGTGATTGCGGACCCCGAGACGACCGAACTTAACCGGCTTAACATCGGCTACAAAACCGACGATTTTCAGGTGAAAGTTGGTCGCCAGCGCATCGTTCAAGAGGATGCGCGTTTCATCGGCAATGTCGTATGGCGTCAAAACGAGCAGACCTTCGATGCCGTGCGCGCCATCGGCAAACTCGGCCCGGTTGAGCTCGATCAGACTTACGCGATCAGCCAGCGGACCATTTTCGGATCGGAAAGCCCCAATGAATTTTTCGACGGTGACTTTGTCTTCACCAAAGCGGCTGCTTCGTTCGATCCCGTCCGCGTCGTCGCCTTTCGGTATGAATATGATTACGACACGCGCGTCGCCTTTTCGAGCGAGACATATGGCGCGACAGTCAGCGGCAAATTCGATGCGGGTGCGCTGAAGGTTGGTCTGAAAGGCACTTACGCGACGCAATCGGACATTGCGCTCAACCCGAACAGCTATGATGCCGATTACATTCTGGCTGAAGGCAGCCTCACCTTCAAAGGCTGGACCTTGCGTGCGCAATATGAAGAGCTGGGCAGCGACAATGGCGTTGCCGCGTTTCAAACCCCGCTTGCCACTGCGCATAAGTTCAACGGCTTCGCTGACCTCTTCCTAGTGACGCCGGCGACAGGCCTGCACGACAGCAATGTGCGCATCACCAAGAAGTTTGACGTGAAAGGCCTGCCGGGCGGCATCTTTGTGCTGGCGAGCTATCACGAATTCGACAGCGACTTTGGCGGCTTTGACTACGGCGTCGAATTTGATGCGGTCGTCCGCTTCAAGGTTGGGCCAATCGGCCTCCTCGCGAAATACGGAAATTATCAGTCGGACGGGTTCGGGCCGGACACCGAACGCTTCACCATGCAGGCCGCGGTCAGTTTCTGATCGTCTGGCTGTTTTGGATACCAACGGAGAGAGTGAGTGAACGTGCAAACCGGGTTCGATAATGGAGCGCCAATAGGTGCCCGCGAACGCCTTGTCGTGATCGGGAATGGGATGGCGGGCTGCCGTGCGGTGGAGGAAATCCTCGCGCTGGAGCCCGAACGCTGGGCAATCACGATCTTTGGCGCCGAACCGCGCGTTAATTACAACCGTATCATGCTTTCGCCTGTGCTGGCGGGTGAGAAGACGTTTGACCAAATCGTGATCAACTCCGCCGAGTGGTATGAGGAGCATGCGATCACGCTGGTGAGCGGCGACCCTGTGATCCATATCGACCGGGAGGCGCAGCAGGTCGTCTCACGCGCCGGTAAGATTGAGAGCTATGATAAGCTGTTGATCGCGACCGGGTCTGATCCCTTTGTGATCCCGGTGCCGGGCAAGGATCTGCCCGGCGTCGTCACCTTCCGCGATCTCGACGATGTTGAGACCATGCTGAGCGCGGCTGAGACCAGCACCAAGGCAGTGGTCATTGGCGGCGGTCTGTTGGGTCTTGAGGCCGCGCACGGGCTGAGTCTGCGCGGAATGGAGGTCACCGTCCTGCACCTGATGCCCACGCTGATGGAGCGGCAGTTGGATGAGGCAGCGGGCTATCTGTTGAAGTCCGAGCTGGAAGGGCGCGGGATGACCATCCTGACCGGCGCGGACACCGGCGAAATCATCGAGAAGGACGGCCATGTCGGCGGGGTGAAGCTGAAGGACGGGACGCAGATCGAGGCTGATCTGGTCGTCATGGCCGTCGGCATCCGGCCCAACGGGACGCTCGCCAAAGGCAGCGGTGTTAATGTCGAGCGCGGCATTGTCGTCGATGATCACATGGTCACCAGCGACCCGAACATCCTCGCCGTAGGCGAATGTGTTCAACACCGAGGACAATGCTACGGGCTGGTTGCACCGCTATGGGATATGTGCCGTGCGCTGGCCGCTGGATTGGCCGCGACACCCAAACCTTATGAAGGCTCGGTCACGTCCACCAAGCTCAAGGTCTCAGGCGTCGATCTGTTCTCTGCCGGAGATTTCTCCGGCGGCGAGGATTGCGAAGACATCGTGATGCGCGACGCGGCGCGCGGCATTTACAAGCGTGTGGTGGTCAAGGGTGACAAGGTCATCGGCACGGTCCTGTATGGCGATACGCAGGACGGCAATTGGTATTTTGACCTGCTCAAGAACCAGGACGACATCTCCGACATTCGCGAAGCGCTGATCTTTGGTCAAGCCTTTGCCTCTGGAGGGTCCGCGCTGGACCCTAACGCCGCCGTTGCAGCTTTATCGGACGACGCAGAAATCTGCGGCTGCAACGGTGTGTCCAAGGGTCAGGTCATCGCGTGCATAAAGGAAGGCGCATCCAGCGTCGATGCAGTGCGCGGCACGTGCAAGGCTTCGGCCAGCTGCGGGTCGTGCACCGATCTGGTTGAAAGCCTGCTGGCGATCACGCTTGGCGATGCGGTTGAGGAAAGCGCGGCCACGATGTGCGGCTGCACCAGCTTTGGCCATGATCATGTGCGCAAGGCCATCGTTGAGCACGGCTATATCTCGATCCCGCAGGTTATGCAGGAGCTGCACTGGTCCACGCCTGATGGCTGCTCAAAATGCCGCCCGGCGCTCAATTATTATCTGCTGTGCGCCAAGCCGGGCGAGTATGTCGACGATCAGAAAAGCCGCTTCGTAAACGAGCGCCTGCACGCCAACATCCAGAAGGACGGCACCTATTCGGTTGTCCCGCGCATGTGGGGCGGAATCACCAACCCGCGCGAATTGCGCGCGATTGCCGACGTGGTCGAGAAATACGAAGCGCGCATGGTCAAGGTCACCGGCGGGCAGCGGCTCGATATTTTTGGCGTAAAGAAGGAAGACTTGCCCGCCGTGTGGGCTGATCTGAACGCGGCGGGCATGGTCTCGGGCCACGCTTACGGCAAGGCGCTGCGCACGGTGAAGACCTGCGTCGGCAGCGAATGGTGCCGGTTCGGCACGCAGGATTCCACCGGCCTTGGCGTAAAGCTTGAACAAATGAGCTGGGGCAGTTGGATGCCGCACAAGTTCAAGATGGCTGTCAGCGGATGCCCGCGCAATTGCGCCGAGGCGACCATCAAGGACTTTGGCGTGATCTGCGTTGACAGCGGGTACGAGCTGCACATTGGCGGCAATGGCGGGATCAAGGTGCGGGTAACCGATCTGCTCACCCGCGTCGACACCGAGGGAGAGGCGCTGGAAATGAGCGCGGCCTTCATCCAGCTTTACCGCGAAGACGCCTGGTATCTGGAGCGCACCGCGCCGTGGGTGGAGCGCAAGGGGCTTGGTTGGGTGAAGGCGCAATTGCTGGATGACCCCGAAGCCATCCCGACGCTCGCCGGGCGGTTCTATCACTCGCAGAGCTTCTTTCAGGACGACCCATGGGCGCAGCGCGCTGAGGGTGACCGGGCCGATCTGCACAGCCATGTGGGTAGCCTTGGCGCAGGACCGCCCGCCGATGGCGCGATCAAAGCGGTGGAGCCAGCTGAATGAGCGAGCTTACGCCCGAATGGGTCAACATCTGCGAGACCAACGCGATTGAGCCGGGCATGGCAGGAACGGTACCGGTCGAGGGCGCTGACGAGATCGCGATCTTCCACACGATTGGCGGCGAGTTCTACGCTCTGGTGAACAAGTGCCCGCATAAGGGTGGTCCGCTTTCGCAGGGCATTGTCCACGGCGACAGTGTATCATGCCCCCTGCACAATTGGCGTATTTCCTTGCAGTCGGGAGAGGCCTTGGGCGAGGATGAGGGCTGCACGCCCACCATCCCGCTCAAGGTTGAAAACCAATGCATCTGGCTCGACCGCGCGGCGATCATGGCGCGCCAAAGGGTCTGAGACACACCATGGGATCAATCAAGACCACTTGCGCCTATTGCGGCGTCGGCTGCGGGATCACTGCCACAGTGACGGGCGCCCGCTCGGTTGAGATTGGCGGCGATCGGCACCATCCAGCCAATCATGGCGCGTTGTGCTCCAAGGGCACGCATCTGGGCGAGACGGTCGGGCTGGAAGGTCGTCTGTTGCATCCCAGGATTGCGGAGCGCCGCGTCGGTTGGGATGAGGCCACCGCCGAAGTCGCCACCCGTATGCAGGCCTGCATCGAACAGCACGGCCCTGACAGCGTCGCGTTCTATGTATCTGGTCAGCTTCTCACGGAAGACTATTACGTCGCGAACAAGCTCATGAAGGGCTTCGTTGGCAGCGGTAACATCGACACCAATTCAAGGCTTTGCATGGCCAGCGCCGTGGCAGCGCATAACCGCGCATTTGGCGAAGACATCGTGCCGTGCACCTATGAAGACCTCGATCATGCGGATGTCATTCTGCTGGTCGGATCGAACACCGCGTGGTGCCACCCGGTGATATGGCAGCGCATTGAGCGAGCGCGGGAGGCCAACGGCACCAAGCTGGTGGTAATCGACCCGCGCCGCACCGAAACCGCCGAGCGCGCCGATCTGCACATCGCCGTGGCGCCAGACGGCGATGTGGTCTTGTTCGATGCCTTGCTGGCAACGCAAGATGTGGACCGGGCTGCGGTTGAGGCGGCCTGCGATGTGCCCGAAGGCTTCTGGGAGCGTCCACAGGTGGATCACGGCGTTGATCCAGACACGTTTGCCACCTTGGCCGGAATGGTTGCGGGTGCGGATCGCCTGCTCACTGTGTTCAGCCAGGGCGCGAACCAGTCGCGCTGCGGGACCGATAAAGGCAACGCGATCATCAACCTGCATCTGGCGACCGGGCACATCAACCGTCGCGGCGCAGGGCCGTTCAGCATCACCGGCCAGCCCAATGCGATGGGCGGGCGCGAAGTGGGCGGGTTGGCCAATATGCTCGCGTGCCACCTCGGATTTGCCGAAAGCGAACGCGCGAGCGTGGCGCGGTTCTGGCAGACGGATCGGCTGGCAGCGGGACCGGGCCTCAAAGCGGTCGACCTGTTCGAAGCCATGCATCACGGCGAGATCAGGTTCGTCTGGGTGATGGCGACCAATCCCGCGGTCTCCATGCCTAACGCCGCGCGCGTGCGCGAGGCGCTGGCGAAATGCGAGACGGTGGTCGTCTCTGATGTGCTCGAAGACACTGACACCGCTCGGTTGGCGCATATTCGCTTGCCTGCGCTCGGCTGGGGCGAGAAAGATGGGACGGTCACCAATTCAGACCGCACAATCAGCCGCCAGCGCGCGCTATTTGACGCGCCGGGCCAAGCGCGCGCGGATTGGCGCATCATCGTCGATGTGGCGCGCGCGATGGGTTTTGGGGCCGCGTTTGACTTTCCCACGCAGGCCAGCGTCTTCCGTGAATACGCTGCGATGACGGCGCTTTCGATTGAGCATGGCAGAAAGCTGGACATCACGCGCTTGGCCAAGGTCAGCGACGCTGAGTACGAAGCATTGGAGCCACTACGCTGGGGCGGCGAGCATCCTTTGCACAGCGGGGCATCGACGCCATCGGGCAAACCGCGGATTATCCGTCTGGACGTTCCGCCACGGCGCGCAGCTTCGCTCGATTTTCCCATGCGTCTCAACACTGGGCGATACCGCGACCAATGGCACACGATGACGCGCACCGGCTATAGCGCGCGTCTGGCGCATCATCGGCGCGAGCCCTTGGTAGAGGTGAATCCCCGCGACGCGCAGGCAATCGGGCTGGCGGAGGGCGACCTTTGCAAGGTCGCGACCCAACGAGGCTCAAGTCTCTACCGCGCAACGCTCAGCGAAGGTCAGGCGCGGGGCGCTCTGTTTGTGCCGATGCACTGGACTGACATCACCGCCTCGCCCGCCACTGGTCGCACGGGCAAGCTGGCCAGCGCGGACACCGATCCGATCTCCGGCCAGCCGGGTTTCAAAGACGCAGCGGCCAGTATTGGGCGCGTGGCTCCCGTCTGGCGCGGTTTTCTGGTTTCGCGGGAGGCGCTGGACGTATCGACGTGCGACTACGCCGTGCGAAGCCGCGTTGCGGGCGGCTGGCTATACGAGCTGGCGGGGCTGTCCGACATCGCCCCGACCGACCTTCTGCCGCAAGGCGTCGTGAGCGAGGTTGCCTACCCATCCAAGGGCATGCAGCGCTTCGCCGTGTGCGAAGAAGACACCGCGCTCAGCGCCGCCCTGTTCGTCACCAAGGCCGGAGATTTGCCGCCACGCGATTGGGTGGCGGCCCAACTGGGACAAGAGGTCAACGACCCCATGGCCCTGCTCGCTGGGCGTCCGCGCATTGTAGCGCCAGATCGCGGTGCCATCGTGTGCGTGTGCCACGATGTCGGCGCGCTGGAGATCGAAGCGACCATCGCCAAGGGCGCAGGAACCGTCGCTGCAGTCGGCGCGGGCTGCCGCGCGGGTACCAATTGCGGATCATGTCGTCCTGAACTGGCGCGCATGCTCGAAGCCTTTGAAGCCGAGATTAAGGAAGCCGCAGAATGAGTGCCGATTTTCCCAAGGGAAGCGTGTGGCTCGTTGGTGCGGGGCCGGGCGATCCTGAGCTGCTCACGCGAAAGGCAGAGCGCCTTTTGCAAAGCGCTGATATTGTCTTTTACGACGCGCTTGTCAGCCAGGGCGTGCTGGATCTGATCCCGCAAGCCACACCGCGTCAGTCGGTTGGAAAGCGCGCGGGTCGCCATTCGGTCCCGCAACCCATGATCTGCGACATCATTGTAAAAGCCGCCTCGAAAGGCCAGCGCGTGGTGCGCCTGAAGGGCGGGGACCCATCGATCTTTGGCCGCGCGAACGAGGAGATCGATGCGTGCTGCGAGCACGGCATCGTCGTGCAAATGTGCGCCGGCGTCACCACGGCCAGCGCAGCCGCCGCCAGCCTTGGGACATCGCTGACCACCCGCAGCCTTGCCCGGCGGGTGACCTTTGTCACCGCGCACACTGCCAAAGGCGTCGCGCCCGAGCTTGATTGGGCCGCTCTAGCTGATCCCGACGCGACGATTGCGGTCTATATGGGCAAGTCATCGGCTCAGCATATCACGCAAGGTCTTGTTTCTGCTGGCCTGTCTCCGGAAACGCCCGTCGTGGTGATCGAAAATGTCAGCCTGCCGCATGAACGCGCCTTCCAAACGCGCCTTGCAACGCTGCCCATCGCGGTAAAGGGAGCCACCGGTTCAGGACCGGCGCTCATCCTGATTGGAGAGGCGCTGCGCGAGAGGTCGGACGCGCGCGCCGAGGCGTGTCATTCAAACCTTCGCTTTGCCGATGCCTAACAAGATCGTCGTGTAGCCAAGACCTCAAGAGCAGGGCACACATGGGCCTGAAACGGTGTTTCATGGGACCTCGCGATGCTGGTTCTTTAAGCGGCCTTTGGAATTGGCGGAGTCAGAGTACGACCTAAGTTAGCCATAAGGCCTTGATATCACGTCTGTATGAGGTTCTTGGATTTTCTCAGGCCCACATTCAAGCCCACACTTTTTGGGCGGTTGCAAGCGGAAGTCTGTGCACGATTTGGGAATTCGCAGGGTTGCGTCGCGGCCATAGGCTGTCCGTGAGTTTCTACATAGGCGCGGAAAAAAAGCTGCAGCTCGACGAGGACTTCACAAAGCCTCGAGAAACGTGCTGGCCAGTCCCGCCTACGTCGTTGATACGTTCGCTTCATTGGCATCCGTTTTGCGCCAATGATCGACCTTTCGACCATTTCTCAGAAACTCGTTTACCCAGCGAGCGGAGTAGGTCGGAAATGTTACTTGCTGAGCCGCCTTGAAAGTGAGCGTGCCGGATTGTTTCAATCGCCCATCTTTTGTCCATCGGAGCCGTTCTTGCTTGGAAATCTCAAGCACTCCGCACAGTTCCTTTGGAGAAAGGGGCCGCGACGCTATCGCATTGAGCAGCGTTGCGCTTTCAGAGACGGGCAAGTCTGCTGTGTCCTCCAAACCATTCGCCAACAACAGCATGGTCAACGCATCGCCCTGCCACGTCCCATCTGATAAAACCCGGCCCCAAATTCTCTCGACCTTTCTTCGAGCCTCGACGCGCCGACACCGAAGACTAGGGATGGCGGCAAATAGACATCCAAGATCGAGCGTCCACCGCTTGGTGGTATGATCGTAGCTTAGTCTTTCGGAAATCTCTTGCGGGGTGACCCAATCGTTCATGTGAAGCCTCTTGGTTTGGCTAGCACTTTGCGCTCGTTAGACAACCGATCTAAGCCGGGCATTATGCTGCCTTCCGTTACCAACGAGCCAACCTCTCCGTGCAAGAAGATCTGTAAGCTATCAGCTTGCGGGCAGCTTTGCGTGGGCTGTGGTAGGACACTCGAAGAGATCGCGGATTGGTCGAGTTTCTCCGTTTCGCGCAAGTTACAAGTGATCGACAATGCTACCCAGCGCATAAAAGAAACGGCACCATCATGGAGCGAGTAAGTCTTTTCCTCGGCGGCGCAAGATCGGGCAAGAGCCGCTTGGCGCTTGCCTTTGCGCAAAGCTTGCCGGGCCCGCACATTTTTGTCGCTACAGCGCAGGCGTTTGACGAAGAAATGGGGGCGCGCATCGACAAGCATCGGCTGGAGCGTGATGATCGGTGGAGCACAGTTGAGGCTCCGGTTGAACTGGCTTCGGCTGTTGAAGAGGCTGGCTCCTCGAGCGTGCTGATCGATTGCTGCACCCTCTGGCTCTCCAATATCATGCTCGCCGAACGCGATATCGATTCTGACGTTGAAACCCTGCTTTCAGCCCTGCAATCCTCTGCCGCTCGGATAGTTTTGGTGAGCAATGAGGTGGGGTCGGGAATTGTACCCGACAACAAGATTGGCCGAGATTTTCGAGACGAGCAGGGGAGGCTCAACCAACAACTCGCTGCGATTAGCGAACGGGTGGAACTGGTAGTGGCTGGCCTTCCTTTGCGGATCAAAGGCTAAGCGCGTCCGACAAGCGGATCATCGCCTCCGAATTCGGTAGCCCAATTCGAAGATGCCGATTGTCATCGTGAAAGCGCCGTACTGCTATCCCTTTATGTGCGAGCGCCTCCCACACTTCCTTCGCATCAGTGACGCGCACGAAGCAAAAGAGATCGGTGCCGCCCATTTCCTCTATCCTGGCCTTGGCCAAAAGGCGTGACAGCTCTCCGCGCGCCGCGCTGAGCTTCAACCGTGTAGCATTTTGCCAATACAGGTCCGCATAGGCGTTTGCCCCGAGCGAAAGCGCGGGACCTGAAACGTCCCAACCTCCAAGTCTATCGGCGAGTTGGGACAGAATCTCGGATGGACCAAGCACAGCACCCAATCGAACTCCGGCAAGGCCAAAGAACTTCCCGAAAGAGCGAAGAACGATGAGTCCCTTCCTCCCAGCCATCGGCGACATGCTTTGCGCGGGATCGAGATCGGCGTAGGCTTCATCGACGATTAGCCAACCGCCTCGGTTTGCAAGCTTAGAACGCGCGGCTTCGACTTTCTCGACTGGCCAACGCATTCCATCAGGGTTGTTTGGATTGACGAGCACCACGATGTCTGCATTGCTGAGATGATCGAGCGGGTCGTTTACCGCTTTGACGCTCGCTCCCGCTGTGCCCCAACTTTCGGCATGGTCCGCGTAAGATCGGCCGCGCAAAACGACACGCTTAGCGCCAAGAACTGCGGGCAATTGCCGAATGACCAACTCGGTGCCTGAAACGGCGCGGCAGTACGTGCTCTCGCAACCAAACGCGGCCGCCATCGCACCCTCGCACTCGTCGCGATCAGCGCTCGTCGGCAGTCTGGTCCATGCTTCGTTTGGGAGCGGCGGCAAAGGATAGGGGAAGGGATTGATGCCGGTGGAAAGGTCAATCCACGGCAAAGGCGCATCGGGAAAGGCCGCCGCCATGGCGTCAATTTGGCCCCCATGGCCTTGTAGGAATGATGGGTTGTCCATCAAAGCGCTAATCCTAGGCCTACAAGCATCATCGCTACACTCACCATGCTAAGGCGGTAAAGCGACAAGGCGCGGCCCAGATCAGCAATAGTCGCATCACCCGCTTTTGCGTTTAGCCAAGGTTCCTCGGATGTCGTCGTGCCATAAGACCGAGGGCCAGATAGTCTTACGCTCAACGCTCCTGCCATGGCGCTTTCGGGCCACCCTGCATTGGGTGAGCGATGCGATTTAGCGTCGCGAAGCATCACTCTGACAGCGTGGGCGGACCACGAGCACAACGCGAACAAAAAACCAGTAAGTCTTGCCGGGATCAGATTGGCCGCATCGTCGAGGCGTGCCGCTGCCTTGCCGAATGCTTCGTATTGCTCGCTACGATGGCCGATCATGGAATCAAGCGTGTTTATAGCCTTGTATGCAAAAAGGCCCGGTAGACCGAAGATCACACCCCAGAATATGGGCGCTGTGACGCCGTCGGAGGTGTTTTCTGCCAAGCTTTCGATCGCTGCGCGCGAAATGGCGGCCTCGTCCAAATCTGCTGTTTTGCGACCGACAATTCGTGACAGCGCATCGCGAGCCGGTGAAAGGTCATCGGCGGAGAATGCGTGCTGCACCGCTGCAGCATGATCGTGAAGCGAGCGGGTTGCGATCAGTGTTGAGGCGATCACAGCACTGGCGGCAAAGCCCAACAGTCCAGTTGGCAGAGACTCATCAATCGCCCATGCGACCGCCGCAGCCAGCGTCACTAGAAGAACGGCAGCAACGACGCCAAGCGCAATGCGTGCTCCCCGTGGCAATGTGCTGCGATTGCTTGCGCGTTCCAGCTTGGTCACCAGCCAGCCAAACCAGCGCACAGGGTGGCCGATGCGCCGGTCGAGCCAGTCTGGCCAACCCATCGCTGCCTCGATAGCGAGCGCGACAAGCATCAGCCAGGCAAACACTATCGCGCCATCGCCAATATGGCGTCGATGTCTAAGGCTTCCCCAAGACCGTCAGCCAGCGCTTCCAGCGCAGACTCGACATTCTCTTCATAATTGAGCGCGCTCGTCCGACCTCCGCGTAAGCCCTTGAGCCAACCCGTACGAAACGCATCGCTCGCAAAGACGCCATGAAGATAGGTTCCGATGATCTGACCGCCCTTGGCGACGGCTCCGTCCGGTGAGCCGTCTTCCAATGTGCAGAATGGCCGAGCGAGAGCAGGGCCATCCGAGCGCCCAGTATGGATCTCGTAGCCGCTCAATAGAGCTTGCTCTTGGACTGTCACCGCCTTCATCGGTCGAACGACTTTTTCGCCAGTCATCAGCGTTGCAATGTCCAGCAGCCCAAGCCCCTCGGCGCCTCCGGCCGTCCCATCCGCGCCGCTTGGATCATCAATGCGCGTGCCAAGCATCTGGAAACCGCCGCAAATGCCAACGAGATGCGCCCCGGTTCGAACGCTCGCGATGATATCGTGATCCCATCCTTGGTCGCGCAGCATGGCAAGATCGGCGAGGGTCGACTTCGTGCCGGATAGAATGATAGCGTCGGCGTCGCGCGGGATGGGAGTGCCGGGCGGGATAAAGCGCACTTCGACATCGTCCTCGGCGCGCAGTGGATCAAGGTCATCGAAATTGCTGATGCGCGAGAGCATCGGGACAGCGATGAAGATGTCGTTGCTCGCGCCTCCGCGCCGATCTAGGACTACCGCGTCCTCAGCGGGCAGTCGCGATGCGCATGAGAGCCAAGGAACCACGCCAAGGCATGGCCAACCTGTTCTTGTTTCGGTGAATGTGACGCCATCATCGAACAGCGCGGGATCGCCTCGGAAGCGGTTGATTGCGAACCCTTCGATCATTGCCGCATCTTGCGCGTCGATGATGGCCTTTGTCCCAACGACCGCCGCGATCACGCCCCCACGGTCAATGTCGCCTATCAGGATCACCGGCACATCTGCCGCGCGCGCAAAACCCATATTAGCGATGTCACCCTTTCGCAGATTGACTTCGGCCGGGCTTCCGGCCCCTTCCACAACGACAAGATCGTAAGACCCGCAGAGCCTTTCGAAGGCGCTGAGCACTTCGGGAAGCAGGCTTCCGCGCTCTCGCATGTAGGGCGCAGCGTCTTCGCTTCGTAACGGTTTGCCGTTCAAGACAATCTGCGAGCGGCGGTCGCCCTCAGGCTTGAGCAGCACCGGGTTCATATCTGTGGTGGGGTCGATGCCCGCAGCTCTTGCCTGAAGCGCTTGCGCCCGGCCGATTTCGCCTCCTGACGGACAGGCCGCGGCGTTGTTCGACATGTTCTGGGGCTTGAAGGGGGCCACTCTGATACCGCGCCGCTTCGCGATCCGGCAAAGCCCTGCGACCAGCAATGACTTGCCGACATCCGAGCCCGTTCCCTGCAACATGATCGCGCGCGCTGTCATATGTCGACCCGACTAGGCTGGCCCCAGAATGTCGAGCGAGATGGCCTCGGCGCCTATTGTATCGACCCTCGCGTAAATCCCGAACACCTCCTCAAGGCGGTCAGGTGTGATGGTTTCGCGCGGTGGCCCATCAGCCACGATCCGACCGTCCTTCATCCAGATCAGCCGGTCCGCGTATCGCGCGGCTAGCGAAAGATCGTGTACGACCGTAAGCAGAGATTTGCCTTCGCTGGCAGCCTTCGAGAAGATCCGCAGGACTTCGTGCTGGTAGCGCGGGTCGAGCGCGGCGACCGGCTCATCAGCGACCAGAAAAGGAGTTTCCGCTGCCAAAGCCCGCGCGAGGTGGACGCGTGACAATTCTCCACCTGAAAGCGTATCAGCCGCGCGCTCCTCAAAGCCTTCCAGATCACAGGCGGCAATAGCACGGGCCGCGGCCTCCTCATCCTCCTGAGAAAGCCGCCCCGGAGCCGCGCCATAGGCAAACCGCCCCAGCGCCACGATATCTTGAACGGGTTGCGGCCACACCAATGGGCGTTGTTGCGGGAGGTAGGCGATCTTGCGGGCGCGCTGAACCGGGGCGAGTGTCGTGACATCGTCGCCGTCCAGCATTGCCTTCCCGCTATCGGGTTTCAGCAAGCCTAGAGCGAGCCGCAGCAGCGTTGTCTTCCCCGCTCCATTGGGACCGACGAGCATTGTCAGCGTGCCCGGCTCAAGCGCGAAGCTCGCGTCTGTGACAAGCGGCTTGCCGTCAACGGCGTAGGACAGCTCCTCGGCGACGAATAGGCTCATGCCAGCCTCCGTCGCGATGCGATCCAAACGAAGATCGGCGCGCCGATTAGGGACGCGACGACGCCAAGCTTAAGCTCGTTATCGGTCGGCAGCAGGCGCACACCGATATCGGCCAGAACTAACAGCAACGCGCCCAGGATAGCGGACGGTATGAGGAGCCGCGCCGGATCGTATCGAACAAAGGGCCGAACCAAGTGCGGTGCGACTATTCCGACAAAGCCAATCGAACCCGCCAGCGCGACAGCCGCGCCAGTCGCCAGCCCCGCGCCGGCAATGACGCCAAGCCGCTGCATCTTTAGGTTGAGGCCGAGCCCTTCCGCCGTCTCTTCACCAAGCGCCAGCGCTGAAAGACCGCGACGGGTGACGAGCATGATGATGATGCCAGCAATCAAGAATGGCGCCGCAAATGCAATATCTTCAAAGCTGCGATTGGCCACGGTGCCGAGCATCCAGTTGACCATGTCCGTTAGACTAAAAGGATCGGGTGCCAGGTTCATAAGCAACGCCATAAGCGCGGCTGAGAAGCTCGACAGGCCCACACCGATCAGGATGAGCGTTACGACCGACCGATTGCGCAGCGCTGCGGCGGCAACGATAAGCGTCGCGAGAAGGGCTCCCGCCACAGCCGCTGCTGGCAAAACGAGCGGCCCTGCCGTTGCCAACCGGAAGTAGAGCACGAAGGTCGCGAAAAGCGCCGCCGTCGCGGACACTCCCAGTATGCCCGGCTCAGCCAGCGGATTGCGCAACAGGCCCTGTAGAGCCGCCCCGCTCATTCCAAGGGCAGCGCCAACAATGGCGGCGGTTAAGCTGCGCGGCAGGCGAATTTGCCAGACCACCAATTGATCTCCAGCGCTGGCTTGGAAAGCAACAGCGCCAAGAACGCGCTCGATAGGGAGCGGAACTGAACCAAGCAGCAATGACAGGATCAGGGCCGTGACAAGACTGATTGCTAGAAGGCTAGAGAGACGTGTCATGAACCATCATTGGCCTTTTCAGCCATGGTTTCGACCGCTTCGATAAGAAACCATCCTCCGCACGATGTCCAAGCGCCTTCTATCGCGGATACCGGCAACTCGCGAAGCTGCGCCTGCGCCACCGGATGGCGCGCGGCGCTCCAACTGTCGACGTGATTGGTTTTGCTTTCAAAGAAAGCGGCCACGATCAGATCGGGTCGCTCATAGGCCAGGCGCTCGAGCGGGAGTGGGTTCCAGCCATTTCGGGTTTGAAAGTTGGAAAGGCCCGCAGCGGTCATAAGCTCATGGACGAGCGAACCCGGTCCCGTGGTGACACCCACCGGGGTCATATACAAAGCTTCCGGGTTTTCGCTCGCCTTTGCCGCCAGCGCGGCGAGGCGTTGGTCCATATCCTCAATGACCTGCTTCGCGGTCTCCGGCTGCCCAAGCTCTCCGCCGATACGCACGACCTCTTCACGCACCTCGTCGATGGTCCGAGGAAATCCGATCTGCACTACCGGCACGCCCGCGCGTTCCATGAAAGCGGTAACATTCGGATCGCCGCCATAGGAGCGCACAATCAAATCAGGTTCGAGCGCTAGAACATCCGCTGTACGTGGTCGGACCTGAGGAAGTCCTCTCGCCTCTTCGCGCATATAGGAAAAGCGTTCGTCTGCTCCCGGCGACAGCGCGAGAATATCGTCTCGATCAGCAAACCTCAGGACATATTGGTCCGAGCAATAATCGAGGCTGATGATCCGCCGCGGCGCTTCTGAACTACGCTCGACGGGCTGCGAACAGCCGCCGAGTGTAAGAGCGAGGAGCGCCGCGAGGATCAATCGCATGTCCATCACATCCTGTAGCGCACACCGCCAAAGACTGTGCGGCCCGGCTGATTGAAGTTGAGAACGGTCTCGTAGTCCTCATCGGTCACGTTCTCGATCCGCCCGAAAAGTTCGAGGTTCTCGGTGATCCCGTAGCTCACTCTGACGTCAGCCAGAGCATAGCCATCCACCGGACGCGTGTTGGTTGTGTTGTCAAAACTATCGCCGACAACAAGGATGGTCGCGCCTATGCCAAAGCCGTTCTCCACGCGGTAATCCATGACGAGGCTGGCGGTCTCTTCAGCACGGCGCGGCAAGCGGTTGCCGGTCGTATCGTCAAACGCATCGATGATCGAGTAGTTGAGCGAGACATCAAACCCGTCGACGGGTTTCAGCGCGACACCGAATTCCCAACCATCCGCGCTGGTGCGAGCGATGCTGTCATACGTGCCGAAGGGCCGGGGATTTGCGGGATCGTTGCAGGCAGGCAGGGGATTGTTGGTGCATCCGACGAAAATAATCTCGTCTCTGCCGTCACGTTCAAAATATGTTACGCCAATCTGCGCGCGACCATCTAGGAAGCTGTGGGTTACGCCGATATCCCAGCTGTCGGATTCCTCCGGTGTCAGATCAGGGTTGCCGAAATTGCTGAACAGCTGGAACAGCGATGGAGCTTTGAAGCCTTCACCAAAGCTTGCGCGAAGGACGGTATCTCCGTCGTTTGGCGAGTATGCGCCACTCGCCTGAAAGGTCGTCGCATCGCCGAAGACTTCATGGTCGTCATAGCGGACACCGCCGGTAAGCGAGAGACCGTCCAGCGGGGTCAAATTGACCTGTCCATAGACCGAATTGATCCAGACATCTGCGAGCGTCGCCGGTGCGCCGAAGCTGGAGGAGCGGAATTCGGATTCTTCGCGCTCGGCCCCAAACACGATCTCCGCAAGGTCGCCGGTATCGAAAACGCCCTGGTATTCATAGCGGCGGTTCTCGCCATTGGCGTCAAACTCTTCAAAATCTGTGTCGCGATTGAAATTGTTGCGATCAATATTGGTGTAGCCGAATCCTAGCCGGTTGCGGAAGCGCCCGTCGAGGAACGAGGCGTTGAGGCCAGCATAACCGACAAAGTCCGTGCGATCAGAGATAATGTCGGCATCGGGAGCGCGAAAGCCGTCAATCTCTGTCTCGCCGTCGGCATAAAAGCCGCGCAGGTCGATGCTGATATTATCCGCGAGGGCCACGTCCAGCTTTCCGTTGAAACCAAGGCTTTCAAAGCCATCGGCCTCGGTGCCGCCGGCCAGAGCAGAAATGCCGTCCGCGCGCGAATAGGTCGCACCAAGGCTGGCAGCAACCGGGCCGACACGTCCCGAGACATTGCCCACCAGTTCGGCCGTGTCGCGCTCGCCATATTCGGCGCGGGCGAAGACATCGAGATCCTCGGTCGGCTCGCGCGTCAAAAGGTTGACCACTCCGCCAATGGCTTGGCTGCCGTAGAGAACCGACTGGGAACCGCGAACAACCTCGATCCGCGAGATATTGCCTGCGAGAAGCGGTCCAAAGTTAAAGCCGCCACCGGGGGTCGAAGGATCGTTGATCCGAATGCCGTCGATCAGCACCAGAGTCTGATCCGATGCCGCGCCACGGATGAACACGCTGGTATTCGTACCCGTGCCGCCATTGCGGGCGAAGGTCACGCCGGGGACGGTGCGCAGGATATCAATCACATCGGTGGGCTGGCGATTGATGATCTCTTCTTCGCCTACAACTGTGACGGACTCACCCACTTGCGAGATCGCACGGCTCGTCCGGTTGGCGGTGACGACGATGTCGACAGACGCGGGGTTCTCACCGCCCTGGCGATCGGTTGTCTTGCGCTCTTCGCTCGGCTCATCAGCCGATTGAGCGAGAAGAGGCGTTGGCAGCAGCGCCAGTGTCGAAGCCGCTGCAAGCAAAAAAACTGCGTGTTTCATATCTGTATCCAAAGCCATGCCGCGCGAGGGCTCCGAAACCCACACGGCCCATTCGACAGTTGGTCCACCGCAATCGCTCTCGCGCCTCGGTGTCAGAGACCGACAAGGCTGTCGCTACTTCGGAAAAAACTTTCCTGTCCCACTGGGCTGGACCCGGCCCCGGACGAACGACGCGATGGCAGGTCTCCTGGCTCACCGATCATCGCCATCGAACCGTCTTCCCAGCTTTGCCCAAAATGGCATCGCCAGTGACATAGTGGTTCGAGGCTCCCAGCTTACAGTTGCGGGCACAGCGCCGGTCTCACACCGGCTTCCCTCTTAGCTCCAAGCGCCTTCGCACTTGCAGCACCATCTGGCTCAGCCTTTACCCAGCGAAGATTTGGGTGTCAATTTGGCTTTGCACGCTATTGTTCCTGACGGCGCTAGCGCTTGATGACATGATCTTTTGACCAGTTGCGGTCTTGCCAGCCATAGCGCTCAAGCTCTGGATCGTAGTGCTCCTCTTCAGGATACCCTACACACAGATAAGCGATCAAATCCCAGCTCTCGGGCACTTCTAGGCAATCGGATACTTCAGCGGGGTCCAAAATGGACACCCAGCCGACACCCAAGCCCTTAGCCTTGGCGGCCAACCAAAAGATCATGATCGCACAAGCCACTGAATAGTGGAGCGTTTCAGGTTGAGACTGCCTCCCAAGGCCGGATCCCTGCGCCGGTTCGGTGTCACAGAATACCGCGAACTGCAGCGGAGCCTTGTCGAGACCGGCCAGTTTAAGGTCGCTGTATAGCTCCCGCTTATCTTCCGGCACAACCTGACGCGCTGCGTCATTCGCGGCCTCAAAACTCGTTTTGACTTTTGCGCGCGCCTCGGGGCTGTCTACCCGAACCCAGCGCCATGGCTGGCTGTTACCCACCGAAGGCGCGCCTTCCACCAAATGGAAGATATCGTCGAGAATTGCCTGATCAACGTGTGTGGCTTCAAAGCGCCGTACATCGCGCCGGCGAGCGACCAATTCGCGCAGAACCTCGAATTCAGCATCCAACATGGCTGATGGGCAGACTAGAAGTCGATGCCTTGCTGCGCGCGTATGCCCGAATGGAAGGCGTGCTTCACCTCGGTCATCTCGGTGACGGTATCGGCGTATTCCATCAGCTCCGGTTTGGCATTTCGACCGGTCAAGATGACGCTGGTGTTCCTGCGCGGTTCAAGTGCGGCGATCACGGCTTCGGTTTCCAAGTAATCGTAGCGCATCGCGATATTGATCTCGTCCAACACAACGAGCGCGTAGTTCCCGCTGCCGATGAGCTCTTTCGCTTTGTCGAGAGCCTTTTCCGCCGCCTCGATATCCTGCTCGCGATCCTGCGTATCCCATGTGAAGCCATCACCCATCACATGCCAATCAAGCGCATCGTCGAAGCGCGAAAAAAATTGTTTCTCTCCCGTTTTCCACTTGCCCTTGATGAACTGCACCACCGCGACCTTTTGTCCCCAACCAAGCGCCCTTGCGATGACGCCAAAGGCTGAGCTGGACTTACCCTTGCCATCGCCGGTGTGGACCAAGACAAGTCCGCGTTCAGGATCTTTAAGCTCCCGGCGCTTCTTGAATTGCGCCGCCTGAAGCTTTTTCATCTCTTGTTTGTGCGTTTCGGGATCGCTGCTTGTCATTGGTACTGGCCTTAATCTGAGCGGGGAGGATTGAATTTCATGGTCTGCGCATAGCCGAGTTTCATTTCGAGCGCGCCTTCATATCCAAAAGCGGCATGCGCACAACGCACAACGCCCATATGCGCAACGGCCAGAATGTCGGCTTGATCACATAGGCACTCATCGAGATATGATCGGACGCGGGCTGTCATTTCGTCAACGCTCTCCCCACCATGAGGTTTTGCGCCTGTGACATCAGCCGCCCATGCGTCAATTTGATCGCGGGGAATGTCGTCCCAAGCGCATCCTTCCCAGCGCCCGAAGTCGATCTCTAGCAGGCGTGGATCAATTTGGACTGGAAGATTGAGGCGCTCGGCCAGCCTTTCCGCCAGCACCGCGCATCGCGACAGAGGACTGGTGTCTATGCGCACGAGAGATTGAGGAAGAGTCCCGATGATCTCGCTGAGCTCTGGCTCGGACAAGTCCCACGTTTCGACATCCAATTGGCCATAGCAAACGCCCGGCCCAATCAGCGGCTCAGCATGCCGCAGGAAGATCAAAGCCATGCTGCTATCGCCAAATAAATGCCCAATTCAGAGGCCTGCTGGACAGCCCCAAGGCAATCGCCTGTGTAGCCACCAAGTTTTCGCTCAAACAGCAGGCGTGTGAGAATATGCCCTAATGTAAGCCCTGCGAGGCTGACCAGCACCAGCTCGAGTGAAAACCACAAGCCGAAAGCCGCCAATGCGGTGACGCTGGTGAGCAAGCCGATGGCAAGGGCGCTGCGCGATATGCCCTTCGCGACCGGTTTCGCAGTTCCCTCAGCGCGCGAATAGCTGCTTGTCGCGATCACAACCACAGCTGACATTCGGGAAAGGCAATGCGCTACAAACAGCGCGGCGAGCGCAATAAGAGGCGGAAACGCGGAGAGGCTGACGATTTTGAGACCAAGTGCAACGAAGAGCGCCACTGCGCCAAAAGTGCCCAACCGGCTGTCGCGCATCACTTCAAGCATGCGTTCTTTGGTGTAGGTGCCAAGACCATCGAATAAGTCGGCCAGCCCATCCTCGTGAAACGCCCCGGTGGCAAGCAGGGTCGCCGCGAGGGCAAAGAAAGAACCGATCACGGGGCCATTGATCAGGTTGCCAAGCGCGTATCCTGCAGCCCCGATACCGCCGATCAAAAAGCCTACCAAGGGATAGAAGGCGGGAGCCCTCGCAAAATCCTCCTCACTTAATTCCATCGTTGGAAGCGGGATACGCGTTAGAAAAATCCACGATGCACAAAAGGATTTGAAGATGCTCTTCACCTTTCGCCCGATCGACCGGAAACGCCAGCATCTGCAAAACTTGCCATTCCAAACAATGCGACGCTGGCGCGGATAATCGGGACGGCGAGCAGAGCTCCGGTGCCTTCTCCAAGCCGCAGCTGAAGGTCTAGCAGCGGCTTTGCGTCCAGCCACTCAAGTAAGGCCGTGTGTCCGTGCTCAGCAGACCGATGCGCATAGACCATTGACGCCTCGCATTCTGGGGCGAGGGCTCTTGCGAGCGCGGAGGCCGCCGTCGCAATGAAGCCATCGATCACTACTATCTTGTTTGCCGCCGCCGCACCGATCATCGCGCCGGCCATTGTGCCAATTTCGAAGCCGCCCACTTCAGCCAGCGCATCCATCGGCTCGAGCACCCCAGTTCGCGCCGCCGCGCGCTCGAGAACAGATGTTTTGTGTCTCAACCCAGCGTCATCGATCCCTGTGCCTCGCCCCACCAGATCGCCAATGGCAATGCCGCCCAGCTTATGCGCAAGCAGCGTTGCCGAAGACGTATTGGCGATGCCCATCTCGCCATAACAAACGATAGCGCTCGCAAGGGATCGCCCATATTCCTGCCCTTGACTGAGGGCCTTTGCTGCAACCTCTTGAGACATCGCTGGGCCTTGCGCGCTGTTTGAGGTGCCCTTTCCAAGACGCATGTCCATTAGGTCATCTGCGCTGACCGAAAGAGCTTTCACCCCGCAATCGACCACGGAGACCGGGATGCCAAGCTCACCTGCAATTGCGTTTGCCGCGGCGCCTTTCGCCAGGAAGTTGGCAACCATCTGGGCGGTCACCTCTTGTGGGAAAGCTGACACGCCTTCCTCGGCAATGCCGTGGTCGGCCGCAAAGATCGTCAGGGATGCGCTCAGTTTTTGAGCTTGGGTTTCGCTGGTCACTGATGCAACCCGGACCGCGAGCTCTTCTAGGCGCCCCAAGGAGCCAATGGGTTTGGTCTTCTGGTCCAGTAAATTCTGATAATCCTGCGCATTCATCGCCTGCGTGTCTAGTTCAATATTGCTCTCTGACAAGCTGATTGCTGCTAGCTTTGCATGTTTGAGTCAGGGTCAGTTGGCATGCAAAGCTTCCGCCACACTGCCCTTAAATAGGAAAGTAGCGAGCGCTTTGCATTGTGGGCGTTGCTGCATATGTTCGGGTGCGCGCCCGATCCAGATGTGGCGTTCAAGAGCGAGGAAGACCGGGAAGCAGCGCGCAACTTCATGGATCCCCTGGCGGCATCGGTAAGCGACGCCGAAAGCTATTTGCAGCGGGATCACGCAAGCCTTCAGACCCACACCCGATACCCATCCGGCTTTTGTCGCGAACACTCCTGAAACAGGTCAGCAGAGGAGCCGCAACCCGTTCCTTTCCGGCCGTGTTGGAAGCGTCTGCTTGCGCGATTGCGGTCGCAAAACCGGTTCCCACTTTTGCTACAATCGCTTGGGTGCTGCCTGCCCGCACCACCCGTCATGAACGGGTTTCCCGTGGAGCTTCGCTCCTGCGGTGCGGTCCTCTCATGCCCTGCTTATTTGGCGAGTTCGCAAGCCGGAGATGGTCTCCGGTTTGAGCAACTGAAGGAACTTATCTCATGACCAATATCGCATCGCCGTGCTCGACAGCTGCGAGCGGCGATTGCTCTCGCTGCGTAACTTCCTCGTCACGATCACGCGACTGCGAGACGAGCTCACGCTGATTGTCGACAACCGAGACAAAGTTGGTCGTGGCATTGCTACCAATCTGGGCGAGAAGACATCAGCCGCTGAAATCACCGAGCGACTTGGCATAGCGGCGGGGAAGGGAGCCAGGCTGCGTCAAATCAAGGCGACCAACTATGATCGACAGGCTGAACCCGAGAAGGCTCCCGAGCTAGCCAAGGAGCGCGTCAAACCGTCCGATATCGGCCTTTGATGGTGTGACTGAAACTGGGGTGAAACCAGACAGGGTATATGGAGAACGCTAACGGTGTTTAGACCCAATGCTCGCGATGTCAGTCGGACTTTACGCTAGTGGGTTAAAAGGAGAGGGGACTTTCGGAACGGAAACTTATGTCACCAAATCAATAAGCAGCGATACGCAAGCGATTGGAGTTGCGCGCGTTGTCAAGCCATTGGTTTCCTAGCGCGCGCTCCAGACTGTTAGATACCGCGTCAGCCATCGCTACCGAGCCGCAAACTACAATTGCGCCCGTGCCTGATAAAAAGCTCGCGAGAGCTTCACTGTCCTGCGCAATGCAATCCTGTACGTAGTGGGTCTTGCATGTCGGCGCTCGCGAGAGGCCGAGGCTCAGGTTTTCCAATTCGCCACTCTCTTGCCAAGTCCGCATCTCAGCAAAAACCGTGCTCTCGGTCCCGGGTCCTCGCTCGCCATAGATCAGCCATACCGGGCGGTTCTTTTCCATGGCGGCCAAGACGTGAGACCGGATGCCGCCCCATCCTGAACCCGACGCTATCGCCAGCAGCGGGCCATTCCCCTCGGTTTCATGGAAATTCGGGAATGACCGCAGCTTTGCTCGCAGCGGCTGAAATGGTTCCGCGCCAGTGAGCGCAGATGAGGCGCGGCCCAACGCGCCATCTCGAAGCTCGACCCGGCGAACGATCAATTGCAAGACTTCATCGGTCGGCAGGCTGGCGATTGAAAACTCCCGGCGGGCACCGTTAGTGTCTTGCCAATCAAACAGGTCGCCGACCTTGAACGAAGGAATTCCGGCGGTTTCCGGCTTCAAGTCGACCCTGAAAAGCGGTCCTGAACGGCTAACTTCGATCGGCCCTGCATCGCCTGGCGCGATCTCTTCGCAGCGGACAATGCGCCAATCCTGAAACTCTTCCGATACCGCTTCGTCTAGGGCTGGCAGACCGTTCGCCAACATAAGATTGTCCCATTGGGCTAGGTCTGTGGAGGATTGATTGTCGACCGTGATTACATGCACCTTGGCGCCTGTCCCTGCCGCCCATTCGCCCAATCGTTCGCCAAAAGCGCAAAAGTGTTCATAGGTTCTATCGCCCAGTGCCAAGACAAATACTTCCAGATGTGGAAGCTTGAGCGACTGGGAAAGAAGGTTCTGTTCCACCTCGCGCGTGCCATCCGGCGCTTCGCCAACACCGGTTGTGGACGCAAAGATGAGCAGCTTTTGAGCGATCAGCAGTTGGTTGGCAGCGAGCAAATGCAGAGGGAGCATGGAGCAGTCTTCGCCGCGCGTTTGCAAGCCTTGATGGGTAAGATAGGCAAAGGCCTCTGCCGTTCCGGTTTGCGATGCGTGGACGATGACCGTCGAAGCCGTTTCGCTGCCCGCGATCCGCGCCGGCCGCAACCAGAACCAACAGGCGACCAGCCAAAGGGCAGCGGTTGCGGCGCAAAACGCCCAGCGATCAATGCCAATCCCGAAGACAAATCCATCCATCGCTACAGCCATTCCTGCATGGCGCTGCTAATGATATCGGCGTTTCCCCTGCGAGGAGATAGAACGCAAGGGATCGCTCGATCTTCGGCAAACACCAACGCCTTCTCAGCGCCCATAACAATCATGGCCGTCGCAAGAGCATCGGCGCGCACGCATTCCTTATCGAACACCGTGGCGGCTATCAGATCGGACTGAACGCTAGCGCCTGTTTGCGGAGCGAGAATGTGCGAGTAAATGGTCCCGCCGTATTCATGGTAGCGCTCCGCTTCGCCCGATGTTGCGCAGGCCCAACCGTATAGCGCGGCGCGATAGCTGGGGTTGTGTTCGTCGCCATCGGGCGCAAGGTCGACCCAGAACGGTATACCATCCGAGCGGGTTCCGTAGCCTTTGAACTCGCCGCCAATCTCGACACAGCACGCGGCGGTGTCCGGATGCGACCGGATAACGTCACAAAGCAGGTCAACGGCGTATCCCTTGGCAATGCCATTCAGGTCCAGCGCAAACCCTTCTCGTTTCGTCAGAACGCTGTCTTGAAGCAGATCTGTGATCAACGGTGCGGCTGAGCGCGCTTGCGAGAAAGCTAGACCGCTGGCGACCGGGTCGACCTGATCGCGAGCGCCAAAGCCCCATTTCTCGACGGCTTCATAAAGGCCCGGGTCAAACGCACCCCTCGTCTCCTCACACATCGCGAAAGCCTTCGAAGTAACAGTCGCGAACGGCTCTGGGAGGAGCATATCCTGGCCCGTAGCGAGCGCATTGTACCGCACAATATCCGATGTCTCCAGCCAAAGGCTCATCTGCTGGTCGATTAGCGAAAGCGTCTGGCTGCTCGCTTTGACCAATTGGGCCAGATAAGCGTCATCGTTGGCCGGGTTCGTTGAGCCTTTGCGCACCAGACGCAAAGACCACTCTGTGCCGAACACTTCTCCTGCATAGGTAACTTCACGACCGCCATTGGGCTGCGCACCCGCTGGAACATCGGGTGGGATCAGCACGGTCACCTCGTGATCGAGTGCGGGATCGCTCATAACTGGTGTGTCAGCTGTGCACGAAGAGTATGTAGGCGATGACGGGCGTGACGACGCCAAAGGTCGTCAATGGCCAAGTCGATCGCCTGACCCGCGCGTTTATGGCGAGCAGTCCAAGACCAGAGATGCAAAAGATCACGCAGGCCAAAGCGGTGATGTCGATCATCAGGCCCCAAACCAGACCCGTATCCCGGCCTTTGTGCAGATCGTTCAGCTTGGCGACCATGCCGCGGTCGATACGCTCATAAAACGCTTCGCCCGTTTCCAGATCGATGGTTAGGTTTGCGTCCACACCGGGGCCGCCGAGATCGAGGATCATCTCTCCGAACTCGAGCAGAGGGGTGGCGCCTTGAGGAACTACTACACCTGTCTCAGAGGTTAGGCTTTGAGCTGCCTGTGCCGTGAGGCCGACTTCGCTTTCAATTTCGCTCAAGGTCGTTGTCAGTTCGCTCGATAGTTCAAAGTCCGAGGCAACGCTGACGGGCTCCGTTTCAAACCACGCGGTGTGGTTGAGGGTAAAGCCGGTGATCCCGAAAAGCAGCAAGAGCGCCAGCACAAGCGCGGAGCTGATCCAATGCCATTGGCGAAACTGATGCGACCAGAAAGTGTTCGCGTTGCTCTTCATGGGCCTTATAACGGTTGAGACTTCGAAAAGATCAAAACGACCTCGATCTAGCGATAAGGTGCCGCATCGAGGTCGCTCGGTGACTGGACGCGAGCATCCATTTTCCGCGCCGGAATACCAGCGTGTTCAGAAGCTGTCAGCGGTGTCTTGGGCGTTGATGTAGCCGTCTTCGTTGGTGTCGAGGCGCTTGAACATGCGCATGCCCGAAGCGTGAAATTCCGCCGCAGTCATGATTTCGTTCTCATCGGTGTCCATGAAGCCAAAGCGAACATTGGCCGCCTTCATTTGGCGCTCTTTGTTTTCGACGGTGAAGTTAACCTGGCGCGCTTCCATCCGCTGGAAAAAGTCGCCGATATATTCCGCCTTTGTAAGCGATCCGTTGCCGTCCGCATCGCGCCGGGCGTAACCCTGCTCGCGCTTGAGCATGAATTCACCAATCGAGACTTGGCCATCTTCGTTGGTGTCGTAGCTTTTGACGAAAACGGTCTTTGAGTGCCCACCGACACGGCGCGAACGCTCAACGGCTTCGGGGTCATCTTGCGGTGCGAGAACAGCTGGCGTGACCTTGGCTTCCTTCGTTTGCGATGCGTCGTAGCCAGCGTCTTGCTCGGGCTCATTTGCGAAGGCGGGAGCCGACAGAGCGAATGCGGCGCCAGTCAGGATGATTGCGGGTGTCTTTGCAAATTTGATCATAGTCGACGCTCCGATTGGTGTGAGTTCAGCCTTGGACTTCGAGGATAAGCGAGGTGGTGTAGCCGCGCTCATCAACGCCTGATCCTTCGGGGGCGGCGGCGGTAAAGCGGGTCCAGATGATGTAGACACCGGCCTTGTCGAACTCGACGCTCATCTTGCCATCGGTGCCTGTTGGGGCTTCTTCGTGGAACTTGGACGCGTCGTATTGCGCGCCGTCGCGGTCAATGTTCATGACGTGACCGGCCAGCGGCTTACCATCGAACAGCAATTGAAACTCAAACGGGTCGCCTAAAAAGGCATCGCTGGGATGGGTGATTGGCTGCAGCACCAAGCGCCCGACCTGCACGTCCACAGGAGCGCGTGTGGGGACCTTTTTGCTGAGATAGGCGTCGGCGACGGTTTCGGTCTCGCGGATTTTTGTCGCGGTGGCGTTCTCAGGCACTTTGTTGCCGCTGCGGAAAGTGTTCACCCACTCGCCGTCCACCATGGCGAGCGTTGAGCGACGACCGCGCCGGACGCCGGTCGAGAAGCGGTACGTTCCTTCCTCCTCGATACCGGCCTCCAGAATAACGATCTGTTTGAGCGGATTGACGCTGTCGAAATCGGCGCGAGTGCCGTCGGGTTTGATCACGTGAAAGTCGGCGTTGTTGACCGCAACATCGGGGATGAAGAACTCTTCAGCGAAGGCGGATTCGACGGTTATCAGATCCTCATTGTTCACCGTAAAGCGCGATGGTTTCATGTAGCTGGTGTGCGCCAGGACGGGGGCAGCGAGGAGCGCTGTCGTGACGGCGGCTAGGAGCGTTTTTGAGGTTCGGTTGAGCATTTTGGTCTCGTTTCTAAGTTGTCTAAGTTTGCCCTTGCGAGAGGCGACGCAATCGCGCTCAAATAGGCCCTAACTATCTGAAATTGTGAGGGAAACATTACCCATTTCGCTTGAGCCGGAAGCGGACACTTTCACCGCTTTGCCCGGCGCCCAATCGAAGGGCAGTTTCACCACTTCGCGTCCGCCTTTTTCGCGCGCGGCTTCGAAGACCAGCGCGTATTTGCCCGCTGGCAGGTTGGCCAGAGAGCCCATCTTGAGCTTGTAGGACCCTGGGCCGCGCGTTGGCCGTGTGACACCCGCCACCGGCATCTTCATCGCCCGACCACCCCGGCGCCACCATGTTTTCATATCGGGAAGCCAATTGTCGCCAATCGGCGATTGATCGAACAGCACGCGGTACATCTTGACCGTCTTGCGATCCGCGTCTTCGAGCCAGATCGCGACATAAGGCTTGCGATAGTTGGACGCTTTCAGGCGCGGAATTTCGAAGGTCGCGTTGGCGTCCTGCGCCGCTGCCGGAGTAGCGGCAAAGGCAATCGACGCGGTCGCGACTGAGGCGGTTTGAGCGATCAGCGATCTACGCATGGGATGAAAGGCTCCGTTGTTTCGCTGTTTCGGGGGCAGGCGGAATCAGTAGTCCACTGCAATTTCTAAAGTTAGGAATAATTCGCAATAGCAGTGCCGTCAATTGTCTTATTGGCAACATTTGCCCCGACAGTTGCGCGTTGGGGGAGAGCTCGAACCCCACCCTAGCTCCCCTTGATCCGCACCAGCACCGGTCCCTGCCCAGCCGGGGGCTTGGGATAGGGGGAGGCCATCTTCGCCATGCGCATGGCTTGACGATCAAACCGGGTTGAGCCCGACGACTTGTAAATGTCCATCGTTTCAAGCCGACCGTTGGCACCAATGCTCAGCTTAAGGATCGCCGAGCCCGCGCCCGCCGCGTTAGAGCGACGCTTGCGCCTGATATGCGCTGTCACGATCCCGGTGTAGTTTGAGGTTGCCGCGTTGCCCGCCCCGGTCTTGGCCGAGCCGCTGCCTGTGCCAATGCCGGAATTGGACGTCCCGCCGGTCGCTGCGCTCTTGGCTGAGGCAGAGCTAGACGGGGCGCTGCCGGTGTTGGCTTTCGCGGCCGAAGGCGAAGTGCGGCCCGTTGATCCGACCGACCGGCGCGAGGATTGGGGCGGCATCTGACTGGGCGCGCTTGCCTTTGGTCGCTGAGCCGCCGGGCGCGGTCGTGTGGCGCTAGGTGGCGATGTCGTCGCTCGCGGAGCGGCTTTCGGCATTACCGACTCCGCCGCACCCGGCCTGTTTTGAGGCGTCGTCGCAGCGGTCTGTGTTTCTGCGGGATCCTGCGCCTCGGCCTCCAGCGCCTCGCTCAGTTCCGTCACCGCCTCTTCGGCGTTCTCTTCTGAGGCATCGGCCTCGCTCGGCGGCGCAGTGTCCGCGCCTTCGCCCAGACCGCCGCCCGAAAGCCCGAACGAAGCGCCGCCGCCCGCAAGCCGCGCCTCCTCGTAGCTCGGTTCCACAAACAGCAGCAGCACCAGCGCGTGCGCGACCAGCGACACGCCAGCCGCGATCGCAAACTGGCGCAGGGTCTTTTCCTGTTCCTCGCCAAGCGCCTCGGCTGGCGATAGAGTGGCAGTTGCAGCGCGGGTCACGAGGCGCGCTCTGTCACCAGAACCAGCTGCTTCACACCGGCCAAACGCAAATCCTTTAGCAGGGCCATCAGCCGCGTCGCGGGCAGATCGCGCGCGGGGATCACGCGGGTCACATCGCGCAATTCCGGATTGGCGGCGACCAGGGCGCTGACATCGCCATAATCCGCGCCGTTATAGGCGAGCGCGCCTTCGCCAGAGATCGTCAAAGTGTCCCCCGGGGCGCAGCATTCCAGATCGCTACTGCTTACGAATTCAAAGGCCGCCTTGGGCGTTTGCGACAAGGTTCCGGCGACCATGAAGAAGATCAGGATCAGGAATACGATATTGATGAGCGCGATGGTGGGCTCGCGCTCCACCCGGCGGCGGCGACTGGCGATCATGACGGCACCACCAGATTGACCTCAAGTTCATCAATCGGCTCAAGTTGCACCAGCACATCGACAAGACGCTGTGAGGTTACGCCGGGCGTGACCTCAACGTTCAGGCGTTTGGCCTCATCCGATGGCGCGTTCAGCCGCTGCAGCAAGGCCTCTTGCCCGGTCGGTGAGCCGTTGAACGTCAAAGCGTTCGGCTCAATCACAAGGCGCAAGGGCACATCCTCCGAGTCAGTCGCGCTCGCCCCGCCGCCCGATACACCCGCGACTTCGAGTTCGGAAAACTGCTGAAATGAAGAGGCCAGCATGAAGAACAGCAGCAAGAGGAAGATCACATCGATAAGCGACGTGATCGACAAGGTGCGTCGACGCCGACGGCTGGCCGTAATCACGCGCGCACCTTTTTCCCTTCGCTGGCCGCCAGAACCGGCTGCGTGGCAGACGGCAGAGGGGTCGCAATAGCGCTGAGAATGCGTTCGGCCATGGCCCGGTCGCGGTCGAGCTGGCTTTCCAGCCAGGCAAGGCCGATAGACACTGGCATGGCGACCGCAAGGCCCGCCGCCGTGGTCAACAGCGCGACCCAGATCCCACCCGCCAGAACGCTGGGATCAACCTGAGAGCCCGCGCCTTGAAGCGCCTGAAACGCCTCAATCATGCCTAGAACCGTTCCGAACAGACCCAGAAGCGGCGCGGTTTGCGCGACGATATCGAGAATGCGCAGCCCGCTTTCCAATTTGAGAAAGCTTTGCTCGGCTTCGGCTTCAAGCCGTTCGCGCGCCTCTTTCGCGTTGCCGCTGCGCACGGCGAGCAAAGCAAACCGGCCGAGGTAAGCCGTCGCTCCGTCCAGTTGTTTCTCAACCTCGGCCACTTCGCCGCGATCGTTCAGGCGAATGAGCTTCACCAGCTCATCATGTTGGCCCACACCCGCACGGCGGAACTGCTGAACCTTCACGCCAAACAGCGCGAGCGAAAGCACGCTGGCGATCAAGAGAAGAATGAGGACCGGCCCACCCAAAAGAACCGTATCCCAGATCGCTCCAAACATGTCCGTCATCGAATTTTTCTGCCCTTATGAAACAGTATGCGCGCCACCGCGGGACAGTCGCCCGCCCCGCAATGGCGCGTCACACCCCCTGTTGGCTCAGAACCTTTTGGCCACGGTGAATTTGAAGTTGCGGCCCGGTGCGGCGCGCAAGGCGCGAGCGGGTTGGTAGAAGCTGTCGAACAGGTTCTCGACGCTTACGCGCAGGGAGAGCCCGTCGAGGAAGCCGCCGCTTGGCGTGAGATTGGCGCGGATGTTGTGTACGTCGAAGCCGTTGTCTTCGTTGACGCCGTCCTGAACGCGGTCCTCGGCGATGACGGTTTCCCAACGCAGGTTCAACAGATCGCCAAAGCGCTTACCGAACGCCGCCTGATAGGTGTTTTGCGGCAGGTTGCGCCAGTCGGTCGCGACGCCATCGGCGTCGATCTCGTCGCCTGAAATAATGCTGGCGTTGACGTCGAAGTAGAACCCGCTGCGCGTGGCGTAGGATCCCTCGATTTCGACCCCTTCGGTTTCGACCGCCGCGACGCCGAACGTGCTCGAAAGGCTGTCCACATCGCTGCTGTAGTAGTTCAGTTTGAGCGCGAGGGCATCGTTTTCGCTGAACAGCCCTATCTTGTTGTAGGAGGCGCCCGCTTCGAATGTCTGGCCCACTTCAATCTGCCCGCGCAAGACTGGGTTCTCGAGATCGTCCAAGATGGGCAGATTGCGGGATTCAGCCCAGCTGGTGAAGAAGGCGAGGCCGTTTTCCAGCTCGTACCGCAGCGAAACGCCGCCCATCAGCGCATCGCGCGAACCGCTGAAATCGGTGCCATCGTCCAATGCGGGTTCGGCTTCCAAGTCTTGCGTTTCGTAGCGGATCGCCGGGGTCAGCGTTAGGCCGCGCACCAGCTCGATATCGTCGACGAGGAAGAAGGCGATGCGTTCGTCTTCGCCGCCCGGCGCCGAGTTGGCGTCGAGCCGCACATTGCGGCGGAAATCTACGCCGACGCGCAGATTGTGCTGCACCGATCCGGTTGAGAAGAAGGCCGAGTTCTTGACGAGGAGCTGATAGGTCTCAAACTGCAGATCGGCATTGCCGAGGCCCGATACAAAGTTATCAAATCCTGGCGGGTTGGTGCTGCCCGGAATGAACGTCTGCTCGATGTCCTGGTTCGAGTAGGAGAACTGCGCCGACAGGTCGATCGCGTCGCTGGAAACAGGGTTGAAATTGTAGCGCAGGATTGCGGTTTGGCTGGTTGTGTCGCGGTCCACATTCCCGAAGAAGTCAGTCTCGGTGATGAAGGTGTCGAGCGGCACGTCGCGGTCGGCGGTCGTGCTTTGCTGGAAGCTGGCGCGCACATAGTGCTCTTTGTCCGGGTCAAGATAGGCGCCCGCCTTGATCAGGAAGGATGGCAGTTCGAACTCGCTATTGCCGATCGGATTGCCGCGACCATCATCGGGGTTGCCCTGTTCGCGATAGGTAAAGTTGCCGAGCAGTTCGACCCGGTCAGACGGTGCGATGGCGAGCGTGCTGGAGCTTTGGAAGCCATCGCCATTGGTGAAGTAGCCAAAGGTCTGGTTAAGTGCGACGCCAGCTTTTCCCTCAGTGAGATCAAGCGCGTCGATGGTTTCGAGGCGGATGAGACCGCCGATAATGCCTGACCCGTATTCGAAGCTGCCCACGGTGCCTCGGATCACTTCGACCGATTTATAAAGGTCAGGCTCGGTAAAGATCTGGTTGCCCAAGCGATAGATCTCGTCGGGGTTTGACGCGGCGCCGTCGATCTGGATCTGGACCTTGCTGTCGGTCCCGAACACCTGGTTGAAGCCAAAGCCACGGATCGAGATGCTGGAGCCGATGGGGGTCGATCCGTTGACGAGGCTTACGCCGGGAACCGAGTCGACCAGTTCGGCGATCGTGTTGGCTTGACGGTCGAGGATTTCCTCGCGGTTTATCACTGTGGTGGGGGTGGCGGTGTTGGTCTGGATCGAGCGGACGCTCTCACCGATGTCGACGGTGCCGATTTCCTGACCGTCTTCGGTTTCTTCAACTTTGTCCTCGTCGATTTCCTGTGCGGCGAGCGAGGCGGGCATGGCTATAGCGGCCAGAGCGAGAGAGGACGCGCACCAGAAACGGCGCTGAGAGATACGCTTTGTCATGAATGAATGATTCCCAAATAGTGCAAATGCGACTAACTCGTAGAGATATGCATTAAAGCAAATGAGAGTCAATCGCATTTATATGGTGCGGAGAAAGTGATCGCTTGGTGAAGAAAAGCTGGCCTCGACCGGTGAAAAGCAGGACACCGATCGAGGCCAATAAGGCTGTGGGATAAACAGCCTGGGAGAGCAGTTTGGGTTGTCACGCCGGATAGGCCAGCAACGGCGTACCGACGCAACCCTGAGTAATGGGTGCTAGCGAACTCCCGTCCGTTGCGACCCCTGTCCTCCTTAATTTTGGCTATTGCCTTCTATGCAAATGCGAGTCAATCTTAATTGCAATAATAGCGCATCTTTTTCGACATCTGGAGGCGACGACGTGCATAAACCATTCTCCAAGCCCATCAGGCGAGGGTTCAAGGATGTCCTGTTCATCCGCCTGTTCCGGCTATGGGCGCAAGCGCGTGAGGAAGGCGTGCATCCGATTCTCGCGCTCCGGTCGGAAGTGGAGCACCAAGGCTTTGCAAGTTTCACGGGGGCTGCCTGTGGATGCCTTTTCGATCTTCTGGAGGCGCAATTGGGCCGCTCGTTAGTGCCAGCGAGCATAGCGGACCCGCATTATTCGGAGGATGAGCTTCGTTTGCTCAGGACCTTGAAGATGGAGCCGACCTCCAATCCATCGGACTGTAACGATATCCTGAGTGACTCCATTCATTGGGCGGTCAACGCCGTGCGTTCAGGAATGGATTTTGAAACGGCAAAGCTGAAGGTGCACGCCCCCTGTGCCGAGAAGCCTTCGGCAACAATCGGATAGTAAGGTGAGTTCGATGCACCCGCGTGACACCACCGAGAAAACCAGCGCCATTCAGCAATGGGTTCCCGATGGCCAAATCCAGAGCGCTTGGCACGAGGGTGTTCCCGCCTCGGCAAGCGCCTTCATGATTTGCGCCGTCTCTCTGCTATTCGCGCTCATCTCCTGCGCGGCCAACGGCGGCCTAGTTTAACACCTAAGCGCTATTTCGCTGCCTCTCAAACCTCACTTGAAGTCGACCGTGTCGAGACAGATTGCGCTCTCGCCACCCACAAGAACACAGCGTAACACACAAGGCAGCACGCAAGCGCCAACCACAGGGGCGCGGCCGGTGTCAGCGGATAGATCAGCGTCCCCGCCAGAGGCCCGATCACAAAACCGCCGGCCATGGCCGCTTGGACATAGCCCGCCGCGTTGCCCTGCGCTTGCGCTCCGGTGGCCAGCGATACGATGGCGCTGATGCCCGGTTGGACAAGGCCAAATCCGGCGCCCATCACGCCAAAACCCACCACGATAATCCAATAGGTCGGCGCCAGAGCCATGATCGCGATACCCGCCGCTGCAATCGGGAAACCGACGCTCAACATCTTGACCGGAGACGGTTTCAACCGCTGCACAACCCCGCCTTGCACAGCCAAACTCGCCAAAGCGAGAACGACAAACGCATTGCCCGCCAGCCGTGCGGTCTCCAGCGCGTCCGCGCCGGTAAAATCTTGAATGTAGAAAGCCATGGTCTGCTGGATGGCCGCGATGGCGATAAACGTGCCCAAGCCCAGCAAGAGAAACGGAGCGAGCGCCCGCAGGTCGGGCTTTGCATCCGCTGAATTGGGGTCGTCACTCTCCCGGCGTGGCGGATCTTTGACAAAGCGCGCGGCGAGGGCAGCGATCACCAAGGCAGCGCCCGCCGCGATCCAGAGCGGCGTCAAAAGGCCAAATCCCACAACCGCGAAAGCCAGCGCCGGACCAAGCACGGTGCCAAGGCCAAACGCCGCGCCCACCGCCGCCACCCCGGCGGAGCGATCCTCACTCGACGTGAGGTCCGCCATCAAGGCGACCGCCGCAGGCTGAATACCGCTTGTGGTGAGCGAGTAGGCGACGCGCGCCGCGATCAGCGCTGCGAACGCCGTACCCGCGACCAGCGTCCCTTCGATCCCGAGGTTCAACAGCCAGGCGAACAGAAAGGTCGACACCGAATAGCCGAGCAGTCCAGTGACAATTGTGTTCCTGCGCCCCCAGCGGTCCGCGATGCGCCCCCACAAGGCCGAGATCGCGACAAAGACCACCGCAGAGGCCGAGATAATTGCGCCCACCTGCCATTCGGCAAAGCCCATCTCGCGCGTTGCGGGGCCGAGCAGCGCGAACAGGATCGTTTGCCCCATGGCAAAGACCATCAAACCGGCAAAAATGATCGCGCGCTGCATCGGTCCTGATCCCTAGTAGAGGTTCTTCTCGTAGTCGCTTTCGAGGCTTCTTCGCACCAGTCCCGGCACCGATACCGCCGCTTTAGCCATGCGGGCCGAAAGCGACTTCTGTTTGCTCAGACGCATATGCTCGGCAAAGATTTTGGCGGGCTTCAGGTCTGCGGGCGGAGGTGGCGCAGGCCAAAGCTGCGCGCTTTGAAGGGCCGGGGACGAGGTGACTGCGCAATCGGTGACGCGAACTTCAATGGCCAGCTTGGGCACCTTATCTTGGACCTCAAAGAGACGGCGCGTTTCGATTTCATCGGTCAGAGAGGCGTCACCTTGGACATGCAGAACGTCGCAGGCCCCCGGAATAAAAGCCATGATCGCAACGCGCGGCTGCACCAGAATGTTGCGAAAGCTGTCGGTGCGTCGATTTCCGGGGCGGTCGGCAAACAACAAGCGTTCTCCATTAAAGCGCAGCAATCTCTCAGCTGGATCACCCTTAGGGCTGACATCGGCTCGCCCTTCGCTGTCGATTGTTCCAAGCGCCATTAGGCACGCCGCTTTAGCGAAATCGGGGGTCTTGGTTGGCGCATCTTTGCCCGGCGCAGCCTGCCAGAAGCCGGATCGCAAGAAGGCCTTGGCGCAATGGAGATAGCATTCGGTCACATCGATCATCACCGCGTCGGTCGAAATGGATTTCACCGTTCCATTGATACGCAGGGTCTCATTCATGCTAGGCACCAGCCACAGCGAGCCAAACGGCGCGCCGACTTGGACGCCAGTATGGTCATCGAGGTTCTCGCGGGGGATCCGAAGGGTCTTATCCGCTCCGTTGGCGAAACCCGCCGTCCCGCCGCCGATGACCATGGCCGGGCCATCCGGGCTGCCGAAGGTCGCGAGCGTGACGGTTGAATGCGACAGCCAAGCTTGCGAGGCCGGATCGATATGGTCCACCACCTTCATGTCGAGCGCGGGTGCTTTCTTGCCAACGATGGCTTCAAGCCCGGCGACGCTGTCAATTTGCGGCATATCTCCCTCCCAATGGCCCCGTTTCAGGCTACCTTATCCCACAGCCACCGACCATAGCTGCGCGCCATGGCCGCCAGTGCGCCGGCACCACGAAACTCCAGCCCTTCGCCCGAAAACTCGACCGGGCCATTCGGCGTGCCAAGGGTTAGGGTCATCGAATGCGGTCCTCTGTGGACCAGCTGATCAATGCCGAGTTTGGCAAAAGACGCGTTGAGCCGGTCGGCTTCCGGGTGGCTGAGTTGCAGCCCCAAGAATTGCGGCCCTTCGCCTTCGTCCAGTGCTGAATAGCGCGAACGCCATTCGATCACGTTGGGGCTGACGCTTAGAAAGCCGGGGCCAAGATAGCCGCGCGTGTAATCGGTGACTTGCCCGCGTTTCTCGTATGTCACGGTTTCCATCCGTTCGACCGGAGCGCCCGCCTGCTTGGCGGCGGCCTGAAATGCGGCGAAATCGTCGGTGGCGACATACCAGAACAAAGGTCTTGGTCCATCGAGGCGCTTCACCACTTCGATAAAGGGATTGAATTTGGTGAAGGCGGGGTTGGGCCCCAGGATCTCGAGAAAACGGCCCGCGCCCAAGGGCAGGGCTGCGCTCCAATAAAACTGATCGGGTTCTGGTTCAGTCAGGATCGGCTCAAAGCCAAGCCGCGCGGCAATCTCTTCGACCCCGCGCTTGGTGTCGGGCACGCCCAGTGCGACATGATCGAGCGAGGTGCCCCCGCGATCGAGAACCAGCGACTTCTTCTGTGTCATGGCGTTTCTCCCGCCTGATTGATGAAAGCTCCTTGCTCGTATTGCGAATGATATGCAATAGGAGATTCGAAGGTGGAGCGAGGCCTAACAGATTCGCAGGAGGTGATGATGCGACACAGCAAGCAAAAGGCGTTCAAAGAGGCGATCTTCGTGCGTTTGTTTCGCCTTTGGGCGATGGGCCGCGAAGGGGGCCAAAACCCCCTCCCCGAAATGTACGCCGAGGCGGCCAAGCATCGGTTTCCCGATCAATCCGCGCCGGCCTGTTGCAGTCTGTTTGAACTTACTGAAGGGCATCTGGGGCGGCCCCTGATTCGCGAATGCTGTTGCAGTCAGAGCCTATCATCCGATGAAAAAGCGCTGTTAGGCGTCGTCCGGCATGCGCCTTCTTTGCGGCCCATGCGCGGATCGCGCGCTATTCCGCACGGGCTGCCCGGCGCCATCAGCTGGGCGGCGAGCTGCGTGTGCGACGCCATGGGTTTCGCCGCACCGCCCGCCGTTTCCAACCTCACGGCATCACCCGCCAATCAGCAAGATTGCCCGTTTGGCTCGCACCAACAGGGAGGCGCGCTTCATGCCCTTTGACTTCGATCAGCTTACCCACACGCCCGACATTCGCCACATCGATACAACGCGGACGCGCATTGTCAGCGCTTTGCGGTATTGCCACGTGGCGAGGGCTTCGAAGGCCTATTGCCCAAACCGACTGGCGCAGCTGCTTGGCTGTCGCGACGCTGTTTCAAGCTTTCATGTGTTTGTCGACGAGGCGGGCCGCGCTTGGCCTGAGCCGATTTCGCTTCACCTCCCTTGCAACCCTCGGCTGAGCTACGATGAAATGTTGCTCGCCGATCTCTGCGAAGCGGCGACGCGTTCGGACCGCTGCGCCTTCGATGAAATGATCGAAGACATGCTGGGCGTAAGCGCGCGCAACTCGCTGTGGTCAACGTGTCAGCGTCTGGTGCGCCACTTCGCGCATGTGGCGGATTAGCCACTTTGCAGCGTTAATTGCGAATAAGTATCAAAAATATTGAAAATAAGAATGACTCTCGTTAGCGCGCTAACGGGATTTTCCAGGGGATTACAGATGAACACCGATTTTCGGCGTGCCGCGCGCCGCACTCTGATGCTTGGAACGGGCGCGATCGCTCTCACATTCGGCAGCGCCGCAGCGCTCGCGCAAGACGCGCCTTCCGCTGATATGGAGGTGCCGGATGACGAAGAGGCGGAAGACGATCAGCAGGTCATAATTGTTACCGGTCAGAAGATTTCGCGCAGTCTTCAGGACACGCAAGCCTCGGTCGCGGTGATTGACGCCGAAGCCATCAATGAAAAGAACTTCCGCGATGTGTTCGACGTCATCGGACAGACAGCGAACGTCGCGAGTCTGTTTGACGGGGCGGGCTTCTCGATCCGTGGCCTGCGCAACACTGGCGCTGGATCTGGGGAGGCGACGAGCGATGTGGCCTCTATCTTTGTCGACGGCGTGTTCATCCCAAGCAGTCTTCTGACAAACGGCGCGTTCAGTATCTGGGACGCGCAAAGCGTTGAGATTTTCCGCGGACCGCAGTCCACTATTCAGGGGCGTAACTCGCTCGCCGGGGCGATTGTCATTCGCACAGCCGATCCGGGCAGCGACTGGAGCGGCGATGCGCAGGTTGAAGTGGCCGAATTCAACTCTCTGCGCGCCTCTGGCGCTCTGACCGTTCCAATCGCGCCGGGGCAGGTCGGCCTGCGTCTCGCGGCGGACTATCAGCGTTCCGACGGTTTTGTTGAAAACACCTTCCTCAATCTCGATGATATCGACGAATCTGAAGCGATCACCGCGCGTGCGACCCTGCTTTTGACGCCGGATTTCGCGCCCGATTTCAGCGCGCGCTTCAATTTCACCTATTCCGACAACACTGAAGGCGAAAACCGCGTTATCGAAGATGTGTTTCGCCGCACGGGAGAGCGGATTTCGAACCAGAACCTGATCGATCGTCAGGGCGCCGAGGCCTATATCGCGTCTGCGGAACTGAGCTATGATTTTACCAGCGAGCTCAGCCTCACGTCCGTCACCGCCTACATCGAAAGCGACAGCTTCTTCGATTTCGACGCGGACAGCGACAACCCCATCACCAGCCCGATCGCCCCCGGCGTTCAGGATACGCTGCAAATGTCGATGTCGGATGACCGCATCTTCACGCAGGAATTGCGTCTGGCGTATGATGGCGACGGGATCACCGCGTTGCTGGGCGGGTATTTCTATGACAATGTCGGCGGGTTCAACAGCGACAACAGCACGGCGGTCAACACTGACTTTGCCTTCCCCGACCCGACCACTTTGGCCGCTCTCATTTTTGGCGACGTTAACGCGCAAACTCTCGCGCAAGCGACCGCCGTGCGTCAGGCCATCGTGACCAACGTCCCGTCTTTCCCGGTTCGCCTTCAGCGCACCAGCACCACCGATGTTCGCAACTACGCGATCTTCGGGGAGGCGACCTTCGATGTAACCGACAGCCTGCACATCACTCTGGGCGCGCGCTACGACACCGAGGAGGTCGTGCAGACCGCCTTTGACGCCACCAGCGTTCCAGTGATCACAATTGGCGACCCGCTGGTCGATCAAGTGCTCGCGGCCACGACGGCGCAGTTCAGCAACGCTTTCACATTCGAAGCCGACAATACCTTCAACGCCTTCTTGCCCAAGGCCGGGATTGTTTACGACTTCACGCCTGACGTCTCGCTGGGCTTCACCTATCAGCGTGCTTATCGCGCCGGTGCCTTGTCGTTCAACACGTTCCGCGCCGCGCTTGCCCCTCCAGGCAGCGATCAGTCAGCACTAGAAGAAGCAGGCATCGTCAGCAGTTTCGATCCGGAGTTCACGAACAACTACGAATTGTCGTTCCGTTCGCTGTGGGGTGATAGCTTTGTGTTCAACGCGAACGCCTACATCATCGACTACACCGATCAGCAGATCACAGTGCAGTTGAGCACCAACCCGCTCGACACTCTGACGACCAACGCGGGTAAGTCGCGGCTTAAAGGTTTTGAGCTCGAAGCGAGTTTCGAGCCGGCTGACGGCCTAACCATGTTTGCCAATCTGGGGTATTCGGACACCGAGTTCACCGACGCTGGTAACGTGCTCGGGCAGGATATCACCGGGTTCGAATTCACCTATGCGCCTGATGTGACGGTGGGTTTCGGCGGACGGTACGAGCACCCGAGCGGCGTGTACGGAAACCTGCAAACCCGTTTGACCGATGGCAGCTTCACTAGCCTCGTCCCGCAGGATCCGACCGGAACGGGCGCGCGTGTGCAGGCGCCCTCCGGCTTCAACGACAGCGCCTTCACCGTCGATTTGAACATTGGATACGAGGCTGACTATTTCACGGTCGAGGTCTTCGCTCGCAACCTGTTTGACGAAGACTTCTTCACGTTCGACCCGTTCAATGATCTGGCGGCTGGCGGCGGTCTTGTGCCCAACACGCAGACCACCGCCATCGTCAACACGCCGCGCCAGTTCGGTGTCCGCTTGACCGGAAGCTTCTGATAACGGCGCGTTTCATGGACCTGCTCACAATCACCGCGTTACTTTATGTGTGCTCTTACGCGTTCTTCCATGCGGCGAAGAAGCGCACAGGATTTAAGCGGGTCAAGGACTCGCTCGCGCTTCAGCGTGCGGCCTATGGGCTCGGCTGGGTCGGCGCGATCGTTGCGCTTGGCCTGAGCGTTTCCATCAAGGGTTGGGAGGTTGGCATCCCGCTTTGGGTGGGCGCTTGGGTCGCCGCCGCGATCATTAGCGTGTTTCTGGAGGCGACCTTCAAGAAAGCGCACGCGCCGCTCGCCGCTGTGTGCGTTGCGGTGTTTGCGACCGGTTTGGTCATCGTGCCCTGGGGGTCTGGCATATGAGCCCGGTAATGATCGGCGTCCTGGGGACGGTCTTTGTCGGCATATGCTACGGCACGTGGCGCAATCCGCGGCTTTGGAGCGCTCTAATCTGGGCGTTCGTCGCGACCTTTCTGCTGACCGCCGCCATTACGGTCGCCTTCCCGGCGGACTTTGCGCAGAAGGTATTCTTCCTCACGATCTTCATGCCGCTCGTCTGGGTGGGGTTTCAATTCTGGCTCTATTGGAATCCCGGGCGTTGGCGTGTGACCTTGTATCTGTTAGGAATAAGTCTCGTTAGCGGTGTCATCATCGCTGTCAGCCCCCCACCTGTTTAAAAATTCACGAGTGACCCATGGCCAATCGCGAACGTCAAATCCGCATTTATGATCTGCATTCATGGACGGGCGTTTGCCTTGGCATCATGATGTTCTTCGTCTGCTTCACCGGAAGCGTGGCGTTGTTCCATCATGAATTTGAACCGTGGGAAGACGATGCGCGCCGAGGCGAAATCACGGCCAACCCCGTTCCGATCCACGACAAGGTAGAAGAACTGGTCGCCCGCGTAGACGGCAAGTTTGAGCCGAACTTCGTCAATATCGGCGTACCGCATGGCGAACACGGCCATTATGACCTTTTTGTAGGCGGCCCGGACGCAAACAAGGAGTTTCAAAGCATCGAAGCGCGCGTATCCGCGACCACGGGCGAAGAACTGGCTTATCGCGAAGAAGGCGCCAACCGGTTGCTCTACGACCTGCACCGCGACCTATCCTGGCCCGATGCCATAGGTGGACGGCAAGTAGGCCGGATCATCGTCGGGCTTGTCGGCATCGCGTTTCTGCTTCTGATCCTCACCGGGATCGTGGCCCATACAAAAATAACCAAGGAACTCTTCACGTTGCGCTACCTCAAGTCGGTGCGCCTCAAATGGCAGGACAGCCATAAGGTGATGGGCCTGTGGACCTCGCCTTTTGCCGCGATGATCGCGCTCACCGGTGCGTTTCTGGGCGTGATTGCGCTGCTGCTGCCGCTGATGGCCTTCGTCACGATGAAAGGCGATCAGGAGGCTCTGATTGCGGAACTGGGGCTGGATCAGCCGACCCGCGCCGGCATCTCCGCACCGATGATCCCGGTCGATGAGATCGGTCCGCGCATTCACCCCGAAACGGGGAACGAGGTGAACTTCATCCGCTACACTAACTGGGGCGATCAGAACGCTAAGGCGATCTTGAGCTACAAGGCGGAACAGCGCCTGCTTTACTCCGACACGCTGACGATGAGCGCGGTGACCGGAGAGCGTCAGAAAAGCCAAGAGTTCTTCCTAACCAACGGCCCGTTTGCCTATGTTCTCGCGACCTTCTCGCCGCTTCACTACGGCACTTACGGCGGGATCACGCTCAAGCTGATTTACTTCGTGCTTGGCATGGGCATCGCGGTGATGTCAGCGCTGGGCAACATGATGTGGATTGAACGGCGTCGGTATGGCGGGGAGGGCAAAAAAAGCGACCGGTATTACGCAATCTTGAGCGCAATCAATACGGGCGTATGCGCGGGTCTGCCACTGGCCGCTGTCAGTGTGCTGGCGTTCGACAAGGTCTATTGGGGCGCTGAAGCGGCGCGCTATTCTTCTGCGGTGATCTTCCTGTTTGCCGCTTGGATTGCAGTGGCCGTGTTCGCCTTCTTCCGGGGCAACGATTACAAAGCGAACCGCGAATTGCTTGCGGTGACCGGCTTTGGGTTGGCGGCTCTGGCGCCGCTCAATTGGGTCGTCACAGGCGATGTGATGTGGAGCGCCTTTGGCACGGGCTCAGCGGGTTCGGCGTGGTTCGATCTGGCGTTTCTGACGCTCGGCACGGCGGTGGTCTTTGTCGCAGCGAAGCTTCCGGCTGAACGCCCTGCGGACACGCGGCGGCGCAAGAAGGAAGCGGTTGAAGCGCAACCCGCTGGAGAGCTCCAACCCGCTGAATAATCGCCGATTGTCTAGGGCCGCTGGCGCACGCTCTGCCAAGAAAGCCCAAGCGTGATCTGCGCAAAAACAAACCCCAGCCGGTGGAGATCGGCTGGGGTTTGTTTTTGTTTGGAGTGGCTTCAGCAGCCATCTTCCTAAGGTATTTTTGAAGGGCTTTTAGCCGCCCGCAAGCAACACACTGGTGCCTTCTTCGATCATCGCGGTGGCTTTGGCCGAGGCCTCTTCAGACGGCGTCTCACCCTTTTTGATCGCGTCGGCCATCTTCAGCAATTCACCCGCAATGGTCGTGCCCACTTCCGGGTTCTGCTCGATCTTGATGCCGCCATTAGCTAGCGCGACCTCGTCCCACTTGGCGCGGATCGCGGCCCAGTAATCCTTGGTCTTGGCCCAATAGCTTTCCGCCGCCGCGACGTCGTAACCGTCCCAGCGCTCATAGGTGTTAAGCACCGATTCCTGCACCACTGGCACCAGTTTGCCTGACCCATCCTTGGCGCTCATCAGCTTGAGGTTGTCTTGCCAGTGGATCCAGCCCTTGGGGCCGATCTGATGGCGGTTCACGCCGTAATAGCGGTCGTAAATCGGCTTACGGATCGCGTCGCGGCGCGCGAGTGGGCGGGCGGTTTTGTTCGACGTCCAGGTCTGGATGCCGTCGACCTCGTCCCAATCGCCAATGCCGGCGTAGCGCGGGCTGTCATCGACTTGATAGACCGTTTGCGACCACGCGCCTTTGCGCTTTTCAGCGGCGACTTCGGTCAGTTCCCACGTGTCGCCGCCGGAGAAGGTGAGGAGCGTCTCGGGCTCGTATTCCCAGTCCTGACGCCAGTGCTTCACCACGTAAGGCGTCCCGTCCATGTCGACGACCAGCAGGTGCTGCAGCGCGATCTTGGTGCCGGTATCCTCAACCACGCGCACCGATTCGTACCCGCCCGAGATCTTGGCATCGATCGGCTCGTAATCCTCTATCCACGAAGTCGTTTCCTTCATATCGAAGGTCACGGCGTGGTCTCCAGCCATCGAAAGGATCGCGGCGCGTTCCGCCTCAAATTCGGCCTTGGCCGCGTCGGCGCTGGCTTCCTTGTCCATGTGGCCGTCGGCCAGTGCAGGTGCTGGGACCGTGGCAAGAGCAACGACAGCAAGGCCGCTGGCGAGAAGGGATTTGGTGAGTTTCAGCATGACAGGATGTCCATGTTTGAGGGGGCTATTGCGAATGAAATACAACAAGCGGGCTGCTATTAAAACCCTTTTGACCAGCTTACGGCGGCTTTGAAGTTGCGTCCCGGCTGACTGACGCCTGCGAACACCACTTCAAAATCGGTGTCCGCGACGTTGTCCACGCCGAGGTCAACGCGGAATCCTTTGAGAGGGCCGCTTTCGGGTTCAAACACGAGGTAGAGATCGTTGACCAAGTAATCGCCACGCGTGTCAAGCGTGTCGTTCACCTCGTCAAACTCCGTCCCGTAGATCGAACGCAGGCCGAGACGGAAACCGCTGTCGCCAAAGCGCTGGCCGATATCGAGGAAGATCGTGTCGGGCTGCAAAACGCCTTCGAGGAATTCGCCGGTGCCCGCATCAACGCCATCGATGCTCGAGAAGTTGCCGCGCGCGTAGAAGCCGTCCGAGGCGTAAGAGAATTCAATCTCGACCCCGCTTATTTCGGCGTTGCGGATGTTAACGTTCTGGCTGACATTGTTGAACGCCGGGCCAGAGCCGCAGGGCGGCACAAACGGACTGGCGACGAAGCATCCAGTCGGGATGTTGACGTCGAGCCCGATCAGATTGTCGACATCGCTTTCGTAATAGGATCCCTTGATCGAAAAGCGGTCGCCGCCGCTGATCAGGTCATCCAATTGCAAGCCAACACCGAATTCGAAGGTCTCCGATTCCTCAGCTCCCAGATTGGGGTTGCCGACAAACTCGTTCGTCACAAAGCGCGGTCCCATTGGGCCGGGCGCAGCGGACAGGTCAGGAATCACAAAGTGCGCGCCATCGGCGAAGGCTTCGTTGAACGACGGCGCGCGGAAACCGAGCGCGTAATTGCCGAAGAACAGCAATTCGGGGATCGGCTTGTAAGATATGCCGACCTTAGGTGAGAATTCATCGTCGTCGACTTCAAACGTGTCATCGTTTGACGTCGATTGGAATGAGTCCCAGCGGATGCCGGGGATGAAGGTGAACTCACCTGGGATCGGGCCAAGGCTGTCGAGCGTCAGTTCGGCTTGCACAAACAGTCCGACAAATTCAGTCTCAGCGTCCGGCACCCCGCCGCGCGTGCCATCGGCGGTGTTGGTGTCGATGCCGGTCTGTTCGTCGCGGTAGTACTCGCCGCCATAGGTCAGCGTGAGGTTCGATCCTTCGCCCAGATCAAAGCGCGAGCGGTTGTCGAGAAGGAAGCCGATGGTCTCAACCTGACGGTCGGCGATGCGGTCGCTCGACACCTCATCCTCTTCCACCGAGTTGTTGGTGTAATAGCCCACCAGATTGAGATCGACGGCGGGCGTTCCCGGGTTCCAGTTAAGGCCGATCTGCGCGGTTTCGCTGGTGATATCGCGGAAGACGAGCTCGTTTCCGGGGCCAGCCACATTGGCGCCTTGCGGGTTGCTCGGGTCGGTTGAATCCGCGTTGAAGCTCGAGAACGAGCCGGTGATTTCAAGCGCGTCAGACGGGCGCGCTGTCAGCTTGAACAGGGTTGAGACGATCTCGTCATCGGCGGGCAGGGTGTTGCCGCTCCCCAACTCAATGTCACCGGATTCGCGATAGGTGACATTGGCGAGCGCGTCCCACACGCCGTCCGACGATTGTCCCGCGCCGGTCACGCCGACGCGAAATTCATCGTTCACGCTTTGATAGCCCGTCGTGAGGCGCACACCAAAACGCTCGCCCTCCTGCAACAGATCACGCGCGGTCTTGGTCGTTGTCGCGATCACGCCGCCGAGTGCGCCCGAGCCATACAGGGCGGAGCTTGGACCGCGCACGACTTCGAGGGTCTGGACCAGCTCGGGATCGATAAAGAAGCGGCCATCGTGGCCCGAGATAAAGCTCTGGCGCGCGCCGTCCTGAAAGATCAGCACGCCGCTGCCGGAAAGGCCACGAATGTTGGGTGCATCGCCCGTGCGGCGCGGGCCGCTGTCAAAGGTGGTGCCGGGAATGGCAACAAAGACATCTTGCAAAGTGCTCGCGTTGAAATCGTCGATGATATCGCGGTCGATCACCGTGACCTGGCCCGGAAAATCGAACGCATTGCTTGGATTACGCGTGGCCAGCACAGTGATGACCGGATCTTGCGGTTCGGCGGTATCTTGCGTCGAGCCTGTGTCTTGAACGCTATTTTCCTGGGCCAGAACGACTGAACTGCTGAGCCCCATCGCCGCTACGAGAGCAAGTCGAGAGGCGGTGCGAAGATTGATGTTCACGATGTATCCCTAGATGCGCATGTCTCACAAGTTAGGCCCTAGTACTTTTTTGCGAATGAGTGTCAACAACGATGCGAACGATTCTGCGACTTAATTGCAAAGTGTCACCTTGCTCGTTTAGCCTCTGTGCGCTCTTACTATCGCTTCTATTAAGTGGAGGTGCTGAAGGAACCGCGTCTAGATTTGCTTTGAAAAAGCGCGTCAGCCAATCTCGCAGGGCTCGGTTCCAGCGCTTGTCCGAACCGCAAGTGGCTCGACCGGTGCATGCGAAACTCTGCTCATCTAGGTTCAGTGCAGTCCAGCCGCGGTTGGCAAATTTTGGGTCTTTTGTAGCCACGACAGTGAAAATGAGAGTTTCCATTGCCAGTGCCAAACGCCAAGGCGGGACGCTCCGCTCTCAGCCCCAATCTAAGACTTTCAGTTGCAAGAAAGGCTGCGCCGATAGCAGTCTGTCCGGAAATGGCGTCTTGGGCGCTTAAAGCTGACATAAGGCGTACGACCCCATTGCTACCGTTTTGCCAGAGTGCATAAGGCGCATATGGAACGCCAAGATACGACCGACCTCAGGACTCTGAGCGAGCTTCAAGCCTTCGACGCGATGATACGTTTTCTGGAAGTTTGTTGGCAGATGCGCGGGGCAGCGTCTGACGATCTTTCGATCCTCCTCTCAGATTTGAGCCGGAGCGTCTGGTCGAACGGCATGTCCGGTGATCCTGCGACGTGGTCTGACTGGCGTGAAGCTGTCTCCAACGTGCTGCAATACGACGGCAGCTAGCCACTCCAATTCCCGACATTCCCGGGTCGCCCTAAAAAGCCAGAGAGCGGACATTGCTGCGTTTAACCAGCAAGGTCCAATTTCGGGAGCTGTGGGCGATGCGGCCTATGTCCGAAATGAGGGCGCAAAGCTGCCATCGATAATCGCACTTTCCGCGAGCCACGAACTTCGCCCAGTCCGCCATCATTGGCTTGCGCTTATCGAGATAGTCCGTGCGTCGATAAGCCGCCTCCACCATGTTTGCGATAGCATGGGCGAGCGCGGCCTCTGCGACCTCGCCGGGATAACTCGTCTTTTCAAGTCATATCGCGAGATGGCTGAGGAGTTGGGCATAAAAGGCAATCAAAACGGAAGGGTCTCCGCCGCCAGCAATTTTGGCAGCAAATTTTCGAGACCCTGCATAGCATGAGGCAGGCAACGGTGGTTCCTCTCGTGCCCCTCTATGAGGCCCTCCCCCTGGATATTTGCCAAAGGGCCTACCTAGCGCGCGCTCGCCCGGAGTCGCGTAAGAACCACGCCAGAGGCTGGTCTTTCGGGGAGCCTTTACGGGAATAACGGCTGTTGCCTAGTTATTTTCCAATAAATACAGAGGAACATGGCGGAGACGGAGGTGGCAAGTGGGCTGATGCAACCAGTTGTGATTTAACGGAAAGATAACGCGCTTTGTGGGCCCGCTACCACAATTGCTCCCACAGCGACTAAATTGCTCCTATGTCGCGACGCAGAACTCGTCTGCAGACCGGCCCCTCTGGCAAGATGCCTAAGCTTACGAGAAATGCAATCCCTCGCAGCGCGCTAGGAGCATTTGTTGAAAGAACGAACGCCTGTCCAAGGCCGGTGCCTTCCAACCAGAGGATTGATTTTTGCGCCTTGAGCTGCCGGAATGAAGATTTAGGTGCGAAAAGATCTTGCAATTGTTGGAGAGGATCTATTGAAGGGAGCCTGAGTATTCGCTGGAGGTAAAGTGACTAGAGAACAAAAAATGCCAAGGGCGATTGACCTTTATTCAGGGGTTGGTGGGTGGTCACTTGGGCTTAGGCTCTCAGGCGTTGAGGTCGTGGCGTCCTACGAGCAGTGGGGGCCTGCTAATGAGACCAACTTCAAGAACAATTTGCATCAAGCCCAGACGGTCGACATCAGGCGTTTGGCGCTAGCGGATTTGCCTAAAGACATCGAAATTGTTGTTGGCAGCCCGCCATGCACTCAATTTTCGTATAGCAATCGCGGTGGCGGCGGCGATATTGCTGACGGCCTCAGAGATGTGAAGTGCTTTTTGGCGATCGTCGACCACCTCAAGCCGCGTGTTTGGGCTATGGAGAATGTCCCTCGTGTCGCAAAAATCATCGAAGCAGAGCTTCAGACAGGGGGAGCACTTGAGCAGTTCGCTCATCTGGACTGCGTAACGCACATTGTTGATATGGCTGACTATGGCCTACCGCAGCGGCGACGTAGATGCATTGCGGGCAATTTTGATATCAGTCTGCTTGAGTCATACCGAGCAACCACCAAACAGCTACTCCTCGGCGATGTGATCCGATCGCTTACACGAGAACCCGCCGCTGATCCGATGTTTGGAATGTCGATCCCGCAAGAGCGCCTTACAGACCACGTCGAGGAGGATGTTCTCAATTCAGAGGAGGTCCGGATCAACAAGGCGAACAAGACAACCCATACGATTTACAACGCAATGCCATTCCCAGACCCACTGGACAAGACCGTTCGGACTATCACTGCAACCTGCACACGTGTATCTCGTGAGAGCGTCGTTATCGCTACGGACAGCGATCAGAGCGAGTTTCGAAGGTTAACTCTGCGAGAGCGGGCGAGCCTTCAAGGCTTCCCGATTACATTTCAGTTCTACGGAACAAGCTATAGTCAGAAGCTGCGAATGATTGGAAATGCCGTGCCACCGTCTTTCAGCTATCTGATAGGGCACGCACTTCAGGATCACCCTGTTGAAGATTTAATGGCACTTTCTGAAGTTGCGAAAGGATTAGTCACTCCAGTACCAGCGCCAGCAGTAACGCCACCGGAGCGCGCGGGAGCACGCTATCCCCTTAATCGGACGTTCCGGTTCGCTATACCAAACCTCCAGTTGAAGAGCGGCGTTCGTTTTGAATTCCGAAATGACCATAGAGGGCCGCTGGTTACATGGGGCGTCGCGTTCTATTTTGGTAATTCGAAGGCGATCCACAGCGTACAGCTCGATCACACACTGTACCAGCACCTCAAATGCGCGATGTCTTCGCAGTTAGAAAAGGCCGTAGCTGGCCTCCTTGACGATGTATCTCGCTATGTAGCAGCTGCAGACATCCGAAATCTACAGGCCGTATGGGCACATCAGGGCCCAGGAGGAACGCGGGCTTTTATGTTGCTGGACAAGTTCAACGAAACGGGCTTAAGTTTAAGTAATGCCTTGGTTGGTTATGAAGAAGAGGCAGAGCGCCTAATTGCTTCGGCGATTGAATACCAATTTCATGCCGATCTCGGAGATATTCCGGGAGTGCCCAAACTCCTACGTAACGCGCCACTTGTTCTAGCGGGACTGCTTCTTGGATCCCGGATCAATCCGATCTTGGCTAAAAACGGTCCTGAGACGGGACTAGCCCGGTCGTTAAGACCTTAAGGCGACGCCCGACATTTCGGCTCGAACCACGCTGGTTAGCATTCATCCCGATCGGGCAATATGTTCATAGGAAGTGGCTTCCACATGCCAGCCGCTGTCAGGCATCGCGAATATTTCTGGATTAGGTCCGGTTATCACGTGCGGACGATAATCAGGTCGCTCCCATCGACATCGGTCGACGAGGTACAAAGCGTACTCCTCACCAAATTCTAGTGCCGTAGCGATCTCATTGCGCGACCAGTGGAATAGCTTTCGTTCGCCGTACGACTTAACCTCAATGAAACGATCATGACGGATCGAGAGGGCCGTCGCGAACGAGACAATGTCATATCCGGCCGAAACATCGTCCGAGGAAACCTGCCTGATTTGATCGCGCAAAGGGTGGTTTCGCAGTCGCTTACGTTCATATTCGACGACCCACGTCTCCGCCGCAGCTCCCAACTCCGCCTGATGTGCCAGTTCAGCTGCCAAGCGTTGCGCAGATTTTGATCGTTTAGGGGGCCGTTGGTTTGCTTCCCAAGCACTTTTGAGGAACGTGTTCGCGTATTCGGGTGCAACAGTCCAATAGCGAGCTTGAACAACACTTCGGTAGGCAATAGCGAAATCTGTCAGCCACATCGCGAGACCGTCATGGAGCGGTGGCAGGATCATGGCATCTATCGTCAGTTCGCCAGTCGTTGGATCGCGACCGACGCACGACCAAGCATTGTCGCGAGTGAGGCGAGTCGTAAAGTCAGAGATAATACATTGGGCGATTCGTGCTCGCCAATTGGTTTTTGACTTGTTGGCATTGAGTGCGACGGTCAGGCCAGACATTCAAACCAATCCGTAGGACGTTAATTTCGCGACAGTATTTCTCGCCCTCGACCAAGAAATCGTCATGCCGACGGCGAGATCTCGTAAGAGATGCTCTAGGGCGGTCCCTTGAGGGCGCCTTTCCAGCAACTCAACCAACGCAATGGTAGTCGCCGAAGGAAGCAGTCCGTCACTGGGCCTTGCGACGCTCATAGGCCTCTAAAATCGCGTGCAGGTCGGTGAGGTCGCTATCGTCTGCGGCTGTCAGCAAGGGGATGTCGTCTGTGTCCACTAGGTCAGCGAGGCGGCGCTCTTTGATCGTGAGCCGCGAGTCGATGTCCTGATCCACTGTGCCGGGCGTAACGAGGTGATGATAAGTTACAGTCTCGCCGCCGTCAGGATTGTAACGATGAATTCGGTCTTTTGACTGGATGAAACGACCGGCATTGAAGTCTCGGTCAAAATAGATCGCCGTTCTACACGCCTTATGGAGCGATATTGACTCACCGACAGCCTGTGGATTGGCAATGAGGATCGCCCTGTCGTTTGTGGAATGAAATCGATCAATGATATCCTCGCGCGTTCCAAGCTCGACCGCCGCATTATTTTCATTGCCGGCGACTGGCGTCGCTCCAGTCAGGACTTCGATGAAGGGGGCGAGATCGCCAAGGCTACGTTGAATGAGTGCGAGGTTCCCGAGGAAATAGGACCAGATCAAAACCTTTCCTTGCTTGGCAAGGATATCGGCCACCAAGGTTCTACATATGCCGAGCCGGTCTAGGTTGGCAGTGGCCGAGAAATTTCGGATCAGGTCCGCGACTTCGAGTTCGCTTATGTTCAGGTCGCCGCTTCCATCAGCATCGAAAATACCGTCTTCGCTATCTAGGGGACGTAGAAGCAATTCGGGATTCACTGCCGCCTGACGAAGGCGGATTAGCCTAGCACGTACTCTGACCGGCGCAGATGGGTCATCTGCTTGGTGCTTTAAATGCGGCACGATCCTGTTCTCAAGGCTCCGATAGATTCGCTCGTGATCCGTGGCCATAGGCACCGCAATTCGCCGTTCATCCGCTTCTGGCAGCGACAAATCACTCTTACGGATGCGGGTGTAAAATGGCTTGATCTTCGATTTGAGTTCAGGAATTGATCGCGGCATTGAGCCATCGGTCATCGCGCGAAGGGATGCGGTTGGGAACCCAACAATGTTACGGGTCGGGTATATGAAGCGAAACAGGTTCGCGAGGTCTTCATATCCATTTGGTGCCGGGGTTCCGGTAAGGATTACACGCGAGCGAGCGAGAGGGGCGAGCCGCAACGCAGATGCGGCCTGCAGACCATCTGCGCTTTTGATATAATGGGCTTCGTCGAGAACCACCATTGCTCGTGGACCTACACGCAGCAGGAAAGTTCGGAATTCCTCCTCCATGTTAGCCAGGGTCTGGTAGGTGGTGAGTGTGAGTTCCGTTTCCCGTGAGACGATGGTGATCCCACGAAGGTGATCAATCCGATCGGCATTCGGCACACTGCCTGACAGGCGACGCGACACGGGCTTGCGCTCGAAAATCGACGCATACTCGTCTTCCCAAGCTTTGAATGACGAGAGCGGCCCGACGATCAGGAGGCGATCGACCGACTTCATGTCTTCGGGCATTAGGCTTCGAAGATATGCGTAGGCAGCGTAGACGACCGATGTCTTGCCAGCACCCGGGACCGAGAAATTGCAGGCGTTTTGTGAGAATGCAAGATGGAACGCCGAGAGGAGCTGCTTACGATAGAAAGTGCGACCAGGGCAGGCTTCTTCAACCACCGCGACGAAGCGGCGGAAAGCCTCAGCGTCTATTTGAGCATCCCAAATCTCGCGGGCTTGTTGCGAAAATTCAAGGAATTGGCGCTCCTCAGTTTCAACCCTATTTAGTGCATCGGAAACGTGCCCGTCCGTGTTGATGTCGATATTTAGCTTGGCCAAGAGGCGCGAGAGCGTTTGATAACGAACAGTTAATTCTTCGGCAGCTGTCGGGAGGTGGAGTGCCCCGTCGCCGTCTACCACTCCGCCAGCTTGGCGGGTGAACGCCGCCAATAGAGGGTGCCGAACAGAAGCCCCCGCGCCGTGCAGAACCAGAACTTCTTCCGCCGGATCATACTCGATCGTAGCCATCGCAAATGCTCACTCCGCTATTAGGAGACTCGACGGTCAAAGCGCTTTTTGATGCTGAACGCGATACGGCCTATATCTACAGCCAATGCCTCGTTTTCAGGCGAAGACAATACACCATCGCTTTCCAGATCAATTTTGTCGAGCTGGTCCTTTGCGCGTTTCAAATATTCACCGGGCTTGAGAACTTCGGTCGCCAAATTGAGCTTATAACTGGACTGACCAAAATTTCTTTTCATCGGGGCGTTAACCTTGGCGCGCCAAGCCTTATCGCGCGCTCGAGCCGCATCAAGCTTGGTTGCAAAAGCGTCCGGATCTGCCGCAAGATAGGACTCTAGCGCGCCCATCTCCATTGTAATGGGGTCAACTTCAGCGGTATGGCTATCTCGGAATTGCTCCCATATGTCTTGGCTTGCGAAGAAATTTCGGTCTTTGCCTTGATGTGAAATTTCGCGGTACACCTTCTTCGCGTCCGCGAAGTCACCCAGACGAATATAGTCAAACTGAATTAGGCGGAGCTGCAACGGATCGATCTCAGGATCGAAAGCCCATGGAATTTTTGCCTTACCACTCTCAATTCGCTTCAAGTCTGCGTACAGATCGACGAACATCCCCTCTTTTGTGCCATCGCTATCCTTGAGCATAAGATAGAGCCTAGGACAGCCAATATGCTCGAGGTAGTCGTCCATCAACTGCATGATCGCGAGCAGCTTTTTGGTGTTGCCACGAGATGCACCCATAAGTGTGTCGATCTCTTCGGCCTTGATGTTAAGATCGTCATGAAGTCGACGGGCGTGGAGGTATTTCTGTAGCGGCCCGTAATCGACTTTTGCGTCTTCGCCGAGCTGGTACTGCGTTTCCAGTCGCACGATCTCGGCTTGATTATCGGCGTAAGCATGAGGAAGGATTATTGCGTCGAAATACTGCTTTTTATTGGAGTCATCTTCAAGTTTTCGCAGTAGCATCGCCCGCCGATTGCCATCAATTATTACGCCATCAAGGCTGACGATGCCCGGCCTCTGCTGTCCCTTGCCATTCAAATCTGCGAGCGTCGTTTTGTTTCGTCCTCTATTTGAATCCCAAAGAAAGGTTCCGATTTTCTGATGTAACTCGCCGTCATATGTTCCGATCGGAGCAGCGTTCTCCTGCTCCCAAGTGAGCATTTCCGCCTCAATTCGGCCATTGTGACGATTGTAGATCAGGTGGTCGAGGTCGATCCTATATACGTCGAAGCTTTGGGTTTCACCCATGTAATAGAGCTTTTGTTTACCCTGACTTTCGCCTGATTCTTTTATATCAATCAGCTTACTTTTACGGACATCTGTAGAGAGAACCATCGCAACCCCATAAGCACCCTATGACCAATCCCTTGGTCGCGTTTAAATGAGACGCTACACAGAGCTTTCGTGATAGGCCAGCGCATCTTGAATGGACGGTTTTAGCGCCCCTTCCGTTTTAGTCGATTTGGGCACGGAACATAGCTTGCACTCGTTAATGGCTTGAACTTGTGTTTGGAGAAATCCAGCTGCTCCGCTAACTATTCGGCCAACTGATTTCTGTTCCACTGAGGCTCGTGAAATTCCTGACTTTGAAACATTTCCTGCAGTTTCCCGCGAGAAGATTGCTGTGTTTTCACAGCACTGGTCGTCATTGAGAATAGGTTGGAAATTTTAACTCTTTCCCTCAAGCCCGGGTTGGGCGAGGAATTCATTTGAAACCGAGCTTTTTGCCGTCAGAAAGGGGACGGGAAAGTGGTCGATAATGGCGCTCCGCATGTGGACAACGTTGTGCACACCGTACCCGGAAATCCGGCGTTTGGGAGTCGAGGATTTCTGCAGGTTTCGCTGACATTTCGGCATCGGTCGCCAAGTAGTGTCATCTGATGTCACTTCTCGATCCGCAGCTCACATATGAGTTGCTCGCCGCTAAGCCTTTAATTGTAGGTCGAAAATTAGTGTTTTCCTACAGGGTGGCCACTGCCGTAGATTGATGTCAGTCCAGAGGGATCATTGGGCCGAGGAGGGGCGGCCAAACGTTAGGTGACGCCGTGCGGTTTGCCCTTCAATGTTATGTCGACGAAGACCTTCATGCCCTTGTAAAAGCCGCTGCTGATGCAGCCCATATGAGTGTCAGCCAGTGGCTGAAACTCACTGTCATCGAGGCGCTCGAGCAGCCCGAGGACGAGGCGTTCCGCGATCAGGTTATGGCCGATCTGCTGTTTACCAAGATCGCCCTCGATGGCTGGCTCCGAACCCACAAGGATAAGGAGCTACGAGACCGGGTTGTGGTCGCTTACCAACGACGCATTCGCGAATATCGCGAGCGCAAGGCAGCCAAGCGTGCGGGGCGCTGAGCGATGCTTTCGGTTGCCAATGTTCGCTCGGCTGGTGGTGCGGCCAACTACTTCGCTAACGACAATTACTACACCAAGGCGGACGCTGACCGGTCCGGAATCTGGGTCGGTAAGGGTGCCGAAAGGTTGGGTCTTTCGGGCACGGTTGATGCCCAAGCGTTCGAGGCAATCCTGCGCGGCGAGCTGCCTAATGGCGAACGGATCGGGCACCAGGGTTAGTACCATCGGGCGGGGACAGACCTGACCTTTTCACTGCCAAAGAGCTGGTCGCTACTGGCGCTCGTCGGCAAGGATCAGCGGATCATTGACGCGTACCGTTCAGCGGTCGTCGAAACCCTCCAATGGGCGTAGAAGAATGCGGCCCAGTATCGCACCGAGAAGGGTGGCAAAGAACGGCTGCATGCGAGCAACAACCTGACCGTTGCCCTGTTCCAGCACGACACCAACCGCAATCAGGAACCGAACCTGCACTTCCACGCCGTCGTCGCCAATATGACGCAGGACAAGGACGGCAAGTGGAGGGCGCTGCGCAACGACAAGCTGTGGCAGCAAAACACTCTTCTCAATGCCATGACGATGGCGCGCTTCCGGATCGAGGTCGAAAAGCTTGGCTACCGTATTGGTGAATTCGGGAAGCATGGCAATTTCGAGGCCAAGGGCATCGACCGAGATGCGGTGATGGCCTTTTCTACGCGGCGGCAGGAGGTGCTCGAAGCCCGACGCGGCGGCGGGCTTGAGGCGGGTGTGGTCGCGACGCTGGCGACCCGGCAGGCCAAACAAAGCGATGTTGATCGCGGTACCTTGATGGCCCAATGGGAAGGGCAGGCTTGGGATCAGGGGCTCGACCTTGAAGGCATGGTGCGCGACGCCCGGCTGCGTTCGCACGAGCTGACTGTCGCGGCTGCAAAGCGGGCAACTGATCGCCCCACTTTGCTTGAACGGGGCAAGGCAATGATTGCCAGCGTCGCCGAGCAAATGGGCATCAAGGAGGGCGATCCACTCATTCCCAAGCGACTCCATATCAAGGGTCGGGAAGAAATTGCGACGGCTCACGCGGTTGCATCGGCGGTGCGGCATTTGTCCGAACGAGAGGCGGCTTTTACGGCAACTGATCTTGCCAAGGCTGCGCTCGATTTCGGCCTACCGACAACGATGAAGTCCGTCGAAAAGCGCATTGGGCAACTTGCCCAGCAGGGCGCGCTGTTGCGCGGGCGAGGCGCGCAGAAAGGGTGGCTGACGACATCAGAGGCGTTGGCGCTTGAGACCCGCATGCTGGCCGAGATCGACAAGGGGAACGGCGCAGTTCGTCCGATCCTCGATTCCGAGACCGCCGGGCCGTACTTGCAGGCGTCGGCAGCTATCAACTACGGCATGAAATTGAATACCGGTCAGGAAGCAGCAGGCCGGTTGATCCTGTCTTCGACCAATCGAGTGGTCGCAGTCCAGGGTGTCGCGGGGGCGGGTAAGTCGAGCGTGTTGCAGCCCCTCAATCAGCTATTGAAAGAGCACGGCAAGAGAGTCATCGGCTTGGGTGTTCAGAACACGCTGGTGCGCATGCTGGAGAAGGATACCTGCATTCCGTCGATGACCCTGCATCGCTTTCTCGGGCAGAATCGCAAGCTGCTTGATGGCTCGGCAGGCAAAGCCGAGATCGCCGCTGCGCGCGAAGACTATCACGACACTGTCCTGGTTCTCGATGAAGCCTCAATGGTTTCTACCCGCGACCAGGACCGGCTGATCCGGCTTGCCAATCTGCTGAAGGTGGATCGCCTTGTCCTGATGGGAGACGAAAAGCAGTTGGGGGCTGTCGAAGCGGGCAAGCCTTTTGCTCTGGCGCAGCGCGCAGGGACCGCAACGGCGCGCATAGACCACAATCTTCGCGCCCGCTCCGATACCCTGAAGAGGGCGCAGCAGGCGACCCAGTCGGGTAAGACCAGTAATGCGCTCGAACATCTCAAGGATCACATCGTCGAAGTCCAAGAGAACAGCGCAATCGTTGCGGCGGAACGCTGGCTGTCCCTTCCGCCTGCCGAGCGCGAACGCACATCGATCTTTGCCGCTGGCCGTTGTTTGCGCACTGAGATCAACATCGCGGTTCAAACCGGGCTCGCCGCCAATGGCGAAATCGGACCAGTGAGCGCACAGCTTAAAATTCTATCCCGTGTGAACGCAACCCGGGAGGAATTGCGCTACGCGCGCAATTACAAGCCGGGCATGGTTCTTGAAGTCGCAAGCCGACAAACGCGGCACGGGCTCGGGCGCGGAAGCCACCAGATCTCCGCCGTCGATACCGAAAAGGGCGTTGTCACATTGCGCGATGAGCGAGGCAATTTGCGCCGCCTTGTTCCGTCCAGATTGTCTGCGAAAGGCAGCGACCAGACCTTGCAGCTGTTCGAGAAGAAGGAACTCGATCTGTTTACCGGAGACGCGATCCGATGGACGGCGAGCGACCACCAGCGCGGAATGATAAATGCAGACCGCGCAACCGTGACCGCGATCGATCAGGACGGGGTGACGGTCACGAGCTCCAGCGGCATGGACCACAAACTGAAACCAGACGACCCGATGTTGAAGCGGATCGACCTCGCCTATGCGCTCAACGCCCATATGGCGCAGGGCCTCACAGCAGATAAGGGCATTGCCGTGCTCGACAGCCGCGAGCGGCGACTGCTCTCGCAAAGGAACTTCCTCGTCACGATCACGCGATTGCGGGATGAGCTTACGCTGATCGTCGACAGCCGGGACAAGGTTGGGAGAGGTATTGCGGCCAATCTGGGCGAAAAGACTTCGGCAGCCGAAACCACCGATCGGCTTGGCATAGCGGCAGCCAAGGGTCGGCGCGCGGGTCAGGTCCAAGCGACCAACCAGGAACCGCAGGTCGAACGGGAGAAGCCACCTGAGCTTACCAAAGAGCGGATCAAGCCGCTCGAGATTGGGCTATGAGGACGAAACTTGCGTGAGACTGTGGGGAATCGAGTTGGACTACTCGATTGCTGCTAGGGCGCTTACCCTTTTTGCGACGATCTCAGCCCTGCCTTTGGGGCCTCTGATATTCCCGTAAAGAAAGCCCTCAAAGTCTGGATGTTCAAGGAGCGCGTGAAATTCCTTTGAGAGGTAATCGCGCACTTCTACATCTGCCAGCTCGACTTCGCGAAGGAGCTCGGGTCGCCCGTCCACGACGTTGATGATGTCTTCGAGGTCATGACTGCCCAATGGGTCATTCTGGCCTCTGCCACTGTAAGCCTCGAGTTTGGTTGCAAGAAATAGCGGCGGCGTGAGGTGCTTTATCACTCGCCCACTTGGCAGCGCGTATTTGATCGCAGTGAAGATGCCTTCTTTGTACCAGCGGTTTGTGAAGCCCAATATATCCGGATCGTCAGGCATGAAGTCGACCTTGAGATTCCCAAGGCGCATGCGGCAGATTACCTCGTCCTCACCCGAGACGGTGAAGCCTTTATCGCGCAGGCGTTCTTGCAGTTGCATCCATTGAGCCATTCCTGCCAAGTCGATGATCAAATCGACATCATCGGTTGCCCGCACTTCCTGTAAGGTGATTTCGTCGGTGATGAGCACTGCGGTCGAGCATCCGCCTACAAATACCATTTGTTGGCATAGGTCGTCTCCAAGAGCATCGGCGACCGTCTCCAACATATGCAGAAGCTGACCCTGAATGCTCATCAGCGGGTAACCCTCTCATCAAACCTGCTTTGGGCCAGATTCGCCTCGCGTTGGTTTCCTAGCCTGATCGCGTCGATTAGCGCTAGGAGTTCGTATAGCCGTTCATCTTTGAGAGCTGCTTCCGGCACGGATTTGAACAGCGGCTCGATGGATAAGCCTCTCTTTTTCCCCTCGGCATGGGGCCAAACATGTATGTCGGCCCCAGAGCTAACAAGCTGCCCATCCAGCATAGGGGCAGCAAAGCCAGTGGTGATTCCACGTTCTGGTGCACCTGGTTTGACAGGAAACACATATTTCAGCCCGTGCTGGACAAACTCTGTGAGATTGCGGCGGTTCACTTTCGGTCGTTCGCTCGATTTGATGGCGAGGTTAGCGGCAAGGCTGCGCTTGAGCGATGCGCTGATCTCCGTTTTGCTGATACCCAAAGATTTTTCTAGGCTGCGTACTGCAAAGGGGTCTGAGCCTTCAGGGTCATCGAGACGCCCTTGGCTGATCTGCTCTTCCAGACTCAGCAACTTCAGCAATATGACGATGTCTTGACTTTTCATGACGAAATCCATCTGTCCGCTGTCCTAGGACTGAGGACAAATAGGTCGGTGAGCATGATCTTGTCAAACGGCAAGAATCATTGAGAAGCGCGAGTGACCCTCCGCCAATATCGATTATCCAAAACTGTAGAAGCCAGTCTCGCATAGGATCCCGATTATTGGGCAAGCGATTTGCTGCATGCGAGGGAAGTCGTATTAAGGCGCGACTATGACTGATGGTTCGATCACGATTGCGCCTTTTCCGTGGGCGCGGCGAAAGAAGCGCAGCTTTGACCGCATAATTGGCTGCTATGACCCAGACACTCGTTCGAAAAAGATCATTCGATTTCATCGGCCTAACCCGCCTGATCTCCTGGTATTGAAGTTCGTCGACCTTGATGAACCTGCTCCAGCACCGCACGACATTCGGCCAGAATTGCGCTTACCGTCTGTCGATGACCTGAAGGCGGCACTTGCTTTTGATCGCGAAGACGCGAGCTTGCTCATTCACTGCCACGCAGGGATCAGTCGGTCGACAGCAATTGCGCTGGCGATACTGTCTCAGCGTCTCGGCCCGGGCAAAGAATCTGAGGCAATGGACGAGTTGTTACGGATACGGCCAGAAGCTGTCCCCAACCTACATATCATGAGGTTGGCAGATGCAATCTTGGATCGGGCAGGGCGTTTGCTCGGCGCTGTGCTCGAATGCGAAACGCCTGAGAAGACAGAGCGCCGAACGCAGAACAGGGAGGGCTATTTCGACTACTACGACATTCGCTAAAGGGGGGCTGCCATGCCAGAAAAGAACGATGCTTTCTCGCGTGACGAAGGCACTGTTCGACCTAACACATCACTTGGCCTTATCCAAGGCAACAGTCGCCCACTCGTTCATCAGCAATTTGCGCTTATCCAGATAGTTGGTCCGCCGGTATGCCGCCTCCACTTTATTGGCGACGCTGTGTGCGAGCGCAGCTTCTGCGACTTCGCCGGGATAGCTGGTCTTTTCGGCGGCCCAATCCCGGAATGCAGATCGAAAGCCGTGCACGGTGAAGGGCAACTTCGCGTAACGCAGGATCTTGAGCAGCGTCATGTCGGACATGGGGCGCAGGACATTGCGACCGGGAAAGACCAGATCACTGCATTCGGCATAGTAAGGTCTGGCACGTTCGAGAACGTCGATTGCTGCATCGGTGAGCGGAACAACGTGTTCCTTTCCGACCTTCATCCGCTCTGCAGGGACAGCCCAGAGCTTTGCGTCCAGATTCACCTCCGTCCATTTTGCACCCCGCACCTCGCCCGATCGAGAGGCAGTCAGTATCAGGAATTCTAGCGCCAGCCTTGCTAAGCTAGTTCGCTTGTGCAGATGTTTGATGAATTCCGGGATATCTTCGTAGGGCATTGCAGCGAAGTGACCGTCTTGTTTTGGTTGCCGGGGCAGTGCGCGACTCAGCGAGCGCATCGGTGCTTCAGTTGCGCGCATTCCGTTTGCGTATGCCCAATCGAGCACAACACCGATCCGCTGCTTCACCCGCCGCGCGGTCTCCGGTTTCTCCAACCAAATTTCAAGCAGTACCTCTCGAATAAGTGGTCCCTCGATGTCATCGACAAGACGATCACCGAGTTTTGGGAAAGCATAAGTCTTGAGGGTGTTGATCCATTGATCCTGATGCTTGCCGTTCTTCCACGTCGCTCGCTGCTCTTCATGAACATTCTCGGCTGCAGAACTAAAGGTGAGCACTTCAATCTTCTGGCGCTTACGCTCTTCGACCGGATCGATTCCACGCTGGATATCGCGGCGCATATCGATTGCGGCCTCGCGTGCCTCAGCCAGTTTGACCAGATCGAGCGAACCTAATCCAATGTCTCTGCGACGACCATTTATTGTCGCGCGCAGGACCCAATAGCCCTTTCTCGGACCGGTGAGCATCAGCGTCAGCCCATTGCCATCTATGTAGCGCCCCGGCTTTGTCAGGGCTCGAATCTGCATTGCGGTAAGTTTTCCCATAGCCATCCATCCTGGTTCTGCTCCCACAATTGCTCCCACAATGGTGGGGAGAAATTGTGGGAGCGGTTGGAACAAAATAAGAACATGAGATTCCAATGCAAGTCCGAAAAACCGCAGAATTATGCGGCTTTCAGGGACTTTCTGGGATCTCTTGGGATGGTATAGGTGGCGGAGACGGAGGGATTCGAACCCTCGATACCCGTAGTAGGTATGGTTCCTTAGCAGGGAACTGGTTTCAGCCACTCACCCACGTCTCCGCACGTCGCAGTATGTCTATGAGCGCGCTCGTAGATTGGCTGTGCGAGCCGCGCGCTATAAGCGGGTGGGCCAAGCGCGGCAAGCCGCTTCGCACAAAAACCATCAGTCCGCCCAATTTCGCGCTGCGCCTTAGGGGAAATTCGCTAGGAATCCCAAGGCCACAGTTCGCTTTGCGTTCATGTGAAGGGCGTTAGCCGTAACAACTCGTCGCGTTTTCGATTCGGTTCGCCGCCGAGGGATTGCCCGATTGTGTCAGGGCGACTCTGCTAACGCGGCACAGGGCATGCGATCATGCTCTTCCAGATTTCGGCATGGACCAGGAACTTGGTCTGAGGAAAGGCTGCACGATGGTTTTGAACGTTGGCATCGGATCGATTGCAATGCGCCTGCTCACACCGGCGCTTGGCGCGCTGGCGGTTTTCGCAAGTCCGCTGAGCGCGCAGGAACTGGAGCGGTTTGATCCGGGCGCGGCGCCTGTGAGCGCGCCCACGTCACCATTGCCCAGCACAGGGATAGATGCGGACCTCGTTGATCCGCGCACCGTGGCCCCCGTTGCCCCATCAACCGATGATCTGCCGCCGCTGCCTACGGTGCAGCCCCTGCCTCCGTCGACGCCTACATCGACGCCGATGCCAGTCCCGGCTCAGCCTGACGCCTTTGGTGAGCCCACTGCTGCTGCGGATCTGAACGGTGATCTTCCGTATGCAGGGGTGGAGGGTGAGGGCACTGCTGGCAGCTCCGCATTCGACACAGAGTTCGCTGAATACGATGTAAGCGCTGTCGAGGACGGGGGCTCGCTGCAATGGGCGGATCCGGCCAGCGGTGTAACAGCAGGCGATTTGACCTCTGATGAGGCCGCACAGCTCGCCGAAGCCGATGCCAAGACCTATGCTGAAGATGACTTGATCGGCGCGGCTGAAGGTGTCTTCGGCAAAGGCGCTGAGGGCCTTGCCAAGATGATCGAGGGCCTTCTCAAGAAGGAAGGCAAGCCCAATGGCTACATCGTCGGGCGCGAGGCAGGCGGCGCGTTTATCATTGGCGCGCGCTATGGCTCAGGCACGCTCCATCACAAAGTGGAAGGCGAGCGCAAAGTCTACTGGACGGGCCCTTCGATCGGGTTTGATGCGGGCGCGAACGCTGCCAAGACCTTTGTGCTGGTCTATAACCTGTTCGACACAGAGGACCTGTTCAAGCGCTATCCATCGGGAGAGGGGCAGGCTTATCTGATTGGGGGGCTCCATGCGAGCTACATGCGTCGCGGGGATGTGGTCTTGATCCCAATCCGCCTGGGTGCAGGTGTCCGACTGGGCGTGAATGCGGGCTATATGAAGTTCTCCAAAAAACAGCGCTGGCTGCCCTTTTGATCATCAGAATTTGATGACCTGAGGTTTGATCTTGCCTGCAAGGCGTGAGCGCGGCATCGCTGCGTCCATGCTTAACCGACTCGAAGCTCAATCGCCCGATGCGCTCCTTGCGCTGATTAAACTCCACGCTGCAGATGAGCGCCATGACAAGGTAGACCTTGGCGTTGGCGTGTATCGTACCGGGCAGGGGGGCACGCCTGTCTTTGCCGCGATCAAGCAGGCCGAGCAGGCGCTGGTCGATACGCAGGATTCGAAGAGCTACCTCGGGCCTGAGGGCGATATGGGCTTCGTCAATGCGCTGATGCCGTACATCTTCGGATCGGACGCTACGATGGGTGGGCGCATATCTGGCATGCAGACGCCGGGCGGAACAGGCGCGGTCCGGCTCGCGCTGGCGCTTGCACAGAAGGCCGGGATGACCCGGTTGCATATGGGCACGCCGAGCTGGCCAAACCACGCGCAGATCATCACTGATCTGGGACTGGAACTGGTTCCATTTGACCATGCGAACCCCGATGGGACCGCAAATGTCGATGCTGTTCTGGCAGCGATCAAAGGGGCGGGGCCGAATGCGGGCGTTCTGCTGCATGGCTGCTGCCATAACCCGACCGGAATTGACTACACTGCCGATCATTGGTCAGCGATCGCGCAGGCCTTTGCGGACAGCGGCACCTTCCCGATTATCGACACCGCCTATCAAGGGCTTGGCTATGGGCTGGAAGAAGATGCGGCGGGCCTTCGCACTGTGCTGGCCGCAGTCCCTGAAGCCTTCATTGCCTATAGCTGCGACAAGAATTTCGGCATGTACCGCGACCGCGTGGGCGCGTTCTACATCATGGCGCAAATGCCGGACATGCTCGACACCGCATTCTCAAACGCCAACGCTCTGGCGCGCGCCAGTTGGTCCATGCCGCCTGATCATGGTGCGTCGGCCGTTCGGCTGATCCTGCGCGATGCTGATATGACGGAGGTCTGGATTGATGAGCTTGATCAGATGCGCACGCGTATGCGGCAGGTGCGTGAGCGGCTGGCGAGCGCCGGCAGCGCTGGCAGCGTCGATCTGACGCCGCTTGGCACACAGAATGGTTTGTTTTCCGTGCTGCCCGTTTCCAAAGAGCAAGTGAAGCAATTGCGCGAAGACCACGGCATTTACATGGCTGGATCGGGTCGCATCAACGTGGCGGGGCTGACGATGGACAATATTGACAAGTTCATCGACGCCCTCGCTGAGGTCACGGGCTAAGCCGGTCTGACAGAGATGGACCGCCAGCCAACACTAGAGGGTGAGCGGCTCCAATTGCGGCCTTTGTGCGCGGACGATTGGGAGGCGCTCTTCGCTTTGGCCAGCGATCCCGCCGTCTGGGAACAGCACCCAATTCATGATCGCTGGCGCGAAGATGTATTTCGCGGGTTCTTTGATGACGCCTTGGCGCAGGGCGGGGCTCTTGCAGTTCTTCATAAAGCGAGCGGGGAGCTGATTGGAACCTCGCGTTTTCGGGGCAACGAGCCTGACGATCCTGACGGGGTAGGATGCGTTGAGATCGGCTGGACCTTCATCGCGCCGCGCTGGTGGGGCCGGGGGATCAATCAGGAAATGAAGCGCCTGATGCTGGATCATGCGTTCCAATATGTGGAGCGCGTCGAATTCAGAGTGGGTGAGACAAATTACCGTTCGCGGATCGCGCTTGAAAAAATCGGGGCGGAGCGGACCTCGCGCAGCGATCTGGATCGGTATCAGGGCAAAAGAGTGCTGGATCTGATCTATGAGATCACAGCAGACGCATTCGCCACAGGTCCGTTGAAGGCGTGAGCTAAGATTCGCTTTTCAAGCCCAAGAGCCCACTGCCGTTTGTCCGCGGCTCCGTTAGCTGCGGCCCTGAAACACTAGGTTTACAGCAGTTAATTTTCTTTCAAACTTTCCCCGTCATAGCCTAACACCGATCATAGCGCTCGATTGGCCTTGGTGGTCTGGCCATGGGTATGTCGTTCGTTCTTTAGAGTGGTGCTTCGCTTTGAAACTGGGGTTCATCAATCGTGCAGATCAAGAGCCGGAGCCTGACGCGCAACCGGTTCAAGTGAAGCCGCGCCGTCCCTCGCGGGCGGATCTGCTGTCAGAAATTGAGGATGTCGGGGTCGGCACATTTTGGGCGACCGACAGTCAGGGTGCTCTTTCCTACCTGTCGGAGAAGGCCCGCAGCCTGTTGGGCAGGGAAGCCGATGAACTGATCGGTCAGAACATCGGCGCGATCTTTACCGAAGCCGACTTTGAAGAAGGCTTGCAAAGCCAACGCTCGCTCACCTTCAGGATGCGATCGCATTCGAAGATTGAGAATCAGGTTGTCGAAATTGACCTGCGCGACGAAGGCGATGAAGAGGAAGACGAAGCGAAGCTGCGCTGGTGGCGCATCTCCGCGCGCCCATACTTTGACCGCGATGGCCATTTTCGCGGGTATCGCGGCAATGCCAGCGATATCACGTCGGATTTTCGGCATCAGCAAAGCCTTGCCCGGCACTCGCAATATGATGAACTGACGGGCCTCGCCAACCGACGGCGGCTCCAGCACCGTCTTACATCCATGCTCAGCGCGTTCAAAAGCAACGGCCGCAGCCTTGCTCTGATGATGCTCGATCTTGATCGCTTCAAGCAGGTCAATGATACGATGGGCCACCCGGCAGGGGACCAATTGCTAAAGCTTGTGTCAGAGCGTTTGACCACCATCGTCAAGGACAAAGGCGAAGTCGGTCGCCTTGGCGGGGACGAGTTTCAGATACTGCTGCCCGACATGGATGACCGCGGAGAGCTAAGCGACATGGCCCAGCGGGTCATCCAAATGATATCGCAGCCTTACACAATCAATGGTCGGCGCGCGATCATCGGCACCTCCATCGGCATTGCAGTCGCCCCTTATGACGGCCTTGATACCGCCGAATTGAACAGCGCAGTCGACCTGGCGCTCTATTCCGCCAAGGAAGGCGGCAAGGGCACCTATCGCTTCTACATCTCAGACATGAAGGACGATGCCCGCAATGGCATCCGCATCCAGGAAGAGCTGCGCGATGCTCTGGCGAAGGGCGAGCTGCATCTCAAATATCAGCCGTTGGTCGATCCCAAGACGGATACGGTTAAAAGCTTCGAAGCTCTGATGCGATGGGAGCATCCGGAGCTGGGGCATGTCTCTCCCGGACTGTTTATTCCTGTAGCTGAGCAAACCGATCTCATCGTTCAGTTGGGCGATTGGGCGCTCAAACAGGCGTGCAGCGATGCGGTGAATTGGCCGGGGCATTTGCGCGTTGCGGTCAACGTGTCGGCGCGTCAGTTCATGAATTCAGACTTCACCCGAACGGTTGCATCGGCGCTAGCTCATAGCCAGCTGCCGCCCGGACGCCTTGAGCTGGAAATCACGGAAAGCGTGTTTGTGGGCGATGTGGATTCGGTCGACAAAACCTTCCGCTCGCTCAAGCGCCTGGGTGTTCGGCTGGCGATGGATGATTTTGGCACGGGCTATTCCTCGCTCGGCTATCTGAAGCGGGCGCCCTTCGACAAGATCAAGATTGACCAGAGTTTTGTGCGCGGTTGTACGGCTTCGGGCGATACCAATCCGGCGATTATCACCGCCATCGTGGCCCTAGCCAGCGCGCTCGGCATGGAGACCGTGGCTGAAGGCGTGGAAGCCATGGACGAACTGGCGTTGGTGCGCGAGCGCGGCGCAGACCTTGTGCAGGGCTATATTTACTCGCAGCCGCTCAAGAACGAAGATGTGCTGGCGCGGCTTGAAGATGGTGAGTTGAAATTCAAGGCTGAAGGTCCGCCGCGCTATCGGGCGGATCGCATCTCGGTCTATCGCAAGGTCGGCCTGATCCACGAGGATCATTATTACGACGTAATGCTGCGCAACATCTCTAAGACCGGCGCACGCATTCAGGGACTGGGCGGCGTGCCTGTGAACGAAGATGTCGTACTGGACCTAGGCGGAGGCCAATTGGCTGTCAGCAAGGTCGTGCGATCAACTTCCGATGAGCAAGGCCTTCAGTTCGAAACTTCGTTGATCAGCGATGGTTATGGCGGGCTGATTACGCGTCATCGGATCTCGCCCTACGCGCTGGCTGAGGCAGGGATGCCTCTTTCAGTGCTGAAATCGACGGACCGCTATCCAATGACGAAGAGTCCAGCGACCGCGCAATCCCCGCCCAAGTTTATGCAGTTTGACATTTCTGGATCGGACGCTTCCTCAAGCTAGCTGCGGCCCAACGCGGCCCAGTCACCCGTTATCGCCAGTGTGGTTGCGGGCGAGTAGGCGTTGACGAACATGTGTTTGCCATCGGGCGAGAAGCAGGCACCCGCCAGCTCTGTCTGGAGGCGCATGCGGCCAAAGACATAGCTTTCACCCGCCGGCGTGATGCCGATCAGACGGTTGCTCACAACATCAGTATATTGGTCTTCGCATACAATCAGATCGCCAAACGGCGCGACGGTGATGTTGTCACCAAAATTGAATTGCTCGGCATTCTCGCTTTCGAAGAACAGTTCAAAGCGGTCCGCTGCCCCAGCAAGGCCGGGCGTTACGCGAAAGACCTGTCCCAACCGCGCTGCGCCGCCACTGGTTGAGCACAAATAGAATTCGCCATCGCCCATATACACGCCTTCGCCGCGGGCGATGACCAGCGCGCCCGCCGCCGCGCCGCGTGCGCGCAGATCGTCCGCCGGGGCCTCGACATTGTCGAGTGCGATCCAGCGCGCGGTGAGCTGCTGCCCGCGTTCAACCGTGCGGCTGGTCCAGTTGCGCGAATCCCGAACCCCTGAGGTCAGCGCGAGCGCTTCGAGCCGGCCTCCTTTCGCAAGGTCTCCAGCCACTTCCGGGATAAACCGGTAGAGCAGCCCGTCATCGCGATCCTCAGTCATGTAGACGATGCCGGTCGCTGGATCGACGCAGGCCGCCTCGTGGTTGAAACGCCCCATGGCGCGCAAAGGCTTTGGATCGACCATCCCGCTGGCCGCTGCGGGCACTTCGAACACGAAACCATGCGCAGGCTGTTGGTCAATGCGCGATCCGGGCTCTTCGCAGGTCAGCCATGTACCCCACGGCGTGGTTCCGCCTGCGCAATTACGGATCGTCCCGCCGAGCGAGCGAAATTGCCGCTTCAGCTCCAGCGTATCGGCATCAAGCACCAGTGTTGTCGTCCCACCGGGCAGAACCGCGCCAGCGGCATCTCGCTGATATCCGCTGGGAAGATCGCCGCCCGCCGACTGGTTAGGAGAAAGCTCATGATTGCGAACCAGCGCAATTTCATCTCCCAGATCAAACGCGCCCATACCGTCCGCGCGGTCCGGCACGCGAAGCCCATCATCCATCACATCATCGCGCTGCGAAAGGATGCGGTAGGAAAAGCCCTCGCGCAGATCGAGCAGGCCTTGCGGGTCCTCAATCAGCGCGCTGGTCGGGAAGGGCGATGGGTTTGGTGTTGGCGAGGGGGCTGGTCCAATCGCAACCGGTCCACCGCCAACCGCGCTGCCTCCGCCGCAGCCGCTCGCAAACAGGCCAGCAAAGGCGGCGGCGGTCGAGCCAAGGAAATGGCGGCGATGGGGGGCGAGCTGATTTGGCATTGTTGGGATAAAGCCTTTTCTTGCTACGAGCGCATGACGTTCGCGTCTTGCGGGGATCAGTCGCGTGTTGCGGCCAGACCCTGCATCCGCTTGAGATAACGGGCAAGGACGTCAATTTCGAGATTGACTGTATCGCCCTCTGAAAGATCACCCAGCGTCGTGACCTCGCCGGTGTGCGGAATGATGTTGAGCGCGAAATCGCAGGTACCATCAGACCGGTCGCGCACATCGTTGACGGTCAGCGACACGCCATCGACTGTGATTGAGCCCTTTTCGGCGATGAAGGGAGCCATTTCAGCCCGCGCCCGGATTGCGATGCGCCAGCTGTCGCCTTCCCGCTCGGACTTGACCACTTCGCCAACGCTGTCGACGTGGCCCGTCACGATGTGCCCGCCCAGCTCATCGCCGATCCGCAGGGACGGCTCAATGTTCAGCTTGGCATTTTCGTCCCACATGCCGGCGCGAGTGCGTGAGACGCTTTCGGCAGAGACATCGACATCAAACCACGCATCGCCCGCCGATCCGCCGCGATCGACCACCGTCAGGCACACGCCCGAGCACGCAATCGAAGCGCCGATGTCGATCTTGGCCGGGTCGAGCGGAGCCGCGATCCGTGCGCGCAGGTCGCCGCGTTGCTCGGCCTGAGTGATGGTTCCGATGGCGGTCACGATGCCGGTGAACATTGGGGAAAATCCTTTATGTCGAAAGACGTGTGCGCAAATAGGCGCTGAACTGGTCACTGCCAAGCTGGCGTTGCCCTGCCAGATGCCAGCGATCATGCGCCGCGCTCAGAGTTTGAAGACCCAGCGGGCCAATCGCACGCAATCCATCGCCGATGACGATGGGAGCGCGGTAAAGGTGAAGCTCATCCACAAGGTCGGCTGCGAGGAAAGCGGCAGCGGTTTGCGCCCCGCCTTCAACATAGAGCCATGCAACGCCGTCCAGATCGGCAATGGCCTGCGGATCAGCGATTGCAGCGGCGTTTGCTGGCTCCGCGCCGCGTGTGAGGACAACGCGCCGGGGGCTGCGCTCTGCGAGGCCGGGCAGCCTTACATCAAGACGCGGTTGGTCCGAGCGCCACGTACCGCCGCCGACAAGGATCGCATCCTGTTTCGCGCGCATCGCATGGCAATGCGCGCGCGCGGTCGCGCCGGTGATCCACTGGCTTTGTCCGTCTGCCAAAGCGATGCAGCCATCCAGCGAGATCGCCAACTTGAGCGTCACGTAAGGGCGATTGTGGTGCGCGCGGGCGAGGTAACCGCTCAGCGACCGTGCTGCACGCGCATCATCGAGCAGGCAGGTCTTAATGCCTGCCGCTTCAAGCCGCGCGACACCCTTGCCAGCGGTGCGCGGGTCAGGATCGGGTTGGCCGATGATCACCCGCGCCGGCTCGGCTTGGACAAGCAGGTCCGCGCAGGCCGGGCCGCGTTCGGAGAGATGCGCGCATGGCTCCAGCGTGACATAGATGTCTGCGCCTTTGGCCCCTCCTTGCGGCAAGTATGCCAGAGCATGGGCTTCGGCATGGGGCCGCCCTTCGGGCTGTGTCCAGCCGCGGGCGATCACGGTGTTATCTTTAACGATCAGCGCCGCAACGCCGGGATTGGGGCGGCTCAGCGGCCTTGCGCGGGCTGCGAGGCGCGCGGTGGCCGCCATCCATTGCGCATCACTGGGCATTCTATCTCAGCGCCGCTCAGCGGTCAGACGGGGGAGGCGTGGGAGAGGGCGCTGAGGATTGAGGCTCGCTTTGCGCAGGGTCGTCCTTGCTTTGGGCGGCGGCTTGCTCTGCCAGAGCCGCTTCTTCAGCGGCGCGCTTTGCATCCGCCTCAGCGGCGATCTTGTCGACATCCATGCCAAGGCCCCGGCCCAACGCCTTATAGATCTCGCGCTTGCGCCGGGCGAGGTCCTCTTGCGCGGCCTTGCGCAGCTCTTTCACTTCCTGATTGGCCTCATTCGAAGCCATGATTTCTTCATCGCTGCGGGCCGGATCAAAGGTGGTGATGTAGGTGATCTGCGGGCGCTCAGGCTTCTTGTAGGCGGTCTCACTGGAGGCCCAGTACAAGATCACCGCCAGCGGCAGCGTGGAAACAATCAGGATCGGAATGCGCAGCGGGTTCGGCTTGCGAAACTCAGACCAGAAGTCAGCGACGCCCGTCTTGGGATTGAAGCGCGAAAGCGAAGACATGTGGGGGATATAGGCGACAGCCTGATCGTGTTCCAGCCCCCCAATCGAGCGCTGCGATATGCGATGGATCGCCTCAAGGGTATTCGACGGAAATCGGCACGCGCCCGCGCAGATTGCCTGATGCCTGGCTGGATGCATCAATCACCAGCGTGCCGGAGAAACGGAAGCTGAGCTGTCCATTGCCATCCAGCGTCGGCATGGGCGGAAGATCAGTCACAAAATCGCGCATGATCGCAGCGCCACCTGTGGCATCGCGCATATTGACGCTGGTCGGCAAATCGACCCGAAGCCGCTCAAACGGGGCTCCGGTCACACTGGCGCGGCCTGTTATCGGCATTCCGCCCAGATCATCAAGATCGCCAATCAGCTGCTTTTCGCCCGTTTCAAGGTTTAAAATGACGCGGCCTTCGCCGCCTTTCAGGATGACCACGCGGCCAAAATCCACATCGCTTTCGATCGTCACGTCGAGCGTCTGGCAATTGCGCTTGGCCTGGTTCTTGGGCTTCTGATTGCCGTTTCCCCGACAGCCGGGAGGCAAATCACAGTTTGGGCAACTCCCTTGGGCCTGCGCCGCAAATGGTGCGGCCAGGGTAAGGCTGATCGTAGCCAAACCAAATGCAAGGCGTCCAAACATGACCGCTCCTTAAGCGAGCAGGGTTAACCAAAGCCTACGCGGTTCTGCGTGGCCTCAGCCAAAGCTGGCGTAGAGCGTGCGTCCGTGATCTTTCAGCCAGCGGTCTGCATCGCTGATCTCACTCTCGTAAATGTCGCCAAGCAGTGCATGGAAAGCGGGCGAGTGGTCGAAGTGGACAAGGTGCGCAACCTCATGCGCGACAACCGAGCGGCGCACGAAGTCAGGGGCTTGCACCAACCGCCAATTGATCCGGATGCGGCTTTTGTCTGAGCAACTGCCCCACCGCTTTTGTGCACGGCTCAGGCCAACGGGCACGGGATCAAGATCGGCGGCCTGCGTGTAATCGTGCATATCGGCTTCAAACAAAGTGAGCGCGTCTTTTTCGAGCCACCGTTTGAGCCGCTGTTCCAAACCCTCTTGCGGGCCTCCCAAGCGAATGACGTCTCCGTCCAGTGCCGGGCGGCGGCGTGCGTTTTCAGCCCATTCGATTTGCTTGGGCTTCCCGCGATAGGTAATCGTCCCACCAGGCTCTGGAGCGGCACGTTGCGGGATTTTTTGATGCTGCGCGGCAAGCCATTCTGTGCGCGCATGGGCAAATGCAATAGCCTCACGCGCCTGCGCCCAGTGCGGCAGAGTGAGTTTCACGGCGCTGCCATCAGGCGCCAGCCGCAGCGTCAGCCGGCGCGCGGAATGGTGACGGCGCAAAACGATGGGAACGGCCACTCCATTCAGCTCAAGTTCGGGCTCCAGCGCCATTCGCGTTAGCCAACCGCTCATACCTCGCCCTCGGCCGGTTCGCAGGCGATCTCGGGCGCGCTTAGCTGGTCTAGGCGAGGGGGCTTCCACTCGACGATGTGATGTTCCAGCGGCCCTGCATCGGTCTCTGAAACAACGCGCCCTGCCACTCCCACGCCCACGCGATGGACGGCCTCTCGGTCTCCGCTGACCAGATAGTGCCAGCCTGGCAGGCTGCGGCCTTCGGCGCGCACGCGGTAGGCGCAGGTCGAAGGCAGCCACGGCACATCCTCGACAATCGCCAGCGTCAGGCGCAGGCAGTCAGGCACAAATGCCTTGCGATTGCGATAGTCCGAGCAGCACGCGGTATCCGTATCAAGCAGCTTGCACGCGACATTCGTCTGTTCGATGTCGCCGGTGTCGGCGTCTTCGATCTTGTGCGTGCAACACCGCCCGCAGCCATCGCACAAGGCCTCCCATTCGGCGCGGTTCAGCTCGCCGATCGGGAGCGTCCAGAAGGCGTCCCTCAGCTCACCCATTTCGCAAGTTCTTGCGTGACCGCATCCGCGCCTTCGTCAGCGGGCAACAGCGCGAGGGGCTTGCCTGCCGGGTCAAACAGCAACACAGAGCGGGTGTGGTCCATCAAATAGGAGCCGTCGGCGGTCTCGGGCAGTTTGGAGAAGGTCGAAGCGAAGGTCTTGGCGGTGGCCTTGAGTTGCTCAGGCGTGCCGGTCAGTCCGATCAAATCGTCGGAGAAGGCGCTGGTAAACTGGTCAATCACCTCAGGCGTGTCGCGCTCTGGATCGATACTGATGAAAATCGGCTGCACTTTCGCCGCGCGATCAGGCTGATCTGCGCTGAACTGATCGAGCCCTTGAATGGTACGCTGAACATCTGTGGGACAAATATCGGGGCAATAGGCATAGCCGAAATACACAATGCGATAGCGCCCTTCAAAATCCGCCCAGCGCACCGTCTCACCGGCGGTGTTGGACAGTTCAAACTCGCCGCCAATAGGCGCGCCCGCCAAAGGTGGCTCGGCGGCTGGCACCGCGGCACCCTCGCAGGCGCTCAGCGCCAAAGCGGCAGCGGCAAGGATCGAGGTGGCGAGGGGAGACTTTGCGATGCTATTCATGCTCTGCTAACTGGAAGGCGAGCATGGCACTCGCGCTGGTTGAAGGATCGGCCGGGGCTCTCACATACAAGATACTGCCAGCACATTGGAAAGGATCAAAGCGTGTCACGCGTTGTTATTCGCAACTCACACAGTGTCCGTAAATTCGGGGTCGTTCGCAAGTTAGGGTTTGCAGGCGCGATTGCCAGCGCGGTTTTTGCAAGTGTGGTGCTTGCTCCCGCGCCCGCGCCCGCCGCAGCGCAGATGTTTTCCGAAGGGTATCAATTCCTTGAAGCGGTGGAAGAGCGCGATGGCGACACTGCGACTGAAATGCTGAATGTGCCCGGCACGCAGATTATCAACACGCGCGACCTCACCAGCGGCGATACCGGTCTGCATATGGTCACCAAGCGGCGCGATATTCTTTGGGTGCGCTTCCTGCTGCAACGCGGAGCCAATCCGAACATCCGAAACAAGCAAGGGGCCACGCCGCTCCAGATTGCAGTCACGCTCGGGTTTATTGATGCGGTCGAGGAGCTGATAAAGCGCGGCGCGGATGTTGATGTGGCTGACCAACAGGGTGAGACTCCGCTGATCGCTGCCGTCCATCAACGCAGCATCCCGCTGATCGCTCGGCTGCTCAAACAAGGCGCCGATCCAGATCGTAGCGATAATTCGGGCCGCTCCGCGCGCGATTACGCTGAGCTGATGAACTCGAACTCGCAAATCATGGATGAATTTGCGTCCGCCGATGCTGACCGAAATAAGAAGGGAACCACTGGCACTTACGGGCCTTCTTTCTAGCATGACCGAAACACCAGACTTTGCCGACATGACCCTTGATGAGCTGCGCGTCGCGCTGGCTCCCGATATCGCGGCGAGCGCGATTTTCGATGGGTGGACTCAAACCGCGCTGGAAGCGGCTGCCGAAATGGCGGGCGCGGACGTGGACGTGGCAAAGCTGGCCTTCCCGGTGAAGCCTTTGAACGGCCGGGCGATGGACATGATTGAGGCTTGGGTCAGCTCTGTCGATCAGGCGATGGAAGCCGAATGGCCGGCGGAACGCTTGGCTGAGCTTAAGATCCGAGAGCGTATCCGTGAGCTGGTGGCGTTTCGCCTGAAAGCCGTTGAGGATATTGATGAAGCAGTGCGCCGCGCGCTTTCCGTCATGGCGATGCCGCAGCACGCCCCGCGTTCGCTCCAGATGGGCTGGCGCTCGGCTGACATTATGTGGCGGCTCGCTGGCGACACATCGACCGATTACAATCACTACACCAAGCGCACGATCCTGGCCGGTATCTATTCAGCAACGCTCGCCTACTTCATCAACGACGACAGCGACGGCAAAGAGAACAGCTACGCGTTTCTCGACCGGCGCATAGATGGTGTGATGCGGTTTGAAAAAGCGAAGGCGAAGCTGACTGGCGGAGACATGGAATTGCCCAGCCTCACGCGGTTTCTGGGCCGCCTGCGCTACCCCAGCCGCTAGCTGCGTTAAGTAGTTTCCACCATAACGGCGCGAAAAGCCGTCCGGCCGTCTCGCTTAGGCGCGGCTCCTGTCCTATTACCGTCACGTGAGATTCGCCCGCACGATAAGCGCGGGCCAAGGTAATATGATTGGAAGGGATGAATTATGGCGGGCTCGCTCAACAAGGTTATGCTGATCGGCAATCTGGGGGCGGACCCGGAAATCCGCACGTTTCAAAACGGTGGCAAAGTCGCGAACCTGCGCATCGCAACCAGCGAAAACTGGAAGGATCGCAACACGGGCGAGCGCCGGGAAAAGACCGAGTGGCACACAGTCGCGATCTTTTCCGAAGGGCTTGTCGGCGTGGTTGAGCGCTATGTGAAAAAGGGCAGCAAGGTCTTTATCGAAGGCCAGCTGGAGACCCGCAAATGGCAGGATCAAAGCGGTAATGACCGCTACAGCACCGAAGTTGTGATCCGCAATTTTGGCGGCACGCTGACCATGCTTGATGGCGCATCTGGCGGCGGGGGCGGTGGAGGCGGCGGCTATGGCGGCGGTCAGCGCTCCGGCGGCGGCGGTGGTGGTAGCTGGAACCAGGGCGGTGGCTCTGGCGGCGGCGATCAGGGCGGCGGCTGGAATCAAGGCGGCGGCGGCGGTGGCGGCGGCGGTTCTGGGGGCGGCTCCGGTGGCGGCTATGACGATCTGGATGACGACATTCCGTTCTAAACACCTCGCGCAATTGACGGACTGCCCTTTTGCCGTATTATAACAGCAATACAGTATGGGGGGTAATGTCCATGACTAAGCTTAACCTGATATTAGCGGCCCTTCTTGCCGTCTTCCACCTCACCGCGTCCGCGCAAGAGCCTGCGTCGCAGGACAGTGAGCGCGGCGCGACACCGCCTGCGCCGGTCGAAGTGATGGTCCTCGGGCTCTATCATTTCGCCAATCCTGGGGCTGACATGGTCAATTCACAGGTGGACGATATGCTCGCGCCGCAACGCCAAGAGCAGATCAAAGCATTGGTCGCGAGCCTCGCAGATTGGAAGCCGACCAAGATTGCCGTCGAGAATGAGGCCGACGCGCCCGGCTTTGCGATGGACGACTATGCCAAGGCCGTCGAATTGCTCACAACCTCGCGCAATGAAACGGTCCAGATCGGCTATCGCCTCGGCCTTATGCTCGGCCATGATGCGTTCTACGGCTACGATGAACGCGGCGGGGAGGGGGAGCCGGACTATTTCCCGATGGGCAAAGTTCAGGCCTTCGCTAAGAATAGCGGGCAGATGGCCGTCATCACAGATTTGATTGAGACGGTGAAAGTTCTATCCGCCCGCCAAGATGCCAGCCGTGCACAGCAAACCGTGGCGCAATCGCTTTTGGTCCATAACGATGGCGCGGCGCTGGATGCGCTGCATGACCGTTTTTATTACTCGCTAATCCAGATCGGCGACGGGAATCAGCAGCCCGGCGCAGAACTCAACGCCTATTGGTACATGCGCAACGCCAAGATGTTTGGCAAACTCGGCATGATCGCTGAGCCGGGTGATAGGGTGCTGGTTATCGCCGGGTCCGGGCACGCCTCATGGCTGCGACATTTCGCCCAGCGGACACCGGGTTTCACCCTGGTTGAGGCTATGCCTTACCTAAAGAAAGCTGCGGAAAAGAAGTAATGCTGGGCAGGCTAAGCCGCCGCACCTAATTCTGCCTCTTCAACGCCGCCAGCCCTTCAGCCAGCGCTCCGCCGAGCGAGCCCTCTTCCACGATTCCTGCTGCGCGGCGGACGTTTTCTGCGTCCGGCCCCTCTGCATAGGGATCGATTGCAAGGCCAAGAGTCTGCGCCACAGCTTCGCCCAGATCGAAAGCGTCGCCGGCATATTCGATCTCGTCGCAATCATCTGCTGTCAGGTCGAAGTCGATGTCCTCATCCTCGCTCGGGGCGAGGTCCGCGCTGCCTTCCTCAATGAAGCGCAGCACGATCGGCTCTTCGATGACGACGGGAAAATCGTCACCTGAGACAGCGCAGGTCTGCATGATGCGCGCCTGCAAGCGCCCTTCGGCGCGCACGCCCTTCTTGCAGTTCTCAAGCTCAACTTGCGCCGAAAGCGCATCAACCGATGCTATACCAAAGCGCGCTGCGAGGGCGGCCCGCTCGCGCTCATCAGCGTCAATCCGCACCGCATCAGCGGGCAACATGCGCACTTTCAAGATGCGCGAAAGCTCGCTGCGAGGCGCTTTATCCGATTCTGTTTGTGATCCCATACGTCCCGTTACCAGATTCCACTGGCCTTTATCACGTCTTCATCGCTGCGATCCGCTAACCGTTCTGACAGGGCCATCAGCTTTTTCGCGACGCATGCAGAGCACACCTCTTCGTCTGTGTCCTCAACAAAGGTGACGTTGCGCTGGATCGCGGCGCGCAAGCGGTCCTGATCCCTTTCGACGAGCGTTCCGCGATACGCGCCAAGCCGTCCGCCCAGCACGCTCATCAACTTGCCCATGCGTTTGCCAACGACCACATCGTTGACGCCGAACTCGCGCAATTGCCCGTCCATATCTTCGACAAAAAGCTCGGCAAGCAGAGCGCTTTCCGCCCGCATTTCGCTGGCTTCGATCCGGACCATGATCACGCAAAGGACCGCGGTGATCAGGTCAAACCGGCCACCGACTGTATCAGCGACATTGCAATCGGTGTAAAACGAGGGCTCACGCGCCAGTTCGACCACGCGGTGCCACAGGGGGCGGATCGTCTCGCGGGGATCAGGCTCTGTGCCCAGCAGGCGGGATAGGAAGGACATGGCAATTCAGGCTTTCTGTGCGATCCGTCTCGGCACACCATGGCCGAGTGTTGGGCTTTAACGATGGGCTAAGGGCGATGTTCCGCGTTCCCAATGATACGCAAGTCGTGCGCGTTCAGGCGCAATTCAATCCCGGCCACACACCAATTGGCTGTTGTGATGGCTAAAGGACCCTGAGCACAGTCGAACCCCGCAGCGTTGCAAGGCTCGATGTGAATCCGTAAGGCCGCAAAACAGATCCGAAAGCCGCTGCATCCATGTGTGATTGGGGCAGAGGCGACACTGACGGGAACCGATAGAACACCGATGACCACTCCAGCATCTGCAAAGAACTTGAAACGCTCATCTGGCCGGGTGCCGCGCACGCTCCTGTTTGCAGGAACGCTGGCTATGATGAGCGGCGCGCTGGGCGGCTGCTCGTCGATCCGCGAATCGCGCGGCTACATCACTGACCAATTGCTGCTGCGCTCAGTCCAGCCGGGGATCGATAATCAGCGCTCGGTTGAGGGCACGTTGGGCCGCCCGACCTTCGCCAGCCAGTATGGCGAGCCGACGTGGTATTATGTTTCCAGCGTAACAGGGCGAAAGCCTTTCGTGCGCCCGCGCATCCGCACGCATGGCGTGCTCGCGGTGAAGTTTGATGAGGCAGGCAATGTCGCTTCGGTGGAGCGTTCAGGCATCGACAAGGTGGTCTATCTGCGGCCTGAAGGCGACAAGACACCGACTTTGGGCCGGGAGCGTGGCTTCCTGGAAGACCTGTTTGGCAATATCGGTCAGGTCGGCCAAGGCGGCGGGCCGGGTGGCGCAGGGCCGGGGCCGGGCGGTTAAGCGAGGCTCAGCCAGCCCGTGTGCACGCCGCGGCGCTTGAAGCCAGCCCGCACGCCGCCATATTGCGCAATATGACAAACAACTCAGACAGCCACGGCCTGATCCAGTGGCACGGCACCACCATCATCGGCGTTAAACGCGGTGACAAAACTGTGATCGCGGGCGATGGCCAGGTCTCCATGGGCAATACGGTGATGAAGCCGAACGCCCGCAAAGTGCGCCGCATTGGCGCTGCGGGAGAGGATGGCCAGCCCAAGGTTGTCGCCGGATTTGCAGGCGCGACCGCCGATGCCTTCACTCTGTTTGAGCGGCTGGAGGCCAAGTTGGAGCAATATTCCGGCCAGCTTTTGCGCGCTGCGGTTGAGCTCGCCAAAGATTGGCGCACGGACAAGTATCTGCGCAATCTCGAAGCTTTGATGATTGTCGCCGACGACGAGGCCTTGCTGGTGCTCACCGGCAATGGCGATGTGTTGGAGCCTGAAGGCGGCATTGCTGCGATTGGCTCTGGCGGGAATTACGCGCTCGCCGCAGCTCGCGCGCTGTCGGATTACGAAGAGGATGCCGAGCAGATTGCGCGCAAGGCAATGGCGGTTGCCGCGGATATTTGCGTGTTCACAAACGGGCAACTTGTGGTCGAAGAGGTCTGAACACTGCTCAGGCGAGCAGGATGGCAAGCGAAAGCGTAACAAACCCGGTGCCGTAGACGACCTGCATCGCGTCCAGCCAGCGCGGCATGGCGCGATCCGGGCGAACCAGTGACAAACCGCGCTCGCGCCACCACGCCGCCAGCACCAGGGCGGCCCATGTACCCAGCACCGCAAAGCCGATCCAGTAACGCCCGCTCGATTTGTGCAGAAAGGGTTGCAGGAAGAGGCACGCAGTCATCCCCTTGATCAGTACCGATTGCACAGCAAGACTGTCGTTCGAGCGCACGGGCAGCGCGTTGGTCGCCAGCAAGGCGAGCATAAATGGCGCGTAAAGTAGCCATGTCACAGCCAAGGCGAGCGTTTGAAGCACGGGCCTCCTGTCAGGCGGCACTGCGAAACTGAGGCGCAGTTTCTTCGCCAGCCAGCCGCCGGGATCGCCAAGGAACCGTCCGAAGGCCCCGCGCACATTCTGCAAGTACCTGCGCATGCTGAGGCCTTCGAGCGAGGCGCGCATCATCGCTTGCTGCACCACAAAGGGATGCTCCCCTGTCGCCTGCGCGCGCTCTTGCGCAAACTGCCATGCGGGCACGATGTCGCGGCCTGGCGGGCACGGGCCGAAGCATGTGCGCGCCGGGTCGCCAAAGCCATCGGCTATGACCAGCGGAAAGTTCGTCGTGGTGATCACCGGCGCACCGAAGTGACCGCTTGCAACAATGCTCCATGGTGTGAGCGCGGCGATAAACAGCGCGAGGCCCGCCGCAGGCCGGATGGCCGCGCGCAGCCGCGGCAGCGCCAGCGCAATAAGGATCGCGTTCAGGCCCAGCGCTGCGACCAGCATCGGCCCGCGCAGATAAAGCGCAGCGATCAGGCACAGCTCCAGCGCGACGACCAGCCGCCAACTAGGCGTGTCGCCAGCCAACAACTGCATCGCGGCTCGCCATGCGAGCGCCATGGCGATGGCCAGCAGCAGGCCAGCGGGCAGATCGGGCAGGAAAGCAAAGGCTCCCACCCACCACAGCGGGGCGAGCAGTGGGAAAACCAGAAACCAGCGCCAGCGCTCACCCACAACAGGCGCTACCGTCCGAACAAATCCCGCGAACAGAGCCGCATTGACCGCGCCGATATAAAGCGCGGCCAGCCAGTTTGGCGCATTGGGAAAGACTATGAAGAGCGGCGCACCCAGCGCTGCCATGCCCGGCATAAACCATCCGCGCCCGATGACTGCGCCGAACACGCCTGCGTCAGACCCGCGACCTGTTGCCCAGTCAGCAAGAGCAGCGGCGCGGCGCGCATAGGTCACTTCATCCCCGGTCCACTCGCTCGCCCGCAGCGCAAACAGCACCAGCGCTGCTCCACCAATGGCAATGGCAAGCAGCGCCGGAATGAGCCAGCGCGGTGCTTCATATGCGTTGATTGCGCGCATCCTTGGTGCCTATGGCAGGGCCATGCAGGCCTGCAACCCTTGATCCCGCGCGCCCCGACGCCACATCACCGGCACACGATATGGATAAAATGAACTTCATGGAAACTGAGAACACCAAAGGCCTCACACCCAAAGCCATCGTCGCCGCGCTCGACGATCACATTATCGGTCAGAAAGACGCCAAGCGCGCGGTTGCGGTTGCGCTGCGCAATCGCTGGCGGCGGCAACGGCTCGGGCCTGACCTGCGCGATGAAGTGACCCCGAAGAACATCCTGATGATCGGCCCGACCGGTTGCGGCAAAACCGAGATCAGCCGCCGCCTTGCCAAGCTGGCAGAAGCTCCGTTTGTGAAGGTTGAAGCGACCAAGTTCACCGAAGTTGGTTATGTCGGGCGCGATGTTGAGCAGATTGCGCGCGATCTGGTCGAAGAATCGATCCGGCTGGAAAAAGAGCGCCGCCGCGACAGCGTGCGCGAGGCCGCGAGCGAGGCGGCGATGGAGCGCTTGCTCGACGCTCTGGTCGGCCCCAGCGCGAGTGAAGCCACCCGCGAATCCTTCCGCGCGCGCGTCGTCGACAACTCGATGAACGAGACCGAGGTCGAGATTGAGGTCTCTGAGGAGCGCTCAATGCCCTTCGACATGGGCAATATGGGCGGCAATGTCGGTATGATTGATATTGGCGACATGATGGGCAAAGCCTTCGGCAAACAGCCCACCAAAAAGCGCAAGATGCGGGTTCCCGATGCGTGGGACAGGCTGGTCGATGAAGAAGCGGACAAGCGGCTCGATGACGATGACGTCGCGCAAACCGCGCTCGCCAATGCTGAGACCAACGGGATCGTTTTCCTCGATGAGATCGACAAGATCGCGGTCAGCGATGTGCGCGGCGGCAGTGTCAGCCGCGAAGGCGTGCAGCGTGACCTGCTGCCGCTGATCGAAGGCACAACGGTTTCGACCAAATACGGTCCGATGAAGACCGACCACGTGCTCTTCATCGCGAGCGGCGCGTTTCATGTTGCCAAACCCTCCGACATGCTGCCTGAATTGCAGGGCCGCTTGCCGATCCGGGTGGAATTGCGCGCGCTTACGGAAGCAGACTTTGTCGCCATCCTCTCAGAAACGCGCGCCAATCTGGTGGCGCAATATCGCGCTTTGCTCGGGACCGAGAAGGTTGAGCTTGACATCACCGAAGATGCGATCGCGGAAGTTGCCAAGATCGCGGCTCAGGTGAACGAGAGTGTTGAGAATATCGGCGCGCGGCGGCTTCAGACGGTGATGGAGAAACTGCTGGAGGAAGTGAGCTTTGAAGCGGAGGACTTTGCGGGTCAGACCGTGACAGTCGATGCGGCCTATGTGCGTGACCGGCTTGCCGGGCTGGCGGGCAACAGCGATCTTTCGAAGTATATCCTGTAACGATGAGCGAGCCGGTTAGCGATTTGGGGGCGATGCTCGCGGGGATGTCCCCCGTGCTCGATGCGGCATCCTATCGCTTTTTCGTCCCTGGACCGCCACAGGAGTTTGCCGCTCTGCACGAGCGGATATTTGCCAGCATTTACGAGGATGAGGGCGTGACCTGCATCGTGCGCGCAAAGCCGGGAGAGGACGGCCAGCCCTTTGCGCGGATCACGCTGATGGTGCATTCGGCGCTCGAAGGCGTAGGGCTGACAGCGGCGGTTTCATCGGCGTTGGCAGAGGCCGGACTGGCCTGCAACATGGTCGCCGGATACCACCACGATCACCTGTTTGTGCCGTGGGAGCGTCGCGAGGCTGCCTTGGCCGTGCTGGAGCAGCTAAGCCTTGATGCCCGCACCTGAAGGCCCGTCTTGCGAAAGCTATTTAACGCCTTAAACCGGCAGCCCACCGCACACACAAGCAAGGCTGCCTACTATGATCCGAACCGCACTTCTCGCCAGCGTTGCCGCCATCGCCTGCGCTTCTGCTCCGGCTCTGGCTGACGCTCATACCGACAAAGGCGAGGATATGACTGAGACTGCACCGACACTGTCTGCGCCCAAGATCGAATACACGATGTGGACGCTGGACAATGGCTTGCGGGTCATTGCCCTGCCTGACAATTCGACCGCCAATGTGACCACCTCGCTGTGGTATTCGGTCGGCTCGAAGCATGATCCTGAGGGGCGCTCGGGGTTCAGCCATTTGTTTGAGCACATCCTCAGCCGCAAGACTGTCAACATGCCCTACAACATGGTCAACCGCCTGACCGAGGATGTGGGCGGGCAGCGAAACGCATCAAACTGGATTGACCGCACCAATTACTATGAGACGGTGCCAGCTGAATATCTGGAAACCATGCTGTGGACACACCGAGAGCGGATGGCCTTCCCGGTGGTGGATATGGACATCTTCGAAAAAGAGCGCGCCGTGGTGAAAGAGGAACTGCGCCAGCGCGTGCTCGCACCGCCCTATGGCCGGTTTCAGCGTTTCGTCATTCCGGAAAATGCCTTTGACGTGCTGCCGATGCGGCGTCCGGGGATTGGCTCGATTGCCGATCTCGACAATGCCACGCTAGATGATGCGCGCGCCTTTCATCAGGCCTATTACGGGCCGGACACCGCCACGCTGATCGTTGCGGGCAATTTTGAGATGGAGCGCCTGCGTGCGCTGGTCGATCAGTACTTCGCTGATATTGCCCCGCGCACCAATCCAATCAGTCTTGAGATTGACTATGATGAGCCAAAGCGGACCAAGGCCCGTAGCGTTAACGCGACGGCGCCCAATGTTCCGCTGCCAGTCATCGGCGACCTTTGGAAAGGGCCGGGCATCGGCAGCGCTGATGCCGCCGCATTGGAGGTGCTGTCCGTGGTGCTTTCGGGCGGAGAAAACAGCCGCTTGGAAGCCGCGCTGGTGCGCACTGGTAAAGCGGTGAGCGCGGCGCATTTTGAATCGTTGACGATGGATGGCGGCTATATCGCCAGCTATGCTGTGCTGAGCCCGGCTGCTTCGCAAGAGGAAGCGCGCGAAGTGCTCGACGCACAGGTTGCCACGATCCGTAGCGAGCCTATCACTGCGGCGGAGCTCAACGAGGCCAAGAACGAGATTTTCTCCAGCGCCTTGTCGCAGCGCCAGACCGCGCGCGGACGCGCGTTTGAGCTGGGTGAGGCGCTGGTCTCGACAGGCAATCCGGATGCAGCGGACGAGCGGCTGGAGCGTATTGCTGCGGTTACTATCGAGGATGTGCAGCGCGTTGCTGCCAAATGGCTTGATCCCGATGCCAAAGTGACGATAAGCTATACAGCGGGCGAAGCTGAGCCCGAAGCATACGCAAACCCCTATCCGCGCCCCGATTATGGCACCGTGCCGCCTGCGACCGGAGAGCCGCTTAAAGTGCTGCCCGAAGGCGAGCGCATGGCTCCTCCGCCGCCGGGAGAGGCACCAGCCGTAGTCCGCTCTGATTTTGTCGAGACCACGCTTTCGAACGGCATCCCGTTGGTCGCGACCACGACAAGCAATGTGCCGATTTCCACGATCACGCTTGTGATGCCCGGCGGCGATGCGACGGACACGCCGCAAAGCGCGGGGCTGGCGACTATGACCGCCGATCTGGCGGACAATGGCACACCCACGCGCACCGCGCGGGAGATCGCTGCGCAGCTGGAATCGCTGGGCGCAACGATCAGCATTTCAAGCGGGGCCGACGGCACCTATGCCAGCCTCACGGCCCCCGATGTCAATCTGGCGCAAGCGGGTAAGGTGCTGGTCGATGTGGTGCGCAACGCGAACTATCCGGCGGACGAGGTGGAACGCGAACGCGGACGGTTCCTCGATGGATTTGCCTCCACCATGAAAAGCCCCGGCGCCATCGCCGGGCTGGTGGCGACCCGCATCATGTATGGCGATGCGCCTTACGGGCTGGTCGGAAACCCGACGAGCTATGCCGCGATCACGCGCGAGCAATTGATCGAACACCGCAAGACATGGTGGCATCCCGCGCGGGCCAAGCTGGTGGTAAGTGGCGGTATCGCTGCGGATGACGCCAAGGCGCTGATGGAAAGCCTGTGGGGCGACTGGGCGAGCGACACGCCCGCTCCGCGCGTGGTAGAGGCCCCGGCAGGCGCGGAGACACAGCCGCGCACCATTGTCATTGATATGCCCGACGCCGGGCAAGCCGCCGTGGTGGCTGGTGTGCGCGCTCTGTCGCGTTCGGACGCGGAGTTCTATCCGCTCTGGCTGGCAAACACAGTGCTTGGGTCCGGGTCCAATGGGCGTCTGTTTGAGGAAGTGCGCACAAAGCGCGGCCTTTCCTACGGCGCGTATTCGCGGCTCGGCCAGAGCCTGGATGCAGCGCTGCTCACTGCGCGCGCGCAGACCAAGAACGAGACGGCGGACGAGGTCGCGCAGGTCTTTTTCGAGCAGTTCAAGCTGCTCGGCGAAGAGGCGCTGGATGAAGAGACCCTGCAAAAGCGGCGGCTGTATCTCGGCGGTGCGATTGCGCGGAGCCTTGAAACAAGCGGCGGCTTCAACGGTCAGGTGGCCAATTTGATGCTGCGCGGGATTGAGCCGAGCGAAGCCTTTGCGATTGCGGAGCGCTTGGCTGAGGTCTCGCCCGAAGCGACAATGCAAATGGCGCAGCGCTACCTCGCCGCAGAGCGCGCTTCACTGGTTATTGTGGGTGATGCGAAGCAATTCCTCCAACCGCTCAAGCAATTGCGCGGCGGCGTGGAAGTGGTCCCGGTCGAAGAGCTGGACTTTGCTTCGGTTGATTTGCGCAAGGCGGGTGAACCAGAGGCCGGGGGCTGAGGCATCCCGAGCGCCCGCGCAGGTGGGGGCCTCATGGTGTTTCGCGCTGATTCAGGAGGTCCCTGCCTGCGCGGGGACGCAGCGCGCTTCTCACTCCGCCGCTTCGGCCTCAACCCCATCGCTTTGCTCAGCCTGCCGGGTCCACATATCGGCATAAAGCCCGGCCTTGGCGAGCAATTGCGTGTGCGTGCCTTGCTCCACCAATTCGCCCGCTTCCAGCACCAGTATGCGGTCAGCATCGGCGATGGTGGACAGGCGGTGCGCGATGGCGATCGTGGTGCGCCCGCGCGCCAGTCGCTTCAATGTGCCAAGAATTTCCTGCTCGGTGCGGGTGTCGAGCGCGCTCGTGGCTTCGTCCAGCAACAGGATCGGCGGGTCTTTCACAAGCGTTCGCGCGATGGCGACGCGTTGCTTCTCTCCCCCTGATAGCTTGAGCCCGCGCTCGCCAACCATGGTCTCAAACGCGTCGGGCAAGCGCTCGATCAGCGGCATCAGCGCGGCATCGCTCGCGGCCTGCTCGATCCGCTCGGGCGGCGCATCCGCCGCGCCATAGCCAATGTTATAGCCCAGAGTGTCGTTGAACAGCACACTGTCTTGCGGAACGATGCCAATCGCGGCGCGCACGCTGTCCTGCCGGACCAATGCGAGGTCCTGCCCATCGATCAGGATGCGTCCGGTCTTCGGATCGTAAAAACGAAACAGCAGCCGCGCGATGGTGCTCTTACCCGCGCCCGATGGGCCGACAATCGCAACCGTCTCGCCCGCCGCAACCTCAAAGCTGAGGCCCTTCAGGATGGTGCGATCCGGCTCATAGCCGAAGGTGACATTGTCAAAGGTGATGGCGGGGCGATCAACTGTCAGAGCAGGCGCCCCATCCACATCGCGTACTTCAATTTCAGTGTCGATCAGCGCGAACATCGCAGCCATATCGACCAGACCCTGCCGGATCGTGCGATAGACCCAGCCGAGCAGATCAAGCGGGCGGAACAGTTGCAGCAGGAAGGTGTTTACCAGCACCAGATCACCGACACTCAGCAGACCCTGGCTCCAGCCCCACACAGTGTAGGCCATCGCGCCCGCCATCAGCGCATTGGTGATGCCTGATTGCGCGATGTTAAGCAGGCCGAGCGAGTTTTCGGACTTGATCGCCGCTTCGGAATAGGCGCGCGCTGCGCTGGAATAGCGCGCTTCCTCGCGGGTTTCGGCACCGAAATACTTCACCGTTTCAAAATTCAGCAGCGAATCGACCGCGCGGTGCAGCGCTTGCCCGTCCAGATCGTTCATCTCACGCCGCAGCTTGGTGCGCCATTCGGTGATCCAGCGGGTGATCATCACATAGGAAACCACCGTGACCCCAGTTGCCGCCACGAGTTCAATCCCGAATTTCACATAAAAGATGATGCCAACCGCGATCAGCTCGATGGCTGTGGGCGCGATGTTGAACAGCAGGAAATAGAGCATCATGCCGATGCTCTTGGTCCCGCGTTCGATCACCTTGGTCACCTCGCCCGTGCGGCGTGACAGGTGGAAGCGTAGCGAGAGGCGATGGAGGCGGTGAAACACGTCCTCGGACAGCGTGAGCACCGCGTGCTGTTCCACCCGTTCAAACGCCATATTGCGGATGTTGTCGAAAGCGACACCAGTAAAACGCCCCAGCCCATAAGCGGCAACCAATCCGAAGGCGACCAGCGCCGTTTCGTCGAAGGTTCCCTCAGCATCCATCGCGTCAACCGCGCCCGAATAGGCAAACGGCAAAGCCAGCGTCACAGCCTTGGCAAGCAGCACAAAGACAAGCGCAACCGCAATCCGCGTGCGCAGACCCGGATTATTGCGCGGCCACAGATAGGGCAGAAAGCGGCGCAGCGTTTCCCAGCCCTCTGCCTCGCGGGCTTTATCTTTGGTAGAGGGGGGCTGTGCTGTTGGGGAAGGTGCGCTCACGCGCCATCATGTGGGCGCGGCGGGCGGGTATCGCAAGGTAGGCGGAGCGAGACGGGCCGCTTCTTTGAGGCGGAAAGCTGCGACCGGAGCAATCAAAAGCCCATCCGAACACCGCTGCGCCGCGCCCGGCGCATCGCGCGGGCAATATCGCGTGGCACATCAAACAAAATGCGGCGATTGGCAAAGTCGATCGCGACCCGGTCAAACATCTTAAGATGCTGCATGCCAAGCGAGAGGACAGGCGTGTCCTTCAGGCCCAGCGCTTCAAATGCGGGCGCATCGGCAAAGGCCAGTGAGACATTCTGCAAATCCACGCCGCCGATTGTGAGCGAGCTCATGGTTGCCATTTTGCCGATCAGAGAGACCCCGTTGACGTCGGTGGTGGTGACCTCTTCCTCTCGTTTGGCGCGCAGCCGATCGCGCAGCGCGTTGTTGGCGAGGCTCGCCTGAGCGCCCGTGTCGATGATGACGGTCGCCCGCACGCCTTCAACCACGGCATCGGTGATCAGCAATTGCCCAAGCTGCTCACGAGCGCGCACGACGATTTCAAACCCGCGCCGTTTTTTGCCTTTGCCGCTCACATCCTCGACCGCGATGGTCTCTTCACGAAAGTCGAGCAGCACGCGAAAATCTTGCAGGCTATCAAGGCCAAGGATGCCATCAGCCCCGACATTCTGTCGGCTCAGGAGCGGTGAAACCAGATCAAAGATCTCATGCTCGCCCATCTTCAACGATTCCACTTCGACGACGGTGACCGGGCGGCGGCTGGCCATGCCCACTAACGTCGCTTGTCCAAGCGGGGCTAGGCTGAGCCCTTCGTTGATCTCGTGTGTAACGGCGGTTGCCTGGCTGCCTGTGTCGATCATAAAGTCGAACGGGCCGGAGCCTTCGATCATCACCGGGATGGTGAAGCGGCGGTTGCGCTCCTCGTCGATTTTCAGGATTTGTGTGGCCGGGTCAGACAAGGTCGGCACAGAGCCATCTGTCTGAGCGGCCATTTCCGCAGCCTCAGTGTCGTTCGCCCATAGCGGAGCGCCGCTCGCGCAGCCAAGCGCCATCGCGCCTGCAAATGCCATCCATGTGCGCATAACTTCGATCCCATCCCTTTGCGCAAGGCTGCTTGAGGTGCCGTGCGTCTGCAGGCGGCAAGCTACCAGACAATCGCTGCGCAACCTAATATGCGGCCGCAAGCTGGCGGCCTTCGTTGCAAACAGAATTGCTTAACGCGCCTGCGCTATGGGGGCAGCGTATGAAACAGACCGCTCTCAAGATTGCCGAAAAGCTCGCTGGCAGTGTCGGCTATGACAAGACGCACGTGACGCGCACCGTCGCCTATCGCGAGGTTGACGCTTTTCTTGACACGCTGCCTGTGGCCGAGATGGACGCGCTGGAGATTGCGGCGGGCTGGAAATGGCGCGGGCGCGGCTGGGCGAGCTATACTGAAATGAACTGGCCCGATCACGACATCTGCAAGGATGTGTTGGACCAGCGCTTTGACATCGCGATTGCGGACAATGTGTGGGAGCACTTGCTGCATCCCTATCGCGCAGCGGGGCATGTGCTTGAGATGCTGAAGCCCGGCGGCATTTTCATCAATATCACCCCGTTCCTGATCCGCCGTCATCCCATCCCGCATGATTGCACGCGCTGGACGGAGCTGGGCATGCGCCATTTTCTGGGCGATGTCGGCTTTGACGAAGCGAGTATTGAGACCGGAAGCTGGGGCAATCGCGCGGCGGTGAAAGCCAACTTCAATCGCTGGGCGCGCACCGGCTGGCAGCGGCGCTTGCCAAATGAGCCTGACTTTCCGGTGACGGTCTGGGCGATTGCGCGGAAGCCTGAGTGATGCAGCCGCGCGCGCGCATCGTGGTGCTGGCGCATAATGAAGAGCGCCGGATAGCAGCGTGTCTGGCGAGCTTGCCGCTGGGTGAGCAGGACATCGCTGTCGATGTGGTGGTCAATGGATCAAGCGACCACACTGCAGCCATCGCGCGCGGGTATGGCGGCGTAGTGGTCCATGAATATGAACAAGGCGGCAAAGCGCGCAGCTGGAACCGATTTGTGCTTGATGAGGCCGGGCCAGCTGGCGCCTACATCTTCGTCGATGGCGATGCCGAAGTCGCGCCGGGGTCAATCGCCGCGCTGCTTGAGTGCCTGGACCAGCACCCCGAAGCCAACGCCGCAGCCGGGATGCCGCGCAATGGCCGCGGCGCGCAACGCTATCGTGAGCAGATGCGGCACGATCATGGGCTGTTCGGAGATCTGTATGCCTTGCGCGGCAGCTTTGTGGAGCGGATGCGCGTTGCCGCTATTCGTTTGCCCGACGATCTGATCGGCGATGACAGCCTGATCGGCGCGCTCGCCAAGACCGACCTTCAAAACGAAGATCATTGGGACAACGCTCGCATTGCGGTGTGCGAGGGGGCTGGGTTCCTGTGCGAGCCGACGCATTTCTCACTCGGATCGCTCAGCGGGCAATATCGCCGCATGGTCAATTATGCGGTGCGTCATCACCAGAACCGGATCGTATCTGAGATCATGCGCGGACCCGGCCCGCGCGCGCTTCCACGACTCATGGCGGACCTATATTCTGAATGGCTCCCGCGCCTCGCCCCGCGCGCGCATCCGGTGTGGGGCTGGATTGATCGCGCGGCGCTTAAACGGATGGCGGCTCAGGCGTAGCAGCCACCGCTGTGCTTGGGCGCAGCATCGCCAGCGCTTCTTTCACGATATGCGGCCAGATGAACCAGAAGGTCGCGCCATAGACGCCCGCGCCCACAATGCCGCTCACCGCAAGATCAACGAGCGGCAGCCCGGTCGTCGCAACATGCTGCACGCCCAGCACCGCAAGCGTCATTACGCCGCAGGCGAGGGCAATCGGCGCCAGCTCGCGGGCCAGCGTCAAGGGGTGCAGGCCAATGCGTGGCAGCGTGACGGTCAGCGTGATGGCGCACAAGATCGGCGCGGCCAGCCACCATGCATGGACCAGCCCCAGCGCTCCGACAGCGTCGGTCCCGAAACCAATGCCCCACAGGAACGCGCACGGCATGACCACCGCGCCGCAAATGCTCGTGAACAGATAGACGCGAGGCCGCCCCATCGCGTTGGTGACCGGCGAGCAGATCAAATGCAGCGCCAGCGCGGGCATGACCAAGGAAAGCCCGGTCACAATCGGAATGATCCCGGCCCACTTCGCGCCAAACAGGGTAAGCACCGCAGGCGCACTGGTCAGCGCCAATCCGACATAGATCGGCGCGCTGACCATCATCACGATCCTTGCGGTCTTTAGGAAATAGGGCGCGAGCGGCTTTTGCGCGCGGTGAAGCTCTGAATAAGCGGCCAGCGCCACTTCGTTGATGGGTGGGATAAAGCGCCCCGTCACGATCAGGGTCAGGAACAAGGCCTCGGAATAGAGGCCAAGTTCATAAGTTGAGAGCAAGCGGCCTGCGATCACGATGTCGCTTTGGCTCTGGATGATCCAGAACAACTGGCACGCGGTCAGCGTGCCGCCGAATGTTACCAGATCCCATGCGCCGCGCGGGTCGAAGATCGGCTTGACCAGCAGCCTTGCCGCGAATGAAAGGCCGATGGCCCGCGTCGCAAACATCGCCACCGGCGCAATCACGAGCGCCCAGACGCCATAGTCCATCCACGCCAGAGCTAGCGCCGTTACCGCTCCGACGATGGCCGTGGCCATATTGACCTGTCCCTGCTTGCGAAACTCAAGCCGGCGCGCAAGCAGCTCGCTGGGCAGGGCGGAGAAGGGGACAGTCAGGAATATGAGCGCTTGCACCCGCAGCATGTCGGCCACTTGCGGTTCACCGAAATAGGCAGCGGCATAAGGAGCAAAGAGCACCTGAATAACTGCAAGGCCGGTGTTGAAGACCAGAAGCAGGCCGAAAATCTGTCCGATCCGCCGGTCATCGACGGTTTCGGCCTGGACGAGCGAGGTCGCAAAGCTTTGACCGTTCATAATGGCGAGCGCGGTGATGATCACCTGGCTCATGGCGAACAGGCCATAATCGGTTGGTTCAAGCAGCCGCACGACCAGGATGGTGGAGGTCCAGGTGATCATTTGCATGATGACCTGCGACCCCCAGCGCCATGCCACAGCGCTGCGGACGCGCGATGCGAATCCAGAATCAGGCCCCGGCGAAGTGGGCGTCGCCGGACCGTTGGGGGAGAGAGAGGCCGGATCGGTGCTCATATGAGGCTCTCGTTAAGTACAATGAGTAAAGAATCTCGACTCATTGAGCCAATGAGCGTGATGAATCTGTCTCTGAATCGTCATCAAAGCCCTTCTGGCAGGCTTGAATCGAGGGGGGACCCGGTTGAAACCCCTAGGAGTGTCCCTATTTTGAGATTGTCCGACGGGCTTAAAACCCCGGAAAACTGCGATTTGTGCGCAGCGCTGAAATAAAATTGCAAAAAGGCGTTGACCGAATCTGAGGGCACCCATATATGCCCTCTCACCGACGCGGCGATGACGGTTTCAACCGCCCCGCAGCGCTCGGTCGCCAACATAAACGGATAGCCGGTCCCCCGGTGTAAATCGGGGAAACACTAGCTGTCCGCTATTACTGTCTGGCGGCTCTTTGACATTGTTGGTTTTTGATGAAGGGACATGTGGGCGACGGCGCCCGGTCTGGGGACCTCAAGGCTCCAGTAACCGGTTAACTTGAAGCCGATTGCCACATCCTTCGCTCGCACCACGCGGGCGCTGGGTGATGCATGTTCATTCGTATCCATTACGTTTGACAGCAGGTTATCGGCTCCTTGAAGCTCATGCCAAGCAGGTCAGCGGGGTTATCCCCGTGCTTGTTTAGCATGTGACACAAACTTGAGAGTTTGATCCTGGCTCAGAACGAACGCTGGCGGCATGCCTAACACATGCAAGTCTGGGGGCGCTGCGCTAATGTGGCGCCACATTGCCTCGAATTTTCTGACCTTTCTTGTCGTTGTGGTGTTTCTCATCGGTGGGGTCATTCTTTGGGGCCAGTCGCAATACACGACCGCCGGGCCGCTGG
>JBCBZR010000003.1:0-606122 GCA_039815245.1 Pseudomonadota bacterium | reverse complement strand
GCGGTGGCGGCGGCGGCGGCGGCGGCGGCGGCGGAGGCGGCGGCGGCGGAGCGGTCCCGCACGTGCCAGCATTGATGATACAATCGTTCAGCGCGCTGGTCGCCGAGTAAAGCGTCGGGTTCTGAACGGCGGGATCATTGTCAAAGTCAGTGTGGTTATCGAAAAACTCTTCAGCGGTGACAGTGCTGAAATCGCTGTTTATCCGGCGGGCATAGGCAAACACATCGAGGACAGTGCTGGGAAACTCGCTTTCGATGGAAAGCAAGCCGCCAGACGTAGAGTCGCCAATGGACAGCCCGCCCTGTTCGGTCGCGGTTCCGGTGTTGCGCACCAGTAGCGAGTCACCCACGATTATGTTGATCGTGTCGGCCTGGACATATCCGGATGCGCGCGAACTGCCCGGATCGGCAACTGCAAGGGTCGCATCGCGTCCGGCAAAATTGGGATCAATGCGCAACTGGTCGAGCAGAGCCGCGTCACCGATGCGGATATTGTCCCCCGTCAGCGTGATGGTTCCTTGCAATAATCCATCTGTATCGGTGATGCCAATGTCGCCGGTGGGCGTAACAACCTCAAGACGGGTGCCTCCAGCGATCGTAATGCTCTGATCCGTCGCATCGAAAAAGCCGATCCGGCCTTCAACCCTCAGGCTGCCCGCGCCTTCTCCGTCCTCGGATGACAGCGTTATGTTGTCAACGCCGCCCTGAGCGCGGGTCAGCAGCGCGGCATCCAGCACCAGCATCCCAAGGGGCGTGATGACCTGCCCCTGATTGATCGACAACGAATCCCCTGTGAAGCGCAGCAATTCCGCCTCGGTCAGAGTGAACCCTGGTCCCTGTGTATCGCCGCCCACCTGAAAGGCACCGTCATTCTGAGCGGTGTCGATGAACGTCTCTATGCCCTGGATGAGCGTGCCGGGCAGGACTTCCATATCCTCAGCAAAGAACGACAGATCCAGCGCATTGATATCAATCGCAGCGGCGTCATCCCCTTCGATCTCGATGTCGCCGAACGAGGTAAAGTTGATCTCGTTATCGAGCATTGAGCTCACAATGTCACCGATCACAGACCCGCTTGCAACTTCGATATTAATGTCGTCCAGCGCCAGAAAATCGCCTTCTGACGTGATCAGGAAGTCGCCGCCAGTGGCCCTGACAGTCGGCGTTGGTTTGTCCGGATCAACCAAATCGCCATTAGCCGAGACACTGGTGAAGGTCGTCTGAAGATCGCCCGACTGAAGATCAATGAAGAAGCTGCCAGCAACATCGTCGCCAAAAGAACCGGACGCGTCTGCGCGCATGTCGAGCGAGAAGATCGAAGCGAGCGAAGCGCCATTGCCATCCGTCTGGAACAAGACGAGCCCAGCCAAAGTGGTGCCATCGTCACTGGTGGTCGCGTTTGAGGAGATATCGAGCCCATCCAGCGTTACCGTTGAGCTTTCGCGCAGCGTCACTTCCGCGCCACCACTCAGCGCAGTGCCGCCGCCAAAGGTAGAATTGGCCACTGCTCGCGTGTTGGATGAAACGATAATTCGGTTGCCGCTGACCGTTGAATTGATGATGTCGAGGGTTGTAACCTCAGTGAAGGCACTTCCAGCGGCATCGCCAGCGCCGCCAAACGCATCACCGCGAATTTCGAGATCGCCGGGTGAGGAACCTCCGAACAGCAAGTCCAGCGAGGTGTCGGTCAATTCCACGAACACACCATTGGTGCCCGCGTCCCCGCCTGTCACCGTGCCCTCACCACCTCTGCCGATTGCGGTGACTTGGTTGATCCCGACAAGCTCGATCGTCGAGGGGTTGGTGACAAGCGCCGCCGATCCGGCGAACCCGCCGCCACCCAGACCGGAAACGCCTGTGCCTTGGCCGCCCTCACCATCGCCGCTCACATCCAGCGTCGCGCCGGTGAAGGTGCTGCCGCGGATCTCGACGATGGCGCTGCCCCCTTCGCCAACGCCGCCCGTTGTATCGCCATCGCCGCCTCGGTTGCTGGCGTTGACGATCAGGCTGCGCTCATCATTGGCGTTGGGAGTAAAGGTGACTGTGGAATCGGTGAACTGGGCGCTGGACTGACCATCGGTGGCCGCCCCGCCAGTGTCACCAGAACCGCCGACGGACGCGGAAAAGATGCCCAGGTTGCCGGTAATATTGACGGTGGCATTGTCTGCGACGAATGTGCTGTTACCGCCGAACGCGTTTCCGCCATTGCCGCCGCCAGAGCCGTTTCCGCCGAGCGCACCGGCTGATCCAACAGGAAGCTCTGCGGTGAAGGTGCCACCGTTGTTTACAGCGATCGACCGGCTCCCGCCAATAGCGTTGCCGCCATTGGCCGCGATGGTGCTGCCATTGCCATTACCGCCGCGCGCAAAGACGCTGAATGATGTCGGCCCCATCGAAATAGAGCCGCCCAGTGCGCTCATATTGCCAGTGCCGCCGGTCGCTGCGCCGCCAGTGCCGCCATCCACAGTGTCACCGCCGACACCGCGCGCACTGATCCGCACCAGTCCGAGAGGGTCGGAAGGATCAGCCTGAGCGGGAAGTGTGACTTGCCCGCCCAAAGTAGCGGTGATCTGGACAATTCCGCCAGCCCCTGTGCCGCCGTCCAGGTCAGCATCGCCCGCACTGCCACCGATACCGTCAGCAAAGATCAGCGAGCGGCCATTTGCGTCCGTGCGAAGATTGGCCGGAAGATCGTTGTTAATGCTCAAGAACGCGCCGGGTCCGCTGGCGATCAGGTTGACCGTACCGCCTGCGCCTGCGCCGCCTGTGACCCCAAAGCCGCCGCCGCCAAAGCCCGCAGCGCTGAATTGCGCGCTGTTCAGGCTGACTGAGTTGCCCGCTTGAACCACCGCACTGGCCAGCCCGCCCGTTCCGGTGCCGCCAACAAAGGAGGATCCGCCCGCCCCGCCGGTGCCGTTTGAGACAATCTGCGCAGTGCCGTTGACCTGAATGCCGCCAGGAGCCGCCGTTAAGATGCCAATCGTGGACGCGCCGCCTGTGCCGGCTGCGCCATCAGCTCCATCAGATGAGCCGCCATCGCCTGAACTATCGAGGCTCGCATCGCCATCGACAGTCAGAAAGATTCCGTCACCAGCAATCGTCGCTGTACCGCCCTGCGCCGTGCCGCCGCTGGAGAAGTTGCCAAAGCCCCCGCGTGCGCCGGCCCGGATCGTGACCGAGCCAAGCGTTGCAGCCGCTTCCAAGCTGCCTTCGACCGTCGCGATTCCGCCGATTGCACTTCCGCCAATTCCACCATCGCCCGCTTCTGCGGCCGCGTTGATTGAGACATTGCCTGCATTCGCGCTGCCTGCATTGACGAGGAACGAGGCGGTGCCGCCATTCGCATTGCCGCCATCACCCGTAAGGAAGCTGCCGGCAAGTTCGGACCCACCGGGGCCTCCACGCGCAGCAGCAACAAGATTGACGTCTTCGAAACGGGCCTGACCGGCGGAAACCGAGCCATTAAGACCCGTAAACAACGAGAGGCCAGCAAAGGCCGTGCCGCCGGTCGCTTCTCCACCCGCTCCGCCCGATTGGCCAGTCGGCGCACCGCCGCCCTCCCCACCGATAGCGAATGCGCTAACGAGAGCCGGGCCTTCGACGATCAGCGACCCATTGTCGCTCCCAGCAAGCAAGTAAGCGCCGTTCGAGAAATCAGGAAGCTGCGCGTTCGCAGTCGCTGAATCGCCGCCTTGCGCAATGCCGCCAGCGCCCGCCGGGTTGTTAGGGCCAGCATCAGCGCCCTTGCCACCAAATGCTTCGGCAAAGATGCTGGCACTGCCCAGAATTGCAATCTGGGCCTCATCGGTGAGCGTGCCCTCAGCTTGAACCAACGCGGCACCGCCGGTCGCTGCGCCGCCCGGGCCAAACACTTGCGAACCACCACCAGTCGCCGAGGCGGTGAGCGTGGTCATGGAGCCTTGAAGAAACGCATCACCGGAAATAGCGCGCACGGCCGCATAACCGCCGGTCGCGCCGCCGCCGCTTTCCGCGCCCAGACCGCCTGAGGCGCTGGCATCAGCGGTGAAATCGCCGGCCACCGTCAAAGTACCGCCGCCGTTTACGATGGCCTGCGCGATCCCGCCAATGGCGAGCCCGCCATCGCCCTGGGCCGCATCACCGCCCTGAGCGGTCGCGTTCATCACAAGAGCCCCGCCCACGTTCAGTAAGGCTGCGTTTCCGATCGTAAAGGACACCTCTCCGCCAGTGGCCTCAACGCCGCCGTCCCGATCATTGGTCGCAAGTCCGATGGCGCGGGCGTTGGCAAAAGCACCCCCAAGCAATTCGATATCGCCACCGTCAGAGCTGATCGTCACCAAGACGCGGCCACCCGTTGCCGGAGCGGCGTCCAGAGACTGTATGCCGTCATTGCCCGCGCTGGTTGCATCTGCGCTCAAAAAGGCGGTGCTGCCGATTTCAACCGCGCCCCCTTGTTGCGTGTTGATCTGCGCGAGCCCGCCCTGAACTGCTGCGCCTTCAAGCAGATCCTCAAACTGGACCCCAAAGGCATCTGCCTTAACCTCAGCCGCACGACCGATGATAACACTGCCGCCATCAGCCAGAATGCTGGCTGTGCCGCCTGTGGCTGACCCGGCGAACAGGTCGACCTCTTCATATCCGCCAAACGCGTCTGCGGTCACCCGCGTATCGCCGACGATGCTGAGAGTGCCGCCATCGCGCGCGGCGATCGTCGCAGTGCCAGCTTCTGCGTTAAGGACGCTGAGGTCCTGCAAGCTTGAACTCACCACACCATGCGCATCAGCCGACACCAGCACACTGCCGCCAATGTTCAAAAAGCCGGCATTGTCGACGACAATTTCAGCGGACCGGCGACCAACCGCCAGTACGTTCCCGCTCGCATTGCCGCCATCAGTGCCTGCCCGGAAGCTGACATCGCCGTTGGAAATTCCGAGGATGTTGCTGGTGATATCGAAGTCGGTGACTTCGATTGAGGCTGTCGGAATGGTGAGGAACTCGTCCTCAGGCTGAGTGAATTGCGCAAACTCTGCATCAGTTGTGGTGCCGCCGCGCACCGTACGCCCCGATACATCGTAATTTGCCGACAGAATAATTTCGCCGTTCACAATCCCGGCGCTGGCGGCCGGCTCAAAGCCCAGATTGCCGCTCAGGATCATGGTAATCGGGTCAACCGCCGCCTTCGCCACGACATAGATGATGTGGTCGTCGCCAGCTCCCGTGCTCGACGGGCCGCCGACATCACCTCTTATTTCGATCGCGTCGCTTGCACCGGTACCCAGTGGAACTTCGATATCGAACAGGCCATTGGTGAAGCGCATATTGACTTCATCAGCCGCGACGAAGGCCTGGCTGCCGTTGACATTGCTGACGCCTCGCATCTGCACGGAGCCGCCGACCGCTGCGAAAAACGAATTGGCTGAAGCGTTGTTTTCTCGCCCCGCCGTAATCTGGGCGCCTGCCTCAATGATAATCGGCTGCGCATCAAGCGTCTGGAACGTGTTGAACAGCTGCAGCGTGCCGCCGTTTTCAGTGAAATCCTGAAAGCTCGCCAGATCAGGCTCCAGCGAGGTCAGCATCAAGCTACCGACATCGAACACCGCGTTGGAGCCGACCACGATTCCCGTGGGCGAGTAGAACGCAATCGTCCCACCAATCGTGGGCGTCCCGCTATCGAAAAAGCGTGAGATGACGGTACCGTTGATCTCGGCGATGTTGTTGTTTGGCCCCGGCAAAATGCGGTTGAGAACCGCAAAGTCAGGCGTCTGCAAAGTGGTCTCAAAAGTCGCGACACTGTTTTCTGGCAAGAAGGTTTCTACATCAAGCGTCGCGTCGTTGACGAACGGCGACCAGTCGATGACGGTCGTCTGTGTTGTAGTTGTAATCGTCCCGCTGTTTGGCCCTGTCGACTGGACCGAGCCATCGCCAATCACAAATTCGGGCGTTCCGCGAAACTGAGCGCGCGCAGGTTCAGGCGCGAGGTTAAGCGAGACGGCAATCGCCATCGCTCCGCACCCTTGCATCAACCGCCGACGGTTCTGAGTCATAAGGGCCATCTTAAAATCTCCACGGGAACAGGCGGGCGGTAAGCGAGAACATCAAACGCACATCGCCTCGGCGCGTCGCGAGGTCTGGCGTTTCGAGCGGAACGGCGATCATCATGTCGCCTTGCATCCTGGAGCCCCAGGCGGCGCGAACACCCGCGCCCGCAGACCAGAGCCGATCCGGATTGAAGCGGACGCGGCTGGGGTCTTCATTCCAGGCATATGCGATGTCAGTGAAAACGTAAGGCTGATAGGCCAGCGCATCGATATCATCAGGGGCGAGGCTGCCATAGCGCATCTCAAACGCGCCAGCGATCCCGCTGTCACCCAAAACGGCGCCCGGATCATAGCCGCGCCCGATTGAGAAGCTGCCAGCAGCGAATTCCTCAAACGCAGGGAGCGGCGAATTGGTAACCTGCGCGCTGGTGCGCGCAGCGAGTGTGAACAAAGGCACAGGCCGGAACTCGACCCCCGCGTCATAACGGATCAAGAGCGGCGTGGGATCAGCCTCAACCCGGCTGGGCGGCACGGCCCCTCCAGCAAAACAGGCGAGCAGATTGGGCCGGCAATCCGGGCTGGTTGAAAATACATCAAGCCCATGGCGCAGCTCGGCCGAGTAAGTCAGTCGCAGACGCGGCTCGAACGGCGTGTATCCACCCAGCCGCTGAATGCTCTGGCGGTCGGTCACCTCGCCGCTCAGCCGCGCGTAAACTGTGCGCACACGGTCTTTGGTCAAGGGGATGGCGTTGATCTCAACATCCTGATCAACCACGTCGAGGCCGATGTCGATATAGCTGCTCGAAACCCGCGTCCGCTGGATTGGCGCGCTGGCAAACACGCTGGCGATAATGGTTTCAGACTTGATATCGAAATTGGCCAGATTGCTGTCAGGATTGGTGGTGCTGTAGGTCAACAGCCCACCCAGCCGCAGACCTTCGCCGCCAACGCGGAAGTCGTGGCCAAGTTGGAAGGTCTGCTGCTCGGTAAATTCCAGCGTGCTGAACGCGGTGAAGGACGTGCGGTCGCCCAGCCCCGTAACATCATAGACTTCCGCTTGAAGCGTGCCGCCAAACGGCCCGATCGCGCTGGAGCCGAAATTCTGGACATTGGCCACAATCGCCGCGCGCTGGCGCACCACAGCGATTTCACCGATGAGATCACCCGGATCACCATTGGTCGCCGGGCGCAGCGACAGGCGCACATCAAGCCCGGGAAGATCATCTGCGAGCAGCAAATACCGCTCTGCATCGTTCGTGTTGAACACGTCCTGTCCGGTAAGCTTTTCCAGATAGCGCGCCACCACCGCTTCGGATGGTCCGGCATCGCCGCGCACGCGCACCGCTGCCAGGCGGCCGAACACAACGCGGAAATCAGCAACGCCATCAGCCAGGCTTTGCTCAGGGATCTCAACGGTCGCAAGATAGCCTTGGTTGCGCAGGATGCCGTTCGCCTGCGCGCGAATGTCGCACAGCACGGCCAGCGGCAATTCGCGCCCGATATAGCTGAGATAAGCGCTGTCAAGCGAAAGGCCCGGCACGCGCGCCAGTCCTTCAAATTCCGCGCCGCTAAGCGTCACCTTAATGTCCGAGTATTCCGCGCGGTCCAAGGCGCACGGTGCCCGCTCAAACCCACCGTCAATCGTCAGCGTCGTGCTGCGTTCGTTCCGGCGAATGTTAGGCGGGACAAGTTCTGTACGATTGGGAGGAGCAACCTGCGGCGGAGCCTGGCTTTGAGCAAACGCAGGCGTCGCGGCAAAGCTGAGCGCGGTTCCAGCGGCCAGATAACCGGCCAACGCCTTGGCATTCACGACCGAGCGGGCCGCCAAAGACGATTGATATGCAGCGCTCAAAACTGTGTCCCCCACCTGGACCTGCCTCCCAAACGGAGAAAGCAGGCGTTCATGCAGCCAAGTTTCCTGCACGAGAGTTAAGACGAGTGCGCCGCTTTTCGCGGTCTTCTTCCGCCATATCAGGCGACCCAGCTTGCGGCGCCCCTACTGACCGGAAAAGCAATGTATGACAAGGTCATATCGCCAAACCCTTGTGAACTTTGCGAAGAATGTCGCGTTTGCACAAAGAGATTGCCTCAATGTCCGCAGATGTAGTCACTTGCTAATACCAAAGGGCGCCCATCGCCCACACACAGTGGCTGCGGGGAATGTGACGACGCCCGTTTATGGGAGTGGGCGGGGCCTGAAGCCGGTTATTCTGCAGCGGGCAGCGCGGCTAGATGGGCCTTTGCCTCGGTCAGGCTGACCACGTCTGCGTATTTCGCATTCATGTCGAACAGATTGGCGCGGTGCGGTGCGTCATGGCGGTCGCCCACCGCTTCCTCTACCACGATCGGGATGAAGCCGTGGCTGCAGCAATCAACGCAGGTGGCTCGGATACAGCCGCTTGTGGTAAGCCCGCTGATGATCAGACTGTCATGCCCTGCCGCCGTCAGTGTCGACGCCAGCGACGTGCCGAAAAAGGCGCTGGGATATTGCTTGGAGATCACGATCTCGTCCGCTGACGGAGCCAGCCCCTTGGGCCACGCGCCCATCGGATGCCCAGCCACGAAATTGGCGAGCGGCAGCGCCTTCTGCGCAAACCGCCCGCCATTCTTCATCGAAGGGTGATAGGCCACATTGGTGTAGAACACCGGCACGCCCGCCGCACGCGCGGCATCACGCAGCTCAATCGCAGCCACCAACGTGTCATCCACCCCAGCATACAGCGCGCAGGCCTCGTCAAAATAGGCCTCGACAAAGTCCACCAGGATCAGCGCCGGGCGTTGCCCAAAGCCGATCCGGTTCTCGTAGACCCCGGCGTAATTACCCTGAAGATCGTCAGCCATGCGCGGTGCTCCTGCTTAGAAATCGACCGCAAGCTCAAATCCAAAGCGCCGCAGTCCGCCCGGTGACAGGAACGAGCCGCCAAACTCGATCGCCGGGATCACTTCATTGAGATAGCGCTCATCGGTGAGGTTTTCTGCAAACGCGATGAGCGTTATCCGATCATCGAATTCCAGACCGATCCGCACATCCAGCACAGCGAATTCATCACGCTGCGTGACCGAATAATCCGCATCGCCCACAAAGGCGGGGAGCATCAAAGCGGAGCCGGGCAACAGGCCGCTGAAGAGCGTCGGCGACGTGTCATCCTGAACCGTGTGGAACCACGTCGGGCCGGTGATGCGGTAATCCGCGCGGGCGAGGAAATCGACGCTGTCTGCAACGGGCACATCAATCTGCGTGCCTACATTGATCGTGTAGTCCGCCGTGTAGGGGCTCTCATTACCGACTGTAACCGGGCGCGAGGCGTTGGCCTTGATCTCGCTTTCAGTGACATTGGCCGAGCCATAGACGGTCCAGCCATCGAGGATTTCTGCCGAGAGGTTCAGCTCTGCCCCGTAAATCTGCACTTCGTCGATATTCGAGACGACGCGCAGCAGGCCGAACGGGCCGACAAAGAACTCAAAGAACTGCAAATCGTCAATGTCGGTGTAATAGGCCGCCAGATCAAAGTTGATCCGACCGTCGAGCAGCGCGCCCTTCACGCCAGCCTCAAACGCGGAGGACGTCTCTTTGCGGAATTGATCCTCGATCAGGACGCTGGTGCCGATGAACTGGTTGAAGTTCTGATCGACAATCGCAGCCGAGCCCTGATTGTTGAAGCCGCCAGACTTAAACCCGATGCCCCAGTTGGCGTAGAGGTTCACATCATCGCTGACTTCGTAGCGCAGCGAGATCTTTGGTTGGAACTGGCGGAAGGTCGCGTCCTGATCTGGGATCGGGCCAAACGCCTGCCCCGGATTGATCGGCCCGCCGGTGAACGGGTCGGTCGCGTTGGGCACAAGGCTGGAGACGCTGCGATCTTCGATGTCGTACCGACCAGCAAGGCTGACGGTGAAACGGTCGCTGACGTCCCAGTCCAGCGAAGCGAAAGCGGCATACACATTAGTCGAGAAATCATCGTTGATCAGCAGCGAGGTCGGGTTGGAAGAGCCAGCCGGATTGAACAATTCGCGGCTGATCCCCTGGCCAAGGTCTGCGCCGATGCTGACGCCGACTTGCCGATCAATGTGGAGAAAATACGCGCCCACCTGCCACTCAATCGGCCCGCCATTGTCCGAGGCAAGCCGAACTTCTGCGCTGAAATCGCTTTGCTCGCGAATTTGCAGTTGCGTCCCGTCACAAGTCGTGGGGCTATACGCGCCAAAGGTAGAGCCGTTCGCGGGGTCAAAGATGAAAGGCGTCGGAACGGTACCGATGAAGGTTGGTGGATTGGTCGGAAAACCGGTCAATTGCGCGGTCGTGGCAAAGCACGAATTGGAGGCCGCCACAGAATCCGGCGTCGCGCCGGGGAAGGTGAAGCGCGCGAAGTCCGCAGATGTGCCGTCCGCCGTCAGCAATTGATCAACATCGCTGTAAAGCGCCCATGCTGTCAGAGTGAGGCCATCGAAGTCATGCTTGATCAGCGCGGAGGCCTCAAATGTCTGCTGCTCATTGACCGGGCGGATGTTCGAATAATAGCCGAACGGATGCACGTTCACGTCTTCAAAGAAAGCGGGGTCCGTCGCGCCAAAGGCGGGCAGGTGGAACGCGGCATTAAAGTTGATCGACGCGCCTTGGAGGTCAGCATAGCGGGCTTTCAGGTCAAGCTCTGTATCCGGGCCAAGCTGAGCGACAAACCGCCCATCGACCGACCAGATTTCCTGATCGTCCACCACGTCATCATTCAGAAAAGTGTTCCGGAAGAAGCCATCGGTTGAGAAGTAACTGCCCGAAACAACCAGCCCGGCGCTATCGCTGATAGGGGCGGAGATATAGGCGTTGGCCTGATAGGTGTTGTCTTCCGCTGCCGAAACCAGCGCGCGGCCTTCGATCACATCGCCCGGCTTGGCGGTCTGGATGACAATCGCACCCGCCGCCGCATTGCGACCATACAGCGCGCCTTGCGGACCTTTGAGGATTTCGATCTGGCGCAGCGTGCCTTGCTGCTGGTTCAACTGGGCAGTGTTGGTCTTGAGAATGCCATCGACCACCAACGCAACAGAGCTTTCCGCATCGCGCGCGCCATTGATCCCGCGAATGTTGATCTGCGTGTCGCCCGCCTCGGCGGTGCCAGTCACGATGGTGACGCCCGGTGTGAGCTGGACGAAATCATCAGCGCGCTCAATCCCGGCGGCCTGCAATTGGTCTTGCGTGAAGACCGTGATCGCTGCGGGCACATCGCTCAGCGCTTCCGACTGGCGACGCGCGGTTACGATGATGGTGTTATCTTCTTCAGCGCTTTCATCAGCGGTGCCGGTATCCTGCGCCATAGCGGGCGAGGCAACCATCAGCGCCGCAACAGTGGCGAGCGGAGCAACGCCTGAGGCCAGAACGGACTTTGATGCGGATTTGGAAAGCAGCGACAGATCGGGCAGCATAGGGACGTTCCTCAAGCATTGGACCGGGGAACAAAAGCGCGTGTGACACGCTCCTTGCATCGCTCCCCAAGCCTTGTTTTACCGAGGGAGCCTCCCACCCCGGCAATCGGTTCTTTGCGCCAGCCAGCGGTGCATCCCTTCCACCACAAACCAGCCGAGCGAGCGGTTTGGCTCACCTCGTCAATGCCCCTATTGTATACAATTTGTGACCGTCAAGAAAAATTGATAGGCAAGCAATTATGAAAGACGATCAGCCCCAAGTGATGATTTTTGGCCACGCTTTTGCGCCGTTCGCAGGCGGGCGGGCACGATGAGCACTGCTTCGGACGCCGCCTATGAAGCGATCCGCGCTTTCCTGATAACCGGTGCTGCGCAGCCCGGCGACCGGCTGACGGAGGAACAGCTTTCCGACATTTCCGGGGTCAGCCGCACGCCTGTGCGCGAAGCGGTGCAGCGGTTGGAGCGCGAATTGCTGCTGATGCGCACCCCGGGTGGGCGCATTGCGGTGCCGGACTGGTCAACCGACGAAGTCGATGAGATGTTCACCTTGCGCCAGATGCTGGAATCCCACGCGGCGGAACGCGCCGCAACGCGCCTGACCAAGGAGCAGATCGCTGAGCTTGAAGCGGTGAACGGTGAACTGCACAAAACGGTCGCGCACGCTGTACCTGATATCGCGCTGTTCCTTGATGCGAACCGACGCTTTCACGAGGCCGTGACCGAGGCTGCGCATTCGCCGCGCCTCGCGCAGATTTTGGCGATGCTGGTTGAGCAGCCCGTCGTCCTGCGCACAGCGCGCGGCTATTCGCTCGATGACCTTAAGCAATCAGCGCGCGACCATGACGAGCTGATCGCGGCCTTTCACGCGCGCGATTCGGCCTGGGCGCGCGCGGTCATGAGCAGTCATTTGCGCCGCGCCTTCCATGCCTTTGCCGCCGCCATGAAAGACGCCAAAGACCCAGCCGCACGCGATGCCGCGCGCGATGCGGCCTAGATAATTCCGCGCTCGGCAAGATCAGTCATGGTCGGCGTGTCCATGCCCAGCAATTCGCCATAGACCATCTCATTATGCTCGCCGAGTTCCGGCCCAACCCAGTGGACCTCACCCGGCGTCGCAGAAAGCTTGGGCGCGACATTTTGCATTTTGAAATTCTCATGGCGCGGATGCTCACGCTCGATAATCGCCTCACGCGCGGCAAAGTGCGGGTCTTCAAGCATTTCAGGCGCACGGTAGATATTGCCCGCGGGAACGCCATGGTCCTCGCACTTGGCCAGCACTTCAGCGCTGGTGAATTGCTTGGTCCACTCGCCGATCAGATCATCCAATTCGGCCTGACGCGCTCCTCTGCCAACGTGGCTGTTATAACGCTCATCATCGCCAAGCTCTGGCTGCCCCATCATGGTCGCCATGCGTTTCCACACGCTGTCCTGATTGCCCGCCACCAGCACGCTGCCATCCTTGGTCGGGTAGACGTTGGAAGGCGCGATTTTCGGCAGAATGGAGCCGGTGCGCTCGCGGATATGGCCGGTGACGGTGTATTCGGACACGGTCGATTCCATCATCGCCAGCACCGCTTCGTAGATCGCCGAATCGACCACCTGCCCCTCGCCCGTCTTGTGGCGATGGTTCAGCGCCATCATGGCGCCAAGGCAGGCATAGGTCGCCGCGAGCGAATCGCCGATTGAGAGGCCTGCGCGCGACGGCGGACGGTCCGGCTCGCCCGCAATATAGCGCATGCCGCCCATCGCCTCACCGATCCCGCCGTAACCCGCACGGGCAGAATACGGACCGGATTGGCCATAGCCGGACACGCGAATCATAATCAGCGCTTTGTTCAGCGCATGCAGCTCTTCCCAACCCAGGTTCCAGCGCTCCAGCGTGCCGGGGCGGAAATTCTCAAGCAGAAAATCGGACTTTTCCGCCAGACGCTTGACGATCGCCTGCCCCTCTTTCTCGCGCAGATTGAGCGTGATCGACTTCTTGTTGCGCGCGACGACAGAGAACCACAGCGGGATGCCCTGCCCCCAATTGCGCATCGCATCGCCGACTTTGGGGGGCTCGATCTTGATCACATCTGCGCCGTGATCCGCCATCAGCTGGCCGCAGAACGGGCCAGCGATCAACTGCCCCATTTCGATCAACCGCAACCCATCGAGTGCACCTTGCGCCATACTGTCTTCCTTTAGCCCTGCGCGTGTCCCAACCGCGCGTTCGTAGAGCGAGCGCACATAGGTTGATGATTTGCTTTTGTATACAATTTGCGTATGGGACGCCCGACTGGTGAATAGGCACATGAACAATTCCGGGCGCACTTTCATGACGCAATCGAAGATACAATTGGTCGAAGTGGGCCCGCGCGATGGCCTGCAGAATGAGGCGGAGATTATCTCCACCGCCGACAAACTCACGCTCATTGGCCGAATGCTCGACTATGGCGCGCGGCGGCTGGAAGTGGCGAGCTTCGTCCACCCGAAACGCGTACCGCAAATGGCCGATGCCGAGGCTGTTATCGCAGGCCTGCCTGACCGCAAGGATGCAACCTATATCGGGCTGGCGCTGAACAAGCGCGGCGTGATGCGCGGCCTTGCGACCCGTGAGGGTGGCCCCAAAGACGGTAAAGGGCGCGGGATCGATCAGGTCGGCTGCGTGATCGTAGCCAGCGACACGTTCGGCCAGAAGAACCAAGGCCAGACCATCGCCGAGGGGATCGCGGAGAACCGTGATATGCTCCGCTTTGCCAAAGCCGAAGGGATGTCTGCCCAGATCACAATCTCAGCTGCGTTCGGGTGCCCGTTTGAAGGCGCGGTGAAGCCCGAAACAGTGCTGGCCATCGCGCAGGAACTCGCCAGCGAAGAGCCTGCCGAGATCGCTCTGGCAGACACAATCGGTGTAGGCGTGCCCGCGCAAGTGACCGAGCTTTTTGAGAAGTTGGGCGAACTGCTTGGCGGCAAAATCCCGATGCGGTGCCACTTCCACAACACACGCGGGACCGGCATCGCCAACGCATGGGCCGCCTATCAGGCTGGCGTGGACACGTTTGACGCCTCGCTCGGCGGACTCGGCGGCTGCCCCTTCGCCCCCAAGGCCACCGGCAATATCGCGACCGAAGAACTTATCTACCTGTTGGACAAATCGCAGGTGGACAGTGGCATTGACCTCGATAAGGCTATCGCTGCCAATCATTGGTTTTCTGGGATCATGAATCGCGAATTACCCTCGCTCGTCGCTCGCGCGGCGTAAGCGGGTTTGAACCAATGACCCATTTTCCGCGGGAGAGCACATGACGTATAGACTGGGTGTTGATGTTGGCGGCACTTTCACCGACCTCCTCCTGTTTGATGAGGAAACAGGCAATTTCTGGCGGCACAAGACGCCCTCCACCCCGCATGACAGCTCCGAAGGTATTCTGACCGGCGTTCAGGCGATCACCGCAGAGGCGGGCGTGTCGGCCAAGGACATCGCATACTTCCTCCATGGCACCACTGTGGCGACCAATGCTGTGCTGGAAGGCAAAGGTGCTAAGGTCGGGCTGATCGTGACCGAAGGCTATCGCGACGTGATGCAGATCGCGCGCAGCTTTGTACCCGGCGGTCTCGCGGCGTGGATCGTGTGGCCCAAGCCGCAGCCGCTTGCTGCGCTGGAAGACACATTGGATGTACCCGGCCGGATGGGCGCGAATGGCGAAGAAGTGCGCCCGCTGGACGAAGCAGCTGTGCGCGCAGCGCTGCAAAAGCTGAAAGGTCAGGGCATCGAAGCGCTCACCATCAGCCTGATCAACGCTTATGTGAACGGCGCGCACGAAGCGCGCATTGGCGCAATCGCAGCCGAGGAATTGCCCGGCGTGCCGGTCTCGCTCAGCCATGAAGTTCTGCCGGAAATGCAGGAATATGAGCGCACGCTGTCAACCGTCGCCAATGCGGCGGTGCGCCCGGTGGTGAGCAATTACGTCTCCAACCTGCGTGACAAGCTGGAGCATGAAGGGCTCGAAGGGCGGCTTTCGCTGCTGCGCTCGGATGGCGGCTTGATGAGCAGCCAGAAGGCAGAAGAACACCCGGTCAATATCCTGATGTCTGGTCCGGCAGGCGGCGTCACAGGCGCGCTGTGGGTAGCGAAGAATGCCGGGCTTACCAATATCCTGACGCTGGATGTCGGCGGAACTTCGACTGATGTCGCGCTGATCGAAGGCTTGGAGCCGCGCCGCCAGCGGACCACCGAAGTGGGCCACTTGTCTGTGCGCGCCTCGGCGCTCGATGTAAAGACCGTGGGCGCAGGCGGTGGCTCAATCGCGCATGTCCCCGAATTGACCGGAGCCTTGCGAGTTGGCCCGGAAAGCGCCGGCGCTGTGCCGGGGCCGGTCGCCTATGGCAAAGGCGGCGAAGTGCCAACAGTAACGGATGCCAATGTTGTGCTCGGCTATCTGCCTGAAGACCTGCTCGGCGGCGCATTCCAGCTGGACCGCGAAGGCGCGAAGGCTGCGGTGCAGACGGTTGCTGATGCGCTGGGTGTCACCCTGATGGAAGCGGCACGCGGGATCATCGATATCGTCAACGAAAACATGTTCGGCGCGCTGCGCATGATCAGCGTCCAGCAAGGCTATGACCCGCGCGAATTCGCAGTGATGGGCTTTGGCGGAGCTGGCCCGCTGCATGTAAACGCGGTGGCAAAGCTGATGGGTTCTTGGCCCGCTGTCTCGCCCGTCTCCCCCGGTGTGCTGTGCGCGCTGGGCGATGCGACCACGCGGATGCGCACAGAGACCGCGCGCAGCTTCTCACGGCTTGCCAAGGACACAGCGGTCGCAGACCTTATCGCAGTGCTGCGCGAAATGGCGGACCAGACGCGCGGCGAATTGCTAGCGGACGGCGTGGCCGAAGCAGATCTGAGCGTCGAGTTTGAAGTCGATGTGCGCTATGCAGGTCAAGCGTTCGAAGTGCCGCTGACGATTGATGAAGCGGTGCTGGAAGCCGACGGGATCGAAGGCATTCTGGCGCGCTTCGATGAAGAGCACTTGCGGCTCTTTACCTTCAACATGGATACGCCGCACGAAATCGTGAACCTGCGCGCGGTGGCGCTGGGCCAGGCGCCCGCGCTGCCCGCTAATGAATTGCCTAAGGGTGATGGCGATCCTTCTGCGGCCAAGATATGCGACCACACTTTGTGGATGGACGGAGTCGAACAAGCGGCGGTAATCTATGACCGCGCCCGCCTGAAACAGGGTGACCGCATTCCCGGCCCCGCGATCATCACGGAGATGGACTCGACCACTTTGGTGGAGACCGGCTGCATCGCCACGGTCGACCCGGTCGGCAACATCCTGATCAATCCCATCAGAACTGCGGAGGGCTGAGCCATGCCAGCACAGATCATTGAAACCAACGCCAAGCCCTTTGCCGCGATCGACATTGATCCGATCACGCTCGACCTGATCGAGAACGCGCTGCGCAATGCCCGCATTGAAATGGACGCGACCCTTGTGCGCACCGCCATGTCTCCCGGCATCCGCGAGCAAGGCGACGCCTTTCCCATGATCGCGGATCCATCGGGCAAGATGATTGTCGGCCAGTTCGGCAGCTTCATTGATGGCTTTTTGAAGGGCTTTGACGGGACGCTGGAAGATGGCGACATGATCTTCCTGTCCGATCCCTATTCATGCGAGGGCGCGGTGAGCCACTCGAACGACTGGCTGGTCCTGCTGCCTGTCTTCAAGGAAGGTCGCCTGATCGCCTACACAGCGATGTTCGGCCACCAATCCGACATTGGCGGCAGCGTGCCGGGCTCCATGCCCATCGGCGCGTCCAGCATTTTTGAAGAAGGCGTGCGCATTCCTCCGGTCAAAATCTGGAAGAAGGGCGAGTATAACGAAGACCTAATGAAGCTCGTCATGCACCAGACGCGCAAGCCCGATTGGTGCCAGGCGGACCTCAACGCGATCATCGCCAGCTGCCGGGTCGCCTCAAAGCGGATCATCGAGATGGCCGACCGGTTCGGCGACGATGTCTACGTCTCCGCCACGCAGGAATTGCTCGCCCGCAACCACCGCGCGATGAAAGCGCTGATCGCGATGGCGGTCGCGGAAGAGCCAGTGAGCTTCACCGACTATCTGTGCGATGATGGCAAGGGCTTTGGCCCCTACAAGATCACCTGCACCATGCACCGCGAAGGCGACAAGGTGATCCTCGATTTCGAAGGCACGGACCCGCAATCAGCCGCCTCAATCAACTTCCTGCTGAACGAGAACATGTTCAAGATGTTCTTTGGCATCTACATGATCATGGTCTTCGATCCGCAGATCCTGTTCAATGACGGTTTCTACGATCTGATCGAAGTCCGCATTCCGGAAGGCTCGTTGCTCAAGCCTAAGTTCCCCGCCGCGCTTTCGGGTCGCACTCATGCGCTGGGGCGGATTTTTGATATTCTGGGCGGGCTATTGGGCCAGAAGACGCCGGAGTTTCTCAACGCTGCCGGATTCTCGTCTTCACCGCACCTGTTCTATTCCGGGTGGGACAACCGGCCCGGATATGAGGGCGATTGGTTCCAACTGTTCCAGATCGGCTTTGGCGGCATTCCAGGCCGTCCGCTGGGCGATGGGCCGGACGGGCACTCGCTGTGGCCGGGCTTCACCAATGTGCCCAATGAATTTCTTGAGCGCTATTTCCCGATGCGGATCGAGCGTTATTCGACCGAGCCTGACAGCGGCGGCGCTGGCTTGCACCGGGGCGGCAATGGCATCCACATGACCTATCGCTTCCTCGCCGATGGCAAGATCGCGATCCATGATGACCGCTGGTTCGTGCCGCCTTGGGGCGTCAATGGCGGGCATCCGGGCGCACGCGCGAAAAAGCTGCTGGAGCGCGAAGACGGCACCACCAGTGTCGTCGGAAACAAGATCGAGGATGTCGAGATCAAAGCGGGTGATTTGCTGCACTTCATCACATGGGGCGGCGGCGGCTGGGGAGACCCGCTGGAGCGTGATCCTGAGCTAGTCGGCCTCGAAATCCAGCAAGGTCTGGTCACGCCTGAAGGCGCCAAAGCCTATGGTGTGATCGTGAATGGCGAAGGCGTGGTCGATGCCGCCGCCACCGAAGCTCTGCGCAACGAGATGCGCACCAGCCGAGGCGAATTGCCGCTGTTCGATTATGGGCCTGACCTGGATACGCTGCGCGCGACATGCGAAGGAGAGACTGGCCTGCCCGCGCCTCAGGCTCCGCAATGGGGGCCAAAGGCAAAAGCGGCTTAAGCGGCGCGGAGCGAGCCCCCGCGAAGGCGGGGACGCAGACTTTAAGCTCACTTCATGCGAGCAGGCGCGACCAGAACGGCGTTGGCGATCAGCAGGTCCAGCCCATCGAGATAGGCGCGGGTCGCCGGATCATGCGCGAAGCCGATCGTGAGCCCCTGCCCCGTCGGCTGCGCCATCATGTACGGCTTGAAGGCAAGCTGGCGTTGATTCTCCACCCAGACATAGCCGCTCGCGATCAGATTATCCGCGCTCGCAAACCGCACGGCGTTCAATCCATTTGCGCGGCTGAGCGGCGTGTAAACCGAAGAACCCGTCGCATTGACCACCCCGCCGTCGTCATAGCCTGCAGACAGGAACACGTCGGTGTCCGCAACCACGTTGAGCAAAGCGCCCGGCAGCGTATCAGGCAGCGCGCGCTGGTCCTGAATCAGCTCGCGATATTCCGCTTCGCTCTCGATCTCGCTCGCTTTGGTGAGCGAACCACCATTCTCGCCCTCGGGCTCGGAGAGGTCGCGGCCCAAAGCCGCTTCGCGCGTGACCGCCAGCATCGGATTATCGCCGCGCGTGAAGGCATCGAGACTGCGCCCCACGGCGACCACAACCCCGCCGCCTTGCACGAAGGTGCGCAGGTTGGAGAGCCCGCGCGGCCCCATCACTCGCGCAGGCGAGCCCTCGGGGATGATCACCACATCATACTCGGAAAAGTCGACGCCGGGGAACCGGAACGTGCGGATCGGCGTCACGGGCAGACCAAGACGCTGTTCGAGCACATAACGCATCGCGCCTGCGCTCAATTGCGAGACGCCATCGTCCCACGCCATCGCAACCTTGGGCAGAGTGAGGCGCACAAAGCTACGTGAGCCCAAATTGGGGCCGTCCTCAACCCAGCTTGATTGCATCCGCACTGTCTGCGCCCCGACCTCAGCGGCGAGCGCCTCAATCCGGGTGAGCGCGCCTTCCTCATTGGCTTTGGCCGCGAACAGGACAGTGCCGCGCGGGAATTCGCGACCCTCGGCGGTGAAGGCTTCATCGGTGACACGACCTTCAATCCCTTCGCGCAAGGCCAGCGTTACAAGCCGCGCTTGACCGCTATCTGTCCACGGCACCGCAATCGCGAAATCGCCTGCACCCGCGCTCACCGGAGCAATCGCTGCCCCGTCGCTCAGTGGCTCACCGCTCGGCACGCTTGCGCATTCCTGCACATCGACGCCCGACATGAGGCCGACCGACCACGCGGTCACATCATACAGCTCATGGCGCAAATCCTGCCCGCGCCGGCGCTCTTGCTCAGCGATGAATTGGCGCGGAAGTTCCGTGTTTCGATCAAGCAAAGAGCGCACCAGCCGCGCGGCGGGCTGCGCTTGGGGAACTGCGATATAGCCTTGCGGGTATGCGCGTCCACATACGCTGGCAGAGCCGCCGCGCCGGATCACGTCGATCCCTTGCGCAGCCAGCCTGCGGCCCAGCGCCTCGGCGTTCCAACGGCGCTTTGCCAAGTCGATCACATAGGCCCCGCGCCCAGCCGCGCCTTGCGCATTGTCGCGGCGATAGGTGGCGAACTCGCTCAGAAAACGGTCCGCATTCTGCGCCACCGCTTCGGCGGTGCCAAAGCTGGTGATGAAGTGATTGCGGACGCCATCAGCATAAGTCAGCACCGTCCCGTCGCGCCGGTCAAACACCAGCCCGCGAGACGAGGCCTGCTCATAGGTTGAGCCAATTGCACCCTGGTGTGTGTTCCAGGTGTCGCCATAGCCGGGATAGAACAGGTCATAGACTTCGCGCGTGAAATAGGGCTGTCCGGCCGCGTCGAAATAGCGCGCATTGTTGCGCCCGATCACGGCATAGGCGCGGCGCTGGGCGTCGGTTATGTTCGGGTTGATCGGGTCGGCCGCGGGGCTGAAGAAATAGGTGCTGTCGCCGCCCATTTCATGAATGTCGGCGACCACCACAGGGTTCCAGTCGCGGATCGCCTTCACCTTGCCGCGCGTCTCGGGCTGGCTCAGCGTGAACCAGTCGCGGTTAAGATCGAACATGTAGTGGTTCACCCGCCCGCTCGGCCATGTCTCATCGTGCTCGGCCGCTTGCCGGTCGCCCATCGCCTGAATGCCGACGTTGGAGCGGAAGTGGTTGACGAAGCGCGCGCGGCCATCGGGGTTTTGCACCGGGTCAATAACCACGATGCTGTCCCGCATGATCTGCTCGACCCGTGCGTCGCTCTGCGCGGCGAGCAGCTGATACGCCATCATCAGCGCAGCGTCCGTGGAACTGATCTCGTTACCGTGCACGCTGTAGGTCAGCCACGTAACCGGCAGCGCGGCTCCGTTGCTGGGCCGCCCAGCGCCGACATTGGCGAGATCAGCCTGAATCGCGCCCAGCCGGGCCATGTTCTCAGGCGCGGTCAGGATCACATAGTGCAGCGGGCGTTCCTGCCATGTCTCACCATATTTGACGATTTTGACGCGGTCCGGCGCGGCTTGCTCCAGTGCGCGCAGATACTCCATCGCCTCGGCGGGCGAGGTAATGCGCGTGCCCGGCGCATGGCCAAGCGTTTCGGTGACCGTCGGAATGGCTGGGTCAAACTCGCCGTCAAAAAAGCTCTGTGCGGTCGCGGGCACAGACAAAGCGGCGAGGCTCGCAGCTAGAGCAGTCAGTGCGGTCCAAACAGTTCGGATCATGGTGGCCCCTTGCCAGTGTTACGTTTTGTGCGTTTCGTGTGTTGTGGCGCGTTCCAGCCGCGCGGGTCAAGCAAAGACGCGCCAAATCAGCCGGATGCCAAGGCCCGCGGCGACCAGAACGGTCGCTCCGCCTGCCAGATTGGCGAACCAACCATTGGCATATTCGCCCAGCAGCGCGCGGCGATTCATCGCTGCGAGCAGGAACGCTGCGATGATGGGGAGCAGCAGGCCGTTGGCGAATTGCGCGGTCAGAATGACTTCAATCGGCTTGATCCCGGCGAGTGAAAGCCCGGCCCCCACCGCGATCACGCTCAAGGCGATGGCGCGGAAGGCAATACTCTTTGTGCCTCCCTCAATCCGCACAATCTCCGTCATAGCAAAGGCGGTGGCGAGCGGCGCGGTGATGGCGCTGGTGAGCCCGGCGGCGAACAGGCCCGCCCCCATCAGCAGCCGCGCATAGGGACCAAACAGCGGCTCAAACTGGCGCGCCATATCAGCCGCGCTTTCAACCGCGATGCCGCTCGCAAACAGGCTCGCCGCAGCGCTTGAAGCGATCAGAATGGCGATCACACCGCCCAGCCCGATCGACAGCCCGGTGTCTGCGCGCATGGCCGTAAGGTCGCTGGCTCCGTCCCATTTCGCGCTGGCGGCGGAGGCGTGGAGGAACAGATTGTAAGGCACAATCGTGGTGCCAATGAGGGCAATGGCCGTGAGCAGCGCGCCATCGGGAATGCGCGGCGTGACCAGCCCTGTAAAAAGTGCGGCGGGGTCTGGCCGCGCTATCGCAAAGCTGGCGATAAAGGCGAGCGCCATGGCGATCACCAGCGCCATCAGCACCCGCTCAATCACCACGTAAGAGCCGAGCACCAGCAGCGCAGCGGAAAGCCCGGCGAGGGTCAGCACAGCGCCCGCGAACAGCGCATCACCCTCGCCCGCAATCGCCGCAATGCCGATCGCTGCGCCCGCCAGATTGCCCGCTTCATAGGCGGCATTGCCGAGATAGAGCGCCGCGCCCACCAGCACGATCAGCGGCCAGCGCCACGGCGAGCCTGCCAGAAGCGCCGCCAGGTTCGCGCCCAGCCCCTGCTGCGTCACCAGCCCAAGCCGCGCGGCCATCTCTTGCAGGGCAATAGTGGCAAGCGTGGCAAAGGCGAGCGCCCATAGCAGCGCATAGCCGTGATTGGCCCCGGCCAGCGTGCAGGCGGTGACGGTGCCCGGCCCGATGAAGGCGGCAGTGACCAGCGCGCCCGGCCCCACTTTGCGTAAACCAGCGTTCATGTCTCACGCTCCCAAATGCGCCCGAAGCCGCCGCCGGTGGGCGTGCGGATCACGATGCGGTCTCCGGGCTGGACTTGCGCTTCGCCGCTGCCGCCAAGGTCTTCGGTCCGGCCATCGGCGCGCTCAATCGTGTTCGCGCCCAGCCGGCCCGGTTCTCCGCCAGCGACACCGGGAGCGGGCACGCGGCGGCGATCAGATAGAATTGCGCAATGCATCGCCTCGCGAAAGCGGATCGCGCGGGTGATACCGTCGCCCGCGCACCAGCGCCCTTTGCCGCCCGAGCCTGCGTCAATGGTGAACCGGTCGAGAACCACGGGAAAGCGGCTCTCCAGCACTTCGGGATCGGTCAGCCGCGTGTTGGTCATATGCGTGTGCACGGCGGCGATCCCATCAAAATCAGGCCCGGCAGGCGCACCTGAGCAGATCGTCTCATAATATTGCAGGTCGGCTGTGCCAAAGGTGAGGTTGTTCATCGTGCCCTGCGCCGTACCCAATCGCCCGAATGCGGCAAACAGCGCATCGGTGATCGCCTGACTGGTCTCGACATTGCCCGCAACCACCGCAGCGGGCGGGCGCGGGTTCACCATGGAGCCTTCTGGCGCGATAATTGTGACAGGGCGCAGGCACCCCGCGTTCAAAGGGATCGCATCCGCTACAAGGCAGCGCAGCACATACAGAACCGCTGCGCGCGTAACAGCGAGCGGGGCGTTGAAGGCGCTTTGCTGCTGCGCGCTGGTCCCGGTGAAATCGACCACCGCGCTGCCCGACGCCCGGTCAATGCGCACCGCCACCTGCACCCGCCCGCCGGAATCGACTTCGAGCGCGAACTCGCCATCGTCCAGCCCCCGCAGCGCGCGCCGCACCGCGTCTTCCGCATTATCCTGAATGTGGCACATATAAGCCGCGACCACGCCGCGCCCATACTCCGCGCACAGAGCCGCCAGCGCCCGCGCGCCCGCTTTGTTGGCGGCGACCTGCGCCATGAGATCGGCGATGTTCTGAGGGATATTGCGCGCCGGATGCGGCCCTGCGCTAAGCGCTGCGGTGATCGCATCCCGCTGAAGCGTGCCACTTGCGACCAGCTTTACATTATCCAGCAGCACGCCTTCGTCAGCGATTGTCTTTCCGCGCGGGCTCATCGAACCCGGCGAAAGGCCGCCCACATCCTCATGATGCGCGCGCGAAGCGACGAAGAACAGCACGTCCTTGCCCGCATCGTCAAACACGGGCGAAACCACTGTGATATCAGGCAGATGCGAGCCGCCATCATGCGGGTTGTTCGAGGCAAAGGCATCGCTCGGAGCAATCGCCTGGCCGCTCGCCAACAGGCTGCGCACGCTTGCATCCATGGAGCCCAGATGCACCGGCACATGGGGCGCGTTGGCGACCAGCGAACCGTCGGCGGCGAACACCGCGCAGGAGAAATCGAGCCGCTCCTTGACGTTGACCGAGCGCGCGGTCGATTGCAGGATGACCCCCATCTGCTCGGCGATCGAGCGATAGCGGTTGTTGAACAGCTCCAATGTAGCAGGATCAGGCGCGCCGGCATCGGGCGCAGTCACATCGCGCGCGCTTACCATGGTGAGGATCAGATGACCCAGCGCGGTGATGTCCCCGCGCCAGCCCGGTTCGATCACGATAGAGCCATTGGGTTCGGTGATGATCGCGGGGCCTTGGATCGCATGTCCGGGGCCAAGCTGCGCTAGGTCAAACACATCCGCCGCGCGCCACTCCCCACCGCTGAAAAAGCGCGTGGTCATGATCGGGCGCGGTGGGCCTTCTGGCGCGGGCTGCGTCTGCTCGATGCTTTCTCCGGTGGCCGCGCTTGCTTCGACTACCAGCGTATCGAGCACCACGTGTGCCTCTTGTGCGGTGAAGCCATAGTGCTGCTCATGCGCGGCTTCGAATGCGGCGCGCATGGCGGCGGGCGTGCCCTGCGGCAGGGTTAGCGTCGTGTCCGTGCCGGTGTAGCGTAGCAGTGCGCTCGCCTTGGTCGTGATCGCTTCAGCCGCGACCCCTTGCGCTTCCAGATCGCTGCGGGCTTGCGCTTCGAGCCGCGCAAGCGCCTCCTCCATTTGCCCAGCCAGCCCATCCTCGCACACAGCTTCGATCACAGCCTGCCGCTCCGCGCGCTGCTCGGCGAGCCCCATGCCATAGGCGGAGAGCACGCCAGAGAGCGGGTGGAGCAAGATACGCTCAATCCCCAGCCGCTGAGCAACAAGGCAAGCGTGCTGCCCGCCCGCGCCGCCAAAGCAATTGAGGATGTAGCCGGAAACATCATGCCCGCGCGCAAGGCTCACTTGCTTGATCGCCTGCGCCATGTGTTCGATTGCAATGTCGAGAAACCCTTCGGCGAGCGCTTCGGGCGATTGACCAGTGCCGACAACGTCAGCCCCAATTTCGTCGGCCCCAATTTCGTCGGCCAAAGCCGCAAAGCCTTCCCGCGCCGCGCCCGTGTCGAGCGGCTGGTCTTGATTGGGGCCGAAGATCGCCGGGAACAGCCGCGCATCAAGCTTGCCGAGCGCGGCGTTGATGTCTGTCACCGTCAGCGGCCCGCCGCGCCGATAGCAGGCCGGACCGGGCACCGCGCCCGAGCTTTCAGGGCCAACTCGCAGCCGCCTGCCATCATGGCGCAGCACTGAGCCTCCGCCCGCCGCTATGGTATGAATGTCGAGCATCGGCACGCGCATGGCAGCGCCCGCGACTTGCGTTTCGTAAACCTTCTCAAACGCGCCAGCATAGTGCGAGACATCGGTCGAGGTGCCGCCCATGTCGAAGCCGATCACCTTGTCGAACCCCGCTGCGCGCGCGGTCGCCACGCAGCCGACTACGCCGCCCGCTGGACCGGAGAGGATTGCATCGCGCCCTCTGAATGCGCTTGCATCCACCAACCCGCCTGAGGATTGCATGAAGACCAGCCGCCCCGCCCCCGGCAGATCTGGCAAAGCGCTGGTCAGCCGGTCCACATATTTGCGCAACACCGGGGTCAGGTAGGCATCGACCACGCTCGTCTGCCCGCGCGGGACGATTTTCATCAAGGGGCTGACATCATGGCTGGCTGAGACTTGCGTGAAGCCAATCTCGCGCGCCAGCTGCGCCAGCTCTTGCTCGTGCGCCGGATAGCGAAAACCGTGCATCAGCACGATGGCGACCGCTCTCAGGCCGCTCGCATAAGCACGTGCAAACGCCGCGCGCGCTGCGTCCAGATCGAGCGCGCGTTCCACCGTTCCGTCCGCCAGCACCCGCTCGTCAATCTCGACAATATCTGCATAAAGCGGCGCGGGCTTCTCGATCTTGAGCGCAAATGTGTCTGGCCGCGCCTGGTGGCCAATCGCGAGCGTATCGCCCAGCCCCTGTGTGATCGCGAGCAGCACCGGCTCGCCTGCCCGCTCCAGCAGGGCATTGGTCGCCACCGTCGTGCCCATTTTGATCGCAGCGATAGCCTCAGCCGGGATCGCCTCTCCCCCGCCCAGCCCCAACAGCGTGCGAATCCCGTGCACCGCGGCATCATCATAGCTTTGCGGATTGTGCGAGAGCACCTTGCCGGTGCGCACCGCCCCGTCAGGCGCGCGCGCAACAATATCGGTGAACGTGCCCCCGCGATCAATCCAGAACTGCCAACCGGTCACATCAGCGCTCACAACAGCACCAAACCGCGGCAAAGGACGTGTTCTTCCAAAATGTACTTCACCATTTGTGCGATAGCCGGTTTACGCTGAGCGGCGAAAAGTATTAATAACACTTCACAAGCCGGTTCAGCCTGTGTTGTGCGCTCTTGCCCAAGAAAGCGCGCGTCAGGCAAGGCTCGCGGGATCGATCCCCCCGCGAAACTTGGCGCGAAACAGGGGAACAGGGTGATGATTAATCCATATGAAGAGCAGATTGCGGGCCATGACATCCGTGTCGATGCGGAAATCAATCAGGAAGAGCGCACGCCCTGTCTGCTGCTGATCGATGTTTCCGGCTCGATGAATCAGCAAGGCAAGATCGACCAGATCAATGAAGGCCTCAAAAGCTTCGAGGCCGCCATCAAGGCTGATGCGACCACCGCCTCTCGCGTGGTTGTCAGCGTGGTCATCTTCGGAACCAAGCAGGACAACGTCCAGATCGTCGAGGATTGGACGGACGCAGAATATTTCGTCGCCCCCACGCTGACTGCATGGGGCAAAAGCCCGATGGGTGAAGCGGTCGATTTTGCCCTGCAGCGGATTGAGTCGATCAAGGAATACCTGGTCGAAGAGGAAATCAACTACAAACGCCCGTGGATCTTCCTGCTCAGCGATGGCGGGCCAACCGATGAGGATTGGTATGAATGCGCTCAGCGCGCCTCTGCTGCAGTCGATGCGAAGAAGGTTATGATCTGGGCTCTGGTAACCGACCCGGGCGACCCGGAAGGCCTGCGACCTTTCGTTGGCACAGGCAGCGAGGACCACAACGAGGTATACGCCATTGACGGGGCCGCGTTGAAGGAAATGTTCCAATGGCTCAGCACGTCGCTGGGTGCGGATGCCTGCGGTGATGCTCCGGTTGCGCCCGGCAAGGTCGCGACCGGCTGAGCCGCCTTTCACCGGGCGGACTAAGGGGGCAATCGGCACATGCAGGTCAAGGACGAGCATTTCGCAAACGCGCATTGGCGCATGGCCGGATGCTCGATTGTTGGTCACAGTCACCTCGATCGCGGTGAAGAATGCGATGACAATTTTGCATGGGCGCAAGTGGCTGACTGGATGGTCGCGGTGGTCAGCGACGGGGCAGGCTCTGCGCCGCACGGAGACCGGGGCTCCTCACTCGCCTCGCGGCTTGTCTCCAATCAGATCGCCTATGACCTCGCGCGCACCCATGCGCGATCCCCCGATGAGCCAGAAATCGCCGAGATCGTCACACTTGCGCTGAGCGACACGCGGGAAGTCATTGAAGCGTTTGCGAACCTGCACGACGATGCCTTGCGCGATTACGGCCACACGATTGTCGGCGCGGTGATGCGCGGGCGGCGCGCGCTGTTCTTCCATATCGGCGATGGGGCCGCGATTGCGATGCAGCGCCATGGCAAGGATCGCTGGGCGCTCGCAGCGCATTCGATGCCGCGCAATGGGGAGTTTGCGAACGCCACTTATTTCCTCACCGAAAATGGCTGGCGCCAGCAATTGCAGCTGGCAAGCGTTGAGGATTTCGACACGATCCTGATGATGACCGACGGGCTCACCCCGTTTGCGTTGGACCGGGGGCAGGCTGAGCCAGACCCCAATTTTGTGATCGGCGTGGTCGATGACCTCAACGACCTGGACAGTGGCGCGGCGCAAAAATCGATCCGCCGCCTGCTGATGCGCGACAAGATCGCGATGGGCGACGGCGATGACAAGACGTTGCTTTGGGCCAGCAATTCGGGCGATGCACGCGCGGCGGCGGGGCTGTCTGACCCCCGCTACGGAGATGCCGAGCGATGAAGCTGCGCGCGGAAGGGGCGAGCCACACGCGCATCGTCGAGGTTGGCGAGACAATCGGGAAAGGCGGCGAAGGGCGGATCGCGCGCGTCGAAGGCAGCGACACCTTGGCGGTCAAGCTGTTTGCCAAGGACGCTGAAGAGCGCCGGGTGAAGATTGAACGCATGGCGCGGCTCGGTCCGGCGCATTCAGATGTGACCAAGGCAACCTCTGCCTGGCCAAGCGAACCACTGTTCGATGGCGACGGCCAGACATTTGTCGGGTTCACCATGCCCTTCTTCGCAATCCATGCGAATAAGGAAAGCGCGGCAAACTCTCATGTTGAATTGCAGGCAATGCTGGTCGGTCGGCAGCGCAAGGCTTTGGGGTTGCGCGGCGATTTCAAATCGGACTTCGCCTTTCGTCTGACCATTGCTCAGAACCTGGCTCAGCTGGTGCATGAAGTGCACGCCGCAGGCCATGCTATCATCGACCTGAAGCCGCCTAACGTTCTGGTCGACAAGAACACAGGCGGCGTGGTGCTGGTCGATTGCGATTCGTGCCGGATCAGCGACCCTGAAGAAGGCCACGTCTTCCCGGCCAAGGTCGTAACTCCGGAATTTCTGGCACCAGAGTGCCAGAAGGAAATGTCAGCGGGCACCCAATATCAGGACCGCTTCGCGCTGGGCATGATCCTTTTCAAGCTGCTGAACAACGACCAATCGCCCACGCAAGGCGTAATCGAGACCGATGGCGATAGCGCCGGCGGGATCGCGCAGGAGAATGAAGCGGCAGACTGGGACACGCGCAAGCGGATTGAGGAAAACTTCCTCACCACCAACCCCGCCTCCGCGCTCAAACCCGGCAGGCGCTCCGTGCAGGCGCTTTTGCCCGACAAGACCGTCGAACTGTTCGGCAAGGCGTTTGGTGTATCCAAGTCTCTGCGGCCCAGCGCCAAGAGCTGGATGCGCCACCTCGTCGATCTCGAAAATGCCATGACCGAGTGCGCGGACAATCCGGCCTATGTCGATCTTGGCAAAGGGTGCCTTGGGACGGCTTTGGATCAAAGGGGTGCGCGCCGGGCCAACAACGATGGCGGCGGGGGTGCAGCCTCCGGGTCCAGTGACCCCTCGCAATCAGGCGATGCACCCTCGCGCGCCAAGCAACCGTCAAGCGTGCGCAGGAAAACCGAGCCCGAACCTGTCAGCACCCAGAATACAGCGACCAAGACGCCCAAAAAGCCGGCTGAACCGGCGGTAGAGCAACCCACGCCCGAGCCTGAAAAACCGATTGTCGCAAAAAAGCCGCCGCCCAAGCGCAAGCCGAAACCAAAATCCGAACCCAAGCCTGAAACAACGGGCGGCGCGCTGGCAGAGGCGTATCCGCCAGCCACAGGTGCCACCGTGCTCTGGCGCTCGCTCAGCGGGATCGCGGTTCTGGCGCTCAGCGCTCTGGTGACCTTTGTAACCATCATGAGCGCAGCGGACTGGTATCGCTATCGCTTGGGCAACCTGCCTGAAATGGAGGCCTCACCGGTTCTCGGCCTAACCTTTGAATTGCTGTCAGCCTTGGCGTTCTTTTTCGTCATGTTCGTGCTCGCGGCGCTGTTCTTCGTGCGCTCCTACCTTGCCTCATTTCCAATTGAGCGCGGGGCGGCGAGCACCAGTCCGGGCTTCAATCTGCTGCTTGGGCTGATCATGCTGGGCGTGTGCGCGGCGATCACGCAGCCGTTTATCGCGTTTATTTATGAAGGCGTCAGCGCATGGTCACAAAGTGTCGCCGCCGATGACGTGCCACGCATTGTGGCGCTCGGCAGCGTCGTCATTCTCGGGCTGCTCTACTTCTCTATGATCACGCTGTTCTTCCGCATTCTCGCTACGTTCTGGAGCCGCGATGCGCGCGCGGCGCTGAAGGCAGACTTCCCGGTCCTGCGCTAATCGCTGGTTCCCTTGATCTGAAAGCGCAGCGTTTCCTCGCCCGGGAGCATTTCAATCTGGCTTTCAGGCACGCCGAAATATGCCGCGATCTCGGCGGGCTGTGCGTCTGCGGTGAGGCAGCGCGATTGCGGCCGGGCTTGCTGATCGCCTGCCTGGGTTTGGGCTCCTTGGGTCTGGCACAAATCGCCTTCCATCAGCTGGATCGCATCACTGCGCGGGCCGCGCGCGGCATAGCTTTCGCCCGCCAGCACAACCAGCGCCAGAAGGCCGGCGGCAGAGACCACCGGCAGAGCCATGCGCCAGTCCATCGCAAGGCTGGGCGCGCTGATTGGGCCGATGCGCGCGCCTTTCGCCATTGGCGCTGCCTGACCACCCGAAGACGCCTCCTCCGAACGCGACAGGGGCTTCACCAGAGACTTCTTCTTCAGGAACATGGCGCTCTCATCCAGTTCTGAAAGGCGCGGTTGGTTTCAAGCATGCGCTGCACAAAGCGCCGCGCTGCGCCGCTTTGGTCGGAATCCTGAAAGTTCACCGCTGCGATCCTGAGGCTGCAAATGTCGCTAGGCCGCTGTGGCGGCGCGCCGGTTTTGGTGCGGGCCACAGCGAAGACAATGGCGTGGCCGTTCTGGCCGGGCTCAATACGCCCGTCGATCCGGGCTCGCACCACTTCGGGTGTGCCGGTCTTGGCCATTGCATAGACCCCCTTACCCAGCGCCTTTTCGACAGGGCCGCGCAGCGCTCTCGCCGTGCCGGGGCTCACGGGGACGGCGCTGCTTTCACTTGGCCGGTGGCTCCAGCCCGTTGCTCCATGCATCCCGGCAAGCACCCGCCGCCACGCCGCGACACGCGCCGGATCATCGCCCGGCAGGCTCGTGAACATCGGCGTGTCTGCAATCAGATCAGCCCGCTTGCGATCCTCAACCGCGGACAGCCGCGCGGCGACCATCCGGCCCGTAATCACGCGCGCATAGGCCTGCGCCAGCCCCACCGTGGTCCAAACAGAGCGGCCATTGCCAAGGATCGAGAGATAGCGGTCCGTATATTCGTTCTCGACCTGATTGAGCATCAGATAAGTGAGCGGCGGGGCGGGTTGGCGTGAGCCGCGCACCTCGCCATCGGGGGCCAGCCACAGCGGCTTTGCGCAACTCACATCGCGGCTGCGCCATCCCTGATCGACCCCCGCTCCGCCGAGATCTGCGGGAATGAGGCAGGTCAGCTGGTGCAGGCTTTCGCGCCAACCCGTGCCGTCCTGCTGCCGGGTCTCGGCTGCATTCAACAGGTACAGTGCGTACCCATTGGTCGAACGTGTGATGTGGGTTTCAACATCAATCGGCGCACCCGGCGTGCAATTGCGCGCCAGTTCGATGGGGGTGTTGCGCCCCTTCACCAGCCGAATGTCGCCCACGCGCGCAATGTCGGCGGGGCAAGGCCGCGTTCCCTCAATAAGATCGGGATGCGTCATTGCAATCGCGGCGGCAAACGGCACTTTGGCAGTCGATCCGACAGGCAGGCGCACCAGATTGGAATTGGTGGTGAGCCAGCGCAGCCGCAGCGCGCTTTCCTCATCGCCCGGATACAGATGTTTGCGCTGCGTCGGGAAGGTCGGCATCGCGACAACCTCGCCCGTCATCCCGTCCATCAGCAAAGCGGCGACGCGAAAACTGGTCTTGTCACGCGGATTGTTGGTCATCTCGACCATGGCCGCCTCAGTCAGCGCATTTTGCACAGAATTGTGCAGGCCAAACCGGATCGAGCTTTCCTGATTGCCAGCGATATTCGTGTTCTCAAGCCATTGTGAGGGCTGCTCAAACCCGCGTGCCCTGATGCGCTTGCCGCGCGCGCCGCCAGTTTGAGAGATCGCACCGGGCCGCACCAGCAATTGATAGCTGCGCCCCTCGCCCCGGCCATCACTCAGGCCAAGATATTGGCCGATTGATAGCTTGCGAAGCGCTGCTCCGTTTGACGCACCATTTGAACCATCGCCTCCGCCCGACACAACTTTGCCATCAACTGTAACTGTCAGCCCGCGCAGTTGAGCTGGAACGGACACAAGCAGATGATCGCCGACCCGGCTCGCGCGCACGCCGCCGCCGCTTGCCGAAGCTCCCGATGCGGTGATTTGCGCCCGCGCAGCCTCCGGCGTGCCCGCCGAACTCGCCCCGCCCGAGGCTTTGCATTGATCGGCATCCAGCGCTTCCCCGGAATAGGAGCAGGCGCCTGCTTCGCCAAAGACCAGCATGACCTCGCGGCTTTGCGTATCGACCAGTTGCAGCGCGGGGAAGCGCAGCCCCCCACGATAATCGATCCGCCCGCCCCAGCCAGAGCGCTTGGCGACCAGCGGCGGGGTCTTGTGCGCGCCTTCGCGCAAGCCGGTGATCAGATTGCCATCGCGCGTCCAGGCCCCGCTGTCCGCGTCCAGCATATCATTGGCGAGAAAGGTGTTGCGCCGCAGATCATCGAGCAGCTCCGCGCAGGCCTCCACACTGTCTGCGCACCCGCCCACAGCCGCGCTCTCGCTGCCTGCAAACTGGTCCATCGCAAAGGCCACCCGTTGCAGCGATTGCCCCGGCTCGCGCTCCACCCCGGTGTCTTGCGTGATGAGCAATTGCGCATCGCTCATATCGCTGATCAGTTGCTCATAGGCGCTGGCGTCATAGCCCTTTTGCGCGGCGGAACGCAGCGATGGCGCAAAGATGATCCCGCTCGCCACCAGCGCTCCGAGCAACAGCAGCGGCCATGGCGGACGCGGGATCGCGCGGTCCTTGCGGACTTGCAGGAGGTTGCGGCTCATGGCTGACCGTCCTCCGCATCACGGCGCCAGACGTGCTCAGAACCCCAGCGCAGGCTTGCCACGGTAAGGATGGCCAGCACCACTCCTTCCAGCAAGTCCCCACCCGACGTGGCAGACAGCAAATAGATGTTGCGCCCGGTGAAGGGCACGAGCAGCAGATTGGCGAGCGCCATGTAGACCGCCGACCAAGCCAGCATTGCGCCTGCCATGATGCCAGCCACCGCCAGCCAGTCCTGCCGCAGCTTTGCAATTGCGGGGGTTGCAGCAGCAGCAAAGGCGGCGACCATCGCAACCACACCCAGCAGTGCAAACCGCCCAAACGGCCATGCGATATGGATCGCCGCCGCGTTGTCAGAAAATTGCGGATCGCGCAGAGAGTATAGGCGCGCGGGCGCGAGCCAGCCTTGGCCGCTCATCGATCCGGTCAGCTCCCACAGCAATTCCTGCTGCTCAATCGCGCGATAAGCATAGATGTTGCCAATCTGGTCGAGCAAAGCGGGGTTGGCGAACTGGATCAGGCGTATCTCGTTCGTCTCATAAGCAAGGATTTCCTGCACACGCGCCATGATCGGCGCATCAGGGGGCACCATCTCGCCTGAGACAAGGTACACCGCATAGCCTGCAATCAAGCCCACCATCATCGGCAGCGCCACAAAGGCCGCCGCGCGCGCCGGGAATGGCGTCCCCTTGGCTGATCGAGTCAGCGCATAGCGCAAGGCCACCCAGCCAATCGCCGGACCGAGGATGAAGAACAAGCCGCTGTCACGCGCCACCACGGGCGCGACCAAAACCGCGCCAAACAGCAATGCACCGAACACCGCCGCTTCAACCCACGGCTCCCACCAGCCTCGCTTGCCCGCATAAGGCTGATGCAAGCGCACCAGACACATCGCGGCGAGCACAATCACCAGCGGGATATAGATCAGCGACAATGGCAGGAAAAAGCGCTCTTTGATGCCAACCACCACCAGCGCAAGCCGCACCAGAATAACCAGCGCGAGACCGACACCGGGCCAGCCCATGCGCCGCAGCACAGGCAGGCTGCGAACCTTTTCATCGGCTTGGCTGGCGGCTTGCTTCGCGCTTTCAACGCGGTCCTTTTGCGCGGAACCGCTCGCAAAGCCGCTTATACGTTCGCGCAACCGGCTCTGAGCATCATCAACCCGCTGTGCACCCCATGCGCTGGCGATCAAGGCGCGCCATGATAACGCGCCCAGTGGGAACAGGATCAGCATATAGGTGACCCAGTCGCCCGTCGTGCCATAGCGCGCCAGCACCGCTGCCTGCGCCAGCGCGCAAAAGCCGATCAGCGCCAGCCATTCAATCACCCCTGTGCGGTCTTGCGGGGCATCCGCTGCGCCGCTGCGCCGCAGGATCGCGCTGGCGAGCAGCGGCATGCCGACAAAGCCCAATAGCGCCTCCGCCATGACCGCATCATCATTTAGCCCGCCATCATAATAGGGGCCAGCACCTGCGATGATGGTGCGCAGTGTGAGCATTCCCATAATAAAGGAGACCGCCAATCGCTCAGCCGGTTGCTCCTCCCACCGCCCGGCGAGCCCCGCCCACAGGCCAAGCGACACCAGCGCGGTGACAGCGAGCGCCAACCACGGGAGCCGGTCCGCTTCAGAGCGCGCCGACAGCCGCGGGTCTTCCAGCGCGCCCGCGGCAGGCCAGACAAATTCCTGCGCCGGGGCAGAACATAGCAAGTCAGGCTCAGCGATCGGTCCAAGCAGGCTGGGGCGCAAAAGGGGACTGCCGCCGCCTTGCCCAAGATCGCGATAGACCAGATTGCCCGGAGCCTCATAAGCGGCGATGTCAGGGCCAGAAGCAACAGCGGGCTGCAAACGCAGCTCCATTTCATCATCAGGCGCACATGAGCCGACGGAGGCCCGCAAAGGTTTGTCGAGCATCACTCGCACCAATGCCGATTCACGCGGATTGCCGTCCTCGCTCGCGGCGCGCGCACCTGCCAGCGTTGTTTCCTCACGCTTAAGAGTGAAGCTGCGCCGCGCAATCCAGTCATCGGGATCGCGCGCGCCCGGATTGATGCGATAAACGGTCATGCGCAGCGCTTCGCCCAGCGCAAGCGTCCCCTGGCGGCGCACCGGCTCATCACCATCCAAGGCAAGGCGTGTGCCGCGCAGCGCGATGCCCATGCCCGGCGTTTCGGTCTGCTCATCGGGCGGGTAGCTGGCGATCTGATACTGCGCCGTCATGTCACCGCGCTCTTGCCGGGCGATGACTTTCATCAAGATGCGCGGCGTGGCTGAGCGGTCTGCAAATTCGCGCCGCCGGTCTGCCGAGGGGCGCACCACAAGGTCTGCAAATTCGGGCCGGTCTCCAACAATGATCTCCGCCGGATCGCCGCCATCCAGTGCGCTGGCTGAGATGAGCAGCTCGTCAATCGCAACGCTGACCCGTTCCCCGCGCCCATTGTTGGCAGCGCTCACCAGAGCGGTCATGAGCAGGAGCGAAGGGATGAGGAACTGCAAGGAGCGCTGCGCAGGACCAAGCCCTGCGCCCGGGCGATCCAGCCAGATGAGCAACGCAAACACGAGCGCCAGAATTGCGAAGACGACCCCCATACCGCTGCAGCTCTAGCTCTTCGCCTCGAACATCACCTTGCTGCGATAAAGCCAGCGATACGCGGCCCGGACCCGGAAGACGCGCTGCCAGAACCACGCCGCCGCAGCGATGGCGAACACCGGCGCGATGATGAACAGCCAGCCGAAAAACCCAAAACTGTAAAGCGCCGGAGACCGCGCGGCGAAGATCTGCATATCACTGCATCGCCCGGTAAAGCCAAGGATGACCAGTTGGCGCACAATGGGCCTTGTGTCGGCTGACCAACCGCGCAAAGGGCACACCGCTTCGTCCGCGATCAGCTCCATACTCGGGCTCATCGGATTGCTCTGCGTCAACGCAAAGGGCGATGCGGCAAGCGGGCCATTCCAGCTTTTCGTCAATTGCACCGATGCGCTGTCCATCGCGCTGGCGAGGCGGCGACGGACCTGCACAAATTCCTGCCGCAGCGCGCTGCGCCCGGCTGCCTCAGCTTTGTCTTGCCCACTTTCAGCGGTCGCTTCCTGCGCGGTCTGAAGCTCTGGATAGAGCCCTGAATCGATGTTCAGCGCCGGGCGCCGTTCGTTGAGCGCGCTGACAAAGGCACGCTGGTCATCGCGGTCAAAGTCCCGATCTGAGGCAGGCAGCCAACCCGCAGCCCAGGCAAGGATCAGCGCCGCGACAAGCATCGGAATGAACGCAATGAAGTGCGCCGGGTATTGCGATTCCTCGTCATACAAAAGCCGCGCGAGCATATTGGCCGGAGCAAACCCACTCATGACTGCGGCTCGCTCGAAGTGCCCGCACCGGCAGGCTCCACCGGGGCAAGCTCAGGCGCTTTGCGGGGATCCATTCCAGCAGCCCGCAGCCGCGCCGTCTGAGCCGCTTTCAGCACGCCTTTGTGCATCGCGCCGCTGCGCACCTTCTGCACATCAGCAATCCAGTCGAGGATCTGAAGCACGCCGAGCGAGGGATAGTCGTCATAATGCTCATCTGTGATCGTCGTCCCATCAACATGCCCGAAAAATGCCGAGACGTAATCAATCCGCGCCATCGGGAAGAACCGCATGATCTGTGTCTGCAGCGCAGGCCAGCGCTCTTGCACCAGCGCCCACGGATCAGACAGGCCCTCAGCCAGCTTCACTTCCGAGTTCGATGAGCTTTCAGGCTGCTTGCCGATGAAATCGAACAGCGCCTTTATGTCAGGCTGATCGCGCATCACTTTGGCAAGCGGCGGGAAGCGTTCTCCAAAGCCTGACGTGTCGGCCAGCGAGAAGACCTTGTCGGCCTTGGTCAGCGCCATGAAAACCGGGCAGGTCAGGCCGGACTTGCCGCCAATCGGCTGGCGGCCCACGTCAATAAAGTGCCGCTCCAGCCGCCCTCTGGTGATCTGCTCCAAATCCTCTGCGCTGTTGAATGTCAGCCCAAGCGAGCGGGCAAAGGACGGCAGCGAGGCCACTCGTGACATTTGCAAAGCAAAGGCCTGCACCATGCGCGCTTCCTTGCGCAGCTCATCGAGCGAGGCTTGACCGCGTAAGTCAGGGTGGCGCGCTATGCTTTTGCCCAGGATCACCGCATCGGCAGGCATGGTCGCGATCAGGGCATCGGCCTTGGCAAAGATCGGCGCAAGGATGCGCGCTTCGGAAATGCGATTGTCCAGAATGGCGCTGATACGTTCGCCGGGTATGTCGATGATCACATAAGGGTGCTCATCGTAGAACATGTGGAAGTCGACCGTGTTGGTCTGCCCCACCGTCTCGCTCCAATTGTCGCGGGTGGTGTCGACCGTCTGATAGGAAGGGTCAGAGACAGTGCCGTACTGTTCGAACGCGCGTTCCTTGATCCGTTTCAGCAGCCAGCTTTTACCCGCCGTCCGGTAGCCGGTCATCACGATTTTGAAGCAATTGTCGAGCGCGCTCAGGCGATCGAGAATGCCTTGGTCGCTCTGATCGTCGAGATCGAGATCAGGGGCCGGCGCCGGCACAGGTGTCGGCGCGGGCGTCGGAGCCGGTGAAGGCGCTGGAGGAGGAGGAGGAGGCGGTGACGGCGTCGGGGCGGCGGGAGGTGGCGGAGGTGGGGGCGGCGGTGGAGCGGGAGCCGGTGTCGGTGCCGGGGTTGGCTTCACATCAATCGGCTGGGCTGGCTTGGATGGCTTTACGTAAACCTTGCCGAGCTTGCTTTTGACAGTCCGCCCATCTTCGGGCGCAGCGTCAGACCGAGCGCCAGTTTCCTTGGGCGCTCCGCTTCCGCTTCCGACGGGCTTCAGCCCTGTTGGCTTGCCCGATGATGCCACAGTGGGAGGCGGGCCAGAGGAAGATGGGGGGACGGGCTCAGACGCTTGGTCAGCGTCCAGCTCGTCGGGCTGAGTCAACCGTTTCGCGCGGCGCTGCGCCACTGTCTCGCTGCTGCGGGTGGTGCGCTTGGGCGGCTCAACCTGATCGGAGGGCTTCGTGGTGTTGGGACTACGCGCCTCTTGCCGAGAGGCAGGAACATTATATGCCCGCCCGCGCTCCGGCTTTCCCGGTCCATCGGGGCCGTTGGTGTCCGACTTGTCGCTCAAGGCTGCCCCTTACCTGCCCTTTGTGCTCAAGAGGTTAGACAGCCGCTGCATCGTTTCGTCACCCGCAGGCGTCGGCTCTAACCAGTTTGCTACGACTACCATAGCGAGCAAGCGGTTTGCCAGCCCAAGCTCATCATGATCATGCTCAGCGCCCATCTGAGCCACGGTGGTGCCGCTGCTCTGCGGCCCAAGCCGCAGCAATCTGCGCGAATATCCGATCACCAGTTCAGGCGCATGGGCGATCAGCCAGTCAAAAAACTCCGGCGTTGCAAGGCTGTAGAAATCCGCCGCTCGCCGCCGCTCTGGCCAGGCATGAAGCGCGCGCAGCACACAATCAAATTCATCTGGCGAAAGGTCTTCTGCATCATCCACGCTTTCCCACAGGCCCACCACCGCATCACCGATCAGCGCGCGCACTTCGCTGGAGGACGCATCGCCCTGACCCTTGACCTCTTCCAGCCCAAGCCCCGCAATCACAGCCCAGATGGGCCGCAATTCCTCGTCAGTCTTGTCACCAATATCCAGACTGTGCGCGAGACGCTCAAGCATGAACGCGCGCGTCGCGGGCTCTGCTTGGGTGAGCGTTTGGAAGATCAAGGGATCATCTTCGCGGCGCATATCGGCCTGAATATAGCGCCCGGCCACGTCTCCCGCTGCCGCCCGCGCTTCGGAATTGCCGGAGGCTGCGACCTGCGTCAGCGCTTCAAGCATGGTCGGCACGGGGAAGACGCTCCACAGGCCGTCAAACGCCGCTGTGACGCTATCGCCAAGCGGCCGCTCAGCCCAATCGGGCGTCCAATCGCGGATGGCTGGCGGCAGGTCTGCCCCCAAATGCGCTTGCGCCATCGCCTGAAGCTGGGCGAACACATGATAGTTGTCCGGTGGTTGCGGGTCGGCCTGCGCATCCCATCCAGCCTGCGCGGTATCGAGCACGGTAAAGCGCTCACCCGCGCCCACAGGCGGATCGCGGCCCACCATCAAATGCGCTGAGCGCGCCGGAGCGATTGTCCCACGCGCAGGCAATTGCGTGCTGGTCGACCAGGTGTGCGCGCCGATCCGCGCGCCGATAGGCGTGATCGAGGCGAGCGCATGAAACAGCACTTCGCCGCGCGTTTCGTCCGGCTCATGCAGCAGCACATAGGGCCGCCATGCGAGGCCGAAATCCTCGTAGGGCTGAAGGCCGGGTATCTCGCCCGCCGCCTTGATCGTGATCGCGGCTGCCCCAAAATCCGATGCGGGATCGGGCGCAGGAAGCTGCGCAAACACCAGCTCTGTGCGGCCCTGCATCTCAGCGATTTGTGCGCCACTGATCATCACGCCGTTGACCCGCGCCACACGGTCCAGCGAGCCTTGCGCAAAGCGTTTGCCGCGTATGACGAGGCACGCCCCTTCGCTGCGGGGCAGTTCGAGGCAAGCGGCAAATTCGGTCTCGTCGGTCTTTGCCCAAGCGGCCACGATCATCGCCAGATCGCCCGACCACCCGCCTTCAGAGATCGCGGCGTTAAGCTCAGGGCTGTGCGCGAGCACGCGATAATCGCGCCCGCGGCTGTCCGGGCCGAGCGTGAAGGCAGGCAGGAGCATGGTCGCAGCCATTTGGCCCCTCGACTATTGCGCGTCTTGGGCGGCGGTTTCGCCTTCAGCCGGACTGCCCGGCTCATCCGGCGTAGCACAAGCGGCACCCTCACCAGAGGCAATCGCCGCTTCCAGCGCGCCTGCCAGATTTGCGCGCGCCTGGCACACCGCAAGCTCATCGCCGGTCAGATCAGCGCACATGTCCGCGCCTTCCTCTGCTGTGTACGTGCCCAATTGCCCGCGATTATCCGCAACCCATTCACAGATATTGGCGGGAACAATCGTGGTGCCCGGCACAACCGGATCGCCGATTGTTGCATCGCCGCCCGCATCGCCGCTGCCACTGAACAGGAAGTACCCTGCGCCAAAGCCCAGGGCGAGCACCAAGAGCCCGGCAAGCCCGGCAAGCAGCGGATTTGCCAAAGGCGAGCCACCATCATCGCTGCCGCGCTTGGCTTTGTTTTCCTCTTTGAGAATATCGTCGCGCCGGCTCTTCTTCACCGCTTCTTCGGCTTTGCTTTCGATCACGGGGTCAAGCCGGGCGGCAATGTCGATGGCCAGCTGTGCTGTGTCGATCGGCGCCGGTGCCTCTTGGGTCGGCGGGGCAAAAGCGCGCGCCGGGGCAGCCGCCTGAGCAGGCCCAGCGCCGCCGCCGCCGCGAGCCGCGCGCTGTTCCACCTCCCCTTGCAAAAAGGTGATCAATTCATCCTTGATCCGTTTCAGCTCGCCCGCGCGATCGTCACTCATCCGATACTAGCCCCCAAAGATCCGGTCCGGCCTGGCCCGCCTGTTCGCGACATTCCATGCAATCTGTTTGATGACCAGCATTTGAACGCATGGCAAGCCAAGCGCAAGCAGACTTGCGCTCATCAAGTCATCGCGCGGCATTGCTCCTTTGACAAGAGCGCCGCCGCAGTTCAGCTATCAGCAAATGCGCCCGCTAGGCCTTTGGCGGTGTGGGCTCGGAATGATTTGCTCAGGAGCCTCCATGCTGCGCCGCGTCTGTAATGTTCTCATTGCCCTCACCCTCGCCGCTTTCGCCGGACCCAGTTTCGCTAAACCCGTCGAGTACTTTCAGCTCGACGGCGTGACCTATGACGGCAGCGTGCCTGCGTTCGAGGCTGAAGCGGGCTACGAAATCGGAGAGCGGCCCGTGCGATATGCGGATATGCTTGCGTATCTGCGCGGCCTTGCGGCGCGCTCTGACAGGATAACCGTGGAGACAATCGGCTACTCACACGAACGCCGTCCGATCCTGAGTTTCACAATCACCAGTCCGGACAATCACGCCAACCTCGAAAACATCCGGCAAACCCACCTCGCCCGGCTCAAAGGCAACGCCGCGCCTGATGCCGCGCCGATGGTGCTGTGGATCAATTGGGGGGTGCACGGGTCAGAAACCTCGTCGATGGATGGCGCAATTCCGCTGCTTTACCATTTTGCTGCCGCGCAAGGGCCTGCTGTTGAGGCGCAGCTGGCCAATGCCGTGATGATCGTCACCGTGACCTTCAACCCCGATGGGCACGCCCGGCGGATCGACCATGTGGAGACGCATTGGGGCTATGCCGACAACACCGATTTGAACGATGCCGCCCACCGGCTTTGGACCGAAGCGCGGGTGAACCATTACTGGTTTGACCTGAATCGCCAATGGCTGCTGCTCACTCAGCCGGAAAGCAAGGCGTGGATCAAGCAATGGCACAAATGGAAGCCAATGGTGTCAGCCGATTACCACGAAATGGGCTCTTCGTCCCCCTATTACTTCCACCCCGGTGAAGAACTGCGCCGCAACCCCCTGATTCCGGAGCGCGCGCGCGAACTGACACAGGCCATCGGCCAACGCCACGCCGCCTTTATGGACAGCGAAGCGCGGCTCTTTTCGACCGAAGAAGGCTTCGACAATTTCTACATCGGCAAAGGCTCAACCTATCCGCAGATCAACGGCTCACTCGGCATTCTGTTTGAGGCAGGTGCCGCGCGCGGCGGCGCGGTGATGACAGAGCGCGGTTTGGTCGAGACGGCTGACAACGCGCGCACCCATTTCCGCACGGCGTTGACCACAATTCAAGGCTCGCTCGACCTGCGCGGCGAGATCACCGCCTATCAGCGCGATTTCTTTGCCGAGAACCGGCGGCAAGGCGGCGCAGGCGGCTGGGTCTTCGCTGCCAAGGGCGACCCGGAACGCGCGGCGCGCTTTGTCCGGCTGCTCAACATGCACAATATCGCTGTGCGCCGCGTGGCTAGCGATGTCACCGCCGACGGGCGCACCTTCAGCGCCCAAGACAGCTATTACGTGCCGATGCAGCAAACCAACAACCGCATGATCCGCGGCATTTTTGAACGCTTCACGCAGTTTGAAGAGAACGTCTTTTACGACGTCTCGGGCTGGACGCTCCCGCTTGCCTATGATCTGGAATATGCCCGCACCAACAGCAGCGCGCGGATGACCGGTGAACCCGCGCGCGGCGAATTTGAAAGCGCCTCTGCTCCGGGCCAAGCGACCTATGGCTATGTGTTCGACTGGTCGCACACTTATGCACCGCGCGCGCTCAATCGCATCCTGTCCGCCGACGTGATGGTGCGCGCGGCGATGGAGGAAAGCGTCGTCACCACCACGAGCGGCAATGTGGAGCTTGGGCGCGGGGCGATCTTTGTGCCGCTGGCCCGGCAGGAAACCGCGCCTGAGGACATTTACGCCATCATGCAGACCATCGCGCGCGAAGACGGCGTACCGGTCTACGCTGCAACATCTGGCCTGACCCCCACGACAGGCCGCGATCTCGGCGCATCGCGCATTTTCCGTGCCCTCAAGGAACCGCGCATTGTGCTGGCCTATGATGGCGGGCTGACACGCTATGATGCCGGCGAGGTGTGGTGGACGCTCGACTATCGCCACCGCATGCCGGTGACGGTGGTGCGTAAGAGCGACTTGGGCTCGCTCGAATGGAGCGAATACACCCATCTGGTGCTGGTCGGCGGCAATGCGGCTTTGAACGGCAAGCTCACCAAAGCGGTCCAAAGCTGGATCAAGGGCGGCGGCACGCTGGTCGCCACGCGCGATGCGGCGCTTTGGGCGCAAGGGGCAATTTTGGGCCGCAAAGAGGATGACAAGAAGGACGACGATAAGGCGGAAGACACCCCCGCATCGCTCGAACGCCTCGATTTTGCTGCAATGGGCGTGCGCGATGCCAAGGATGTGATCGGCGGGGCGATCTTTGCCGCTGATATCGACACCACGCATCCGCTGGGCTTCGGCTATGCGGATCGTGATCTTGCGGTCCATCGCAATAAGAGCTTTACGCTGATGCGCCCTGAAGATGATCCTTACGCGGTCCCGGTCCAGTATTCCGACGCCCCGCTGCTTTCAGGCTATGCCTCGCAGGGGCGGTTAGAGGAAATTGGCGGAACCCCGTCTGTAGTCGCGCAAAGGCTGGATCGCGGCGCGGTGATCCTGATGGCGGACAACCCGGTCTTTCGCGGCACTTATCCAGGCACAGAAAAGCTGCTCATGAACGCGCTGTTTTTCGCAGACCTGATCGACCGCCCGCGCGGCGATTATCAGGAAGACGAATAAGGCGCCCCATGCGCTTAAGGCAGATCGAAATCTTTTATCACGTCTATCGCTCGGGGACGATCAGCGGAGCCGCGCGCAACCTCAACGTTTCGCAGCCATCCGTAAGCAAGGTTCTCAAGCACACTGAGGACCAACTGGGCATTGAGCTGTTTTTGCGCCAGCGCGGTCGTTTGATCCCGACACAATTGGCCCATGAGCTGTTTGCTGAGGCGCAGGATGTCTATCATCGGCTGGGAAGCTTCAACAAGTCTCTGGAAAACATCAGCAATCGTCGCGGTGGGCATATTCGCCTCGGCGTCCTGCCGTCCTTGAGCCTCTCCTTCGGGCCAGAATGGATCGCGCATTTGCGCGCAGCTGATCGCGCTTTGACCTTTGAATTGACGACGCTTCATTCAGCCGAAGTGGCGCCTGCCTTGTCCGAAAAGCGTGTTGACCTGTGTCTTGGATTTGAACCGGCGCCACCCGAGCAATTTCAGTCGCACGCGCTTGGCGATGGACGCATGGTTCTGGTCGCACCCAGACCTTTGGCTGAAGACGCCCAAGACGTCGATCTGAGCATTGTTGAGCGCGCTGACTTTATCGGGATGCGCGACAGTGGCCCCTTGGGCAAACTGGTCGACCTTGCGCTCGCTGAACAGGGTATCAGCCCGAAAGAAATCGTCTCCGCGCACACCTACCATGTGGCAGTTTCGCTCGTTCGAAAGCAGCTTGGCCTGACGATCACCGATCAATTCACCGCCTATTCGCAATTGGGAGCCGGGCTCCATCGCTATGCACTGCGTGAGTTCCCATGCTTCTCTGTCTACGCGATTGCGCTGAACAGCTTTCCGGACGGAGACTTAATTGCCCGCGGCGTTGAGTGCGCCAGGGTTACGATCCGCGATCTCAACGCAGGGATCGCCGCGCTGCAGCCGAACGCCTAACGGCCCAAGTTGTATAGCCTGACGCTATACCTGTTCGTCGATTTGATAGCAGGTGGTCATTGCGCTGCGCGTCATATTTCTGCAATCCTCGTCTCCGGGTACGCGTCAGGGGCAAGCGGCGCACACCGAAACAGGAGGGCTTCATGCAGTTTTCGTCACGTCTCGTCGGCGCGCTTTTGGCTGGCACAACACTCGCGGGTGCATTTTCGCAACCGGCTCTCGCGCAGGAGGCCGCTGGCACAGCGAGCTCTAAGACCGAAGCGCCGGTATCCGTTTTATCCGACGGCGAAAGGGCAGAGTCGGTTATCGTTGTGACAGGGTCGCAAATCCGCGGCGCTCAAATCGATGATATCCTGCCGGTGACCGTAATCGGCGAGAAGCAGCTTGAGGCGGTTGACCCGGCGTCCACGGACGAGATTTTCCGCGCGATCCCGCAGGCGGGCGCTGTTGAGTTCAACGAGCAGAGCACAGCGGGCGGCGTGAACGGCGCGCGCGGCGATATCGCTTCGATCAACCTGCGCGGTCTTGGCACCGGTAACACTTTGATGCTGATCAATGGCCGCCGGATGCTGTTTAATCCGGGATTTCAGACCGAACTGTTCGTTCCCGTCGTCTCCGCTGACCTCAACACCATCGCGCCGGGCAGCGTGCGCCGGGTCGAGGTTCTGCGCGACGGCGCCTCTGCGGTCTATGGGGCAGACGCGGTTGCGGGCGTTGCCAACACGATCCTGCGCGGCAATCGCACCGGTGGCTATCTGCGCGGCAATTACCGCGCCTCTGATGGCACGAGCTTGTTCTCCTATCAAATCGACGGCTCATATGGCTTTGACTTCGCTGACGGGCGCGCGAACCTGACGCTGTATGGCGGCTATTTCTACGAAAACGGCCTGCGCGCCACGGAACGCGAATTTTCAAGCTCACGCGACTTGCGGCGCTTTGTCGAGGGCACAGATTTCGAAGACGACACGCAATTCGACAACCGCTCCATCAACTCACCCTTTGGTGCGTTTGATATTCAGGGATCGAGCGCAACGTCTTCAAACACCACAGCTTTGAGGGATGATGACTTCACCATTGAGCCGTGTTCATTCCTGGGGCCGTCTGGCGTGCCGAGCGATGGTCGGTTTCTTGATTTGGGGAACGGCCTATGCGCGGACAACGGAGGCACGATCCCACGCGACCTGCGTTATGACTTGGACTCTGACCGCTTCCTTTACACACAAAAGGACCGCATCAACGCGATGGCGCTGTTCAGTTACGAATTCAGCAACAGCGCTGAATTGTATTTTGAAGGTCTGTATTACCGGTCTGAAAACGCCCGCGAGCGGGAGCAAAACACGATGCTGAGCGCGGTGCCCTTGGGTATCGAAGCAACAGCGTTCTGGAACCCACTGGGCGCGACAACCCTGGCTGATGGTTCACCTAACCCGAACCGCATAACCAACGGCATTGGCTCAGGCGTCAGCGATGCTGGCCGTGCGCTGGAGATGGAGGATTATCGCTTTGTGGACGCTGGTCCGCGCCTTGGCTCGGTAACGAAAGACGAGTTTCGCCTTGTCCTCGGCCTGCGCGGCAATATCGGCGATTGGGATTACGACACCGGCCTACTCTATGCGCAGGCAAACCAATTGGACCTGACCCGCAACCGCATTTCGAACACGCTGGTTCAAGACGCCATCAACCGCACCGATGCAACGGCCTACAACCCGTTTAACGGCGGATGTTTCCCCGGCGAAGGTCTTGGGCCGAACGTGGCTGATTGTACACCCAACCCGCAAAGCGTGATCGACGACATCACAATCGACGTGTTCCGCGATAGCGAGACGACGCTGGCGCTGGCGGACTTCAAGGTCTCTAATAACAATCTGTTTGAGCTGCCTGGGGGCGGTGTTGGGATTGCCGCCGGGATCGAGGGGCGGCGCGAGACTTTCATCGATGATCGCGATCCGCGCCTTGATGGGACGATCACCTTCACCAACGCTGTGACCGGCGATTTCTTTGGCTCGGATGTTGTGGGCTCCAGCCCTTCGCCTGATACAAGCGGCAATCGCGAGGTCTTCTCAGCCTTCGCCGAAGCGCTGATTCCGGTGATCTCGCCAGAAATGGATGTGCCGCTCTTCCACTCGCTGGAAGTGCAGGCGGCGGCCCGATTTGAGAACTTCTCTGATGCGGGCAGCGCCTTTGTTCCACGTGCGGCCGTTGCATGGCGTCCGATTGGCGACATCCTGCTGCGCGGCGCCTGGTCGCAGGGCTTCCGCGCGCCAAACCTTGTTCAGGTTAACGATCTGGGCACGCAGCGCTCAAACACAGTGACGCAAGTCGTCGAATGCGTCGCTGAGATCATTAAGGGCATTTCAGAAAGCGTCGATGATTGCGGCGGGCAAGGCACAGTTGATTTCCGCGAAGGTGGGCCTGATCTCGAGCCAGAAGATACCGAAAGCATCAATTTCGGCATCGTCATCACACCCAGTTTTATTCCCGGCCTGACGATCACCGCTGATTACTGGCGGGTGAAGCAGGAGGGCATCGTTGGCATTTTCGGCAGCGAAAACAATCTCGCGCTCGATCTGCTGCTGCGCTTGAATGGAGAGACCAATCCCAACGTCATCCGCGATGCCCCCGATCAGGAGCAAATTGATCTGTATGCGGGTACGGGCATTCTGGCGGCCGGCGATATTGATCGCATCCTCAACCCCTACACCAACCTTGACCAGCGCACCTCTGAAGGGGCGGATTTCAGCATTCTGTATGAGTTTGGCACCGGCTTTGGCGACTTTGACTTTGAGGTTAACGCCGCGCGCCTGATCGGGTTTGAGCAGTCTGCTGGTCCGCTGGCCGATAGCCTGTTTACCGATCTCCAGCCCGCGCTTGAGAACATCCCGCAATTGTCGACCGAAGACATCGGCGCGATCTTGCCGTTCGGTTTCGGCGAGCTGATCGAGCTTGAAGGCCGCCCGAAATGGCGCTTTGTCGCCAGGGCCGCGTGGGAGAGTGGGCCAGTGCGTGTGAACTTCTTCGGTCGCTATGTCGGCAGCGTGTTCGACACGAGTGTTACGCAGAACGACACGCTGGAGTTCTTCCCGGTCGATGATTGGTTCACCTTCAATCTGGGCATCCGCTACCGGATTGAAAACGACACCGCGCTTGATGGCACGTCAATCCGCTTTGGCGTTAACAATGTGACGAATGAAGCACCGCCGCTCGCGGATGAAAGCTTTGGCTATTACGGCAGTTTGCACAGCGGGCGCGGGCGAGTCTTCTCGATCGACCTGCGCAAGAACTTCTGATCTTGTCGATAAAGAGGGGCTTTGGCCCCTCTTTTTTGGTCCGCCGATCAAAGACGCGTTACGCAGCACGCACAGCCCGTGCCAGTCTTTGCGCTGAGCCCATGGCCATCGTCCACCCCAGCATCCCATGCCCAGTGTTCGCTGCGAGACCGGGGGCGAGCATCCGTGTAATCGGGAGCGAGTTTGGCGTCATAGGCCGCATCCCGATCCAACCTTGGCTTGCCTCGGAATAGACCGCCGCTTCAGGCAAAGATGCGCGGGCGGCCTGTTTCATGCAATCCAATCGCTGTGCATCAATATCATGATCAACCCGGCCCATTTCGGCAATTCCAGCGATCAGCATCCGGTCACCCAAATTGGTGAAGACAAGCCGGCGCTTAGCGTCAGTCACTGAAGCAAGAGGCGCTGCATTGCCCACAGGCGCGGTGAAGGAATAGCCCTTCATCGGCTCAATCGGGAGCCGCAATCCAAGCGGCGCGAGCGTATCGTTGGATCGCATTCCGCTGGAAACGACCACCAGATCAGCGCCGATCTCATTGCCATTCGTCATAGTCACCGCATGCGATTGACCCACGCGCTGGACGCGCTTTGCTGTGCAATTGGCGAGAAGCTCAACCCCGTACTCACCGCGCAGCACGTTCATTAATTCACGCGCGAAGCCGCTGCAATCGCCGCTTTCATCGCTTGCCGTGTAGATCGCCGCGTCAATCGGCTCAGCGCAATTGGCGAGCGCTGGTTCAATCTCAAAGGCTTCTTGCGGGGTCAGCAAGCGTTGGTCGAGGCCCTTGGCGCGCTTTGCGGTGACCCCGGCCTTTGCCTTGCACACAGCTTCCTCGCCGCGCAGCAGCACAAACTTGCCACTGGCGCGGTGGTCAAAGTCGATCGGATGCTGCTCTAGCAAGTGCGCCATCGCCCGCCGGGATTCCTCAGCCAGTTCCAGCCCAGCCAGCGTGTTCGCGCGGTGGCGGCTGTGGGTGCATTGCAAAAGAAAGCGCATGACCCAGCTGGCAAAGTGCAGATCAGGCTTCAGGCTGATCCGAAAAGCATCGTCATGCCCCAGCGCCAAACGGGGGATTTGCTTGATCAGGCCCGGGCTCGCCAGCGCATGAGTGTGGCTGTAGCTCAGCTGGCGTCCATTGCCGAAGGATGCGCCCAGCCCAACATCGCCCAGCGCATCAAGCACACGGACCCTCCAGCCGTCCCGCGCAAGCGCGTAAGCCCCAGTTACGCCGACGATCCCCCCACCGACAATGATTGCGGTCTTGCCCTTTGGCATAAAGCCATGGTGGTCCAGCCATCTCTGCGGAGAAACGACAATTACACGTGCCAGCCATAACGTATCTCTATGGGCGGCTTGCACCAGAAGAGCTTGCACGGCGCTTGGCCTTGGGCATGGTGCGAGGATCAAATGGCCGCAGGGCCATGAAGGAGCACGCCGATGAAAAGTCTTTCCGCCATCCTCAGCGCAATCGCATTGTGCCTTTGCCCTCCCGTTGTCGCTCCGGCGGCAGCGCAACAGCAATTGCTCGACTACAAGACGATCCATCATCCCGTGGTGGATGATGAAGCGATGGTGGTCAGCCAGAACGCGCTGTCGAGCGAGATCGGAGCGCAAATCCTTGCTGAGGGCGGCAACGCTGTTGATGCGGCGGTGGCGACGGGTTTTGCATTGGCGGTCACTTTGCCGCGCGCAGGCAATCTGGGCGGCGGCGGCTTCATGCTGATCTATCTTGCGGATGAAAAGCGCACCGTCGCTATCGACTATCGGTCAGCCGCTCCGGCCAAGGCAGCCAATCCCAGCCTTTATCTGGATCAGGAAGGCAACCGGATGGACAACGCCGATGCGGGCCACATGGCCGCCGCTGTGCCGGGGACGGTGGCGGGCCTGAAACTGGCGCATAAGCGCTGGGGCAAGCTGCCTTGGGAGCAAGTGGTTCGCCCCGCAGAAAAACTGGCGCGAGAAGGCATCATCGTCACCCGCGACCTGTCCGAGGCCTTGCGATGGGGCCGCAAACGTCTGGAAAGTTCTGATGCGGCTATCGCGGCGTTCTTCAAGCCCGATGGCACCCCCTATGCCTATGGCGAGCGACTGGTTCAGCCAGACCTCGCCTGGACACTGGACCGGATCGCCACCCACGGAGCGGATGATTTTTATCGCGGCGACATTGCCAAGCGTTTCGTCGCCGACATGAAGGCTAAAGGCGGGCTGATTATCGCTGGGGACCTTGCGTCCTATGAAGCGAAACTGCGCACTCCGATTGCAACCGATTACCGGGGGCACCGCGTGGTCACCATGCCGCCCGCAAGCTCCGGCGGGGTCGCCCTGCTGGAGATGCTCAATATGCTCGAAGGCTATAATCTGAAGGAGATGGGCCACAATTCTGCTGCCACCATCCACATTCTGGCCGAGGTTATGAAGCTCGCCTATGCGGACCGCAGAAAGTCGATGGGCGATCCCGATTTCGTGGAGAACCCGGTCGAGCTGCTGATCTCCAAAGCCTACGCCATAGAGCGTTCCAAAGGCATTGCGCGTGACCGCAGCGCGCCGCCCGAAGCCATTTCGCCTTACGATCCGCTGGCGCAGGAAAGCGAAGATACCACGCATTTCTCAGTCGCTGACACAGACGGGAATGTCGTCTCCAACACCTACACCCTCGGGTCTTCGTTCGGCTCTGGCGTTGTGGCGGAAGGCACAGGCTTCCTCCTCGACAACCAGATCCGCAATTTCTCGCTGCGGGTAGACGTGCCGGGGGCGACCTTTTCAAACAGCCGCATGAATGCGATTGCGCCGGGCAAGCGGATGCTGTCGAGCATGACGCCGACGATTGTGTTCAAGGAAGACGAGCCATTCCTCGCGATCGGATCGCCCGGTGGCAGCACGATCATCAACACGGTCCTGCAAATCACGCTCAACGTCATCGACCATGATATGAACATTGCAGAGGCGACTTTGGCACCGCGCTTTCACCAGAACTGGAAGCCGAGTGAGCTTGCCATAGAGCGCGGGTTTAACCCGGACACGCTCTCGATCTTGCGCGATTTGGGGCATGAGATTGAGCTGCGCGATACGATTGGCAGCGCGCAAACGATCATGCTGGTCAACGGCCAGATCCACGCCGCAGCGGACCCGCGCCGTCCGGGATCAGGCGCTACCGGTGTCAGAAACACCCGCATCTTTGCCGAGTAATGCGGATGCGCGAGCGATTGACCCCGCACGCTTAAGTGCCGACTATGGCGATGATGAGGGTGCTATTCAGGACACGCGCGCTGAGCGCAGGACTTATGCTCGCAGGCGCGCTGGTGCTGGGCGCTCCAGCGCAGGCGTGTTCCATCGCGCAAACACGGGCGCTGTTTGAATATGATGGGCGCACGCAATTCATCCTTGATGTTGAAGCGGCCATGGCCAGCGCGCAGGCCTCGCAAGGCGTGATCCCGCAAGCCGCTGCGCAAGAGATTACAGCCAAGGCCAAGGTCGCGCTGGTCGCCCAAGACGCATTCGACAGCGAATATGCCATCGTGAACCACCGAATGGTGGCGCTGCTCAATGTGTGGCGTCGCAGCCTGAACGATGCCGGCGATCAATATGTCCACTTCGGAGCAACGACGGTGGACATCTATGGCACCGCAACGGTCTTGCAGACCATGCGCGCTGTTAATGAGCTGGACCAATGCCTTGGCCGCTCAATGGAGGCGATGACGGAGCTGGCACAGGCGCACAAGGCGACCCCGATGATCGGACGCACGCTGGGCCAGCACGCTCAACCCATCACCTTTGGCAAGAAGATCAGCGCGTGGATTGGTGAGTACTCCCGCCATCGCGCGCGCCTTGTGCAGCTTCGCGAGCGCTTGGCGCGCTCCGCTATCCTGAAAGGCGCGGTTGGCAATTATTCGGGGCTTGGCGACAAAGCCATAGCGGTGGAGCAGGCGTTCGCGGCGGAACTCGGCCTGCCCCGCCCTTACACCGCCGATTGGAACGGCACGCGCGATGTGCTGGCCGAGTATGGTCTGGTGGCAGGGCTCATCGCGAAGTCGCACCAGCGGATCGGGCAAGAGCTGTTCCTGCTGCAAGGCACAGACATTGGCGAAGTGCGCGAGGCGCAGCGCAAAGGCGTGGTCGGCTCCAGCTCCATGCCGCACAAACGCAACCCACGCGCTCCGGAGCGCTTGATCCATGCCGGGCGCACTATTCCACGCTTGGCGCAGGTGCTCAGCGATGACGTGGTCAATTTCTTTGAGCGCGACAACACATCGGGACTTTCCCCTATAATTGAGGATATCGCGGTCCAGTCCGTCAGCGCGGCACGCACGCTGGCGATGCTGCTTGAAGGCCTCGAAATCGACACTGAGGCGATGCGCGCCAACATTAATCGAACACGCGGATTTGCCATGTCGCAGCGCGTGGCCTTTGCGCTGGCTAAGACAATGCCGCGCGTGGAAGCGGAGGCCTTGGTCAAGCAAGTCATTGCCGAGGCGTTGGCGACCGATCAAAGTTTTGCGCAGGCTCTCGCCGCCAACCCGCAGACCGCCACGCGGCTTGATAAAGCTGAGATTGAGGCCTTGCTGGACCCCACCGACATCGCACAGCCCGCGCTCGACCAGGTGGACCGCGTGATTGAGGAAGCAAATGAAGAAGCGGGCACGCCATGAGTGCAAGTGGCGAGCGTTCGACCGGCATGACATGGAGCCTGCGGGCCGCGGGGCTGGTGGTGGCCGTGATGGTGTACGCGCTGCTTGGCGGAACCGAGCTGAACCTGGACGCGCGCTTTGTCGCCGCCGTCGCCAGCCTGATGGCGGTGTGGTGGATGACCGAAGCGATCCCGCTGGCCGCGACGAGCCTGTTGCCGATCGTGCTGATCCCCGCGCTGACGCAGCGCACCGTCGCTGAGACCACCGCGTCCTATGCTAGCCCGATTGTGTTCCTGTTTCTGGGCGGTTTCCTGATTGCGATTGCGATGGAGAAGTGGGGCCTGCACCGCCGCATTGCGCTGTTCACGCTAGCGCGGGTCGGCGTGTCACCGCGCCGCATCATCCTTGGCCTGATGATTGCCACGGGCTTTCTGTCCATGTGGGTGTCCAACACCGCCACCACGCTGATGATGCTGCCGATTGGCTTCTCCGTGCTCGCGCTGGTCTCTGGCAAGGCGATGTCAGGCGCATCGGCGCAACCCGAAATTCCGAGCAACCAAGACGCCCAAGAGGATCCCGAGATCGTGCGGTTTGGCATCTGCCTGGTCTTGGCGATTGCGTGGTCAGCCAGCATGGGCGGCTTGGGGACACTTTTGGGCAGTCCGCCCAATGCCATCATCGCAGGCTATGCGAGCGACGAGCTGGGCGTTACCATCGGCTTTGTCGATTGGATGCTGCTGGGCGTGCCTTTGGCAGCCACTTTCATCCTGATCGGGTGGCTCGTGATGACGCGCGTGCTCTATCGCTTCGAGCTTGATGAGATACCCGGCGGCGAGGCGCTGATTCAAACCGAAGTCACCCAGCTGGGCTCGATGAGCCGGGGTGAGGCGATGGTGGCGCTCGTCTTCGTCAGCGCGGCTTTCCTTTGGGTCGTGCCGGGGCTTTTGTCCGAGGTCGAAAGCATCGCGGCAGCCGCTCCGTGGCTCGGCAATCTCAACGACACCGCCATTGCCATCGCGGCGGGCCTTGCGCTGTTTCTTCTGCCCGCAAGCCGAGGCAGCGGGATGGTTCTGGATTGGAAGGATGCCGAAAGCGGGCTGCCGTGGGGCGTGCTGCTGTTGTTTGGTGGAGGGCTGAGCCTTGCAGGCGCGGTGGCCGGAACGGGTCTTGATGACTGGTTTGGGCAACAGGTCTCCGGGCTGGCGACGCTGCCGGTGGTGGCGCTCATCGCGTGCGTGGTCGCGATTGTGCTGTTTCTGACCGAGGTGACCAGCAACACAGCGACCGCGGCGACCTTTATCCCGGTACTGGGCGGAGTGGCGCTGGGTGTAGGAGTGGACCCGATGGGGCTGCTGGTCCCCGCAGCGCTCGCCGCGACATGCGCCTTCATGCTGCCAGTCGGCACGCCGCCCAACGCCATCGCTTTCAGCACGGGCACGGTCACCATCGCGCAAATGGCGCGCGGCGGCTTTGTGCTCAATCTGGTCGGCATCGCGCTCATCACCGGCTTTGTCTATTGGCTGGGCGGCGCGGCGATGGGCCTTGTGTTCGAGTAGCTGCGTTCGGGGCCAGCGCAGCGCTAACGGATCAGGTCGGCAAGTTCTGGGGCCATCTTGCCATTGGAATGCGCAACCCCTTCGACCACGCGCAGCGACCAGCCAAATTCCCAACCTTGCCTCTCAGCATAGGCCTTTGCCGCGGCATAAAAGGCCTTCCCACGCGCAAAGCGGTGGCGGCCTTGGCGCATCGCCCCTGCACCCTTGTTCAGCAAGCGACCGTCCGGATCAGAATCCCGTTCCCCCAGCGCGATCACCAGATTTTTTGCCAAGGCCTGCTTCAGCATCTTCGCTTCATAGCCGATCCCGCCCAAGCCAAAGGGGTACTCGACCTGAGAGTCCGCGAATGTATACCAACCCGCATTCGCCGCGAGATACCGCTTTACCCGCGCGTCAGGTTTGAAGAACAGAAAGCGGTGTACGAATTGCGATCCCGCTGAGTGGCCATAGATCGTGTAGCGCTGCTGCGAACCGCCAAGGCGCGCGACAACATGGTCGAACACGGGTTCAATGGCGGAAAAGGTCCATACATCCTCTTTGCGCAAAGACCCTGACGCTGCATCAAAGACGCCGCCGAGATTGTAGCCGTTGGCTTTGGGAAAGGCAGCTTTCGAAAACTCCGGCGCGACCACGATGAAACCGCCGGATCGTGCAGGCTCAACCCACTGGTCGCGGTAGCGGTCTGCATCTCGCCGAGCGCCATGCATGACAATCACAATCGGCGCGGTTTTCGGATCAATGCCAGCCGGAATGAAAGTCCACACGGGCAAGGCTGGGCCGCCCCATCCGTCAAACACAATCCGATGCGCGCCTGCGCGAAGTGCTGGCTCGTCGGCTCGCTGTCCGCCCGCATATGCGAGGTTAGGCTGAACCACTCCCATTGCAGTCAATGCGAAGACAAAGATGCAGCGCAGAGGCCTGATCATGCTCGGCAACTCTCGCGGGTAAAAATGATTGCGCACTCGGTTCCAATGCCTCCCTTCTGCGTTGGGCTGGAGCAACGAGAGGCCACAATGATCCGCCTCACTTAGCCTCGCGGCGATTGATACGCCGATCCCACCGTTTCTACCTGTTGGACTGAGCCCGAAGTTTCTATCGCCTACAAGTGGAGACTTTGGCAATTCTGACGCCCAGTGTTGGGTATAATGGCAACAAACGCCAAAGCACAGGCTTACGATGGCCTGCTTTGCGAGCCTGCGCACGCGAAAGCCATTGCCTTTCAGGTTTCATGGAGATTGCTTTGCTGAGGCGGCCTCAGCACCTCTTGCTTCGAAGATGCCCAGACCCGACAGGAAAGCTGGCAAAAGGGACCATACGACAAGCGATCCATAATAGACCAACGGAGACATCATCTCCCAGATGAACGCCATCGCAATTCCCAAAGCCATGATGACATGGCCGATAAAGGCCCAGAGAAGGCTGGCAATCACAGCCCCTCTTCGCGCTCCAGTCCAGCGATATGCAATAATTGAGAGCGGGACAAAAATGACAACTGACGTCAGCAATCCGGGATTGTAGTCCGACAGCGCGAGCGCACCGGCAATATGGACCAGTCCGTTCACCAGAACGATACCGGCCATGCAGAGGGTTGCGAACACTCGCTTGGGCGCAGTCCAGATTGCAAGAGCGCCAACACACCACACAAGCGATGTGTTGATAACAAAAATGCCTTCAGCGGTCAGCGGGTGCGTGGGATTCATCGGACGATTGGTTAGCGTCGCGATTATGCTGTTGACGCTCGCTTGGAAGGCATAGGCGTTACCGAAAATGTCAATCCAGTGCTCTTCGAATTGGTGGATGAGGTAAGCACACAGTAACCAAAGAGCGATGAATTTCGGACTCTTGAGATCTCTCGCAGCTTGCGAAGAGCCGAACGATAGGGCCGCGAAGACCACGAACCGCATCATGAATGTGCCAAGCTTCATCCCGTGTTCGTAAAGGAAGCCGTGTTGCCCCAATGGCAGCCAGAGCAACGCGAAGGCGAAGGCGAAAGCTTCCACCAACCCCGATAGCCAGCGCTTCAGAACGGGTCGCTGCTGCGGCGTTCAACCTTGCATCGTGTCAATCCTGTAAGTTCTGCAATTGTGCGATGGGGAGAAGGAGGTGGGATGCGTATTCCCCGCCGATATGGATGACATGCTTTCCTTGGTTGGTGCTTACATCCTTCCTGAAGATTGGTGAGTGGATGATATCACTCCCAGAAATCGTCAAACGCAGACTTTCACCTTCGTCGAAGAACGTACTGCTGGGACAAAAGGCCACCTCAATCGGCACAATGTCTCCAGGACCAATGGGTTCGTCTACCAAGCAAGCCGGGATCGGATGGAGCGGTGTTGAGGCATCTCGATCGAGCGCGCGGCGGCTCGCCCGGCCATAACCGCGAGTCAGGGCATCGCGATTCTGGCCGACCGTTCCGTAGAATGGCACCCGTTCGCCATAGATATCGTATTTGTCGATGAAGCAGCAAAGGGTCGCATCACTCGGCACTGTTTCGCTGGTGCTGAGTGCGGCAACTTCGATGAAGACCTTAAGCTTCATATAGCCCGTGATCTCGGTCGGCTCTTCAAACACAAAGTCGAATACAGCTTTCCCGTCGATTGCCCTGTATTCGATCCTTGACGTCGTGGGTACGGCTTGCGCGCTCAGCGTCCGGTCAGCTTTAAGGTACAAAGCGCTGAGCGCCAGCGATGGCGGCCAGTGATCAAGGTTGCGCACTTCATGCACTTCATCGCGGGCTGAGCGCACTTCCAGCCTCACGCTCGGGCGATTTTCAAACCCATTGGCCTCGCCTTTCAAAAAACGATCGAAAAACTCGCGCTGAACCTGCAACGCTTCAGCCTTGTAAAACTCGGTCCATTTGCCGCTGCGATGGGTGTACAGCCATTTGTGCTCGGAGCTCGCTTTCTCAAAAGCGCGAAACGATCCGAAGGTGTGCAGTTCATGATCCGAGAACGAAGCGCAAAGGAGCATAGGGACCGTAATGTTCTCCAGCGGCGGCGCTTTGGCCTGCCAAAAGGCATCATAATCGGGATGTTTGGCTAGGACCTCCGGCGGGATCGCCTCCTCGACCGCAAGATAGTCTTCTATGCTGCCAGCCAAGGATGGCAGAACCTCTGTGTGCCACCAGAAGTTTAAAAAGCCCGTATCCGGAACACCTCCCCGGCACGCCAGATCGCGATACAAATCCGACACGCCTTCCCAAGGTATAATGGCTTTGAGCGCGGCGGGCGGCTCTTCACCATCGGGCGTCGCAGCGGCGAGATATTGGCTAATGCATAGAAAGCTTACACCGCACAGCCCGACATGTCCTGCGCACCAATCCTGTTCGCCAACCCAAGCGATCGCTTCTCGGTAGGATCGGCCCTGATGCTCAGATAAAATCGATGGCGGCCCGCCGCTGTTTGCGTAGCCAGGCAGGTTCAGATTAACGAGTGTGTAGCCCGCTTGGACCCAGAATTCGGGGTCCGGAGATTCCCAACTTGCGAGCGTTGAAAAGCGCGGCTTGCCTCCGGACTGGGGGATCAGGCGGTATTGTTGTGGCGGCCCATTGAACGGTGTTCCGCCCAGAGCCGCAATATGCCGATTGTCATACGGGTGCGCGCACATCACCACTGGATCTCGGTCTCCCTCAGCCATCCTTCCGTGAGAGCGAAAAATGTTGGCGGTGAGCGTAAAGCCTTCCGACATCGGAATCTCGACATCGTAGTGGGGCGCAATATCGCTTGAAGGCTCAACCAGGTCGCATTGCGGATTAAGGACCTGACCGCTGGCAACCGCCTTCTTCAAAAGCGGCCATGCGGCTTTGATTAGGTTCAACGTGTCAGACAATTGCGCCTCCTCCAAGAATGATAAGAGACTATCGCTTCGTCCGAATTTGCGACTTAACTTAGGTTAAGCGGCGCTGGATCGATTGCGCAAAAACCGGCTGAGGCCTTGGGGTGTTATGCCAAGGAACGAGGCGATATCCTTCTTGCGCGCGTGCGCGATGACCGACGTGTACGAATTCTCCAACAGTCGGTAACGAACCTCGGTTGAGCCGACTGTCTTGGCGACCATAATTTCCTTATCGAAACACAAGGTCTCGATCACTTTACAGCGCAGGTATTCGCCAACAGGTCCGCCATGAAGATAGTTCGTCCGGAAGAACTCATCTGGCAGTTCAACCCCCGCGACATCGGTTATCGCAATCAGATCATCGCTCGCATAGTCGCGCTTCCATGTACTGGTCAGATTGGCGCAGACTTGACCGCGTTCAAAGAACCGCGCGATTGAATGCGACCCGTCGGCATGCGATTGCTCGGAGGCGACCACGCCTTCAGCGACGAACAGCCACCGATCACCGATCCTGTGCTGGCCGTAAATGGATGCGCCTGCGGGCCAGCGCATTTCTCGTACATCTGCTGAGACCTCGGCCCATTGATTGGGGTTAAGCGCTGAGGCTGTCGCAGCCACATCCGCCTTGAAGACCTGCAAGGGTGACATCCGGCGCTCTCCAAGGGTTGAATGGGCGTGCAGCATATGAGCGCTTTCCATTTAGATGAACTCACACGAGACCGGTTGGCTGGGAGTAATGCCCCCCACTATGGCGCGCTTCTTTTCCATCGGTGACGGCGTTGCCCAAAAGGACGATCACCGACGCCCCTCTTTCGCTGCCCTTGCCGCCTAAAATCATGCCGTGTCCGCCATCGGTTGGTCGCCCAGCCGACGCATCACTTCGAACAGAAACGCGGTATCGAGACCGAAGAGAATAAAACCGTCGGTAGCGATGAACCCAGCCAAGAGGCGCCATTCGTCAGGCATGGTGACGTCCCCATAGCCAAGCGTCGTCGCTGAGATCATCGCGATGTAGAGTGAGACTTCGAAATCCTGGAAAATCCCCAGCATCACAAACAAAGTCGCCCAAAGCGCCATGACAAAAATCAGCACGAGGGCCAGCGAACTGGTGACGACCGTAATGACGAAAGTGTGCGCAAAGATTGAGAGCTGCCTGGGCTCATCAAGCCTCATAAAGCTGAGGACACGCGCGGTGGTAATGATAGCCAAGGCTCCGATCCCGAGCGTCAAAGCCAGCATCGCTGTCCCGATAAGCATTTGGAGAACCATATCAGGGCTCGGCTTGCTGAGAGGGTTCGATCCAACTTCCTCCAAGAGCAAGGTTGAGCGACACCCATTGATCGATGCGTTCACGCTGGATCGAAACATAGTTTTGCTCTGCGGATAACTGCCTTTGGCGCAGGCTGAGCAGATCAATCAGGTCGGTCTCGCCTTCCTTGTATCGCAGCTCGCCCAGCTTGACCGCTTCCACCGCTGCGTCGCGGGCAGTCTTCGCCGCCTGTTCGCGCAGACGCACGACTTCGACCTGATCGAGATTATCCTCGACTTCCTGCAGAGCAGTGAGCGCGGTTGAAGCGTAGGTCGCAATCGCGGCGCGCTTGTCAGCGTCAGCTTCCTCTACGCGCGCACCGCGAAGGCCTGCATCGAAAATTGGTTGAAGGACATTGCCTATAATCGACCAAAACAGATTGCGGCCGTCGGCGATATCGTCAAGTTCGCTTGAGGTGCCCCCGACGCTCGCCGATAGGCTAAGCGTGGGCAGGCGCGCGGCCTTGGCCTGATCGAGGTTAGAAAAGGCGGCCGCAACATTGCGCTCAGCTGCGATAACATCGGGCCGCCGCTCGAGCAATTCCGACGGAAGCCCGGCAGCGGGCGGAGGGGGAGCCTCGGGAAACTCGAATCCCCCCTCAATCTGCGCGCCCGGATACCGCCCCAGCAACACTTCAAGGGCTCTGATCGCGATCCTTCTGGCCCCGCGTGCTTCCTCCAGGCCTTCCAGAACGTCAGCCAGATCCGAAGCGGCCGTGCTGACATCCTGCTGGTTCGAATAGCCTTCGCGCGCCCGAAAGCGGGTGATGCGGTCGATCTCTGCATAGGCGGCGTAGTTTCGCTCGGCGACGTCGATCTGCCGCTCGGACTCGATCACTGCGAAATAGGCCGAGGCAACCGATGCGGCGAGCGAATATTGCGCGAACCGGAAGTCTGCCTCCACCGCCTGCGCGCTGGCATAGGCTGCGTTGCGCCCGGCGCGCACGCGGCCCCACAGATCGACTTCCCAACTGGCTTGGAGCGAGACATCGTAATCGGGCGTGAAGAACGCCTCGCTTGGCTGTTCGCCTGCGCCGGGTTCGTCAATCACTTGCGACTGACCGCCGGTCGTCGAAAGGTCAATCGCTGGGAACAGCCCCGATCGAGCCTGACGGACAAGCGCATAGGCCGCCTCAACATTGGCGGCGGTCGCCTGAATGTCGCGGTTGGCGATCTGGGCTTCGCGAACAAAGGCCGACAGAGCGGGATCGCGCAGTGCGTCGATCCAGCCGATGCGAATATCGCCCGGCATCGCTCCATCGACCTTCCACTGCGCCGGCAGGGGGGGCAAGCTGGCGCGCGTGGATGTGGTGAGTTCCTCATTCGTTGTCAGCGACGCGCAGCCTCCGACCAAAAAAGTGGTCATGCAAAGGCACAAAAGAGCACTGCGATAGATCATGCTGGCAGCCCCTTTTCGTCAAAGCTTACAGGGTCAGCATCGGGCGGATCGACTTTGTTTGGCGAAGCGTTCGTCTCGTCATTCCTTATGCCGAAAATGATGGCATAGAACACCGGTGTGACAGCCAAGGTCAGGATCGTCGCAAAGCTGAGGCCAAAGACCAAAGTCACTGCCATCGATTGAAAGAAGGCGTCAGTGAACAGCGGGATGAGCCCCAGAACGGTTGTGCCCGAACTCAGGAGCACCGGGCTGAAGCGCGAGGCGGAACTGTCCACCAGTGCGTCAAAACGCGGCTTCCCTTCGGCAATCTGCAAATCGATTTCATCAACCAGAACGATCGCGTTTTTGATCAGCAGACCAACCAAAGACAAGAAACCAAGAATGGCCATGAACTCAAAGGGAACATTGAAAACAAGCAGTCCCAATGTCACTCCGATCAATGCGAACGGAGCCAAAAGCCAGATCACCAAAGGCTGCCGAAGAGCGTTGAATAGCAAGATCACGACAAGGACCATCGCGCCAAAACTGTATGGGATGATGACAGCGAGGTTTTCATTCGCCTCGTTGCTGTTACCCAACTCTCCATTCCATTCGAACGCATAGCCGGGCGGCATTGGGATCGCTTCGATCTCGGCTTGCACCGCCGCCTGGACATCACCTGCGATCGCGCCGGGCACCGGGTCGGATTGCGCGCTGATCGCATAGACCTTGTCAATCTTGGTCAGGCGCCCATCGCGAAAGATGGTCTTCACGTCGTCGGCGACCTGAGCGAGCGGGACAGTCTCGCCAGCGGAATTGTTGACCTGCACGTTGCGCACGCCAGCGGCGTCTTCGCGCTCATTGGCTGGCGCGCGATACTGGATCGGGATGAGGTCGTCATTTTCGCGATAAGTACCGACCTCATACCCGCTAAAGGCGCGCGCCAGTGAGGTGCCGACATCGGTCCGGCTAACCCCAGCGCGGCGGCCGCGATCTTCGGCGTAGACAACCTCGACCACAGGCACAGGCTCGCGCCAATCGTCCTTCACCATCATTGCCTCAGGCTTGGAGCGCATGATCTCCTTTGCCTGCTCGGACAATTCGCGCAGCACTTTGGGATCGGGCCCGCTAAAGGTCGCCTCGATCTTGGAACCGCCCCCCGGCCCCATCGCAAAGCGCCATGCGCGCGCCTGAGCTTCGGTGATGTTGCTATCGACGTGGTTCTGAATGTCGAGGATGATCCGGTCGAGCTCGCGGTAATCATCGACCTTCACCAGCAATTGCGCATAGGCGCTGTTCTGACTCTCAAAAGTGTAGATCAGCATGTAGCGCTGGGTCCCGCCGCCGATCACCGATTTGACATGGGTCACCCCGTCAATCCCCGCGACATAATCGGCCAGCTCCAACACGCGTTCTTCGGTCACGGTGATGTCGGTGCCTTCAAGCCCCCAGTAATCCACCACGACCTGCGGTGAGGTAGTGGCAGGGAAGAAGCCGGGCTTCACGTAGTTGAAGCCAAACACAGAGGCAGCGAACATCGCAATAGCTGCGCCCAGCGTGACGTAGCGAATTCGCACGAGCGCTGCGACCGCGCTCTTGAACGCCTTCATAAAGCGGCTGTCTTCGGCCCCGCCCGATTGATCGCCCAAATCCTTTTTGAGCAGCAAGTCGCACAAAAACGGCGTCAGCGTGATCGCGAACAACCATGAAAAGAACAAAGAGATCAGGATTACCCAGAACAGATCGCCGGTGAACTCCGCTGTTGCCCCTGGGGCAAAGCCAACGACGGAGAAGGCCAAAATGCCAACCAAAGTGCCGCCCAGCAGCGTCCAGATGGATTTGCCGACTACCGATTTGGCTGCGTCGAGCAAGCTCTCGCCGCGACGCATCCCGGCAAGGATGCCGTCGGTCACCACGATCGCATTGTCCACCAGCATGCCGAGCGCAATGATCAGTGCGCCCAGCGAGATCCGGTGCATAGGAACCTCGGCGACATACATGGTCGCTAAAGTGGCGGCGACGGTGATGAGGAGGACCAGCCCGATGATGATCCCGGAGCGCACACCCATAAAGATCAGCAATGTGACGATGACGATGGCGAGCGCGGTCGCAAGGTTCTCGACAAAATTCGCGACCGAGGCGTTCACCACCTTGCCCTGATGATAGAATTCGTTGAGCGCCATCCCCAAGGGCCGCTGCTCGGACAATTCTTCCAGCCGCGCGTCGATCCTGTCGCCAATCGCGACCACGTTGGATCCCGAAACCGCCGCCACTCCGATGACCAGCGCGGGCTTGCCATCGTAATAGGTCACAAGACCAGCAGGGTCCTCATAGCCGCGCGTCACATTGGCGATTGAGCCGAGCCGCGTAACACTTCCGTCAGCGGACGAGATCAGCAGATCCTCAATCGCTTCGACCGAATCGACGTCGCCTGTAGCGGTGACCACCAGCCGACGGTCATCCAGCTTAACACTGCCTGTCGAGACAACCGCGTTTTGGTTCTGGAGCTGGGTGAAGATCGTGTCGATCGAAGGGCCAAGCGAGGCGACCGTCTCACTCGGAATCTCGATATAGATAACCTCATCGAGATCGCCGGTGATGTTGACCTTGCCCACACCATCAACCGCGAGCAGATCAAGCCTAAGCGTCGAGGCATAGTCGTAAAGCTCGGCATAGTCGTAATCGTCGCCGGTGAGCATATACATGATGCCGAACACATCGCCATATTCGTCATAGACGTAAGGAACGCTTGCGCCCGAAGGCAGATCAGCCCGAGCATCGCTCATCTTGTTGCGTAGTTTGTTCCAGATAGCTTGCAGAGCGTCCTTGTCTGGCGATTCCGAGTACTTTATCTCGACTTCAATCTCGGAGAACCCGTCCGACGATGTCGATGTAATCTCGTCAATCTCCGACATCTCCTGAAGTGCGGTCTCAAGCGGGGTGGTGACCTCGCGTGCCACTTCCTCGGGACTGGCGCCCGGATAGGCGGTGAGGACCTGCGCCACCCGGATCGTGAATTCAGGGTCCTCAAAGCGCGGCATTTCCTGATAGGCTTGGAAACCCGCAAAGCACGAGATCGCGATCATGATCCACATGATCAGCCGGTTCCTGATGCTGAATTCTGCGATGTTCATGCTTCACCCCGGCGCTTCGCAAAAAGGATGCTCACCGTTGCCACTCGCGAACCACGTCGCCTTCATTGAGATAGGCGCCGCCGCTTGCCACTATGCGCTCACCCGCTTTGAGCCCGCTCTTGACCACCACTTGCTTGCCAACGCTGGACGCAAGCGTGACCTTTCTTCGGGAGACCGTTTTCTCGACCGGCTTGATCACCCAGACGAACGCCTTCTCCTCGCTCTGGAGCACCGCCGACAGCGGTATCGCGACCCCTGTTGGCACCTGAGCTATGCCGTCTGCAAACTCAACGCTGGTCTTCAGCCGTGCGGTCATGCCGTTGAGCACAAGAAGGCCGGGTGGCGGGGTAAATTCGAATTTTGCTTCAAACGTCTGAGTGGAGCTGTCCGCTTCACCAGCCGCTTCGCGGAAGCGCGCGGGCATTTCCTGGCCGGGCGCGGCGTCAAGTTCGACCACTGCCTCGATCGATCGCAATCTGGGAGCGTTGACGACAAAGCTTCCCGGCACATCGACCACCGCTTCGACTTGCTGGCTTTGCAAGGTGAGCACGGGGGATTGAGCCTGAACGGTCTGGAACTCCTCGATAAGTGTCCTGCCGACTGTGCCGGTGAACGGAGCGCGCATGACCGTGTCGCTCAGATCCTTCTTAGCGTTGTCAAGCGCGGCTGCTGCCACCTCGCGCTCAGCCAGACGGCTTTCGAGGACGCTTTGCGAGATCGCTTTACCTTCGATCAGGCGCTGCGCCCTCTCAAACTCGCTTTGCGCGTTGCGGAACTCTGCCTGCGCCTGCGTAACCGCGTTGCGAAAGCTGCGATCATCGAGCCGGGCGATCACATCGCCTTTGCGAAAGCGGGTTCCTTCCAACGCTCGCCAGACGACCACGCGGCCAGACACCTGAAAGGCAAGGTCAGTCGATCGCACCGACCGGACCGAAGCTGGATAGGTGTTTTGCAGCGCTGAGCTCGACTTTTGAGCGGTCGCAATCTTGACCGTCTTGGGTTCAACCGCCTCTTCGACAACGCTCTCGCCAGAGCATCCGGCCAAGGCCATTGCCGCCAAAGTCGGTAAGATAACACTACCACGCATGTGGTGTCCCCCGTTTGATCCCAAGGGCCTGCGACCCCCTTGAGACGGGTAGCTCTCAAATTAGGGTGGGCTCGTCGATGCGCGCATTCGCACACTGCATGCCGCACAATTGCTCAGCTTAGCGCTCGCTTCGTGTTGGCAAGACCTCTGCAAATTCTTGATGGCTGCCCAAGAAGCCTTTTTTGCGGAAGGCCGCGATAAGCGCCTGAACTTTTGGCATCCGGTGAAGGTCCATATGGGTCACGAGGTAGAAATCCACGTTCCAATCGGGATTGTGCGGGTAGACCTCAACCATGTCAGGCCAAGCGTCAGCCTCCGTGATCGGCAAAAATCCAATTCCGATGCCCGCTTTGATAGCCTGGAATTTGGCAAGCATGTCATTGCTCTCGAAGACGACGTTATCGGGTTTGATGTGTTCTCTAAGCCACAAGAATGGCGGAAATTTCTCGTCATCCAGCACTCGCGACACAAACCGATGCTTGCGAAAATCCGCAAGGCTCGCCGGTTTGCCAAATCGATCGATGTAGCTTTGGTGCGCATAAACGGCCGAGCGAACCGAGGCCAAAGGCAGCATGACCGAATCTTCCATCTCGCGGTAGGGGCCGGATCGGATGGCAACATGCGCTTCGCCCATTGCCAGGCGCGCCACCTCCTCGCTCACCGTATAGCTCACCCGCACATCGGGATTATCAAGCTGAAATTGCTTCAGGACAGGAGCGAATGTTGAAAGCAACATTGCGGTTGAAGTGACGATGAGATCGCCCGACACGGCCTCGGACTGCCCCGCCATGCGCCACTCGAAATCCACAAAGGATTCCTCCGCCTTTGCCGCTGCATCAAACAGGCCCTGACCATAATCGGTCGGCGTGTATCCGCCCTGATGGCGCAGGAAAAGCTTGGCCTCCAACTGCTCCTCAAGCAGGTCGACATGCCTTACAACGGTTGCCCGATGCAGCTTAAGCTCATCGGCCGCCGCGCTTATCGTCCCCAATTTGGCAACATAGTAAGCGGATCGGATTTCAGTCCAATGGTCCATTTAGGTCCTCGGGAAATTTGCTAGGCTTGCCAAGATCGAGCCGCGCAACCATGCTCTTTATCGCTTCGCGGAAAGTCAAGGCACACCACAGCGATACCGTCTCGTTACGCGTCGCAAACCGCACTCGGTCACTGAGCAACGGCTTTAGCTGTGCTGCAACACGACAGTCCGCTTTCAGCCGCCAACGACTCAAGGGCAGCGATTCCGCAATCAGCCCAGATCGAGACATGACTAAGCGTCACAGTGTGGAGGAGGCGGAAGCAGCCATGCCTGCTTGGAATGGCAGCAGGCAGAAACGGCCGCTCTACTAGGGTTGGTTCCCCATCGCCGGAATGATGTAGCCTCCCACGATCTGGTCGCGCCACCGGCCCCAGATACCGCCCATGCGATAATTGCCGCCTGTCATGCCGACCACAAGATCGAGTTCAGGGACCACAATCAGCAGCTGCCCCCCATTCCCGCTGGCTTGATACGAGGTGTAACGGCGTTCGCCGACTTCAATCGTGTTCACGGCCCAGATGTAAGCTTGGGATCCGCCGAAATAGTTGTCTTGAAAATCCTGTGGCGTCATCCCCGTGGTATGGGGATTGATTTCAAGCCGCGGCGTGGTGGACTCCTCGATCCAGTCAGCGCTTACGATCTGGCGACCATTCCAAACGCCACCCGCGGCGTACATCGCGCCAACCTTCAATACATCGCGTGGACGGATATAGGCCCCGCCGCCCAGATAGCCTTCCCCGTTTGGAGCGAGCGCCCAATGGTAAGGGCCGAAACCCAATGGCTTTGCGATCAGGTCATCAAAGAGTTCGTGAACCTGTGCCTTGCCGAACTGGGACAAGCTGGCGCCCACAAGATTAGCGCTGCCAGAGCAATAGGCGTAACGGCGCCCCGGATCGTGCAACATGGCAAGCTTCGCGGTGTAGAGCCAATAGTTGAGCTCTTTGTCCTGCGCCCACATATTCTCTTCATTTCCGGCGGACTGGCCCGCATTAACATCACAATCGAGACCGCTCGTATAGGTCATCAGATCGCCTAACGTGATGTCAGCCTTTTGCTCGTCATCAAGCGGCAGGCCAGCCTCTCTTAAAACGTCTGCAACCGGGCGATGGTCAGCCGTAATGTCATGGCCTTGGTTCTGCAGCGCGCCGATCATGACCGAACCGAACACCTTGCCCAGCGATCGGACATCGTGGCGCCTCTCGCGGTCTTGGCCATAGAAGTATTCCTCGTACACCAGTGCGCCTTTGTGCGAGACGAGCAGGGAATGGATCAGGTGCGGCTCGGTTCGGGGATCAAGGCTGGCGATCTTTTGGGTCAGCGCGTTCAAAGTGGCGCGCTCGAAGCCGGCCTTTTCCGGTGTGGTAACGCGCCAACCGTCATTGAGCTTTGGCGGAGGGGTGTACAGCGCCGTGCTGTTTTCGCCAGGCCGGCTGGCGTAACCACGCCGATCAGTTTCGCTGGCTCGGCTAAGCGTGATGGGTTCCTCGAAACGATCATACACCAGTTCGAGGCCGCCCGACTCGTTACGGGATATACGATGTCGCCTCTCGCGCTCGCCTTGGCCGCTGACCAAGCTCCATCCGCCCATCGGTTCGGCCTCGATGCGAAATCGGCTCGCGCGCATCGTGTTGTTACCGGACGGGTTTCTTACAATGGCTGAAATGGCTTCGCCTTCGCCCGCAAACACATCCAGAAACACACGGTAGGGCCGGGCCTGAACCGTGATTTCAGCCTGCCAAATGTCGGCGCCTTTCGCTGAAAGAACCACTGGCGTTGCAACAAATTGATAATCGAGTTGAGACGGAGGCTGAAACCAGTATCCGCGGATCTCGGATTTATCGCGCGACAGCTCACCGCGAAACGCCTGCCCATCGGCCAAGTTAAAGGAAATCTCACCTTCACTATGTGTGGCTGCGAGTGTGGAGCCGTCCACCTTTGCTACCCAGCTTCCGTCCAGAGTTTTGAGGGACATGGCTCGCAAATCGCTGCGCTCCTCAGCGCTCCAAAGCCAAAATCCAAGCGGCGCTAAATCGGACGCGGCATCATTTTGCGCGTGGGCAAACCCCACACCAAGAAGCGCAAGGCATCCCGAGCAGATTGCCGCAACGGCGAAGTGCTTTTTCATCTTCCATTTCCCTAATGAATTCGTGCCGCGCAGCCTCGCCCTTTCAGCATTGAGCGTCACGTGAAGAAACCTGAAGATTCTTGAAGCCGCGCCCTTCAACCGCAATAAGGCGCGCATTGTGCCCTATATTCTCCATGACCTGACCATAGATCGCGAAGCGCGAAGCGTCCGCCGGGGAACGGATGCGATCAGACTCCCCGATCTGAGTTTTGACGCTCTGGTTAAGTTGATCGAAGCATCGCCCAAATCCGTCAGCCACTCGGCTCTGTCGCAATCGGTTTGGGGGGCGGAGCACGTCAGCGATGAAACCGTATCGCAACGCATTGCTCTATTGCGCAAGGCCTTGGCTGATAACCCCAAGGATCCGAATTACATCCGGACCGTGCGCGGAGCAGGATACGCGATAATCGGCCCAGTAAAATGGTTAGAGGTCGAACCTGATTACGATGCTTCGGAACCTGGTGAAGGGAAGCAATCTTCCGCGCTGATCGGTGGTTTGGTGGCCAGTGGAGTTTTGGTCGCCTTGCTGGTCGCCAATCTCGCTTTCCAAGCGCCGGGCGCAGTTTCGCCAACCGCCCAAGCGGCGAGGCAAACCGGCGTGGTTTCTGAAGTATCCTTGCTGGTCTCACGCGCCAATCAGCAGCTGGGCCTCCATCAATCTGCCGAGACGGATCGCGCTGTTGCCATGTTGCGAGACGCCTTGAGACGCGAACCGGATCACTTCGACGCACGCCTCTCTTTAAGCTTCGCGTTGTCCACGAAAGCCACGAAGTTTGGGGGCAACCTCGAAACCAAAAAGGAAGCCGAGGCGTTGGCGCGCGCGTTGATCGAAGAGCAACCAGGCAGCAGCAACGCTTGGTCTGCGCTGGGATATTCGCTTGGTTCGCAAGGCCGGATGGATGAAAGCCTATCCGCGCTGCAATACGCCTATCAATTAAACCCGAACAACGCACCCGCTGGCTCAAGCGCGGCCCATGTTTTGCTGGTGCAAGGTCAGCTTTATCAAGCGTTGGATCTAGAGTTTCAGGTGTTGGAGGCCGGTGGAAGGTCGCGCTATGCCGAGATTCAGATCGCGCAAAACTTGGAGTTGATGGGGCATCCCGCTGCCGAGCGCTGGCGCGCCAAGGCGCTTACGCTCAATCCCGGACAAGTCGTTATTCTAAGCGCAATAGCGCGGTCGCAACTGCGCGATGGCCTAGCACAAGCCGCGCTCAACACCCTTTCGCTGGCCAAAGGCGAAGATGTAACGGCGCCTCCCATCCTGCAAATGCGAGGGCGCGCAAACATCGCGCTTGGCCGCAACGAAGACGCAAGGCGCGATTTGATTTCAGCGGGCTGGCGCGGGCGTTACGATCTGGCTGCGCTGGATGCGAAGGCGGGGAAGAGCGATCGCGCAAACGCGCTTGTCACTTCGGCAAAGCTGGCTGAATTGGATGGCGATCCCGACCCTGAGTTTCGAATACAGCTAGCCGAGGTCTTTGCTTCGATGGACCGGGTGGATGAAGCCAAAGCTATGATGGCTCAAGCGGTCAATTTAGGCTGGAGGGACGTCAAATGGCTCGAACGCTCACCCTTTCTTGAAGGGCTTGTGAGCTCCTCCGAATGGCGGGAGCTGGAAGCCCGGATCACCCGCGAGATGCAGACACAACGCAGGTTAACCGAAGGTGATGCTAAGCTCTTGAATGCAATCAATCGCTAGCTGAACTTGCTAGAGCTGAAGGTCCACAACTGGTTCATATCAAGCCTCGGTGCTGTCAATCTAACGGAAACTCGCCTCCGACTGGCTCAGAGCACCCTGCACTTCGCGCCCCTCACGCCATGAGGCTTTGTCATTCTGCCAGTGCGACTGAGCGGTTCGTCTTGCAAGTCTGCCGACCAGAGTGATCGCGGTCGGAACTTAAGTGATTTTGGTCGCTGGCGTGAACGGGAGTGAACTTCTGAAGACACTTTACCCGCCTCTCGCTTGTCGGTGTAATTATCAAAAAGGTTTCATTGTATGAAAGTAATAGAACCGCGCGCTTTTCCGCCGGAATTGTTCCTGATTGCGAACATTCCGGACGAAAAAACTGAGGCTAGGCTGGCGATGGTTCCATCGAAAACCTACACTGTGATTGCCAAGTTATAGCGTCCCTTAAGTGTGGATTCGAGCTGTGCCTGAGTGACATAGCCATCACCGTCCGTGTCCACGCGGCTGAAGTAGGTGGCAAGCCGTTTCATGCCACCATCCTTAGCTTCCTTCTGCGACAATTTGCCGTCCTTGTTTTTGTCGGCTGCCTTGAACTTGGTCCGCAGCTCAGAGAGTTGCTCTTCGTAGGTTGCAGCCGAAGCAGCCGGTGTCAGCAAGAGCGGAGCAAAGGCAAATGCGGAAACTTTCATCAGCGAATTCATCGTATTATCCATAATCTTGATGTGAGGTTGATAATCTAGGCGAGACGAACGAACGACTGAACCAACGGCGTAAAGCCAGTTCAGAACAAGTTGGTTTTGTTGATGGAATCTCCGCCAGAAGGCATCAAAAAGAGCAACCCATCTGCACCGATCACTATGGGGCCATCAAAACGGTCCTCTGCGTCGCGGAGGAAGGCGCGATTGAGATACGGGTTCGGCAATGGCGGCACGAGGTGCGAGAGCACGAGCATATCAGCACCAACAGTCTGCGCGGATTCCGCGGCTTGCTCTGGCGAGGCATGATAGTCCTGAATATCAAACGTGATCTGTGCGACGTTGTCCTCGCCAGCCTCGGCCCATGCGTCCTGCACCTGCTTTAGCAATGCTGGCTGCAAAGCATCGTGAACCAGCAGCTCCACGCCTTGGCAGGCGGCTTCGAGTTTCGGCGATTTTGCGGTATCGCCCTCGATGCAGGCAGCGAGCGTCCCTTATAGTCAAACCGGTAGCCCAAAGCTGGTTTGATCGGATCGCAATCAACTTTGAACGCCGTGATCGTCAGGCCCACGCGCTCGAGCACAACTTGTTGAGAACCGGCCATTTCGAAGGGGCGCGCCACCGCTCCGCCGCCGGTGCCCGGCACCATGAAAGCGTTGGGAAAGCCATGCCTATGAAGGCCATGGAGGGTCCGAAGGCCATCACCTTAATGTTCGGAGAGCATCTGTCCTCCGCGCCCTTTGACGTCAAAACCCGATTTCAGCTGGAAATTCACTCCGAATTTAAAGCCTGAGGCATAAACAGTGCAATCAACTTCATAGAGCTTGCCATCCACAACCACGCCGGTTTGCGTTGGGAGGGATCGCGTTTCAGCGCCTTGGCGAGGCCGGTTGCCATCCGTGCGACCCACATGGGTGTACCGCTCAGCATTCTCTCCCGGATCCGGCGCGGGATCTCTGTCCAGCCGTCGTTGACCAAATCCTCTTTCGTGAGCCCGCCGCCCATATTCTCAACGAAATTGTCCATCCAGCGCTTTTGCCAGCCCTTTGTGGCCATCCCCTCGAACCACTCCGGGTCGATTACGGTTGTCATTCTGCTGGCCTCTCACCTCATCCGCACCACCGCACTAGGTCGGCTCCCTTCTCAGGGATGGCCGTATGCAGTCAAGCGGTGTGCAAACGCCCACCGCCGGGCCTAATGCACTACATTAAACATCGGATGAGAAAGAGGGCCGCAACCCCGAATACCGGCTCAGATCAAGAGGGTGCGGACAGATAAGCAGCCAGACAAGCAGCTGACTCGCTGATAGCTTCGCCGATAGGCGGGGCTGCGTTGGCTTCGACCTTGTCGGCATAGTCCACCGCCTGAACCAGCGAAATCATAAACCCGTGGCGCAGTCTGGACGCCAGTTTTACAGGCCCAACGTGCTGCAGGGAGGAAACGACCCTTGCTCGCAACAGGCCAATGCTTTCCGGGCTCGCCAGAGCGATCAGCTGCGCATAATCAAATCTGGGATCGGCTGTAAATTGCAGGCAGAATTTTACGTAAAGGCGCCCATCCTCTTCAAGGCAGGCTTCCATGAATGGCCCAATCGCAGCCTCAATCAGAGCGGCGAGCAAACGATCCGGATCGTTCTCTCTAACCTGCGCAAGACGCTTGTTGCGCTCCTCCTCGATCGAGCGATAGCGCTTGGCGAACACCTCTTTGATCAGATCTTCAATGCTGCCGAAGTGGTAATGGACAGCGCTGGGATTGCGCGCAACGGCAGCGTTGGTGATCATCCTAACCGAAACCGACCCGAGGCCCTTTTCAGCAATCAGAGGCTCGGCAGCAATCAAAAGCTCGGATCGGGTGTCTTAGCGGATTGAAGGTCCCATAATACTCGTCATTAATGCCATACATTACAAAATGGCTCAGACCGCGTTTTATGGCTCGGGCAATCAGATGGCAAACCGAACCAAGAACAGATGGCCGGACCAAACCGAGCCATTGGGAGAACGCCTGTGCAAGCGTCAGAAGGCGCGGCAGTCGGTGCCATCGCGCCGCCAGTGCGCCTAAACCGTCAGACCGCAAGCGCAGCCATGCCGGCGCTTACCCAAAGGACCAAACTGGCATTTGGTCTCGGTGCCATCGCGCCGCCAGTGACAACCGGCGCGTTCGAATTCTTCCTGCTCATCTTCTACAGTCAAGTGGTCGGTCTAGACGCCCGGCTAGTGGGGCTCGCTATCATTGTTGCGTTGATCAGTGACGCGATCGGCGATCCGATTGTCGGATACTGGTCGGGCAATTTTTCCGATCGCACTGGGACAGACGACATCCTATAACGTATCCCTCGGCAGTTCCGGTTGCGGCAAGCTTCTACTTTCTTTGGACACCTCCCGAAGGTGCCAGTCAAACCTTGCTGTTCTGATTGTTCCCCGTCAGCGTTTGCGAGACAGATTGAGGTGATTGGATAGAGGGGTGTCTAGTCTGCCGGTAATGTCTTCAAATGGGTAGTTATCAGAAAGTCTGGTTTAGCCACCTTACAAGGCAAAGCTGCCGTGCCGCTTTCGGCCCAGCTTGAGCCGGAAGCTTGTGGCCGATTGTGGGGGTGGAAGCAGAAGTTCAGCTTCCAAATCAATACAGAACCAAAGCGGACGTGGAATTCAAAATTGGCGAACGACTACGCCCCCATAAGCTGCCCCGATTGGCGAGCAAAATAAGCGGAAACTCCGGCGGGTTTGATGCCTCACTCCGCGCGCGCTTGGTCGATCCTAGTGAGCATTGCGGCAGCGTGCTCGTTACCTGAGTCAAGCTCAAGCACCATACGGTATCGCTCGCGCGCGGCTTCATATCGGCCAGCTTCGAACAGCGCTTCGCCAAGGCTGTCATGCGCATTTGCCGAGGCAGGGAAGCGTTCGACGTTAAACGTCAGCGCTTTGATTGCATTCTCGAATCTCTCCTGCGCAAGGTATGTGTAGCCGACTTCGTTCATGAAGGGCTCAATTCGGGAAAGGTTGTAACGATCTCCCTCTTGCTCAGCCCTTTTGACGGCCTCGATCACTTGTGCGGCAGTTAGCTTTGCATAGTTCGGCACGGCGACAAGCATCGGCAGTGGCGGGGCCGTTCCTGAAATAATCTCTTGGATCAGCATCCGGGCCAGCGGCATGGCAAGGCCGTTATTGGTCTGATCATCGGTGCAGACCATAGCACCGACCGCATTGTCAGGGGCATAGCGGACATTGGCTCGCGCGCCTCCGCCGCTGTGACCGACCGTTAGAATGTCGTCTGAATATTCAATCACACTGCCAAGGCTGTAATCGCCAAAGAGATAGGCCTCATTCAGAAGCGTTTGCTTCCAGGTTTGTGGAGCGATGACTGTGCCTGCGTTGATGGCCTTGAACAGCTTTGCCATGTCTGCCGCTGTGGTTTGGTATCCACCAGCGCTCAAAAGGACCGGCGCTTGTTCATTGGCTTGGGAGGCGGGATGGAACGTCGCTGTCATCTTGGCTGGCTTCACAATGGTGTCGTCTACGAGCGTCGCAAAATCCGTGTTCAGGCGGTTCTGCAACACCATCTCTCCAATTGCGTAGCCCGATTGGCGATAGCGCGAATACTCGCCCGGTTGGTAATCAAGCGGCTTGTCCCGAACCAGCTCATACACACTCGCATTGGTGGCGTTGGGATCGGCGGCGAGGGTCGCAAACTCCTCCTGATTGACCACCATGGTTATGCCCGAGGTATGATTCAGCAAGCGAAAGAAGGGTACATTCTGCCAATCCTGCGGTGCGTCCTCGATGTAAGAGCCGAGGGGAGCGTTCAGGCTCAACGATCCTTCCTCTTCAAGCCGCGCATATGTGAGCGAGGCGAGCACCTTAGTCGCGGAAAACAGCCCACAGCGCGTCCCAACGGTGAAGGGCTCTGCATCAAGGGTTTGACCAAATCCTTGGGCAACCAGCGTTTGATCGCCAGAAACCGCCGAAATGGCGAGCCCGGAGACACCGAATGCCCCCATGAGTTCGGGAATGCGCTCAACCGTCTGCAGACGGCTTTCTTGTTTCTGCGCGGGTTCTTGGAGGACAGAAACTGGTTGATTGGTGCAACCGGCTAAGACCAAGAACACACAAGCACAAACACTTCTCATAGCTTGACTCCAAATCGATTACATTTGTAGTCTTGGCTAAATCGGGCCTTTTGGCCTGTCAATCGAAGTGGGCTGAGATTGGCCGTTTGATGGCATTGGCCCGGCCGTTTCGGCAAAAATGGCCCGTTTGAAAGCGAGTTGATGCACTATCTAAAACCTATGGAACCGAAGTTTCCGATAGCCTTCTTGCGTTTTGAAGAATGAAGCACCCTTCACGCAGCGTTTTGAATCCTTGCGCAACGCTCGCGATTGATCCCGAGGACCCGGCCCCCGTCTACGCCCAACTGGCCGGGCAAATCCGATCAAAGATATTCGACGGCCAAATCAGTTTTAGCGAACGCCTTCCCGCCACGCGGCAGCTGGCGAGAACCTTGGGCGTATCCCGGCGCACAATTGTGACGGTGTTCGAGATGCTCATTTCTGAAGGCTTGCTTGAGACACGGCATGGCGATGGAACATATTGCGTCTACGACGATGCGGTGTCGGCCCGGACCGGCCAGAAGCTGGAGCGCTCCAATGACGGCACACAGTTCGATCTGGAAAAAGCCTATGAGATCTTGCCGCTGTCCCCTCGGGGAATTGATCCTGGGGCGCTTTCGATCAAGGCATGGAGCGCGGCGGCCGCGCGCGCTCAGCGCAGTCTTTCAGCCAGCAGCCTGTTTGGCTCCATGCCAGGGGGGCTGCCAAGGCTAAAAGAAGCGCTGACCAAACACCTTCTTTCCTTGCGCGGCCTTAATGTGGAACCGAGCCAGGTCATCGTGACAGCAGGGATCAGGGAATCCCTTGATCTGGTGACCGAACTTTTGCCTCCGCTGAAACGAGTGGGCGTCGAAGAGCCATCGAACACGCGCATTCGAGCTCTGATCGGCACGACCGATGGCTCCCGCACACAATTCCTGCCTTTGCCAGTGGACCAGAAAGGCGCTGGGTTCGCCACGATATCGAGCGTGACCCCTGCTGATGCGGTGCTGGTTACGCCGTCTCATCAATACCCTATGGGTATCACGCTCTCCCATGCACGCAGGCTTGAACTGGTTGAACGGCTGCACGGCACCCCAACCTGGGTGCTGGAAGACGATTATGGGGCTGCGGTGCGTTATTCCGGCGCCAATATACGCCCGATCTTCCATCTCGATTCTCGGGACCGCACAGTCTATTTTGGCACCTTGTCCAGCATCCTTTTTTCCAATCTGCATTTGAGTTTCATTGTGGTTCCCAAAGACCAAGTGGACGCGACCATTCGGATACAACATCGGAAAGGGAGCCTTGCCTCAATCCTAGCTCAGGCCGCGGTGGCAGAATTTATGGAATGCGGCGCTTTTGCTCAGCATCTGCTGGATCTGCGGCGATACAGCCACGCCAATTACACAGCCTTGTTTGATGAAGTCCGCACGAAGTTGAGCGAATGGCTTGAGCCGATCCCGATCGATGGCGGTGTGAGCTTTGCGGCGCTGGCACATGATGCCAGTTTTGATGATCAGAGCATCGCGCTCTTGGCCAAGGCGGCGGGCCTGTCGCCAAAGCCGCTATCGAACATGTATGTTGATCCATCCGCAGTCAGGCCGGGTTTGGTTTTCGGTTTCATGGGGACCGCGCCTAATCAATCGCGCGCGGCTGTTGATCGTTTGCGAACCATCCTGACAACCGGATCGCGCTAGGATTAGCTCACCAATTCCTGGCAGTTTGGACCGGTACAAGCCCAAAGCCTTTGAAGATGGGTTAGCCATCTCACAACGGCTCCATAGCGAAATAAAGCATTTCATCCGAACACCTTTTGGCCTTCATCGCCTTTACGATTGTGGCGTCGATCACGCCGGGGCCAAACAGTCTGATATTGATGGCGTCGGGCAGCGTTTTTGGACTGAAACGGACACTCCCACACATATTCGGGGTGGTGTTTGGGTTTGCGATCTTGTTGGGCGCCATGATCTTGGGGCTGGCACTGGTGCTCGAACAGATGCCAGCTTTGACCTTATCTGTACAGCTTGCTGGCGCTCTTTGGCTAGCATGGCTCGAGGCGAAGTCGGTCTATCTGGCTTTTGCCGCGGCTGGTGAGAAAAGCTCAGATCGACCTATTGCCAACGCGGCGCCACTTAATGCGTTTGAAGCGGACTTGTTTCAGTGGGCCAATCCCAAAGCCTTGGTCATAACAGCGTCTTGTGCCGCTGCATTCGGAGCCCTTTCGCCATCAGTCTATGTTCGGGCGGGCGTGATAATCTCGATTATCTCGCTCGTTGGACTTGTCACAAGCGCAATTTGGACTCTGGCTGGCAGCACGCTCTTGCGCTGGCTCGATACCGGTTGGAGGGCGAAGGCGGCCTAGATTGTTATGGGCGTCCTGTTCCTTGGGACGGCGATCTATCTGGCGGTCCTTTAAGGAGACTGCGAGCGGTCTGGCTTAGGAGGTAATGCGGCAGTCTTCAAAATGGCTGATGGCGCTGGCAAATTTGTCGCGGCACCCTGGATTGCAAAAACCGACAACCCGCTCGCGATAGAGCGTCAGTGAATCCGCTGAGACCGGATTGCCTGACCACGGGCAGTGTGTGTTGACACATTTGCCGATCGAGAGCCCTTGGCTGGGCTCGTTTATGCTATCCCCGCTCATATCTTGGCTCCTTCCAATCGCCGAATGTTCTCAGGCGTAACAGCGTCTGCTTCAGTCAGATCTGCGCTTACAGCAGGCTGAAATGTTTGTGCAATGGGAACAACGCCTTCCCAAACGGGCCAATCGACGTCAGCAGGATCACCCTTGGGCGGTCCGGATTTGATCTTGGCCGAGACCTGGTCGATCGAGATGCGCAGCAAGACTGTCGCCTTGAGTTCTTGCCCGCTCATAGGACGAAGCGCTTGATCCCGGCCCGGAGCGATCCGCTCCATAAGCTTGTGGAGGCTTTGCGACTTTTGGCTGTCGGGTACCTTTTGCGCCTCGCCAAACAGCATCACGCATCTGTAGTTGGCGGAATGGTGGAACTCCGACCGCGCGAAAACCAGCCCATCCCAATGGGTGATCGTGATGCAGACGCGATCGCCTTCGCTGGCCAACATGGCCCTGCTTTTAGACGATCCATGCCACATCAGAAAATCGCCTTCGCGCCAATAGATCATCGGAACGCAAACCGGCCGTCCATTATGGCAAAATGCGACATGCGCAACATATCCCGCGTCGATAATCTGTCGGATTTGTTCCGGATCGTAAGACGCGCTCTCATGCCCCCGGCGCACGCGAATTTCATCAGCGATCGTATCCATCGGTTCAGCTCCTGAGATTTAGGTCAGTGGCTGCGGATTATGCGTTCGCGGTGCGAGGCAAAGCCCCAATGGTTGCCCAATGCGCGGTCCAATGCTGCTTGCGCTTCGGCAACGGGATCCGCCTGAACGTCTTCACGAAGTGGCCTCACGCTTCGATGCAAATTGGAGCGCCCTTTGCTTTGAAGACTCTTTAGCAACGATATGCGAAATTCGGTTATCGAAGTCCATTTCTAGACCTAGACCCCGTGTTTCGCTTGGGAGACCCGTAAGGCTATGGCCCTGCCATTTTACCAAATTAACTCCTTCACCACCGAAGTGTTCGCGGGCAATCCTGCCGGTGTGGTGATGCTTTCTGACTGGCCCACTGACAAGCTGTTGCAGGCAATGGCCGCCGAACATAACCTTGCGGCCACAGCGTTTTTCACAACAGACTTCAGGCCTGATTGCTTCCGTCTTCGTTGGTTTACTCCAATCGCAGAGCTGCCGCTTTGCGCGCATGGAACCCTTGGGGCTGCTTGGGTCATAAGCGAGGCGATGAACCACCCATCTGACCGGTTTCTATTCTTGACCAAGGCTGGCGACCTGCCGATTGAACGCATCGGCCGCGGTCGGTTTAAAATGAGCTTTCCCCTCGACCCATATGTCGAAACCGAAATCGATCCCGAGGTCGCAGCCGCTCTTGGGAAAGAGCCGGAGGCAATGCTGCGGGCACGCTATTCGGTTGCGGTTTATGAAAGCGAGCGTGAGGTGCAATCAATCAAACCGAACATCGCAGCAATCAATCAATGCCGTCATGCAAAGAGACCCGGTGCAGTGGTTGTGACAGCGCTCGCAGGCCCGGGGCAGGACTATGACTTCGTATCGCGTTTCTTCGCCCCCGGAGTTGGAGTGGACGAAGACCCTGTAACTGGCTCAGCCCATTGTATCTTGGCAAAGTACTGGGCGGATCGCTTAGGTCGCAGCGCGGTTCGCGGCTTCCAGGCTTCTAATCGGGGCGGCTTTATCGATTGCGAGGTCGCTAGTGACCGCGTGGTTTTCACGGGAGACGCAGTGCCATACTCCAAAGGCGAGATATTGGCCGCGATATGAGGCTCTCGGATGTGCTGGCCATTCCTTCGACGACGCATCTTCCAAAACTTGCATGTAGCACAGCAGTTGTGATTGAACGATAACCGATGCTTCCGATCATGCCAACGCTTGCAATCCTTGCTACGTTTCTGGCTGTTCTGCTGAGCATTTTTCTCTTGGTTGTTTCCTCGCAAATGCGTCTGGCGAACACCTTGCTTGCGTTGTTCCTGTTGGCAACTGCCCTCGATATCAGCGGCTGGTTTATGGGCGAATGGTGGATGTCGCACCGGTCACTAAACCAGTATCGCGTTGCCATTGCCTTTGTTCAAATGCCTTTGTTTTCAGGCTACATCTGGTTCAATTGCTTTCAGCGGCAGGTCCTGCATCCCCTTGATGCGCTTCATTTCGTTCCGGCCCTCGCGGTCTTGATAGCCACCGCGACAGACCTGTCAGGGCCGTTTATGAGGGTTTTGTTCGAAGCTCAGTACGCCGTTTACATAGCGCTCGCGATCTATGCGCTTTGGCGCGTTCGGATTGAGATGAAGGCGCGGTTCAAAGGGTCTTCGGCCAATTGGAACTGGTTGGCTGTGATGGTCGCTTCATCCTTGGTCGCGCACAGTCTTTTTGTGGTCAGGACGGTGTTTGCGTCGGCTTTCCCTCAGACCACTCTGGCCGGACTGCAAGCTGCGGCGACGTGTCTTGTGCTTGGCATTACGCTGCTGGTGGCGTTTCAAGCGCTTCTCAATCCAAAGCTGTTCCGAGCACAGGATCGCCTGCTTGCCTCTGCGGCAACCACTATGGTCGATCAAACCGCAGTGGAGCCGGATCAGCGTCTGCTTGTGTTTATGGAGGAGCATAAACCCTATCTTGATCCAGATATCTCCTTGTCAGGGCTTGCGCGGCGCAGCGGCGTGCCAGCGAAGGAAATCTCGGCTCTGATAAACCAGCGACACGGCTTGCACTTCTTTGATTTTGTGAACCGTTACCGGATTGAACATGCAAAGCTCTTGCTCATTGAGACGGACGATACCGTAACCAACATCATCTTTGCGTCCGGCTTTAACGCGAAATCATCGTTCAACAGCGCGTTTCGCAAGCAAACCGGAATGACGTCGTCGGCCTTCCGGCAGGAAAATCGGAAAAAATAGGTTCGACTTCGCGTAATCGGACGCCTGAGAACGGCGAACCGTCCATCCCTAAACCGGTCAATACAGCCGGTTGAAGGAGACCTGTGTCCGTGCCTCGAATTTTCATGATTGCTGGGTTCATGTGCCTGGCGATTGCCGCATCTTTCCCCGCGCGCGCCGCGACGCCTGATTGGGCGGCCATCGACGCGCTCATCGCCCCTTATGAAGGCAGCGATAGACCAGGCCTTAGCCTTGCGGTCTCGATCAATGGCGACGTCGTCTCTGAACGGTCAGCAGGCATGGCCAATTTAGCGCATGATGTACCGATCACTGCCGATACCCGGTTTCAAATTGCCTCTATCACCAAGCAGTTTACCGCCTATGCGATCTGCCTTTTGGCTGACGAGGGTAAGCTCTCCGTCGATCAGGATGTTCGCGATTTCATTCCTGAGCTTCATAAACGCCCGGTGCCCGTCACGATCCGGCACCTGCTTGACCACACGAGCGGCCTGCGCGAGGTCAACAGCCTGTTTCTGCTTTCCGGCAAGAGCGAGGAAGCGCCCGCCTCGCAAGCCAGCTCAATCGAAGTGATCGCGCGCCAGCGTGGAGAGAATTTTCCAGCAGGCGAGCGCTAGGAATACAGCAACACCGGGTATCTGCTCTTGGCTGAAATCGTCCAAAGGGTTTCGGGACAAGCCTTTCCTGACTTCATGCGCAAGCGGGTGTTCGAGCCGCTCGGGATGGAGAACACATTTGTGGGTTCTGATCCTCGGCGCATTACCCGCAACCTCGCCTCCAGTTATCAGCCAATCGAAAACGGCTTTACAAAGTCTCTCTCATTGAGCGCCAGCTACGGACCATCTGGGATGGTCTCGAACCCGCGTGATCTGCTCCTCTGGGCGAGCGCGCTGGAAACCGGCGCTGTGGGAGGCCCTGCCGTTCTGGCAGCGTTCAACGCCCGCTCCACTTTGGCCGATGGAAGCAACGCAATTGGAAGCAACGGGCAGGAATATCGCAATTTTCGCGGAGTAGACACATGGTCGCACGGTGGCAGCACTGGCGGGTTCCGTAGTTTTCTTCTGCGCGTTCCCGAGCGCCGGCTAGCGATTGCAGTGATGGGCAATCGCTCCGACTTTCTCAAAGCGGCCTTTGCGTTCGATGTCGCGGAAGTTCTGCTCGCTGACCGGCTTGAGCCAGCGCCGTCCGTCGACTTTGCTCCTGAAACAACCGTCGAGCTTGATCGCTACGTTGGCGATTACCGCCTGTTTGCTGGCGTGGTTTTCTCGCTTCGTAGGGATGGCGCCGCAATGACCTTTGCGAACTTCGGTTCGGACGAGGCGTTTGCGCTGGAGCAAATTGGAAAGGGAGAATTCATGCTTAATCCGGCGCGCGACTTGCGCGTTGTCTTTAAGGATTTTGAGGACGGGCGAGCAAGCCGGATGCGCTGGACGGTCAGCACAGATGGCTTCATCCCCGCGCCGCGCGTAGAAATGGAGCCTGTACCCAGCGAACCATTTGATAGCGCTGAACTGGAAGGAACGTATTACAGCGACACACTCCAGCAAGCTGTTGAGATTTCAACCAAGCAGGGCAAGCTTTGGCTGCGCACCGGTGATGCAAAGCGCGTGCAGCTTGAGCGGTATCAGCCTGAAACGTTCCGACTGCTGGGAGACTCTGTGGTGCAGCGAATTGAGTTTACTCGCACACCAGATGGGGTCATTTCCGGTGCGCTTGTCTCAACTTCACTTGCCGACGACATCGAGTATCAAAAGATCCGAAATGCGCGAAGCCAACCATGATAGATAAAATGCAAAGACGGGCTAAACGACTGAATCCCCTATCCTCTGTTCAAGTCCAGCGCCCCCAGCCAACAGCGGGTTTGTGATGTATCTCATTGATGCGTTCTTTCGGTTTACCGGTCTGGCGATGTTGATCCTGATTGCGATCACCACCTACCGCGATAACCGCCAATGGCAGGGCAGCGCGTATCTCATCCTCGCCTGTATCAGTCTGTCAGGTTTGTACCTTGGATACACTCTGGATGCGCTGCGGCCGCCTGAGCCCATCCAGACTATCGCGCGCCTAATCGATGTGCCGCATTTGGTGTTTGTCTGGCTATTCGCGCAGTCGCTTTACAAGGCTGGCTTCGCCCTCGCGCCGGTCCATTGGCTGGCTGGGATCGTGTATTGCGCGCCCATTTTCTGGGTGCGCTTGAGCGGCTTGGGCTATCTGCCCGACTACCCGGCATGGCTCTTGGTTTATGTCAGTGTGACTTCCCTCATCCTTGCGGGCCATCTGATCTATGTGACGCTTTGCGAATGGCGTGAAGACCTGCAAACAGACAGGCGCCGGTCGCGGTTCTACTTCTCGGTCGTTGTTGTGCTAGCTATTGGGCTCGCTGCGATTGCCGAGCCCAAACTGGGCCGGGATGCGGCCATCAACCTGCGGACCTTCACCATTCTCTCGATCTGGCCGGCCATTGCGGCGGGGGCCTTATGGCTGCTTCGCGCTGATGAAAAGGCGGTGCATTTTGAAGCGCGCGCGTGCGTTCAAGCGCCGCTGGACAGCCGCGATCAAGCGTTGTTGGCTAAGCTCAACGAAGCCATGACGCAGCGAGAAGTTTTCCGCGACACCGATCTTAGCATCTCCGGTCTTGCCTCTGATCTGGGCGTGACTCAGCACCGGCTACGTGCGCTTATCAATGAAACACAGGGCCACCGCAACTTCAGTGAATTCCTGTCAGGATACCGGCTCGATGCGGTGCTGGCGGCGTTTGCTGATCCTGAAAAGTCGCATTTGCCGATCCAGACGATCTCGTATGATAGCGGCTTCAAGTCTGTGTCGCCTTTCAACCGCGCATTTCGCGCGCGCGAGGGCTGCACTCCGTCCGAATACCGCAAAAGGGTGCAGGCTACTGTGGCAGCGCCAGCTTAAGCTGCAATGGTGCGGATTCGACTGGGTTTTCCGCGAAATCGACAACCTCGCGATGATGCATTTGCAGCCAAGCGCGCGCAACCTCGCCAATGTGGTGAACAAGGGAAGCGGTGGGCTGCATGAATAAGAAACGGATCCGGGCAATCGGTGTAATCGCGCTTGCCAGCACTCTGGGGGCATGCGGAGAAGGTGGCAGCAGCCCGGCTCCAACGCCGACGCCGACGCCAATCTCATCGCCATCGCCATCGCCAAGTCCAGGGCCCGACCTCACCCAATCGCGTCTGCTGTCCGATGCGGAAATGCGAACCCAGGCACTGGCCCCTGAGCCTCTCGCGCCGTCGGCTGCCGTGTCGTGGATAGAAGCCAACAGCGCCCCTATTCGTTCGATCACATATGATGAGGATTTTGCCGATCTGGCATTCCTGAAGGATCAGATCGGCGACAAAACCATCGTGCAATTGGGCGAGAGCTCTCATGGAACGCGCGAGTTCAACCATGTCAAAACCCGGCTAATCAAATTCCTTCATCAAGAAATGGAATTCGATGTGGTCGCCTTTGAGAGCGGCTTTTTCGACGGCTACTTCGTCGATGCAAACCGCAGCTCGCTCTCCGCCGACGCCATGCGCCAGTTTATCTTTGCCGTTTGGTCCACCGACGAGGTGTTTGAGCTGTTCCGCTATGTCAAAGAAACCCAAGCATCCGACCGGCCTTTGCGTTTGGCTGGGTTCGATGTTCAAATCAGTTCTGCCTACTTTGGCGAGATCTTCGATTTCGTCACCGCGCTGCCGGAATCCGGCGTTCTATCGCCCGAACGCAAGTCTAGCATCACGCAGAACCTGACTCAGTATCAGTCCATGCAAAGGCAATTTGCGCAGTCGCAGTGCTTTTCAGGCAGCAGCACCCAGTGCAATGACATCATCGCTAACGCTCGCACCATTCGCGCCGGATTGATGGCGGATCAAATGGCGATCCAACCGTCGGCCGAAGACGCCCTGCGTGACATGCGCGCGCTTTACATCGCTGTCTCTGCGGCGATCGGCCAAATCGACAATTCGATTGCGACCTACGAGACCGACGCCGTCGGTGATGCGCGCGATCTGGCGATGGCGCAGACCTTTGGCGCGGTGAAAGAGCGGCTCTTTCCGGACGAGAAGATCGTCATTTGGGCCCATAATCGCCACATCGCCTTGGAGCAGAGCGAAACGCGACCAATAGATTCAGTGCGCGTCTATCCGCGTGTGCCGATGGGCCATCATCTGCTTGCCGATTACCCCGATGAACTCTTTACGATTGGCCTATACATGCTGCGGGGCGAAACCGCGGACAATTTCCAAGAGGCTCTCCCTGTTCTTGCGCCTAGGCAGAACAGTCTTGAGGCGATTGCCTATGGCGCTCGGCTCGCCGCGTTCTATTTTGATACCTCGTCCGATCAGCCGCGCGAAGATGGCAATGCGTTCTTGTTTGAACCGATCGACGCGCATTACTGGGGCGGCTCATTTGGGGCCTATTCCTTCGTTCTCAGCGACCAATATGACGGCGTGATCGTGATCGACCAGTCATCGATTCCGGTTTACCGCTGATGCTAAGCCATAGCCTGGGATCGGAGCTTCGAAGGCAGGCACAGCATGATTTACCCGATTATCCTCTGCGCGCTTTCGGAGGTTTACGACATGTCGCGCTACACAAGACGGGGAAAAGGCCAAAAAGCAATAATAATTCGCATGAAGTGGATGCTTGGATTTTGCCTTGGTGCGGCCATGTTCGGATCGAGCGCGCATGCTGAGCAGGCCAATATCCTCACCAACCCTGGCTTCGAAGAGATTGGCGAGACAGGCTATCCAAGCGGCTGGTTCAGCAACGCAGGCGGGCAATCGGGCTACAGGGTTGAAGTCGATCGCGAAGAGCGTTCCGAAGGAGAGATCAGCGTCAAACTGGCATCGGTTGGAGCGCCCAATTTGCCATTCGGGTTTGTCGCCCAACGCATAGATGCGCGGCCGTTTCGCGGGCGCGAGCTAAAGCTCACCGCCAGCGTCAAAACCGGCGCCCCCGCTTCGCGCCATGTGGGGCTGTGGTTTCGCATAGACAAAGCTGATGGAACGGTCGGCTTCTTCGAAAACATGCAGAATCGTCCGATCTTTAATACCGAGTGGAGCGAGTATTCTATCACTGGAGTTGTCGCTCCCAACGCTGACAAAATCGTGGTTGGCGTACTGGTTTCGGGTTCAGGAAAAGCGTGGCTTGATGGTGTGAGCCTTAGAGATCTTGGCCCGGCTAGCGAAGCGCAGATAGCGAGGTCCAAAGCGCAATCGCCGCGCCTTACAAGCATGGAGGGCGACACTCCGCCCGCAGACCTCTCATCCCTGGGAGCGCAGAACCTTGCGGCCTTTGCGCGCCTTTACGGCCTGGTGCGATGGTTTCACCCGTCCGATGAAGCATTCGCTGCAGACTGGGATGTGGTCGCTATCTCAGCCATTCCAGCGATCGAAAGGGCCCGTAATCCCGGCGAGCTGGCGCAAGCCTTGCGCGCGGTTTTTGAGCCTTTGGCTCCCACGCTTCAGATCGCGACAGAGCCCTTCGCCCAGCCCAAGGCCCCAGAAATCCCGCCGCAAAACGCGGTCGCTTGGCTTCATCAAGGCCTCGGGGGATCAATGCGACGCTACCGTTCCGCGCGGATTGCGACTGGGGCGTTGGATGCAGATGACATTTGGGTTGAAGACCTTGCGGGTGGCGTTTCGATCCGGCTTCCACTGTTTGCTGTGAGCGCGTTAGATACCAATCAGTTGTATGCCGTGGCCCCGGATTACTCTTTCGGTGGCAAGCCACCCGGATGGACCCCTTCAGGAAATGACCGGACCACCCGGCTGGCTGCGGTGGTGACTGCTTGGTCGTTGTTGTCGCACTTCTATCCCTATTGGGATGTGGTCGAGGTCGATTGGGATGCTGAGCTTCACTTGGCGCTGACGCAGGCCGCAAAGGCGGCGGATGACAAAGCGTTCAAGGACGTCCTGTCTCGTATGGTAGCAGCGACAGACGACGGGCATGGTGTGATCTTGTATCCGGATCGCGCGGATGGCTTGTTGCCGATCGATTGGGCGATGCTGGACGATCAGCTTGTCGTTACCGCTGTAGCGCCGGGGATCACGAGCATCCAAGCTGGCGCCATTGTAACTGCGATCAACGGCGTGCCTGCCAACGAAGTAATTGCGCAGGAAATGGCGCTCAAATCTGGCAGCGAGCAATTCACAAGATACACTGGGGCCTACGAGGCGTGTTTCGGTCCTTCCGGCGAAACGGCGCAGCTGAGGGTAAAACACGCCACACGCGAGCAGGGGGCAAGCGCGGTCACTGTGGGCGTTCCTTATGCAAAGGCCCGTTTCAGCGAGATGGACTTGCGGCCAGAGCCGGTGGCCGAGCTGATGGAGGGGATATGGTATGTTGATATCGGCAGGGTGCACCAGTCCAGTATGGATGAAGCGATTGATAAGCTCCTCGCCGCGGATGGCCTGATCGTTGATCTGCGCGGTTATCCGCAGATCACCACCGATTGGCTGCGCTATCTGAGCGACCAAACGGTGCGCTCGCCCAAGTTCATGCGGCCCGACATTACCAAGCCCGATGCGCAGGCCAGCTACCCGGTAGATGGGGGCTGGTATGTTCAACCGGCGGGCCGAACCTTCCCGAAGGCGCGCGCGTTCCTAACAGATGGCCGCGCGGTGAGCTTTTCCGAATCGATCATGGGCACGGTCAAAGCCAACGGGCTGGGCGTGATAGTGGGCAGCGCGACCGCTGGGGCCAATGGGGGCGCCTCGCTGGTTGCACTGCCCGGCGGATACCAGTTGCGCTACACTGGTGCATTGGTTGTCAACCGCGATGGCAGTCAGCACCATCTTGTCGGCGTTCTACCCGATGTTGAGATCATGCCCACTCCCGAAGGCCTGCGCGCAGGCCGTGATGAGGTGCTAGAGAAAGGCCTGTGCATTGTGCTCAAAGCTGCTGGGCGCCAACCATGCGAAAGTAAGTCCAAATGAACAGACCTTTGATAAATTGGCATTCGGGCATGAGAACAACCATGCTTCTTGCAATAGCGCTTTGCTTAATCGTCAGTTCAAATGCCTCGCGAGCACAAGATCAGGCAGACCAATTGCTATCCGAAAAGGACTGGGCCGATATCGATCAGGAGCTTGAGCAGCTTATGGTATTGTATGCTGCCCCATCCCTTTCGGTAGCCGTCGTAAGAGATGGTGAAATTGTTTACGCCAAGGCGTTTGGGTTCAGCAATTTGTCTAGCCAAACACCTGCGACGCAATCGGCCCAATACGCCATCGGCTCTATCGCGAAAACACTCTCGATCGGGGTTGTAGGAGCGTTAGAAGATGAAGGGCTGCTCAGTCTTTCGACGCCCGTTTCAGAATACTTGGAGGGAATTGAGCTCACCTCAATTGACGCTGAGGAGAACCTCACCGTTGCAAGGCTGCTTTCGCAGACATCTGGGCTTGCCGATCTGAGCGGCAGTTTAGCTTTCTTCCCAGTGCCAGATCAGATTGATATTCTGCCAAGACTGGGTCATTGACCGATGACGTGCCGCGTGGGCGATTGCTGGCAATACAACAATCTCAACTTTCTTGTTGCTGGATGCCATTGCGGAAAATGTAACGGGCCAATCAAAAGCAATCCTGATCAAAGATCGACTCTTGCAGCCTGCGGGCATGGCTGACAGCTTCATTTCGACTGTCTCTTTCGAGCAATCGGCAATCGCTGCGTCTGAATATGCAATGGTGAGCGGCAAGGCGATACCAACGGCCACCGAATACCTGTTCGGAGGACAGGTCTATTCGACCGCCAGTGACATGGCCCTTTGGATTGTTCTTTGGATGAAAGATGGCGGCGGGGTAATTCCGCCCGGTTACGTTCGTCAGGCCGGTTCAATGCAGGCGATTTCAGATGGAAGTCCGCCAGATGAAGTTAATCCGGGTGTCTACCTCTCTGGTTACGGATATGGCTGGCGGATCCGCCCGAGGAACGCTCATTATCAAGTTGAACACGGGGGCAATGAAAACGGGTTCAGTGCTCAGGTATCGTTCGTGCCAGTTGAAAAGATTGGCGTGGTTGCGCTGACCAACCAGCAAACCTCGATCCTTCGGTACATCGCGAATGATGTTCTAACCTGTCGCTTGCTAGGACAGAACAAGATTGAACACAGCGACTATCCAATTCAGGTTCAACCCGCAGCGCCCTTGTTGGAGATTGGCGGCAATAAGCTCGCAATGAATATCTACGCGCCCGCTGGATTGGATCCAAGCGAGCTGGTGGGCGAATACGATGCGCCTGAATACGGTCGGCTCTCTGTCGCTTTTTCGCGGGGCGTTCTAACCCTTACCACACCTGCCGCCCACTTCATCCTGACCCACCGGGCCGGTGATGTTTACGGCCTAGGGACAAATCAGCCGTTGCCCATCGGTATCAACATCGGCTTTTTTGAGGTTCGGTTCCTCCAAGGGGCGCTAACCGCAAACTGTCCGTCGTCAGATAGATTGAGACACGCTCCGTCAATTAGGTGCAGTTAGTCTGACAATGCCTCTGCGGGATTAGGAAGACGACCAAATAGACGATCATCGCGATCCCAAGCGGTGTCTGATAGTCTCCCCAAATCACGTTCGCCAGGTTTTCCTGAATGGCTGGGTCGCCAGTCAAATTGGCAAAGGCTCCAAACAGAAAGCCGATGACAATCAACCCAGTCAGCACCTAAAATGCGATGTTGCGCGTTTTATCGGTCATATCCCTAACCCCTAGTTCCAGTAACTTGTCATTCTATCTCGACCCTCTGGCCCGAGAATTTGACGGTCAGATCGATTGACCCCTCATTCATGGTCCACCGGCGCAGTGTGTAAGTGCGCACGCCGCTTGAATGGAACGGATCCGCATCTGCTATCCTCTTGGCCTCTTCAAAGCTGTCAGCTCGGATGATGATCATGCCCACTTTCGGAGGGAAAGATGGTTCGCCTTCCGCGACCAGCGGCCCCGCCCCGAACATGATCCCCGCTTCTTCCAGCTCCACCTGATAGTCGAGGTGCGCGGGCAGCAATTCGCGAAGCTCCTTAGGAGAGCCGACAAGGCGCGTCTCGTAGACATAAAGCTGCATATTCAGAAACTGGGATACGCGTTCCGCGATCTCTGGCGGCGGCGGTGGGGGCGACTGCGGCTGCGCGGAGAGCGACGCTCCAGCGATCGGCATCGCAAGCGCGCAAGCAAGAGCCATTGTTGTGAGTTTAGCTTTCATGTTGGTTCCTTTGCGATTGTCGCAGCGCTGTAATCAGGCTGGCGCTTCGGCCAGCTCTTCGTTGACCCAATCGAGCATGGCTTTGCGGAAAAGCAGGCCCGCCCGATCTGCATTGACGCTGATCTCGTCCATCTCGGTGCTGTCGTAATCGAGCAAGATCTGCATGTGCTTGACTGCGAACGTGTCTTCATCGAAGCCTTGGTTCACCAAAGCTTCCTGCATCATGTAGAACGCGTCATTTTGCTGTCCGAAATTCTGCGAAAGCGAATACCAGTAATGGGCGCTGCCTTTGGTCTGAGGCGTCATGTAATGCATGATATACATGTCGAAGCGCTGGTCTTGTTCGCCCTCGTCACCCTTCACAAACAGCGGGGCTTCGCCTTTGAATATGCCCAGTGCAACCGACACGCCGCCATCGTGTTTTTCAATCTTTCTATCGCCAACCGCCTCATGCACTTCGGTCGGATAGCCTTTGCAAACCTCCGCCCAATTGGTGTCGATGCGGTTGAGCCGGACGCTTGAGCCACTGGGTGTTACCTCGACCGGCAGTTCGAGATATTGTTCGTCAAATCGGAACGTGTTGGCGTGGAGGAACGCAAAATGGGTCAGGTCATTGAGGTTTTCCTGCATAAACAGATAGCTGCCTTCGAGGAATTTCGCGCCGTAGAATGTACGGAAGCTTTGGTCTTCCAAATATGACAGATCCGGAAACCGGCTTTCGTCCGTTGCATCTGCCGCTCCCATCCAGATGAACACAAATTGACCCACTTCTTTGGTGGCGTAAGTTTTGAGCTGGCCCTTGGGGCAGGTCTTTTGCCACGGGAATCGGATCATCTTGCCATCCGGCCCATAATTGGCGCCGTGGTAGCCGCAGATTACGTTGTCGCCATCAAGCGTGCTCTCCGACAACGGGAACGAACGATGCAGGCAGCGATTTTGCATCGCCACAAGATCACCTTTTTCAGTCCTGTAGAACACAATCGAACGATCGAGCAGAGTGCGAGCTTTCAATTCGCGGCCAAACTCCTCGACAAGCCCCGCCACATACCAATGGTTGTAGGCGAAGGGGAGGTCGATGTATTTCTTAACGCTGCGAATTGTGTCGTTAGGAAGGGTCATGGCGATACTCCTTAACTCGCCATTCGCCTGAAGCTGTCCTTCTCTTTGTCGATGAACTGATGCTTCAGCGCGCCTGCAATGTGCGCAAGGAAGATCAGGTAAAAGAGGTAGGGCAGCAGCAACTTGTGCGCCAACGCCCAGGGCTTGATCGCATCTTCATCGGGCGCCCAAAGGAGCGGCGTATCCCAGAAGTAAAAGTGCGACAGCTTTCCGCCATAGGTGGAAAGCATGAAGCCGGTGATCGGGAACGCAAATAGGAAGAAATACAGCGCGTAATGTGCGCCGTGCGCTGAAAATTTCTCCCAACGTTTCAGTCCCGCCGACAGTTTGGGAGCCGGGCTTTTCACGATCCAGATGAGCCGCGCAATCGCCAGTATCATTACGGTAAAGCCGAGCGACTTGTGGATCACATAGAACGCCTGGCGATGGGTTTGGTCCACAGGGATCATCGATGTGTAAATGCCCATTGGAACCAGCAGCAGGAACAGGAATGCGATGGTCCAATGGTAGTAGCGCGACGCCAAGCCAAAGCGCTCGGCTTCGTTGCGGTTCGGCAACGTTAACGTATCTGTGCGCTTTCGCTGACCAGCGGTGACGAACGCCAGCGTGGCTCCCGCAATCAAAAAGATGACGCCGTGAACGCGCATCAAAACGGGTTTGGCGTCATCACCAGGAAGAATGCCCGGGCGCAGCCGATCGAAAAGCCCAGCCAGATCAAGAGCGAAAATCCCGATGCCTACTGCAAAACACGTGAGAGCAGCGAAGCCGATGCCCGCTGCTCTAAAGCTGGGTTTGGCGTGGTTCATAGCCCAGGCGACAAACAAGGCAAGCGCCGCGCATGCCAACGCAAGAATGCTATCCATCTGGAACGGCAGGCGGTGATCGTTAGTGCCGATCTCCCCAAAAACGGGATGCACTTCTCCGATCACAACTGGCTGCGCGTGCGCGGAAGTCGCTGAAGCAAGAGTTATCGTTACTGCCAACAAAATCAGGGCAGGTTTACTCGAAACTCCGCAACTTACGTCATTCGATTGGTTTGCCAAAGCGCCTCTCCCTGCACAGCAACCAGCAGCCGCCCCTTTACGAAGGAATGGGCAGCATTATATTCGTTGACAAGCAAAATAACTAATTTTAATTTAGTCTGCAAGCGAATTATAATTAGTGATGAGAGGGATAAACCAATGCTGCGATCCAAGAGCTTTCTCGTTCCCGGATTAGCTGCCGGGTTGATCGGCCTCGGCGTCGCAGCTTTAGCCCAACCCAAGCTCCCGACACGGCCTCTACCGGGCGTTGTTGATGCGGTTGAGGTGACGGACGAGATGCTGCTCAATCCGCCGGAGGAAAGCTGGCTGATGTTCCGCGGCAACTATGCCAGCTGGGGCTACAGTCCACTTGCGCAGATCAACACCGAAAATGTCGACACGCTGCAACTCGGGTGGTCGATCGCAATGGAGGACGGCCCCAATCAGGCGACGCCTCTGGTGCACGAGGGCGTACTTTACCTCCCGCATCCCGATGATGTGGTAACCGCGCATGATGCGACCAATGGCGATTTGCTGTGGGAGTATCGCCGCGAGAATGATGTTCCCTACTGGGGTTCGGGCCACATCAATCGCAACATTGCAATCGCAGGCGACAAGATCTTCATGTCCGCCCATGACGCAGCGATTGTGGCGCTTGACAAGAACACGGGCGAGCTTGTGTGGGAAAGCTCTGTCGGCGATCCCGCAGCAACCACGCACAGCTCGGGACCGATTGTCGCGGGCGGGCGCGTGTTCTCGGGTCGGCTGTGCGACTACAGCACGCCGGTTGGCTGCTTCGTAGCAGCGCATGATGCGCAAACTGGGCAAGAGTTGTGGCGCACCCACGTCATCCCGAAACCGGGCGAGCCTGGTGATGAAAGCTGGGATGGCCTACCCTATGAAGACCGCACCCATGCGAGCGTGTGGATGGTCGGCTCTTATGATGCAGAGCTTGATCTGCTGTATTGGGGCACTAGCGGCCCGGCGCCCTCACCAGAAGTCTTGCGCCAACCGGGCAAAGGCGATCTGCTTTACACCAATTCCACTTTGGCCCTCGACCCGGCGACGGGCGAGATTGTCTGGTATTTCCAGCATTTGCCGCGCGACAACTGGGACACCGATCACACTTATGAACGTATTTTGGTCGATGCCGAGGTGCGGCCCGATCCTGATGAAACCTGGGTCCAAAATCCCGGCCTTCCAAATGGCACTCAGCGGCTGATGACAGGCATTCCGGGCAAGACCGGAACGGTTTGGACATTGAACCGGGAGACAGGTGAATTCTACTGGGCCAAGCAAACTCTCGAACAAAATGTCATCGAAGCGATCGACCCTGCAACCGGCAGGGTCACGATCAGCGAGGACGCTATACCCAAACAAGAGGAGGGCGCACCGGTGCGGGTTTGTCCTTCGCTCGCTGGGGGGCGGGACTGGATGGCGGGCTCATACAGCCCCCTCACCAAATCAATGTACATGCCGATGAATAATATCTGCATGGATATGGTCGCATCACGCGATGATCCTCGATACGGGATCAAGCCCCGATTGATGGTGACGCCGGGCGAGGAACGATTGGGGCGGATTGATGCAATCAACGTGGAAACTGGCCGGACAGACTGGCGGTTCGACCAGCAGGCAGGTCCAATGTCTGTTCTAGCCACGGGTGGTGGATTGCTGTTCGGTGGCGACACATCTCGCCGTTTTCGCGCTTTCGATCAGGAAAGCGGAGAAGTGCTTTACGAAACGACTCTGCCCGGCCCGGTGACAGGCTTCCCGATCAGCTATGCGGTTGACGGGGTCCAATATGTTGCTGTCGCCGCTGGCGGTGGCAAAGGCGGGCTGGTCGTCTGGCAGTTTCTTAGCGGCGATCGGTCAGCCCGCCTTGGCGGCAATGCGAACGGTTTGTTTGTCTTCCGGGTGGCTGGTTCTGAAACTACGCCGGACCAAGCGGACTAGTCGCGTTCGAGCGCCTGCCAGCGCGCCATCGCCGGGTCGCCGCTTCCGCATGGGTGTAGCTCCAAGAAGCGCATCAGGTGCGTGTACTGCGCGTTGACAGATCGACCACGGCCATAGGCGTCTTGTCCCGGCCCCGGCTCTTGGCGCGAAGGTGGCCCTGTGAGCTCAACCTGAACGCACAATGCGGTCGCGCTCAACCTGAATTCGGCCTTCTCGGTGTATTCAAATTGCTGCGCTCCCGGATTGTCACAGGAGAGCAGTTTGAGTTTTGCCCCCTGCTCAGATCCGACCGCGGTCAAGCATAGGTCATAGTCAGCATAGCGCCACCGGATCAGCCCGCTTCCATCCACGTTGAAACTGAAAACCTGATCTTCAAGTGGATCCGGATGACAGGTGTGCGCAACCATCGGCGCCTCGAGCAACAGATTAGTGATCGGCCCGGGCACGTCGAGGCAGTAGCCATCGGGTTCATCGAGAAAATAGGTGAGGCGAATTCTGCCTTCATAACCGCCTTCGTCACCCAATGCGGGGACGGGCGGACCCGCAATTGCCGCTGATGCCAGCACCGCTGATGCCAGTGCCAAAGCTTGCAAACTGCGCGGCAGTCGCTGGGTCAATACGTTGCTCATCTCTATTCTCCTGAATTGCGCACCGGAATCACAGGCCGCGGGCGTCTCCGAAAGTATCGGGGTTAAGCGAAGGCCCCCATTGCGACTGCGCTCGGGCAGGATCATTGGGATCACCGACTTCGCCAGAATTTACCAGCAGAGGCGGAACGCTGTTGTCGAACACATCGCCGTCGGTTTGGTGTTCATGGACATGGCCAAAAGGGGAACGCCAATAGTCGAATATTTGGCTGCCAAGGTAATGGCGGCCTATACCCCATTCCAATTCGTAGCCTGCCTTTTCGAGCATTTCGTGCCCCATGAAGACGTCGTCGATGTCGACCATTTCGTATGAGACGTGGTTCAGGCCGGGCGTGTGACCAGTCAAGGCGCTGGTGGCGATCATGAATATGCTGTGGTGATCGGAGGGCTTCTCACCACGATCAAGCCTCGAAAAGATACCGCCGACTGGTGTGTCTTCGTCCGCTGGCGGGGGCTTTACGATATCAGTAGCGATGATCCCCAAGTGGCGATTGTACCAGCCAAGCGACGCCTCAACATCGCTCATGTGGATTGCGATGTGGCCAAACCGTTTGATCCGAGGCGCGGCGCCTTTGTTGAACCGCTTGATCTGATTGAGACGCCTGAAGTTCGAATGATCGACGCCGCCCACGTTGATCTCTTGTGAAGCAAGCCCGTCTTCAACCGCTCTCCTTTCGCGCCCGAAAATCAGCTCAATACGATTGCCATCGGGATCAAATTCGTAGGTCCGAACACCCCCGCCGGGCGAGTCCATCGGCTCGATCGCGCTGAACCCTTCCGTCAGGCTCAAACGCGCAACGTCTTCTTGCGAGCAAGCCTCAAAAGCCATTCCTACAAATTTCTTTTCACCCAGTTGTGTGATGTGAATGAATGGCTGCGGTCCTTTCCCCCGCATATAGAGGCAGTCATCAGTGCGCGCGACGCGGTGCATGCCGAAATCCAACAGGAACGTCTCCTGCAGGTCCAGATCGGGCGCTTGCAAAATTGGGTAAGCGACATCGTCCGCTTTGATTATCGGCGCAGCCCTATCCATGACGTTCTCTCACGCTGTTATTTCGTTTCGACGCGAAGATAACAATTCTATATTAGTTGGCAAACGAATTTATGATGACCCATGCGAGGTGACTATGCCGCCCAACAAAGACAGGTCTGCCAAGGGCTTGGACAAGATGGAGGAACTGTTCGGGCGCAAGTACGATCCAGACGCGTCGGTCATGCCCAAGGAATTTGTCGAATACACAGTCGGCCATCTGTTTGGTGAGGTGTGGCAAAATCCGGCGATCTCTATTGAAGAACGCTCCCTGCTGACCTGCACAATTCTTGTGGCGCTAAATCGAGAAAACGAGCAGCGGCTGCATTTCTCTGGCGCGCGCAATCTGGGAATTGAGCGGGCTAAGCTGGAAGCGGCCATTACCCACACCGCGCACTATTCAGGCTGGCCTAGCGCGGTCTCGGCTTTCGGGGTTCTCGAAGAGGTCTGGCCGAAGGAAGAGAGCCTAGGTTGAGCTAAGAAAGCTCCGCTTGATCTTCTTCGCCAGCGACCATTTGTGAACTTCGGTCGGGCCATCATAGATGCGGAATGCGCGCACTTCCCGGAACAGTTGAGCCACGATCGTGTCTTCGCTGACACCCAGACCGCCCATGGTTTGTACGCATCGATCAGCAACCCTGAACAAGGCTTCTGACACGGCCACCTTGGCCATTGAGCTCTCAACGTTTGCTCTTTCGCCACGATCAAGCGCATCGGCGCACCAGTCGATTATCAAATCGCATTGCTGCAAGTCGATCTGGTTTTCTGCCAGCATGAACCCCACGCCCTCATGATCGATCAGCAGCTTTCCAAACGCCTCACGCTTGCACGCATAGGCGGTCGCAATCTCTTGGGCTCGCTTGGCCAACCCAGTCCATCGCATACAGTGTGAGAGCCGCGCCGGTGCCAACCTGATCTGCGCCAGTTTGAAACCTTCGCCCGGCTCACCCAGGATTTGGTCCGCCGGAACCCTGAGGTTGTTCAAACTTATCGTGCTGTGGCCACCTGGCATGGAGTTATCAATCGTGTCGAGCACACGCTCAATCTTGATCGCAGGGTCGGGCAAATCGACCAAAAACATGGTAGCGCCTTCATCTGCTAGCGCCATGACAATCCCCACCCGGGCACCGTCCGCACCGGTGATGAAGTTCTTGCGGCCATTGATGACCCAATAATTGCCGTCGCGCCTTGCCGTGCTCTTCATCATGGATGGGTCAGAGCCTGCCCCGTTTTCCGAAGCGGGCTCTGTCATAAAGAATGCCGACCTCGCTTCGCCTGACACCAACGGGCTCAGAAAGCGTTGCTTTTGTCCCTCGCTGGCCGCTCGGCCCAGCAGGAACATGTTACCCTCATCGGGCGCAGCAGTGTTGCAGGCAGCGGGACCAAGCGGCGAAAGGCCCGTTTTCTTCAATACGGCTGCGGTCCCTCGCTGCGAAAGATGCGAGCCGTCCTCCATGATATGCGGCGTGAGGACACCCGCATCGCGTGCCTGCCCTCTCAACTCTTGAACCAGTTCATCAGAAGGGCCGTGGCTTCCAACGCGCGGATCACGCTCATACGGAGCAACCGTTTCGCGGACGAACGCCTCCACACGGCTGGCTATCGAAACTATTGTCTGCTCATCGTCAATCATTGGAAAACACTGCTCGTTTCAGGTTCTTCTATTCCGAAAAGAACGACTAAAAATCCGATTGCAACACAACCGCAAGCGATCGCGGGCACAATAGAGATGCCATAATTGTTGGCGGCCAATCCAGTAAGAGCGGGAGCAACAGCCCCGCCCATCGCCTCTCCGATACCCACGGCCAGCCCGGTTGCAGTTCCAGCCATTTTTGTAGGAATGCTCAGATTGATCAGCGGACCAACAATGATTGCGACGACGCCGGAATTCAGCAAGGAAATCACAAACAGGCAGAGCGCGATGAGAGGGGTTCCAGCCTGATCCTGGAAGAACACAAAGAAGACAAAGACCACCAGCTCAATGCAAAGCGCCACGAGAATGATGGGCTTGCGTCCAAAACGATCGGACAGAGCGGGTATTGCCATCATTCCAATCACTCCGCCTGCGCCCAGAACAGCCAGGACCAGCCCCATCTCTTCGAGCGATAGCTGGATGTAGTCTCTCAGATAGCTTGGCATGAAGGTGGCCATCGTAATCAAACACGATACGAAGAACACCATCGCGATAGTCCCGAACAGGACATTGCGATATGCGAACGGGGCGGTGATCTTCGCTCTATCACTTGTTTCACCTGTCAGGTGTATCGAGGTCTGTTCAGTGGCTTCGTCCGGCTCCTTGTCTCGCAAAACCCGGTACATCAGCAACGCAACAACAAATCCGGGCAGCGCCACGACGCCGAACACATATTCCCAACTCGGCAATACCCTGAGCAGTCCGACAGCGATCAGCGGCCCAAGGCCAAGCCCGACCAGCGGCATCGCCATCTGTTGTATTCCAACATTGAGCCCGATCCGGCTTGGCTTGGAGGCGCGAACGGTTTCGACGATGCTGGCCGGCACAAAGCCACCTTCAGCCAATCCCATCAATCCGCGAATGATAAGCAGGCTGATCAACCCCACTGCCAAACCTGAGAAAGCCACAAGCACGGAAAACAGAATGACGGAGGTGATCAACACCCGCTTGCCGCCAATCCGGTCAGCAATGTTGCCTGAGAAGATCGAGGAAATGCCCCAGGTCAGGGCGAGAATTCCCGAAATCAGCCCGAGGTCCTGATAGCCAAGCCCCAAGTCCTCCGCCATGATCGGGAACAACGGGTTGAGTATAAAACGATCCAGCCCGACGAGGCCAAAGCCAACCGCGAGCAGGGAAACTGCCTTGCGTTCGTAGCTCTTGTCCCATTCTCCGGAATGGCCTTCCACAGATGGGACGTGACTCATCTGGGAAGCTGAATCCCATGGGCCTTCAAATCTGCTTCTTCCTTGGCCATCACTTTCTGGACGCTCGGCCATTCCATGACCTTGGCAAAGTGCGCGGCGACCGCAGGATATTCCTTAAAGGAGAAATCACCGGCAATGGCAATGTTTAGGCACCAGTTCGCGTAAACATCCACGATCGACCAGGTGTTCCCATACCACCAGCCGCCATCGGCAAACCGCGCCTCAAGCCCGGGCAACGCTTCTCTCAGCTTCTCGACACCCTTCGCCTTCACAGCCACCGGGTCGCCATCGGTGAAGTGCACTGTCATGAGAATTTGGCGCACGATGGGGTGCAGCGTTGAGGAGAGCCAGATTAGGTCTGAGCGCTGCTGAGCCTGGACGATCGGATCGTCGGTTGCCGGCAACAAGCCAGCATCGGGACGCAGCCCATGAAGAAAAATCTGGATCGATGCGTTCTGGGTGATGACGTGTTTGTCGTCGACTATCAGCGTGGGCACCTTCCCGTCCGGATTGATCTTCAGATATTCGGGCGACTTTTGCTCGCCCGCGAAGATGTTAACCACCTGGTCTTCATATTCGAACCCGGCCTCTTCGAAGGCCGTTAGAGTGACCCGCGAGCAAGCGCGTGGAAAGTGATAGAGCTTAAGTTTGTACATGACGCTCACTCCGCTGTGTCGACTGCCGCCCAAAGCACGACGCGGCAATTCAAGTTTCAGTGGTGTCTCTCAACGAATGAAGCTTGGTCCACCTGCCTCAACACGATTTTCGATGTGACCAATCTGATCAATGTCGACCCGGCAAACCTGACCCTCTTTCAGGAAGGGCTGGCCGGGTCGGAATACTGCGACCCCCGCCCCGGTGCCCGACGCGATGACATCGCCGGGTGTCAGCGTGAACGCGGTGGACAGATGCGCGATCAGCGACGGGATATCGAACAGCATCGTGCTGGTGTTGAAGTCCTGCACCACTTCACCATCGACCAACGTTTTTACGCCCAGATTGTGGGGGTCCGCGATCTCGTCTTTAGTCACGATGGATGGCCCCATCGGGCAATGCGTGTCCCAGCTCTTGCCCATCGTCATCGTCGGTGTGGCGCGCTGCCAATCGCGAATGGTGAGGTCGTTTAGAACGGTGTAGCCGGCGACCACTTCGTAAGCCCGCTCTTTGGGCACGCGGCGGCATGTCTTGCCGATAACCACACCCAGCTCAGCCTCGTAGTCGAGCTCCGGCGATTCCGGCGGAAGTTCCACGGGATCGTAGGCGCTGTGCGCCGACGTGCTTTGCTTGTTGAAGACCACCGGCACCGTCGGAAGCTTAAGGCCCCGTTTCTCTTTGATCTCCGCCGGAATCTCATCAAAGTGGTCCCGATAATTGAGGCCGATCGCCAAGATCTTGGGAGGCAGGAGTATGGGGCTTTCCAGTTTGACGTCGGCCAGCGCAGCAATTGCATCGCCACTTGCAGCAGCCTCAGCCGCAGCCGCCAACATCGCATCGCCGCCTTGAAGCAAGGCCAGCATTTCTGCTGGAATACTGGCATTCGTGGCATTGAGATCCACGACGCCATCCCCCTGGATCGCCCCGGCGCGAGTTGCGCCGTTATGCGTAAATGTTACCAGTCTCATAGTCCCGTCCTTTGTATCGTGCTCTTTGAGCCGCAGTAGTCCTGCCTCGAATTGTTGGATCAATGTGCTTCTTGAAGCTTAATCTGGGGATCACCGAACCAGACCGCTGGCCAATTGGTTGTGCGGATAATGTGCATGGCAAACTTGCGTTTCGCCTCGCCGCTTGCATGCTCGGCGACATGCGGAGACGGACCGTGCGCTCCCGGCCAATTGACAACCGCACTGCGGAAGCTTGGCCGCTGAAACGCTAAATCAAGATAAGCGTTCAACCGCTCACGCTCAGGCTGATCTTGCCACAACCTTCCAAAGCCAAGCCAACCCATCCGCCAGATGCTGCAGGTCCACAGAATATCCGCCATGGTGTAGCGATCGCCGCAAACCCACGGCCCGTCATGCGTCGCCAGTTGCGCGTCCAGATCATCGACATGCGCGGCCATCTTGCGGTGCGTCTCGCGCATGCCTTCGTCGTCCATCATGAACGCGCCAGCCGCTTTCTCCTTGGCGATCTTTGCGGCGTAAGCCGGAGCCAATTCCGGATCGTGGCCGATAAAGGCCACGACCGCTTCCAGCGCGCGGATCTTACGCGCGTGAACGCCCGCAATATTGGTTCGAAGTCCGTCTGGGCGTTGGTCGTCATCTGGGTGAGCGCCATAGAGCGATGCGACGTGAGGGGCTTGATCGACAAGCGTCTCTTGCGCCTCAACTGCTTCGCGCAGGTCAGCGGGAATCAGTTTTTCCCCTTGGGGTGCGTTGGCGTCGATGTATTCGCAGATGACGCGAGAATCGACCACAACCCGACCGAGTTCCAAATCAGCGAGCGTGGGTACGACGCAGGGATCAAAGCCCATATTCGAGACCGAAGACTCCCCGGTATAGCTGTCGGCGAATTTCGCCTCGGGTGCGCCTTGCAAGCGCAGCCGCACATATTCAGGGCGATAATTCTGCGGGATGAACTTGCCCATCGGCATGATTGACACGTCATGCGAGGTATAGGGCACACCCTTCTCTGCAAGCGTTGTGCGGACCTTGTGCGAACACAGAGACGGCGCGCTGTGATACAATTCGAAACGTGGCCTTTCGCCGCCAATGCCGCCAATGACCTTGTTCTTGTACGACCCGCCGAGATTGACGTTGGCGGCATCCACCAATGACCGGATTCTCGTGACCTGATTGGCGTCCGCTACCGTCATTTCGCCCCCCTGATTGTATCGATAATCTGTTCTGCCGCCTCACCGTTCGCTGCATCAGCATCACCGCGCCATGCGCAATGATGGTCGGGCCGAACCAGAACCAATTTGCGCTTAAACAACCCGGCCGCCTTGTCGTTGCAGATATCGACGATCTGCAATGGCAGCCCGGCACGCCGCGCCGCCGCAACCAGATTGTCGCAGCTGGTATCGTCAAACCGGATCAACGAAAAACCGCGCCCAAGCTTGTCAAACAAAGGTTCGCCGTCATCCAGGAAGAGATTGGGCACTCGCCCGCCTGGCCGCGACGTGGGTACATATTCCTCCCAAGAATAGGGCGGTGTAGCCTCTTCGGGTTCGTGGCAGACAATTGGGCTATCATCGTAGCGATAACCCCATTCAATACCCCAAGCCTCATTCTCCAGATTGCCGAGCGTCTGGATCTTATTGCCGAGCGCTTCGCGGGCGGCAGAGCCTTCTGCACTGTCCTCATGCACGACCGGATCGTAGCTCATACGGATATCAGCGCGCAGATTGGCGTGACGGTGCGAAGCCTCTCGATTTCGATAACCGACATGGCGGCGCTCAAGCTCATAGGCTTCCAGCAGTTTTGCTCCGCCCCAGCCTTGCAGCATGCCTGCCAGCGCCCAGCCAAGCGCGACTGCATCTCCTATCCCGGTGTTCATGCCATATCCGCCGGTCGGAATGACCTGGTGCACGGAATCGCCCGCCATCCACACACGCCCTTCGCCATAGCTGTCCGCCAGACTCAATCGGGGATTCCACGGGTTGGCGACCAAGATCTCGCAATCGATTTCGCAACCGAGCGCCTCGAACAGCTTGGCCTCGGGGTCAAAGGTGGAAGGGTCTTCGTCTGGGCGGACCGGCATATGGATCGTCCAGGTGTCGATGTCGTCCTGAGCGATTACCGACCAGCCCAAGGGAGATTGCAAGTGCCATGCGCGCCCAAATCTCTCGATCCTCTCAATCTCCGGCGATCGGAAATGGATCATGTAGAGGCGGCGTTTGGGCACAGGCGGTGCGCCTTTTGCAGCCACGCCTGCGGCAGTCTCGGGATTGGGTGGCGCAAGGTCTGAAAGCTCAATTCCGAGCGATCGACGCGTCACGCTGCCTGCGCCATCACACCCTGCAAGATAGTCCGCGCGAACGGTCTTGACTTCGCCTGTGGCGGTTGATTTCAACTGCGCGGTGACGCCGTCTTCGTCCTGAGTAAAGCTCTCAAGCCCCCAACCGAATTGCACATCGATATGATCGCAGCGGTCGTCGAGCACTTTCTTGAGTACAGGCTCAAGCAGGACCTGGGAAACACGCATTCCGGGCTCAAGAGCCATTGTGCCGTCATTCTCTTCGCGGAGCGTTTTGCGTGCCTGATCAACACTCGGATAATCGAACCGGGCGAGCTCCCATTCCTCCATCCGCGTGCACCAGATGACCGAATAGTCATGGTCAGTAGGGACTGCTTGCGCTCGCAGATCGTCGATCACGCCGAGCTGTCTGAACAGCTCCATGCTCCGACCATTTGTGATATCCATTTTGGGGTGGCGCGTTGTTGTTTCATTGCGCTCCACAAGCATGGCCTCAACGCCATGACGCTCCAGCGCCAAAGCCAAAGCTAACCCGACCGGCCCTCCGCCAGCAATGAGAACCGGTATGCCTGACATCAGTCCCCTGCACCAATTTCTTCAAAATGACTCATAAGGAAATCGACTAGCAATTCAGCATGCCTATCAACGAAGGCTTTTTCGCTCACATCGACTTTAAAGAGGCGCTCAACCTCGGGAGAAACCGAGAATGCAAAAGCACCAGCACCGATGAAGAAATAGTACCAGTGAATGAAAGTCTCACGGTCTAGCGAAAGATTGAAATCGGCCAATTCTTTCAGGTTTTTCATCGAATTTGTGATGAAGCTATCGATCAGATAATCGGTGCGCCAACTAGAATATTTGCACTCCTGCACCATCAGCCGGTTTAGCTCAGGATGCTCAGCGCTGAAACGAACGAACGATCTGATACGCAACGCCAATTGATCTCGAGGCGGGAGGTCCTGCGCTAGTTTCCCCTGCTGCACAATTTCATCCATGCGCAGCCCAAAAACCTGATCTGCGGCGGCTCTCCACATGCCGTCCTTGTCACCAAAGTGATATTTGAGAAGGCCGCGCTGCACATCTGCAGCAACCTCAACGTCGCGCGAAGTAACACCGTCAAACCCGCGATTTGAAAACTCGACCAGTGCCGCATCAATCAGTTTCTGGCGGGTGACTTCAGCCCGCTCCTGGGTCCGTCTTTGCTTCTTTACTACTGCCGCTTCCATCACGATGCTCCTGATTTATGAGGCGTCGCTGTGCCCCATTGGACACCTAGCAGAGTCTCTCGAGACTGTAATGCGGGCGGGGTCGTTGAATCGAAAACATCACCGTCGGTGTAGTGCTCGACCACATAGCCGTACGGGTCTTTCCAGTAGTCAAAGACCTGACTTCCCAGAATGTGCTTTCCGATACCCCAGTGCTTTTGGTAGCCATGCTTCTCGAGGAAGGAATGGCCGAGCATAAGCGTATCCCAATCCTCGACCTCAAACGCGATGTGATTCACTCCGACCGTGCCATTTCCAATCAGGAATACGGTATGGTGATCGGCGGGCTCATCACCCTTGTCGCAGCGCAAGAACGCGCCGAGAATGTCGGATTCGTCCTCCTTGTGAATTTCATCTGAGGTGAGAAAGCCAAAGCGTTCTTTGTACCATTTCTCACTCTCGCGAAAATTGAGCACGTTTAGGACGCAATGCCCCAAACGCCGCACCGGAGCCGCGCCTGGCTTCAACCGGACAGGCCGCCCCATCCGTTGTCGATTCGAGGCCCAGTTAAACGGCACTCTTTGCTCGGGCCGTTCGGGGTCGGTGTAGCTGCGCCCGAAAATGGCGTCGATCTCATAACCATTGGGGTCTGTGAACCGAACACGATGGCCGCCGCCGGGCTCCTCTACTGGCTCGATGGGTGATGCACCTTCTGCGCCTTCCAGAGCTTCAAGCTCCGACATGGACCGAACTTCAAAGCCAAGCCCCAGAAACTTCCGCTCACCTTGGACCGCATGGTAGATATAAGGCGCGCCCCCATACCCTTTGCCAAACAGCTCAACTTGTCCGTTAGCTGTGCTTCGCCCGAACGCCGTTATCCCGAAAGTGGGCAGAAAGGTTTCCATCACTTCTAGGTCTGGCAGATTGAAGCGAACGTATGCCACCTCGATTGCTTTTGCCAAGCTGCCTTGATGTGTGCTCAATCTAGCCTCCTAGACATTGGTTCTGCCGTCAAATAGCGCAAATGCGGCGAGCGAACAAAACCCGTCTATTTTTGTTGACATGCAAATTAGTATCATCTTAATCTGCTTGCAAGCGAAAAAGAATCATGTTCCTCCAAATTTTTGAAGCACTGGCTTCGGGGCATTGATCGTATGGGCGGGAGCAATTTTGGGATGCAGGACCCCGACGTTCTGGTCATTGGCCTCGGGCCAGTTGGAGCGGTCTTCGCAGCGCTGTGCGCCAAGCAGGGGCTCAGCGTTCTGGTCATCGAGCGCGATACGGAAATCTACAAGCAGCCGCGAGCAATCGTCATCGATTACGAGGTCATGCGACAGCTTAACTTGATCGGCTGCGCGGATGGTGTGCTGCAAAACAGCAAGCCGAGCGAAGGCTACCAGTTTGTCAATAAGGACTGGCAGGTTTTGATGAAGCGCGACCGGCCTCCCGTAATGGCTCCGACAGGATATCACTTTGCAAACTTGTTCCACCAACCATCGATGGAACGCGTGGTGCGCGATGCTCTTGATGAGATGCCCAATGTTGAGATCCTGTTGGGAGTAAACTTCCTTGCAATCGAGCAAGATGGAGATGGTGTTACCGCCACTGTAAGCATGTCCGAAGGTCTGCGCGAAGTGAGATCAAAGTTCGCCGTCGGCTGCGACGGTGGGAGCAGCCTGACGCGCCGCTATCTCGACATTCAGCTTGAAGATCTGGGCTTTGATGAACCGTGGGTCGTGGTCGATGTAACGGTGCCTGAGGGTGTCGAAGGATTGCCAAAAGCAGGGACCCAAATGTGCGATCCTGATCGGCCGACAACCTGCGTACCGTCCGGGCCAGGGCGCCATCGGTGGGAGTTCATGCTCAAAGAGGACGAGACCGCTGAACATGTCACGCGCCCTGAGACGCTCAAAAAGTGGATCTCTGATTGGATTGATCCCGACCTGATCAAATTGGAGCGCAGCGCCGTCTACCAGTTCCATGGCTTGGTGGCCAAGCAGTGGCGCAAGGGCCGGGTCATGATCATCGGCGATGCTGCACACCAAACTCCACCGTTTATGGGACAAGGTTTGTGCGCGGGGATCCGCGATGCCGCGAACTTGGCCTGGAAGCTAGCAGCGGTCGACCGTGGCGAAGCCGATCCTGATCTGTTGGACACTTTGGCGTCGGAACGCTCTCCCCACGCGCGCGGTGTCATCAATGGCGCAATTGAGATGGGCAAGGTCGTCTGCGTACTCGATCCGAGTGAAGCAGCGGCGCGTGACCGCAAGATGATTGCCGACCGAGAAGCTGGTCAGCCCTACAATCTACCCGGTGTACCAAAGATCGAGAACGGCATTCTTGGCGATGAAGCCGCCGGCAGGGTCTTCCCCGAGGGGTTTCTCGCGGGCGGGGAAGCGGACGGCGAGCGCATCGATGATCTGGTTGGCTATGTTCCGCTTCTGATCGTCAACTCCGATCGATTGCCCGACAGATTTTGCGAACAGGCACAGCGATTGCGTACAATTTCGTCAGACCTGCGCATCTGCACGATCGGTGGCCACGCGGACAACGCGACCGCCATCGAGGATTCAACCGGCCTAATTGCTGACTATCTTGGCGAGGCCCCCGCAATGTTAGTGAAGCCAGACCGGATCATCTTTGGATCCGGCGAGATCGAAAGCCTCGCCGACGCCTGGTCGCGCTATCTGCAAGGCGAGAAGTTTGAAGTTGAGAAAACGGGGATGGCAGCATGAACGACACAAAAAAGCCATTCGTTGGCGTCTGGGAGATAACCAATTGGACCGTGACCAACCTCGAGAGCGGTGAGGTCGTCCAGTTCTTCGACGGCGAATACGCAGGCAACATCATCTACACCGAGGCTGGCTGGGTATCCGCATCCCTGATGGACAAGCGTCGGCCTGATGTCTCCAACGACCGGGCAAAGCGATATCGGCTCGGCGATTTGGTCTCCGCATCAGGCCTCAAGGGTTTGAGCGACAAGGATTATGAATACCTCGCGCCATTCGTTCTCTCAGCCATGGGATATGTCGGATACATGGGCACATTCGATGCCGATGATGACACAGTCTATCACAAGACTACCTCAGCAGGCCGCCCCAACCACGCCGGGATAACGCTGCCGCGCCACTATGAATTCTCCGATGGCGGCAATCGCCTGAAGCTCTGGGCCGATGCCTTTGGGTTTCGCGACACTTTGATCTGGACCCGGGTGGGTTGAGCGGGATCATGGCAACTTCCATCAAGACCCTCGCAGACATCGAAGCCTTTGAACAAGTGCCCGCCCGCGACCGTTGGCGCGGTGAGAACACGATAGACCTAATACTCAACTCCGCAGCGCGACACGCAGACCGGCCCGCCATCAAATTTCAGGCAACCGGGAGCGTGGACGAAGAGCCGCGCATCGTCACCTATAGAGAGCTGCGTCAGCACCTACATCAGATGGCGAATGCGCTGCAAGGCGCAGGGGTGGACGTGGGCGGCGTGACTTCGCTGGTCTTGCCAAATTTGCCCGAAACCCAGACCGCAATGTGGGGCGCGCAGGCCTTGGGCATCGTGGGGCCGATCAATCCGCTTCTCGAACCCGATGCCCTGCGCGATATCATGCGCGAGTCAGAGAGCCAGGCGCTTGTCGTCGCAGGGCCTGAGATCAATCCGCAAATGTGGAAAAAGGCCTCTCAGATCATCGATCAGGTGCCGAGCTTGAAGATTGTCTTTCAGGTCAATCCAGCCGGCCAAGCAGCCTCAGAACCAGCAAGCGCAGGCGGCGTGCCGGTTGTCGATTTGAATGACGCGCTTGCTGTGCAAGACGGTGCCAACTTCAATTTTGATCGAGCCATTTCCGCCGATGACATAGCCGCCTATTTCCATACCGGCGGAACGACCGGGACACCCAAGCTCGCTCAACATAGCCATGCCAATCAGGTGCATGAAGCATCGATGATGGTCGACTTTCTCAACTATGATGAGAACAGCGTCGCGATTGGAGGCCTGCCGTTATTCCACGTGAACAGCTTCTTTAACGCTGGGTTGAACATGCTCGCCGGCGGTGGACACTCGGTTTACTTGACACCCGATGGCTTCAGAAATCGCGACGTAGTTGCTAACCTCTGGAGCCTGATCGAGAAGTATCGCGTCACGTACTTTGCGACGGTACCGACAGTTGTTTCATCACTGCTCGAAGTGCCAGTCGGCGATGCTGATCTCTCCTCCATGAAGTTTATCATATGCGGTGCTGCTCCGATTGCGCCGGAGGTTTTCCGCCAGTTTCAGAACAGCACGCCAATCGCGGTCATGGAAGCCTATGGCATGACCGAGGGAACGCTGTTCAGCACAGGAAACCCGCTTGATGGCGAGAAACGCATCGGATCAATCGGAATCCGTGTGCCCTATCAGCCAGTGAAATGCGTTGTCCTTGATGAGGACGACAAATACGTTCGTGATTGTGCAGTCGATGAACCCGGCGTGATCGTTTTCAAAGGCCCGAACGTATTTGCTGGCTACAAGCAGGCAGAGAAGAACGCGGCGGCCTTCATAGATGGCGAATGGCTGATCAGCGGAGATTTGGCCCGCCAAGATGCCGATGGGTATTTCTGGATGACCGGTCGTTCCAAAGACCTGATCATTCGCGGCGGTCACAATATTGATCCCAAGGGTATCGAGGACACCTTGTCCAATCATCCGGCCGTCGCGCTGGCGGCGGCCATCGGTCAACCCGATGCCTATGCGGGCGAATTGCCATGCGCCTTCGTAACGCTCGCCGAAGAGCTGGATCAGGCCGCTCCAAGCGCATCAGAGCTCCAAGCCTTTGCCAAGGCAAATGTGCCCGAGCGGGCGGCTGCCCCGGTTCATATCACCGTATTGGACGAGATGCCGCAGACGGCGATCGGCAAGATATTCAAACCCGATCTGCGGATTATGGCGACCGAGCGCGTGCTGGCCGATGCGATCCGCGACACTGCGCCTGATGCGCGCGTTTCAGTCGCATCGAACGACAAGGCCGGAGTGCTAGCGACCATATCGCCGGGCACATCGGGCTTCGACGCTGATGCCGAGGCCGAGCTTCGACAGGCGCTCGATCAATTCACCGTGGCTTACGAGATAACGAAGCACGCAGGCTGAAAAGTATTGGCGGAAACGCCTGGAGGGGAATAAAAGTGCGACAGTTCTTGGCGATCATGGCGGCTTTGTTGGCGCTCTCCGCCTGCTCAAGCCAAAGCGGTGCTGACGCCGCCCGCGAGGCCGCGCAGGAGCGCAAGCCCAACTTTCTGATAATTGTGGTTGATGACATGGGCTGGTCCGATCTCGGAGCCTTTGGCGGAGAAATCAGCACGCCGAACTTGGACAGGCTCGCGAACAACGGCGTGCGTATGACCAATTTCTACGTCGCGCCAACCTGCTCTCCAACCCGTTCCATGCTGATGACAGGCTTGGACAATCACGTCGCCGGCATCGGTACGATGAACAATCTCGGTCGACCCAACCAGACCACCCGCAATTATGACGGACAGATTCACAACGACGTTGTAACTTTGGCCGAAGCGCTAAGTGACAATGGCTATGAAACTATGATGAGCGGCAAGTGGCACCTTGCTGTTGATGAGGACCAATGGCCAAACCGGCGCGGTTTCGATCAATCGTTTGCTCTCTTGCCAGGCGGGGCCAGCCATTTTGGAGACTCGCTTCCAATAAGCCCGGTAGAGAAAGCAGAGTACCTTGAGAATGGCGAGCAGGTCGAAGAGCTCCCGGAAGATTTCTATTCTTCAATCAGCTACACGGACAAGCTGCTCGGCTATCTCGGCGACCGCGACAAAGATAAGCCTTTTTTTGGCTATCTGGCCTTCACCGCGCCGCATGATCCCCTTCAAGTTCCTGAGAATTGGATGGACCGGTACGAAGGCCGCTACGACGTAGGCCCCGAGGCCATCCGCTCGGAGCGACTGACTCGCATGGCGCAGACAGGCCTAATCGCCGAAAGCACAATGGCTTGGGAAATGCCTAAGCTCCCGGCCGATGTCCCGCTGCATCTCGCTCCATGGAATGAGCGGTCACCTGAAATCCGCGATCGGGATAATCGCGGTATGGAAATTTATGCAGCAATGATCGAGCTGCTCGACCAGCAAGTCGGCCGTGTTCTTGATAAACTCGAAGCCGATGGCGAACTTGAAAACACCTATATCGTGTTTTTTTCCGACAACGGTCCCAGTGCGACTGCTCCACTTATCTATCCCGGCACCAGTCCCGAGTTTATGGAAGCCAATTGGGGGAACACTTATAGCAATCCCGGCGGTCCTGGCGCTTTCGCAGTGATGGGACGCGAATGGGCAAATGTTTCAGCAACGCCCTTTAGACTGTTCAAGGGAAGCGTAGGCGAGGGAGGCATAAGATCACCATTCATCGTCAGCGGACCGGCTATCGCGAGCGGTGAAATTGCAGGCGGCATCGGTCATGTCAGCAATATCGTCCCGACAATTTTTGATATTCTAGGACTCAGTGCTGATGGCAATCCGCTTTATGATGGCAAGCTTGCACCAAGCGGAGCATCCATGTTGTCCATCTGGACAGAGCCGGCTGGTTCTACGGGTTCAGGTTTTGCCACAGAACTTTTCGGCAATGGCGCGTTGCGCCTAGGTGACTGGAAGGTTTCCCGCATTGGCCCGCCGCAGGGGAGCGGGAATTGGGAATTGTTTAATCTCGCCGAGGACCCAGGCGAGACCAAAAACATAGCAGATGAGCATCCTGACAGGTTGGCATCGATGATCGCCGATTATCGGACATATGCAAGTGCCAACGGCGTTATTCCTCCCGATCCGCCAATGTCGATGAGGCCGAGGGCTCTCTATCAGTGGCCATGCGATGCAGCCTGCGAACAAAGCTTTGCCGATTTCGTCGCTCGCCAGCGCGCGCAACGGCCAGGGGGACCACCACCGCCAAGTTCTCAGGACTAGATAGGAGGCTCGCTTGGTACAGCTGCTCGAACAAGACATCGCGACTAAGGAGGTGCTTGATTGGAAGGGCCTGCACCTGCTCCATTTCATGGGCTCGTCCTGCTCGCAAAAGACCCGCATTTTCCTGTCGCTCAAGGGAGTGGTGTGGGAATCGCACCATGTCGATCTGTCACAGCGCGAGAACTACTCGGACTGGTTCATGGGGATCAATCCGCGCGGTCTGGTACCGGTGCTGGTCGACAACGGGAAAGTCATAATCGAAAGCAACGACATATTGGAGTATCTCGAAACCAAGTTTCCCGAGCCACAATTGATCCCCGACGGCAAGAACACTGAGGCCAAGGCACTGCTCGACGAGGAGGATGAACTCCACCTCGATCTTCGCGCCATTTCGATGCGCTACATGTTTGGTGACAAGCGCGCGATGCGCAGCGCAGACGAGCTGGAAAAGTTCAATGCGGCTGGAACCGGAACGGTCGGCGGTGAGGTGGACCCAGAGAAGGATGTCCAGTTCAAGTTCTTCAAGGACATGATCGAGAATGACGGGATTACTGACCAGCAGATTGTGCAAGCGGTCAGCCGTTTTGAAGCCTCATTCGACAAGCTCGAACAACACCTTACCGATCAACCCTACCTCATGGGCGACGCAATCTCGCTCGTCGATATCGCTTGGTATATTTATGCATTCCGCCTGACGCTTGCAGGCTATCCGTTGAACGACAGCCACCCCAAACTTGGGGCCTGGTATGATGGCCTTCATGCTCGCGAGGAGTTCTCGCGAGAAGTGGCAATGCCCCCTCCGCTTATGCAGATGATTGAGGGAATGCAGGCCGAACAAAAGGCCTCCGGACAGTCCCTACAGCAATTAATTGACCGTGCCGCATAGGCGCGTCGAAAGGAGCATAGGATGACAATCGAGCGGTTTTCATTGGAAGGAACGGTGGTGTTAATCACCGGAGCGTCGAGCGGAATTGGCAGAACTCTCGCCCCTGCTTTGGCGCAGGCTGGTGCGGCAATCGTCGCCACTGCCCGGCGGATGGATCGGCTGGAACAACTGGTCGCAGAAATTAGGGCCGCCGGTGGGACGGCGACCGCGGTGACAATGGACGTGACGGACACTGACAGCGTCAAGGCAGCCTATGATCATGCCGAAAGCGAGATCGGAATGGTCAACGCCGTAATCAACAACGCCGGCATGGGCAGCGGTCGCCCTTTTCAGGATGCCAACAAAGAACAGTATGATCTTACAATGGCCACCAATGTGGATGGGGTCTGGAACGTCGCGCAGGAAGCGGTACAAAGGCTGATTGCTGCCAAACAACCCGGTAGCATTGTCAATGTTGCATCGATCCTTGGCTTGGGCGGTAAGAACCACAACGCAGCCTATTGCACATCGAAAGGTGCGGTCGTGCAGCTAACCCGCGCCATGGCGATGGATCTGGCAAAATTCGGCATCCGCGTGAACACGCTCGCTCCGGGCTGGTATGTGACCGAGATTACCGAAGAATATCTGACATCTGAAGCGGGGCTCGCATACATGAAGCGCACTCCTGCGCGGCGTGCTGGCGAACTGGAAGAGCTCATCGGCCCGGTCATGATGTTGCTTTCGCCTTCCGCTTCCTTCGTGAATGGAATCGTGCTTCCCGTCGATGGTGGCCATTCGGCCGCCGTCATCTAGAATCCGGAGTTTAAGACCTATGCTAAGGCTTCACTTTGCGCCGAACAGCCGAGCCGGTCGGATCGTATGGCTCTTGGAAGAGTTAGGACTGCCCTATGAAATCAATAAGATGGCTTTCCATCCCAAGGATCTGAAATCTGACGAACATCGCGCGCGCCATCCATTGGGGCGGATTCCGGTGCTAGAGGATGGCGATGTGTCGATTTATGAATCTGGCGCAATTGTCGACTACGTTCTGGAGCGGCACAAGAATGGCGGCCTTAAACCCGCAGTCGATGACCCTCGTTTTCCGGAATACCTCCAGTGGTTTCACTATTGCGAGGGCATGATCATGCCACCGATCAACACGATCGTTGTCCAAACCATCTTGCTACCACCGGAACGCCGCGATGAAACCGTGTTGGGACAGGCGCAACGGCTGCTGGCCAAAGCGCTGCAACCGGTGGAAGAGGCGCTGGAGGGTCGCGACTATTTGATCGGAGATTTTTCCGGGGCTGACATCATGCTCGGTCACGCTTGCTTCATGAGCAACAGGGTCGGCTGCGTGAGCGATGAGATGACCAATATGAAAGGGTACGTCGAAAGAATTGCGGCTCGCCCGGCCTTCGACAAGGCCATCAACCTCCAATGAGTTGCGAAGCCAACTAAAGGAGGCTGGCGTGGAAATCCCGGCAAGCAAGATCGACCTTTTCAGCGACGAGGCGCTGACCAACACACCCTTGATATACAAGGCGCTTCGCGATGTTGGGCCTGTGGTGCATTTGCCTGAAAACGACCTTTATGCCGTCACCCATTTCGATGCCGTCCGGACAGCTCTTCGCGCTGACGATACTCTGCTCAATGGCCACGGCGTAGCGGCGAACGATTTCATCAATGGAACAAGTTCAGAAGCGACTATAACAAGCGACGGCGCGACCCACACCCGGCGAAGAAAGATCCTTACCAAGCCTTTGGTCCCGAAGTCACTCGAAGCGGTGAAACACAAAGTAGCCGACAGCGCCGACAAACTGATTCTGGATCTTTTGTCACGGGATGAGTTTTGCGGGGTCAAGGACTTTGCCTCTTACCTACCTGTCACGATCGTTGCCGAATTGGTCGGACTTGAGGAGAGCGGCCGCGAAAACATGCTCGAATGGGCAGCCGCCACTTTCGATGCATTGGGCCCGATGAATGATCGCACAATTGCTGCGCTTCAAACGGCGCTCGGTCTGATCAAATACACTCGGCAATTGGGCCCTGAAACGGTCAAGCCTGACGGCTGGGCCGCGCGAATTTTTGAGCACATCGACAAGGGTGAGATCAGCGAAAGCGAAGCGGCGATGATGGTCGTCGATTATGTGGCACCAAGCCTCGACACCACTATCCTCGCATCGGCTCACATGCTTTGGCGATTGGCCACCACAGCAGGTGCCTATGATGCACTCAAGGCAGACAAGAGCCACATTCGATCTATGGTTTATGAGAGTGTAAGGCTTTCCTCTCCCATTCGCAGTTTCACACGCTTCGTCGAACGTGATTACGTGACAGTGGCTGGTACCATTCCGGCTGGTTCACGCGCAGCCGTTCTCTACGCGAGCGCCAATTGGGACGAGCGCCACTATCCGGAGGCTGATCAGTTTCAGATTGACCGCAATCCACGTGATCATTTGGGGTGGGGCCATGGCTCGCATATCTGCGCTGGCATGCATCTCGCCCGATTGGAGATGGAGGCGCTCGCAACTGCGCTCGTGCAATACGTAGATCGGATCGAGGTTGGAGAACCCAAACCAATCATGAACAACATTCTGCAAGGGTTTGCTGAACTGCCAGTGCAGTTCCACTGAGGGTATGGAGTCCAGTCCACATAGCATGAGCTTCGCTTCGCTGTTGCTCAAACCGATAACTGTCAAACGTGCGTTCAAAGTCAGCGCTGTGGTTGGAACCATCTTGGTAGCAATCAATCATGGAGACCTGCTTATCGGCGGCTATACGCCTGCAGCTTAGAAAATCGTTTTGACCTATCTCGTGCCGTACAGCGTTAGCAGCTATTCGACGGCTGCGCTGATGTCAGAATTGGGAAGAAGTCATGAATAGGGGACGACCGACCCACTACCTCCTCTTGATCCTCTTGACGCTCTGTGGCTGTGGCAAGCTGGACCATGATAGGCAGACAATCGCACAGTGTCTTGCGCCGGAAGATGTCGGAAGCAGGATAGAGATAATGGGCGGCACATTTATGCTGGGTGTCGATCCAATGTACTCGGAGGAAGGTCCGCCGACACAGGTCACTGTCGATACCTTCTTCATTGATGCCCACGAGGTTACAAATACTCAGTTCGCCGAATTTGTTGCGGCTACCGGATATGTAACGACTGCTGAAAGGCCACCGCCAAACACCGAACAGCTTCCACCAGAAATGCGGGAACCCGGTTCGGCTGTCTTCGTTCAGCCCGATCGCCAGAATCGGCGATGGTGGCGGTGGGTTTCCGGAGCAAATTGGGGGAGCCCCGCCGGACCAGGCTCAAATCTGGACGAAAGGGAGTTCCATCCAGTTGTGCATGTTACTCACGAAGACGCGCTTGCTTATGCGCGTTGGCGTGGTGGGCGTTTGCCAAGCGAGGCAGAATGGGAGTTTGCTGCACGTGCAGGCAACCCAAGATCTGTCCCGCCAACCAACTCGGATGGCCTTATTGAGGCCAATCACTACCAAGGCGTGTTTCCCGCAAGGGACACAGGCGAAGATGGCTTCGTCAGCACCTCCCCGGTCGGCTGTTTCGAGGCAAATGCATTTGGCTTGCATGACATGATTGGGAACGTCTGGGAATGGACGGATGATGGTTCTGACCAATCTGGTTCCACAATCAAAGGGGGTTCCTATCTGTGCGCGGACAATTATTGCCGCCGCTATCGCCCCACAGCTCTCCAAGTTCAGGAGCGTGACCTGGGAACAAGCCATGTTGGGTTTAGAGTGGCTTACGATGGCCGCTAGCTGCCGAACATGTCATCTTTCGCTACAATGCCAAAGCTGACTCTAACGGCTAACCACCAAGGGTTGGAAATCTTCCGGCGCGATAATCGCGCATCCATTGCATGATCTTTTGCTCTGACGAAGCGACGAAGCTTCCGGCTACGAACCGCGGAGTGGGAAATGATGCGCCGCCCAACAGGATAGCTCGGGCGCCTTGCTTGGTTGCCAGGACTGGCTTCTGGCCAGTTTCCAAAACGTTGAGATCATAAGGCTCTGCGTCCACCCCACCTATGGTTGCATCGCCTTCCAGCAAGAAAATCGCACGCTCAGCACAATCGGGTTCGATCGGCAATTCGCATCCCGGATCGAGGTGCATCTCGACAAAAACGGTCTCAACGAAAGCGCTCGTAGGGGCACGCTGGCCCCAAGCCTCTCCAATCAAGACGCGCAGCTCTGCGCCGTCCATTCGAACCATTGGGAGTGAGGCTGCAGGGTGATGCTCGAACGTCGGCGGCATGTCCTCGCGTTCGTCGGGCAAGGCCAGCCATAATTGCAGGAAATAGACTTCACGTGTTGACGAGTTTTCGGATTGGTCGGGACGCTCTTCATGGGTGATACCGCTTCCGGCGGTCATCAGCGCAATATCGCCAGTCTCGATGATCTGTTCATGGCCTGCGCTGTCGCGGTGATAGCCAGATCCCGCCATCAGATATGTGAAAGTGGATAGGCCAGCATGCGGATGCTCAGAAACGCCTGCATCTGCGCGATATGGGACGGTTATTGGCCCACCCTGGTCCATGAATATGAAAGGGCCGACCATTTGCCGCTCTGGGGCCGGAAGAATTCTGCGGATCGGCAACGGTCCCAAATGTTCAGCTCTGGGAGAGATTGTCTGGATGATGGTCATCCCGGTTCCAACGCTTTCGTCTTAGTGTGATCGGGCCGACATTGGCACGATATCAGTCACCCGCAAGGTGATAGCATATTTCGTACAACGGCGTATTTTTCTGTTCAAATTTTGCACCGCTAAGAATATAAAAAGGATCGATGCCCAAATCGCGTCTCGCCCCAACCAATTCGATCACAGAAATGTGGGACAAACGCTATGGCAGCGATCTCGCAGTCTACGGCCTAGAGCCCAACACGTTTCTTGCTGCCATGGCAGGCATGCTACCCAAATCAGGACGTGCGTTGCTGCCCGGAGACGGCCAAGGGCGCAATGGCATCTGGCTTGCCCAACAGGGGCTTCATCCGCTTAGTATTGACATGTCGTCAGTCGCCATCGCGCAGACTGAAGAGGCGGCTGCGCGACAAGGCGTTCGCCTTGACACGCAGATTGGAAACTTCCTGGAGATTGACCTTGAGGAAGGTGCATTTTCGTGCGTCGCTCCGATCTTTTTCCATGTGCCATCGGCCGTACGCCAATCCGCACATGGCCGCATGGCCAAGGCTCTAGCGCCGGGCGGTCTTTTGATCTTGGAAGCCTTTGCCATCGGTCATTTGCCGCTTCGCGATACACATGGTTCCGGTGGGCCCGGAACCAACGACATGCTCTATTCGGCAGACATTCTGCGTCAGGATTTTGGCGCGCTCCAGTGTCTGTATCTGGAGGAACTGGAGATCGTTTTGCGAGAAGGAAGTTTGCACGATGGCTTGAGCCGCACCGTGCGAGCGGTGTTTGCGAAGTAAGCCACAAAAAGCGGCACTAGGGAGGCCTTTATGGAGAAGATATTCATTGCCGGAGGGACCGGTATGCTCGGCGCGGCGACCGCCCGCGCATTCGCGGCGAAAGGCACATGCGTGGTCGTCTCCAGCCGCAAAGAACGTGACGAGGTTGGTGAGCAGCTGCAGAAGGAAAGCGAGCTAATTACGGTCGAGCGCGTCGACTTGCTCGATATCGAACAGGTGCGCGCGCTGTTTGCCAAACATCAATTCTCAGGGATGGCGCTGTTGGTGCACACGCACCAGCATGCGCTGACCCGCGATCAGAACAACCAAATCTATCCCATCATGATCAACTGCCTCGAGACCGCACGAAAGAGCGGCGTGAAGCGGGTTGTGTTTGGCGGCTCCATGGCGGTTTATGGCGGTCTGATTCCGCCTTTCAACGAAACGGTCGCGTTCCCGGCAGAAGTCGTCGCACAATCCGACGTTGACGAAGAGATCATGCTCAAGTTTGAGGTCGCGACCAAGCGCGCCATCGAAATCATGGCGTTGGACTACGGGCAGAATTTCCAAATGGGGCTCTCGGTTCCTCCGGGCACTCAAAAGCCGGAACCCCACGAGTTGGAGGTTGTTGTGCTACGCGCCCCGATGATGTTCGGACCAGGCTATCAGGCACTGGGCAGCCCGTTGGGGGTCGCCGCACACGTCGCCGCGGGCCGAATTGATAGATTCAAGGAATGGGCCGGATACGGCGCGGTTCCGATCGAGCGCCTATGGGCTGGCCTCGCTTCGATGCCGGTCAATTATGTGAAGCATAATGCGGAATGTATCCAGGTTGCGATGGCTGCTGAGAGGCTGAAGAGCAAAATCTACAACATCAGCAGCAGCTTTCCTCCCAGTCCCCGCGCGCAACTTGAGGCTCTACTCAAGGTTGCACCCGATTGTGCCGAGAGAATGGAAATCACTCCACAGGAGCTTCCTAATCAAACCATAGATCTGGGGTTTAATGGATCCCGGTTTGAAAGCGATTTTGGGTTCAAGCCATCGCACAATCTTGAAGAAGCCCTCCGCGAATATGTCGATTGGCTGAAGGACCACACATATTGAACGGAAGGTGGTTCGAATGTCTAAGCGTGCAGGGACAACTCTATGCGTCCGTTACTTCGCGCATGGCTTTCCAAACACGAAACAGCTCCTGCGCGTAAGCCGCTGAATGCTCGATATGGCGTGAAGGCGGCGTGCCCATCGGCCAATCGATCACGGCTCGCCGAAAACTGGGACGCATGAATGCCCGCTCAACATAGGCGCGGACCGCAGGAGCACTGCCTTCAACCTCCCAAAGCCGGCCAAGGCCAAGCCACTTCAATCGGAAAAGGCTGGCTGACCACATAATATCGGCCATCGTGTAACGGTCTCCGCAGGCCCATTTACCGCCACGATCGCTGAGGTAAGCTTCGAGCTGATCGACATGTTTCGACATGCGCGCATAGGCGTCAATCATGGCCGCTCGATCATAGATAAATCGCTGTGCACTCGATTGCCGGGCAATCTTCGCGTCGTAGGCTGCGACCAATTCTGGCTCGCTGGCGACGCTTTCCTTGATCCTGCTCAGGTGCTTCACCGCATGTCCAGGTGACCCTGTGATCGGTATCGCAAAAGTCTCTGGACGGATGTCTTCACCGTCCGGGGACGCACCGTATAACACCGCAGGATGGGGTGCCTCGTCGACCAGCGCTACTTGTTCGTGAACGTCTTCTGCGATGTCATCAGGCACCAAGCTGACTAGGCCACCGGCCTCGCGATCAAGATAGTCACAGATCTCCGTCGCATCGACCAGCACGCTCTCTTGCTCGTGATCGACGAGCGTTGGAACAACGCAAGGATCAAACCCCTCAGCGGCTACGGACGACTGGCCGGTATACCCGTTCACCAGCCCTGTCTTGGGTGCGACCAGCATCCTTAATCTGACATAGCTTACGCGATAGCTATCGGCGGATTGTGTCTCAGACACAGGAAGATTCAGCGCGTGGGAAGTGAATGCCAAGTCTCTCTCAATGAGGACCGTGCGCACCTTCTGCGAACAGATCGAAAATGGTGCGTGATAGAGTTCAAAGCGCGGTGTTTCGTTTTCGCTGCCGCCGAGAACTGTCGTCTGACCGGGCGCGGTCAATTCTGCATTTGCTTCCTCAACAAGCTGTTCAAGCGATTTCGCCATTGTCGCAAGACCCCGCAATGTTCTGATTTTTATAGGATCAATCCATCCCGCTTTTAGTCGCCAAGGTTGCAGAGGCTAAACCGAAATGTGGCTCTGGCATGTGGCCCTCAATTCAGTCTGACTTGCACTGAATCTAATCCATAAAGCCCCTGATTGGTGCCATAGACAGGTGAGCCAACTTCGATCATTTCGACCTGCTCAATAATAGCCTCGAGCATCACTTCCATTTCAAGGCGTGCTAGGAACATGCCGGCGCACAAATGGTCGCCATGCCCCCAACCGAGATTGTCGCGTGGATTTCTATCAACACGAAAGGCGTCCGGATTGTCATATTGACGCTCGTCGCGATTGGCTGCCCCAAAGAAGAGGACGACCCGCTCGCCCTCAGGAACAAACACGTCTCCTTCGTGATAATCGCTTTTCGCAAAGCGGGAGAAGGCCCGCACGGTCGCGCTGTGGCGAACGCCCTCATACACCGCGCTCTTGATCAAACTGGGGTCCGCTTTCAGTCTTTCCCACTGATCTGGGTTGCTGCCCAGATTGTAGATCAAATTGGCCTTCGCAAAGATCGTTGTGTCCAAGGCCGGTAGAACATAGGTGGCAAGCGCGCCTCGGGCTTCGAATACATCCAATTCACCGCGCTCGGTGGCCTTAAACAGATCGTCTGCCCAGCTGCCCTCTTTCATACTATCTGCTGGCACGGTTCCGAGGAATTCGTTCACCTCCTCAAAGGCAGCCACATCGGCTTCCACATCGTCCATATTGGGTCCGAGGAAATTAAATGTCGATGAGGCCCAGCGAAGCATATTCTCACGGCCTTGCTCGGGCAGTCCTACGAGGTGTGAGATAACAGTCACAGGAAGGAATTGAGCCAGCGAGGTTACGCCGTCAAACCAATCCTTGCCGATCAGTCTTTCGGTATGCCCGCTGATCAGGCTCTTTAATTGATCGCGGTAAGCCTCAATGGCTTTGGGACCGATGGATTTCAACAAAGGGCGCTTCATTCGGGAGTGGGCTGGGCCATCGACGGTGATGATCTGTCGGGGCCTGCCTTCCATATCGTTGATGAGAGGGTTCATCCCGATCCCCTCTCCCGAGATCAAACGATCCGAAGACCGCAAAGCCATTTTGACATCATCATATCTGCCGACCCCGAACATGCCGAGCTCTTCAAGGTAGACAATCGGGCCCAGATCACGAAGTTGCCGGTAAGCTGGAAACGGATCCTTCAGGACAGCGTCGGAAAACATGTCCGCTTCAAGAATCGGCACTTCAGTCGCTCCTATTCTCATGACTGAATTCCCATTCATATTGGCGCCTCCGCGAGGGGCAGCGACTAACCGACTCACGTGAAGAAGGTTAGCCGCTCTCTGCCCCGACGAAATTTTGTTAGAAGTTCACCCGGGCTTGAATTCCCAATTCACGGCGACGGTCGACGAGTGCGAAGCGCCCAGCTGGTCCGGGAAGCTCGCCGGCGAAGCGGAATGTTACCTCGTCGGTCAAATTCTTGCCGTAAAGGGCCAGCTCCCATTGCTTGTCGTTAAAAGCAAGGCCGATGCGGGCATCGATCTTCGCATACCCATCTTGGATTTCGCTTGGATCCGCGTTTTGAAATGTCTCAAACTCAGTCGTGAAGTTTACGCGTCCGCTCGAGACAACATCAAGATTGTCGGTCAGCGGCAGATCCAGATTGTAGCCCACCGACCCTGAAAAATCAGGGGCGAAGGGCGTGGATTGTCCATCGATTGTCGCGATGCATTGGATCGCCCCCATCGGGTTCGCGTTGAAGGCGGCCTGCTGCTCGCTGTTACACACCGCGCGATTGAAGTCAGTGAAGGTCGAGTCCAAGTAAGTGAGCGATGTGTTAAAACTTAAGAAGTCGGTTGCCCGCCAAACCGCGTCAAGCTCGATACCTTGCGAACGCGATGCGCCTGCATTGCCGGTTACAAAGGTGCTCGTGGTGCTGTCGAATGACTGGACCTGAAGATCACTAAAGTTAGTCCTGAAGGCTGCGATGTTAAGTGTCAAAGCACGGTCAAGCAGCTCCATCTTGGCACCGAACTCGAAGGATTCAGCCGTTTCATCGTCAAACTCGAACCCGCCATTGGGATCCTCGGGCGTTGGTTGAGCCAGGATTGACAACTGCATTTGAGAATCGAAGCCGCCGGGTTTGAACCCGCGTTTGTAAGACACGTACAGGAGAACTTCCTCGGTCGGCTTGTATTGCAGCTCAATCGATGGGTTGAAGTCTGAATCCGAACGCTCGCCACCAATAACAAATTCATCGCGCGGGTTGGGTCCGTTGATATTGGCCGCAGCCGCAACCACTTCAGGCGGAGCAGGGTCTCCATCCAGCGTGTTCGTCACCTGAGTGCGAAGCGCATCGGTCTGGACATCGGTGTAACGGGCTCCAACCGAAATCGTAAGATTATCGGTGATCTCATATGCGAGTGATCCGAAAACCGCGATCGAGCGCTGATCCTGAACGTAATTCGCTAGCGATTGAACACCGTTGAACAATGGAGTGCCCGGAGGGCCGCCGGGTCCATTATTGGCCGCTTGAGTGAAATCAAGCTCGGTTTCCTCATAATAAGCGCCAACCATATAGGTGAGTGCCTGATCCGAAGGCGAAGTCAGTCGCACTTCCTGACTGAATTGCTCATAATCTTCTGTACGGTCAGACAGTGCAAAATTGTTCGTGCTCGAGCCAACATCTACCAAGCGAGTGTTGTCATACTTCACCAATCCCGTGACAGAACTGAGCGTGTGCCCATCGCCGAATTCATAATTCAGGCTAAGTGAGGTGTTGAAGATCTCCAGCTCATTGAGATCTTCTAAGGGACGACCATTTGGCAAAACGCCGCCGCGCGCCAAGTTGAAATCGAGATCGTCTTCAAATCCAGGCACGCCGAAAATCGCGGGGTTGCAGTTCGGGCCAAAGACAGGAGCGTTTTCAGGGCCGCATTCGATCACCTGCAGGCGGCCGCCCTCTTCGACGTTGTCCGAGTAGCTGACTTTTAGCGTTGCATCAAAGCTGCCGTCTTCAAATTGCAAGGTGCCACGAACGGCATCATTATTTATGACCGGCACTCGCACGTTTTGCACCGTGTCGGTCAGCCAGCCATCGCTTTCGGTGTGAGCATAAGCCACCCGCAAGCCCAAAGTGTCAGTGATCGGGCCACCAATGCCGACTTCGGTTACCCATTCATCGGCGTTAAATTCGTAGCTCGATTGCGCGTTGATTTCCAACTCGTCGCCAGGGCCGCGGCTCACAATGTTGAAAGCGCCACCAATTGTGGCGTTGCCAAAGTAAACGGGCTGCGGTCCGCGCAATACCTCGACGCGTTCAACGTCAAGGAAAGCAGCGCGGGCGGCTGGCCCGCGACCAAGATAGAGGCCGTCAACAAAGGTACCCACTGATTGCTGGAAGCTGGCAGCGCCGCCAGAACCGACGCCGCGGATATAAAGCGCGTCAGCCACCGGCGTACGTGTCACTGTCACTGTGGGCGAAATAACCGTCAAATCCTCCAGATCGGTAACAACGTTCTGTCGGATTTCCTCACCTTGGGTAACAGCAACTGAAATCGGGACGTCTTGCAGGCTCTCCGCCTGTTTTCGCGCGGTGACGACAATGACGTTGTCATCCTGGCTCGCGGTTTCGCTGTCCTGTGCCTGCGCAGCACCGACAGGAACGATCATGGCTGCAGCAGTGCTGGCCAGCAAAATTGCTTTCGTGCGGTACATTATTCTCTCCCAACCGATCCATAGCTTGTCGCAGTCTCCGCCGCGCTCGCCATTCTCATATATTTTGCATTGCTGCGAAATATATCTTATTATATTCGTATGTCAACGAAGTTAGTCAATTGGGTTTGTGGCTGTGCGATCGTATCTTGCTCTGATGCAAATCCGTCACAGCGCAATATCTGCGCCGCCAGATAGAAGGCGCACCCACGCCATAAGTGGCAAAATCACGCGGGGATGAACACGTGAAGGAAGCGATCAAGAAGACCGCCATTCGAACCATATTGGCGGCTCTCCCGCCAATGATGGGACGCGCAGCAAAGAAAAGCGCGGGGTTTGCCGAGGACATGCGCAAGCACGATGGCGTGTTTCAGATCAGGCTGCGCGACGGCACAGTCGGACGCTACTACCAGTTCACAGATGGCAAGCTCACATCGAAGGGTGGCATCCACCCCGCTCCTGACGCCGGGATGGTCTTCAAAGACATTGATGTCGCACTCAAGATGCTCAGCCCCAAGCCTGACATGCTGTTTCGCATTCATGCGGCAAAGAACTTCCTGGTTACACTCGAAGGCTCTGACCAAATCGGAAACTGGATGGCGCAGCTTGTCCAGCGCGCGCAGCGCGAGGCAGGCGGGTTTTCTTATGGTGAGAAGATGCGCGACGGGACAATGCGCTACACCATGACGACCAATGGCGGCCCTGTTCACGTCGATGTTCGCGATGACAAGATCGTACGCACAACCCCGATTGTCTTCAATGAAAAGGACGCACCGAGCTGGACGATTGAGGCACGCGGAGATCATTTCACCCCTCGCAGGCTCGGTTCGGTCGCGCCGCATGCTCTATCCTGCAAGGGGATGGTCTATTCGGATAACCGGATAAAGCACCCGATGAAGCGCGTTGATTTTGATCCTAACGGAGAGCGCAATCCGCAAAACCGCGGTGTCTCGGGATATGAGCGGATCAGCTGGGACGAAGCGCTCGATATCGTCGCAAACGAGATGAAGCGTCAAAAGCGCGAATACGGCCCTGGCTCCATATTTATGCCAACCAGCTCGCACCAGATGTGGGGTAATGTGGGCTATTATATCAGCGCCCATTCGCGCTTCTGCAACTTGATTGGCGGAACGCGAATGCTGATGAACCCGGACAGCTGGGAGGGCTGGTATTGGGGTGCCACCCATCATTATGGAAACACGCTGAAAGTCGGCATGCCTTCCAGCTACGGCACGCTTGAAGATTGCCTTAAAGAAGCCGACCAAGTGGTCTTCTGGTCTTCAGATCCAGAAAGCACCAACGGAGCCTATGCGGGCCTTGAGTCCACCGAACGCCGCCAGTGGGCGCGCGAACTGGGGATCGAGTTTGTCCATATCGACCCGCACCATAACCCAACCGCGCAGATGTTTGGCGGCAAATGGATTCCGATCAAGCCCACAACCGATGCTGCGCTAGCCATCGCAATCATGTATGTGTGGGTGACCGAAGGCCTCTATGACGAAGGCTATGTCGCTGAAAAGACCACCGGCTTCGACGAATGGCGCGCCTATGTTCTGGGCGAAGAAGACGGCATTCCCAAAACGCCTGAATGGCAAGCGAGCGAGACTGGCGTACCCGCGCGGGTAGCAAGGGCGCTGGCCCGTTCTTGGGGCAAGAAGAAAACCTATCTCTCGTGCGGCGCTGGCGGGATCGGATTTGGCGGTGCCAATCGCGGCTCCAACGGTGCGCAATGGGCCAGGTGCATGGTCATGATGATGGCAATGCAAGGCTGGGGCAAACCGGGTGTCAATTTTGGCAATCTGACCTGCGGTTCACCGGTCGATTTTCATTTCTACTTCCCCGGCTATGCCGAAGGCGGGATCTCCGGCGACCTCAACAACTCCAGCAGCCCGATAAACAACTACCAGCGCATGCCTCACGTCGTGAGCATGAACCCGGTTAAGCAGCTGGTGCCCAAGCAGCAAATCCCCGAAGCGATCATTGACGGAAAGGCAGAGGGCTATCTGTGGGACTGCACCTCGCAAGAAGCCCAATTCACGCCGGTCAAATATCCCGCGCCGGGTTACTCACCCATTCGTATGATCTACAGATTTGGCGGGTCGATCTTCAGCACGGGAACGAAGTCGGGCCGCTGGGTCGACGCCTATCGCCATGACAGCATCGAATGCGTTGTGAACCAATCGATCTTTATGGAAGGTGAGGCGAAATTCGCTGACATCATCCTGCCCGCCTGCACCAATTTCGAACGTTGGGACATCGGAGAGTGGAGCAATGCTGGTGGCTACGGGCATCACAGCTTTGAATCGCTCAACCATCGGGTCATCGTCCTCCAACACAAATGTATCAAGCCTTTGGGAGAATCCCGATCCGATTATCAGATCTTTGCAGACCTGCTGGAGAGGTTTGACCTTGGCCAGGTCTTCACCGAAGGATGCAGTGAGCTCGACTGGTGCAAGCGCGTCTTTGACAGTTCCGATCTGCCGCAGAAGATCTCTTGGAAGGAATTTTGCAAACGCGGATACTACGTAGTGCCGGCTGAGAAGGAAGAGCTGCGCGCTCCTGTTTCCATGAATTGGTTTGCAGAAGGGAGGAAGAAAGACCTGCCAGAGCCGTTTCCACTTCCATCGCAATTTGCCGACAGGTTTGGCGAAGGATTGCAAACACCCAGCGGCAAATTCGAATTCGTACCGACGACGTTGCGGCGCATGGAAGCCGTTCAACCTGATCGGCCTGCAGTCAATCGCTATACGCCGTCATGGGAAGGGCCGCAGACTACCGAGCTCTCAGACAAGTTTCCGCTGCAAATGATCAGCACGCACAGCCGCTACAGCTTTCACACCCATGCAGACAACACGCCGTTCACCGATCAGATCGAGGACCATCGCGCCTTGGTCGACGGGCATTACTATTGGCTGCTCAGGATTAGCTCCGAAGACGCAGAGGCGCGCGGCCTTAAGGATCGCGATTTGGTCAAGGTTTTTAACGACCGCGGCTCTGTGATTTGCGTGGCAGACGTCTCGCCCATGGTCGGAGCGGGTTCGATCAAAGGGTATCAATCGAGCGCGAAGTTCGATCTTGTGACGATTGGCAACGAAACGGTAGAGATCGGCGGCTGCCTGAATATGCTCACCCCCGACCGGTCTCAAACCAGCAAAACTCATTCGATGAGCCCAAACTCCGCGCTCGTCGAAGTCGAGAAGTTCACCAATCGGGAGGCCTTGCGCAATGCCAAAGCAGCCTAAAACCACAAATGGGGCAAAATGGAACCTCATCATCGATGTGGCGAACAGCGTCCATGCCAACAATTGCGTCCTCGTCGCCAAGGACGAATATGTCGGCAACGACTTCCCCGGCTACAGCGCGCCTTTGCCCGAACATGGCGGTGACATCATGAAAGTCTCGCGCAAAGTGCGCGGGCAAACCCCACTCATCGACGCGGCCTATCTCCTTCAGATGTGCAACCATTGCGACAATGCCCCGTGCCAGCAGATGGGCGGTGATGCAGTGCGCAAGCGCCCAGACGGCATTGTGATCATCGATCCGGTCAAGGCCAAGGGGCGCAAGGACATTGTCGATGCCTGCCCCTATGGTGCGGTAATCTGGAATGAAGATCTTCAGTTGCCCCAGCATTGGACGTTTGACGCCCACTTGCTCGACGACGGATGGGCGCATCCGCGCTGCGTCGATGTTGGCGCAAAGGGTTCAATCGAAGCGGTCAAAATCACCGACGCGGAGATGCAGGACCGGGCGGAAGCCGAAGGTTTGGAAACGCTTCTCCCGGAATTAGAAACGAAACCGAGGGTCTACTATCGCAATCTCAATCGCTTCACGAAATGCTTCATCGGCGGCACGGTCATTGCAAAGGTCGATGGCCGCGAGGAATGCGTTGAACGAGCTAGCGTGACCTTGCTCCAAGATGGCCGCGAGATCGGCTCCACTCGATCTGATGTCTTTGGCGAGTTCAAGCTTGATGGATTGGAACCAGAAAGCGGCGACTACCAACTCGAAATCAATCATCCATCCTACGGAGACTTGGTTGCTACTGCGAATGTAGGCGAACAAAGCGTCTACCTTGGAGAAATGATTTTGACCCATTGAGCGATCCCTTCGCTCGATCAGAAACCCAGCGTTGGTCCGACTGGCAGAGTTGTGACCGAGTTTGATTTAGGGGGATTCAATGAAACTGCTTTTGGCAAGGATTGGCGCATTCTTGTTCTTCATCTGGGGCCTGCTCCATCTGATTGCAGCGATGTCGGTGTTCTCTCTGGCTTCTGAACAAAGCGGAGTTGTGCAGGGCCGCTTGTTTCAAGACGCAGCATTCTTGCTGTTCTTTGCGGTCCTTGCCATGATTACGTCCTATTGGAACGCAAGGATCTCAAGCTCGCGCTTTGGATCAACGCGATTGGAACGACGGTGAGCGATTTACCATTCATAGCCTTTTTGGTTGTCCCTGCACTGATTGCGCCGCCTGCAAACTTCCTTGGGCCCGTGCTTTGGTTGTCAGCCATCGGATTTTCCGTTGCCGCTTATCGCATGAAAACTGAGGATGGAGCGCCGAAGTCAGGCTGAAAGACTGTCGAAGCACCTGATGGCGGAGCGGGTGGGATTCGAACCCACGATACGGGGTTACCGTATACACACTTTCCAGGCGTGCGCCTTCGACCACTCGGCCACCGCTCCGCGCGCCCTGTTCGGGATTGCGGGCGGATAGACGGACCTTTGCTCTTTCGCAAGCGCTCTGGTGGTGGCAGACAGTTCTACCATGACCAATGCCACCGTCACAGCCCGCCGCGCTTTCACCGCGCTTGCGATTTCCGCGTGCGCTTTAACTGCGACCGCCTTTGCTCAGACAGAGACGCAGCCGCCGCCAGCGCCGCCCGCTGAGGCGCTCGGCCCGTCTGACATGGTCAACGCCGCTCCTCAGTCGGATTGGGTGGTGATCGCGCCGGAGGAAATGTTGGTGATGACGCTCGCGCCGGATGCCGAGGGGAAGGAGCGCAAGGTTATCCTGCAATTGATGCCGCCGCCTTTCAGCCAAGGCTGGGTCGCCAACATCAAGACGCTCGCGCGGGCCGAATGGTATGACGGCACGAGCGTGAACCGGGTGCAGGACAATTACGTCGTCCAATGGGGCGATCCGGGACATGACAATCCCCAAGGCGCAGGGATTGCGAAGAAGCCGCTGCCTGAGGGGCTGAAGGTGATGGGAGAAGACGATTATATCGTCGCACCCGGTACATCATCTTATGATCGTCTGCGCAACGATATGCTGGCAGATTTTATCAGGCTCTTTCCACGCGACCATGCGGACGCGCTCATAGGGCCTGACGGTATGGTCGCCCCCTCGCAGCTCGACCAATTCGCCGGACTGTTCAGAGTGCCAGACCCTTATTCAAAGGGTGGGTCTTGGCATTCGGGCTGGCCCGTGACCAATGCGTTGACCGGCGTCGCGACAGTCCACTGCTACGGGGTGGTCGGCGTTGGCCGCAGTTACTCGCCTGACACTGGCACCGGCGCAGAACTCTACACCGTGATCGGCCATGCCCCGCGTCATCTTGACCGCAACATTGCCCTCGTTGGCCGCATTATCGGCGGGATGGAGCATCTCTCTTCGCTGCCGCGCGGGTCCGGCGCGCTGGGGTTTTACACCGCTGAGGAAGCGGATAAGCGCACGCCGATCCTCTCGATCCGGGTCGCATCCGACCTGCCCGAAGACGAGCGCCCACAATACGAATATCTCTCGACCGAGACCGAGACCTTTGCGCGCTATGCCGAAGCGCGCGCCAATCGTCGCGATCCGTTCTTCATCACGCCTGCTGGCGGCGCGGATATCTGCAATATCCCGGTGCCGGTGCGCCCGTTCGAATACAATGACGAAGGCGCTGAGTGAGCGAGACGCTGACCGCCACCCTCCCCTTGCAACGCTGGCAGGGCGAGCGCGGCACCTATCATCTCGTCACCTTCACCGGCGAGGTTGCTGACGAGTTGACCGCAAGAGCCCTTTTGGACCGCCTCGAATTCGGGCGTCAGCGCGGCTTTGGCTCGATCAAGGTCACCGCCCGCATTGGAGAGACGCAATGGTCCAGCAGCGTCTTCCCGCAGCGCGCAGGCACGCCCTCAGCCTCAAACGAGCCGAGCGGCAAGGAATGGGTGCTGCTGATATCGCGCAAAGTCATGCGCGCCGAAGAGCTGGCTGTGGGGGATGCGCTGGAGGTCTCGCTGACCGCCTAAAAACCCGTCTCGGAACCCGTCCAGTGCGCCTTGCGTTGCAAAAGCAATGACAATCAGGACGGAGCGAACCTTATGAGAATTGCCGAACGCGTCGAATTCGCAAGCAAAGCCCCGCCGCTCACCTGTCCGCCAGACACGCTGGTGCAGGACGCCGTCCAGCAAATGGCGGAGAAGAACTTTGGCTCTGTTTTCATCACAGACCCTGACAACCGCGTGCTGGGCGTGATGACGGAGCGCGATATCTTCCGCCGGGTTATCGGTGAAAGCCTCGATCCCAAGACCACCCCAGTGAGCGAGGTTATGACGACTGACGTGCGCATGGCGCGCAAGGATGACGACATCCTCGACTGGATGCAGGTGATGTCAAACGAGCGCTTTCGCCGCCTGCCTATCGTCGATGAGGACAAGAAGCTGATCGCGGTCATGTCGCAGGGGGACTTTGTGGCCTACACATGGCCGCAAATGTTCTCGCAATTGGGCCAGATGGCGCAAGCGACCCTCGCCCCGGCGTTCAACCCGATTGCGATTGTGCTGGGCGGACTGACCTATGCGGTGGTGATCCTGCTGGTCGTGCTCTACTTCGTGCGCGGATAGGGCGCGTCGGAAGCGAGGGGTGACGGGCTCGCGCCCGTCGCCAGATCGGATGAGGCGCGCTGCACGTCAGCGATAAACCGGCCCGCCTTTTCTTGCAGCGTATCAGCCTGCGTTCCAAGCACATGAGCGCTGTTGAGCACCTCATCGGCTGCAGACCCCGTCGCCGCGCTCGCCTGGTGCAAGGCGGCCAAACGTTGCCCTACTTCTTCGGCACCCGCTGCGGCTGTGTCGATATTGCGCGCGAGCTCGTTGCCGGAGAGTGATTGCTGGTCAACTGCCGTAGCGATCACCACAGAGGCCTCCTCCAGCCGCGCAATCTGATCGACAATGGCATTGAGATCGCTCGCGCTTGCTTGCGCGCTGGTTTGCATGGCAGCGATCTTCTCCGCAACGTTCTCGGTCGCGTTGCTGGTCTGGTTGGCGAGTTCTTTGACTTCGCTAGCCACGACAGCAAAGCCGCGCCCCGCCTCACCGCCACGAGCCGCTTCGATCGATGCGTTGAGAGCAAGCAGATTGGTGCGCTGGGCGATAGTCTGGATCAGCCCGGCAATCTCGCCAATTTCCTGAGCAGCCTGGCTAAGATCGGTCATCTTGGCGTTGGCGCCGGTCACCAATTGGCTCGCCTGGCGCGCGAGTGTGGCGGAAGCAGACGCCTGCTGGCTCACCTCTGTGATCGATAGCGCAAACTCGTCAGTGGCCGCAGCCGCAGCGGTGACATTGCGCGAGGCGGCCTCCATTGCACCGGTTGCCTGGATCGATTGATCGCTCGAACTGGACGCGAGTGTCACCATGTCTTGAGAGGTGGCGCGCAACCGTCCGCTGGCTTCCTGCACGCCGCTGATCACATCGCCAACGCTCACTTCGAAACCGCGCGCCAAGGACGACAGCAGCGTGCTTTGTTCAGCGCGCATGGTCTGCGCCTCAGCGCGTGCGGCCTGTTCACGGGCGAGCTGGTCTTCGGCCTCGCGCGCGCGCTGCGCCGTCAAATCGCTCAGCTTTTTTGAAGAGGCTCGAAAGACAATGAGCGCGCGCGCCATCTCGCCTAACTCATCGCGACGCTCGCGGTCCGGAATGGTCGCGGTTTTATCGCCACCCGCCACCCGCCAGCTGCCTCATGGCTCTTGTAAGATCGCGGATTGAGCGAACAATATTCCGGATCACGAACCGCGCGCTCAGCAGCGACAGCGTGATCCCGGTGATCGTGAGGAGCACAAATCCAAGCAGAAAACGGCCGATATCTGAAAACAGGCGGTCCGCTCCGCTTGCAGCTTCTGCGTGAAAGTTCGTCGCGAATGTGCTGACAGAACGGTACAGCGACCGCGCTCTGGCGGCCAAAGGCGCAAATTCTTCTGGTTGGTCACCCGCGGCAGCCAGATCGCGGCGCAACTCGGCGATATCCTCGCGAAAGTCGGAAAGCGTCGGCGCGAATTGGGGCGGCATGCGCTCGCCAGCAAACTCGATCGGATCATCAATTGCAACGTAGGCGATGTCCAGCGCATCGCGCGAGGCTGTCCGCGCTGAGCGGCGGGCGCTAGCGCGTTCTGCGTAAGCGGCATTCTCCAGCGCCTCGATCGCATCCACCAGCGCGATGGCGGCGTTGTTGCTGCGCACTTCAATAGAAACGAGCACAGCCTGATCGTTGCCGCGCTCCCCCAGATGCCAGGTCCCTGCCAGCAGCGCAGCCGCAACAATGGCCAAGACCATCGTGTTCCCGAACACTGCCAGATTAAGCTTACGAGTGACGGAGAATTGATGCAGCCAATCCGACCACGAAGCTGGCGCCACTGGCGTATCGGCGATCAAACCCTGATCGTCCGCGACCTGCTCGAAGTCATGATGAAGCGATGTCAATCAGCCTACCCCGTCAATCGGCTGGCATGATCGCCTCGCCCATCGTCACGGTTAAATACGACGGTTCACGTAAATTTGCAGTAAACCATGCGCGCTTGACCAAACGCGATCAGATCCGTTCCGCCTCAGCCACGGCATCGCTGGCGCGCAGCGCGCTGAGAATACGGCTGAAATGCGCTTTGTCCTGAACGTCGGCGGTGATGTGATAGGTGGTAAACGGGTGCTCCAACTGCGTCTGATCGAGGCTGATGACGTTCGATTTGTTAGCCGCAAAAATCCCCGCCATCTCTGCCAGAGTTCCCATCCGGTCATACAGCGTCACACGCAGCATGCCGGTCGCGCCATGCGAGCGCTTGCCCCACGAAAGATCGAGCCAATCACTGTCCACGCCATTGGCAAGCTCCAGACAATCAATCGTGTGGACCAGCACCGTCTCCCCCTTGCGGCGCAGACCGACAATGCGGTCGCCGGGCACTGGGTGACAGCAGGTGGCCAGTTCAAACCCCACGCCCGGCGTCAGCCCTTTGATAGAGATCACCTTGTCACGCGGCGACCATTCGTCAGCTTCATCGTCAAAGTCAGCGGTGCAGCCCGGCACCAGCGCTTCCATCACTTCGCGGTCAGCCAGTTTGGCAGCGCCAATCGCGAACATCAGGTCTTCCGGCCCCTCCATGCCCAGCCGCTCAATCGCATCACGGATCGCTTTCTTGCCGACTTTGGCAGGCAAACGCGCGGTGATCTGGTCGAACAGCTTTGATCCCAGCGTCGCCACCTCGGCGCGCTCCTTCAGCCGGACCGCCCGCCGGATCGCGGCGCGCGCTTTGCCGGTGACGACATAGCCGAGCCATGCAAGCTGGGGGTCAGGCACCGGCCCCTTGATGATCTCAACCACATCGCCATTGATGATCCGGGTGCGCAAGGGCACGTGCCGCCCATTGACCTTTGCGCCGACGCAGGACAGCCCCAGATCCGTGTGAACAGCAAAGGCAAAATCCACGGCTGATGCCCCCTTGGGCAGCTGAAACAGCGCACCTTTCGGGGTAAAGGCAAAGATGCGATCCTGATAAATGGCGAGGCGCGTGTGCTCCATCAGCTCTTCGGCATCATGGCTCGCATCGACAATTTCGATGAGGTCGCGCAGCCAGCCGACCTCGCCATCGGGCTTGTCGCCCTGCTTGTAAGCCCAGTGCGCCGCCAGCCCGAACTCGTTGCGCTGGTGCATGTCGCGCGTGCGGATCTGCACTTCGACCCGCATCGAATTTTCGTACATCAAAGAGGTGTGCAAGCTGCGATAGCCATTGGTCTTGGGCGTTGAGATATAGTCCTTGAACTTGCCCGGCAGGAATTGCCATGTCGTGTGCAGGACGCCCATCGCGCGGTAGCAATCCGCATCGCTCTCCGTGAGCACGCGGAAGGCCATGATGTCGGTGACCTGTTCAAAGCTTACATGGCGCTCAGACATCTTGGTCCAGATCGAATAGGGATGCTTCTCGCGCCCCCATACCTCGACCTGTACTCCCGCTTCGGCCAAAGCCTGCTTGATCGCCAGCGCTATTGCATCAACTTGCCCGCCATCCTGACCGCGCAGCGCCTCCAGCCGTTTGGTGATGGTCGCATACGCCTCTGGCTCCAGCTGCTGAAATGCGAGCGCCTGCATTTCGCGCATATATTCATACATGCCCACCCGCTCTGCCAGCGGGGCATAGATTTCCATGGTCTCGCGCGCGATGCGCTGGCGCTTTTCTGGTTTCTTGATGAAGTGGAGCGTGCGCATATTGTGCAGCCGGTCCGCCAGCTTGACGAGCAAAACGCGGATATCCTCTGACATGGCAAGCAGGAATTTGCGCAGGTTTTCCGCCGCCCGCTCATTTTCAGGCATCGCTTCAATCTTGGACAGCTTGGTCACGCCATCGACCAGCCGCGCGACCTCCGGCCCGAAATGCGCCTCGATATCCTCAATCGTCGCCAGCGTGTCTTCCACTGTATCGTGGAGCAGCGCAGTGATGATCGTTTCCTGGTCGAGCTGGAGATCTGTCATCAACCCAGCGACTTCGACCGGATGTGAGAAATACGGGTCACCGCTCGCCCGCTTTTGCGAGCCGTGCTTCTGAACGGTGTAGACATAGGCGCGGTTCAGCATCGCCTCATCGGCGTTCGGGTCGTAATCCTTGACCTTTTCTACGAGTTCATATTGGCGGAGCATTGACAGCAATGTGCGCTACCCGGCGCATCGCTACAAGGGCGAAGTCAGATTCCCTTATCGCGCTGCCTGTTGGGGCGGCCATTTGCCCTCAGCTACCATTTCTTTGACCTGATCCGTGTCTGGGCTGGGAAACGGAAATCCGCGCGCTTCCAACAGAGCTTTTACCCGTTGCTTTGCTTCAAACTCAGAGCCTCGTTGAAGGTTGCTGGTTTGCGCAGCATAGCCCGCAGTCCACCCAAAATCATCGGCCGCAAACGGGTCAGCACCCGCTTCGATTAATTGTTCCGCGATTGTGAATTGGTCCGTCACTGCCGCGAGCACCAGCGCGGTTTGGCCGCGATGATCCTCTTCTTCAAGCGGCGCACCCTGCTCGATCAGTGTTGCGACGTGACCGCCGTCCTCATTCAAGACAGCATCAATAAGACTGTCACTTTTTGACGCCATTGCACAACTCCCGAGCAATCCCATTATGGCAAGAAGAAGACTTCTTAACAAGAACAGCCACCTGCCGCAGCCTTGCCTGCAAGTGCTGAATGCCGCTCGGTCAGCGCATCCTTGACCGCATCCATGCCGTGCAATTCAACTGACCGCGCCACAGCTGCTTTCCCATATTTGTAAACCGCCCGGCCAGGGATAACAGCATCCCAGCCATTCAAATCCGCCCGTTCCATAGTTGACGCAACATTCGATGGCGCCTTCACCTTGTAGGGGGTGCCGACGGCATCTGGCGCGAGCAATGGCACAGCACCTTGAAGAGCGGTTAGGACCTCACCGTTTACGCGAACAGCATCGATCGGCGGGGCGTTGAACCATGAACGGTTGAAGCCGTGCAGACCTGCTGAATTGAAAGTGGTGGCTGGCGACCCGCCGGTGTGTGCAGCCGCACTGGCGAGCCCTCCGCCCAGTGAGTGGCCGATATATTTCACATCGCCAACAGACCCGCTCCCCGCTTTGTTGGATGCTCTGCGCCCAATACTCTTGGCCCGCGTGTAATAATCAGAGCGACTGCTAATCCCCTGCTGAGCGTTGTTTTTCCAGTCTTCAACGGAGGTGAAAGTGGTGCCCTTGAAACCGATGGCATAATCACCTGTTTCATTGTTCTGGAAAACACCGGCGCGAAAGCCGCTTTCTTTGACCCTCGCGACTTTGGCTGGGTCCATTCCCATGTTCAGCAAATCAGCTCGGTTGGGATGCAGATCACCCAATGATAAATCCAGCTTTGCCAGTTCATCTGGGTCGGTGATCTCGGTGTATCCGGGCACGTTGCGCTCACCGATTGGATCATACATCGCATCAGCGATGTTCGCCTCGTCCTGAAACCGCTCAACTTTTGCTTTCTCCGCGCAAATCGCGGTGCAATCTTCAGGACAGTCCTGCACGGTAGACCTGGGATTTGATCGCCGTTCTCTGCGCTGCCGGGTGTTACCCATGGCTGCTCATCTCTTTGGCAATCGCGCGCAGCCGCTTTGTTCGCATGCCAACAGAGACATCTCGCAGGATCGCATCCATGCTGTGCAGATATTGCGTGTCGCCCATCTGAGGCATCAACCCGCGGGCGTAAAGGAAGAGAAATTTGTGCTCTTCCTCATCGACCCCGACCAGGTCAAACTCATCGCGATAGGCGACAATCAGCTTTTCGGTGTCGGTTGTCTTGGCTTTGGGCGAAATGTGCTCGCGCCACCAAGCGTGAAAGCGCTTGGGAAACGCGGCTTGATGCGCGCGCTCCATTGCTTGCATCTGATCATCGGAAAAGGTGATCATTCGCTCGCCCCCAACGCAATCCAGTTACGCCCCTTATAACTAGCGCGGAAGTATCACAGCAGTGGGCATACAACAAGCAATGGGCGAGACGCGTTTAGCCGATGATTGGGTCCCGCCCCGAGGCGCGCTTCGGTGAGCCGCGTCCAACGGCCCCCATGGCAAGCCAAGTCGCTGCGGTGATGGTTCCAACGCGGCCGATGAACATCAGCGCAACAATCACCAATTGCGCGTCCACAGGAAGCCCGCCCGTTATGCCGCGGCTCAAGCCAACGGTTGAAAAGGCTGAGATGCACTCGAACAGAATATCGTCAAGCGAATGCGGGGTACGCACCGCGAGATAGAAAGCGGCAAGGAGGATTGCGAAAAGCGCAAACATGATAACTGTCACGGCCTGATGCGCCAAGCTCGCGCTGATAGATCGCCCGTCGAGTTCTGGGTCACCTTTCCCACGCACCACGTAGTAAAGAATCGCAAGAAGCACGACGATTGTGGTGATTTTTATACCGCCCGCCGTTCCAGCACTGCCTCCGCCAATGAACATCAGCAGATAATGGAACAGCACAGTTTCATCGCGCAGCAGGCCGACATCTACGCTGTTGAAACCAGCTGTGCGCGGCATTGCTGAATGGAACAGCGCATTGAGCACCCGTTCGCTCCAGTCCATCGCCCCCAGAGTTTGCAGATTGTCGGTTTCCGCGATCAGGATCACGACAAAGCCGAGCGCAAACAGAATTGCTGTCCCAATAAGCGTGATGCGCGAATGCAGCGTCCATTGCGACAGGGTGCGCCCGCATTTCAGCATGTCTTGAAGCACGGGAAAACCAAGCGAACCGATCACGACCGCGATCATAACTGGTCCAAGGATCAGCCAGTCTAGCTGATAGCCCATCAAGCTGTCCGAAAAGGTCGAAAAGCCAGCATTGTTGAACGCACTGACCGAATGAAAGACACCATGCCATAACGCACTATCAAGCGGCATCGCGTGACCAATATGAAATTGGGCTGTCAGAATTGCAGCGACCAGGATCTCGACAACAAGCGTGATGAGGAGGATGAGTTTGATCGCAAATCCAGCATCGGAAAGGCTGAGCTGCTCCTCTTCTATTTGCCGCTCGACCGTGCGCCGCAAGACAAAGCCGCGCCCAAGAATTAGCGCGAAAAAAGTCGCCGCCGTCTTTGTCCCGAGCCCGCCAATCTGTATCAGCACAAGAATGACAATCTGGCCGAAGAACGACCAGTAAACCGGCGTGTCCTCAATGATCAGCCCGGTAACGGCGACGGCCGAGACGGAAGTGAACAGGGCCGTCGTCAACGGCGCACCTTGAAAACCCATCCGCGCGAAAGGAAGCCACAAAGCCAGCGTCCCGATCGTGATGGCGATCAGATAGAGAAGCGGCACAAGCCGGACAGGGTTGCGAAATGCCCACCACATGCCCGTTGTTACGCCTCAAAGGCGAACTGGGTCCAAATTTAGCGCTGAACGGTGATTGCGTGTGCAGTCAGGTCCATACCGCTCTCGGGGGCAGGCTCATCAGGATCGCATCGATATTGCCGCCCGTTTTCAGGCCGAAGATCGTGCCTCGGTCATAGACCAGATTGAACTCCGCATAGCGGCCGCGATATTCGAGCTGCTGGAGCTCGTCTTCGGGCGTGAATTCGCTGTTCATGCGCTTGCGCACCAGCTTGGGAAAGATGTCGAGAAAGGCTTTGCCGACATCCTGCGTAAAAGCGAAGTTCGCCTCCCACGCCGCTTCTTCATCGCTAGCGAGGTGATCGTAGAAAATCCCGCCGACCCCGCGATGAACTTCGCGGTGGGGAATGTAGAAATAGTCCTCCGCCCACTTTTTGTAACGCTTATAATAGTCTTCGCCATGGGGATCGCAGGCGGCTTTCATCGACGCGTGAAATTCGGCTGTGTCGTCGTCATAAGGGATAGGCGGATTGAGGTCCGCGCCGCCGCCAAACCACGCTTTGCCGGTGGTCAGGAAGCGCGTATTCATATGCACGGCCGGAACATGCGGGTTGGCCATATGCGCGACCAGGCTGATGCCGGTGGCGGTAAAGCCCGGATTCTCGGCATTCGCGCCGTTGATGCTGGCGGCAAACTCCTTGGCAAAGCTGCCCGCGACGGTTGAGACGTTGACGCCCACTTTCTCGAACACGCGGCCCTTCATCAGGCCTTGCACGCCGCCGCCCGGATTATCATTGCCTTCTTCTTCGCGCTGCCAAGGGGTGTAGGAAAAGGATGCGTCTGAGCCCGCCTCGCGTTCGATCGCTTCGAATGCCGCGCATATCTGATCGCGCAGGCTTTCAAACCATTCTTTCGCGCGCGCCGTGTGCGGTTGCCATTCGCTCATATGTGATCCCGTCCCTTGTCGCGCTGCCATCGCGTTGACAGCGCCCGTGTCCATCAACTTTGACAGCATTCAAGTCAATGGGGCTGTGGCGCAAAACCGCTCTTGCCAAAGCGCGCGCGGCAGGCCAGACGCAGCGCATGGTTCCCGTTTCGTTCACATCCAGATCAGGCGCACCACTGGAGTTTGCCGGTCAGGAGTTTGTGCTGCTCAGCAGCCATGCGCTGTACTGGCCACGCGAAGGCGCTCTGCTGGTGGCGGATCTGCATCTGGAAAAGGGCAGTTGGTACGCGCAGACCGGGCAGATGCTGCCACCCTATGACAGCCGAGAGACGCTGGAGCGGGTGGCGGACGCGGTGAAGGCGACGGGCGCGCGCCGAGTGATCACGCTGGGCGACAATTTCCACGATGATGCTGGTACGCATCGGCTCGATCCCTATGCCGCGGGTATGCTCGAATCGCTCACCCGCGCGCTCGACTGGGTGTGGATTACAGGCAACCATGATGAGCATATGCCGCGCGCTTTTGGCGCTGAAATCACCGCTGAGCTGGAGCTGGGCGGCATTATTTTGCGGCACGAAGCGGTTCCCGGTGAAACGCGCGCAGAGCTGTCCGGCCATTACCATCCCAAGATGCGCGTGCGGGTCAGGAACCGCCATATCTCGCGCCCTTGCGCCGTGTTAAGCCGCAGCGAAGTTGGCGCAGACCGCCTGATTGCCCCCGCATTTGGAGCCTACACCGGCGGCATGGACGCAAGCGCGCCTGAGATACTCAAGGCGTTAAGCCCCGCAAGCCAGATCGATGCGGTTCTTCCAGCGAAGGGCAAGCTGGTGAGCTTCCCCCTTTGGCGCGCGGCCGCCTGACGCGGATTGCCGCAGAATAGCGCACCTTTCGCACGTTTGAAATGCCAATAAACCGAGCCTCAGTTCGCAGTTTAAGCTTCCACTAGGTCTTTCACCATTTCCACACCGGCCAACGTCAACTTAATGGTCGTTACGCGCCGATCATGCTCCGCCGTTACTCTCTCTATGAGTTTTTCTTCTTCAAGTTTTTCCAACAGCCTAAGCGCAGAAGTCAACGGACGCCCGGAGGCGAGGCAAGCCATTTTCGAGGACACACCTTCCTTATCGGCACCGTCGATCAGAAGACTGAGGAGAATGCGAATAATGGCATCTGACCGTAAGGATGGTGGCAACACTTCGAGTTGTTTCGATCTTCGATCGAGTATGTACCGTGCTTGGGTTACGCGCTCGGCATAGGTGAGCGTAAGGCGATCATTAGCGCATTCAGAATCAAGCGAAAGGATCGACGCACCTGTTTCTTTTTCCATGTTTTCGATGAGCAAAAACAACTCGTCGACAGCATCATCGTTAGCCTCGAGCAAGACAGACATCTTTCCCAAAGTCGCCAACTGTTTCTGCCATAGATACCGCTGCGGAGCGGTCAGTGAAGCTGCGCTGTCGATATTGCCCGTCGAAAAACCACTTATTGTACTTACGCCTCTAGCATTGTCAGATGGTTTTTGTGCCATAGTTACCTACACTGATTTGCCCGATAGCGGCGAGCAGACTTTTGTCTCTTACCTTTGGTTAACTACTGTAATTTACGCGTGGGGGATTGGTTCCGCTAGTCACCGTCGGCAGAGTTTACAATCAAACTGGAGCCAATTTCGTCATCGTCACGCTGCACCTAGCGCAGCGGACGCTTTCGGCTTATAAGCAAGGCAGAGAATCTATGGTTGCAACAGGAGAACACACATAGCCCGTCCACCCAGGCGTTCGATGGCCCCGCCCGTTAAAAGCGGCCCTCGCTACGATCAGTTTATTCAAGTGCCCAAGGTCCGCGTCATTGATGATGAAGGCGAAAACCTGGGCGTTATGTACACCCGCGAAGCGGTTGAGCAGGCCCAGGAAAAGGGTCTCAACCTTGTTGAAGTGTCCCCCAATGCGGACCCGCCCGTGTGCAAGTTCCTTGATGTCGGCAAGTATCGCTACGAAGCGCAGAAAAAGGCCAACGCCGCGCGCAAGACGCAGAAAACGCAGGACATCAAGGAAGTGAAGATGCGTCCCAACATCGACACGCATGACTATGATGTGAAGATGAAGAACGTGAACAAGTTCATCGACAATGGCGACAAGGTGAAAGTCACACTGCGGTTTCGCGGGCGTGAAATGGCGCACCAGCATCTCGGCATGGACCTGCTCAAGCGGGTTCAGGCCGATGTTGAGGAGACCGCCAAGGTTGAGGCTTTCCCCCGTCTTGAAGGTCGCCAAATGCTGATGGTGCTCGCCCCCAAGTAGAAGTCTGTCTGCACATTAATCCGATCGGGCGGGAGGTGTTTGGCGCTTTCCCGCCCTTTCTTATGGCAGCGCATTCCCCGCATGCTGGGCTCGGTCCATGGCGTTCGTCTCCGACGAACAACTTCATGATTTCGACGAAGTTTTAATTGCAACCGATCACCGTGCCCATACGTTGTAACCATCTGCTATACACGGCTGGCGCGTACCAGTCGCATTGGATGCAATTGAAATACCCCCGCCCTCTTGCAAGAAGGCCTCGCTCGCTCAGGAAGGAATACACCGATGACAAACCTGCGTGCTCACCTCACCAGCGCTCTGCTCGCCAGCGCCGCCTTGGCTTTTGCTCATGCACCAGCCGCTGCACAAATGAGCCAACCGAGCGATGCGGCCTTCGCCACGTTCTCGCCATCTGCCAATCCGAACAAGGACAAGATCGACTATTCGGTCTGGGATGAGGCGATGCGCAATCTCGTAATCTCGATGGGGCCTTCCCTGCGCGAGACAGCCGGCAGCGCCTCGCCCGGCTTCGGATCGCGGCGTATCTATGGTCACACCTCGCGCTTTCGACTTGAAGGCACGCGGATCATGTTCAGCTTCCTTGACGCAGAGGTCATCGCGACCTTTGGTGAGTACCGCCGCGATCTTGAAGCGACCGCCGACGCGGTCGACATTCAGGCGTTGAGCCGTAACGAGCAGCTGGCCTACTGGATCAACCTGCACAATGTCGCCGTGATCGAGCAGATCGCCAACAACTGGCCGGTCCGTCAGCCGCGCGACATCACCGTCGACCGCGTGCCGATGGATGAAGCGAAGTTTATCACCGTGGAAGGCATCGCACTCAGCCCCAAGGATATCCGCACCAAGATCGTCTATCCCAACTGGCGCGATCCGCGCGTGATGTACGGCTTCTGGCGTGGTGAAATCGGCAGTCCTTCGATCCAGCGGGAAGCCTTCAACGCCGACAATGTCGACCGCCTGCTCGAACGCGGCGCACGCGATTTCGTCAATTCGCTGCGTGGCACTCAAAAACTGGGAAAGACACTTCAGGTTTCTACGATCTACGAAGAAGCTGCGCCGTTCTACTTCAGCGATTTCGAGGGTGATTTGCGCACTCATCTTGCCGGCTTCGCAAATGACGAGGTGAAGGAAATCCTTGCCAAGACATCAGCTACAAAAGCCTCCATTCGCGAGTATGACATCGCCGATCTGGCTGGCGGCGTGCGCGAGCCGAGCTATACGAACATTCAGAACGAGAGCACTGGCCGCGCGCAGGGTTTCAGAATTCCGCAAAGCATGGCTCGCCTGCTTCAGCAGCGCGAACGCAAGTTCCAACGCCTGATCCGCGAAGGCCGCACCGGAACAGTTACGGTGACGAATATCACGCTGCCTGATGAAAACGGGGAGGCGAAGGACAACGAGATCGAATAGGTTCCTTCCTTCTCGCGCTAAAACAACACTTGAAAGGGCGGCCCCGCAATGCAGGGTCGCCCTTACTTCTGTGGTGTGAACTGTGATCAGCAGGACGCTTGGGCTTGCGCTTGGGCTGAAGGTGCGCACAGTGGGCGCAGGGTGATGGCCGAGCAAGCGCGTGGCGGCACACCTTACAGGGGAGGCGATCATGAGCATGCATGAGACCGGCACCGGCCAGTACGCTCAGCTGATTGCACGCCGCGCCTCGGAAACAGCCGCATGACAGCACGCCAGATCGGCCTTGCGCTGGGCCCTGTGATCTTTGCGCTGACCGCCCTCACCGCGCCGCCGGTGGGTATGTCACCGCAAGGCTGGCTGGTGGCCGGGCTCGTCGTGTGGATGGCGGCGTGGTGGATGAGCGAAGCGGTCCCGCTCACCGCGACCGCTCTGCTTCCCTTTGTATGTCTGCCGCTTGGGGGCGTAATGACCGCGCCGCAGGCGGCAAGCGCCTATTACGCGCCGATCCTGTTCCTGCTGCTGGGCGGTGCCTTTATCGCGCTGGCGATCGAACGGACCGGGCTACACCGCCGACTGAGTCTTGCTATCCTCAAAAGCATCGGGGCAGGTGGCGGCCAGACACGGTTGCTGCTCGCCTTCATGGTGTCGGCAGCGATCCTTTCCATGCTCATCTCCAACACCTCGACCACGCTGATCATGATGCCCATGGCGCTGGCGGTGCTCGCGGGCGGTGAAGCCGCCATGCCCAACCGCCCTTCCCCCCGCCCTTCCGCCAATGACGATACTGGAGCCGGTGGAGAGCCAGCAGGGCAAAGCTCGGACACGCAAGCCACTGAAGGCCTCAACGGCGCGCTGCCCATGGGTATTGCGTTTGCCGCCAGCATTGGCGGGCTGGGTACGCTGGTGGGATCGCCGACCAATGGGATCGGGGTGCAATTGCTCAACGACATGATCGGGCTGGAGATCAGCTTTGCACGCTGGATGGCGTTCGGCCTGCCGATTGTCGCGCTCGGCGTCCCGCTGGCTGCGGTGATCATCGCGCGGGTCCAACGCATCACAGCGCATCCTTTTGATGTCATCGCCGCGCGTGATGCTATTGATGATGCGCGGCCTTGGAGCAGTGCGGAAAAGCGGCTTGTCCCGATTATTGCCATTACCTTCGCGTTGTGGATGAGCCGCCAGTGGGTTGCGCCGTTCTTGCCAGAGGGAAGCTGGAAGGACGGCACTATCGCGATCCTTGCCAGTCTTGCGCTGTTTATTCTGCCGGACGGGACAGGCCGCCGCTTGCTGATCTGGAGCGAAGCGGACCGCGCGCCGTGGGGTGTTATCATGATGTTTGGCGGCGGCCTGGCTCTGGCTGCGGGCATGAAGGAAAGCGGCCTTGCGACATGGCTTGGCAATGCGCTGCTGCCGCTTGAAACCGTACCGCTGGTGCTGATGGCGCTGGCGATTGTGGCGATGGTGGTGCTGGTCACCGAGTTTGCGAGCAATGTCGCAACCGCCAGCGCGATCATGCCGGTGGTTGCGAGCCTCGCTGCGGCGCTCGGATTGGGAGAAAACGCAATCGTTATCGCCATGCCCGCCGCTATGGCCGCGAGCTGGGGCTTCATCCTGCCCGCCGGCACCGGCCCCAACGCGATCGCCTGGGCGACGGGAAACGTGACCATCGGCAAGCTTATGCGCGCAGGACTGGTGCTTGATCTGGTCGGGATCGTGATGATTGTTGCGGTGGTGTGGGGCGTATCGGGGCTTGCGTCGGGATAAGAAATTCAGGAGAACTATCGCTCGTGTTGCGCGTTCTGTTCCCAGAGGAGATTGATCATGCCGCGTTTTGTCCCCCGTTCAGCCGGTTTTTCGCTTGCCCTTTACAGCCCTGCCCTCGCATTGGCTCTCGCCAGCCCGCAAGCAGTTCTTGGCACACCCTTGGCGCTGGATGAACAAACGGCTCAAAGCGCACAAGCCGATACCCTCGCGCAATTTGCCCCGCGCCACGATGGACGTGATCATCGACTCGATTTCACCTTTTGGGGTGAGGCGCTCAGCGGAATTGTCGTTGGCTTTGGCCCATCACTAAGGAAAGGCGCCGCGCGGCCCAGTGGCTACACCGGCACGCGCATTCAGCGCGGCCACAGGTCAAGGCTGCGCATGGAAGGCAGCCGCATTGCCTATTCTTTCTTTAATGACAGCGTGAACGCCATGCTAAGCGAATACCGCGCTGATCTTGAAAACATCGGCTCACGCTTGGACATTCCTTCTTTGCCGCGCAACGAACAGCTCGCGTTTTGGCTTAACCTGCACAACGTGGCAGTAATCGAGCAGATCGCGCTCGCTCATCCGATCATTGAACCCAGCGAAATCGAGATAGGCGGCGTTGCCATGGACGAAGCGCGCTTTATCGAAGTGGCCGGCGTTAAGCTGAGCCCCAAAGATATCCGCACGCGTATCGTCTACCCCAATTGGTCTGACCCGCGCGTAGTCTATGGTTTTCATCGCGGTGAAATTGGTGGGCCAACGATCCAACCTGAGGAATTTAATGCGCGCAATCTCGACTCTATGCTGAGCGAGAACGCCAAGGAGTTTGTTAACGCGTTGCGCGGGACCGAAAAGCGCGGGAAGACGCTGCATGTATCAAAGCTCTATGAAGAGGCAGCTCCGTTCTACTTTGCCAATTTTGAATCTGATCTGCGCGCGCATCTCGGCCAGTTTGCAGAGGAAGACGTGCAAAAGGCGCTGCGCAAGACGAATGCGATCAAACCCAGCATTTATGAGCGCGACATTGCCGATTTGGCCCGCGGGCAAACCCAGCCATACATCGCCAATGTGGAGTCCCAAAATCGCTTCGGCGAGACAATTTTGGCAAGCAGTCGGATCCCGCCCAACATCCAGCGCTATGTGCGCGAGCGACGCGAGAAAATTCGTCAGCTGACCAAGCGTGGTGAACGGCTATGGTCGATCAAGATCATCCCGATTGATCTGCCGGGGCAAACGTCGGAGATTACTGAGGTCGAGTAGCCGCAAGCTCCAGCAGTCAGCCCCAAACTTCTCCAGCGCCGCTGCGCGCAGCCATCCGGTTGCACCAGCAATCTGGCACGGCTAATCATCTGCGCGCGGCGCTGAGAGGAGTGGTGCTTCTGCGGAGGTTAGAAGCGGGTGCCTCTCAGCGCCTTACAATCAAGTAGGCCCCCGCCTTCCTGGGGTGCTTCCACGAGCCCGTAAGTGATGGAAGATCAATAAAGGAAGGATAGGTCTATGATCGATTTGCCCGCCGACCAGAACGCTGCCCCCGATACCCCCACGCCGCGCCGCAAGCCCAAGCCTGAGCGCGCCAGTATAGGCGGACGGGAGCTTAGCCCTTCAACGCTGATGATGGGCCACGGCTTTGATCCGGCGCTGTCTGAAGGATCGCTCAAAGCTCCGATTTTTCTGACCTCCACTTTCGCATTTGAGAATGCAGCGGCGGGCAAGCGGCATTTCGAAGGCATCACCGGAAAACGCGAAGGCGGCGCGGACGGGCTGGTCTATTCGCGCTTCAATGGACCCAATCAGGAGATCCTAGAAGATCGGCTCGCCGTGTGGGACGGTGCCGAAGACGCGCTGACCTTTTCCAGCGGCATGACGGCGATCTGCATCCTGATGCTCGCTTATGCCAATGCTGGCGATGTGATCGTGCATTCCGGACCGCTTTACGCCGCCTCGGAAGGGTTCGTTTCCAAAGTGCTGGCACGCTTTGGCGTCACCTATGTCGATTTTCCCGCCGGAGCTAGCCGTGAGGAGCTTGATGCCGTGCTGGAGCTCGCGCGTGCAAAGGCGGATAAAGGCGGGGGCAAGGTCGCGATGATCTATCTTGAAAGCCCGGCCAACCCGACCAATGCGCTGGTCGATATCGAAGCGGTGCGCGATGCCCGTGATGCGCAGTTAAAGCAAGCTTGCCCCATTGCGATCGACAACACGTTCCTTGGCCCCCTGTGGCAGCGCCCGCTCGATCATGGCGCGGACATTGTCGCCTATTCACTCACCAAATATGTGGGTGGCCATTCAGACCTTGTGGCAGGCTCCATCGCGGGGGCGAAGCACTGGATGGACCCGGTGCGCGCGCTGCGCAATACGATGGGCGGTATTGTTGACCCCAACACCGCGTGGATGCTGCTGCGCTCGCTGGAGACGGTCGAACTGCGCATGCAGCGCGCGGGCGAGAATGCCGCCAAAGTCTGCGAATTTCTGCGCGCGCATCCCAAGGTTGAGGGGCTCGGCTATCTCGGCATGATTGATGATGCGCGCCAACAGCACATCTACAACCGCCATTGCAAAGGCGCAGGCTCCACATTCAGCGTTTTCCTGAAAGGCGGAGAGGCGGAGTGCTTCCGCTTCCTTGACAGCCTGGTGATCGCAAAGCTGGCGGTGAGCCTCGGCGGCACCGAGACGCTGGCGAGCCACCCCTCTTCGATGACACACCTCTCCGTTGCACCAGAGCGCCGTGCGCAACTAGGCATAACAGACGCACTGGTGCGGATCAGCATCGGGATCGAGGACGCCGATGACCTGATCGCGGACTTTGAGCAGGCGCTGGAAGCGGTTTAGGCCAAAGGCTCACTCACAGTCCCACCCAGACGCAATGCGATCAAACAGGAGCGATAATGACTGACACACGCAAACCCGTTTTCCTTGTGATTGGCGCAGGCGCTGGGATCGGCGGCAATGCGGCGGCTCGGTTTGCCGCGGGCGGCTATCACGCGGTGTTAGCACGGCGCTCTGATGAAGCGGGTTTGCAACGCCTTGTCCGCCAGATTGAGGATGCGGGCGGCAGCGCTTCGGGAATGCTGCTCGATGCCAGCGAAGACGGCGCGATCGAAGAGCTTGTTGCGCGCACACAAAGCGATATCGGCCCGATTGACACCGCGCTCTACAATCTGGGCGCGCAGATCGGCAATCGCGCACTGCATGACACGCCGCATCGCACCTTTGAGCTGGGCTGGCGGCTGGGCTGCTATGGCCTCTTCCGGCTGGCCCATGCCGCTTTTCCGGCGATGGTGGAGCGCGCCAAAGGCACGCTGCTCGTCACCTCCGCCACCTCCGCGGTGCGCGGCAATGCCGGACAGCACAGCCATGCAGCGGCGATGGGCGGGCGGCGGATGCTGTGCCAGACGCTCAACGCGGAATTTGGGCCCAAGGGCATCCACGTCGCGCATATTGTAGTCGATGGCGCGGTCGATGCACCTGACACTTTGGGCAAGCTGCTGGGCGACAAGTTCGAGGCGTTCAAAGCGATAAAAGGAGAAGACGGCGTCATAGACCCCGCCGCGCTTGCAGAAACCTATTGGCACCTCGCTAAGCAACCGCGCAATTGCTGGACGCACGAGGTGGATGCGCGGCCTTGGACAGACGTGGCATGGTGGAACGATAACCCTGCCCCGGAGATCAATTCAAGCGCAGCCAATCCCGGCTTTGCCGGGACTCGGGAATAGCGCGATGTTGATCGGCGCGGCGGTGTTGCTGTTAGTCATGAGCGTGTTTCACTCGCTGGTGGGAGAGCGCTATGTTCTTGGCCCGATCAAAGCGAACAACACTCTGCCTGAAATGTGGGGCTCGCGCGTCTACACCTTTCGCACAATCCAGGCGACGTGGCACTTGGTCAGCGCACTTTGGCTGGGGCTGGCGGTGTATTGGACTGCGCTAAGCGTGGTGCCTGATCAAGCGGTGCAGGTCTCTCTCATCGCGTTCGGCGTGCTGTTTGGCGTCCTCGCCATCGTCCCGCTGGTGTGGGACAGTGGAGAGCACAAGTCCTATATCCCGTTCGGATTGATCAGCGTGCTGCTGCTGGCAAGCGCCCTAATCTAAGGGCCCGCGGACAAGGTCAGGCAACCGAATGAAAGCAACCTTGCAATGCTCTGGGTTGCGCCGCGATATTCGGCCAGATCAAGCGAGGAAACGGCGATAGTCACAGACATTGCGAGCCCCCAATCCATGCCTGGGCGATCAGAACGCGAGACGCCTTCGTGCCATCGGTTTTACGCCGATTAGGACGCGAATCATCTAGCGCGCCAACCCGGACACGAGCGCGCGCAATTCAGCATCAAGCGATGTATCGATTAGCCTGCCCGCGCCGCTATCGAAATTCTCGCCGAATTTCGGGACTGAGAGCGTGCCGACCACTTCGCCGCCAAAGCACGGTGCTGCATCGCTGGCTATGCCCAAAACGCTTTGCCCGCCGCGTCCGCCGGGCGATGTCGACAGCAGCACCATCGGCTTAGACTGCCACACATCGCGCCCCACACGGCTGCACCAGTCGAACAGGTTCTTGAAAGCGGCGGTGTAGTTGCCGTTGTGCTCGGCAAAGGAGATGATCAACGCGTCGGCTGCCCCGATGCGGGCGATGAAATCATGCGCAAGCTGCGGGATGCCATCGGCCGCCTCGCGGTCGCTGCGATAGATCGGCATTTCGTAATCGTGGATGTCGAGATGTTCGACCTCGACGCCTTCAACCTGACTGGCGACGAGGCTGGCCGCATAATCTGCAAGCTGGCTGTTGATCGAGGTTGAGGAATTGCTGGCGGCAAAGGCTAGAACGCGCATGCTTATCTCCTTGAAAAGCTAGCCGCGCCACTCGCGCCGTTCTTCGGCGGTGCACAGCACGTCATAGGCAAGTTGCAGCTTCTGAAATTCCGCCGCTGCTTCCTCATCGCCCGGTTTCACGTCTGGGTGAACCTGCTTGGCCTTCGCGCGATAGGCCCGCTTGATCGCGGCAAATTCCGCATCAGCTTCCAGCCCAAGCACCTCCAGAGCGCGCATTTCATCTGCGCTGCGAGAGCCATCGCCAGAGCCAGCCCAGCCATAATGCGCGCTTTCGGCATAACCGGCGCTTTCGGCACGTTCCGCTTTGGCGCGCTCAGCCTTTTGTTCCTTGTCGAGACCCTCAAAATAGTCCCAGCCGCGATTGTATTCGGCCGCATGCTTTTGGCAGAAATACCAGCGATCCGGGCTGTTGGGCGATTTGGGAGCGGGGCAATCGCCCTTTTCTTCGCAGCCATGCCGATCGCAAAGGCGCACAGTGGTCGCCTCGCGCGATTCTTCATAACCACGCCAGCGCGGGAAGCCCCAATCGTTGGACCGACGCACGCGGCTCATGCGCGCACCTTGCCCCGCGCTGGGCTGAAACGGAGGATGAGACAGGAAAACACGCGCACTAACCTAGGCGAGGATCACCCGATTGCAAAGCACTGCGCGCAATATCACTGGCAACATGATCTGAAGCACAGGCGCGGCTGCTGGGAACCAGTTGCGTTTTGAAATGTTGCGTTGCCGTAGATTGTTAAGAAGCGTGCGATATCGCGCGCGCCCAGTGGCATGAGAGCCCGCAGAAAGCAAATCACCATGAGCCCGCAATTGTCCGTCGCCAGCCTGTTCTCAATCCTCGCCACAGCGGGACTGTGCGTTAGCGCGGCGATGAGTTCCGGCATGATCGCGCCGCTCACATCCGGCGGGCTGATACTCAGCTTCTAAGCCTTGGGGCAATTGCGGCCGTGCGGGCGACGCAGAGCCAGCGCCTCCCCGTCGCAAATCAGTTGATCATCACACTCGCCGCGCGGCGGTTTTGCGACCATGCGCTCGGCGAGGACGCGAGCGCGACGGGGCGCTCCTTGCCAAAGCTAACCGTGGTGATGCGGTTGGCAGAAACACCCAGACTGACGAGATAATTCTTCGCCGAATTCGCCCGGCGCTCTCCCAGTGCAAGGTTGTATTCGCGCGTGCCGCGCTCATCACAATGCCCTTCGATCGTGAAGGTAAGCTGCGGGTAGCGAGCAAAATACTGCGCCTGCGCCTGAAGCGCGGCAGCATCGGTGCTGTCGATGTTGAACCGATCAGTGTCGAACAGGATCGTGGTTGATGAGCCCACCGCATTCTGGAAATGCGCCTGGCTGCCAGGCTGAGGCCCTTGCACGGGCGCGGGGCCAGTCGGCGTCGGTGTCGCAGTGGGTGCCGTCGTAGTCTGCGGCGGCGGCGGCAGCTGTTCGGGCGGCTTCTTTGAGCAAGCGGCCAGCGCACATACACCGGCCAGCAATGCGGCACTTGAAGCGAACTTTTTCATCAACGGCTCTCCCTATAAGTGGGTGTTAGCAAACATTGCCCGGCACGCAGCGCAAAGCAATGCCAATTGCGTAAAATCAGGGGCGGATCGGTCCCCACGCAGGGTCCGACGCATCGACCGGGGTTGGCAGGCGACGTTCATTGCGACCGGTGAGGTCCACCTGCCACAGCGAAGACTTGCCCGAATTTCGCGCGGTGCGGAAGAATTGGATGATCCGGCCATTGGGCGACCAAGTGGGCGCTTCGTCCTGCCAGCCATTGGTCAGCACATTCAGGCCCCGCCCGGTCGGCGTCATCACCGCAATGTTGAAATCGCCTGCAATGCGCGTGAAGGCGATCTGGTCACCGCGCGGGCTCCATTCGGGCGTTGCGCAGCGTCCACCGAAGAAGCTGATCCGCTTTTGCGCGCTGCCATTGGCGTTCATGACATAGCATTGCTGCGTGCCCGAACGGTCGCTTTCAAACACGATCTTCGAGCCATCGGGCGAGTATGACCCGGCAATATCGATCCCCGGCGTTGTCGTCAGCCGCGTGCTGCGCCCGCCGGACACCGGCACGCGGTAAATATCCGTGTTGCCGTTTACCGCCATCGAATAGAGGATAGAGCGGCCATTAGGCGACCAGCGTGGGGCGAGCGTGGGGGAGCGGTTTTCCGTCACCAGCGTCTGTTTCCCGCTGCCAATGTCATAGACATAGATGCGCGGATTGCCGTCCACATAGGACAGATACAGGATCTTAGAATAGTCCGGCGAATAGCGCGGAGTGAGCGCGGTCGCACTGCCAAGCGTGATAAAGCGGTGGTTCGCCCCGTCGGAATCCATCACCGCCAACCGCTTGACCCGAGCATTCTTGGGCCCGGTCTCCGCGATATAGGCGATGCGGCTGTCAAAGAACGGGTCTTCCCCGGTAAGCCGAGCATAGATGAGGTCAGAGCATTTGTGCGCCGCGCGTCGCCAGTCAGCCGGGCGCACGCGGTAACCTTCGCGGATCAGCTCTTTCTGCAAGGCGACATCGTAGAGGTAACAGCCGACCTCCAGCCGCCCGCCTTCGACCACGCTCACATAGCCATGCACCAACATCTCTGCCCCGCGCGCATTCCAGCCTGCATATTCGGGCGCGCGTATTTGCGCATAAGCCGGGCGTGGCAGCGCGTCCGGGCCGGTCGGCTTGAACAGGCCGTTATTCTTGAGGTTGCCGGTGATGACCCCCGCGATTGCGCTGCCAAGCGCTGCGGTGCCGCGCGCATTGGCGGGTGTCGGGCGGTCACGATCGGTTGCGAAGGCGGGGATGGCAATGCCGAGGTCTTCAAAGTCACTGTCATCGGTGACAGTGAAAGTAAGTCCACCCTCCTCCGCCTGATCGCCAGACGCGGCTGTATCCGTGGTTTCAACCGAGCCGCCCTCCGCGAGCGGTTCGGAGAGGTCTGTCTCCTGCGCCTGAGCGCTGATTGCGAATGTCGCGGCCAGCAATGTCGCTGTGAGCGTGGGGGCGAGCGAGGTCCATTTCATCGTGACAGGTTCCTATCAAAGCGCGCGCCGTCGATCGACTTCCACGCATTGTAATATTCGTCCGGAAGGTCGAACGGAGCGGCGAGTTGCACCGCTCTGATCGCGACTTCGGCATGGCGCGCTTTCTGCGCTTCATTAGACGGCGTGATGCCAAGCTGACGGACCACGCGCGGGCGTCCTTTCAACGAGCCATCTTCGTTCAAGCGCCAGGCAAGGATCGTCACCAGCTTTTCCGCATCTGCGCCGCCGGGTGCTTTGCCTTTCCAATGCGGCTTAAGCTGGCGCGAGATGGCCTGTGCGATGCTCGCCCGCGCGCTGGGTCCGATCTGCGAGGCGGGTGGGCGCGTTTCCTGCGTGGTGGTGGAGCTCCCATTGCCGCCAAGGAAGTCTTCACCGATGCGGCTGCCTCCGCCTTGCGGCGTGTTGCGCTCTCGGCTGGGTGTGGCACGTGCGGCAGGCTCGCGGTCCGGGCGCGAGCGGTCGCGGTTGGGTGCTGGCGGGGTCTGGCGCGGGTTCGAGGTGCGCCGCGTCGCAGGCGGCGGCGTGCGCGCGGCGGGGGCGGTGCTCGGATTTAAGCGCGCCGGTGTGGTCGCAGAGGTCGGCTCGCTGGGCAGGTCGGCGGTGACCGCCGGGCCATCCAGCGCGGGCGCAGGCACATCACTGAGCGTCGGCGCGATTGCCGCGCTGCTTTCAGCGACAGGCTCTGGCGCGGTGCTCTCCAAGCTGACTTCGGTCGCAAGGCTGACAGTCATGCTCTCAGGCATTTCAAGGATCTTGTCGCGCACCGGCTGGAGCAGCAGCAAGACAACCACAGCGGCGTGCAGCGCGATTGCGATGATAAGCCCAGCGCTGTCCTCGCGGCGTAATGTGGCGGTCTCTCCCATCACGCTCGACTGTTATGGCTCAGTGCCTGAACGCTCGGTGACCGCTGTGGGCGAGCCGGCGTTTGAGGTGACCAGCGAGATCGACGTGAAACCAGCGCGATTGAGCTCTGCCAGCACAGCCATGGTACGCCCGTAATTCACAGCGGTGTCCCCGCGGAACACGATAATCGGCTCAGGTGCGCCATCCGAAGGGCGCAGTCCGGCAAGCGCGGCCGGAAAAGCGCCGGGTTGCACTTCGTCATTGTCGATAAAGATCGTCCCACGCGCATTGACCGAAATGGTGATCTGGTCCGGGCGCTGCTCAACCGGGTCTGCGTCGGCCTGCGGCAGCTCAATCGGGACGCCCGTGGCGAGCAGCGGGGCCGTTACCATGAAGATGATGAGCAGGACCAACATCACATCGACGAACGGCGTGACATTGATTTCTGCCATAGGCGCGCGGCGCGAACGACGGCCAGCGCGGGCGGAAGAGACGTTCATGGCCATAACGCAGACTGCCTCTCAAATAGACCAGAGCCAAACGGCTGCGCAGCAGCCGCAAGGGCGACCGCCCGTCCGCAGCGGGCGCAGCTCTGATGCGCGTCTAGCGAGGATCGCGGGATCGGATTTAATTTCATCACGCTTTATCCAGCTCGCGGCTAAGGCCTGCATGAACCTTGTCTGCAAAGCGCTGAAGCCTAGCTTCGTAGCGGTTCACCCGCGCCGAAAAGCGGTTGTAGGCGATCACGGCGGGAATGGCAGCGAACAGCCCGATAGCGGTGGCGAACAAGGCCTCCGAAATGCCGGGCGCGACCACGGCAAGGCTGCTGCTTTCCTGTGCACCGATCTGGAAAAAGCTGTTCATGATCCCCCACACCGTGCCGAACAGCCCGACAAACGGCGCGACCGAACCGGTCGTGGCGAGAAACGGGAGCTTTTCAGCCAGTTCGTCCGCTTCCTGCGCGACCTGACTTTCCATCGCTGCACCAATCCGCTCGCGCGCCGCGGCCCGGTCCACGGTTCGGCCATTGGCAGTGGAGCGCTTCCATTCATCCAGACCCGCGCTCGCCACCCGCGCCGAAGGCACTTCCTTGCGCGCGCTGCGGCTCAGCAGTTTTTCGCGGTCCTTGGTGTCCCAGAATTCGCTCTCATACTCGCGCGCGCGGCTTTCAAGCCCGCCGACGCGCAGCGAGAAACTGACGATGATGGTCCACACCCAGACGCTGGCGAGGATCAGCCCCACCATGACAACCTGCACCACAATGTCCGCTTCGAGAAACAGGGTAAGCGGATCGAGCCGGGTCGGCGCACCGCCCGCATTTGCAGCGGCAAGAAGAGAAAGCATCGCGGTCATAGGGCCTCAGCGTTCATGAATGTGGCAAAAGCGGCGCGCCATTCGGCGGGCTGGCGGCGCGGGCGCCCCTCCAGCGTGATGAACCCGACGCGCAATGTTGCCTCGCACAGCACATCGTCATCGCGGCGCGCAATCTGGTGCATCCGGCAGCTGGCCGCACCCAGTTCCGTGCAAGTGGTCGCAATCACCACATCATCATCCAGCCGGGCGGGCAGGCGATATTTCAGCGCCACTTCGGACAGCGCATAGGCACCCTCCCCCGCTTCGATCGCGGCGCGCTGATCAATGCCAAGCAGCCGCAACAGGTCAGAGCGCGCGCGTTCAAACCAGCGCAGATAATTGGCGTGATAGGTGATACCTGAAAGATCGGTATCCTCATAATACACCCGCACCGCATAGAGGTGGCGAGAGCCATCAAGCAGGCCGCCGGGAGGGGTCGGATTAACCATTACGCGAGGATTTAGCGAAGCGGCGTGCGCCATGCCACCCGGTAAAGCGCGGTAGATGTGAATGAAGGCAGAATAGCCGCATTAATTCACTACAAAGGCCGCGATCACATGCGATATCGCACTTGTTAGAAAAAGAGGTCCCCGCCTGCGCGAGGTCGCGCTGTCGGCAGACTAACGCGTAATCATCATGCCGAGCGGCTGCCCACCAAAAATATGGACGTGCAAATGCGGCACTTCCTGCCCGCCATGCGCGCCGATATTGGCGAGCAGGCGATAGCCGGGCTCCACTAAGCCCTTCGCGCGCGCCACTTCGCCCACCGCGCGCACAAAGCCTGCGATCTCGTCCGCCGAGGCCTTGGCCGAGAAATCGTCCCAGCTGACATAGCGGCCCTTGGGGATCACCAGCGTGTGGATCTGCGCCTGCGGGTTGATGTCCTCAAACGCATAAGCCCATTCGTCCTCATACACTTTGGTAGAGGGGATTTCCCCGCGCAGGATTTTCGCGAAGATGTTCTGGTCATCATAGAGCTGTGTTGCGTCAACCGGCATTTTGTCTCGCTCCTTCAGCCTTCGGATCTTTGCGCTTTTTCGGTTAGCCCCGAAAGCCCCTCGCGCCGGTCCAGTTCGCGAAGCACATGCTCGATCGAAACGCCGCGCGCATTCAGCAGCACCATCAAGTGAAACAGCAGATCGGCGCTTTCGCTCACCAGCTCCTCGTCGCTGCCCGCCACCGCCGCGATCACGGCTTCGGTCGCTTCCTCGCCCACCTTTTGCGCGATCTTGGGCACGCCTTTGGCGTTGAGGCGGGCAACATAGCTTTCTTCCGCAGAGGCAGCGCGGCGCTGAGCGATGGTCTGTTCAAGGCGCGATAGAGTTTCCGACATAGACATGCATCTCTCTCAAATCCCCCGCGCGGGCAAGCGTCATATCCCTCGGGCCAGGAGGCGTTATATCCCACGGGCAGGCAAGCGTCATATCCCTCGGGCCGGGAGGCCGGCATCGCGCAGCGCCTTGTGCGCCTCGGCGATGGAATAGGTGCCAAAATGGAAGATGGAGGCCGCCAGTACTGCGCCCGCGCCGCCTTCGCGCACGCCATCAACCAGATGATCGAGCGTGCCCACACCGCCGCTTGCAACCACAGGGATGTTGACCTTGTCCGCAATGGCCCGAGTAAGAGCGAGGTCATAGCCCGCTTTGGTCCCGTCGCCGTCCATGCTGGTGACGAGCAATTCGCCTGCGCCCAGCCGCGTGACTTTGCAGGCATAGTCGACCGCGTCGATCCCGGTGGGTTTGCGCCCACCATGGGTAAAAATCTCCCACTTGCCCTCAGCCACACGGCGCGCGTCGACGCTGGCGACAACGCATTGGCTGCCGAACTTCGCGGCGATTTCGCCAACGAGGTCAGGCCGCGCCACCGCCGCCGAGTTAATCGCGACCTTGTCCGCGCCCGCCAGCAGCAGCGCGCGCGCATCCTCAACACTGCGCACCCCGCCGCCCACAGTCAGCGGCATAAAGCACACCTCGGCGGTGCGCTTCACGATATCCAGCAGCGTCCCGCGGCCTTCATGGCTGGCGGAGATATCGAGAAAGCACAGCTCATCCGCCCCCGCCGTATCATAGGCCCGCGCCTGCTCCACCGGATCGCCCGCGTCTTGCAAATCGACAAAATTCACGCCTTTAACGACGCGCCCCTCAGCGACATCGAGGCAGGGGATGACGCGGATGCGGACGGTCATGAGATCGGTTCCTCTTGTACGGGCCTAACCCCCGGCGTCGTAAAGATGCTGCTGAGGCACTGATCGCCTTGGCACCCCTCCTCACCGATAAAGGGGATCAGGAAGAAGGGCCACATAAAGCTCAGGAAAAACGCACCCAAGAGCCCGTAAGCGAGGCCCTGCTTACCCAGCCGCTCACCGAACAGCTGGATCAGGCCTAGCCCCGCCGCGAAGAACACCACTACATTGATCAGCGCCACAGACACGGTCGACACGGTGATCCCGGCAAGGAAGGTCAGCACCATGAACATGCAGCCCATCTGGCGCATTAATTGTCGCGCGCCCCCATCTGGATCGCCGCCGCAAGGTCAAGCTTGCCTTCATACAAGGCGCGGCCTGTGATGACGCCTTCTATCCCCTCATGCGCGTGGAGCGAGAGGACGTGGATGTCATCCAGCCCTTTGACCCCGCCGCTTGCGATGACCGGTATATCCACCCGGCGCGCGAGTTCCACTGTGGCGTCGATGTTCACGCCTTTGAGCAGCCCGTCGCGTCCGATGTCTGTAAACAGCAGCGCGGCGACACCCGCATCCTCGAACCGGCGCGCGAGATCGACCACGGGCACATCGGAAACCTCCGCCCAACCTTCGGTCGCGACCATCCCGTCCTTGGCATCCACCGCCACGACGATCCCGCCGGGATATTCGCGCGCCATCGCCTTGACGAAGTCCGGGTCCTTGAGCGCCGCCGACCCCATGACAACGCGCGCCACGCCTAGGTCGAACCAGCCCGCAACGCCTGCCGCATCGCGGATGCCGCCGCCCAATTGCACATAGCCGGGGAAGGCCGCGATGATCGCTTCGACCGCCTCGCGGTTCTCAGCGCGTCCGGCAAAGCTGCCGTCGAGATCAACGACATGCAAATGCTCCGCGCCCGCCTCGGCAAACAGGCGCGCTTGAGCTGCCGGGTCATCGCCATAGACAGTCGCGCGGTCCATATCGCCCTCGGCCAGCCGAACGACCTCGCCACCTTTAAGGTCAATTGCAGGGAAGACGATCAAGGGTTCCACTCCAGAAAGCGAGTGAGCAGCGCGAGGCCATAGGCTTGGCTCTTCTCAGGGTGAAACTGCACGCCCAGCACATTGTCGCGCGCCACCGCTGAGACAAGGCCTTCGCCATGATCCGTCATCGCGGCGACGTCGGCTGCGTCCTCGACGGCAAAGTGGTAGGAGTGCAGGTAATAGGCCTCGCCCTCTTCGATCACGTCATGGCCGCGCGCATGAGGGAGCAGCGCGACATCGTTCCAGCCCATATGCGGCACTTTGATCGCCGGGTCGCTCGGTTCGATCAGGCGAACTTCGCCCGCGATCCAGCCAAGGCCCTTATGCGAGCCAAATTCCAGCCCGCGGTCCGCGAGCAATTGCATCCCAACGCAAATGCCAAGGAAGGGCGCGCCGCCGACATGCACGCGCTCGGTCATTGCCTCAATCATGCCGGGCACCGCTTTCAAGCCATCGCGGCACGCCTTGAACGCGCCGACACCGGGCAGAACAATGCGGTCAGCCGCGCGCACGACACTGGCGTCGGCGGTGACTTTGACGTTGGCGCCCACGGCTTTCAGAGCGTTATGCACCGAATGCAGATTGCCTGCGCCATAGTCGACGAGCGCAACGATCTCAGGCATTTTTGTTGTGCACCCGCCCATCAGGGCGCGCGTCCTCGCTAGAGGACCTTCGCTTCGCTACGGCCCCGCTGCCGGCGGGCGGTCGCCCTTGCGGCTGCTGTGCAGCCGTCTGGTTCGCACTACCCACCCAACTGCCCCTTGGTGCTGGGGATCGCGCCGCCTTTGCGCGGGTCGCGTTCGACCGCGATGCGCATGGCGCGGGCGAAGCCTTTGTAAAGGCTCTCACAAATATGGTGGTTGTTGCTGCCATACAGCAGCTCGCAATGCAGCGTCAGCCCGGCGCTTTGCGCGACCGAGTGGAACCAGTGCTCGATCAGTTCGGTGTCCCACTCACCCAGCTTTTCCTGCGTGAAGCCCGCTTTCCAAACCAGGAACGGGCGGCCGGAAATGTCCAACGCGACCCGGCTCAGCGTTTCATCCATCGGCGAATAGGCCGACCCATAGCGCGCAATCCCAGCCTTATCGCCCAAGGCTGATGCCAAGGCCTGCCCCAAAGCAATCGCTGAATCCTCAGTCGTGTGGTGTTGATCGACATGCAGATCGCCATCAATGCGCATCGTCACATCGATCAGCGAATGCTTGGAGAACTGCTCGACCATATGATCGAGAAAGCCGATCCCGGTTGACACCTCATACGCGCCGGTCCCGTCAAGATTGACAGCAATCTCGATTTTGGTCTCCGCCGTGTTGCGCGAAACCGCGCCGGTGCGGGCTGATGATGCGTCGCCGGTGGTCATGGCCGCGCTATAGGCGGCCTGCGCAGGGGCGCAAGACCCGGCCATGGTGCGATGTGTCAATTTGACTACATAACTGTGTCAACAGCGTTTTACATTTCGCACCTGCAAACACTTGACCCGCTTCGCGCACAACGCCACCTATTGAGCCAGCATGACAGAAGATACGCCTGATAGTCTGATACCGTATGACGAGATCGTACAGGAAGCCCTGCGCGCAGTCGTGGGGCGGGTGCTTGGCTCGATTGAAGCAGGCGGCGGCGAGCTTCCCGGCAATCACCACTTCTACATCACGTTCAAGACGGGTGCGGCGGATGTCTCAATCCCGCCGCACCTGCGAGAGCGTTTCCCCGATGAAATGACCATCGTGCTCCAGAACAAATTCTGGGATCTCGAAGTGCGCGAAGACGGGTTTACCGTTGGCCTTTCGTTCAACCAGATCCCGGCAAAGCTGGAGATACCCTTCGCGGCGATCACCGCATTTGTTGATCCGGCGGTCGATTTCGGTCTGCAATTTCAGGCAACTGTCGCCGATATGGCTCCGGAAGAGCATGAGAACGCCGAAAATGACGGGTCCGATCCCAATTTTGGCGATGTGCCCAGCGGCGAAGGCCCGGATGATGGCGGCGGCTCAGGCTCAAACGTCGTCTCGATTGACTTCGGGCGCAAGAAGTAGGCCCCATGCGTCACAGCAAGGCGCTTGATTTCATCAGTGCAGGCACCGCCTGCGCGAGTCTGGCCGCATGAGCGCCAAATCGAAAGAGCGCGTGCAGGAGCGGATGAAGCGCGATGCCCTCGCCGCTGAAGCCGCGCAATCAAAGCTGCTGCCAAGCCCCAACCCCATCACTAATCTGCTGATAACCGACATCATTGTCCGCGGCGCATCCTCGCTGTTTCGCCAGAACGTCGAAAAGCGCGTCGCCCGCGCCAGCCTTGAAACCGAAGAGGAAGCGCAGGACCTGCTCGACGGCAAAGGGCTGATCACCACGCTTGGACTGTACGGCGCGAGCAAGCTGGCGACCCGATCACCGGTCGGGCTTGGGATTGTCGTCGCTGGGCTGGCGGCGAAAACGCTGTATGATCGCGGCAAGGCGCGCCAGCGGCGGCTGGCTGCAAAGGCGCTGGCAAACCCGGCTGAGGCGCCAGACAGCTAACCCGCCCACTTGATTTCAGCGCTGTCCTGTATCAACGGGGCGCATGGGCGACACTCCGACAGATATGCGGGCCAAAGGGCCGATCCAGACCAACACGCTTAAGCGGCGCGGACTACTGTTTATCCTCTCCTCTCCTAGCGGTGCAGGCAAGACAACCTTGTCGCGCATGCTGCTGTCCGCTGATCCGGAGATCGACCTTTCGGTCTCGGCCACCACGCGTCCCCCACGTCCGGGCGAAGAGGACGGGGTGCACTATCACTTCGTGTCTGACGCGGAATTTGACCGCATGATCGAAGAGGACGATTTTTACGAATGGGCAGAGGTCTTCGGCCACCGCTATGGCACACCCAAAGGCGCGATCCGCGAAGCGCTGAAAGAGGGATGCGATTTCCTGTTCGACATTGACTGGCAGGGCACTCAGCAGCTGTACCAAAAGGATCAGCAGGACGTGGTCAGCGTCTTCATCCTGCCGCCCAGCCTGCCCGAATTGCGCCGCCGCTTGGAAAGCCGCGCGCAAGACGCCGCTGACGTGATCGACGCGCGCATGGAACGCGCCCGCGCGGAAATCAGCCACTGGGCCGAATATGATTACGTCGTGATCAACGATGATGTCGATGAATGCTTTGACCGCGTGCGCGAGGTCCTCGACGCAGAACGCATGCGCCGCACTCGGCAAACAGGCCTGATCCCGTTTGTGCGCGAATTGATGGGCTAAGGCAGCGCGGGGACCATCTCCCCAATTGAGACTCCCCAACCGCCCCCATCTGCGATAGCCTCCCGGGCAATTGGAAAGAGAGCAATGTCGGAATTTGATTTCATCGTCGTGGGCGGCGGGTCGGCTGGCGCGGTTGTCGCCGCGCGGTTGAGCGAGGACCCGCAATGCTCGGTCGCGCTGGTCGAAGCGGGTGGGCATCCGCCTGAGCTCGTCGACACTCCAATGGCGACCGCTGGCCTGCAACTCGATCCTGACACTGACTGGATGTATACCGGCGACCCGGGCGAAGGCGGGCGCGGGTTGAAAGACGGGCGCGTCAATGTCCCGCGCGGCAAGATGCTGGGTGGGTCTTCGGGCATTAACTACATGGCCTATGTACGCGGCCATCCCGGCGATTTTGACAGATGGGAGGAACTGGGCGCGACAGGCTGGGCCTATGACAATGTCCTGCCCTACTTCGTCAAAAGCGAACGGCTCAATCCCAGCAACGAGATCAGCGTCGATCCCGGCTCGCATGGCAGCACTGGGCCGCTCGGCGTTTCCGTGCGCTCGCCCGTCCTGCCCGCCAGCCGCGAGTTCATTGCTGCCGCCGGGGCGATTGGCGTGCCCGAGGGCGACTATAACGGGAAGGACCGGTTGAACGAAGGCGGGGTCGCCTCGCTGTTTCAGACCACCACGCAAAACGGCAAGCGCTCCAGCACCTATCACGCCTTCCTCGCCGGCGATGCTGAGGCGCGCGACAATCTGACCATCATCACCCACGCGCACGTCACCCGCGTGCTGCTGAGCGATGAGGCCGAAATGCCTCGTGCGCTGGGGATCGAATATGAGAATGAGAGCGGCGAACGCCTGCAAATCCACGCGCGCTGCGAAGTGATCCTGAGCGCAGGCGCGATCGGGTCGCCGCATATCCTGATGCTGTCGGGCATTGGCCCGCGCCGCGATCTTGAAATCGCCGAAGTGCCTGTGCGCGTCGACCTGCCTGATGTAGGCAAGCACCTTAAAGACCATCTCGCCTCGGCCATCATGCTTGATGCGCCAGAGACCGGCACCCCGCTCGCGCAGGCCGCGATGGGCCTTGGCTGCGGGGCCCTGCGCGGTCCCGATGGCCCCTTGCCCGAAGACCCGGCGCACGATGATGGGTTGAGCGAAGATCTGATCGCCTTGCGCGATGAGGCCAACCGCCAGCTTGAGGAATACCGGCAGACGGGCAGCGGTTATGCCTCATCCTCGCTTTATGATGCGAGCCTGTGGTGCTCTTCGGGTCTTGGCGATGATCACAGCCATGACATGCAGATCAGCTTCACACCGGTCGTCTACGACGCCGACTTCTATGGCCGGTTGTGCAATTATGATCTCGAAGCGATGGCGGGCGATCCCGATCACGTCTTCGACCCCACCAAGCCGCGCATGGTGCTCGTCGCCAATCCGGTGCTGCAAAAGAGCGAGGGCGAGGTCGTCATCACGTCGCCCGATCCGCATGTGCATCCCCAGATCAAGCTCAACTATTACAGCGACCCGCATGACTTGAAACAGATGGTCGCAGCCTTGCGCATCTGCTTGAAGCTGGCGGACAAGTGGCCCGGCGGCAAAGCGGGTACCTGGCTCGTCCCGCCTGAACTGGCGCGCAAGCATGGCTATGTGCCGGGCGAAGAACCCAGCGACAGCCTGCTTGAAAGCCACGCGCTGCACTTTTCGAACACGCTCTATCACCAGTGCTGCACCTGCCGGATCGGCGACGTGGTGGACCCGCGCCTCAAGGTGTTCGGCGTGAAGGGCCTGCGTGTGGCTGATGCAAGCGTGATGCCCGACATTATCAGCGCCAACACCAACGCAGCCAGCATCATGATCGGCGAGAAAGCCGCAGAGATCATTGCGCAGGACAACACCGTTGCGCTGGAAGCTTTCGTGGGCTGATGCACGCGCGGGTCGTTTTGGAAGGGCTCGAACTGCCGCTTAGCCTTGGCGCTTATGCGCCGGGCGATGTCGTGCCCAATGCGCATTTGCTGGATCTGACGCTGAACATTGACCCGGCGCTGGTGCTGGTGCCGGGCGATGCGATGAAGCATGTGTTTGATTATGACCCGCTGATCGCGCAGATTGAGCAGCTGGCACGCGATGGCCACTACGAGACTCAGGAATGGCTCATGACGCGAATCGCGACCGCATGCGCGCGCGAAAAGCCGGTGCACTCAGTCGCGATCAAGCTCTCCAAACGCCCCGTCCTGCGCGATGCAAATGGCGCGGGTTCGGGAACGTTGGGAGTTTCGGTGGCGCTTGACCGCGCCCAGCTCGACTCGCTTTTGGACCTCAGCCCGCTGGGTCGTTGAACAGGTTGGGCAGGCTCGCATTCACGATACCGCCATCCACCGTCAGCGTTTCACCCACCACATAATCGCCAGCGCGGCTGCACAGGTAAATCGCGGCTGCCGCCATGTCTTCGGGGTCGCCGATCCGCTTCGCCGGGATGATTGCCGCGCTCGCATCGGGCGCGTTCTTGGCGGCCTTGTTCATCTCGCTCGCGAAGGCGCCGGGCGCGATGGAGCTGACCACGATGTTGTCCTGAATAAGCCGTGCGGCCATGCGCCGGGTAAGCTGGATCACGCCCGCTTTCGAGGCTTGATAGGCATAGGTTTCCCACGGATTGATCTTCTGCCCGTCAATCGAGGAGACATGGATGACCTTGGCCGGGCGACCGCTCTTGCCGCTTGCCACCAGCAAATCATGCAGCTTTTGTGTCAGGAAGAACGGCGTCTTCACATTGAGGTCCATTGTGCGGTGCCAGCCCGCTTCGTTGAACTCCAGATAAGGCTGCCCCCAAGCAGCGCCAGCATTGTTGATCAGGATATCGAGCTGGCTTTCATGCTCGGCCATTGCATCGGCGAGCGCCTGCATCCCGTCCATCTGGCTGAGGTCTGCGGGGATGCCGATAACCTTGTCAGCGCCAAACTGCTCGATGGTTTCTTGCATCTGATCGACCTTGCGGGCCGAAATGTAGACCTTCGCACAGCCCGCCGCCAGCAAGCCTTCAACAAACATCTTGCCTATCCCACGCGACCCGCCTGTGACGAGCGCGATCCGGCCATCAAGGCCGAAGAGTGAATTGATATCCATATGTTTTCTCCCGTGCGCAAGCTCAGTACGTCATCCCAGCGAAAGCTGAGATTTCCCCGCTTGGCGCGCCATGACCATGAGACCCCAGCCTGCCCTGGGGTGACGGTTTGACCTAGTAGCCCGACATCTCCGCGACGCGGTTCGCGTGGAAATAGGCATCGCCCAGAAACTCCTGCAAGGCCCGGTCGCGCTTCATGTAGAGGCCGATGTCGTATTCGTCGGTCATGCCGATGCCGCCATGCATCTGCACGCCTTCCTTGACCGCGAGGCCTGCAGCCTTGGCCACCTTGGCTTTGGCGACCGAGCTCATCAGCTCCGCGCTTTCGGCGCCCGCATCGAGCATTTGCTGGGTCTTGATGACGACAGCGCGCGCGATTTCAACCTCGGAATAAAGGTGGCTGGCGCGGTGTTGCAGCGCTTGAAACTCGCCGATCAGCGTGCCGAATTGCTTGCGCTGCTTAAGGTAATCGATGGTCATATCCATCGCTCCGCTGGCAACGCCAACGCCTTCGGCAGCCACGCCGACACGGCCCGCGGTCAACATGGCGTCGAGCACTTCGCGGCCACCGTCAACTTCGCCGATCACTGCATCGCCATCCAGCTCCACGCCGTCAAACTTGATGTGGCTGGCGACCGAGCTGTCGACGAGGCGCACCGGGTCTTGCGACATGCCGGCTGCGTCCTTGGGCACGGCGAACAGCGTGATCCCGTCCGCATCCTCAGCGTTGCCTGATGTGCGCGCGGCAACCACGATCATATCGGCGGCAACCGCCTGAATGACGAAAGTCTTGGTCCCGCTCAGCTTGAAGCCATTGCCTGATTTCTCAGCCATCGTGGTGATGCGACCAGGGCGGTGCTTGGCGGTTTCATCGACGGCGATCGCAAACACGCTATCGCCTTCGATCAGGCCGGGCAGATAGCGACCCTTTAGGTCAGCCGAGCCATGCTTGAGCGCAGTCGCGGCCAGCACGGATGAGGTGAGGAACGGGGAAGGCGTCAGATTGCGTCCGATTTCTTCAAGCACGATGCCAGCTTCAACATGGCCCATACCAAGCCCGCCATCCTCTTCATCCACCAGCATGCCGGTGAAGCCCATTTCGGCCATTTGCTTCCACAGCTTGTGGCCAAATCCGTCGGGGCAATTGCCATCGCGATAATGGCGAAGCTGTTTGGCGATGTTGCCTTCTTCAGCCATGAAGCCGCTGGCGCTATCAGCCAGCATGGTCTGATCATCGTCGTAATACAGGGGCATTTGTAAGGTCCTCTCCCGTCTTTCTTCGTCATCCCGGACTTGATCCGGGATCGCTGAGTTCTGGTTGCCAGATACAAAGCGGCCCCGGATCAAGTCCGGGGCGACGCAGTGTTAGCTTAAGATCCCGGCAGTTCGAGAATGCGCTTTGAGATCACGTTGAGCATGATCTCAGATGTGCCGCCCTCGATGGAGTTTGCCTTGGTGCGCAGCCAGTTCTTTGACGGCTTGCCACCATCGGTTTCCTCGCTTTCCCATTCGAGCGCGCGTGAACCGCCCGTCGCCATCATCAATTCGTGGCGACGCTTGTTTAGCTCAGTCCCGACATACTTCATCATGTTGGGCTGCGCAGGGTGCGCCTTGCCAACCTTGATTTCGTCGAGGAATTTCTCGCCCATCGCGCCGTAAGCCAGCGCATCGACATCAAACATCGCGAGTTCGGCACGCAGCACCGGATCAATATCATCGCCGGTCTTGGCCGCATGGCGCTTCATCGCTGCGCCAATCGCAGAAGTGCGATCGCCGCCGCCAGCGCCAGAGATCATCTCACGCTCATGGCCCAGCAGATACTTCGCCACGTCCCATCCGCGATTGATCTCACCGACATAGGCGGGGATGCCTTCGCCATAGGATTTGGGCACTTTCACATTGTCCATGAAGGTCTCGCAGAAGGGCGATGCCCCGCTGATCAGCTTGATCGGCTTGGTCGAGGCCCCTTCGCTCTCCATATCGAACAGCATGAAGGTGATGCCCTGATACTTGTTCTCCTTGTCCGTGCGGACGAGGCAGAAAATCCAGTCACACTGGTCGGCATAGGAGGTCCAGACCTTCTGGCCGTTAACAACCCAGTGGTCGCCTTTGTCTTCGCCAAACGTCTGGAGCGAGACAAGATCACTGCCCGAGCCTGGCTCTGAATAGCCCTGACACCAGCGGATTTCTCCGCGCGCGATCTGGCCGAGGAAGTGCACCTTTTGCTCTTCAGTGCCAAATTGCAGCAGCGCCGGTCCAAGCATCCAGATGCCAAAGCTCGACAATGGCGGGCGTGCGCTGATGCGACTCATTTCCTCGCGCAGAACCTTGGCTTCAGCGGGGGCCAGACCCGCGCCGCCATATTCCTTGGGCCATGCAGGGACGGTGTAGCCCTTTTCAAGGCACGCTTCGAACCATGCCTTTTGCGCGTCATTCTTGAAGGTGGCACGGCGGCCGCCCCAATAAACGTCTTCCTCGTCGCGCACCGGCTCGCGCATTTCGGCCGGGCAATTGGCTTCAAGCCAGCTGCGTGTTTCGCTGCGGAATGTTTCTAGATCGCTCACGATCCGACTCCTCTCTCAATGGATCCCACTTAACGCTTACGTTATGGGAACACAGGGGTGCGGGGCAAGCGTGGATTTCGACCGTTTTCGCTGAAGCCTCGCAAACCCTTTATGCCGTAGCGGAAGGCAACGACGAAGGATTGACGCGCAGCCACAGAGGCGTAGTTTCGCGCGCATAAGAGGGGTCGAGAGGAAATGAAAATGCCGGGATCACAGGCTTTGCCTGCGCGCAACCATTGGGTGAGCATCACACGATGAGCGGTGCAAAGCCTCTGTCGCTCCGATTGAAACTAATCCATGGATTTGGAGCGGTCGCCTTCGGGGTGAAAGATGTCGGCTTTTCGTTCTTCCTGCTGATTTTCTACAACCAAGTGCTCGGCATGGATGCGGGTCTGGTCAGCATCGCGTTGCTGGTGGCGCTGCTGGTCGATGCGGTGGTGGACCCGATCCTCGGCAATCTGTCTGACCGGACATACACGCGCTGGGGGCGCCGCCTGCCATGGCTCTATGCCGCGCCCATCCCGCTCGCCTTTTGCTGGATCATGCTTTGGTCCCCGCCGACGGGAGAAGCTCCGAGCTTCCTCGGGCTGCTTGGCATTGCGATTTCGGTCCGCGTGCTGCTGTCGGCCTGCGAAGTCCCATCAATCAGCCTCGTGCCGGAAATCACGCAGGACTATGATGAGCGCACCACTTTGTTTCGGTTCCGATATCTATCGGGCTGGCTGGGCGGGCTGACCATGATGATCCTAGCCTACACCGTGTTCATGAGCGGGCCGGACGGGCTGCTGCAACGCGATGGCTATCTGGGTTATGGCGTCTTTGGTGCGCTGCTGATGGCTGTATCCGTGATGGGCTCAGCGGCAGGGCAGCATTATCTGGTCGCCAAGCTGCCTGAGAACAAGCCTCCGCCCTTCTCGCTGAAAGCGGCCTTTGGGGAGATTGCCGATGCATTTTCAGAGCGCAGCTTCCTGATCTTCGCCGCCGGAGCGCTTGCAGCCTATGTCAGCCAGGGAATGACGTTTTCAATCTCGAACTACCTTAACGTCTTTGTGTGGCTGCTGGACCGCCCCATGCTGCCTGATGGCCCGCAATGGCTCACCGGACTGCTGGGCTATGCGCTGTGTCTGTTCGCCTCTGTCGTGCTGATGTTCATGATCGTCGGGCCGATGCACAAGCATCTGGGCAAAGCCAAGAGCGCGGTGATCGGCGCAATTGGCAGCGTCGTGATCGGTCTGGCGCCGTATGGCTTGCTGCTGATGGGGGCATGGCCGCAAGTGGGCACACTGGCATCGACTTTCACCTTTTTCGGCTTTTTGCTCTTCGCGAACACGCTGGGCGTCGTGATGATGATTTCGGCGACGTCCATGATCGCCGAGATTGTTGAGGCCTTTGAAGAACGCACCGCCCGCCGTGCGGAGGGCGCGTTTTACTCGGGAAATTGGCTGATCCAGAAGTGCGCAACGGGTGCGGGTATTTTCGTCACGGGACAAATCATCTCAGCCTCCCAATTGCAAACCAGCGCGGTGCCGGGCGCGGTGCCGCAGGATGTGCTCAGCAGCATCGTGCTGATGTTTGGCGCGGGCACGGTCGTGCTGGCACTGCTCGCCGCCTATTGGCTCGGCAGTTTCCCGATCAGCCGCGAAGAGCATGAGGCGCGCCTGGCGCGGCTAGCAGCAGGCGCGGCGAAACTGGCGCGCGAGCCCACCGCAAAAGCGGCACCCGCCGCGCCCAACGCAGCGCCGATTGCGCCCTAATCAACGGGTATGACAAAAACACTGGTTGGCGCGAGCGCGCTGCCATGCCACCCTTAACACCAGAATCGATGACCATTGGACGAGAGAGGATCACCCGAAATGGATTTTGAACCAACAGAACGCCAAGCCTATTGGGCTGGCCGCGTGCGCGACTTCATTGAGAAAGAAGTCCGCCCGAACATGGGCACTTACAAGGCGCAGGATGCCGAAGGCGAGCGCTGGAAGGTGATTCAAATCATCGAAGATAAAAAGAAGCTCGCCAAGGAAGCGGGCATCTGGAACCTCTTCATGCCGCCGCGCAATGACAGCCACCACCACGTGGATGACAGCTTTGAATTTGAAGGCCCCGGCCTCACCAACCTCGAATACGCGCTGTGCGCTGAAGAAATGGGCCGGATCACCTGGGCCAGCGAAGTCTTCAATTGCTCCGCGCCTGACACCGGCAATATGGAAGTCTTCCACCGCTATGGCACGCGCGAACAGAAGGAAGAGTGGCTCAATCCGATCATGAATGGTGAGATTCGCTCCGCCTTCTTGATGACGGAGCCCTTCACTGCCTCTTCCGATGCGACCAATATCGAAACCCGGATTGAGCGCGATGGCGACGAATATGTCATCAATGGGCGCAAATGGTGGTCTTCAGGCCTCGGCGATCCGCGCTGCAAAATCGCGATTTTGATGGGCAAGACCGATTTCGAAGCCAAGCGCCATGCACAGCAATCGATGGTCCTGATGCCGATCGACACGCCGGGTGTGAATATTCTGCGCCACTTGCCCGTGTTTGGTTATGACGATGCGCCGCACGGCCACATGGAAGTGGAAATGAAGGACGTGCGCGTTCCGGTTAGCAACATGCTGCTGGGCGAAGGACGCGGGTTTGAGATCGCGCAAGGTCGCCTTGGGCCGGGCCGCATCCACCACTGCATGCGCACCATTGGCGCTGCGGAAGAAGCGCTGGAGAAGATGTGCAAGCGCCTGCAAGAGCGCGAGGCGTTCGGCAAGCCGATCTACAAGCATTCGGTCTGGGAAGAGCGTGTCGCGCGCGCCCGTATCGATATCGACATGACGCGCCTGCTCTGCCTGAAGGCCGCCGACATGATGGACAAGGTCGGCAACAAGGCGGCCAAGCAGGAAATCGCGATGATCAAGGTGCAGGCGCCCAACATGGCGCTTAAGATCATCGACGATGCGATCCAAGCCCATGGCGGCGGCGGTGTGTCGGACGATTACGGCCTTGCTTCGGCTTATGCGCACCAGCGCACTTTGCGGTTGGCAGACGGCCCGGATGAGGTCCACGCCCGCTCCATTGCGCGCATGGAAATCAGCAAGCATGCCCCCGAAGAAGGCCCCACCGCTAACGCTCTGCGTGGCGGCGGGATCGGCGCGCCGGCCAATGATGGCGGGATGAGCTCAGGCGACATGGGCGTCGCGCGCTAAAACTAGGACACGGGGACCGCTTGCGGCTCAGCGGCAAGCGGTCCTCGCGCTTCTCCCGTCATCCTGAACTTGTTTCAGGGTCCATTTCCCGATTACGCACTGCGTCCTAATGGGCTGTGCGAACCGCAAGATAGATGCTGAAACAAGTTCAGCATGACGAAAAGGCTAGGTGGGAGCCAATCCGGATATGGACATAGATTTCGACAAAGAAATGGTCGGCACGGTCGAAGTGACCGACAAGGACAAGCTGGACTTGGAGGCGCTGACCGCATGGTTTGAGGCCAATGTGGAAGGCTTTGGCGGCCCGATCAGCTACACCAAGTTCAAGGGCGGGCAGTCCAACCCGACCTACAAGATCGAAACGCCGCAGACCAATTACGTGTTGCGCCGCCAGCCTTTCGGCAAGCTGTTGCCCAGCGCACACGCGGTTGACCGCGAATATGCCGCGATGACAGGGTTGCACCCGACCGGCTTTCCCGTGCCAAAGACCTACGGCCTGTGCGAAGACACCGAAGTTTTGGGCTCCAAATTCTTCGTCATGAGCATGGCGGATGGCCGCTCGCTGTGGAACGGCGCGCTGCCAGGAATGCAGCCCGAAGAACGCCGCGCGATCTACAACGCGCTGATTGACACCATGGCGGACCTGCACCTCAATTCGCCTGATGCGATTGGCCTTGGCAGCTATGGCAAGCCGACCGATTACTGCGCTCGCCAGATCGCGCGGTGGTCCAAGCAATACAAGCTTTCTGAAACCGAACTGATGCCCAAGATGGAGCGGCTGATTGAATGGTTGCCGCAAACCATTCCGCCGCAGCATGGCAGCAGCGTGGTGCATGGCGACTACCGGCTCGACAATGTGATTTTTCATGCCAGTGCCCCGCGCGTGATCGCGGTGCTCGATTGGGAACTTTCGACGCTCGGCGATCCGATTGCGGATTTCAGCTACCTGATGCTCAATTGGTTCCAACTCGCCGATGGGCGTGCAGGGCTGATGGGGCTTGATCTGGAAGAGCTGGGCATTCCGAGTGTGACCGAAGCGGTGGAGCGTTATGTTGCGCGCACCGGCTATCCTGTCCCGCCGATGGATTGGTATTTCGCCTACAACCTCTTCCGGCTTGCAGGCATTATGCAAGGCATCAAAAAGCGGGTGATCGACGGCACAGCCTCCAGCGCGCACGCACAGGCCATGAGCGACCGGGTCTTCCCGCTGGTGGACAGGGCGTATGAGTTTGCGCTGTCGGCAGGGATGCCTGAAACCGCCTAGAAGGCGGCGTTGAAGCTGACCACTGCGCCTGTATCATCGGGCGCGCCCGCAAAGTGGCCGGGTTGGCGGCGGTGAAAGGCGCTGGCCCGCGCCCAGCCACCCAGTAGCGGCGTGCTCCAGGCAAATTCGCTCATCATCTCGCGACCCTCGGGCGCCAGGCTCAGCACCTGACGACCCAGCACCGCGCTTTCGCTGGTGTAATCCCATGCAACCGGCAGGTCGAACGCGACGCCGCCTGCGCTCACCCGCAGCGGCTGGCTGATCCGCAAACCCAGCGTGTCGCGCTGCCCGAACACACCGGCGCGGCTGAGATCAAGCGACCAAGCGTTGCTGAGAAGCTGAGAGCCCGGCGCGATAAGCGCGGTGCCGCGTGGGCGCGTGATTCCATAGCGGAGCGCCCCGCCAATATGCCACTGGCGCGCAATCGGAGCCTCAATCCCAGCATCAAGGAACAGCGTGTCGCTCCCGCGAAAGCCTAGCGCTGGATCAATCCAGCCGCCCAGCAAGGTCCCGCGCTCAGCGAGCCAAGTCGCGCCCACACTCGTTTCAATCGCACCGAAGCGCCGATCGGCCGCAACCCCAAAGCGCGCTGTGGGTCGTTGCTCACCGCCAGTGACAAACGCACCATCCGCGCGGCGGTTGTTGCCAAGGAATGATTGTCCACGCTCTGCCGAAACCGTCACACCCCAGCCGCCGAAGCGCTGGCGCAAAGCAAAGGCGACTTCGCTTGCGTCGGTAAAGCCGACATCCGATCCCGCCCGCGGTGCAATCGCAAAGGCAGCGTGACGCGCACCCTGCAATTGTCCGATCAACCCGTGCGCCCCTTGCGCGATGGCGAGGCCGATTTGCATATCCGGCGATAACTCAGCCGCCACCCGCGCGGCGAGCACACGCGCGCCCAGCGCCTCTTCAGGGGTCAGTTGCAGGCCTTGCGACCAATTGAGCCCCGCAGCCAGATCGCCCTCGCCCACCGTCACTGATGCTGCGAAGCCGGGCAGCGCAGCGTTGCGCGTGATGACCCCGCGCTCCACCGCGCCGCGCAACCGCTGAATTTGAACCGCATCGCGCGTCGCGCTGGCCCCCAGCGCGACATCATAAGCGCGGTCATACCGGTCAAGCACCACACTGGTCAGTTGAGCGCTCTTCAAAGCATCGCCCATCGCCGCTGAGCCGAGCGCGAAATCGCCTGCAAAGCTGAGCGCGTTCTGCGTGCCCGCGAGCCGCGTAGTGCCCTGCGGCTGAAATGCGGCGGCGATATCCAGAATGCCTGCACCGAACACCGGATCCAGCCCAACCGCGCCCGCATCGCGCGCGCTATCAAGCAGGATCTCCACGATCTCGGTTGCTTCCAGATTTGGGAAGGCCTGCGCCAGCAGCGCCACCGCGCCAGCCACTTGCGGCGTGGCGAAACTGGTGCCTGAGAACAAGGTCACGAATTCATCGCTGCCCACCTGTTCGACGAACAGCGCGCCATCGTCATAAACGCAGCAAATCCGCTCTCCGAGCGCAGTGAGATAGCTCGCCGAGAAGTCGCCAGCGCGGTTGCTGAAGCCGCTGAAATTGCTGTTCTCATCAACCGAGCCGACAATGATGACATTGCCATTGCCAGCATTCACCGCATCGGCGGCAAAGGGATCGGGCTGGTCGGGTGGAATGTTTGGGTCAGAGCCATCGCCCGCATTGCCCGCCGCTATTACCACCACGATGCCCGCATCAGCCGCGCGGGTCAGCGCATCGCGCAGCCCCGGCGCGGCTCCACCGCCGCCAAGGCTTAAATTGATAACTGTCGCGCCTGATGCAATCGCGAGGTCGATCCCGGTCGCAATGTCGCTGTCTGCAAACAGGCAGCCCAGTGAGGCATCCTGCGGCGTGTCCATTCCGCACGTGTTGGGCATATCCGCCCTGATCGCGAGCACTTGCGCATCGAAGGCGATGCCGAGAATGCCGGTATCGTCGCGCGCAGCCGCTGCAACCGCGGCGACATTGGTGCCGTGGTCATCTTGCGGATCGATCCCGCGATTGCCTGCGACATCGGCCGAATCCGGATGAATGCGCCCGGCAAATTCGGGGCTGTCGCTGTCGAGGCCGGAATCGATCACCGCGATGATTTCTCCCGCTCCGGTCGCGCCATCTTCCCAGGCGGTGGCAGCGCCGTGAAAGTCAGGCCCGTCAGAGAAGCGAAACTCTTCCGTATCGAATGCGCCGGGAGGCGGTGGTGGCGGAGGAGGGGGTGGCGGAGGTGGAGGTGGAGGGGGTGGAGGGGGTGGAACTGGAGTCGAATTGATCGGTGGGCCACCTCCCCCGCCCCCACACGCGCTCAGCGCGGCGCAAGCGACGGCCGCAACAACCGGCTTCCATACAATGGGAGCGGCGCGATCACAGGCAGGACCCGAGCGCAGAGCACGGTCACTGGGGAGTGGCTGTTTGGGGGTTTGGGGCATGGACTCCATCCTCTTCAACTCCCCCTTAAAGCCCGTTTGATAGGCGTTTGTTTACCAAGCTGACAAGCACCTCTCCCTAGGTGTCGCTGCTTAGGACACTGCGCTGTCGCAAGACTGCAGCACTGGTTGACGGGACTGGTCGGGGGCACTGGCCGACAACACAGCCCGCACATAACCTTGCCCCGCACCGCCCTCGCCGCTAGCAGCACTGCACAACGCAACAAGCCGAGCAGGCTGTGACCGGAGCCACCATGAACGACACGCTGATCGCAGATATTGAGGCCGCTTGGGAAAACCGCGCGGAAATCACTCCGGGCGATGAAGTGCGCCACGCTGTGGGCGATGCGCTCGCGCTGCTCGACAATGGTGAAGCGCGCGTGGCTGAGCCGACGGGCGATGGCAGCTGGAAAGTGAATCAATGGCTTAAGAAGGCAGTGCTGCTGTCTTTCCGCCTGCGCGACAACCGTGTGATGGAGCATGCCGCGGGCGGTGGTCCCGCGTTCGACAAGGTCAGTCTTAAATTCGCTGGCTGGGGCGATAACCGCTTCCGCGAAGCTGGCTTTCGCGCTGTGCCGGGTGCGGTGGTGCGCCGGGGCAGCTATATTGGCAAAGGCGCGGTGTTGATGCCCAGCTTCGTCAATATCGGCGCGTATGTGGGTGACGGCACCATGGTCGACACTTGGGCGACCGTTGGTTCATGCGCGCAGATCGGCAAGAATGTGCACCTGTCCGGCGGCGCCGGTATCGGCGGCGTGCTGGAACCGCTACAGGCCGAACCTGTCATTATCGGCGATGGCGCTTTCATCGGCGCACGCAGCGAAGTGGCTGAAGGCGTGCGCGTGGGCGAAGGCGCGGTGCTGTCCATGGGAGTGTATCTGGGCGCATCGACCAAGATTATCGACCGCGCGACCGGCGAAGTGCATATGGGCGAAGTACCACCTTACGCAGTGGTCGTACCCGGTACTGTGCCCGGCAAGCCGCTGCCCGATGGCTCACCGGGTCCTTCACTTTATTGCGCGGTGATCGTGAAGACCGTTGACGCGCAAACGCGATCGAAGACCGGGATCAACGACTTGCTGCGCGAGTAAATTTGACGTGACCAACGCTGTTTATGCGATCATTGTCACGCGACAGATACAACTAAAGGGATCATCATGAGCGACGAAGACGAAGCCATCCATGTTGAAGACGATGACGCACGCGGTGCGCATACAACCGGGGCCATGCGCTATGTGCTGGGCATCAGCCTTGCGCTGGCCGTTATCGCGATGACGCTCGTCTGGGTTGTCCCGGCGATCTGGTGAGCGGCCATGTCGGCGCCTGCCACAGCTGAAACCCTCATTGAGCAACTAAGCCTCGCGCCCCATCCCGAAGGCGGATGGTATCGTGAGACGTGGCGTGCGCCGTCCAATGCGGATGGCCGTGCGGGAGGGACCGCTATCGTGTTCCTGCTGAAGGCTGGCGAAAGCTCGCACTGGCATAGGGTTGATGCAGAGGAAATCTGGATCTGGCAGGGCGGCGACCCGCTGAACCTGCGCATTGCGCACAGTGATGCTGGGCCCGTCAAAACTCTTAGGCTGGGCGGCGACATGGCTGCGGCTGAACAGCTTCAAGGCATCGTTCCAACCGGCGCATGGCAGGCCGCTGCCAGCGCTCTGGACTGCGCAGAGCATGGCTACACCCTCGTATCCTGCGTGGTTGTGCCGGGCTTCGATTTTGCCGGGTTCACGCTCGCTACGCCCGGTTGGGAGCCGGGCACTTGAAACTGGTCAAAGCGCTCATCCGGGTGCTGCTCGCGCTTGCCTATTTTGCAGCCGGCGTGCTTCATGTCATCCGGCCTGAGCCATTTCTGATGATCACGCCTGATTGGGTGCCCTTGCCTGGGGCAGTGGTGCTGTGGACGGGCGTTGCAGAGATTGCAGGCGCGCTCGCTCTGGTGCAACCGGTGTCGCGTCCCTTGCGCCAGGCGGCGGGGATCGGGCTCGCTGCCTATGCCCTGTGTGTGTGGCCCGCCAATATCAATCACTTCATCATGGATATGGCGCGCGCGGATGGAGGGCTGGGCCTGAGCTATCACGTACCGCGCATGTTCGCGCAGCCGCTGCTGATCTGGCTTGCTGTTTGGGTGGGGGATGTGCCGCTGAACCGGCGGACCAACGCACGCCCCGCCGTATGACCCCAGCAGAAGCGATCACACAACTGCTTGCAACGCGCGGCGAAGGCAAGTCGATCTGCCCCAGCGAAGCTGCCAAGCTGATGGCCGCCAGGTCCGGTTCGCAATGGCGCGACCATATGGAGGATGTCCACGAGGCAACCGACGCGCTGCTCAAAGCAGGCGAGATTAGCCTGTCATGGAAAGAGGAAGCGCTGGATCAGCGGCGCGGAGCATATCGCATCGCGCGCCGCTGACCGGCGCTCTCAAAAAAGCGTTGAACCCAGCGCCTCAGGTAAGGTGCTTGGAAACAGCCGCTGTCATCTTGAACATCGAGATTTCCTCGGTGCCGATCACAGTGCCCAGCTTTGCGTCAGGAACTATCGTCCGCTTGTCGCTCGGCTTCTGCAGGTCGTGCTTCTTGATGTATTCCCACACCTTCGAAGTCACTTGCGAGCGCGGCATCGGACCTTTGCCGATCACCGCTTCGAGTTCGCTTGAAAGCTGCACCGGCTTTTGCAGTGCGTTGGTTTTGCCAGCCATGTTGATCTCCCTTATGTTTATGGCAGGTTATTCGATATCTTGGTCATCGAGATCGAAATCGTCATCCTCATCGGATGTCCCTGTGAACGGTGCATGGAGCACCGCGCACGCGGTTACAAAGCCCTTGATCCCTGCGATCAGATCATCCCGGCTTGCGCCCGGCATCAGTGTCAGCGGCAGGTCAGTGGCGAAAATCTGAAATACGTAATGGCGCGTTACGCCTTCAGGCGGATCAGGCAGCAGCCATTCGGAATTGCCAAGCGCGTTCTTGCCCGTGCGCGGCGGCACTTCGCCTTCGAGCAATTTGCCCCGCTGTCCGGCCAACCCCCAGACGAGCCAATGGCATTGCGGGCTGTCGCCGGTGCTGGAGGCATCCTCGACAATGACAATCAGCTCTTGCGAGCCGGGTGGCGGCGCGGACCATTCAAGCGGAGGCGCGACCGCGTCCTCCTCTTTAGCGGTAAAGCACGGGTCAAGTTCTTCGCCCGGATCAAACGCCGGGCTGGTCAGTTTGAAGCCGCCGCGGCCGAAGCTACGCTTGTCCCCCAAGGTCGCAATAGCGAGGCCCGGATGATGAGCAGCGGGCGCGAGGCCAGCGGAAAGCCAGTCAGGTAAGTCAGCCATGATAGAATCGGTCCATTTGAAGAAACGCTAGAGGGATCACAGGGCGAGAACGAGCCGCCTATGAGGCGATTGCGCCGGATTCCTGAGGAAAACTCGCAAAAAGAGTCACCAAATTGGCGCATTTGCGCCGCACTGGCCCAGAAAATCCCCTGCGAGGGGACAGACGCACCGCAGCGCGTTGCATCGCTGAGCGCTTTGTTGCAGTCCTGATGCGTCACTTTTATTTCGGAGTTTCGCTTAATGTCAGTTGGTCGCACAACGCTTTCCGCCTCTCTTGCTCTCGCCCTTGTTGCGTGTGGCGGAGGCGGGTCGAACAACCCTGATCCGATCCAGGGCGGACCAACGCCAACGCCAACCCCGTCACCGTCTTCATCAGCGCTTCAACAGCAGCTCGACTTTGCAGAAGATGTGCTGGACGAATGGTACCTCTTCCCCGATCTGCTCGACAACTCGGTCACCACGGCCGGGTTCAACGATGTGCAAAGCTATCTTGATGCGCGTGTCGCTCCGGCGCGGGCGCAGGACATTGATCGCGGCTTCACCTTTGCGACCTCGATCCAGGAAGAGAACGATCTCATCAATTCCGGGTCCAGCGCTGGCTTCGGCATCCGCCTGCAATACGACACGGTCAACGACCGCGTGTTCATCGCCGAAGCGTTTGAGAACGCCAATGGCTTTGTCGCTGGTATGGACCGGGGCACCGAATTGCTGGGCATCGCGACGCCGGGCTCAGCAGAGCAATCCGTGTCCTCGCTCATGGCGTCAGGCGGTCCGCAGGCTGTGGTCAATGCGCTCGGGCCCAGTGATGCCGGTCTGACCCGCACGCTGCGATTCCAGCCGCTGGGTGGCGGGCAAATCACCGCAGACGTCACCAAATCCGATTTCTCGCTCGACCCGGTATCGGACCGGTACGGCGCCTTGATCCTCAATGATGGGGGCAAGCAGGTGGGCTATATCAACCTGCGCACCTTTATCATTGCTGACGCCGCTGACCAATTGCGCGCGGCCTTCCAGCAATTCGGCGCACAAGGCGTGACAGAGCTCATTATCGATTTCCGTTACAATGGCGGCGGTTTGGTGAGCGTTGCCGATACGTTTGGCGATTTGCTGGGTGCCGGGCGCACCGGACAAGTGTGGAGCGACACCGTTCTACGCGCATCCAAATCAAATGAGAACGAAACGCGCCTGTTCGAAACCGAAACCAACGCAATCACGCCCACCAAAATCGCCTTTATCACGAGGGGCGGGACAGCCTCTGCGAGCGAGCTGGTGATCAATTCCATGATCCCCTATCTCGGCAATGCGGATATCGCGCTAATCGGTGCCAACACCTTCGGCAAGCCGGTCGGCCAGTTTGGCTTCGACCTTGCCCAGTTCGATTTGCGTGTGCGGGCGGTGACCTTTCAGACTAACAATGCCGATGGCAGCGGGGAATACTATTCCGGCCTTGCGACCGTGGTGAACACCACATGCCGGGCGGACGATGATATCTTTGCGCCGCTGGGCGATGTGAGCGAGGACTCAGTGGCGACCGCGCTCGATTTCCTGTCGGGCCAATCGTGCACGCCGATCAGCGGCGGCGGCATTCAGGCGCAAAGCGTTGGCGGGCGCGTGCTGCTGCAGCCTACGCGGCCCAACGCTGTACAATATCAGATTCCCGGAATTTTCTGATCCTATAAGAGCGTGCGGTATCTTGCGTCGCGCCGCTCTCACTCAGCTGCAGCGCGCACATCCTCTGGATCCATCCCGCGCGAATAGGCGATCGCGCCAGCTATCACCTTGTCGGCTGGCGCAGGCTTGGCGATCAAATCGGCGTTGAGGCCCCGGATCGTCTCATCATGCCGGTCAAGGTCACCCGAATGCAGGATGAAAGGGATGCCGCGGCGCGACAGCTCTCGGGCGACAGGTAAGCACGTTGCATCACCGCCCAGTGAGACATCCAGCACAGCAACCGTAATTGAGGCTGCGTCCCGTTCCAAATGGTCCAAGGCTTCGCCGCAGCTGGCGGCTGACAAAACCGAGCAGCCATAGTCTTGGACGGCATATTCCAAGTCCATCAGGATAAGCGGCTCATCTTCAAGCAGCAAGATCGTGCAAGGCACACAAGGATCACTGCTCATATCAGTTGCCCCGCCGCACAGGCACCTCGATCGACGCCAGCAGCCCACCTTCGCGCCATTCGCGCGTGATTGAGCCACGCCCGGTCGCCAGCAGACGATCGACAATCGCGGTCCCTGTCCCGGCGGTGATCGCTGCGGGGTCGACTTGCGGACCACCGGTCTCGGACCATTCAATGATCAGCGCACCATCATCCTCAGACGGGTGCCAGCCCACGGCAACCTTCCCGCCCTCTTTCGACCACGCGCCATGCTTGGTCGCATTGGCAGCAAGCTCGTGCAGGATCAGACCGACGACAGAGATGATCGTGAAGGGCATGCGCACGCCATGGCCTGATAGCGAGAGCCGTTCCGCGTCGCGATCATAGGGCAGCAGCACTGCGCGGATCGCCTCGCTGATATCGATGCTGCCGGAAGACGCATCATCCAGCGTTGTCTCATAGGCACGCCCCAGCGCTTGAATGCGCGAGTTAATCTCAGCCGCTTCGCCCTGAATACCGCGCACCCGGCCTGTCACATTGACGATGCCGGAGATCACCGCAAACATGTTTTTCATGCGATGCGAAAGCTCTCTCGCCATTTCCTTGGCGTGGCGTTCCTCTGCACGAGCGGCGCGGACGTCCGATACATCCCACTGGCTGCCGAAGAAATACACCAGCTTGCCCGCATCATCATAGATCGGACCCAGATGCAGCGCATTCCAGAAAGTTGTGCCGTTCTTGCGATAATTCAGCAGCTCAACCACAACCACATCTTCATTCGCGATGGCCTCGCGGATGCGCGCGACAGGTTCGGGATCGGTCCTAGGCCCTTGCAGGAATCGGCAATTGCGACCCACAGTCTCTTCTTCGGAATAGCCGGTCAGGCGACGAAAAGCGCGGTTTGCAAAGACAATCGGAAGGTCGGGCTGGTGCGGGTCACATAGCGTGATCGCCATGCGCGTTTGAGCCATGGCTTGCTCAAACAGCACACCGGATGCGCCGGAAAACCGGTCGCTATCATTGCCTGCGCGGAAGCGATCAGGCGCGTCGTCAAAACGCAAAGATGCCTGCGAATCGCGCGCAGGTACGCTTTCATCATCAGTGTTCACAGTGCCTGCTTTCCTGTCGTTTTCCCTCGAAGAAAAAGGTGGGGGTTCCGGGGACCGACAGTTGGTGTTGGTTGCTTGTGAAACGAGCTAAGGCGCGCCATGTTCCGCGAACACGTCGCAATAGCGCCGCATCACCCAGCACTGCGCTGGTTTCACTGAGATAATTGTTGGGCTTATGCGCAGCTAACAGCACCGAAGGGGCGCTCCGCATATGCGCTAGAGCGGGGTGAGGCGCCATGGTGATCCCTCCCGATGGCAACGATCTAATTTTTCACTGCCTACACTGCGGGTTACCACTGAGTTGGCAAGTGAGGGTGTATGCCTACTCGTCACTTGAGTGAGGCTGCGAACCGGCGACTTCAGGGAGCCGATGCACTTGTGGCAGGAGCGCTGTCCGTGTGCCCACAGCCCAGCAAGGTTGCATCGCCCAGCGCGACTGTGGCGGCGAACGGATAGGTCTGATCGCTCATCCCGTCGCTGCAATCGCCCGGCGTGATCGCGACCTGTACGGCCTTTCCGGCAAGCTCACCGTTAAAGCCGAGGCCGTTATTGCCGGCAAAACGCTGCATGGAGAAAGGCGCAGGATCAATGTCACCGCTCGGTGAGCTGAAGCGTGCCGTGAAGCCATCACCCGGTGTGGCCGGAGCAATGTCCAGCCCCCAGAATGGCTCGGTCCCGCCAAGTGTGATCGTTTCCCCCGGCGCGATGCCATCGAACACCGAGCCATCGGCATCAATTCCATCGCCAGGGGCGCATGCTGCCAATCCGGCGCACACGAGCGCTATGATAGGGCGAGGGTTGGCGGGTCTCATCGCTTTCCCCTCAAACAAAAGGCGGGCCCAATCAAGAGCCCGCCTTCGTGTTTTTCGCAATGCGCGACAAGGCGTCGCTTACTTCGGCATCAGCACGGTGTCGATCACATGCACAAGGCCGTTCGACGCTTCCACGTCGGTCGCGGTGACCTTGGCGGTGTTGCCTGCAGCATCGGTCAGCGTCACGCCGTCTTCGCCTGCAGTCGCAGTGAAGGTGGTGCCTTCGACCGTGGTCACGGTGTAACCGGCTTCGCCCGCTTCTTCGATGGCAGCGGTCAGCGTCGCCGCATCAACCGAACCTTCGACGACGTGATACTTGAGAACGGCGGTCAGCGTGTCGACATCTTCGGTGGTAAGCTTTTCCACGGTGCCTTCGGGCAGCTTGCCAAACGCGTCGTTGGTCGGGGCGAACACAGTGAACGGACCTTCGCCCGAAAGCACGGTGCCAAGGCCAGCCGCGGTCACTGCGGTCACGAGGGTCGAGAAGGTCTCATCGCCCTGAGCCACTTCAACGATGGTGCCAGCGGCAGTTGTTTCTTCAGCAACGGCGGTTTCGTCGGCCGATGTGTCAGCCGGAGCTTCGCCAGCGCAAGCGGCGAGCGACAGAGCTACGACAGATGCGAGCGTGAGTTTGAGAGTGTTCATGAACAAGTGTTCCTTGAATTTCTTGAAAAATTTCGGGGTGCTTGACGACGCATTTTTAGGGGGCCGTCACAATGCACAATGGATCGCACAGTGGCTTGTTCCGGAAATGGTAAGAAAAAAGGCGAAAAAAGGGCAGACCGCAAATGGGCAAACCTTCCGCCGGGTTCATCGGGGAACCGCCAAGCGCCTCCGCCATTTCAACGCCATGCATTTTAGACCAACGCGCGCCGCCGGACTTGAGCGGCTTGAAGACTTTCTCCCACGCGCCGGACGCGCTTATGCCAACAATCGCAATCATGATGATGGCCAGCCTGAAAACGGTGCGCGCCGCAATGTCTCGCAGCTTTCCCCTTGGCTCCATGCTGGCCTGCTGAGCGAGGAAGAAGTGGTTGACGCCGTGCTCAGCCAGCACAGCCCGGCTGCGGCGGAGAAGTTTATCGCCGAAGTGTTCTGGCGGGTCTATTTCAAAGGCTATCTGGAGCAGCGCCCCAGCGTTTGGCGCAGCTATTGCGAGGGCCGCGACGCAGCGCTTGAGGCGGTCGAGACCAATGCGGGGCTTCGCAAAGCCTACAATGAAGCCATCGAAGGCCGCACTGGAATTGAGGCGTTTGACTGTTGGGCGCGAGAACTGACCGCGACCGGTTACCTCCACAACCATGCGCGCATGTGGTTTGCGAGCATCTGGATTTTCACGCTTAAACTGGACTGGCAACTGGGCGCAGACTTCTTCTTGCGGCACCTGGTCGACGGCGATGCCGCCTCCAACACGCTGAGCTGGCGCTGGGTCGCGGGGCTGCACACCAAGGGCAAAAGCTATCTCGCGCGGGCCGATAACATCGCGCGCTACACTGCCAATCACCCAGAAGGACCGCTGAGCGCCGAAGGTCTTGCTGGGGATGCACCCCCGCTAGAGGAGGCAATCGAGCATCAGCGCCGCAAGCTCGATGATCTGCCTACCACCTATGACGCGCTGGATATCGCGCAGCCCTATGCCCTGCTGCTACATGATGAGGCCGCGCATCATGCGACGCTGCGCCTTTCCGCGCCGCCGGCGCTTGTAATCGGAGCCGCACGCCCTGATGCGCGCTCGCCGCGAGTGACCGCGCAAAGCGTGCAGGATTTCGCGTCGCAAGCGGTGCGCGCCGGGATGGCCGATGCCGCCAGCGCCTATGGCTGCGAGACAGCGGAATGGAGTGCGAATAAGAGCCTCATCACGATCCTGCAAAATGCCGGGATCGAGCGCCTGTTGGTGCCCAATCTACCCACTGGCTGGACGCGCGATGCGCTTTGGCCAGAAATCCAACCAATGCTCGATAACCACCGCGCGGTGATCGGCGTTAACGCGCTGAACCGCGCGACATGGCCCCATGCCAAAGCCGGGTTCTTTGGAGTAAAGAAGAAGATTGACCCCATATTGCGGGAGCTTGCGATCACAGGAGGCGCTGGTGCCAATGCGACGTGATCCGCCCACCACACCTGCACGTTAACCGCATTCTTACAGCTTGATCGTACGCCCGGATCCAGAAGGACAACCGGGATTACGACCGCATGAAGTACCCCAACCGATTGCAAAGCGCGATCGTGCTCGATGCCCCTTGTGATGTGCTCGAAGAGATCGTGCGCAGCTTTGCGCGGGTTACCGAGATGAAATCGGGCGCCACCTTCGCCGTACCTGAGCAGCGCCCTGGCACATTTGCACGCCTGTTCGGCGGCGGCGCAGACCTGATGGTGACGTTCGAATACTTCAGCGCTCCGCCGACCGGAGCGGACCTCGAAACTGGCTTCGCCTCACCTGTCACCGAGATGATGTGCCCTGACATCCGCGCGCGCTACTTGCGAGCGCACAGCCATATCCTGCTCGAAGTGTCGCATGGTCTGATGGCGGGTGCTGACGAAGGGCCCGCCTTTGCAGCCATGGCGGCCGGCATTGGTCTGGAAGACAAGGGCGCGACGATGGAGGCCTTTCACCAGCGGCTGGAGACCCTCGCGCTGATGACACGCATTGCCTGCGACCACACCAGCCCGGTGGTGATCCACTGGAAGCAGTCCAATCAGATCCTTGACCCTCAAGGGTTTGAAGCGCTGGTGCAACAGGCAACCCCTGATCCCATGCAGCCCATGGTCCAGCCCAACGCGCTGACGATCCATCCGGTGCTGTATGCCTCGCAGGAAGCCTCAGGCAGCGCTGCGGAAATCGGGCTGGTCACCTATGGCCTGCGCCATTGGCTTGGCCATGAGATAGCAATTCCGGCGACGCGCCTGCCATGGGCCGTCGGCTTTGACGCGGCGTTGGCGCTCGCTCGCATGATCGTCAATGAATCTGGTCCACCACCAGAGGATGGCGCTCTGTTTTCGCCACCACTCGGCCATAGCGAGGGCGAACAGGCGTGGCGCGTTCATCAGCGAGAGCCCGGCAGTCTGGAAGCCGAAAGCGACGTGGCGCGCGCCATGCTGGGAGACGCGCCCTTTATCGAGCTTGAGCCCTTGCGGCACGATCCATGCGAGTATGTATCGCCAGACTATGCGCGCGATGCTCAGATCGTAAAGCTGCGTGACAGCACTTCCCATGATGAAGCACCAGAGGACGTCGGTTCCCCCGGCTGCGGGGCGGATGAGGCGCCAAAAGCTTCCGAATTTTTTCGCGCTGAACGGGCACCGGTGATCCAGATCGGTGCTGGCAGCGCTCCCAGCGCTCCGGGTGGCAATGTGACAGGCAGAGACCTGCGCAAACGAGTCTTTGGCCGCAAGGAAAGCTGAGCCGCGCTTACATCACCTTGTCAGGGCGCGGTTCATGGCGGTGCTTGTCGCCTTTGCCGAAGTGGCGATCGAGCCGTTCAGCCAGCGTGTTCGTTGCCTTGCGCGCGGCATCATCCACCTTGGCTGCATGAGCGGTTACGCCCAGCGGTTTGCCGCCGCGCGGGCGCGCCTCAATCGTGCAGGTCTTGTCATCGCCCCCGCCCTTGGCCCCGTTCTCGTCTGAGACATGCACTTCCAGCCGTGTCAGCCGATCCTCAAAGCGAGCGAGCTTTTCGCGCATCATTGCCTCGATCCGGTCGGCGACGTTCTCGGTTCCCATCACGGAACTGTCTGAATTGAACTGAAACTGCATATCGGACATTGCGTGTCTCTCCTTGGTTTCTTTCTAAAACCAATGTGGGCACACATTGCGGCAGGCGCAATATGTTTCCGAACGCAAAGTGACGCCAGCGACCAATCCGTCAAGCAAGTATGACGTGAGATCTGTATCGCCGCATGGACATTTGTTGATTTTTTTGCATAGTCTGATGCGGATCAGGACGAGTCGGGATCGTGTCCGTAAGAGGGGAACGTACAATGGCTGAGCCAACACCAGGGGAAACTTACGCGCGCGATCGGGACGATGGCGGCTATGTGGCGATCGGGTGCATCACAGGCCTGGTGGCCTTAGGCGCGATCATCTTTGCATCGCTGGTGGCCTTGTGGGCGGACAATCCCACCCCTGTCGCGCCTGCTCCTGCGCCAGCCCCCGTTGTTGCTGCGCCCGCGCCAGAGCCTGCACCCGCGCCTCTCGAAGTGCCCGAGGGGGCTGGCGTCACCGCCTCAGAGCGCGCAGGCAAACCGCTGCTCACCACCTATTTTGAAAGCGGCAAAACCGATGTTGTCGCCGATTTTGAAACAGCCGCAGCCACGATGCTGACTTATCTCGAAGCCAATCCAGAGGCGAGCGTCGCGATCTCGGGCTTCAACGATCCGACCGGTAATGCCGAGATTAACGCACGGCTATCGAAGGAGCGCGCTGAAAACGTGCAGGCCGCTCTGGTTGCATTGGGTGTTGCTGAAGAGCGCACCGATCTCGTCAAGCCGGACGACACGACCAGCGAAGAGATGAGCAACGCCGAAGCGCGCCGGGTCGAGGTTACCATCGCTGAGTGAAGCCGCGCGATGGCCTGTCGCTTGACCATCGCAGGAGGGCCATAGCGCGAGGTCGCTACTCCGCGGCGAGCGCTTCGGCTTCGCGCCGGGCCACGCGCTCGGCGTCAGCCTTCTGACGCTCAACGGCAACTTCGCGTGCTTGTTTGGCCAGACCACGCCATGTCGCCTCGGCGCGCAATTCGCGGTCGCGCACATTATCGAGCTCAGCCTTGGCAGCAGCCGCAGCGGCAGCCTCAGCGCGTTCGATGTAGAATTCATAGGATTGAGCCATGGCGGGGGCCTTTCGTGGGTTGGAGTGGGGAGGAGCGGCGGTGGATGCGGCAGAAGAGGGCGCTCCCGGTCATACCGGCAGCGCCCCTCATGCGATCCTCAGTCAGCCGCTGACAGGTTCACGGCGCTTTCCTTGCCGTTGCGCCCTTGCTCAACATCATAGTTGAGGCGCTGATCCTTATCGAGCGATTGCATGCCCGCCGCCTGCACGGCGGTGATGTGCACGAAGCTGTCGTTTGAGCCATCGTCAGGCTGAATAAAGCCATAGCCCTTGTCGGTGTTGAAGAATTTGACGGTGCCAGTCTTTGACATGGAGTGTTCCTTTCAAGAACATATATTGCCCGCCAGGCCACATGCCTGAGGGGTCGTGCGTAATCGTTCAGATGAAAGGAAGTCGTCGTCTGGTTAACGCCGGGGCCGGGCTCGTAACCCTGTTGGCAAGCGGCGAGTCAAATTTCGAAGTCCGTCGCAAATTCCGACGTCGGCGAATTCTACTTAGCAGGTTATTGCGCAAACACCTAATATTCATTCGCACCTCGGCCCTCCATTCGTCTAAGCTGGCCCAATGAGCGGCGCTACACCCCCTATCACCATTCTGATCGACGCTGATGCCTGCCCGGTGAAGGACGAAGTGTACCGCGTCGCCGCCCGCTTCAAGGCCGAGGTCCGCGTGGTCAGCAATTCCCCCTTCCGCATCCCCGACAGCCCCCGGATCAAGCGCGTTGTGGTCGATGACGGTTTTGACGCAGCGGATGACTGGATCGCCGACAAAGCCGCCGCCCTGCCCGCAAACGCATGCGTAGTGATCACCGGAGACATCCTGCTGGCCGAGCGCTGCCTGAAAGCGGGCGCACGCGTGCTCAAGCACAATGGCGAGGCATTCACCGCCGCCAGCATAGGCAGCGCCATCGCAACGCGCGCCATTATGGAAGACTTGCGCGCCGGAATGACAGGACGCACGGACGGCCCCTTGGGAGCGAGCGGAGGCGGCCCACCGCCTTTCAGCAAAGCGGACCGGTCGCGGTTCTTGCAAGCGCTTGATCGCGTCATGACACAGCTGGCCCGATAGCAAGGGTCAGCGTGCTCAGCGCGAGGATATCGCGCGCCGGATCGCTCGCGCAGCAAACAAAAGTGACAAAGGTGACACCGTGTCACTTTCACCCTTCCTCATCATGCTCCTGTAATCGCTGCATAATCTCCTCATCAGACAGGGTGTGCGGACACGGATGCGGCGCGCAAATCTGGCTGTCATCGCGCAGGCCCTCGCATTCCCCCGGCTGATCGACACTCAGCGCGCCGGTCGCCACGCCCTCGCCGCGTTCCAACTGGCCCAGCAATGCCTCAAAATCGCGCGCATGCTTCTCCGCCGCGTTGGACAATCGCCCAAATGCGGGATTTCCGCCCGGCGTGAAGCCGTGGAGCAAGGCCACGGTCAGCCGCTCATCATAGCGCTGATAGCTTCCCACCTGCTCCCCCTGATAGAAAACCGGCACCTCGACCCCATTGAGCGCCCGCTCCAAAGCGGCATGGGCCAGCACGTCATAGGAATGATGAAACGCCACCTCCCACGCCAGATCAAACGGCTGCCCCTTAAGCCGCGAGCGCAAGCGATAGGCCGACTGCCGCGCCATCCCGACGCTGCGAGCTGCCTCGGTAACGGAGTGCGTTGCGGAAAGCTGGCGCAGGAACTGCGCCTGCTTGGCAAGCGTCCAGCCATCGCGGCGGGAGGTTGCAGGTGTGGGGACTGGAGTGAGGGCGTTTGCGGAAGTGCTCATCCGCAAGGTTAGGGCAGATTTTGCGCGGGTAGGAAAGTTATGCTGACAGGTTCAGACGAAACCAGTCGGCAAGCTCCTCCTCGCTCAACTCGCCCGCAGCGAGGGCTTGCACTGTCCGCAGGGCATCGAACGGGTCAAAGCGCAACTCCACCGAGTTCAGCGCGAGAAAGCTGCGCGCAAGGACCCAGGCTGTGCGCTTGTTGCCATCGGCAAAAGGGTGGTTTCGTGCAAGACCGAACGCATAGCTGGCGGCAAGTGAGCACAGATCATCCTCGCCATAGGCCCACGTGTTTTGCGGACGGGCTAGAGCGCTTTCAAGCGCACCCTGATCGCGCACCCCGGAAGGGCCGCCATGCTCGGAAAGCTGACGGTCATGAATGGCAGCAGCAAGCACAGCGTCGAGCCAGACGGGTTCGAAGCGGATGGGTTTCGCGGTCACGCGCCCATCCCCAACTTCTGCCGCAGAAGGGAGGGAAGCGAGACTTGGCGGCGCGCAGCGGCGCTTAGTCGCAGCGGGGCAGGCAAAGCACTACTTCGCCAGTTCGCGCAGGATATCGCGATCCTCGCGCATAATTGCCTCCGCCACATCCATCTTCGCAGCGAAAGAAGGGTCGGTGGCGGTTAAGCGAATGCCATCAGGTGCCTCAGACACATAAAGCTCATCCCCCGGCCCCACACGCAAGCGAGCAAGCACCTCTTTGGGCAGGATGAGCCCGGCGGAATTGCCGATTTTAATAACTTTGAGCGGCTTGTTCATACGGGTGTTATAACGGGCTTACGACAAATCGACAACGTTGATATCCATCGCACGGTTCAGCAATGCCACTTCAATTGAACAAAACACAAAATTCAAGAATTGACTGTTCGCTTCAGAAACAAGACTGGTTCCCCGTAAACGGGTCCGTTCAGCGCGTCTTGCTCGTGCCAAATATCCCACTCATTGCCGAGCTTTGAAGTCCAATTGCCATCTGCGGTTTGCCGAGCAGCATGTTTGGGTTGCCCATGTAAAGCATAGATGGCGACCTTTTCGAAGCCCGCTTCCAGCGCCCCGTCCTCACAGACCTCAAATCCCAATCCTTCAAACGCTGACTGGAAGCTTGACAAATGATTTTCTGCGAGCGGATCAGGCCAATATCCCATCGGATGTGCCGGCCACCACCAACGTGAATTATCATTTGCTGCCCACGCGATACAATTGTAGTTGCGATCCTGATTACTTGTCAGTCCGAAATTTGAATCAGTAAGCGCGGGGAAACTTTTGATCAGACGAAGTCGCGCTTCGCTCGTTGATACCATCCTATCCACGCCCCTGTCATTGCCCTCACGTCACCCCTAATCTTGTCGGTGATCGGACTATCACCGACAATCTTTGCTGCTGCGAGCCCCAAAAGACTCGGTTCCTTGTCCATATGATCAATGATCTTCGGCAACGCCGCGTATCCGTAGTCGACCAAGATATCAAAGCTCGGGACTGCCAGCATGTCGTCGATCGAAGACATCAATGACGTTTGGTCCAACCAGTTTTGTATAGCCTCATCGACTGACTCTTCATCGGGGGTCGACGCATCAGCTTCAACGCGGTAGATTTTCCGCGGCGCCGAAATTGTTACGCGGGGCTCAGAATAAGGCGAACATGGCCGAGCTATCGCTAGTGCATTCATTGTAGTGTCTCTCCCTCACTACTTTCGACTGGCATGTTCTCTAACAAGCTATTCAGCCACTGAGCAAGAGCACTAGCCACTTCAGGTGTTAACACTAGGTCCGCCTGCAATTCGCGTACAAAACCAGACTTACCGTCTATGACGTTCTCGCCTCCATCGATGAGCGCTCCATTTTCGTCCAGACGATTAGAGACAATGCGAGGAATTGCGGGCCGCTCGCTATAGATAGCGCAATGAATATGCCCCGAAGGAGTTAGCGAACCGATAGCTCCATCGACATGCACCGTTCGAAACTCGCCAGCCTTAATGTAGTGGAATGTAGCCTTAGGTTCTGATTTATCGGATTTTTTTGTGTCAGTCACATCATACCTCACGGCATAGTTAGCATTAGAAAATGGGATAGCAAGGCGCTTAACTATCCTCAGGCAAATACAACCGCTCACCCTTCTCCTTATAAACCCGGCTCATCTCCTCCATCCCGGCTTCCGCATCCTCAACCGGTGCGGTCGCCGCTAGGAAGCTCTCCGGCCCCGCGTTCTGCTTCGCGGCAAATTCGCGCACCTCCTGGCTTATCTTCATCGAGCAGAATTTCGGACCGCACATCGAGCAGAAGTGCGCCGTCTTCGCGCCCTCTGCCGGAAGGGTCTGGTCGTGATATTGCTCGGCTGTTTCGGGGTCCAAGGACAGGTTAAACTGGTCGCGCCAGCGGAATTCGAAGCGGGCTTTTGACAGGGCGTCATCGCGCACCTGGGCGGCGGGGTGGCCCTTGGCGAGATCAGCCGCGTGGGCGGCGAGCTTGTATGTCACCACGCCCACTTTCACATCGTCCCGGTCGGGCAGGCCGAGGTGTTCCTTGGGCGTGACGTAGCAGAGCATTGCGGTGCCATACCAGCCGATCTGCGCCGCGCCGATGCCGCTGGTGATGTGGTCGTATCCCGGCGCGATGTCGGTGACGAGCGGCCCGAGCGTGTAGAACGGCGCTTCGCCGCACACCTCCAGCTGTTTTTCCATGTTCTCTTTGATCTTGTGCATGGGCACGTGGCCCGGCCCTTCGATCATGACCTGAACGTCTTGTTCCCACGCGCGGTGGGTCAATTCGCCCAATGTGTAGAGCTCGGAGAATTGCGCCTCGTCATTGGCATCAGCGATTGAGCCGGGACGCAGACCGTCGCCCAGCGAATAGGCAATGTCGTATGCCTTCATGATCTCAGTGATGTCGTCGAAATGTTCGTAGAGGAACGATTCCTTGTGATGCGCGAGGCACCATTTCGCCATAATCGAGCCGCCGCGTGAGACGATCCCGGTGACGCGCTTGGCCGCCATGGGCACGAAAGGCAGGCGGACGCCAGCGTGAATGGTGAAATAGTCGACGCCCTGTTCGGCCTGCTCGATCAGCGTGTCGCGGAAGATGTCCCAGGTGAGGTCTTCGGCAACCCCGCCGACTTTCTCCAGCGCCTGATAGATCGGCACGGTGCCCACCGGCACGGCGGAGTTGCGGATGATCCATTCGCGCGTGTCGTGGATGTTGCGCCCGGTGGAAAGGTCCATGATCGTATCCGCGCCCCAGCGTGTGGCCCAGACCATCTTGTCAACTTCGGATGCGACATCGGAGGCGACCGCGGAATTGCCGATATTGGCGTTGATCTTGACAAGGAAGTTGCGCCCGATTGCCATGGGCTCGGTTTCGGGATGGTTGATATTGTTGGGGATGATGGCGCGACCGCGCGCGACTTCGCTGCGGACGAATTCGGGCGTGATCACATCGGGGATTTGCGCGCCCCAGCTTTCCCCATCGCGCACCAGATCAGCGGCTATCTCGCGCCCCAGATTTTCGCGCTCGGCGACATATTCCATTTCGGGCGTGATGATGCCTTTGCGGGCGTAGTGGATTTGCGTGACGTTGTGGCCGGATTTGGCGCGCAGGGGGCGTTTGACCACGTTAGGGAATTGAGGGACGCCGCCGGAGCGATCCGGGCCAAGCTGGCCGTTGTCTTCGGGCTTTACTTCGCGCCCATCATATTCCTCGACATCGCCGCGCGCTGTGATCCAGTCTGCGCGCATGGGGGCAAGGCCTGCGTTGATATCAATCGCGGTGTTGGGATCGGTGTAGGGGCCGGACGTGTCATAGACCCGCACAGGAGCCTCCCCACCCTCCAGATCAATCTCGCGCATGGCGACCTGCACGCCCGAGCCGGTGCGCGCGCCGACATGGACCTTGCGGCTGCCGCGGATGGGTCCGGTGGTGACTCCTATCTCTACTGGGGAATTGATGTCGGCCATGATGCGCTCTCCTCGCTTTGAGGCGGCGGGCGGACCTGTGGCTTGAGCGCCGGCCCACTCCCTCCGCCGATGCTAATCGGTTCAGGTTCAACGGGTCGGACGGCGCTTACCCGTCCCTCTCAGCGAAAGCTCGCTCCCCGGGGATGGCACCGGCATAAGGATGCAGCGACAGTTCGTCGAGTCCAAGTTGGCCTTCAGTTGGGCCAGCGTGTTTACCGTGTTAAGAGGTGCGCGATTGGATACAGACTCACATCGGCTTGAGGAAAGCCGCCGGGAACGAACCTGAAGCAGTAATCCGATTGGGGGCGGTGATTAGCATGAGCAAGCTTTGGAAGTATCTCGTAGGCGCAGCGGCATTGATCGCTACCGCTACGGCAACAATGGCCCCAGCTCAGAGCCAGGAGTTCAGACGGGGCCTTGGCAATGCCGGCAAGAATGCGGCGGTGAACGAACTGGTCGCGGCGGCCAAGAGAGCGGACCCTGACTCGCCGCTTCCTGGCATTATCGAGCATCTCCTCGCCGGACTCTCGATGGTCAATTACAAAGATCCCACACCCATCCTTGAGGGCGTCTTCCCCAGTTCGATCGCCGCCAATGCGATAGGCCAGTTGCTGGATCGCCATGGCAAGGATATCGCTCGCATGTCCTATCGCTCCAGCAGCATCGACCTATATGGCGACCCGCGAAAGCTGCCGCAAAGCCCGCGCGCGAGAAATTATCGCGCTGCGCTTGAGCTGTGCTACGATTTGATGCCGACACAGGAAGTTGGATCGTGCTCGCGGCTGGTTCCGCGCTTGCGCGGTTGTGCAACCTCGCAAAAGATGAGCGCACAGCGCTTCCGCGCCTGCAATGAGGATTTAGACGAGTTCTACACGATGATGGAATTCTACGGTCGCACGCCGCAAGTGCGGCAAGCGGGTGCTCTGGCGCGGGCCGAATTCGGCAGAATCTCGCTTTCGCCGATCCCCCAGCCTAAAGCGCCATCTGCCGAATTCGCACGCACAAACACGGGCTTTGTCCTGATCCAGGTCGACAACCATCCCAACCGCGCCTTGGCGATAAAGTCAGCTGCCTCTATCGAAGCCCATTTTGCAGGTAAATCGCGCTTTCGGCTGTGTAATTTTCTGCATGGCGGGCTGTGCGGCGGGCGGACCGTAGTAACCCCCAACGGCAACCGGGTCACCGCTGGGCAGAGTCCGATTGCGCAGATCGCCAAGCTGCGCACGTTCAATGATTATGCCAGCGCGCGTGCCGGTATGTGCGCGCTTGTCGCGAACGTCAGGCCGAACCGGCTGTCAGCCGGGTTTTCTGGAGACTATCGCGGACGCCGTGTCACCATCGATGTAAGAAGCGTGGGCAATCCATGCTGAGTGCGGCGCCTTACGGATGGGACCTAATCTGCCTCTGCGGCGGGCAGAGTGAACAAACACACCGCCAGCAGCACCGTCGCCAACACGCCTGAGCTGCCTGCGATGGGCAGTTCGCCAGAGAAGCCGCGGCCCAGCGCCATGGAGAGCGTGTTGCTGACCAATGCAATGACTCCGATCAAAGCGCTGACCCCGCCCAGCGCCTTGGCACCGGAACCCAGCTTGTCGAGGGCGAGCACAATTAGCGCAAGCGCAAGAAGCACTTTGGCCGCGTTGTAGACCATGAAGGAAAACGCCACGATACCGCTTGCTGCCGGAGCCATTTCGGGCACGGCCTGCGCGGCCTCTCGAAACGGGCCGAACATAGTCAGCCCCACGCCCACTTGCACCACGTTCAGCACCGCCGCCGCCGTAATCGCAGACCACACCAGATGCAGACGGCTTGCCTGCGCCAAAGCGGAGCCGGCGAAGGCGGCGGTAAGCACGAAAATCAGCCCCTCGCCGCCCCATAACAGCGTTCTGGGCACATCAACCTCAGCCATATAAAGCGCGGTGTACAAAGCCTGCGTCACAGCCGCGGCCAGAACAAGAATGGCAACGATCTGAGCGGTGCGCGCGAAAGTGGATTGCATGGATGAAAGCCCCGTTTTGGTCAGTGTGTGCAGCATGATACGCCAGCCGCGCTCAAAACGTTACTCCTAGATGAACAAAATCGCAGGGGTCGCTTGCCAAGGTGTATTATTGTGATAATACACTTTGTATGGCACTCACGACCCAAGCTCTCGCCCGATCCTTTGGCCGCAAGGCTGTCCTGACCGATGTAACCGCTCAGTTCCCGGTTGGCCTTACCTTGCTGACTGGACCCAGCGGCGCTGGCAAATCGACCCTGCTTCGCTTGCTCGCAACGGCAGACAAGCCAACGAAAGGGACAGTCAGTTGGGAAGGCGTGCCGCTGCCAAAAGGCCGGCGCGCGCTGCGCCGCGTTCTGGGCTATGCGCCGCAAGCCGTTGATCTGCCTGAGACACTGACCGCGCGCGAATTTGCGCTCCATATCGCGGCGCTCAAAGGGCTGAGCCTTGGGCAAGCCGATGCGCAATTTGCCGGGATTGCTGATCGTATGCGGCTGGGTGAGGACATAGATCGGCCGATCGCGGCCTTTTCCGGCGGGATGCGCCGGCGCCTGATCACCGCGCAGGCTTTGCTGGGCGATCCCCAAGTCATCGCGCTGGATGAGCCCACCGCTGAGCTGGATGCAGAAAGCGCGGCGATCACGCACGAATTGGTGCTGGAACGCGCCGAGCGAGCCGCAGTGATCATGACAACGCATCTGGCCCGCGAATTGGAGCAGCATGCGGTACAGAATCTGCGGGTCGAAAACGGCCTTGCAGTCGCGGCAGGTTCCAGTGAGGTCTCGGCCGGGATCCCTGGTGCGGTAGCCTGATGAGCGGCGCGATAATCCGGTCTGCTTTTGAAAGCGACCTTGCCCGTTACCGCCGAAGCGCCTCCCTGTGGCTCTTGTTGTTGAGCGCCCCTGTGGCCGCGCGCTACATGATCTCGGAAACCGAAGGCGAAGGGATCAGCATCGCTGTCGGCGGGCAATTGCCGATTCTTACATCTCCGGTCTTGGGGATCTGGCTGGGCATAGTGGTCTCTTTGCTGGTGATGCCCGTGGTCTTTATTTACCTGCGCGCCGGACCCACGCGGCAGCAGCCCTGGCAAGTGACCGAGCCGACCGCCGCATCCCGGATCGCCATCGCCTTGGGCAGGTTTCTGGCTGACGCCGTGATTGTCACTGGCGTGCTGACCGCGCTCAGCTGTGCAGGGCTGTTCCTCGGCTGGCTGAAAGTGACAGGGCCGTTTGAGCCCGGCGTGATCGTGGCGCTTGCCTGGTTGGTTGCCGGCCCGACATTGCTGGCGATCGCCGCTGTTCGCATCCTGTTTGACGCTGTACCCATGTTGCGCGGAGCGCTGGGCGATTTTGTGTTCTTCATCGCGTGGATGGTGTCCCTGATTGTCCCCTCGCTCATGGCGGAGGGGCCATCAACCTTTGGTGGAAACCTCGCCAGCGTCAGCGGAGCGATCCGCCCGCTGGTGGAAAGCGCGCCGCCCGGTTCAGACAGCTTTGCAATTGGGACATCGCAGCTTTTGCCGGGCCGTATTGAGCTGGACCCATGGGCCGGGATTGCCGCGCAAGGCTATATCGCGTCACGCGCTGCGTGGGTGGTGCTGGCAGTGCTGATCGCGATGTTGGCCGGGCTGCTCTATCGCCCGCACAAGCCTAAGACACGCCGCGAGCGGTTTGCTTTTCTGAGCCGTTTTGCGCTGGCAAACATCATCCCGCACCGCGCGCCCAGCGCCGCTATGGCGCCCTTTTCGTCCGCATCGCTGCCAGCGCTGCCCCTATCAGAGGCGCGGCTGATCGCGTCGGATCGCTGGTTCGTGCCGCTCGCCATCGCCGCCGCCGTGGTGGCAGCGGTAAACGACTTTGCCACGATAGGCAGCCCGGCAACGCTTTTGTTGATGGTGTTTGCTTTAACGGCGCATGCAGGCCGCACCGAAGCGCGCGGGCTTGTCGCGCTCACGCGGACCGCGGCGCTCTCGCCATGGACGAGGCGGATTGCATTTGTGATCGCTGGGACAGGACTGACGGCCGCTCTGGCCCTGCCGGCCAGTGTTGCCGCTGGGTCGCTGAACCCCTTGGCCATTGGCATTGTAACAGGCGCTCTCGCGTCAGCCGGAGCGATAGGGCTGGCGGCGCTGTCCGGCTCTGCCTTCATGCCGCGCATCGTGCTTTTGATCGTGTGGTACGGCTATATGGCGGGCTAGCGTCAGGCGTGACCAGCCGTGCAATCGTGCCGTGCAATTGTATCGTCTCGTAACCTCGTGCACTTACTTAACCGGGCGATAACCGTGTTGGGTGCATGAGCGCGCGTGACGATATGGCACGCAGGGTAACGATATGATGCAGCGGATAAGCTGCACTGGCTTGTACAGGATGGTGATCGCCCTTGCGGCGGCGCTTGTCTGTGCGTGCCTGCCCACGGCTGCCCACGCGCAGGATTGCAACGCAGCCGCCAGTGCCGGGACAGCGCCCGCTTCGTGGCAGACCTATTGCTGGTTTGACCTTAGCACATACAACGATGCGCAGGCGCGCAGTGGGGCAGGCCAGGACTTTGCAATCGAGCTGAGCGATGGCTCGGAAATCCGCTTTAATCTGCGCACCACTACCACGACATCCAGCGGCGCAAGCGCCCGCGCTGCGCCCAGTTGGTCCGGCGCGGCCGTCGGCAACACGGCATTTCTGGGCATCCCGGGCCGCCCGATCCTGTACATGAACAATTCCGGCGCGCGGGTGACTTTCAATTTCACCAATATCCAGATCGTGCCACCCCCGGGCGTTGCCAATGTCACGACCTTTTCATTCGTCGTCGGCGACGGGGAATCGACCGACAATTCCGAATTCCTCGAATACACCACCAATGGAACGCCATGGAGCGTGCTGGACGCAGTGCCGCCGATCAGCGGGTCGCAAATGCCCACCAATACGGGCGCTGGGACTGCCACATTCCGATCAGCGGGCGGCGGCAACACAGGCCGGGTCGGCGCGTTTATCGTCGGCTCCGAGGCGCCTACGCAGGTCTCTGCAACCATGCAAGGAGCCGGGCTGCAAGGGATCATGTTCGCCGTGCGCTTCGCCTCGATCAGCATTTCCAAGCGGATTGTAGGCACGCGCATCGCGTCTAGCGATCAGTTTGACTTTTCCATTCGTTCAACCTCGTCAGGCCTACCGCTTGCGGCCGGATCGACAACAGGCAGCGGGCTCGGCCCCTTCCCCGCCGTGGTGCTCTCCACGGCCTCAGGCATCCCGATCACTTTGCAGGAAAGCATGGCAGCAGGCAGCGCCAGCGCCGCTTCGCAATATCGCTCTACCCTGACCTGCACTAACAGCACGACCGGATCCAGCACCGTGATGCCTACAGCGCTGGAGACCACCAGCTACGATTTCGGCTCGCTGCAATTTGGCGATGCGGTGGAATGCCTGTTTGAAAACACCCCCTTCCCGCATATCAGCCTGACCAAGCAATTGGGCACTGGCGGCAGGCGCAATGACACGGACCAGTTCAGGCTGCGCCTGCGCGATCGGACAGATGGTGTAACCATGGCCGAAGTGATCACAACAGGCACGGGTAGCGCGTTTGGGATCGACACAACCGGGCTGGCACAGGTGACAGCGGGCAACACATTGCGCGTGGTTGAGAGGGCCGAGGGGACAACCAATTTCGCGTTATATGATAGCGCGCTTACCTGCACCAACGCCAACACGACCTCGACCACACCTTTGCCAACAGGCTCAACCCGTGTCGATCTGGTGCCGCAGCTGGGCGATGTGATCACCTGCATCGTCGTCAACACCGTGCGCGCGCAGGCGGTGTTGCAAGTGGAGAAGACCAGCCGCGTTGTCTCCGACCCGACAGGCTCAGCCAATCCAAAGCGCATTCCCGGCGCGATTGTCGAATATGCGATCACCGTCACCAATCTGGGCGAAGGTGCGGTGGACGCAGACACGCTGGCGCTGCTCGACACGGTTCCGCAGGAGCTTGAGTACCAAACGCCGGTCTCTGTGAACTTTGCTGATGGCCCTGTGGCGAGCGGGCTGGAGCCCTTCGACCCAACCAGCATGGTCAGCTATTCCGATCAGACAGGCGCAAGCGGCCCGTTCGACTACACGCCCGGAGGCCCATTCGACGGCGAGGTAAAAGCAATCCGCATCCAGCCCGAAGGCGCAATGGCCCCAGCCAACGGGACCGCCCTGCCAAGCTTTACGGTGACCTATCGGATGCGCGTGGAGTAGGGTTGACTTCTCGCCGTAGCGAACAATCAGGGACGTAAATAGCATTGAGCCCAAAAAGCTAACGCACTCCCGAACCGGGACAGCTCATTTTTGAGACCAATGGGCTTTGTTGCGCCGTTAAACCTGCAACCATTGGCCAAGTTCAAGCTCGATTTGAGAAAACCCGTTCCGGTTTTACGCTACGGCATCAGGCCCTTATCAACGCAGCCTTCCTACCAAGCGGCAAGCGATCATCAACCATCTACAATTCAGCGAAAAATCTGGTATGTTGTCTGGACAATTGCAGCGAGATTTTATGAACGATCATCGCAGCAAGCCCTTCCACGATCTAGAAGGGGTCGAGCGGCAGGTGCCTGACGGAGCTTCCTGTATCCGCTCAAACTAAGGACTGAGGCATCAAGACCGCTTATGCGGCGCCCTTCCCATGACCGTTAACTAACGCGGAAAGCAACTGCGTGGTGGTCATACCACCATTTGAAAACGCAATTCTCGGGGATTCCCCCGCAAATTGCCCACGCAACAATGAAAGTTAATCCGACTGCACATGTTCTGATTAGGAAGCCCCTATGCAAACCGAAAACGCGACCGATCCGATGATATTGCTGGTATTCATCCTTGCGCTTGTCGTTGTGGGTCTGACGCTCGCGTTGATCTTCTTGTCTGGCTGGGGCCGAAGCGATCAGGACATAAACAGCTCGTCAGAACACTCGTCGCCTCCGGAGTATTTTGGCGACCCACCAGCCCTCACACCGATAGGCTCTCGGTCTCAAAACTTGGACCCTTATTCTCCACGGCACCGGCCGATAAGAGACAACCTCCTTGCTAACGGCATTTTCTGGCTCTTCTCCTTAGTCGCAGTAGCCTTGTTCGGCTATCTCGGCGCAGCGTATGCCAATGACGCAACGCTGAAGGAGGTGGCGTGCGATCTTGTTTGGATCTGCGAAGCTGAGCCAACGCTATCACCACCAACACTTCCGCCTGCTAGGATTAAAGAAAAAGCAATTGCTGTTGAGCCGCCACTTGAGCCAAACGAGGGCAGCGAGGACCACGGCCTAGACGGGCATTTGATCGCAAATCAGGATACGTCTGATGAGGCCCCGACTATTGCTCCGCCTGCGCCCGAGGTCATCGGAGCGGAACCCTTCGAAGCCCTAGGGTCGGCTATCGAAGCAAAACCCAGCGAAAACGAAGCGGGTGCTGACACTTCGCAGGACTCGCCAGATACGCAGGATATCGGAATTCGTGACGATGGCTTGAGTCTCATCTATCGCTAGGCGACCCATGACCCGCCTCTATCGTCTCGACACCAGCGCTGATCAGGTTGCGCATTGGGCTGGTGCGCAGGTGGGGCGCGATCCTTGGGTGCGGGGGTATGTCGCGCCCGAGAAATTTGCTCCGGTTATCACAGCTGGGCGAGACTTTATCGCAGGGCCGCGCCCCGCGCAGTATTCGGGCCGTGCACTGCGCCCTCGCATCGTGCCGCGGCTTTGGGGCGTTCTGCCGCCTCCCACCGCAGATGATCCCACGCGGCGCATCCATTGTGTGCGCAATCATGAAAGCCCTTTTTGGATCGGCAATCTGCGCAACAGCGAGTTTCGCTGCATCGTGCCTGCGACTGCGTTCATGCTGTGGGGCGAGGGAACCGATTACGAAGGGCGTCGCCTGAAGCACTGGTTCGCCCCGCCGCGCCTGTCGCCTGAAGCGCCGCCTGCTCTGATGGCGCTGGCAGCGGTCTGGAAGGATGAGGAAATCCCGGCATTCGCGGTCCTCTCGCGCGCGGCCTCAGGCGCGGCCAAATCAGTAGGGGCACCAGCGATGCCCGTCGTGCTGCCAGACACGCCAGAGGCGCGCGCTGTCTGGCTGCATGGGAGCTGGGATCGCGCCCGCGCGCTGATCGATGCGCCATCCGATGATGCAGCGGCGGGCGCCGCACAAGAGGCACCTGCGCCCCTTCCAGAGCCGCCGAAATTCGCTTAAGCCAATCGGCATGTTTGCGCCCGCCCATAGGCGGCGCGAGGGGGATGCGAGATGTCTGGACAGTTTGCGAAGGTGGATGCCTTCAAGGGGCTCAGCCAAGCCGCGCTTGATGCGCTTGAGAAGGCGGCGGAAACCCGGCGGGTCAAAGGCGGCGATGTGCTCGTGCGCTATGGCGAGGAGGCTGACGCGCTCTACCTCGTCAGCGCAGGCCGCTTTCAAGTGCAATTGCCCGACGGGCGCGTTGTGGCCGAGATTGAAGCGGGTGAGCCGGTCGGCGAGCTTGCCTTTTTCTCAGGCGGCACCCGCACCGCCGATGTGCGCGCGACCCGCGACAGCACAGTCTATGCGCTGAGCCGCGCGGGGTATGACGCGGTCGCTGCCGAGCACCGCGAGGTCACGGAGACAATCCTTGCCACTGTCGCGCGCAGGCTGGCTAAGACCACAGCGGGCGCCAAGGCGATGGAAGCCAAGCCGGGCCGCGTTGTCGCGCTGCTGCCCGCCGGCGATGCGCATCTGCCTGATGGCTTTGCCGAAAAGCTGTGCGCCAGTCTGGCGAAGTATGATGAGCCGCGCCTGGTGCGCCAATCCGATATGCCAGAAGGCCTCTCTCCCGATGAGGCAAGCTTTGGCCAATGGATCGCCGAAATCGAATCCACCGCCGGGCGCATTGTCCTGCGCGCCAGCGGCCCACGCTGCGACGCAGACCATGCCTGGAACCGCGCCATTGCGCGCAACGCCGATGACGTGCTGCTGGTCGCGCCGCTCTATGATCGCCGCCCGGACCTCTCCGAGTTAGAGACCTACGCGCTGCCGCTGTTCCAGCCCGCCAACCGGCAATTGATGCTGTGGCGGCCCAGCGTTGCCAAAGGGATCGAAGGCGCTGCCGCGTGGCTTGATCAGCGCGAGGTCAAACTGCATCACCATGTCCCGCTGGACAGCGAGGCCGCGTTTGACCGGATCGCGCGCTTCATGGCGGGCAAGGCCAATGGCGTGGTGCTGGCAGGCGGCGGCGCGCTGGGCTGCGCGCATATTGGCGTAATGCAGGCGCTGCTCGAAAACGGTGTTCCGATTGACTACTACGGCGGCACCAGCGCGGGCGCAGCGATGGCCGGCGCGCTGGCCCAGGGGCTGAGCGCACAAGAAACGCTCGATCAGATGCACGCAATGTTCATTGCCAACAAGGCGATGAAGAAGATGACCATCCCGGTCCACTCCTTCCTCGACCCGCGCGTCTTTGATGACCAATTGCGCGCGCGATATGGCACCAAGGATATCGCTGATCTGCCGTACAATTTCTTCGGCGTTTCAACCAACCTTTCGACCAATGGTATCTATGTCCACACGCGCGGGGCCCTGTGGGAGGCGGTGCGTGCGTCGGGGTCTTTGCCCACCATCCTGCCGCCGCTGATCACCGAAAAGGGCGATATCCTGGTCGATGGCGGCGTGCTTGATAACATCCCGGTCGCAGTCATGCGCGAGTTGAAGGCCGGTCCCAATGTGGTGGTGGCCCTGCGCGCGGATGCAGGCGCGCGCTGGCAGGTGGAGGCAAGCTATCGCGATGTCCGCTCACCCGGGCAATTGGCGCGCGACATCATGTTCCGCCGCAAGCCCGAACGCCCCTTTCCCAGCCTGATCGAGATTATGAGCCGCTCCATGGTGGTCGCCAGCGAAGGCACAGTGGAGGCGAGCCTTGCTCAGGCTGACGCCTTGCTGGTCCCGCCCATCCCTGAGGACATGCAGATCCTCGATTGGCATCTGGGCCGACAAGTCGCCGAAGATGCGCGTGAATTTACCGCACAAGCCATGGAGACACGCGCCGATCTGGTAGCGATGAAGGCCAAATAGGACGGTTTCATGCAATTGTGCAGCAATCACGCCACTACCGATCGGTAGGACCGCTAAAACATGCGTAAATTCCCTTAACAACCGGAAAACCTGCGATAAGGAGAACCTTAAAAGGGGCGCATGGAAGCGGGTGGCGAGAGGCTGCCCGAAAGTCGTCCCTTGCGCAAAAGGGAAGACTGCCATGAAATCCGCCACCCGCCTCTCCGTTGCAATCCTGCTTGGCTCAACCGCCATCGCCGCTCTGATGACGCCCAGCGAGGCCCGCGCAGACGACTGCCTGCTTGATCGCGACAATGATGGCGAAGTCGACGCTGGCACGACGGACAATGATGGCGGCGCGGATTCCTCCGATGACGACACAAACCTCGCATGCGGAGTGGGCGCGGATGCGACGGGACAGTTTGCGACGGCGATTGGCAGCAATGCAACCGCGACCGGTGAACGCAGCTCGGCGCTTGGCAGAGGTGCGCAAGCCACTGCCAATGATGCGACCGCTCTGGGTCACAACACGCTTGCATCGGGTATTTTAAGCACCGCCATTGGCAAAGACGCGTCCGCTACGCGAGATCGCAGCACTGCGGTGGGAACAGGCTCGGGCGCTGCAGGAATTGGAGCGGTTGCGCTCGGAGCGGCATCGCGATCCACCCAGGATCAAACGATAGCTATTGGCAACTTTGCTGAAGCAACCAGTACGGGCGCTATCGCAATCGGCGGTGATGGTCCGGACACAGACACCGACACAGGCGCGCAGGCCCGGTCAGGCGGTGCCATTTCAATTGGCTTGGACAGCTTCACCAATCAGCAAGACGACATCGCGATAGGCACCAATGCGCGCACCAATTCCGGGCTAAGCGGCCCAGGCGGTTCCATCGCAATCGGAGACAATTCCAGCGCAACCGGGCAAGACGGCATTGGGATCGGTAACGAAGTCGTTGCGAACGGTGGAATTGCAATTGGCCAGCGCGCTGAAAGCAGCTTCAACAGTCTAGCTATCGGTGACAGCACTGAAGCCGAGCTGGGATCTGTTGTGCTGGGCCCTGGCTCATCATCAATCGGGATCAGTGGGGTTGCAGTCGGCTCAGGCGCAAACGTGACCCGCAATGCCGAGAACGCTGTTGCCATCGGTCGTGGAGCAACGGTCGAGAACCAGTCCCCCACCGGCCCTTTTGCCAACAATTCGATTGCTTTGGGTAATCTGTCGCGGGTCTCTCAGCGCGATGCGATCGCGATCGGCAACGGTTCTGACGCTACAGAATTGGGCGCAATCGCGTTAGGAGGTGATGGCTTTGATGACGACGAAGAAGGTGCCCAAGCAACCGGGACCGCAGCCATCGCGATCGGTATTGATACGCGAGCCTTCGGCCAGCAATCGGTTGCCATTGGCGAATTCTCTTTGGCAGACTCATTCGGGACTTCCGCCCTTGGATCAAGGGCTTTCGCCACAGCTCAGCTTGGCACTGCAATTGGAACACAAGCGAGCGCGACAGGCGACTTTGCGCAAGCTTTTGGCTCTTTTTCTGTGGCATCGGGTCAAGCCGCGACGGCATTAGGCATAGGCTCCGACGCCACCGCTAACTCCGCAACCGCGCTAGGCGGATCATCGGAGGCAAGCGGGATTGGATCGATCGCCCTGGGCGGCGATGGCGCGGATGACGACACTGGAGGGGTTTTTGGCGCGGTCGCCAATGCAGACAACGCGATCGCCATCGGGACGGACTCGCTTTCATCGGCAAACGGAGCGGTCGCGCTCGGCAGCAATTCAGTTGCCACTATCGCAAACACCGTTTCCGTTGGAAGCTCAACAAACCAACGCCGCATCACCAATGTCGCGGATGGTGTCGATGCAAATGACGCGGCCACGCTGGGTCAGGTCACCGCGCTTATTACACAAAGCTCTGGCGGGGGCTCGAACTTGTTCCTCGCCGTCAATTCAACGGGGACCGCTGCTGTGGCAACCGGGACGGAAGGCGTTGCGCTAGGCGGCGGGTCTGTGGCGTCCGGCTCCAATGCGGTTGCTGTGGGTGTGGGAGCTGAAGCGTCCGGTAACAACACCGCAGCCTTTGGCAACAGCGCCACCGCCAATGATCGCCGCACATCAGCATTCGGCACGCAGGCGCGCGCAACGGATGAGGATGGCACCGCTATCGGCGCTTCATCGCGGGCAAGCGGCATCGGCGCAAGCGCGCTGGGATCAGGCGCGGATGCGAGGGAAGACTTCACCGTGGCCGTCGGTCTCAATTCTACTGCAACAGCCTCCGGTGCCACCGCGCTAGGATCAGGCGCGAACGCTTCCGGCTTTGAATCGATCAGCATTGGCGGATCGCAGGCGTCAGGCAGTCAGGCCATCGCTATCGGTCTTTTTGCCGATGTGAGCGGGTTTGAGGCGATTGGCATCGGGTCTGATGTGGAGGCAAACGGGACTGGAGCCGTTGCGCTGGGCGAGACCGCTATTGCTTCAGGCTCAGGGGCAACCACTGTCGGCCGTCTCTCAGAGGCCACAGCAACGTTTGCAACGGGCCTTGGACGCTCCGCAAGAGCCAGCGAACTGGAATCAACGGCTCTAGGGGCTATCTCCATCGCCAGCGCCGAGGATGCGAGCGCATTTGGCGCGCGCGCCGAAGCCAGCGCGTTGGGCGCGACCGCGCTGGGCGAATCTGCCAACGCATCGGCTGAAAATTCGGTAGCGCTGGGCAACGGCTCTGTGGCGGATATCGCGAACACAGTCTCAATTGGGTCCACCGGCAATGAACGCCGCATCGTCAATGTCGCCAATGGTCAGACCAACAACGAAGCGGTCAATGTGGCTCAACTTAACGCGGCCATCGCAGGGGTGAACGCGACCAGCGCATCGAGCCAATATCTCAGCGTCAATTCAACAGGCTTTGTGGCTAACGCTAATGGCACCGATGCAATCGCTCTTGGCGAATTTGCGGTATCAGACGGTGCAGCTTCGGTCGCCGTGGGCGAAAGCGCCGATGCCAACGGCTCGCGCGCCGTCGCCCTTGGCTCTGAGTCCTTCGCGGAAGGTTTCAGAGCCATAGCCGTCGGCGGAGGCGCACAAGCGATTGGAAATCGTATAACGGCCGTAGGCGGCGAGGCATTAGCGGATGCCGACAATGCCAGCGCATTCGGTGTGTCCGCCAGCGCCACAGCCGAACGCGCTGTCGCGCTGGGCTCCAGCGCGTCGGCATCCAGTTTGGATTCTGTCGCGCTCGGTGCCGATTCTGTTGCAAGCGAGGCCAACACAGTCTCCGTCGGCAGTTCGACAAACCAGCGCCGCATCGTGAATGTCGCAGCGGCCACAGCCAACACCGACGCGGTAAACCTGGCGCAGCTTAACAGCGCGATTGCCAATGTCAGCGGCGGCGGTGGGGGATTGCAATTCGTCGGGGTCAACACGACACAAGGCCCCGCCAGCGCCACAGGAGCCGAGACACTCGCCATCGGCGGAAGCGCTCAGGCGGGTGGACAGCGCTCAATCGCGCTTGGCTCTCAGGCTGGAGCAAACAGAGACGATGCGATCAGCATCGGCAATCAGGCCAGCGCTTCAGGCGTGGGCTCAATCGTGCTCGGCAATGGATCTGCGGTTGTGCAAGGCTCTGATCGAGGCATTGCCATCGGAAGCGGTGTCAGCGCGGAAGGGAATGACACAGTCGCCATTGGCTATCTCGCAGTCACCGAAAATGGCAGCTCGGTAGCCGTGGGCGGTCGCAGCGTCGCTAACAGGGAAGGCGCGCTTGCGGTTGGCCAGAATAGCAGGGCAACCGCCGAACAGGCGGTGGCGCTCGGTATTGGCGCGACGGCACAAGGCGTCTCCAGCGTATCACTCGGTGGGAACAGCGGTGCAGCAGGGCGGGATGGGACGGCTCTAGGATCGGACGCAGCAGCCTTTGCGGAAAACTCGGTCGCCCTAGGCGCTAATTCACGCAGCCTACGCGATGACACGGTGTCTGTCGGCGATGCAGATGCAGGTTTTACGCGCCAGATCGTGAATGTCGCGGCGGGTACTCTGGACAATGACGCAGTCAACCTGGCTCAACTCAATAGCGCGATTGCGGGTGTAAGTGGTGGCGGCTCGCAATTCCTGGCTGTCAACACCACGAACGGCGCGGCGCAGGCCGACGGCGTGTTCTCGGTTGCTCTGGGCGGAAATGCGCAATCCAGCGGGGCCGCTGCCGTCGCGTTTGGCGATACGTCCAGCGCTGAAGGCACCAATTCCACGGCATTGGGCTCATTCGCCCGAGCGTCTGAACGGCTCGCCGTCGCTGTCGGCTCAAATTCCGAAGCGCTGGGAGAGCGCTCAATCGCTCTTGGCACCGGCGCGGATGCAATTGCGGATTCGGCTGTTGCCGTGGGTAACGCTGCCAACGCTTCCGGAGCGAGTGCGATTTCAGTTGGACGGTTCACGAACGCCACCGGCACCTCGTCTGTGGCAATCGGCGCGGACGGCGCGTTTGACAGCGAAGGTGACGGAGAGCTTCCCATCGGCGCACAGGCGCTTGGCACGCAGACAGTTTCGCTGGGCGCTGACGCGTTCTCTGCCGGGCTCAACACAACCGCTCTGGGTGCGGGGACAGAGGCGGTTGGCGTGCAGGCCACGGCGGTGGGTTCTGGCGCGGAAGCGACCGGCACCGGCACGCTGGCCTTCGGCGCGTTCTCAGCGGCGCGCGGAACCTTCTCAACCTCGCTAGGCTATTCAAGCTTTGCGCCGGTGGATTTCGCCACGGGCATTGGCTTCAGAGCGCTGGCACGGGGCGTGAACTCAACCGCGATTGGCGCAGAATCGACAGCGAACGGCGCACGCTCTACCGCCGTTGGCACCGGCGCAATTGCCAATCAGGAGAGCTCAACTGCGATCGGCGATGGCGCAACGACCACGGCGGCCAATCAGGTCGCACTTGGCGGCACAGGCAGCGCGGTGCGGATCGGCGATATCGAAGCCTCGACCCTGGCGCAGGTTGGCCCAGTGGATGTGGTCACGATCGACGCGGCCGGAACACTCGGACGCCAGGAAGTCGCCACCGCCTCTTCAGTTGCGAATATGCGGGTCTCGATCAATGCGCTTTCGCAGATCAGCCAAACCCAGTTCGACCAGCTGACAGGTCGGGTGACAAGTCTGGAAGGCCGCGTGAGCGGGCTGGAATTCCGGCTGGAAGATGTCGATCAGCGCGCGCGTGGCGGGATCGCAGCGGCAGCGGCGCTGGGCAGCGCCATCATCATGCCGGACAAGGACTTTGTGCTTGCGGGCAATGTCGCCACCTATGGCGGGCAACAGGGCTACGCACTCACATTGTCCAGCCGAGCGAGCGATAATGTCGCATTCACCGCCGGGATTGCAGGCAATACCTCCGAAAGCGATGTGATTGCGCAAGCCGGATTTGCAATCGGGTTCTAACAGACGCTGAGATTAGGCGTGATGGCTTGCTACCGGGCGGTACGCCGTCCGGAGCAAGCGCAAAAAGGAAAGATTGCATGACGGTTTCACGGCGAGGCTTTGTGGCGGGCGCAAGTGCGTTTGCATTGGCATCCTGCGGTGGCGGAGGCAGCGCGCCGCCGCCAATCTCGGGCCCGTCGCCAACGCCCACTCCGACGCCGACGCCGACGCCGACGCCTACGCCGACGCCGACCCCAACGCCCACTCCAACGCCCACTCCAACGCCAACACCCACGGGCACTGATCCGTTCGATCCCACCGCAACCTCGCTCGATTCCTATCTCGAAGCGATTGTGTCAGAGCTGTTGTTGATCAACGCCAAGGCGCGCGATTATCGCATCTCGCTGGTCGAAACCTCACAGACGCGTTTCCGCATCTACATCTGGGATGAGATGCTGAACCGCGAGACAGCCTATTTCGAGCTGCGCGATCCCGATTATGACAACCTGCCTGAGCGCTTCCTTGCCATCGGGTTCAATCCGCTGGTTCCCTCCCAGCGCTCACAAATGCAGGGCTTCATCAAACTCAACGCGGCGGCGATCAATGTCAGCCCGGCGATCTTCCAGTTCGGCGCGCCAGAGCAAGGCCGCGTCAATCGCGACAATGTCACCACGCGCGCTGATTACATGGACCGCCACTGGGCCGATGATTTTGAAGAGGTTATTCAAGTCGGCGCAGGGCGCAATTTTGAGACGATCCGTGCCGCGCTCAACAGCCTGTATGATGGTGGCCCACTCGCCGATCAGATAGAACCGTTCCAGCTGCCCGTATGCCTGCGCGCCAATCCCTTCCACCGGATCGCGCTGGTCTTCGATCCGGCCAATACGCCCTATTTCGGCGCGAGTGAGCATGTGCCCGACTGGGTCTATCTGGGCGGGCGTGAGCGCACCGGCGTTGTCTTTGAACATTCGCCGGACGCGGTGGGATCGCTGATTGAAGGGCAGGCCAACACCGGCGCCTATGATCTGACCTTGCGCAACAATGTGCCTGACCGACCCGGAGGCAGCGCGAGCTATGCCTGGCACGCCGACTATGTCCACGCGCTGCAAGTCCCCGATGCGGAGGGCGATGTGAACCGCAATTATGCAGTGAACTTTGAACGCGTGCGCTTCATCACAGGGCCAAACGCTGCGATCCAGCCATTCGGATCAGGTATCGGAGCCCAAGCAGAGGTGAACTTCGTCGATTGCGACTTCGACAACGAGAACCCGGCCTTCGCCAATGTGCTGGTGTCAGCCAACAATTCCTCTGGCACAATTGGCGGCGGCCGCTTCACCTTCCGCAATTGCCGTGATCTCAGCAATCGCGGTGGCTCAACCATTGGCGTTCAGACAAAGACCGATGCGACCAATCCCAACATCGTCGAGGTGAACGATTGCGTGGGCTTCAACCGGATTACCCTGTCCGCTGGAACCTTCGGACAATTCCCCGGCAAATGGATCCTGCGCGGCAACACGCCGATGGAAGTGGTGTCGTTCATCGCGGGCGATGATCTGACGGGGTGAGCGACTGGGCGAGCGACTGGGTAAGCGACTGGGCACGAACCGCAATCAAGGGGGCGGACATGCAAAAAATCGAGGTAGGTTTAGCAGCGGCCATGGTGCTCACCGCGGCCTTCACAGCCGCGGGCGCGGGCGCGAGCACGGCACTTGCGCAAGAAATCGCACCCACCACCGCCCCTCCCCCAGAAACATCGCAGCCAGCGCAAAGCGACAAGAGCGAAATCCAAAAACCAACTGTTAGCGTCGCATTGTTCGAAACCCTCTCACCGTTGGGGCCGATGGACGCGGTCGAAACCGAATTGTTGCGGGTTGTGCGTGCGAGCCGTCAATTCGACGTCCTGCCGACCAAGAAGGAGCTGATTGCGGCGTTGAAAACCGGTGAAACCGTTGACACACGCAGGTCCGACTATCTGATCGCTTACAGCCCGGACGGTTTTGCCGAGTTGCCCGAGGGAGCGGACAAGGGGGCTGATCTTCCTTTGTGTGACCAATTGGAGCGCGCCAGCCGTGGGGCGGTGCGGTTGATCAATACAAATACGAGCGAAGTGCTAACGGAGAAGCGTTACAGCGTGCCCGCAGCTCAGCGCTCCCCCTGCACCAACGCGACGCCGCCTGATGCCTTAGAGCGGATGAAGCTGGACGTCGGCGCGGCCACTGCGCGGGCCTTGATCCTCAGTGTCTATCTAATCACCGTCACAGCGGTTCAGTCAGACGGCAGCTTGGTTCTGAATTTTGGAGCCGATTTCTTCGAGGATGGCGAGCAATTGATGCTGTTGGGCCCGCCTGCGACAGTCGAATTGCCGGGCTTGGGCGCAATGCGCGTTGATGGTGAGCGGATCGGTGTCGTCGCGATTACCGGAGCAGCGGGCGCGGCGCCCAATGCAGCGGCCCTTGCGCAGCCCGTTGGAGAGCTAAGCAAAGCGCCGCCCGCCGGGACGACAGCGCGCCCCTTGGAGTAAATGCGCCGCCGCGATCGCGCTATTCGATCACCCGGCCGCGCACCATCACGAACCCGACGTCTTCCAGCACCGTCACATCGTCCAGCGGGTTGCCATCGACCGCGATAAGGTCCGCGGAATAGCCCGGCGCGAGGCGACCGATCTCGTCTTCCATGCCAAGGATCGCGGCGGCACCCGTAGTGGCGCTCGCCAAAGCGGCGCGCGGCGTCATGCCGCCTTTGACTAGCAGTGCGAACTCGCCTGCGTTCTGCCCATGCGGAAACACGCCCGCATCGGTTCCGAACGCAATCGCCACATCATATTCCAGCGCGCGCTGAACGATCGTATCGGCGATTTTGGACACTGCCAGGATCTTCGCTTCAACAACCGGCGTGTAGAACTGTTTGCCAAGGTTCTTCTTGATCCCCTCAAACGCCATCAGCGTGGGGATGAGCGTGGTGCCCGATTCCTTCATCGCGCGCGCTGCGGCTTCATCGATATAGGTGCCGTGTTCGATGGTGTGGACGCCCGCTTTGGCCGCCGCTTCGATCCCGCGCGCGCCATGCGCGTGAGCGGCAACTTTGAGGCCGAGCAGCCGAGCGGTGTCGACAATCGCCTTCATCTCGTCAGCGGTGAAGTGTTCTTCCAGCCCGCGACCTTGTTGGCTGAGCACGCCTCCGGTCGCAGTGATCTTGATCAGGTCTGCGCCATATTTGGACGCGAGCCGCACTTTTTCGGAGCACTCAACCGGGCCGGTGCAGGTGAAGCCGCTGCTGATCGCGTCATCGACCGGGCGACGAAACCCGCTGCTGTCGCCGTGCCCGCCGACAATCGCGATGGTGCGCCCGCTGGTGATGATACGCGGACCGGGCAGCATGCCTTCCGCCGTCGCCCGCCGCAGCGATTGCGTCACCTGATCCGTGCGAGAGCCCAGATCGCGCACTGTGGTAAAGCCGGCAAGCGCGGTGATGCGCGCATTCTTCGCGGCGGTGAGCGTGTAATACTCAGGCGGCGTGGTGGCCGAACGCCAGAACTCGCCCGATGGGTCGCCCGAGAGATGGGTGTGCAGGTCAATCAGGCCGGGAAGCACGGTCTTGTCGGAAATGTCAGTAAAGCGCGCCATGGCGTTTTCAGCCACCAGACCGGCAATCGCTTCGCGTGCCGCTTCGCTGTCCGTGGGCAGCAATTCCTTGATCCGGCCATCCTCAATCACGATCAGCATCGGGCCGGTCGGCTCGCTGCCCGCATCGGTGATGACGCTGCCCGCTTTGACATAGACCACTTCGGCGAATGCAGGCGCCGCGGCGGCCCCTACCATAGCCCCGACCGTTGCAACGAACGCGGTGGCCCATTTGGCGAGTGTCTTCATTGTCGGTCCCCTTCCCTTGTTAAGCGCACTCATGCGCCGAAGGGTAAAAGGATGCAACAGTCTGAGATTATGAGATAATATCTCATTTGCTTGACCGTCGACGCACCCAGCGGGGCGATCCCGGATCGAGTGCGGGATGACGATAAGCCCAACCCATTTGTGCCCCGTCGCGCTCCCGCAGGTGCCCCGAAGCGAAGCGGAGGGAACAGCACTGAGGAAAGCGCCCGGATGGGCGCTTACAGACTAAAACGTATAACCGATGCCGATGCCGCCGATGAACTGGTTCGCATTGCCGCGGATGTCGGTGAAGGGCGTGTCCGCTGCATCGCCCACCAGCCGGGTATAGCCGCCAATCGCGTAGACGTTGAACCCGCCATCGAGCAGGTTGCCGTTGAGATCGACATTGAGGATTGCGGTTGTGCCGATGCTGTTCAGGCCACCATCGGCGTTAAAGACGGGCAGGCCCGTGGTCGCGCTCTGGCCCGGCGTGACGGAAAAATAGTAGTCGGCGAAGCTGTCATCAACGAATTGCAGCCCCGTCTGGATTTGCAGCGCCGTTCCGCGATTCACCGGCAGGCGATAGCCAATGCTCGGCTCGATCAGCATCCCCTCATGCGCGCCCGCCACATCCCAGCGCACCTGTGTCGAAATGGTCAGCGCGTCGCGCGATTTGAACACGCTGGGGAAGCTGTAGCCGATATTCCCGCCAAGCTCGATTGCGAGGTCTAGGTCAGGCAATTGCTCGACCACCCGGTCTTCGATCTGTGCGACACGATCGTTGCGGATGCGGAACGCGGGGCCAAAGCTGACGCGGCTCTTGGGCGGAGCGAAGCTGGGCTTGGCTGAATTGAGATCAAGCACAAAGCCCGGCCCGTTCGGGCTGATGCCAACGCCGCCCACCCGACCAACGATCAGCGGAAGCGGAAACACGATATAGTCGTCAGAACCGGTGTAGCTGGGGACCAGACCCGCACCGATGCCGACCGAGGCCCAGGTTTCGTCAAAGACGATCTTGGGCATCTGAAATGGCGGTGCTCCGGGCGCTCCCGGCGCGCCCGGTCCGCCTGCTCCTTGCGATTGCTGGCCGGGCGGCTGACCCTCAGGCTTGCTCTGTTGCGCAGCGGTTTCACTCGTGCCTTCTTCAGCAACACTCACCGACGCGAGCGTAAAACCCGCCGCAACTGCACTCCGTGACGTACCGTTGGCTGCCTGAGTTTCGGAAGCATCCTGCGCGAAGACCGCTGCCGGCGCAGCGAGCAATGCAATACACACGGCCAATCTGGAAATCATCACATTGGAGTTTGTCATAATCGTCTCCGGGGGAAGAGCTATGGCTTACGCGCAAGGGCTCAGGGGTACGCGCTTACGGTTTGGCGAATAAATGAACGCCCCCGTATGCGGTTCCCTGAATTTTCAGCGCTGCGCTCGCTTGGCCGATGCAAGCGGTATGGAGCCTGAATGGGCAATCATTTTGTTTGGTTTTCAGCCTGCTGCGCGCGCGCACATTGCCCGATTGCGCCCCTTGCCCTATCGGCTGTGACAGATGAACGACTCCACTCTCGATGTGGCCATTGTTGGCGGAGGCCTCGCGGGGGGGCTGATGGCCCTCGCTTTGCATCGCGCGCGGCCCAAATTCCGCATCAGACTGATCGAAGCGGGACAGACCATCGGCGGCAATCACCGTTGGAGCTGGTTTGCGAGCGATCTGGATGCGCCAGGCCGTGATCTGCTGGATGCCTTCCGCCAAACGGGCTGGGATGAAGGCTATGATGTGCGCTTTCCCAAGCTGCATCGCACGCTGGAGACCGGCTATCGCTCAATGGCGTCGGCTGATTTTCACGAAGGGCTGACCCGGCTCTTGCCGGAGGGTTCAGTGCTGCTCGGTCGGCGGGCAAGCGCGCTGGATGCAACCGGCGTCACGCTTGATACCGGTGAACGGCTGGACGCGCGCACCGTTGTGGATTGCCGCAGCTTTCAACCATCCGAGCATCTGCGCGGCGGCTGGCAGGTCTTTATGGGCCGCCATATGCGCTTGGAAGAGGCTCATGGAATTGAGCGTCCGGTCATCATGGATGGCGATCTGGAGCAGCTCGCGCCGCACGGCAATGGCGCGGCCTATCGCTTCGTCTACGTCCTGCCGCTGGGCGCGCACGACATCTTTGTTGAAGACACCTATTACGCGGATGATCCCAAGCTGGACCGCGCGGCTTTGTCTGGTCGGATCGATCAATATTGCCATCGCAAGGGCTGGATGAACGGCATGCCGGTGGGCCATGAGACCGGCGTGCTGCCTGTGCTCACCGGCGGCAATTTCGGCGCCTATCAGGCCGAAGTGCGCATCCCCGGCGTTGTGATTGCGGGCGCGCGCGGCGGGTTCACTCATCCGCTCACAAGCTACACGATACCCATCGCGGTCGAAAACGCGCTGGCGCTGGCGGATGAGGCTGACTTGACCGGCGCACAAATGGCAGCCTTGTTTGAACGCCGCGCGCGCCAGCATTGGAGCCGCACGGGCTATTACCGGATGCTCGCCCGCTTCCTGTTCTTCGCGGCTGATCCTGACAAACGGGTCAAGGTGTTCGAGCGGTTCTATGGCCTGCGCCAAGGCCTGATTGAGCGGTTTTACGCCGCACGCTCGCCTCTGCGGGACCGTGTGCGCGTCTTGTGGGGTAAGCCCCCCGTATCTATTCCACGCGCGGTGAAAGCGATATTTCAACGCGGGAAACCGCTTCGCGCCCCAAGGGTTGAAGAGCGTGACACCACATCAAAAGCCACGGAGAAAACGGCATGAATGCGCCCACTAAGGTCAACCTCGCTCTGGCAAGCACGCCGGGCGGCAAAGGCATCGATCCGCGCATTGCGGCGCGTTACGGAGGCAAGCGGGCCTGCGTGATCGGCGCTGGGTTTGGCGGCATGGCGCTGGCGATCCGGTTGCAATCCGCCGGCATCGCCACCACTGTTGTGGAAGCGCGCGACAAGCCCGGTGGCCGCGCCTATTTCTGGGAAAAGGACGGCTTCACCTTCGATGCTGGCCCCACCGTCATCACCGATCCGCCCTGCCTTGAGGAGCTTTGGAAGCTGACCGGCCACGACATTGCCGAGGATGTCGAACTGATGAAGGTCATGCCGTTCTATCGCCTCAACTGGCCCGACGGCACCAATTTCGACTATTCCAACGATGAAGAAGAGCTCAATTCCGAAATCGCCAAGCTCGAACCCGACGATGTGGTCGGCTATCAGCGCTTCCTCGAATACTCGCATCGGGTTTATGAGGAAGGCTATGTGAAGCTGGGAACGAAGCCGTTCCTCGACTTCAAAACCATGCTCAAAGCCGCGCCCGCTCTGGTGAAAGAGCAGGCCTGGCGCAGCGTTTATTCGATGGTCTCCAGCTACATCAAACACCCCAAGCTGCGCGAGGCGTTCAGCTTCCACTCGCTACTGGTGGGCGGCAACCCGATGAAGACCTCCAGCATTTACGCGCTGATCCACAAGCTGGAGAAAGATGGCGGTGTGTGGTGGGCGCGCGGCGGCACCAACCGGCTGATCGCTGGCATGGTGCGCCATTTTGAGCGGCTGGGCGGGCAAATGCGCGTCGGCGATCCGGTGGTGCAGGTCCACACGATGGGCACAAAGGCAACCGAGGTCGAGACCAAGTCAGGCTGGAAAGAGCGCTTTGACGCGGTCGCCTCCAACGGCGACATCATGCACTCTTACAAAGATCTGCTGTCAGATTCGAAGCGCGGCCAGCAAATGGCCAAGAGCCTGAAGCGCAAGAGTTTTTCGCCCTCACTGTTCGTCGTGCACTTTGGCCTCGACGGCACATGGCCGGGCATTGCGCACCACATGATCCTGTTTGCGAACCGCTATAAGGGTCTGCTCGACGATATCTTCTCCAACGGCGTCCTGCCGGAGGATTTCGCGATCTACCTCCACCACCCAACCGTCACGGACAGCACGATGGCCCCGGCGGGCAAGAGTACGTTCTACGCTCTCGTGCCGGTCGCGCACATGGGCAAGATGCCGATTGACTGGGATGTCGAAGGGCCAAAGCTCGAAAAGATGATCCTCGACGAGATCGGCCGCCGCCTGATCCCGGACATTCACGACCGGATCGTCACCAAATTCAGCTACGCACCCAAGGATTTCCAGAAGGATCTCAGCGCCCATATGGGCAGCGCATTCAGCCTGGAGCCGGTCCTGTGGCAAAGCGCTTACCTGCGCGGCCACAACCGCGACGATGTGATCGACAATTACTACCTCGTCGGCGCAGGCACCCATCCGGGCGCAGGCATTCCCGGCGTGGTTGGCAGCGGTAAGGCAACAGCGGGCATCATGCTGGAGGATCTCGCAGTCAAGGCGGAGGCGTGATTGCCAGAAGCTTGGCTGAGGATGTTTGCACCCTTTTTCTCCCCTCCGCTCATGCTGAGCTTGTCGAAGCATTGCTTTTCACTTCTTGTGACCGAGCAGAAGCAAGAGCGGTCCTTCGACAGGCTCAGGACGAGCGGGTTTGATTTGATGGGTTGATGATGATCATCAGGGTCATCTGGACAGTCGGCTTCTTGATCGGAACGACCACTCACACGCTTGATCTGATCAATCTCGGCTGACTACCTTACGATTTTCGACCCTTGCCGTGGAACATTTACTGGACCAGCCTCACCTTCCTCGATCCGTTGGCTGCCGGGCTGATCTGGATCCGCGAACGCTGGGGCATTGTGCTAGGCACTGCAATCATGACCTCAAACATTGTCGTGAATGGCTACACGCTGGCAATTGGATATGATGCGTTCTTGCTTCCTTGGCTGATGCAAAGCGCGTTTGGAGGGTTTGTGTTTTACACCGCATGGCGGCATTGGCGGACCAATCTGACGACCGCATGATCGCGGCTGATTCTGGGGTAGTGATAAGCGAATGAAACAATTGATGGTGACCCTCCACCATGCAGCGCCCTTCGACTGCCTGCCTGCGGCAGTCGCTCAGGACAGGTATGGCCCCCCTCCCCATGCAGGGGAGGGTTGATGAAAAGCCCCATGAAACGCCTCGCAGTTTATTGCGGCTCCGCTTCGCCCGCTGATCCGCGCTACCTCGAGCTCGCCACGCAGGTTGGCGCCACGCTGGCTGAGCGCGGCATTGGCGTTGTCTATGGCGGTGGGCGGTTGGGCCTGATGGGCGCGGTGGCCAAAGGTGCGCGCGATGCAGGGGGCGAGGTGATCGGTGTCATCCCCGAAGCGCTGATCAAGTCCGAAGTTGCCAATCACGAATGCGATGAGCTGTTCGCGGTCTCTGGCATGCATGAGCGCAAGCAACGCTTCACTGACCTCTCCGACGGGTTCGTCACCCTGCCCGGCGGCGTGGGGACGATGGATGAGCTGTGGGAGGCGATGAGCTGGGCGCAGCTGGGCTATCACTCCGATCCCGTCGGCTTGCTCAACGCGTTTGGCTTTTACGATGACCTCATCAAATTCAACGCCACGATGGCGCGCGTCGGATTTGTTCGCCCCGCCCATGCCAATATCCTGATCAGCGCAACCGATATCAACGAATTGCTCGCCAAGATGCAAAGCTACACCCCGCACACCCCGATCTTCCGCATGAAGGCCGAGGACCTTTAGGCTCGCCCGATGCCCGTCGACACTGCCACCCGCGAAGCGCTCGTCATGCACGCGCATCAGGCGATCAAGTTCGGCTCGCAGAGCTTTTCCGCAGCCTCGCAATTGTTCGACAACGAAACGCGTGAGCGCGCTTGGCTGCTGTATGCGTGGTGCCGCCGGTGTGATGACATTGCTGACAATCAGGTGCTGGGCGGCGAGCTGGGCGAGCAGTCCGATCTCGACACGCGGCTTGCCTTGATCCGCAAGCTTACGGCCAAGGCCTTCGCGGGCGAGCCCACGGGCGATCTGGCCTTCGATGCGCTCGGCGTGGTGGCGCAGGAATGCAGCCTCACCCCGGCGATGGCGGAAGACGTGATCGCAGGCTTCGCACTGGATGCCGAAGACTGGCGTCCCCGCTCAGAGGCGGACATGCTGCGCTATTGCTACCATGTGGCGGGAGCGGTCGGCGTGATGATGGCGGTGGTGATGGGCGTTAATCCGGCGGATCAGGACACGCTCGATCGGGCAAACGATCTGGGCCTCGCCTTTCAGCTTTCCAACATCGCGCGCGACATTGTCGAGGATGATGCCGCCGGGCGCTGCTATTTGCCGTTGGAATGGCTGGTGGAGCAGGACATTGAGCCGGGCCAGCACACCAAGCCGCACCACCGCGAAGAGCTGGCCGAGATGGCCGCGCGGCTGGTCGCGCTGGTTGAAAAGCATGAAGCCGCCGCGCGTGTGGGCGCAGAACGCCTCCCCTTCCGCAGCCGCTGGGCGGTGCTCAGTGCCGCGCGTATCTATGGAGCAATCGGGCGCAAGGTCCGCAAGCGCGGGATCGAGGCCTGGAACAGCCGCACCTATGTGCCGCGCTGGGAAAAGGCGGTTTATGGAGCACGGGCATTTCTATCCGCAGCGATAAACCGCGAGAAGCATCCTGACGGTCCGATCACCTGGGGCATCAAGGATTATCGCCCCGATCCGGCTTGAAGCGCGCGCGCAAGGGGCGTAGCCAGCAAAGCATGAGAGGAACCCTTATCATGGCGGCGACTGTGATCGCCGCAATCGCAGCGCCCGCCAAGGCCGACAGCCGAATTACCCTGATACGCGCCGAGGACTTGATACCGATCGAACCGATCGAGGCTCCAGTTCGTCGCGCCGCCGACGCGTTTTTTGAGGCGCTAAGAAGCAAAGACAAAACGGCTCTGGCAAAGACCATGCTGCCCGATGGCGTGATCTTCGTGCATGATCGGCGCGATGCCGACAATCCGCGAACGCGCATCGTGCCGGCAGGCGAGCATCTCAAGGGTTGGGAAAGCTCTCCACCCGGCACTGACGAATACATGACTTACGAAAGCATATTGGTCGATGGGACAATGGCGCATGTCTGGGGGCCGTATGTCTTTCTCTTGAATGGCAAGCCCACCCATTGCGGAGTGAACTCGATGAGCTTTGCCAAAACCGAGGACGGTTGGCGGGTATCGAACACCAGCTTCACGATGACAGCGCTCAATGAGTGCGACATCCTCAAAGCTCCCAAGGCCCCGGAATGATCTCCAAACTCCTCATCGCCAATCGCGGCGAGATTGCTTGTCGCATTATGCGCACTGCGCGCGCCATGGGCGTGGCGACGGTGACGGTTTATTCGGACGCCGATTCCAAGGCGCTGCACACGCGCACGGCTGATGAAGCGGTGCATATCGGCCCATCACCCGCCGCCGAGAGTTACCTGGTGGGCGAGAAGATCATCGCTGCGGCGAAAAAGACTGGCTCAGAGGCGATCCATCCGGGCTATGGCTTCCTCAGCGAGAACGCAGACTTCGCTCAAGCGGTGATTGATGCGGGGCTGATCTGGGTTGGACCAAAGCCAGGGAGCATCCGCGCGATGGGCCTAAAGGATGCCGCGAAAGAGCGCATGATCGCTGCTGGCGTGCCGGTGACGCCGGGCTATCTGGGCGAGGAGCAATCCTTGGAGCGCCTTGCCAAAGAGGCTGAAGCCATCGGTTACCCCGTCCTCATCAAGGCGGTTGCGGGCGGCGGCGGCAAGGGGATGCGCAAGGTGGACCACGCAGTGGATTTTGAGGCGTCGCTCGAAAGCTGCAAACGCGAGGCCAAGGCCTCTTTCGGAAATGACGAAGTGTTGCTGGAGAAATGGATCACCTCCCCGCGCCATATCGAGGTGCAGGTCTTCGGCGACAGCCACGGCAATGTCGTCCACCTGTTCGAACGCGACTGTTCGCTCCAACGCCGCCACCAGAAGGTGATCGAAGAAGCCCCTGCGCCGGGCATGGATGAGGCCACCCGCGAAGCAATCTGCGCCGCCGCCGTGCGCGCCGCAAAGGCGGTCAATTACGAGGGCGCGGGCACCATCGAATTCATCGCCGACGCCAGCGAAGGCCTGCGCGCCGACCGCATCTTCTTTATGGAGATGAACACGCGGCTTCAGGTGGAGCACCCGGTGACCGAGGAGATCACCAGGGTGGACTTGGTGGAGTGGCAATTGCGGGTTGCGTCGGGTGAGCCGGTCCCGCTGAAGCAGGAAGAGCTGAGCATCACCGGCCACGCCATCGAGGCGCGGCTTTATGCTGAGGATCCGGCGAAGGGGTTTTTGCCGAGCACAGGGCAGTTGGAGCGCTTCAGCATTCCCGATGATGAACGAGTTGATACGGGGGTTGAGGAAGGGGCGGGTATCTCGCCCTTTTACGACCCGATGATCGCCAAAATCATCTCATGGGGCAGAGATCGCGAGCAGTCAGTCGAAGACCTGAAGGAAGTTTTGGACGGGACAGCGGTCTGGCCCGTTAAATCGAACGCTGGATTCCTGTATCGTTTGCTTGAGGATGAAACCTTCCTCGATGGTTCCATGACGACAGGGCTTATCGCCGCGCGCGGAGAAGATCTGATCCCCGCGGTAGAGCCAGACCAAAACCTTCTACAAACGGCGGCCCTGCACCTTCAGCGCGAATATGTCGGTCTAGAACATGAGCCTCTCACCGGTTTCCGCATGAACGCTCCGCCGAAGCGCACGGTGCTTCTTGAGGCTGGCAACGGACCGATTGAGAGCCGAATTCCAAATGACTGGATTGACGGTATCTGGTCTTCTAGCGCTACTCCAACCAGCGCGCTCGTAAGCTCGAAAGGCAACGTCTTCTCAATCGGCCAATATGCCCCTCACGGGGATGGAACCGCCTCCGCCGCCGATGGCGCGATCCTCGCGCCGATGCCGGGCAAGGTCATTGCGGTCGATGTCTCCGAGGGCGACGCTGTCACCGCTGGCCAGCGGCTGATCGTGCTCGAAGCGATGAAGATGGAGCACGCGCTCACCGCGCCCTTTGATGGGACTGTCACCGGGCTTGAAGCCAGCGAAGGCGGGCAGGTGCAGGTTGAGGCGGTGCTCTGCGTAGTGGAGCCTGTAGCGGATTAGAACCCACCCCCAGCCCCTCCCGCAAGCGGGAGGGGGTTAGGCTGTGCCCGTCCCGAATGCGGGAGGGGAGCGAGACTTGGTGAGCGCAGCGAGCCTAGCCGCAGCGGGGTGGGCATGGAGAGAACCGATGACCTGGGCCAAAGAACTCGAAGAATTGCGCGCCCGCGAAGCTTTCGCCGAAGAGATGGGCGGGCCGGAAAAGCTCGCGCGCCAGCATTCGCGCGGGAAGATGGATGCGCGCGCTCGGCTTGCAAATTTGTGCGACCCCGGCTCGTTCCGCGAGATCGGCAAGATCGCTGGCAAGGGCCACTATGACGACAACGGCGACCTGACCGGCGTCACCCCCGCGCCCTTCCTCTTCGGCAAAGCCACCATTCACGGCCGCCCCATCGTCGCAACCGCCGATGATTTCACCATCAGAGGCGGCGCGGCGGATGCGGGGATCGCGCGCAAGATGGTTCAGGCCGAACAGATGGCGCATGAGCTAAAGCTCCCCATCGTCAAGATGATCGACGGGACAGGCGGCGGCGGCAGCGTCAAGACGCTCGAACAGATCGGCGCGACGTATATCCCCGCTGTGCCCGGCTGGGGCGACACGGTGCGCAATCTGGAGACCGTGCCCGTGGTGGCGCTCGCGCTTGGCCCCACCGCCGGGCTGGGCGCGGCGCGCACGGTGGCGAGCCATTATTCGATCATGGTGCGCGGGCTTTCGCAATTGTTCGCAGCAGGCCCCGCCGTGGTCGCAGCCATGGACGGCGATGAAGGCACCGATCCGCGCGACAAGGAGGCGCTGGGCGGCGCGCATATCCACACGCGCAACGGCGTGGTCGATGATGAGGTCGCCTCCGAAGCCGAAGCCTTCGCCAGAGCCCGCCACTTCCTCAGCTTCATGCCCGAGCATGTCGGTGGGATCGCCCGGCGTACATCCCAGAGCGATCCCGCTGACCGCCGCGAGGACGCGCTGCTGAGCCTTGTCCCGCGCGAGGCCAATCAGGTCTATTCGATGCGCCGCGCGATGGAGATGGTGCTCGACAAAGGCACCGTCTTTGAAATCGGCAAGAATTGGGGCCGTGCGGCGATCACAGCGCTGGCGCGGCTTGACGGCTGGCCAGTCTGCGTGGTGGCGAGCGATCCCAGCTATCTGGGCGGATCGTGGGAAGCAAAGACCAGCGAAAAGGTCGAGCGTTTCGTCAAGCTCGCGGACCAGTTCCGCCTGCCCATCGTCCATCTGGTCGACAATCCCGGCTTCATGATCGGGCGCGAGGCAGAGATGGCGGGGACGATTCGCTATGGCGTCAACGCGATGAACGCGATCTACCGCGCCAGCGTGCCGCTTGCGAGCATCGTCATGCGCCGCGCTTATGGCATTGCGGGCAGCGCGATGAGCAATGCGGACCGGTTTCAATATCGCTTTTGCTGGCCGAGCGGCGATTGGGGCTCACTGCCCATCGCAGGCGGGCTGGAGGTTGCCTACAAATCGGAGCTGGAGGCGAGCGATGATCCGGAGGCCGAGCTGGAGCGGATCAAGGAGCGGCTCGACAAGGTCACCAGCCCCTTCCGCTCGGCCGAGCGCTACAATGTCGAGGACATCATCGACCCGCGCGACACGCGGCCCCTGCTGTGCGAATTTGCTGATCTGGCCTGGCGTAAGCTTCGGTCAGAGGCCTAGCCACCCGCGCCCTCCACCCTTCCACTCGGATTGTATCCCGGTAGGCTCCGGGTGGAAGGGTGGAGGGCGCGGATGGCTCGGGAAGCAGGAAGAAAGAACCCTAGCTGCGTACGTTTGCGGGGAAGCGTTGCTGCGCCTGCGGGGGTGAGAACAGGCGGCCTTTCTCGCTGAACAGCACCAGCAACAGGCACGCAATCCCGCTCGCCAGCAGAGCCAGCGCCAATGGGCGCGCAGTGCCATCGAACGCATATCCAATGATTGCTCCGATAACCGCCGCACTGGTCATGCGAACAAAGGCATGGATTGAGCTGGCCGCGCCGGCGATGTGGAAGAACGGATTCATCGCGATGGAGCCGAAATTGCTACCGATAAAGCCCAGCAGCGCCATGTTCACCGCCATCAGCGGGACGAACTGCCACAGGCTTTCCTCTCCACTGAACGCGAAGATCACCTGAAGGCTCGCCACCGCGATATAGACGAACAGCGCCGTGTGGCTCACCCGGCGCGCGCCAAATCGCTCGACAATGCGGCTGTTGGACCAGCTCGCAATCGCCATGGAGCCCGCGCAAATGCCGAACACAATGGGGAAAACGTCAGGCCGGCCAAAGCCTTCGGAGATCAATTGCTGCGAGGAATTGATGAAGCCGAACAGCGCGCCGAACACCAGAGTGCTACCGATGACATAGCCGATGATCGATCGATTGCTGAGCGCCTGGCCCATATTGCGCGCGATCACGCTGGGGATGATGGGTTGGCGGTTTTCCGGTGCGAGGCTTTCCGGCAGGCGGATATAGACCCATGTGCCCACCAGCACGCCCTGTACGGCCATGGCGACGAAAATCGTGCGCCAATCGCCCACCATCAGGATCAACTCACCAATGCTGGGCGCGACTGCGGGGACCATCAGGAAGATCACGAAGATCAGGCTCATCATGCGCGCCATTTTGTCGCCGCCCACCCGGTCGCGTATGATCGCGGGTGGCAGCGCGACGATGCCTGCGGCGAAAAAGCCAGCGGCTGCGCGGACAATCAGCAATTGTTCAAAGCTCGTTACCAAAGCGCAGGCGAGCGCCAGGACGATGTAGATGCCAATCGCGGTGAGCAGCACCGGGCGGCGGCCAAAGCGGTCCGCCAGCGCGCCGGGCACCAGCGCGCCCATCCCTGCGGTGAGCAGGTAAATGCCGATCACAAATTGCCGGTCATTACCCTCAACGTTCAGCGCCAGCGCCATGTCATCGAGCGCAGGTAGCATCGCATCGATGCCGAACGCTTGGAGCGCCATAAGCAGCGCCATCAGCCAGATCAGTTCTGTCTCCCCGACTTGGCGCGAAGGCGCGGCGGCTGTGTCCGGCTCAGTCATGCCCGCCCCCTTACCCGCAGGTTCGCCCGGAGAGAATTGTTCAGTTCGCATGTGCACAATATCGTTGGTGCAAGGGAAAGTTCCATGGGCAGCGAGATATGGTTTCTTCCTGTCCGACAAGCGACTATTTCAAATGGCATGTCGGAAGCACTGCCCGATGATGACGAAACCGCCGAAGCCGCAGGCCTGCGCAAGATCATCCATGTTGACATGGATGCCTTCTTTGCGAGCGTGGAACAGCGCGACAATCCGGACTTGCGCGGAAAGCCGGTTGCGGTGGGTGGCTCCAGCGGGCGCGGCGTGGTGGCGGCGGCCAGTTATGAAGCGCGCGAGTTCGGCGTGAAGAGCGCCATGCCCTCCGTCACCGCAAAGCGGCGTTGCCCGGACCTGATCTTCGTCAAGCATCGCTTTGACGCCTACAAGGAGGCCAGCCGTCAGATCCGCGCGATCTTTAACCATCACACCCCGCTGGTCGAGCCGCTGAGCCTGGATGAGGCCTATCTCGATGTGACCGATGACCGGCTTGGCATTGGCAGCGCAACGCGCATTGCCGAGCTGATCCGACAGGAAATCAAGGCCAAGACCCAGCTGACCGCGAGCGCGGGAGTGTCGTACAACAAATTCCTCGCCAAGCTGGCAAGCGATCAGAACAAGCCGGACGGGATGTGCATCATCCGCCCGGGCGAAGGCGCGGACTTTGTTCAGTCGTTGCCGATCCGGCGCTTTCACGGCGTTGGCCCCAAGGCGGAAGAGAAGATGAAGCGGCTCGGGATCGAAACCGGCGCAGACTTGGCAGCGAAGGACATCGTATTCCTGCGCCAGCATTTCCGTAGCATGGGCGATTACCTGTTCCGCGCGGCGCGGGGCATTGATTTGCGCCCGGTGCGCGCGCATCGCATCCGCAAATCGGTGGGCGGAGAGCGGACCTTTGGCGAGGACAAATCGGGCGCCGATGAACTGCGCGAGACGCTGGAGGATATTATCGAGATCGTATGGGGCCGGATCGAGAATGCGGGCAGCGCTGACAGCGCGGTGCGCGGGCGAACGGTCACGCTGAAGGTCAAATTCAACGATTTCCAGCTCATGACCAGAGCAAAATCGGTCAGTCATTGGGTCGAGAGCAAGACAGAATTTGCGCAGCTTGGCCGCGATTTGCTGGAGGAGGCTATGCCGCTGCCCATGCCGATCCGGCTGATGGGGCTTACCCTGTCAAACCTCGATCACGGGGAGGAACCGCAGGGCAGACAAGACCGCGACAGCGCGCAATTGTCGCTGCTGTGATCCGCTGGCCCTCAGCCAAACGCGCTCTTGCGCCACAACGCTATCCGCGACGCGGTGATCCGGCCCAATGGCTCAGGCAGCGAATGCGTCGGGAAGAAGCGCGCCTCGATCACTTCGCGGCCGTCAGGGACAGGCTGAGCGTCAATCATGGCGGTAAAGATGTGAGCGGTATGGTGCGAGCCTGAGATTTCCTCAGTCACGCGCGCGACCCGTTCCACCGCACCCAGCGTCAGGCCCAATTCCTCCTCCAGCTCGCGGCGGATCGTTAGCGCCGGGTCTTCGCCGGGCTCCACGCCGCCGCCGGGCAGCGACCACACCTTCGGCCCATAGGAATGGCGCAGGAGCAGCAAATCCCCGTTGAGATTGGTGAGGATGGCTGCGGCCCCTTCAATTGGAGTGCCCCGCCATGTGCGCCAGCGGTGGCGAATGCTGTGCGCCATCGGGAGCAATGCGCGATGGAGCGGCGCGGGCATGGCATCCAACACGCGTCCCGCAATCGAAGCGAGGCCCATCAGTGCAGCCCGTTAATCGCAATAAGGCGCCTTAAGTGAAGCAGGTCACAAGCCCCGGATTGGCCGCCTGGCGTGCGGCCAACAATCGCCGCACTGGCGTATCCTCAGAACCACGCACAGATTCGTCAAAGACGCGGCGCTTCTCAACACCGCGCATCACAAACACCAGCTCATCCGCGGAAATGATTGGAGGCACTGTCAGCGTAACTCGGTCAAACGGCGCATCTTCGGGCATGGGATCGGGCGTCACCCGCCGGGTGGCGTGTTCCTCCTGAGGGTCCATCTCATCGCCGGGAAACAAAGATGCGATGTGCCCATCCTTGCCCATGCCAAGCCAGACCAGCGAGAAATGCGGGACATCAAAGCCCTCCGCCAGCGGCGTCACCAGCGCTCCCACCGGCTCCAGCAAATCGCGCAGGCGGCCAAAGTTAGAGGCTTCGTGATCCTCATCCACCATCCGGTCATCGGTTGGATAGATGTTCACCCGGCTCCACTTCAGATCGCGCGTGGTGAGTTCCGCGATGATCGGGAACGGGGTTGAGCCGCCCGGAAAGGCCACGCTGACCCCGCCCGGCTCACGCTTCAGCGCGCGGCGCAGTCGCGTTTCAAAAAAGTCCGCGACCTGCGCATCGGTGGCATGCGCATGCATCGCAACATGAAGAATTGGTGGCCGAGAAATCCGCATACCTACGGATATAACAAAAGGACCGTTTCCAAAATATGGAAACGGTCCTGTTTTTTGTGTCGGTTTAGCCTGCGGTTAGCACGCACAGGCTTATCCAAGGTGTTAGCCTAGCAGCGAGTTAAGGAACCACACGCGCTCTTCGGCCATGTCGGTGTAATCGTCGATCAGGCCATCAGTGGCGTTGTCGCCGGCCTGTTCAGCCACTTCCTTCATCGACTTGAGCTTATCGACCATCGCCTGGTTATCATCTCGCAGTTCGCGGATCATGTCTTCGGCGCTCAGCGCGGCGTTGTCCTGATCCTTGATTTGCGTGTGCTGCGCAATCGAACCGATTGAGGTCAGCGTATCGCCGCCCAGTTTCCGGGCGCGTTCGCCAATGGCGTCAATCTGGTCGCGAATTTCAACGGCCTGTTCGTCAAACAGCAGGTGCAGGTCGCGGAAACGCGGACCCTTCACATGCCAGTGAAAGTTCTTCGTCTTCACATAGAGGGCGAAGTGATCAGCCAGCAGGCCATTGATTTCAGCTACCATTTGGGTTTTGGAATTGTTGTTCGGGTCAAGCATGATGCGTGCTCCTTTCATTTGGCCGGCGCCCCTTCGCATCGTGGTCTCATTACCGCGGTGGGGCAGCGTCGGCGCTATGTATGTGTTCATCTAATCAATGGGCGACAAGCGGAATCGTTTCGAGAAATCTCGGATCGCAGTTATCGAACAAAACGATCACCGGAATTGGTAACGAGCGTTCAATCCGATCACCAATGCCGCACAAATCAAAGCCAGCGCCAGCGCGCGCCGCCACCAGATGAGCGGCCAGCGAGCCAGTTCCTGTTTCCCGAGCGTCCAGCCCAGCGTCGTGGCCGCCGCCCCGCCCAGCGCGCCTCCCAGAAAGGCTGTCCCGGCAAAGGTCGCCTCCGCCGCCAGCGCAAAGATCACGAAGCGCGCAGCATCGCCGATCTGTCGCCAGCCGAGCACCAGCGCGATGGCTCCCAAAGAGCGCGTGGGCTCGCGCACCGGCTTGATCCGCACAGGCCATGCGCATTCAAACGCCGCAATCGCCAGCGCAAAGGCGATCAGCATGTGCGCCGCGCGCGGTGGGAGCATGGCGGCAATGGTCAAGGCGCCAAAGCTCATCGCCGCTGCGGTAACAAATGCGCTCACCACGCCGAGCATCAGCAACGGGACCGGGCGGCGCACCTCGCCTCCGCCGCGCGTCGCCAAAGCGTCAGAGAATTGCGCGACCATCAATTGATCGCGGCCGCCCATCGCAATGGCGGTGGTGAGGATCAGGCAGAAAAGGAAACTATCCATGGCTGAATGCGCCTATGCCTGATCAAAGTGGAAAACGCCTTACCAATATGACCGCTGGCGAAAATCGACCCACAGTGCGCTTATATACAATCCGCAGCGCGCGGGATTCGCGACAAGGGTTCCGGGCGTTTTGCATGGCAGGTGGAGGGGTGAGCAATGGCAAAGAAAAGCAAGTCCGAAGGCAAGACCACAAAAGCGACTAAAGCAAAGAAGGCAGCCAAATCCGCTGAAGCGCTCAACAAGCCTGACGCTGAACTCAAGCGCGCGCTGCGCCGCTTTGTCCGCACTCGAGGCGCAGACTATCTCAAAGACCCCAACGTCACCTCAATTGGCGTGGGCCGGAAAAATAATGAGCCTGATGGCGCGATCAGCATCGTCTTCACCGTGGGCGAGAAAGCGCCGGTCTCTCAATTGGAAGCGATGGGTTCTGAACCCCTGCCTGAGACGATCGAGATTGATGGCGTTGAAATCCCCACCGATGTTGAACAGCGCCGTTACGAAGCGTCGTACGACGTGATTGAGCCAGAAACGATCACGAGCCGCAAATCGCGGCTTGATCCAGTGAAGCCGGGCATCAGTGTGGGCCATTACGCGGAAGGCGCGGGCACGCTGGGCGCGATTGTGTTTGATGAGGACAATGGCCAACCCTGCATCCTGTCCAATTGGCATGTGCTGCACACTAATGTTGGCGATATCGGCGATCCCATCGTGCAACCCGGACCCACCGACCGCAACGATATCGAGGAGAACCTGTGCGGTGATCTGACGCGCAGCTATGTCGGCGCAGCGGGCGATGGAGCCATCGCACGCCTGCTGGGCCGGACTTATGATCGCACCATTGAAGGATTGGACGTTGCGCCTGGCCGCATCGCTGACGTCGAACTTGATGACACCGTGATCAAATCGGGGCGCTCCACCAATGTCACCTATGGCGTGGTGCGCCGCACCGATGTGGTGGTGAAGATCAACTACTCATGGCCCACGGGCGTGGTCGAAGTCGGCGGCTTCGAGATTGTGCCAGCGCCTGAGGAAGAGTTTGAACCTGTCGCAGGCGAGATCAGCCGCAAGGGGGATTCCGGCTCGCTCTGGATGATCCGCGATGGCGGGGATGCGACCGATATCGTCGCCGGGCTGCACTTTGCCGGCGAAGGCCCGGACAACCCCGATGAGCATGCGATCGCCTGTTACCCGCTGTCGATCATGAAAAAGCTGCGCTTCACCTTTGAGCCGCCCGCTGGCCCTGCACCGCAACCGGAAGACGCAAGCGGCGAAGGCGAAGCGGTGCGCGCCGGGTTTGACCCGCGCTTCCTCAGCATTGACGCGCCGATGCCTCAGATGAGCCTTTCGATCAAACGTGATGCGGTCAATTTCGGTCGCGCGCAGGTTATCCCCTACACGCACTTTTCCGTCTGCCTCAGCGCCCGCCAACGCCTCGCGCGGTTCGTCGCGTGGAATGTCGATGGCGCGCAAAAAGTGGTGCTGGGCGATCACTCCTACCGCACCGATGACCGCGTGCCTGTGGAGCATCAGATCGACAATTCGCTCTACGCCGATAACAAGCTGGACCGCGGGCACATGGCTCGCCGAGCAGACCTTGCCTGGGGACCGCTGCCCGAGGCCCGCCAAGCCAATCGCGACAGCTTCTTCTACACCAATGTCGCGCCCCAGCATGAACGTTATAACCGCTCCAACCGCGCAGGCATCTGGGGCAAACTTGAAAACCTCGTTCTCAAACAGGCCGATGCGCAGGACATTCGCATTTCGGTGATTGCAGGACCCATCTTTAACAGTGATGATCCGGTCTATCGCGGCATCGCCATCCCGCGCGAATATTGGAAGCTGATCGCCTATCGCAATGCCGATGACACGCTGGCGGCCAGCTGCTTTGTCCTGTCGCAAAACGATTTGCTCAGCGATATCGAAACGCTCGATTTCGATCCCTTCCGCCTGTTCCAGATTTCCGCTGAAGAGCTTTCACGCCGCACCAAGCTGGGCTTTGATGACTATTACGAAGCGGACGTGTTGCGCGCCCCTGACCGGGCAAGCTGCGAAGCGCGTGGGCGCGTCTCCGAAGCGTTAAGCACCAGCGCTGAGGGGGCTGATGTGATCGAAGTGTTCGGCGAGGACGATCTGCTGTTTTGAGCCGCTGATCGGCGGGTTCCGAATTTGTGCGCGCACAGGCGCAATTGCGGGAACATTGACCCGCCCACGCGCTTGTTCGAAATAAAGCCGCAACACGCGCGGACCATGCGCTGGGCACAACCACTTTCAGGATAGACACACCATGCCCGATCTGCGCTCTCGCCGCCTAGACCTCTCCCGCCGTCATGCGCTTGGCGCTTTTGGGTCATCAGCTATTGGCGGGCTGGCTTTGCTAAACAGCGCTGGCGCAATTGCGGCTCCCGGGTTTCGCGAATATCCCTTCCAACTCGGCATCGCCTCGGGCGAGCCGGAAGCCGATGGTTTTGTAATTTGGACCCGGCTCGCGCCTGAGCCGCTCGCCATTGATTACGGCATGCCCAAAGCTGCGGTTGAAGTGAAATGGGAAGTCGCCACGGATGATCGGATGCGAGAAGTCGTCGCATCGGGCACTGCCATCGCGCGGCCGGAACTGGGCCATGCGATCCATGTTGAGGTAGCCGGGCTTACCGCCAATCGCCCCTATTTCTATCGCTTCACTGCCGGGCGAGAGCGCAGCGGGATCGGACGCGCCAAGACCACGCCTGCGCTCGGCCAACCGCTCGACCGCCTGCGCTTTGGCGTCGCGGGCTGCCAGAATTACGAGCAAGGCTACTTCACCGCCCACCGCCGCATGGCCGCAGAAGAGCTCGATTTCATCTATTGCTACGGTGATTACATTTACGAATATCGCGGCAATCGCTTTCGCAATTTCGGCGAAGGCCCGGTGGAGATGGTGCGCCGCCATTTCGGGGACGAGATTTACAATATCGACGATTACCGCCGCCGCTATGCGCAGTACAAGATGGATGTGGACCTTCAGGCCGCTCACGCCTCTGCACCGTGGTTCACCGTGTGGGACGATCACGAGGTTGACAACAATTGGGTCGGCCATGTCGATCAGGACGACACGCCGCAATGGGCCTTCAAACTGCGCCAGCAAATGGCGATGCAGGCCTATTACGAGCACATGCCGCTGCGCGCTTCGGCCCTGCCCGTCGGCCCCGCGATGCAACTCTACCGTCAGGCGCGCTATGGCGACCTGCTCGATTTCAACCTGCTCGACACGCGCCAGTATCGCTCCGATCAGGTGTGCGGCGATGAATGGGGCGTGACCTGCGAGGACATCGCGGACGAAAAAGCACAAGTTCTAGGCACCGCGCAGGAGAAATGGCTGTTTGATAAGCTGGGTTCTTCCAAAGCCCACTGGCAGGTGCTCGCGCAGCAGGTCATGATGATGGACTTGGACCGCAAGCCCGGTCCCGAAGCCTCACAAAACCTCGACAGCTGGGCAGGCTATCGGGCTCCGCGCGAACGGGTGCTAAAGCAGATCGACCAATTGGGGCTGAAAAGCGCGGTGGTGCTGACAGGCGACGAGCACCAGAACTACGCTGGCGAGCTGCATCTGGACGGCCAACGCCCCGGCAAGAGCCCGATTGCAACCGAATTTGTGGCAACCTCCATCACCTCACGCGGCGACGGGGAAGACCAGCTGTCCAGCACCAAGGCGATCCAGGCCGAGAATGAATGCCTCAAATGGCACAACGCACAGCGCGGCTATGTCGTGTGCGATGTGACGCGCGACACGTGGCTGTCCGAATACAAAGTACTCGACAAGGTCTCGACGCGCGGTGGCACGCTCAGCACGCGCCAGACAATGATGGTAGCGAACGGCGCGCCTGGCTCGCTCAGCGCGGCGTAACGTCACGCTGGAGCGGGTGAAGGGAATCGAACCCTCGTCGTCAGCTTGGGAAGCTGCTGCTCTACCATTGAGCTACACCCGCATCGCGCCTCGCCGGGCAAATAGTCGCGCGGCCCGCACTTCGGCAAGCGAAATCGCGACGCTGCTAAACCTTGGCGCGTGCCCATAGCTTGTCCCAGCGCGCTTGCGCTTTGCCGGGGTGCTTGATGGCGCGCGCGGCAGCCAGATTGTCGCGCATCCCCTCACCTGTGACGATGATCAGGCCGACCATCCCAAGGCTGCGATGCGGGAGGCAATGATAGCCGTAATAGCCCGGCTGGCTGAGTGTCACAGTACCCGGCTTACCAAAACCGATGCGCCATGTCGCCGCCCCTACGGGCAGCATTCCGGGCGTTGTCTGAGAATTATGGCCGGGCGCCGATGGGACAAATCGGATTGTCGATCCGGGCGCGACCACCAGCAGATCCGGCTCAAACCGCATGCGCTGCGAGGGGCCGGGTGCGCCGCTGGTGGTCATGCGGATTGTGTAGGTGTCAGCCGCGCTAAGGCTTACCGGCCAGGCCAAAGCCGCGCCGGAAAGCCCCGCTGCGCCAAGGATGGTTCGGCGGGTATGCATGGTTTTGACCTTCATGAATGAAAGGACCAAGCGCCCATGCCCTGCCTTTCACAGACAGCGCACGGGCGCACAGCGATAGGGTTACTCTGCGTCGAAGCGGTCGAGTTCCATCACCTTGACCCACGCCTTGACGAAGTCCTGCGCAAAGGTCTTTTCCGCGCCATCATAGGCATAGGTTTCGGCCACGGCGCGCAGCTCTGAATTGGAGCCGAAGACGAGGTCCACCTCGGTCGCGGTCCATTTGACATCGCCGCTGGCCCGGTCGCGGCCTTCGAAGATGCCTTCCTTGCCTTCTACAGGTGCCCATTCGTTCGACATGTCGAGCAGGTTGACGAAGAAGTCATTCGTCAGCGCGCCCGGCGTGTCAGTGAAGACCCCGTGCCGGGCTCCGCCGATATTGGCATCAAGCGCACGCAGCCCGCCCACCAGCGCGGTCATCTCCGGCACTGTCAGCGTCAGCGTGTCCGCCTTGTCGATGAGCATTTTGGCAGGCGCAAGGCGAGCGCGCTCGCTGTAATAGTTGCGGAAGCCATCAGCAGCCGGGCGCAGCAATTCCATCCCGCTTTCATCGGTCATTTCAGCGGTTGCGTCCGTGCGGCCCGGCGTAAAGGGTACGCTGATCGAGTGCCCGGCCTGCTCAGCCGCCCGCTCAATCGCCGCGCCGCCACCCAGCACGATAAGGTCTGCCATAGACACCTGACGCCCGCCTTCTGCGCTGGCGTTAAACTCGTCGCGAACGCCTTCGAGCACGCTCAGCACGCGGCTGAGTTCATCAGGCGAGTTCACATCCCAGCCGTTTTGCGGCGCGAGGCGCAGGCGCGCTCCGTTTGCACCGCCGCGATAGTCGGTGTCACGGAAGGTCGCCGCAGACGCCCATGCCGCGCGCACCAGTTCAGCGTTCGACAGGCCTGAAGCCAGAATGGAGCTTTTGAGCCCAGCAACGTCGCTGTCCGTGATCATCGGATAGGCTGCGCTTGGCACAGGGTCCTGCCAGATCAGCGCCTCACCCGGAGTCTCAACCCCGACGTAGCGGGTCTTGGGGCCCATATCGCGGTGCGTCAGCTTGAACCATGCGCGCGCAAAGGCATCATCCATCATGCCGGGATTTTCGAGCCACTTCTTAGTGACCTTGCCGTATTCCGGATCATAACGCAGCGCGAGATCGGTGGTGAACATGATCGGCGCGTGGAACTTGGATGGATCATAGGCGTCCGGGACGAAGCGGACCTCTTCCTCGTTCACCGGCACCCATTGGGTTGCGCCATTCGGGCTCTTGGACTGCTTCCATTCAAAGGCGTAGAGGTTCTCAACGTAATTGTTGGACCAGTTAGCCGGAGTTGACGTCCATGCTCCTTCCAGCCCGCTGGTGGTCGCATCAGGGCCAGCGCCCGTGCCGCAGCGATTTTCCCAACCAAGGCCCTGCTTTTCAACGCCTTCTGCGGCGGGCTCAACGCCCACGCACTCAGCGGCCTTGCGCGCGCCGTGCGCCTTACCCAGCGTGTGACCGCCAACAATCAGCGCGACCGTCTCCTCATCGTTCATGCCCATACGGCCAAAGGTCGTGCGGATCTGTTCGGCTGACTTAAGGATCTCCGGATTGCCCTCCGGCCCTTCAGGATTAACATAGATCAGCGCCAATTCAGACGCGGCGAGCGGCTGTTCCAGATCGCCCTTTTCGTAGCGCTTTTCAGAGGTCAGAAACTTGCGCTCCGCTCCCCAATAGACAAGCTCCGGCTCCCATGCATCAGCGCGGCCACCGGCGAAGCCATAGGTTTTAAAACCTGATTGTTCGAGCGCGACGTTGCCAGCCAGCACCATCAGATCTGACCAGGACAAGCTTGCGCCATATTTCTGTTTCACCGGCCACAGCAGGCGGCGGGCCTTGTCGAGATTGCCATTGTCGGGCCACGAATTGAGCGGCTCAAAGCGCAGCTGTCCGCCATCCGAGCCACCGCGACCATCGCCGCCGCGATACGTGCCAGCGCTGTGCCATGCGAGACGGATGAACAGGCCCGCATAGGTGCCATAGTCCGCCGGCCACCACTCCTGCGAAGTGGTCAGCAGCTTGGCGACATCGCCCTTCACTTGCGCCAGATCCAGCTTGGCAAATTCGGCAGCGTAGTCGAAGTCTTCGCCATGCGGGTTGGGCGTGTAGCTGTTCTTGCGCAGTTCGCTCAGGTCAACCTGATCGGGCCACCAGTGCTGGACGCTGCGCGGGGTGGGCTCGCCTTCGCTGCGCATGGGTTGCTGCCCCATACCCGGCCCGCCAAAGCCCGGCGGCGTTGCGTGAGCGGCGGTGACAGCGGTGAGAGAAACAGCGCAGGTGAGCGCGGTGAGCAGTGTGCTTTTCATGAAACTTTCCCTGATGATCGGTTGAAAACGCGATGATTTCCGGTCCGAGTGGTGGTCTAGCGGGACGGCCACAATCGATAAAACCGAAAAATCTGGCAACTTTGATCGGAATTAGCGATGGTAGGACGCCTACGGGAAAACCCTTTGACGATGTCGGCCACTGGCCCCAAAAGCCTTGCTTTCCCGTGGTTGTCAGGATGTTCGATGCACACACCCAAAGCTCTGTTCGCCGTTTCTCTGGCAGCCCTCGCGCTGCCGCTTGTCCCTGCCGCCGCTCAAAGCGACCCTGCTGAGGCGAGCGAGACCGTACAGACCGGACCCAACCGCACCTTCACCGGCGACGATTTGTTTGATCTTGCCTATGCCGCTGACCCGCAGATCAGCCCGGATGGCAAAAGGATCATCTATGTCCGGCGGCAAAACGACATCATGACGGACCGCGCGGCGAACTCGCTGTGGATGATCGATGTCGCAAGCGGTGAGCAGACCCCGTTCGCGGGGCGCAATGGAGCCGCTTTTTCAGCGCGCTGGTCGCCCGATGGATCGCGCGTCGCCTATGTCTCGACCGAGGGGGGCGCGGCGCAATTGTGGGTCAAGTGGCTGGAAAGCGGCGAAACGGTCAAGCTGACCGGCCTGCCCAACAGCCCATCCAGCATCACCTGGTCGCCCGATGGCAAGACCATCGCCTACACCATGCTCGTCAATGACGCGCCGCCCAAGCTTGGCTCTGCGCCGAGCAAACGCCCCGAAGGCGCCAAGTGGGCGGAACCGCTCAACATGACCGATCTGGTCAATTTCAGAGCCGATGGCGCAGGCGAGTTGAAGCCGGGCTTCCAGAAGATCTTCACGATCCCCGCCACCGGCGGCGCGCCGCGACAGATGACCTTTGGCAAGACGCAGGATGGCGGGCCGCTCAGCTGGGCACCCGATGGCAGCACGCTCTATTTCGGCGCAAACCGCAATGCCGATTGGCAGACCGATCCGGTCGAAGCCGACATCTGGGCGCTCGACACCGCGACGCTGGAGGCGACACGACTGACCACGCGCGACGGGCCGGATGCGGCCCCCGCCGTCTCTCCCGATGGGTCAAAAATCGCCTATGTCGGCTATGACGATGCGGGCAAAGCCTATGAGAACACGCAGCTTTACGTGATGGATCGCGATGGATCGAACGCGCGGCTGGTCGCGCCTTCCTGGGATTTCAGCGTTGATGGCTTTGAGTGGGCCGCCAATTCGCGTGCGCTCTATGTGCAGTATGATGCGCGCGGGGAAACGCGCGTGGCGCGGGTCGGGCTGAATGGCGAGGCAAGCGATGTTGCGACCGGCATTTCAGGCGGCGGGCTGGACCGGCCCTACACCGGCGGCAGCTTTTCCGTGGCGCGCGATGGCACCATTGCCTTCACCGGCGGCACCGCGACGCGCCCGCCCGAAGTGAAAGTCAAAAGCGCAAAGAAAGGCAGCGGCAGCGCGCGCTATCTCACCGCGCTCAACGCCAATCTGCTCGCGACTAAAGCGCTGGGGCAAGTGCGCGAAATCACCACACCGTCCAGCTTTGACGGCAAGGACGTGCAAGGCTGGCTGACCCTACCGCCCGGCTACATTGAAGGCACGCGGGTGCCGCTGATCCTTGAAATACATGGTGGCCCGTTTGCCGCCTATGGCCCGCATTTCGCGACCGACAACCAGCTTTACGCCGCCGCCGGATACGCCGTGCTGAGCGCCAATCCGCGCGGCTCGACCAGCTATGGCGAGGCCTTCGCGCAGACCATCGACAAGGCCTATCCAAGCCAGGATTACGATGACCTCATCAGCATCGTCGACCGTGCAATCGCGCTGGGCATTGCAGATCCTGACAAGTTGTTTGTCACCGGCGGCTCAGGGGGCGGCGTGCTGACCAGTTGGATCGTCGGCAAGACCGACCGGTTCAAGGCCGCCGCCACGCAAAAGCCTGTGATCAACTGGACCACGCAAGCGCTGACCGCCGATGGCACTGGCTATTTCGGCAAGTACTGGGTCGGATCGCGGCCATGGGAGAACCCGGAGAAGTTTTGGGCGCAATCCCCGCTCAGCCTCGTGGGCAATGTCAAAACACCCACGCTGGTGGTGGTCGGCAGCGAGGATTACCGCACGCCTGTCAGCGAAGCGCAGCAATATTATTCCGCGCTAAAGCTCGAAGGCGTCCCCACAACCTTCATCCGCGTGCCCGGCGCCAGCCACGCCATCACCGCGCGGCCTTCACAAAGCGCCGCAAAGGCGTCGGCGATCTTGGCTTGGTTCGAGCGCTACAAGGACGGATGGGCGCCTGAGGGGGAGTGACGGGGTTTTGAGACGGCGAACGGATGCGGACGATGTCAGCTTGCGACCCAATGCCAGTCATCAATACCAAGCAATTTTTTTGTCAAAAGCGGACGCGGTTTGCGCTGACTCACTATGTCGCAAACTGGGAGTGTTACGCGACAGTCGGCTTCTGGCCGATTTCTGGCGATAACGGATCTTCGCGCGACTTTTGAGTGTCGCTCTCCGTAAACTCGCCGCAGGTGGTCGAGATATCGGAAAAGCAAACGGAAGACCGTTTCGGGAGGTTGAAACTTTCCTCCCGAACTCGCTCGCTCCAGACTTGCGGGACTCTCCCGAAAGCGACCGTTTGTTGGAGGTTGGCAGCCCAACGATTTTGAAACGGAGTTTTGCATCTCGGAAAGCCGCGCGAAACCTAGCGCTGGCTCAAGTGTCAAAACCGTTCGGTTTTGAAGCTTATCTCTCTGCCTAAGGCGCTTGCCAACGGTCTCAGCCACGCTGGCCGGAAAGCCAATATCATGCCCACTGTCAGCGCAGCCGTAGCGAAGACCAGCGGCCAAAGCAGCGCTGCAAAGCTGCCCCCATCGCGCAGGATGCAGGGGATGAGCGATAAGAGAACCATCGCCCATCCGAACTTCGCGAGCTTCGGCGGCTTTGCGCTGCGATCATCCAGGACGTTGCGGAAATGTTGGCTTTGACTGAGCGCCAACAGCGCGCAGCCAATCGTACAGAGGCTATATGCTATCACAAACAGCGCGGTTGCAACGAGGGTACTCATTCCGCCGGCTGCGCTTCGGCTGCGATATCGCTGATCTCAGCGGTAGTCTGCTTTATCTGATCCTTCGGCACTCTAAGCTTGTTCGCAGCAAAGACTGCTATTCCGGCACCAGCGAGCAAGGTCAGATCCATGCTCCAGATTTGTGTGAGGCCTCGGCTCGCTGCTGCGATCGGGTGAGCTCCGGTTGTCACCCAATTGAGGACAACAGCCAACACGGCGACCGGTGCGATCGCGAGGCACTGCTCGCGCCAAGCAAAGCGGCCCCGAACGCTCGCGTGAATGAAAGTGCCGATCCAGACGATGTAAAAGAACAGCACCTCGAACATTGCCCTGCCCATTCCGTATCCATCAGATGTTGCCGGGATCAGACGATTTGCAACGAGGTAGGCAGCGCTGGCGAGGATGATCCCGCTGATCGAGCCCACAGCCAACCCGCGCACAACGCGAACCGTACGCGGCTCGACTACGCCTCTGCGAATGCGCGATTGCATCCAGAAGATAAGCCCTGACGCGATCATCAAACTGCCGAGAAGTCCGCCAAAGAAATAGAGCCAGCGCAGTGCCCAGCTATCAAACTGAATGAAATGCGCGCCAGCAAGCCAAGCGTAAGACGACTTGGCCAGGCCATCTCGCGCATCGGCGAGGATGCTACCATCCGCAACCGATACAGCGGTCATGTTCTTGTTCATCGAAACCGCACGCGATGGAAACGTCTCTCGCAGCACGACATAGGCATTGGCATCATTGGCAAGATGAAGTCTGACAGAATCCGCCTTTGGCTGTGAACCGGGAGTGCGCTCGGCCCATCTGTTTTCGACCTCGCTTACGATGCGCGCAATATCCACGCTTGGGGGACCGGGCCGACCACTGGCTTCAACCGCTGGGATTGCAAAGGCTGCTTCAACGCGCGCTTCTTCGTCTCCGGCGAATACGACATTTGAAGACCAAGGGAGATAGATCGAGAAGAAGATCATCAAGCCGGTGAGCGGAAATAGCACGTGAAGGGGGAGCGCCACGAGGCTCGACATATTGTGAAGATCGAGGCTCGAACGTCTCAAGGCCTTCTTGGGCCGGAAGGTAAAGAAGTCCTTCACGATTTTGCGATGGATGAAGATGCCCGAGACGATCAAGACAAGCATGGCCATCGCGCAAAAGCCGACGATCCAATAACCGATGCCTAGCGGGGAAATGTGCAGGCTGTAATGGAAGGGATAGAAAAAGCCCGTGCCTGCATGGCTATCTGTCAGCTCGACAGGTCTGTTCGTCGCCGGATCGAACACGCCGCTTTCGAATTCACCGTCTTCTTTCTCGAAAAAATAATAGCCAAGCGGATCGCGTTCGCCAGGAGCGCTGACGCCAACATAGGGAGACCTTTCGGCTTTTCCTGTCAAAAGCGCATCGAACACTGAGCCATACGAGAACGCCTCCTGCGGCGCTTCGACGCGCATCTCGGGCTTCATCCATTGATCGATCTCGCGGTCGAACACCGCGAGTGAGCCCATCCAGAAAATCATGAACAGGAAGCACGAGACCCCGATCCCAGCCCAGGTGTGGAGCCAGTTCATCGAGGCGCGAAAGTCGTCAGAGATCGTAAGTTTCATGATCGATTACACCGGTCCCAATTGTGGAGCGAGCAGGGGAGCGCCTGCAATCATCACCACCGCGCCGCCGACCAAGATGAGCGAGGTACGCCAGATCCGCCCTGTTGCAACCGCCCAAAGCACGACGAGCGTGTAAACGAGAAAGCTGGTCAACACGCCCCACCACATGGCCTCTACATGTGATGTCCCGGCGACGGCGAGCAAGACCGAGAGAAAGGCGAAGAAGCCGACCGTGAAGGCATAGCCCCCGAAAATGGCGAGAAGGACCCGATAGGTGCGGCTCTCGCCGACGCGCTCAAGATGTCCGACGAGGTTCACGGTTGCGGGGCCTTTCTATTAGGAACATTGCGACTGTAGGATGTTACTGCGAGGCGTTCGCAGGATCAATGGGCTTTCAGCATTCAGAAAGCCTTTGTAACCTCAAATGCAATGAAACGTTGAAGGGCCGATGCGTTTGCGGGATCAAACGCCGAAAAAATTGAAGTGGGAGCGTCTGCACCAATCTGAGGTGGTTCTTCATTCAGCAGGTTTTGTACGAAAACCCTGAGCGAAGTCCCTTCCAGTAAGTCGGCCCGCGATCCACGCGGAAAAGAGTAGGTCAGCGACAAGTCGACTGTGGTGAAGGAGCCGATGGGACGGGCATCCTGAGTATCAGCCGTCCTGTAACTGTCAGCGTAATTCACGAAGATGTGTCCCGAGAAAGCTCCCTCTTGATATCCGACCTCGCCTCGAAGGTTTAAATCTATCGGATTGAACAGCGTATTGAGGGAGTCAATGACCGGAACAACTGGCGCGCCTTGTTGGCTGAACTCCATGAGATACGTACCGTTGAGCCCAACACTCATCTCGCCAGTTGACAAGGGCCCCTTGTACCGAAGGTTCAAGTCAATACCATTCACTGATGTTCTGCTGACGTTTATCGTCGTGTTATTTACAATGAATTGCGTGTCATCCAAACTGATACTGGGCGCAAAGTTTTGAACTGGGAAATTGGATAGGGCTAAGGTCGCATCAATTTGGGCTTGCGATGGATTAGGAATGACCGTTCCATCAATGAATGCACTTGGATCTCTTGCAAATTCGTTGACCGCCGCGAGCGAAAACCCACCTGGGATTGGAGGAGTGTTGATCCGGTCTTTAAAAACTGTATCGAAATAAGTGGACCTCAGGGTGATCTGATGATTATCCCAAGAAAGGTCGTAATCGGCCCCGACGGTCCAGCTTTCCGAGGTTTCGGCTCCCAAACCCGAGCCAGTCCCTATGAGCTCTAAGACAGGGACGTCGGCAACGGAAGGATCAGACGGCGTGATGCCGAAGATGCTATTGATAAAGCCCGTGGTGAAAAATCTGGTTTCGCGGTCTGTTGCGCCAGTCCGGCCCAGCGCTGGCGGGCGAAATGACGTGCTATACGTGCCCCGAAACCGAAGGCCTTCAATGGGTGAGTAAAGAACACCCACCTTAGGATCGGTCGATGATCCAAAATCACTGTAATCTTCGTAACGGCCAGAAATGTTTAGCTCAAGCCGGCGAACACCAGTGATTTCCATTGCCTCATCAATGACCGGAATAAAGACTTCTCCGAACAATGCATAAACGTTCCGAGTTCCATCAGCGAATGGTAGCAAATTCACTCCGTCGAGATTCACAAAGGTCTCGCGTCTGTACTGCGCGCCAGCAGCGAAACGCACCATTCCACCGGCCATCTCAAAAAGTGAGCCATTCAAAATTGCATCAGATGTGAAAGTTCTAGCCGATTGATCTCTGATTACACCGTTCGCCCCGATAGGAGAAATCGTGCCCGCTTCAGTATCAAGAGTGCTATAGTTTCCGATCAATCGGAAGTTAAATGCACTCGATATTTGCCAGTCCAGCTCACCGCCTATCGTCAGGGTATCAGTGGAAGAAAAGTCTATTCGAGGGTCCACGCCATTATTCTGGAAACCGTTCCGAGAGGTGTCGCGGGTCGAGTAGAGCAGGTCCGCGCTGAACTCCAAATCAGCGGCTATTGACTGCGAAATCGATGCAAGGACACTATGCTGTTCACGTGAAGGCAATAAGCTCGTCCGTGATGGAATGGCGCGCGAGAAGTCGCGGTCGCTAACGTCGAGGTCACCCCGATCATAATATTCGTATGTTATGAGGCCATTGCCCCCGCCCCAAACAGTGCCCGCAGTGACATTCGCCCGGTATTCGCTCGCGCCATCTTCTGTAGCAAAACCGTAACGCCCGGTAGCTTCAAGGCCCTCGTAATCGTCACGCAAAACAAAATTCGCGACCCCTGCAACCGCATCAGATCCATAGATCGCAGATGCTCCATCTGTGAGTATTTCAATCCTTTCGATGGCGGATAAAGGGATCATTGAAATATCGGTGTAAGCGCCAACGTTAGAGGATGGCGCCAGTCTGCGCCCATTTAGCAAAGTGAGAGTCGATCCTGCGCCGAGACCGCGCAGGTTAATGGCAGTGCCTTCGCTAAAATCTTCGCCGACTGTCGCGTCACCCGGAAGGTTGAATGGGAAGCTGTCATCCGCACCACCACCAAAGTTTTGTGGAAGCGTCCGCAGAAAGTCCCTGGTTGATCCTTGACCGCTTGCAATGATTTCATCGCGATTAATAATTTGTAGGGGCGTACTTTCTGGTGTCAGACCTCTGATATTTGTTCCAGTCACAATGATCGAGGTTTCATCGACTTCTTCCCCTCGCGCATCGGTTGGCGAGACCGATGCTGTGTCTGACCGCGTGCTTTGATTTCCACTAGACCGCTGCCGTGAAGCCCTTGAAATCACATATCCACCACGCTCGCGCCTGTAAGTAAGGTCAGAGCCAGCAAGCACCCGGTCAAGAGCTTGTTGAGCGTTCAGCGCCCCGTTCACGCTCGGCGCACGCTTTCCTTGCGTCAGTTCCCTCGATGCGATCACCGAGACTCCATAACGCCGCGCCACCTCGACAAGGGCCTCACCAAGCGGCTGCGCTTCAATGCTGACCTGCTGGGTCGACGAACTTTGAGCGAAAGCAGCCGGAGCTGCAGTAGCGGCGATGGCCAAGCCCGATGCAGTGCCTAGGATTGCGCGCGCGATAAGGCGGCGTGGTGACGAAAACATGTGGCATTTCCCCTATGGTCGATATTGCGAATGAGAACTAATCTCTCGACCTGAAATGCCTCCCAATCCAAAAATGACACATGATTGCGCAAAAAAGTTCCTCTCATCGACGGCGCGCACGTTCCTAGCCGCCTATCGACGCCGAATAGTCACCCTCTCGTCAGACCGCTCAATCCGAACAGCAAGGCTCTGCTCGATCCCAAGAAACACGAAATCCATATCCTTGGTGTCGAATGCCCCGTCGATCCGCAGATTCGCTGCCGAGCGATCAAGGACAATCGGCACATCGGTGTATCGGTTCAGATCCTCGACAACCTGAGATAGGCTGGCGTCATAGTAGATCAGCCTGCCGCTGCTCCACGCTCCGATCTCAGCCGGGAACACCTCAGTAACTTCCCCTAGACCGGACTTTTCAGAAACGCTGACAGCCTGCCCCGCTTTGAGCGATATCTGTGCGGGCGCATCACGCCGTATTTGTGAGGGATTGAGATCGCTCACCAGAACTGAGCCTTCACCAACGGCCACCGAAAGAGCCCGCTGCCCCAGTCGTAGATCAAACTTCGTGCCAGTGACCTCGACCATAGCGGGCGACGTCTCCACAATGAACGGCCGCTTTGCGTTGGCGGCGATGGTCAGAAGCGCGTCCCCTTCAAGCAATCGTCCATGCCGCTTGGTGTCGGTGAGCACCAATTCAAATACGCTTCGTGATCCTAAGACGATCACAGAGCCGTCTGGAAGCATGAGGCGCTTTGTTTCTTTACCCTCGGTCGCAAAGCGCTGAAACTGCGGTTCAGTGTCTCTAAAAAGATAATCTGGAGATTCGACTAATACGGCCAGCACAATAGCGGCGGCCAGCGCCGTAACCCCTGCCAGTGCTCGCGAAAGCCAAACGTTCTGCTCATAACTTGAAGTTGTGGTCGGAAGGGCTTGCGCTGGTGGAAGCTCCTCAAGCCGCTGCTTCAAATCTTCTGCATAGCCGGGTAGACCTGCGCTCTCCCAGAAGAGGAGTGCTTCGGAATAGGCCTCCGCATGCGCGGGATCAGCGTGATACCAGGATTGGAACTCTGCTTCGGTCTCCGGGTCTAGACCTTCCTGACGACGCGCGCGCCAATCATGCGCTGTCGCGCTCAACTGATCCCAATTCTCGGCCATTACTCTTGGCCTTGTGACTCGTCGAACGTGCCGCCCTTTGCAAGAGCTTTGGTAAGCAGGTCGGTGGCGATAGCGATATGGCGGACAGCAGCGTTGCGACTGACACCCGCCTTTTTGCCAGCTTCATCCTGGCTCAAACCCTCAAAGCGGGCCGCCATGAATATTGTGCGGCGGCGCGAGCTCATCTGTTGCAATGTTTTCGCGACGATATCGAGTTCCTGACGCGCCCTCAGCACTCGCTCGGGATCGAATTCATCGAGACCTTCATTCCAGAAACCCTGTTGACGTTCTTGAAGGTAACTCTCTGCTACCCGCGCCGCTCTTTGTTCGGACCTAACGCAATTGATAGCTGTCACCCACGCGTAGGAATCGAGATGCTCGACCTTTTCAAGGTTGTCGCGCTCGGCGAGCTTGGCAAAAGTCTGTTGCAAGATGTCTTCGGGATAAGGTGGACCTCCGCCAAACTCGCGCTCGATCCACGATGTCAGCCGTGTGCGCAGGCGAATGAAGCTTCGAACGAGCGGGCCTTCAGCCGCGACGTAACCTGCTTCGTCGGAAACATCGTTCGCTGGCTCAGCCGCTACGTTATCGTAAGTCGAGAATTCCATTGAGCAGAGACAGAGTCCGCAAGCGCGGACGGAACTGACCTTTCACACCGATGGCGCTCAATCCCCCGAAGCGCGCCGTTATCGCCATAATCCCAGTTGCAACTCATTTGCAAGTAGAGGGACGAATTGCAAGCGAAATCGGAAAAGGTCCGTCTGAACCAGAAAAATGATCGCGCCATGTGTCATTTTCGGATTGGGCGGCATTTCAGTAATGAGATATGGCTGATCACTCACCAACAAAAGCCTTCTTGGCCCGATTTAGAGAGCTCGCCAAAGCGGCGGGCTACAAGCTTACCTCGCAGCGAGAGGCTCTGGTCAAAGAGCTGGCTCGAATCACCGATCATCCCACCGCAGAGACCCTGCTCGCGCGTTCGTTGCAAAGAACCGCGCTACAATATGGCGAGCCTCTATCGGACGCTGAATGTCCTGGAGAAGCTGAACCTTATCGTTCGGCGTGATTTTGGCGGCGGAAAGGCGCGGATCGAGATCCGCGATGGCGAGCATCACAATCACCTCATCGATTTCGAAAGCGGAGATATTGTCGAGTTCACCGGCAAGCGCATCGAAGCGCTGCAACACGAGATGGCTGAAAAGCTCGGGTATGAGCTGATCGATTACAAGCTAGCGATCTATGCCCGGCCAAAGGGCAACACGGCACAAGCTGACAGAGCATTTCGAGCACGCCCGCAAGCGCCTGCGGTGATCCGAGCCTTACGCTCAGCGCCTGGCCAATCTTGCTTATTATGGAATAAGCTGCGCCGTCAGCCCATCAAGGCCTGACGCGCTGGCCCCATCGACACGGGATGCAGCGCCCGCAATAGCGCATCGCAGGCTCTGGAATTGACCAACCACTGCGCATGCTGCCGCGCCCGGTCCTGATCGCCTTCGGAGAGACGCTCCAGAACTAATGACAGGCTATGCTCATGCGGCGTCATCGGCGTTGCAGGATCACGTTCGATCTTGAGAGTGCCGCGGCCGTTGTGTTTCAGGATGTCGACCACGCGCTCCATAGACCAACGCGCTACCTTTCCAGCGCTGCGCGGACCGAATTGCGCGCCTGCATCGTCGGCCTCGTCAGTGATGACTTCACTCGGCTCGTTATGCCACACAGCCCGGAACTGCTTGATCATCGCCTTTATCTCCTTGTTATTGCGAATTAGGCGCAACAAGGAGAATGTCAATCAGAAGAAAGTCGCATGAAAAAAGGCGGACTGTCGAACAGTCCGCCCTTTTTTATAGCTCTTAAATGACCGCGGTTTACGCGGCAACGCGCTCCTCACCGGCGGCGACGAACTCGCCGCACCAATCTTCAGCGGCCACATTTGGCCACGACGCGCTCGATCCGCTTTCATTGGGCGACGGCGCATAACGACGGCATTCGCTCTGTGAGGCATTGAGAAACTTGCAATTTGTGCACTTCATAATCTGCTCCTAATAGTCTTGCGCGTGGATAGATACCTGTAATACGCACACGAGCTAGCAATGGTTGCAAGAAAATATAACAAAAACAGCTAGTTATTATTGATAATCACTTGCAGCCCTGCGAAGGACTATCGATCTTTCGCAAAGAAAAACCCCGGCCGACGAAGAGCAGGACGTCGGCCGGGGGCTAAAGGCTGCGGGATAAAGACAGCCCCGAGGAGAGAAGTTTGGGATTGCATCCCGCCAAGCAGCAGCGTGCCGCTCAGGATCATCTAGCAGGCAGGCAACTGAGCCCCTACAGTTGCGAATGATTATCACAATTAACTGAGTGCGCAACCGCTGATTACCGGAGCGCCATCGATTTCGCAGGCCCTTGCTTTTCCGGCGCTGGCTTCTCAACCGTCGCGTTCTCCATCCGCCGCGCCGGTTTTAGCGCCGTCGCTCGCTCGCCCGAACGCAGCTCAATCGCATGAGCAAGCTTCTCGCGGTGTCCGTGTAGATCGCAGCATGATGGCGCGCGCGGCTGATCGCGACATAGGTGGTCTTGACATCGACCGTCATGGCGCGGTGACTTTCGAGACGGGTCATCGAGCGATCGGCGGCCGCTCCTTGGTTGTCATGCACCGTCGTACCCAGCCAGAATTCGATTGTCGGACCTGCCGCAACGTCCGCTTTCGGAAATTAAAATTAACGCCTCGAATATCCGACATTGGGTCGTGAACCGCCACTCGTGTTTTGTGTGATTTAGGTCCGCTTTGACCTTCATAAAATGCGAGACCAGACCTTCCGCTCCCCTTCTAATTGCAGACGTTTACCTGACTATTGGGTCGAGTGGAAAGCGCCCAGCTCTACCCAATCAATCCAACCGGCTCACATCCTTGCCCGGCGTGCCCAGCGGCGGGAGCGGTTTGGGTTGCAGCTCGCGCACCGGCTCTTCGGCGATTTTTTGCTTCAAAAGGCCAATCGCTGCCTCCATCTGCGCATCGCTGCCTTGATACGTCTCATACGGGCCGTTCTCGACTTCGTAGTCCGGGCCAACGCCATAGCCTTCGACGATCCAGTTGCCGTTGATATCGTATTGCGCGAATTCGGCAATGCGGACCATGCCGCCATCGACCAGCGGGTTGCGGCCAGACAGCCAGATGCCCGCCCCCGCCGTGCGCTTGCCCACCAGCGGCGCGAGCCCGAGCGATTTGACTGCGCCTGCAAAGGTCTCCCCGTCCGAATAGGTGCGCTCATCAATCAGCACCGCGATATGCCCGCGATAGGCGTTCTGCATATTGGTGTATTCGACGCCTGAGCCATCCGGCTTGCCCCAGAACGCCCACGGCTTGCGCTGGAGCATCCCGATCAGGATGCTATCGATATTGCCGCCTGAATTGTTGCGCACATCAATGATCAGGCCGGGCTTGTCGAGCTGGGCGAAGTAATCACGCGCAAAGCTGGCCAAGTCACCGCTCGTCATCGCGCGCAGCTTGATATAGCCGATATCGCCGCCGCCCAGCGCCTGCGCGGCGGCTTTGCGGCCTTCGGTGAAGTCATGGTAGAGCGCCGTATACCGTCCGCGCGCATCCATCGGCTCAACAATCGTGCTGATCGTGCCCGCGCCGCGCTTGAGATCAAGCCGCACCTGCTGCCCGGCTTTGGACGCCAACGCCCCGCGCAGATCGCCGAGCGTCGCAATCGCGCGCCCGTCCACACGCTTGATCACATCGCCTTCACGCGCATCGACATCGGGGCGGCGCAAAGGCGGCTGGAGGTTCACCAGATCAGCCTCTCCGCGATAGATGCGCGTGATCTTGAGCCCGCCGCTGACCGCTTCATACTCAGCGCCCAAAAAGGCCATCTCGCTGTTTTCCTCATCGCGCGGCACATCGCCGGTCCGCACCTGGCTGTGCAGGATGCCGAGTTGCGAGGCCATTTGCGCAAGGATAGTGTTGAGCTCCGCACGGTGCCCGATGCGCTCGACCAGCGGCTCGTGCTGCGCGCGCACGGCGTTCCAATCGATCCCGCGCATGGCCGGATCATAGGAGAAGTCGCGGTGCATCCGCCACGCATCGGCGAACATGCGGCGCCATTCAGCCTTGGGGTCGATGGTGAGGCGCCAGTCGTTGAGGCGCACGGTCATGCCGTCCAGTTCCTTGGGCATCGAAGCCTTTGCCGGGACGAGTGCAAAGCGCGGCGCGTCCTCGCCCGGCAAAGCGACCGCCAGCGTCTTGGCATCAGCGGAGATTTGCAGACCGAGCGCGGAGCCGGAGAATGTCTCAACTTCAGGCTTGTCCGTGTCGATCGCGATGGAGACCCATTCCTCGCCCATATAGGTGTACAGGAACTTGTCCGAGGCGAGCACCGCATCGCTGGCCCCCGGCTTGACCGGAAGCTTATACAGCCGCTCCGCTAGACCCGACAGGACGATATTGGCCGTGGGCTTGTCCTCCTTCTCGTCCTTGTCGCCCTTCTTATCGGTATCGTCCTTATCCTCGTCTTCTTCGCCCTCAGCCTTGTCCTCATCACCCTTGCCGGTCAGCTCATTTTCGGGGCGGAACGCAAAGTCGGCTTTCGGGTCGAGCTTCAGCGCGTGCAATTCGCCGCGATCCGCGAACGAGACGCCCATATTGCGGTCCCCCCACGGGCTGCCGGGTTCAGGGGCAAAATTGCGCTCTGAGATAAAATAGAGCCATGCGCCATCGGTGGAGAAGGCCGGGGCGAAATCGTTGAACTTGCCAGAGGTCGCCTTGACCCGCGCACCGGTGGCAAGGTTCTGAACATAGAGGCTGGAGGAATTGGCGAACCGCTCAGACCCGGTCGCGCGGTAAGCGATGAATGCGCCGTCGGGCGAGAACACCAGATCGCCGAACGGGTTGTCATCGCCGCTGGTGTTCTTGGCCAGCAGCGTGACTGCGCCGGTCGCGACATTGATCTTTTGCAGCCGCGCCTGCTTGTCCCACACCACCAGTGTCTTGGCATCAGGTGCGACGGCGAAGGACCAGATATGCGCGTCATAATTCTTGGCGATGGTTTCAGGCGCGCCCGAGCCATCGGCGGCCATCCGGACCAGATCGCGGGTGTCGCCCTGGTCGAGGATCGCGAAGACGTAATCGCCGTCCGGCCCTGCCACTGCCCCGCGCGCCCGCGCTCCGGTAGGCAAAGCAAATTCAACCCGGCGGCGCTGCTTGGTGGAGGCCAGCGCCACTTCGCCGCGCACGGTCACAGCGATGCTCTCTCCCGAGGGGCTGATGCGGGCATCGGTGATCCGCTCCAGCGGGTTTTCCAAGGTGCGCGGGCGGGTCTGCTCGCGGTCCGTCACAAGGTCTATGCTGAGCGTTGTAAGCGTGTTCGATGCGGTCGCGAATGTGTGCAGGTCCGCGCCATTCTGCACAAAGATCACCCCGCCATCCATTGCCGCCTGCAGCACGGGAAAAGCGAATTCGTCGGAGAGCTTTGCAACCCCGCTGCCATCTTCGCCCACCGACCAGATCGCGTCTGCGCCGCTTTTGTCGGAAATGAAATAGATGCGCCCGCCATGCGCCATGGGCATGCGGATCGGCGCGCCAAAGTCAGCGAGCAGCTGGGTCGCTTCCGCTTTAGAGCCGCTTTGCCAGCGCCATAATTGCGCCATGCCGCCGCCGCGATAAAGCACCGCGTTGTCGCGTGCACGGGCATAAAGACCGCGGCGCGAGACATAGAGCGCGCCATCAGAGCCATAGGTCACCGCATTGGCGCGCCAGAGCGGGATTTGCCTCGCCTCGCCGCCCTGCGGCGCAATGGTGTGCAATATCTCGCCCTGCCCATTGCCGGTCAGCCGCGAGGAAAAGACGATCCGCCCATCTGGCGTCCAGCCCACTGTCGTCAGCCCGCCGCCTTCAAATGTCAGCCGCTGTGGCATCCCTCCGGCGGTGGGCATGACATAGATATCATCGCCGCTGTCATAGCTCGCATTGAAGGCCACCATGGTCCCATCGGGTGAGACCTTCAGGTTGCGCTCTTCGCCTTCGTGATTGGTGAGGCGGATTGCGGTGCCGCCATCTGCTCCGGTGCGCCAGATGTCGCCTTCGCTCGCGAACACCAGCACATCGCCGCGCGCAGAGGGGTATTGGTAGAACCCATCCTCTGCGAGCGCGCCGGTGGCGGAGCCCGCCATCAGAGTGGCGGCAAGGCTAAAGGCAGCGGAGCGAAGGCGGGTCATAGGCGGTGTTCCTGATTGGTATTTGGGCAATGATACGAAGGTGGTCGAGTTCACTCAGACGCGTCGACTTCCGATTCAGCCGTATCGGTGCGATATTTCTCGAACCAAGCCAGCGTGTAATCGGTCTTGGCATTGAGGCGCGAGGGACGCGCAGCGATGCCGTGGTTGGAGCCGGGAATGCGCACCATCACGCTGGGCACACGTTGCAATTGCAGCGCTTGGTAGAACTGCTCGGTTTCTGAGATCGGCGTGCGGTAATCGACCTCTCCGGTGATCAGCATGGTCGGCGTTTTGACATTGCCCACCAGGCTTAGCGGGGAACGCTCCCAATAATGCTCCAGATGCTCCCATGGAGGGCCGGGAAACTGGTTCTGGATCTGCCCGATATAGCTGTCTGCCGTCAGCACTTTGGAGACCCAGTTGATGACCGGCTTGGCTGCCATCGCGGCGTTGAACCGGTCCGTCAGACCCACCGCATAGGCGGTCGCGATGCCGCCCGCAGAGCCGCCGGCGATGAAGAGGTTATCAGGGTCCGCAAAGCCATTCTCGATAGCCCAATCGACCGCGCTCATATGGTCGGCGAAATCATCAGGGCTGGAATACTTGTACTTCAGCAGGTTCGCGAATTTGCTGCCATAGCCGATGGAGCCGCGATGGTTGTCATAGATCACGACATAGCCGGCCGCCGCCATGCGTTGCAGCTCGGCTGAGAAATGCGGGCCATAGGCAAGGTGCGGGCCGCCGTGGATTTCGATGATCAGCGGATAGCGTTTGCCCGGCTGATAACCCGGCGGCGTGATCATCCAGCCTTGCACTTCGAGGCCGTCTAGCGAAGAGGCATAGGTGAATGAGCGCAGCTCCCCTAGATCGCGCTGCGCCAACAGATTCTCATTCAGCGATGTCAGCCGCGCCGTGCGCTGCCCGCGCATCGCGTAAATATCAGCGGGGCGAGTAGCGCTGCCTTTGGTATAGACCAGCGCGCCGCCTGCGCCTGCATCATAGGTGCCGCTGACATAGGGGCGCCCGACAGTGGTGCCGCCAATGCCTTGAACTGCGGTGCGCCGCTTGCCCCGAAGGTCCACCGCGCCGATATTGTTGATGCCGCGATCCTGAAAGGTGAAGGCGATTTCCTTGCCTGACAGCCACTGGATATTCCCCGCGCGCCGGTCGAGCCCCTCAGTGAGGCTGCGTACACCCTCCCCATCGGCGTCCATCACAAACACATTGGTCGGCAGGAACGGCTCGCGCGCATTGCTGGTGCCCAGATAGGCAATGGTTAGGCCATCGGGGGAGACCTGCGGGCTGGTCTCGACACCGGGACGATCGGTCAGCCGGGTAAGCGACTGGTTCACGACATCGACCGCAAAAATGTCCGCTTCGCGCGATTGCAGCTCCCACCCGTCATTGCGGTTGGCGGAGAACAGGATCGTGCGGCTGTCCGGCGTGAAGGACAGCCCGCCGCCATGATTGAAATCGCCGCTGGTCAGCTGCCGCGCCGTGCCTCCCTCTGCAGGGATCGTGAAGATATGGCTGTAAGCCAGCTCCAGAAATCCCGCGCCGTTGGAGCGGTAACGCGCCCGGTCGATCACCACTGGCGCGTGTGCCCATTTCGCGCCTTTGGGCTTGGCGGGCGGGCTTACCAGTTTCTTGGCCTTGCCCTTTACGGACATCACGAAGGCAAGGCTCTGGCCATCGGGCGCCCAAGTCAGGCTGCGCGGCGCTTTCTCAAACGTACTGATCAGCGCATTGCGGCCCGAGCCAAGGTAATGCACGAACAATGCGGTGCGCCCGCCAGTGCGCTTCATAAAAGCGATGCGCGTGCCATCGGGCGACCAGCGCGGCGAGCGGTAAGAGCTGACCGTGTCCGCCAGCAAAGGCTCATGCGCGCTGCCATCCAGATTGACGATCCAGACATGCGAACGGGTGCTGTCGGTCATGATATCGTTGGAGCGGCGGATATAGATCGCGCGCTTGCCATCGGGCGAGATTTGCGGCGCGTCGGCCCATTCCAGATCAAACACGTCCTGCGCGGTGAACAGGCGCGGGCTGCTCTCTTGTGCGCTGGCCGGTGCCAGTGCCGGTGAGAGTGCCGCTGAAAATAACACTGCGGCGAAGGCCCCCACGCTGAGGAACGCCTTAATCATCCATCGCTTCATGTAATGCCCCGGTTCAATCTGTACGGATACATCTGTGCGCAATCGCCAACCCCTTGGCAACCCGGCACCTTGGAGCAAATTTCCGAGCCCGGTGTTACATCCCTGTCAAAACCCCGCTCTAGGGCCGCCTCACACGCCCCTTCACAAAACTGGGCATCCGACCACATAAGGACACCGCTATGCTGGCCAGACGATTGATGATTTCCACCCTACTGCCCACCATGGCGGTGCTGTCCGCCTGCGCCTCGACGCCGACTGAGACGGCCAGCGTCGCCGCAGCGCCTGCGCCTGCGGTGATGGCGCAAAAGCCCGCTGCCTCTGCGAAAGACGGCCGGGTCAAGAATGTGATCATCATGATCTCTGACGGGATCGGCTTTAACGGCTGGCTCGCGGGCGATTACTACGAAGGCAAAGCAGGCCAGCAGGCCTATCAGGTCACGCGGCCCGACGGCACGAAGCCGGTGCTCTATGGCATGGCGCACAGCTCGCTCAATCTGATCGACGCGGATGGCAAAACCCTCAAAAGCGCCGCTGATCCCAGCATGGCGGCGGGCGCTGTGGCGCAAGGCTATGACCCGCGCACGCGCTGGGACCGGTTCGAAAACACCTTTGCCGGGGACTACGAACCGCTCAAGCTCAGCTACACCACTTACACCGATAGCGCCGCTGCCGGGACCGCGCTGATGACCGGGCGCAAGACCGCCAACGGCCGGATCAACATGGACTGGAGCGCGTCAGAGGACTTTCAGACCATCGCGCAAATCGCGATGAAGCGCGACCGGGCGGCGGGTGCAGTCGCCTCCGTCATGGCCAGCCACGCCACCCCCGCCGCCGTGATCGCGCACAATGTCAGCCGCAACAATTACGCTGAGATTTTCAACGAAATGGTGGCGAGCGACCTCACGGTGATCATGGGCGGCGGACACCCGCTGTATGATCCAAGCGGCAAGAAAGTGAACCCCAAGGATGATGACGATTACAAATATGTCGGCGGAGCTGAGACATTGGGCAAGCTGACCAGCGCGGCCGGAATGAACGGCTTCGCCTTCATCGATGCCAAGGAGCAATTTTCTGCGCTGGCGCAAGGCGCGAACCTGCCAGAGCGCGTTGTCGGGATTGCACGCACCAGCTCCACGCTTCAGGCGGCGCGCGAAGGTCTGCCGGATGCGGACACGCCCTCTGGCATGGCGTTCAACCCGGACGTGCCGGACCTTGCCACCATGAGCCGCGGCGCGCTCAACGTGCTGGGTCAGGACGAAGACGGCTTTTTCGTGATGATCGAAGGCGGCGCTATCGACTGGATGGGGCATGCCAACAATATGGAGCGCTACATCGAGGAGCAGATGGACTTCAACAAAGCCGTCGCCGAAGTGATTGCGTGGGTGGAGGCCAATTCGAGCTGGGACGAGACTCTGCTGATCATCACATCAGACCATGAATGCGGCGGCATCTGGGGCGAAGGCACGTACACCAACAGCACAGGCGGCCCGATTGCAGGCAGCCGCGATTTCGTGGCTCTGGCAGAAGCGCGCTTCGATCCGGCCAAGGATACCTTCAACGAATTTCTCGCGGTGCAGGACCGGGGCAAAGGCAATATGCCGGGCTACCAATTCGCGTCAGGCAACCACACCAATGAACTGGTTCCGCTGTGGGCTATCGGCAATGGGTCAGAACTGTTTGCGCAGTTCACCCGCACCGATCAGCGCGCGGCCAAGCTGTGGGGCGAGCCTTATGGCTGGAACGGCAGCTTCGTTGACAACACCAGCGTCTTTGCCGTGATGGAACGCGTTCTAACTGAGCGCGCCAACCCATCGCAGATGGCCGCCAACGATCCGTAATGCCGCTGGATCTGCGCCTCACATAGAGGCGCGGATCATCGCCTCGAAGTCCTCTGCTGTCGCGCGGCGCGGATTGCCGCGCGCGGCAAGATCGCCTTGCGCAAACTCGATCATTTCGGGGATGTCGCTTTCCTCGATACCCATCGCCGCGAGGCCTGACGGGATACCGATCTTCGCGTTCATGCCCTCAATCGCGGCGGCCAGATCAGCGCCGGGCTCCAGCCCCATCGCCTGACGCAGCCGGACATATTTCTCCTCGCACACGCTCGCGTTAAAGCGCAGCACTTCAGGCAGGAAAACCGCGTTGAGCGTGCCGTGGTGCGGGTTCACGCGGCGGATGCGCCCCGCCGCGTGGCTCATCGCGTGGACCGCGCCCAGCCCCTTGATAAACGCCAGCGCGCCTTCAGTGGAGCACATCATCATGTTCCAGCGCGCATCGCGGTCTGACCCGTCAGCGACCGCTTTGGGCAGATACTGCCAGCCGCGCCACAGCCCATCGAGCGCCACGCCATCAGCGGGCGGATTGGGCGCGGCGACCAGAAACGCTTCGATGCAATGCGTGATCGCGTCCATGCCGGTAGCCGCTGTCATCGCAGGCGGCAGGCCCATAGTCAGCTCAGGATCGCAAATCGCGGCTTTGGGGATGAAGAGCGGGCTAGCAAAGGTCATTTTGCGCCCATCCTCAAGGATAATCACGAAGCCGACCGAAACCTCAGATCCAGTTCCCGACGTGGTCGGCACGGCGATCACCGGCGCGACTGCTTTGATCAGCTTCGCCCCGCCCGCCAGCGGATCATATTGCGCCAGCGGACCGCCGCTCCCCGCCAGCAGCGCGACCGCCTTGCCAAGGTCCATCGAAGAGCCGCCGCCCAGCGCAATCACGCCGTCGCAGCCATCCTCAGTGTATTGTGCAAAACCGGCTTTGACCGCTTCTTCGGTGGGGTTGCCCGGCGTTCCATCGAACACGCTGGGCGCTGCGCCTTCGCCTAAAGCGGCGATCACGGTATCGACCAGACCCGCCGCCACCAGACCCGCATCGGTCGCGATAAAGGGTTTGGTGATCGCGGCATTTTTGAGCTCACGCGGCAGCTTTTCAAGCGCGCCAAAGTCGAAATGCGTGGTCGTCAGATAAGTCAGTGTAGGCATGGCAGCGCGGTTCCTCTCGTCTCTTTGACGCGAGTCTTTGCGCTGCCCATGCAGGCTTTGCAATGGGTATAAGTGGGCTTCTAACCGGGCAGCGGTCAGACAGGCTCAGGCGCTGGTTCTACCTCGCCCCACAGCGGGAAGGGATCGTGCATTCCGGCCCACTCCTGTGCGTTGAATTCATCGGCATCCAGCAGACACGCCTCCAGCGCCGCTCTGATTTTCGCTTCGTCCATACTGATCCCGATAAAGACCATTTCCTGGCGCCGGTCGCCCCAGGTCTGGTCCCAATGCTTCATCACAAACTCTTCGAAAATGCCATCTTCAGGCCAGCGGTTCTTAGGCACCGCCGCCCACCAGCGGCCCATGCGGCTAACGCTCTTTTGCACGCCGGCAATCGCCATCTCACCAAGGAAATCGGGCCGCGTCGCCAGCCAGAAATGCCCCTTCGCGCGGATCACCTTGTCGAGATTGTCGCTGATCAGGAAGTCATAGAATTTCGCCGGATCAAACGGACGCCGCGCGCGGAAGACGAAGCTTTCGACGCCATATTCCTCGCTTTCGGGACGATGGCTGGCGAAATCGTAGAGCTCTTTGAGCCATAGCGGATGCTGCTCGGCCTGCTCTTCATCATACAGCCCTGTGCCGATCACATCATCAAGCGCGACCTTGCTGTGATTGGCTTCAATGATCTTGGCATCACCGTTGAGCGAGGCGACGACCTTCTTGACCATAGCCAGCTGCTGCGGGCTCACATCGCTCGCTTTGTTGACGATCACAACGTCTGCGAATTCGATCTGCTCCACCAGCAGTCCGACAAGGCTGCGATCATCGCCTTCGCCCGCCGTCTCTCCGCGCGCGGAGAGCAGATCGCTGCTCGAATAGTCCGCCAGCAGGTTCACCGCATCGACCACCGTCACCATCGTATCAAGCTGCGAGACATCGCCGAGCGATGCGCCATCCTCATCGCGGAAAGAGAAGGTCGCGGCGACCGGCAGTGGCTCTGAAATGCCTGTGCTCTCGATCACAAGATAATCAAACCGGCCATCCTCGGCGAGCGTGCGGACTTCCTTCAACAGATCATCGCGCAAGGTGCAGCAGATGCAGCCATTGGTCATCTCGACCAGCGTTTCCTCAGAGCGCGAGAGCGCCGCCTCGCCGCCGCGCACCAGATCTGCGTCAATGTTCACCTCGGACATGTCGTTGACGATGACCGCCACGCGCTTGCCTTCGCGATTGCTCAGGATGTGGTTCAGAAGCGTGGTTTTGCCTGCACCAAGGAAACCGGAAAGGACTGTGACAGGCAGGCGAGCAGCCTGAATTGAGGCGGGAGGCATAACAAAGGCTCCGTTGAGTTACGGCTGATGATACAGTGTATCATATAGCGTCTGGGCGGCTAGCGCTAGCCCTTCGGAATTGAAAGCATCACGCACATGCCTTTGCCCGGCTCAGAGCGCAGTGTGACGCCGTGGCCTGCGCGGCTTGCGAAGTCGTGCACCAGAGCCAGCCCCAGCCCGTGGCCTTCGCTCGCCTCGCCCTTCGCGCCCGCTTGGCTCATCGCAGCAAGGTCATCCGCGCTCATTCCGCGGCCATTGTCGATCACGCGAACAAGCACGCTGTCGCCGCGATCCTGTGCGCCGATCAGCATGGCGCTGCCTCCCGAATGCTTGAGCGCGTTGGAGACCAGATTGCTGAGCGCGCGCATCGCATCAATCGGCTCTGTTCGCACCATCAGCGCGCTCAGATGCACGCGCAGATCAACCCCGCGCTCCTCCGCTTCGCCGCGAAACATCGAGGCGCAATTTTCGAGCATCAGATTGACCGGAAAGCTCTCTGCGCCGCTGTCCGGCTTCTCCCCCGCAAGGTCCGCTTCGCCAACGCTGGTTGCAAGGCCGCTTTCGGTTACATCCTTCAGGTAATCGAGCGCGTTGGCGAGCGGCCCGGCGGCGGCGGGATCGCGGCGGCTGATATCCGCCAACCCACGGCGCAGCGCAATCAGGGGTTGCTGCAAATCATGCGACGTCGAAGCCAGCCGCGAGCGCATCGTCTCAGCCTGCGCGCGGGCATTGTCATAGCGGTTGCGGCTGTCTTGCAAGGCCTGCGCCAGCTCCAGCTTCTCACGCGTCACGCTGACCTCGGCGGCTAGCGAGCGGTTGAGCTCCGCCTGAATGGCCAGCATCCGCACAAGGATCGCGACAAGGAATGCAAGGCTCTCAAACAGCACGCTGGCGTGGTAGTAATCGAGCGCGATGGTCATGGGCACTTTGCCCGGTGTCACGATCACGCCCGCCATCACAATCACGGTAAAGACAATCGCGGCAGAGCCTGCAAGGAACGGCACCGCGCCCAGCACCTGCGCGCGCCATGCCAGCACCGCGCTGGCGAAGTAGGCGAGCGCGACGAACGGCACGGTCCAAAGCACCAGCCAGCGCATCGCGTCAAACTGCCAGAATGCAGCGCTAAGCAAGCCGAGCACCAGCAGCGCGCCCTGCACGATCTGAACCGCGCGATTGACCCGCGGATAATGCTCGGCCAGCCCGGCAAACAGCCGCGCGAATTGCAGGATGGAGAGCATCATGCCGGTGAGCAGCAAGAGGTTCAGCGGCTCATACACGCCCATCGTTTCGGTAAAGACGAAGCGGTGCAGATAGCCTTCATTGTTGGCGACAAACGCTGCACTGAGCGCGGCATAAGCGCCAAACGCGATCACCAGCGGCCAACCAACCAGCCGTCCCATCAAAACCGCAATCAGCACCAGCGCGACAATCGCGCCGTTGATCAACCAGTTGACCCGCGCCTCTTGCATATGGGCGGTCCGAATACGCTCAGGCGTCGCGAAGGTGAGCGGCATCCAGCTGCCGGTCGCCGATCTCAGGCCGACAAGGATCTCCGCCCGCTCACCGGCCTCCATCCATAAAGGCGCGACCAGGTACTGGCTCACCACGGGCCGTTCATCAAAGGACATGGAGCGGTCAAAATCGAGCAGAGTCTCGCGCTTGCCTTCGGGGCCAAGCTTGAGCACCAGCAGCTCGTCCGCGAAAGGCCGCTGGACGTCGATTGACCATTCACCGCCGCGTTCGCTGGAGTTTTCGACCGCGACCAACAGCCAGACCGCGCCTTCCTGATCGCCAAAATCCACCCACGGGTTTTCGAGTGCGGCAAACTCATCGCGCCGGGCAAGCGCGGCGTCCACGCCAAGCTCAGGCTCAGACGTGATCAGATAGCGCAGCTGCGCAAACGGCTGGAGATGCGCGTTGCCCTGCGGCAGCGCGGCGGGCTCCAAGGGAGGCGAGGCGGGCTGCGCGGCGAGCGGCGGAAAGCTCACGATGGCCGCCAGCGCAGCGAAGAGGGCGAATAGAATGCGGGTCATGCCCAAGAGCTACGCGCGGGTGCGGTTTGGGGGTATGGGGCCGATCCCCCATTCATATATCGGCAAGGTGCGCAACAGGGCTGGCTCTTACAGCTGCCGAAGCTCATCCAGCAGCCCCTCACGCAGCGCCAGTGTGAGCAGGCCGGAGACCGAATTCACCTGCAGTTTCGCCATCAGGCTGGCGCGATGCTTCTCAACCGTTTTCGGGCTGATGCACAGCTGCTCTCCGATCGCGACGTTTTGATGCCCCGCCGCGATCAGCGCAAGCACCTCGCGTTCGCGGTCGGTCAGTTCTTCGCGCTCAGGCTCAGCGGCAAGCTTGTCCGCGACTTCGTGTGAAACGAATTTGCCGCCCGCGAGCACCTGGGTAAAGCCGGTGCGCATCTCGTCCGGCTCGGCGCTTTTGAGGAACAGGCCGTCCACCCCTGCGGCGAGCCAATCAGCAAGCATCGACGTGGAGGTGAACCCGGTGACGACAATGATGCGCGTGTCAGGCGACCAGCGGCGCGCTTCGGCATAGACCTGCACCCCGCGCGCCAGCGGCATGGCAGCATCCAGCAGCAGCAGATCAGGGCGATGCTCTTTGACCAGCGCGATGGTTTCGATGCCGTTGGCTGCCTCTGCCACGAGCGTGACATTGCCCATTTCATCGAGAATGCCCGCGAGCGAACGGCGCACGATCGCGTGATCGTCTGCGATGATCGCCGTATGCAAGGTCATGCTGCGGGCTCCCCAAAGTCCGTAAATCGGATCATAGAGACGCGCGATACAAACGCAAATCCAGCGCGCTTACTCGGCAGGTTCTGCGTGATGCGCGCGGCGCTCTTTGGGCTTACCCGCCTGCTTTTGGGCCTGCTTGCGCTGATTGGTAAACCATATGATAAGGCCCACGCCCACCACGCTTGGCCCGGCCCAGACCAGCGGGTTGAACACTTCTTCAGGGACCAGTCGGATCAGGCCCACCGACATGAATGCGGTGTAGGCTGAAATCCCCATGCCGATCAGCGCGCGAAAATGCTCGCCCACATAGGCGGCGCGTGGCGGCGCGCGGAGGCCAGGGAGATGCTCGCGAAAAACGTAGACCTGCTGCATCAGCATGGAGACAACGCCCACCACCGCCACCAGCACCATCAGCGGATCGCCGACGGTAACCCCGTAAATCCCGCACCAAATGCCAGAGACAACCACCGCCGCCATCACCGATTGATAGCGCATCCGGCGCAAGGCGTGCCGCTGTGCCCGGTGCCGGATCACCGCCAGTCCATAATCCGCAAAGCCAATGGTCAGGATGCCGAGATACAGCATCATCCAGCCAAACAGCCCTTCATACAGCGCGCGGTCCGCGATCTCCGGGTGGCGCGATGTGTCGATCAGCGAATAGACCGCCATCGCCACTGCCAGCGCGCCTGCTTCGATAAAGCCGCCCAGCGCCCAATTGCCGCCGCGGCGATGGTTCTTTGCGCCCTTCTTCGTGGCGATCGGCACCCAGAAGGCGATCAGGCCAAGTGCGCCAGCGATAACATGCAGGATCACGAGGATGTGAAACGGGTCCATATTGCCGACTGTATAGCGCGCTGGACATTTCGCAAAGGCCATTTGCTGGACACCCACCTTGGCCTTACGCCGCGCTGGCACTGCCCGTCAGGCTCACCACCCTTGCCCGCACAAGTGCTAGGCGCGAAACGCTTGCCTTGGCGCGTGCCAAGCGGCAGTTGGAGCCAATACAGCAAAGCGCTCCGACCCCTGATGTGAGCGCGCAGAGGAGAGACGCGATCATGCGCCAGATTGACCACTTCATGCCGACCGCCAGCCCCGCGCCCACTCGCACGCACAAGGTCTGGAACCCGTCCACAGGAGAGGTTCAGGCCGAAGTTGCGCTGGGCGATGCGGCGCTGCTCGAACAAGCGGTCGCCACCGCGCAGGCCGTGCAGCCCGAATGGGCCGCGACCAACCCGCAAAAGCGCGCGCGCGTCATGTTCAAGTTCAAGGAACTGGTTGAAGCCAACATGCAGGCGCTCGCGCAAATGCTCTCGTCCGAGCATGGCAAGACTGTGCCGGATGCGATGGGAGACGTGCAGCGCGGTCTGGAAGTGATCGAATATGCCTGCGGCATCCCGCAAGTGCTCAAGGGCGAGTACACACAAGGCGCGGGGCCGGGCATTGATGTCTATTCAGTGCGCCAGCCGCTTGGCATTGGTGCAGGGATCGCGCCGTTCAACTTTCCCGCCATGATCCCGATGTGGATGTTCGGCATGGCCATCGCGGCGGGCAACGCCTTTATCCTAAAGCCATCGGAGCGCGACCCGAGCGTGCCGGTGCGGCTGGCGGAGCTCTTCGTCGAAGCGGGCGCGCCCGAAGGCCTGCTGCAAGTCATCCACGGCGACAAGGTCATGGTCGATGCGATCCTCGATCACCCGGCGATTGCCGCGGTCAGCTTCGTCGGCTCCTCCGATATAGCGCATTACGTCTATCGGCGCGGGGCTGAGAACGGCAAGCGCATTCAGGCCATGGGCGGCGCGAAGAACCACGGCATTGTGATGCCCGACGCAGACCTGGACCAAGTGGTCAACGATCTGGCGGGCGCGGCGTTCGGCTCTGCGGGAGAGCGCTGCATGGCGCTGCCGGTTGTGGTGCCCGTGGGCGAGGACACTGCAGAGCGCCTCAAGGAAAAGCTGATCCCGGCGATCAACGCGCTGCGCATCGGCGTCTCCACAGATCCTGATGCGCATTACGGCCCGGTCGTCACGCCCGAGCACAAAGCGCGCATCGAACAATGGATCACCACCGCTGAGGAGGAAGGTGCGCAGTTAGTCATCGACGGGCGCGGCTACACGCTACAGGGCCATGAAGACGGCTTCTTCGTCGGCCCGACCTTTATTGACCGCGTCACGCCGGACATGTCGAGCTACAAGGAAGAGATTTTCGGCCCTGTCCTGCAAATGGTGCGCGCCGATGATTTCGAGCACGCCGTGCGGCTCCCGTCCGAGCATCAATATGGCAATGGCGTCGCGATCTTCACCCGCAACGGCCACGCCGCGCGCGAGTTTGCGAACCGCGTGAATGTCGGCATGGTCGGCGTGAACGTGCCGATCCCGGTGCCGGTCGCCTACCACTCCTTCGGCGGCTGGAAGCGCTCTGGCTTTGGCGATATCGACCAATACGGCACAGAGGGTCTGGCTTTCTGGACCAAGCGCAAAAAGGTAACGCAACGCTGGCCCGATGGGGGAGTGGACGGCTCGGACGCGTTTGTGATCCCGACGATGGGGTGAAAAATGAAATATGATGACGCGTCCTGGCACTATGGTGGCAATTTCCCGAAAGACCTGCCTGAAAGTGCCGGGGCGACGCATATCGGCATGTTCGTGGCTTGGGCGCTGTTGAACGGTTTAGCGGGAAACCGTCATGAAGCGGAGAACGCGGCAGATCTTGTCAAATTGCGGGAGCGTCGCGAAACGCCGGGAGCGTGGTTTATTCGATGCTGCGATGAAAAATTCATCGATCAGGACTTAAGCCGCCAAGGCAATGCGTTCGCTCGCGCCTATTATGGCAACGAAAAGACTCCCTATCTGCGGTACATCGACGATTACTCAGAAGTGTTTGCAACAGCCACGACGCTCTATCACGTGCCGGACACATGGCAGAGCTATGACCGTCTTGCTCTGGTCATTTCAAGCCGATATCAAACCTTTACGGGCGGGTAGATGAAGCCGCTTCGCCTTGTAAGCGCTGCTTTTGCTCTTTTGGGAGCTATCCTAGCCCTAACGCCGGCGCTCGCGGCCGACAAACGCATCGCGCTCACCTTTGACGATATTCCGCGCGGCGCAGGGGCGTTCCTGTCACGCGATGAGCGTGCCCGCATGTTGCGTGCCGCTTTGCGAGAGGCTGGCGTTGAGCAGGCGGCGTTCTTCGTCAATCCGGGCTACCTCACGCGGCGTCCGGAGGGTGTGGCGCATATTGAGGGCTATGTCGCGGACGGGCATGTTATCGCCAATCACACCGCCAACCACCCGCGCCTCTCCAAAGTGCCACTCGCTGATTTTCTTGAGGATCTGGACGAAGCGGCGCTGTGGTTGAAAGGGCGCAAGGGCTATCGGCCATGGTTCCGCTTCCCCTATCTGGACGAAGGCCGCGCCGACAAAGCCCTGCGCGATGGGGCGCGCGCGGCGCTCGCCAAACGGGGGCTTGTGAACGGCTATGCCACCGTCGATGCCTCGGACTGGTTTTACGAAAACGCCGCGCGAGAGGCTGTTGCTGATGGCAAACCCGTCAACCGCGCATCGCTGCGCGATCTGTATGTGGAGAGCCATGTCGAGGCGGCCGAATTCTACGACGCGCTGGCGGTGAAGGCAGTGGGATACAGCCCCGCACATGTCATGCTGCTGCACGAAACCGATCTCGCCGCGCTCTATATTGGCGATCTGGTGGCGGCTCTGCGCGCCAAGGGCTGGACCATCATCACCGCGGATCAGGCCTATGCCGATCCCTTCGCCGCCTTCGCCGCGACCTATGACACGCGCAGCGCGCAGGGCACTTTGACCGAGCAGGTCGCGTGGCAGGCTGGCCTTCCCGCGCCGCGCTGGTATGCCCGCAAAGACACGCGTCTCGCCAATGCCGAGTTTCGTAACAGAGTGTTAGGTGGAGAGCGTAACGACAAGGAATGATGATGCGCCTTTGCCTGACACATGCACTGCCCGTTATTGGGTTCGTGACCCTGCTGCTCGCCGCCTGCGGTGCTCCGAGCGATGAGCCTGCCCCCACCCCAGAGCCTGCGGACGTGGATTCGCAAGAGGCGCATAACGATACCGACGCGCCGCTTCCGGGCGGGCCGGGTCTGGAGCCGACCCCCGAACTTGCCGATGACGTCGATGGCAGCGAGGCCGTCGCCGGAGATGGCACAGACGCCGCGATGATCCCCGCGCGCTTTCAGGGCACATGGGACTATATTGAAGGCACCTGTTCGCCCGAGTCTGACATGTTCATCGAAGTCAGCGCGCGCGAGATGATGTTTTACGAATCCGTGGGGAGCGTGAAGACCGTGACCCTTGAAGACGCAGACGCGGTGGTGACGCTCGCAATGATAGGCGAAGGGGAGACATGGGAGCAGAGCACACGGCTCGCGCTGGAAAGCGACGGGTCAGTCACGCTGCTCCACACCACGCCGGGCGATGAACCCAAGAGGATCGATGAGTATCCGCGCAAGAAGTGCAGCTAGCATGACGCCGGCCACTGGCGAACGGCAGCGCGCCACCTCGGGTTCACCCTATGAAACGCGCTTCGGCTTTTGCCGCGCGGTCCGCGTTGATAGCGCTGGGGGGAGCCGCATCATCGTCGCTGGCACCGGCCCGATTGAGCCTGATGGCACCACCACGCCGGGCGGCGCGGCGGAGCAGGCGGCGCGGTGCTGCGAGTTGATTATCGCGGCGATCGAAGAACTGGGCGGCACCGCAAAAGATGTATTACGCACGCGGATGCTGCTCACGGACTTTGCCGATCAGGATGCAGTGGGCGCGATCCATGCGCGCTATTTCGCTGATGCGAGGCCCGCCGCGACCATGGCGGGCGTTGCCTGGCTGTGCGGCGCGGACTGGAAGGTGGAGATCGAAGCAGAGGCGCTTTTGTCTTGGGTTCGCTAACGCTCACCGATCACGCACCCCGCCTCCCCGCCCGTCCACCACAACATAGTGGCACTATTGGTGGACGGGCGGGGAGGCGGGGTGGGTGATCGCTCCGGAAAAGACTCGGGGTGGCCCGGAAGCGTTTGGGGTCGCGAGCGATAGCGAGCTAGGAGAGAAAACGCATGATTAGAAGCGCCCTCACCTACACACTTGCCACCATCCTCGGCGTCGCGCTTGGCAGCGCGAGCGCGGTGTATCTGGCGGGCCTGTGGCCGGGCTCAAAACCGCTCGATTTCGGCGATATCGAAGTGGATGGGTGGCGCAGCGATTTCGCCATCGGCTCCGACGCCGCCGATGCATACACGCGGGCTCGCGTGGCGCGGCATGGCTTGCTGGCGCTGGCGAAGAGCGAGGCGGTGTATTTCACACGTACGACAGACAGCGCAGGCGCGCCCTTGCGCGAGGATTGCACCTATCGCCTGAGCGTTGGCAAAATGCCCGCCAAATGGTGGTCGGTGACGCTGTATAATGGCGAGAGCTATCTGCCTGACAACATGGATGAAGCTTTGTCAGTCAACGCCAATCAGGACATCGTCGCGCAAATTGGGGATGCCATCGTCGGTCGGGGTCTACGCGCGATCATATCAGCTGAAAGGCCCGACGAAGGCACGCTTTGGATATCCAGCCGCAATGCCGGCAATTTTGACCTGACCCTCAGGCTCTATGTGCCCGATGACGCTTTGCTGGACGATCCGGAGGCGACGCTACCCCCGCCTGAAGTCACTCGCCTTTCCTGCGCGGGAGACACGCCATGAGGCGCTGGCTCGGACCGCTCGCCGCGCTGATCCTGACCGCCATGGCCGCGCACTGGGCCACGCTAGCCTATGCGCCGAGGGTGATCATGGACCGAGCGCTCTCCACGCTCAAAGACAGGGGGATCGCTCAGCACGCCTTCACCACGCCGCGCCGCATCACCCCGCAAACACAGGCAGTGGTGCGTTCCTCGCCCGACCTGTTCTATTCGCTGTGCCGCTATGATCTGAGCGAACCGGGCAGCTCGTTGAAAGTCACCATGAGCGCATGGCCCGACTATCAATCACTGTCCTTCTTCGATGATGAGACGAACAATTTTCTGGTTCTCAGGCCGAAATCAGGGCCGGTGGAAATGGAGCTGGTGATCGGTGGAAAAGGCAGTGAGACGCCAGGCCGCATCACAACATCAAGGAAGCGCGGCGTAGTGCTCATCCGGCGTCTTGCCCCCACCCAAGAGCTTTTCGACGCCGCAATGGAAGTCGCCGAGGGCGACGTTTGCGAGTTGGTGAGGCCCTAGACCGGGCTCAAGCCGGGCTGGGCAGCGCTTCGTCATTCACTGCGGTCAGCGACATCTTTTGGCTTACCCGCGCCATCAGCGCGTCGACATCGGCCATCGAGTCGAGCTCTTGATTGTCGATCAACACGCGGGGCTCTTCCCCCGCCTCGCTGATCAGGATCGAGGGCAACACAACCTCGCGCACCCCGCTGGTGCCCAGCGTCGGAAAATCCTGCGTAAAATCATCGCGGTGATAGAAATCCACCTGCGCGTCGAGCGCCTGCCAAAACGCTCTCCAATCGCCGCGCATCGACACCGCGCCATAAGTCAGCGCGCATAGCGAACACGGATAGGTCTCGGGCCGGACGGCCTTATGCACGGCGTGCATCAGCGCCTCAATCAGACCCGTATCCGCGTTGTAGACGAGAATGAGGCGAGCGGGCGTGGGCGGGTTGGGCTGGGTCATGCCAATAAATACGCATGAAGGGCGATTTGGGTTACAAACTTCGCGTGAAAAACCGCCCCCTCGCACATCTATTAGGCCTCCTGCGCCAAGGCTTTTCACGCCTATGACAAGGGGCTAGACCCACGGTCATGCAAGGACAATTCTCACTCACCGAAGACCAGCTCGCCATTCGCGAGACGGCAGAGCGCTTCACCGCCGATCAGATCACGCCTCATGCGGCGGAATGGGATGAAAAGCACATCTTCCCCAAAGACGTGATCAAGCAATCGGCTGAAATCGGCTTTGGCGCGATTTACGTCTCTGAGGACAGTGGTGGCATCGGACTTGGCCGGCTGGAAGCGGCGCTGATCATGGAGGCGATGGCCTATGGCTGCCCGACGACCAGCGCCTTCATCTCGATCCACAATATGGCTGCGTGGATGATTGACGAGTTTGGCGGGCAGGACTTGAAAGACCGCTATCTGCCCGACCTCATCACGATGGACAAAATTGCGAGCTATTGCCTGACGGAACCGGGCAGCGGATCAGACGCCGCCGCGCTGAAAACCAGCGCAAAACTGGACGGCGATGATTATGTGGTGAACGGGACCAAGCAGTTCATCTCTGGCGGCGGGGTGAATGATGTCTATGTCGTCATGGTGCGCACCGGAGACCACAAGACGAATGGCATCACCTGCCTCGTGGTCGATAAAGACACCCCCGGCGTCAGCTTTGGCGCACCGGAGAAGAAGCTGGGCTGGAATGCCTCGCCCACCGCGCAAGTGATCTTTGAAAACGCCCGCATTCCCGTCGCCAACCGCGTCGGGGCCGAGGGCGAAGGCTTTCGCTTTGCGATGATGGGGCTGGACGGGGGCCGCTTGAATATCGGCGCGTGTTCGCTCGGCGGCGCTCAGCGTTGTCTGGACGAAGCGGTCGCCTACACCAAGGATCGCAAGCAATTCGACCAGCCCGTTGCTGACTTCCAGAACACGCAATTCATGCTGGCCGATATGGCGACCGATCTGGAATCGGCGCGCGCTCTGCTTTATCTCGCCGCGGCCAAAGTAACCGACAACGCGCCCGACAAATCGCGCTTTTCCGCCATGGCAAAGCGGCTGGCGACCGACAATGGCAGCAAGGTCGTGAACGACGCGCTGCAACTCTTTGGCGGCTATGGCTACTTGCGTGACTACCCGATTGAACGGTTCTGGCGTGACCTGCGCGTGCACTCGATCCTGGAGGGCACCAATCAGGTGATGCGGATGATCGTGGGCCGGGATCTGCTGCGGCAGTGAGGGTGCTGGCAAAAGCCTCTCTGCCGGGAGAGAAAAATTGACCACCCTTTCCCTTGCCACAATCACCCTCGTCGTGCCCGATTACGAAGCCGGGATCGCCTTCTACCGCGATGCGCTGGGCTTTACCCTCATCGAAGATACCGACCTTGGCGGCGGCAAGCGCTGGGTGGTTGTTGCGCCTGATGGTGCTGGCAAACATGGCGCAAACCTTCTCCTCGCCAGGGCCACCAATGACGCGCAGCGCGCCGCTATCGGCAATCAGACCGGTGGGCGGGTCGGCTTTTTCCTCCACACCGATCACTTTGCCGATTGCTACAATCGCTTCAAAGCGGCAGGCGTCGTCTTTCTGGAGGAACCCCGGCATGAAGCCTATGGCACGGTTGTTGTATTTCGCGACCCGTTCGGCAATCGCTGGGACCTGATCGAATTGCCAGATCGAACTGAAAGACACACATGACTGACACCGTCCTCATCCGCACCAATGGCCCTATCGGCCATATCTCGCTGAACCGGCCCAAGGCGCTGCACGCGCTGACGCTCGAGATGTGCCACGCCATGTCCGCTGCGCTCAGCGAATGGGCGAAGGATGACGCGATTGAGGCGGTGATCGTCGACCATGTCGAAGGCACGCGCGGTTTTTGCGCGGGCGGCGATATCGCGATGCTGCGCGAGAGCGCGCTGAACGATGGCGGGGCTGCGGGGCGCAAATTCTTCCACGATGAATACCAGCTCAACCATCAGTTGTTCAGCTATGCCAAGCCCGTGGTCGCGTTTATGGATGGGGTCACGATGGGCGGCGGCGTCGGCATTGCGATGCCTGCCAAATTCCGCGTCGCGACGGAGAACACCCGCTTTGCCATGCCGGAGACGGGCATTGGCCTTTTCCCCGATGTGGGCGGCGGCTGGTATCTCTCGCGGCTGGGCGGACGGCTCGGACAGTTCCTCGCGCTCACCGGTGCGCGGCTGAAGGGTGAGGAATGCCTGTGGGCGGGCCTTGCGACGCATTACGTGCCCAGCGACATTCTCGACGACATCAAGGCGCGCATTGTTGAGCGGCCGGGGCGCATTGCGGGCATCCTGTCCGAACCCGTCGGCACGCCCCCTCCTGCGCGGATTGAGGAAAACGCGCTGATCATCGCCAAGCATTTCGCCAGCGACAGCTATGAAGATATCCTCGCCAGCCTTGAAAGCGAGATTGCGAGCAATGCCAACGGCGCGGCGGTCTGGGCGCAAAAAGAGCGCGATACGCTGGGCACCAAGAGCCCGCAGACCTGCAAGGTGGCGCTGCGCCAGCTCGCTACCAGCCTCACCCTGCCGACCTTTGCCGACAATATGGCGATGGAATACCGCATCGGCGCGCGCGTACTGACCCGGCCCGATTTCGCCGAAGGCGTGCGCGCGGTGATCATCGACAAGACCAACGACCCAAGCTGGAACCCCGCCACCCCCCAAGAGGTGAGCGAAGAGCTGCTCGATGCGATCTTTGCGCCGTTGCCTGAAGGTGAGGAATGGGTACCGCTGAATTGAGCCGTCATCCCCGCGAAAGCGGGGACCCTGTGCGGGGCAGAACGAAATTTTCCGAGGTTCCCGCGTTCGCGGGAATGACGAATGGAGGACTGACATGACCTACGAAACCATCACCGTCGAAACCGATGCCCACGGCACCAAGGGCGTCACCCTGATGACGCTCAACCGGCCCAAGGCACTCAATGCGCTCAACAGCCAGGTGCTCGCCGATCTGACCTGCGCCTTTGCTGGCTACACCGCCGATGAGACGCAACTGTGCGCGATCCTGACCGGCTCTGGCGAAAAGGCGTTCGCAGCCGGAGCAGACATCAAGGAGATGAGCGAGAAAGCGGCGGCGGACTTTTACCTCGACGATTTCTTTTCGCCGTGGACTTCCGAGATCGTCAAGAAGACTCGCAAGCCCTGGATCGCGGCGGTCAACGGCTTTGCGCTGGGCGGCGGGTGTGAGCTGGCGATGATGGCCGACTTCATCATTGCGAGCGATAACGCGAAGTTCGGCCAGCCCGAAATCAAGCTGGGCGTGGCGCCCGGCATGGGCGGATCGCAGCGGCTCACCCGCGCGGTTGGCAAGTCGAAGTCGATGGAAATGTGCCTGACCGGCCGGATGATGAGCGCCGAGGAAGCCGAGCGCGCCAACCTGATCGTGCGCGTGGTCCCGCAAGCCGACTTGCTCGCCGACGCGCTCAAGACCGCTGCGACCATTGCAGGCATGCCCCCCATGGCGGCCATCGCGAACAAGGAAATGGTGAACTCGGCATTTGAAATGACGCTCGACCAGGGCCTGATCGTCGAACGCCGCATCTTCCAGATCCTCACCGCAAGCGAGGACAAGGCCGAAGGCATGGCGGCGTTTATTGAGAAGCGGGAAGGCGTGTGGAAGGGGCGGTGATCGTCTACATCGCCTTTGTTTTAGTTGGCCTTGCCCTGTTAATCGAAACTATAAAATCGCTGGCTGAGTGGCGTCGATCCACGCCCAAATCCAAAAATTGGGATGACATGGCGAAGAAGGCCTTCGCCTACGGATTGTTTGCACTAGTCGGGAACGCGAGCCTCGGGATTATGATGTTTGGCGCCATCAGCATGGTGAACCACGCGGGAGAGTAGCATGAAAATCGCCTTTATCGGGCTTGGCAATATGGGCGGCGGGATGGCCGCTAATCTTGTGAAAGCGGGCCATGATGTGTGCGCCTTTGATCTCAGCGAAGCGGCGCTTGCGGCGGCGAAGGAGGCGGGCTGTAAGACTTTCACCAGTGCCAAGGATGCGGTCGCGGGCGCGGAGGCGGTGGTCTCGATGTTGCCCAATGGGGCCATCGTCAAGGCTGTCTACGAGGCTGATGTGATAGGCCTTGCCCCTCCCGAAGCGATCCTGCTCGATTGCTCAACCATCGATGTCGCGACCGCGCGTGAGGTGATCTCGCTCGCGGACGATCACGGCTACGCGATGGTCGATGCGCCCGTCTCCGGCGGGATCGCAGCGGCGGCGGGGGGCACGCTCACCTTCATGGTCGGCGGTGCGCCCGAAGCGTTTGCCCGCGCCGAGCCGATCCTTGCCGCGATGGGCAAGGCGGTGATCCATGCCGGCGATGCGGGCAACGGGCAGGCGGCGAAAATCTGCAACAACATGCTGCTCGCGATCCAGATGATCGGGACCGCCGAGGCCTTTGCGATGGCAGGTAAATTGGGGCTCGATGCACAGACCTTTTACGACATATCCAGCGTCTCCAGCGGTCAGTGCTGGTCGATGACAAGCTATTGCCCCGTCCCCGGCGTCGGCCCGCAATCCCCGTCTGACAATGACTATCAAGGCGGCTTTGCCTCCGCATTGATGCTCAAGGATTTGCGCCTTGCGATGGAAGCGGCGGACAGCGCGGGCGCATCAACGCCGCTCGGGGAGCACGTCAAGGCGCTCTATGAAGCGTTCGCGCAGGAGCATGGCGCACTCGATTTCTCGGCGATTATCAAGACGCTGTAAGCCGCTTCGTCATTGCAAGCCGAAGGCGCGGCAATCCAACTCCGGAGCTGGGTTGCTTCGCTGCGCTCGCAATGACGGCTAGCCATTGATCTCCCCAATCACCCGCTCCAGCCAGGCGCGCGGAGCCTGCCGCTTGCCTATATCCGCGACAAACTCCTGCCCACGCGCGACGCTCTGCAACCGCTTGCCGGGGAGCCAGCGATCCGCTCGGTCGTGGTACGAGAGCCCGCCGCGTTTCAGCCAGCCGGGCCGCTGCCACAGGCTCGGCGGGCCGCCGGGCACAGTCAGCCGCAAAGCCGCGCTGGCGCGCACCGCCACCCGGCCCTCACCGCGCCAGATGCAATCGTTTGAGTGGTGCATGGCGAGCGCATGGGGGTGGCTGAGCGCGGCGAATTCTTCGGGAATGCCAGCGGATAGAGCAACCACCTCCTCCACCCGCAAATAGCCGAAGATACGGTGGTGCCGCTCGCTGGTCTGCTCATCGGCGAACAGGCCGAAAAAGATGAACACATCGCCCGTGCCAACGCCCTGCCGCTCCAGATGGGTCTGCGCCGCGCCGCACTGGCCGAACACGCACATGCCTTCTGGCAGGAACATCGGATCGTGGTGGCACAGATCACCCGCACCCAGCTTTCCCCGGCTCGCCTTGGCCGCGTGATCGCCCAGCCCCAGATCGCCATAAGTGGTCGCGCTCGCCGCCCCCGCCGGGATCGGCAGGCTCACCGGGCGACCCGCTGCAATCGGCGATGGCCCGCCGCCCGCGCTGCTGTCAAAGCCCTTGCGTGAAAAGATGATCCGCATAGCGCAGCTTTAGCGCGCCTTATCGCGCGCGACAAAATGTTGCACAGCATGCACCTTTCCTTGCTTTGCGCTGCCCGCGATTTGGCGCTAAGCGGCGGCGCATGCAACATGACACCAAAGTGACTGCCCTTATCATGGCCGGAAAGCGCTCCGGCGTGCTCGATCCGTTGGCCGAGCGCGCAGGCGTTGCGCAAAAAGCGGTGGTCCCGGTGAATGGCGTGCCGATGGTCGCGCGCGTGGTCTCCGCTGTCGCCGCCTGCCCAGAGGTCGCCGCGATCCGCATCGTCGCGCATGAGCCGGACGAAATCGCGGCTCAACCGATCATCGCCGCGCTGACCAATGAAGGTCGCTTGAGCTTTGCGCAAGGCAAGTTCAACATCGTCGACAGCGTGTTTTCCGGCGCGCAAGATGCTGAGTTCCCGCTTCTGATCACGACGGCGGACAATTGCCTGGTCACGCCGGAGGGCTATTCCGAGTTCATCGCCAAATGCCTCGCGGCAAAGGCTGGCGGCGCGGCGGGCCTTGCGCGCAAGCAGGACGTGCAGGCCGCCGATCCGGAAGGCCAAAAGCGCTTTTACGAGTTCAAGGATGGCGGCTTTTCCAATTGCAACATGTATTGGCTGGGCAGCGCGAAGACTTTGAAAGCGGCTGAGATCATGCGCGAAGGTGGGCAATTCGTGAAATTCCCGCGCCGCATCATCAAGGCGTTCGGCCTTATGAACCTCATCCGGTTTCGCTTTGGCACGGGCTCCAAGGAAAAGCTGTTCGAGCAGATTTCCAAGCGCTTTGGCGTCAAGCTGGTGCCGATTGAGCTTTCCGACGGGCACTACGCCATTGATGTCGATAATGAGCGCACTTTCGGCGTGACTGAGAAAATCCTCAAACAGCGCGAGGGCGACCAGACCGTCGCCGCCTGAAAGGTGCGCGCGGTCGGCACATCGCGATGAAGCGTCTGTTCGCTAATATCGGCTGGCTGCTGGGTGGTCGCGGCTTCAACGCGGTCATGAGCCTCGTCTACCTGTATCTCGCGACGCACACTTTGGGGCTGGAGCGGTTCGGACATTTCGCGATCATTGTCGCGCTGGGGCAAGCAATCACAGGCTTTGCGAACTTCCAGACGTGGCAATTCATCGTCCGCTGGGGCGCGAATGGCGGCGAGGAAGGCGCAGAGCCTGACCCTGAAAAGGTGCGCGTCGCCACGGGGTTTGCGATTGCACTGGATGTGCTTTCTATCGTTATGGGCGTGGCGGCGGCGGGGCTGGTGATCTGGACTGCGCCTGCATGGCTGCCCTTGCCGCCAGAGCTTTACCCGCTGACCTTTGGCTATTGCGTGGTTTCCTTGCTGGCGATCCGCACCACGCCAACTGGCCTGCTGCGCCTGCGCTTCAAATTCGCGACCGCCACCGCCGCCGAAGCGGTGCAGCCCGCAATCCGTGCCGCGGGAGCGCTACTGGCGGTGTGGCTGATGCCAGACGTAACCGGCTTTATCCTCGCCTGGGCCGCCTCTGAACTGGCGGTCGCGCTGGCGCTGTGGATTGCGGCGGGGCGGGTAAGCCGGATTGACCTTTCCGCATTCAGTTTCACCCGCATACCTGCTCAGCACGCCGATGCGTGGGCCTTTGTGTGGTCTACCAACATGTCGGGCAGCCTGACGATTGCAGGCAAGCAGGTGATGATCCTGCTGGTCGGCACCTTTGGCGGAGCCGCGCTTGCGGGCGGTTTCAGGGTCGCCTCGCAATTAGGGCAAGCGCTGATGAGCCTTGCGCAGACGGTTTCCAAAGCGATCTTCCCCGAGCTGGTCCACGCCAGGGACAACGCCTTCGTCATGGCGCGGCGAATGGCGAATATCGCGCTGGTCGCCGGTGTGATCGCGGTGCTGGTGGCGCTGCTGGGCGGGCGCTGGGCGCTTAGCATTGTGGCGCAAGAGGATTTCAGCGCGTTCTATTGGGCGATGGTGATCCTGAGCATTGCGGGCGCGGTTGAGCTAATCGGGGCAAGCCTTGAATCGCTGCTGGTGTCCGCCGGGCGCGCGGGCACGGCCTTCATCGTGCGCGCAGTACCGACTGTGCTGGCGCTGGTGTTTCTAGACGCCGCGATCGACTGGAACGGCGCGAAAGGCGCGGCCTTTGCAGTGCTTGGATCAAGCAGCCTTGCGGTCGTTGGGTTCTACGTCGCGATCCTGAACCTGCGCGAGATCAGGATTGAGGTGGAGACAGACGGCGAAGACCGCCTCGCTCAACCGGGCAGCAGCCAAGACATCAACAACTCGAACTAAACCGCGCCGCGTATTCCGACAGCGGAACAAGCTGCATCGCATCGCGCAAATCGTCCACGCGCTCCGGCTCTTCCAAAGGCCGGGGTGCGTAAGCCCCATCCTTGCAGGTGAATTGCGTGGCGTAACGCTGCTGGCCCGTCAGTTTCAGCATGACGCGATCGTAGAGATAGGCGTAATTCTGAGGGGAGACCTCACGCTGTGCGACAAGCGGCTCCATCAGTTTCAGCGCTCGATACTGGAACGCCGGATCATGATCGGCGTGTTGCACGATCAGCCATGCAGCGTTGGACGCTTTTTCGCCAACTTCGGACTGTTTGGGCCAGCCGCGCTTGGCGATTTCACGCCGAAGCCATGCGGTGTTGCTGAAATCCACATGCGCCAGCTCAGACCAGACCAACGCGGCAAGAACGGCTTGCTCGTTGTCATTAAGCACGGGGACGCGCCGGTCGGTTTCGCCATCAATCGGCTTGCTGAGTGAGAGCCGCAGGATCTGGTCGCCAATCGTGCGAAGCTCCAGCTCGCGGGCAAAATCGCCGCCAATGGGCCACAGGCGCAGCTCGGTCTTGTCGATTGTATCGACCATCGTGTTGAACACCAGCCGCGCGGCGGGAAGGCCCGCCTGGATTGCCTCCCAATCCTGCGCGGGCAAAATCCACGGACCGGGCAGCACCACCTGTTCGCACAGGCTGGCACCGGATCGTATACCCTCGCCCTTGAGCTCTAGCCCCAGCTCTTCAAGCTCAGCCTCGCGCCGGATCATACCCTCGGCCCGGCATTGCTCGACCCACGCTTTAATCGCTTTGAACTCGGCGACCTCCTCAGCGCTGGCCCCTGCAAAGGCACCGCGCAAATAGGCGAAGTCTCCTGGTTCAAACCGGGAGCCTTTGATGCGCAGTTCGATGGCGGCGGGAGGGTCTGGATAGCCACGCCCGGAGAGTTCATCCCAAGTGAGAGCGTCCGGGTCCGGAGCGCTGGCTGCGATCAGCAGCATGCCGATCACAGCCAGAAATACCAACTTCGCTTGGGTCCATGTCACCCCTGTGGCGCTTCCCCAAGGTCTTCATACGCCAGCTTCGGCTTCCGCGCCGCCGCCGTCTCATCCAGCCGCCGCCTTGGCGCAAAGTACGGCGCTTGCTTCAACGCTTCATCGCCTGCCAGCGCGCGCTCGACCACGTGGCGGAATGCGGTGATGAACTGGTCGATAGTGGCCTTGCTCTCAGTCTCGGTTGGCTCGACCAACATCGCGCCGTGGACCACCAGCGGGAAATACACCGTCATCGGGTGATAGCCCTCATCGATCAGCCCCTTGGCCAAGTCTGAGGTGGAAAGCCCACCGCCAAAGTCCTTATCGCCAAACAAAGCCTCATGCATACACGGGCCGCTATCGGCAAAGGGCGCGTGGAGGATGTCTTCCATGCTGCGCAGGATGTAATTGGCGTTGAGCACCGCGTCTTCTGACACTTGCTTGAGGCCGTCCGCGCCATGACTGAGCATATAGGTCAGCGCGCGGGTGAACATGCCCATCTGACCGTGAAAGGCCGTCATCCGGCCAAAGGACTGGTGGTCCGCGTCGGTGTTCTCTTCCTCAACGATATGGAACTCACCGCTTGCGCTCTTTTCCACGTAGGGGAGCGGCGCAAACGGCGCGAGTGCTTCGGAAAAGACCACCGGGCCAGAGCCGGGACCGCCGCCGCCGTGAGGGGTGGAGAAGGTCTTGTGCAGATTGATATGCATCGCATCGACGCCAAGGTCGCCGGGGCGCACGCGGCCCACGATGGCGTTGAAGTTCGCTCCGTCGCAATAGACATAGCCGCCAACCGCGTGGACGGCATCGGCGATGGTGCGGAAGTCCTTTTCGAACAGGCCACACGTGTTGGGGTTGGTGATCATCACCGCTGCAACGTCCGGGCCAAGGCGCGCTTTGAGCGCTTCTACATCCACGCGGCCTTCCGGCGTGGCGGGAATGTTATCGACCTTATAGCCCGCGAATGCCGCAGTGGCCGGGTTGGTGCCGTGCGCGCTTTCCGGGACCAGCACGACCTCGCGCGGATTGCCTGCCGCTGTGTGCGCGGCGCGGATCGCGAGGATACCGCACAGCTCGCCATGCGCGCCCGCTTTGGGGCTCATCGCGACAGCTGGCATTCCGGTAAGCGTAGTGAGCCAGTTCGCCAGTTGGTCGATCACTTCAAGCGCGCCCTGAACGCTGTTCTGGGGTGCAAGCGGGTGAATGTCAGCAAAGCCGGGCAGCCGCGCCATCTTCTCATTGAGGCGCGGATTGTGCTTCATCGTGCAGCTGCCGAGCGGGAAAAAGCCCAGATCAATGCCGTAATTCTGGCGGCTCAGGCGCGTGTAGTGGCGCACAGTCTGCGGCTCGGTTAGGCCAACCAGACCGATAGGCTCATTGCGGCCCAGCCCACCCAGACGGGTCGGCGCGTTGGTGTCTATATCGGGCAGATCAACGCCGGTCGTCTCAGCATGGCCGATCTCGAACAAGAGCGGCTCTTCCAGCATCAGCGCGCGGTTGCCGGTGGTGGTGACCAGATCGCCGCTTGCGTCAGCGACTTCCATTTGGGGCTTCCAGCCTGATTTGTTGGGGGCGTTCATTGGGCTGGCTCCATTTCCTGAGCGGTTAGGGCATTGTGCAATTCATCAGCGAGGCATTCGATATCGCCCTCGGTCGTCGTCTCAGTCACCGCGACGAGCAGCGCGTGTTCGAGCGCTTCGACCCCTGGATAAAGCCGCCCGAGAGAGACCCCGGCAAGCACGCCGCGCTCCGCCAGATCGCGCACCACTTCGCGCGCGGGCTTGCCGTCAAACATGATCGTGAACTCATTGAAAAAGGCGTTGTTGAGCAGGGTCACGCCCGGAACCTTGGCCAGACGATCCGCCGCCATACAGGCGAGGCGGTGGTTCTCGGCAGCCAATTGGCGCAGGCCCTTCTCACCCAGCAGCGTCATATGCGTGGTGAAAGCGAGCGCGCACAGGCCGCTATTAGTGCAGATATTGCTCGTCGCTTTTTCGCGCCGAATGTGCTGTTCGCGCGTGGAGAGCGTCAGGACAAAGCCGCGCCGCCCCTCGGCATCGACCGTCTCGCCGCACAGGCGCCCCGGCATCTGGCGCACATGCTTGGGATTGCGCACGGCGAACAGGCCCAGATACGGCCCGCCGAACTGAAGACCGACGCCCAGCGCCTGGCCCTCGCCCACAACGATATCTGCGCCCATCTCGCCCGGCGCTTTGATCGCGCCCAGCGCCACCGGCTCAGTGTTGACCACAACGAGCAGCGCGCCCTTGGCATGGGCCGCTTCAGCCACAGCGGACAGATCGCTGATCCGGCCCAGAATATCGGGATATTGCACCACCACGCAGGCGGTCTCATCATCGATGCGGCTGGTCAGCCCGTCGAGGTCCGGGTCAGCCTGAATGGCGGGCGCGCTGTCGGCAATAGTGTCGCCAGTAAACTGCGCCATGGTCTTGACCACTTCGGCGTAATGCGGGTGGAGCGCACCGGACAGCACTGCGCGTTTGCGCTTGGTCACGCGGGTCGCCATCGCCACCGCCTCCCAGCACGCGGTCGAGCCGTCATACAGCGAGGCATTCGCCACCGCGCAGCCATACAGCCGCGCGACCTGCGTCTGGAATTCAAACAGCATTTGCAGCGTGCCCTGCGCGATTTCGGGCTGGTAGGGCGTGTAGGCGGTGAGGAATTCGCCGCGCTGGATCACGGTATCAACGCTCGCCGGGATATGGTGGCGATACGCCCCTGCGCCCAGAAAGAAGGGCGTGCCATCAGCTGACAGGTTCTTGCCCGCCAGCGCCTTCATATGCCGCTCCACCGCCATTTCGCTCGCATGCATCGGCAGGTCGCGGATCGGCCCGTCAAGCCGCGCGACTTCGGGCACATCGACGAACAGATCGTCAATGGAATCCGCGCCGCACTTGGCGAGCATGTCCGCACGGTCGGTGTCAGTCAGAGGAAGGTAACGCATTCAAACTACTCCTGTTTCCCCTCACGCATGTAGGAGGGGCAGTGAGACTTGCGAGCTTGCTCGCTAGTCGCAGCGGGGTGGGCCCACCCCCGGCCCCACCCGCAAGCGGGTGGGGAGACTACAGTCACAGCCCCGCGACAAATTCCTTGTAGCCGGCCTCGTCCATCAGGCCTTCCAGCTCGCTTGCATCGCCGACGCTCATGCGGAAAAACCAGCCGTCTTCTTCGGGCGAGGTGTTGACCAGCGCGGGCTCGTCTTCGAGCATGGAATTGCCTTCGAGCACTTCACCGCTGATCGGCGCGTAAACATCGCTCGCGGCCTTCACGCTTTCAACCACCGCTGCATCGCCGCCTTTGTCGAGCGCGGTGCCTACATCGGGCAATTCGACAAAGACGATGTCGCCCAATTGCTCTTGCGCGTAGTCCGTGATGCCCACCGTGGCGGTGTCATCCTCTACGTCGATCCATTCATGTTCATCGGTGAAGTAACGCGGCATTATAGCTCAGCTCCCTCGGTAATAGCGGTGGGGGACAAACGGCATAGGTGATACGGTGGCCGGCAGGCGTTTGGTGCGCACGGCGATTTCCAGCGCGGTGCCGGGTGCGGCGTGCGCAGGGTCGATAAAGGCCATGGCGATGGGCTGGCCCAGCGTGGGCGAGAAGCCGCCGCTGGTAACCGTGCCGATCATGGTGTCGCCTGCGTAAACTTCAGCGCCTTCGCGCGCGGGCATCCGGCCTTCAAGCGTGAGGCCGACGCGCTTGACCCCGAGCCTCCCTTCCGCCTCATCCGAAAGCCGCGCTGCAACCGCGCCGTGCCCGAAATAGCCGCCCGCCTCGCGCCGCTTCTTGGAGAGCGCAAAGGCCAGATCAGCGCTGACCGGATCAATATCTGTCGTCAGGTCATGGCCATAGAGCGGAAGGCCTGCCTCTAGCCGCAAGCTGTCGCGCGCGCCCAGCCCGGCAGGGCGGACACGCTCATCTGCGACGAGTGCATTGGCGAGCGCCTCCACCTTGCTTTCATGGACCGCGATTTCAAAGCCGTCCTCTCCGGTGTAGCCCGCGCGGCTGACCCACAGATGCGCGGTTTCCCCGTTCACCTGCCACTCAAACAGCCCGGCGGTCATAAAGGTGAGCGCGCCTGTGCCGGGGATCAGCGCTTCGAGCACCGCGCCCGCCTGCGGGCCTTGCAGCGCCAGCAGTGCGAAATCATCGTAATGCGTCAGCGTAATCTCATCGGGCAAATGCTCACGCAAATGCGCGATATCGTCCCACTTCACCGCGCCATTGACCACCAGCGCGAGGTGTGGGCCGGTGTTGGTGATCATCAGATCGTCAATCACCCCGCCCGCTTCGGTCAGCAGCATCGAATAGCGCATCCGCCCCGGCTTCAGCGAAGTGACGAGCCCCGGCACCAGCTTTTCAAGCGCGCGCGCGGCGCTGCCCGGATCATCGGGCGCATCTTTCAGCGCGAGTTGACCCATATGGCTGACGTCGAACAGGCTGGCGCTGGTGCGCGTCCATTCATGCTCGGCGACAATTCCCCCCGGATTTTTTGCACCTTCGCCGGTGTACTGGATCGGCATGTCATAACCCGCAAACGGCACCATGCGCGCGCCGCGTGCCAGGTGCCAAGCATCCAGCGGCAACGGGTCGAGCGGAATGTTAGCCTCAGGCTCATCAATCGTGGTGGTATCGCTCAATCATAGTCCCCGAACAGGCGTGCCTTTCCAGCACAGACGCTTCAGTGTGAAACATCGTTCCTGCCCCCTCTGTCGGGAAACCTGAGAGCTTCAGCCGGTGATGCAATTCGGCATCATTCGGCCTCCCCTTCGGTGGTGAACGAGTGACCTCGCGCACGCTTTCCAGAGCGCCTGATGTCCTTTCGCGGTCCATTTGCCTGAGAGTTTCCGGGGCGGTTGCTCCTTCGGCGCCAGCCTTGTTGCCAAGGCGCAGTCTCTCCCGCGAAAGACACCGGATTCGCACCCGGCAGGCCCCACTTATGTTGCGGATGCGAAGGCGCCCGTCAATCGCGATTTGCGCCGCAACCGACGCTTTTCAAACGCACCTGTGGAGAGCGCGACATATCCTTGCGCTTAGTCGGACTCTTGTTTTGTCTTGATCGCCGCCAGTGCCGCCTGCGCTCGCTTCATAAGGTCCTTTTCGCCCTGCACGAAGCCGCCGGTATCCTCTCCGCCGGCGGGGGGCGCGACCTGGGTGCGGAAGTAGACGAAGCCTGCGCCCTCACTGAGGAGCCAAAGACCCGACTGAAGGCCATATGCCTCGCCCGAATGGCCGAAGGCTGTGATTGCATCAGAGAGCTGCCCGAACAAATTGTCCTTGCACCGATTGAGCGTCCGGTTGATCAATTGCAGGCCTAAGTAATAGTGGCAAAAGAACTCCTGACCCTCAGTGCGGCCCTCACCTTGATCCACTGAGAAGAACAATTCCGCCGTCGTCGCCGACAGGAAGCCCTCCTTCCAGAGACCCTGGCCAATCTTCGCCAAATCCACCATCCCGACCCGCACCCCGCCCTGCGGCGAGAACACGCTGGCATTGGTGCCCGGCACATAATCTTCGAGCGAGCACTCGACGCCTTCAGCGACCGGGATCGAGCATCCGGGCGGCAGATCACCGGGGTAATCCCGCGCGGGCTCGCCCGTGTGGCGATAAAGCGCAACCGCGCGGCTCACCATATCATCCGAACAGCCCACCCAATTGACGCATGCTTTCACGCCGAGCGGAGCGAACACGGTGCGTTCAAGCAGCTTGTCATACCGCTCGCCCGTCGCCGCTTCGAGCGCGGTCGCGACCACCGGCGAGCCGAGATTGGCGTATTCAAATGGCGCGTCGCCCGGAGGCGCATCGGCGTACCAAGCCTCGGTGTCGGCGAGTTTTGCCTCAAGGCTCTCCCCCAGCGGGATGATATAGCCAGCCCGGTCGCGCAGCCCCGCGCGGTGGCTCAGAAGCTGCGCCAGCGTCACCGGCGTATCAGGGAAATTGGGTGAGCGGACGGTAAAACCTAGATACTCTGACACGTCCGCATCGAGATCGACCTTCCCCTCATCCACCAGCCGCAATGTGGCCAGCGCCATGATCAGCTTGGAGATCGAAGCGATGCGCACCGGATCGTTTGCTTGGACCGGTTCGAGGCTGTCGAAGTTACGGAACCCTTCAACGATCAGCGGCGTGATGCTGTCGCGGTCGAATGCCACCACCACGGTCGCGGGCTTTGGGGCATCTGGCTCTGCATCGTCAGCGCGCAGAGAGGACGGCATAGCCAGAGCGAGGATAGCGAGGAATACGCGCAACATGACGGGCATTGTTGCCGCTCGCTCCCACAAAATCAATCAAGATTGGGCCTCAGCCAACGCTCCGCTGTTGCCATATCCACGCCGCGCCGGGCTGCGTAATCCTCCAACTGGTCGCGTCCGATGCGCGCGACGCCGAAATATTGGCTTTCCGGGTGGCCGAAATAGAAGCCGCTGACCGCTGCGGTCGGGTACATCGCAAAGCTCTCGGTCAGCTCCAGCCCCACGTTCTTCTCCGCATCGAGCAATTCAAACAGGATCGGTTTGAGCGAATGGTCCGGGCACGCCGGATAGCCGGGCGCGGGACGGATGCCGCGATATTCTTCCTTGATCAGCGCCTGATTGGTCAGCTGTTCGCCCGGCGCATAGCCCCACAGATCGGTGCGGGTGTGCTGATGCAGGCGCTCGGCGAAGGCCTCGGCAAACCGGTCTGCGAGCGCTTTGAGCAGGATGTCCGAATAATCATCCTTATCCGCCTGAAAGCGCGCAATGTGCGGCTCGATCCCGTGAATGCCGACTGCAAAGCCGCCGATCCAGTCGCCCGCCGGGTCGATAAAGTCAGCGAGGCACATATTGGCGCGGTCGCGGCTCTTCTTGATCTGTTGGCGCAGCATGGGGAGGCGGATGTTTTCTTCGCGCCGCACGCGGTGGATCATGATGTCGTCCGGGCAATCATGGTCACGCGCGCACGGCCACAAGCCCGCAACGCCGCGCGCGGTCAGCCACTTTTCGGAGATGATCGTCTCCAGCATCGCATCCGCATCGGCCTTCAAAGCGCGCGCGCTTTCGCCGACCACATCATCGTCCAGGATCGCGGGGTAGTTCCCATGCAATTCCCACGCGCGGAAGAACGGGGTCCAGTCGATATAGTCGACCAGATCTTCGAGCGACCAATCGTCATAGACATGCACGCCCGGCTGCAAGGGCGGCGCGGGTTTGTCTGACAGGAACGCATCGTAGAAATTGGCGCGCGCCTCATCCAGCTTCATCAGCTGGCTCGGCGTCTTGCCGCTGCGCGCATCGCGGACCTTCACATATTCGCTGGCCGTGTCTTCAACAAAGTCATCGCGCTGCGTGTCGGACAGCAATTTGGAGGCAACGCCCACCGCGCGGCTCGCATCCAGCACATGAATGACGGGGCCTTCATAGTTCGGGTCAATCTTCAGCGCGGTGTGGACCTTGCTGGTGGTCGCCCCGCCGATCAGGAGCGGCATGTCCATCCCTGCGCGCTGCATCTCCTCGGCAACGGTCACCATCTCATCGAGCGAGGGGGTGATCAGGCCCGACAGCCCGATCATGTCGGCGTTGTTATCATTGGCCGCTTTGAGGATGTCCGTCCACGGCACCATCACGCCCAGGTCGATCACGTCATAGCCGTTGCACTGCAACACCACGCCGACGATGTTCTTGCCGATATCGTGCACATCGCCCTTCACCGTCGCCATGATAACGCGGCCTTTTGAGGAACGCTCAGCCTCAGGCAGCAGATCCTTTTCGGCTTCGATATAGGGGATGAGGTGCGCCACCGCCTTCTTCATGACGCGCGCGGATTTGACCACTTGGGGCAGGAACATCTTGCCCGCGCCGAAGAGGTCCCCGACCACGTTCATCCCGTCCATCAACGGGCCTTCGATCACTTCGATGGGACGCCCGCCCGCCGCTTCGGTCGATGCGCGCATTTCTTCGGTGTCCGCGACCACATGCGCGTCGATCCCTTTGACCAGCGCGTGTTCCAGCCGCTTCTTGACGTCCCAGCCGCGCCATTCGGCCGCCTGCTTGTCGTCTTCCTTGCTCTTACCCTTGAAGCTTTCAGCCAGAGTGATCAGCCGCTCGGTCGCAGTTTCATCGCCTTCCAACCCGCGCGCTTTGGGGTCGCGCATCAGGATCACGTCCTCGCACGCCTCGCGCAGGACCGGGTCAATCGTGTCATACACGTCAAGCTGCCCGGCATTCACAATCGCCATGTCAAAGCCGACCGGGATCGCGTGATAGAGAAACACCGAGTGCATCGCGCGGCGCACCGTCTCATTCCCGCGAAAACTGAAAGAGAGATTGGACAGCCCGCCGCTCGTCTTGGCGTGGGGGCATTGCTGTTTGATATCTTTCACCGCTTCAATGAAGTCGAGCCCGTAGCGATCATGCTCTTCGATGCCGGTGGCGACCGCAAAGACGTTGGGATCAAAGATGATATCTTCGGGCGGGAAGCCGATGCCGACGAGCAGATCATAGGCGCGCTTGCAGATTTCGACCTTGCGCTCTTTCGTGTCCGCCTGCCCGACCTCGTCAAACGCCATCACGACCACCGCCGCGCCATAGGCCATGCAAGCCCGCGCGTGTTTGAGGAATTCTTCCTCACCCTCTTTCATGCTGATCGAGTTCACAATCGGCTTACCCGAGACGCATTTGAGGCCCGCTTCGATCACGTCCCATTTGGACGAGTCAATCATCACCGGCACGCGGGCGATATCGGGCTCAGCGGCGATCAGCTTGAGGAAGGTCGTCATCGCGTGCTTCGCGTCGAGCAGGCCTTCATCCATGTTGACGTCAATCACCTGCGCGCCGTTCTCGACCTGCTGGCGCGCGACCTCGACCGCAGCGGCGTAGTCATCGGCCATGATGAGCTTTTTGAACCGGGCAGAGCCGGTCACATTGGTGCGCTCACCGATATTGATAAAGGAGGAGGCGGATTGGGTCACGTTTGCATCTTTCAGTCCGCTCAACCAGAGCGGACGTTGGTATCTCAACTGGCGATCTTGAACGGCTCCAGCCCGGCGAGCCGCATCTCGACATCTGGCTCCGGCAATTGGCGCGGGGTCAGACCTTCCACCGCCTTGGCAATCGCTGCGATGTGATCGGGGCCAGAGCCGCAGCATCCACCCAGCATATTGACCTGACCGTTGTCAGCCCATTCCTTGACAAGCGAGGCCGTGGTGTGCGGCTGTTCGTCATACTCACCCAGCTCATTGGGCAGGCCAGCGTTCGGGTAAGCGAGGATGAGCGCATCCGCCATGCTGGATAGTGCCTGAATGTGCGGGCGAAGCTGCTCCGCGCCAAAGCTGCAATTGAGGCCGATCGTCACCGGATTGGCATGGCGCACAGCGTACCAGAACGCCTCAACCGTATGGCCTGACAGATTGCGACCCGATAGATCGGTGAGCGTCATGGATATCATCACCGGCACTTCACGGCCCAGATCCGCTTCCAGTTGTTTTACCGCCATAACGCCCGCTTTGGCATTCAGCGTATCGAACACGGTTTCGATAAGGATGAAATCGCATCCCCCTTCGATCAGCGCAGCGGCCTGTTCCTTGTACACTGCGACCAGTTCGTCAAAGTCGATCTCGCGATAGCCAGGGTCTTCGACATCGGGGCTGAGCGAGAGGGTCTTGTTGGTTGGGCCGATAGCTCCTGCGACAAAGCGCGGTTTGCCGTCGCGAGCCTGATATTCATCGGCCAGTTCGCGCGCAATCTTGCCGCTGGCAATGTTGATCTGCGCGACCAGTTTTTCCGCCGCGTAATCGGCCTGACTGATGCTGTTGGCTGAAAATGTGTTGGTCGCCACCATGTCAGAACCAGCATCGAAATAGCTGCGCGTGATGTCGCGGATCACATCGGGCCGGGTCAGGGCAAGAATATCATTATTGCCCTTCTGATCGGCATTCAGGCCGAGCGTACCGGCAAAGTCGGCCTCGGTAAGTTTGCGGTTCTGGATTTGAGTTCCAAACGCGCCATCCGAAATGAGAATACGCTCAGCTGCTGCGGCTTTCAGAGCGGCGCGAGCGGGGGAGGGTTGCAGGCTCATTCTGCGGCTTCCTTGATATCGGTCGGGTGCGCGGGGCGTTTGCCCAGCATGTGGCAGATCGCATAAGCGAGATCGGGGCGGTTGAGCGTGTAGAAGTGGAAATCGCGCTCTCCGCCTGCATAGAGCCGGCGGCACAATTCAGCGGCGACCGTCGCGGCGACCAGTTGGCGGGCGGCGGGCCGTTCATCGAGCCCTTCAAACAGGCCGTCCATCCATTTGGGAATGTCAGCCCCGCACGCGCCTGCAAATTTGCGGGCTTGGGCGACATTGGTGACGGGCAGGATACCGGGGAGCACACGCTGCTCAATCCCGGCGGCGGCCAGCTTGTCACGAAAGCGGAAGAAGGTGTCGGCTGAAAAGAAGAACTGGCTGATCGCGCGGGTGGCGCCTGCGTCCAGCTTGCGCTTCAAATGGTCGATATCGGATTGCGGGCAGTCGGCGTCCGGGTGCGTTTCGGGATAGGCCGCGACCGAGATTTCAAAATCGGCGATATCCTTGAGCCCAGCAACCAGTTCTGCCGCGCCGGCATAGCCATCGGGGTGCGGGGTAAAGGGCGCGCCCGGTTCGCCCGCATCGCCGCGCAGGGCGACGATATGGCGCACGCCCGCTTCCCAATATTGCTCGGCCACCTCGCGGATGTCGGCCTTGCTCGCGCCCACGCAGGTGAGGTGCGCGGCGGCAGGCAATTGCGCCTCTGCGATGATCCGCGCGACGGTCGCATGCGTGCGCTCACGCGTTGAACCGCCCGCGCCATACGTGACGGAGACGAAGTTGGGGGCCAGCGGAGCCAGTTCCACCACCGCGTTCCACAGCTGCTCTTCCATCTTCGCCGATTTGGGCGGGAAAAATTCAAAGCTCACGTCAATGTCGCCCGGCAGGCCGGAAAACAGCGGCGTGTCGAGCGCGGTGCGGTGTTCGCGCAATTCATCAAAGGTCGGGTTCATGAGGACGCCTCTTTGCGGGACGAGGTAAGGGATGATGCGAGAGGCGCGGCGCGCATGCCTCCGGCGCGGGTAGCGATCCAGATTTTGACGACCAGTTCGCCGCCGTCGAGCGCGGCAGGCGCGCATGGAGTGAACCCGGTGCGGCGCAGCAGATCGCGCATCTGGTGCTCTTCAAAACCCAGCCGCGCGTGCTGGTGGCGCGCGCGCAGGTCTTCGCGGTTATGCGCGGCGAAATCGACAATTGCGATCCGCCCGCCGGGCCGCGTGACGCGCGCCGCTTCGGTGAGCGGCGCTGCGGGATCAGGCGCGAAGTGGAGCACTTGGTGAAACAGCACCGTATCAAAACTGGCCGCGTCAAACGGCAAGTCAGTGAAATCGCCCTGCACCAGCTCAATCTGAGCGGTTGGCAGGTGTTGCAGGCGCGCGCGGGCCACGCGCAGCATTTCAAGGTTGCGATCCAGCGCAACAATCCGGTCCGCGTGACCGCTGAGCGCTTCGGCCATGCGCCCGGTGCCGGTCCCGATATCAAGCATATGTCCGAGCGGCGCGCCGCCCAGATGGTCAAGCAGCGCGGTCTCCACCTCGCTGTCAGCCGAGTGCAGGCTGCGCAATTCGTCCCATTCGCTGGCGTGGCGGGCAAAATAGCTGGTGGCGGCATCCTCGCGCGCGCGGCGGATGGCGGCAAGTTTGCGGCGGTCTTCGGCGCAAGCCTTGGCGAATGCGGGATCTTCAGCTTCGGCAACGGCAAGCAAGCGGTCCATCGCGGCGATCACCGGGCCAGCCTCTTCAGAGCCAGCCGTGCCGCGCAGGAACACCCAGCTGCCCTCGCGCCGGCGCTCTGCCAGCGCAGCGTCGCACAAAATGCCAACATGGCGCGAAACGCGCGGCTGGCTTTGCCCGAGCACTTGCGCGAGCTCTCCCACCGCCAGTTCCATCGTCGCAAGCAAGCGCGCGATCCGCAGCCGCGTGGGATCAGCAAGCGCTTTGAACAGCGTATCAGTGGCGGGCGGGTGGGGCATGATGGCGAGCATCATATAAAGATATTTTTATATCTGTAAATGCACCATGCGGACGATCCTTAGGTGGTTGTTAACAAAACCGCCCATGCAGCTGTATTTCATCAACCAACGCGCCCGCCAAAGGGTCCGAGCTGGCGCACCTCACTGATCGGGCGTGACTTCGCGCGCGCCGCCTGTGAGGGAATAGACTTCCGCGCTGGCTGGGATGTCAGCCAGCGGATTGTAATCGTTCTCAACCGCGTCAATCACGCGTTCCGCCTCGTCTGAGCGCACCAGTGCAACGCAGCATCCGCCAAAGCCTGCACCCGTCATCCGCACACCGCCCATGGCGCCCGGACCGCTCCCCAAAGCCGCCGCAACCACATCGACCAGCCGGTCCACTTGCGGCAGCGAGACCTCAAAATCATCGCGCAAAGAGACATGGCTGGCGCGCATCAATTGAGCCAGAGCGGCGGTGTCGCCTGTGACCAACGCGGTCGCCACCGGCTCCACCCGGGCAATCTCTGAGACGACATGGCGCGCGCGGGCATAGGCTTTGTTGCTCAAGCCCTGCCGCCCCGCTTCCAGCGCCTCAGACGTGAGATCGCGCAAAGATGCGACACCAAAATGCGCCGCAGCGGCTTCGCATTCCTTGCGGCGATCATTGAAGGCGCTCGCCGCGAGCTCGCGCCGAATGCCGGAATCGATGATGACCAGCGAGAGAGTTTTCGCGACCGGGATCGGCATATGCTCCAGCGAGCGGCAATCGAGCAGCAAGGCAGAGTCCGCCTCTCCGGCAGCCGAAGCCATCTGGTCCATGATCCCGCATTGCGTGCCCAGAAAGTGGTTTTCCGCATCCTGCGCAATCTGGGCGATGTCCACCGGGTCAAGTCGCAAGCGGCTGTGCTTGGCGAGCGCGGTTGCGATACCGACCGCGAATGAGGCGGAGGAGGAAAGCCCCGCCCCAATGGGCAGGTCCCCGGCAATCGCCAAGCGCGCAGGCAGGACTTCACCCCCGCGCTCTTTCAGGAAAAAGACAACGCCGCGCAGCAGGTTCTGCCAGTGATCAGTCGTCTTCTCGATCGGCTCATGTAAAGCAAAGCGGTCTTTCGCCTGACCGCGGTCAATCGCCACCGCTTCAATGAAAGCCTGCCCGCCAATCTCTGCCGCCGGAGACAGCGCCACAATCGTCTCGCGATTCATCGCGCAGGGCAGCACAAACCCGCCATTGTAATCGACATGCTCCCCGATCAGGTTCACTCGGCCTGGCGCGGCAAAGAAGCGTGCCGGCTCCTTGCTGAAGGCGAGGCGATAGCCCTGCCGGGCGCGGGCAATCAGGCGATCGCGGCGGTTCATGCAGCCAGCGCCCGATAGTGCTGCGCGCCGCTGACCGCACGCAGCATTTCGGCGGCCCGCTCAGGTGTCAGATCGCGCTGCGGCTCAGCCAGCATTTCATAGCCGACCATGAATTTGCGCACGGAAGCAGAGCGCAAAAGCGGCGGATAGAAATGGGCGTGGAGCTGGAAATGGGTCATCGCGTGCCGATTGTCTGAAAGGGGCGCGTATGGCGCCTGATGCCATCCAAAAGAGTAAGGAAAACTGGTTTGGAATAGGTTGTCATAGCGCGTGGTGATTGCCCGCAGGACCCTCGCGCAATCCTCTCGCTGGGCGTCGTTAAGGTCCGGCAGGCGGGCGGCGGCAAAGCGCGGCAGCAGCAGCACTTCAAACGGCCAAGCCGCCCAGAACGGTACGAGAGCAAGCCAATGCTCGGTCTGCTCGACAATCCGATCACCGTCGGCGACTTCGCGCTCGGCAATGTCGGTGATAAGCAGGCGGTCCTTTGAGCCGAGATAGGCGGCCTGCGCTGCGTCCACTGCGGCCAGAGCATCGGGCACATGGCCCGTCGCCCAGATCTGCCCGTGCGGATGCGGGTTGGAGCACCCCATCATCGCGCCCTTGTTCTCAAACACCTGCACGCTTGCAAAGCGCTCGCCCAGCTCCTCGGTCTGCTGCGCCCATGTGTCCACCACGGCGCGCAGTTCAGCCTGCTGCAAGAGCGGGAGCGTCTTGGAATGGTCGGGCGAGAAACACATGACGCGGCACAATCCGCGCGTCGCTTCTGCGCGCAACAGGTCATCGCCCGCGCGCCCGTCCGGCGCGTCAGTCAGCGCGGGAAAATCGTTGTCGAACACGTAAACACCGGAATAGTCAGGGTTGGCCGCTCCACCCATGCGCGCGTTTCCGGGGCACAGATAGCACGCTGCGTCATAGCCGGGCTGAGGCGGCTCAGGCTCGGCTTCCTCGCCTTGCCACGGACGATCCAGCCGGTGCGGGGAGACCTGTACCCAGCGGTTCGCCAGCGGATTAAAGCGGCGGTGGGGCTGGCCGAAATCGAGCATTACGCAGCGCGCGCCTTCCCGCGCCCAAAACCGATGAACTCGGCCCGATTGCCCAGCACCACGCGATTGACGATAAGCGCCGCAAGGATGCTGGTGACCAGCGTGACCACCATGAAATCGATATAGTGCATCGTCACCGGCGGGCTGATCGCCAGGCCAAGCGCGTCGATCATCTGCTGCTGAAATGTGAACGCTCCATACAGCGCCACGCCCCAGACCACCCCCCCAATCGCGGCAGGCGCGCCGACATTGCGGAACAGCAATCCGGCGACGAAGGCGGAGAGGATCGGCATGGAGAGCAAGCCAAACAATTGCTGGACCAGATTGATGATGCTGAATTCAGTCGGATCAGCGTTTGCCTGATTGACGTAAACGGTGGAAAGCAGAATGGCTGAGACTGTCAGCAAGATCGATACGATCGCAGCCAATCGCCAGTGATCCTTCACTTCGCCGAAAATCTGCTCATGAAAATCAACGGAATACAGCGCAACGCTCGAATTGAGCACTGCGCTGAACGTCGTGATGACGGCAGCGGCAACCATTGCTGCAAACACCCCTGAAAGCCATGGTGGCAGGACAGTTGCGATCAGCTGACCATACGCTGCATCCCCCACATCGCCGAACAGTTTGTAAGCGGCAATGCCGGGGATCACGACAATTGGCGGCACAATCAGAATACGAACAATCGCCGCGGCGATCACCCCCTTTTGCGCCTCTGTGACGCTTGGGGCAGCCATAGCCTTTTGAGTGATGTTCTGATTGGTCGACCAATAATAGATCTGGATGAAGAGCATGCCTGTAAACAGCGTATGAAACGGGATTGGGCTATCAGCCGAACCAATCATGGTGAGGCGCTCTGCCGGAACTCCCGAAAGGTCAAAATCAACCGCCGCCAGCGCAAGAATGACGATCAGCAGCGCAAGACCAAGAATGCCCACACCTGAGTAGGTGTCCATGACAGCAACCGCGCGCAAACCGCCAAGGATCGTGTAGCCAGCGGAAATCACGGCAAGCGCGATTGCATAGCCCAGCACCGGGAGCGCATCGCCAAACAGCGCCTGCATGAAGGTCCCCCCGGAATAAAGCACGGTCGGAAGGAAAATCAGGATATTGCCTAATAAAAACATCGCTGAAATCAGCGTCCTGATGGAACGCCCGCCATAGCGTTGCTCCAGCAACTCAGTGACAGTCGTGCAATTGTTGCGATAGTAGATCGGCACAAACACGAAGGCGAGGATTAGCAGCCCGGCAAACCCGGCGATCTCCCACCACGCCAGCAGCGCCATCTGATTACCGTTCATGCCCACCAGCTGATCGGTTGAGAGGTTGGTGAGCGTGATCGCGCCTGCAATGAAGACCCAGCTCAGCCCGCCGCCGGCAAGGAACACGTCCTTCTTGGACCCGTCGTGATTGGCGCGCCGGATCGTCAGCCATGTCGCCAGCCCGACGGCCGCGGTCAAGCCAATCGCGACTGCGATCTGGACAGCGTTGTTCGAAGGCAACTGGCTGAGCATAACAATGTGTTCTAAGCGATCCGCTGCGAAAGTTGCGGCGTTAGAGCCGATTGCCTTGCGCGCTGCAAGAGCGCATGGGCGCGGCCCTGACCGAGCGGCAAGGGAGAGAGCCGGTTTTGAGCGCTGAAACACACGCTGAAAAACACTATGTGCGCTGCGATGGCAGTGAGGTGACGCTGGTCTTCGCGCTGACCAAGGGTGGCGCGGCGGACCTCGCCTATCTCGGCGCGCGTCTGCCGGATGGCGAGAACTTGGCTGCGCTGGTGGCGGCTCAGCGGCGCGCTCTGCACGAAAGTCAGCCCGATGCGCCGCCCGTGCCCGGCCTTTTGCCCGAGCGCAAAGGCGGCTGGAGCGGGACGCCTGCAATTGAACTCAGCCATAATGGCCAGCGGATCGAAACCGATTTTCGCGTCACGGACTGGGCTTTGCATGCCAAAGACGTGACTATCGACTTTGCTGATGAGCGATGGCAGATCGGCGCGCGCTTGACGCTCGAAATGCAGCCAAGCGGCGTGGTGGATAGTTCGCTGACTGTGTTCAATTACGGCAAAGTCGAGGTCACTGTAGATCGCCTAGCCAGCATAGCGCTCCCGGTCCCGGCGCGTTTTACCGAAATGACCAGCTTTTCTGGGCGCTGGGCGGGCGAAATGCAGGAGAGCCGTCGCTCGATTGGACCCGAAGGCTTCGCGCGCAGCTCTGCGATCGGCAAGCAGGGTTTTGGCGGTGGTAATTGGCTGTTGCTGCATGACCCTGACACTGGCGAAACGCTGGACGCGCATCTGGAATGGAGCGGCGATTACGAGACGCTGATCGAGTGCGATGCCCAAGGCGCTGGCGATGGACGCGCGATGCTGCAAATGGGCGCGCGCTATGACCGGGGTGAGATCGTTCTGAAGCCGGGCGATGCCTATGACAGCCCTGCCGCATCCCTCGCGCTGGGGTCTGACCGCAGCACTCTGGCGCAGACGCTCCAACGCGAAGTGCGCGAAAATGTGGCTCCCATGGTGGCAGCCAATGGTCCTCGCCTTGTGCATTGCAATTCATGGGAAGCGGTCGGCTTTGACCTGTCGCAACCCGATCTGTTCGAGTTGGCCAGGAGCGCTGCGGCACTCGGCATCGAGCGCTTTGTGCTGGATGATGGCTGGTTTGCTGGCCGCCGCGATGACACAAGCAGCCTTGGCGACTGGATCGTTTCGAGCGATGTGTTCCCCGCTGGCCTCACCCCGCTGATCGATCATTTTCACGCGAACGGCATGGACTTTGGTCTTTGGGTGGAGCCGGAGATGGTCTCGCCTGACAGCGACCTTTACCGCGCGCATCCTGACTGGTGCATCCACATTGAAAGCGCAGCGCAGCCGACCATGCGCAGCCAATTGGTGCTGGATTTAAGCCGCGAAGATGTTTGGGAATACGTCTTTGACAGGCTCGAAGCGCTGCTATCCACCCACCCCATCGCCTATCTGAAGTGGGACCATAACCGCGACCTTTTCCCAGTGGCGGGGCGCGGGATGGCGCAGACCGAGGCGCTTTATCGACTGCTCGGTGCGATCCGGTCAGACTTTCCCCAGCTCGAAATCGAAAGCTGCTCCAGCGGCGGTGGGCGGATCGACTACGGCGTGCTTTCACACACCCACCGCGTCTGGCCCAGCGACAACAACGATCCTATTGAGCGCCTGCGGATCATCCGCGCGTGGTCGCAGTTCCTGCCGCTGGAAGTGCTCGGCAGCCATGTCGGCCCCTCGCCCAATCCGATCACCGGGCGGCGCACCGCGATGGACTTTCGTGCTAAGGTCGCGCTGTTTGGACATATGGGCGTGGAGGCCGATCCGCGCGCGATGAGCGAGGACGAACGCCGCGTGCTTGCCGCGCATATTGCGCTTTACAAAGAGTGGCGCGGTGTCTTGCACGCAGGGGAATTGTGGCGGCTGGAGCATCCCGATCCCGGCATCAGCGGGCTGATGGTGACGCATGAGGCAAAGGCGCTGGCGCTGATCGCGCAGACCAGGTTCGCGGCGCAGTTTGACGTCGCGCCCGTGCGGCTTGCAGGCCTCGATCCTCAAGCGCGCTACCGCGTCACGCTGCCTGAACCGTGGCCCGCCAAAGCTTCCGGCTACCTCGCCGAGCCCGAGCGCTGGCGCGAGGGGATGGCGCTCTCGGGCCGTGCGCTTATGACGCAAGGGCTCGCCCTGCCGCTCACGTACCCGGAAACCGCTTGGCTGATTGCGCTCGAAAGGCTCGACCCGTGAAACTTGGCACCTGCTACTTCCCCGAACACTGGCCTGAGGCGATGTGGGCCGAAGACGCGCGGCGGATGCGCGATATGGGCCTTTCGCTGGTGCGCATTGGCGAATTCGCATGGAGCTGGATCGAGCCAGAACCGGGGCACATCGCGTGGGACTGGCTCGACCGCGCGATAGAAACGCTGGCTGCCGAGGGCTTGCAGATTATCCTGTGCACGCCGACCGCGACGCCGCCCAAATGGCTGGTGGACCAGATGCCCGACATGGTCGCCATCGACGAACACGGCAGTCCGCGCGGCTTTGGGTCGCGGCGGCATTATTGCTTCTCGCATGAGGGATATCGCGCTGAGAGCCGCCGGATCACACGGGCGCTGGCTGAGCGCTTTGGCGAGCACCCCGCAATCGTCGGCTGGCAAACCGATAATGAATATGGCTGTCATGACACCGTGCTCAGTTTCTCCGAAGCTGCCGCTGTGCGCTTTCGCGACTGGTGCGCGGCGCGTTATGGCACCCCCGCCGCGCTCAACACGGCGTGGGGCAATAGCTTTTGGAGCATGGAATACAGTTCCTTTGGCGAAATCGACCTGCCGCACCTGACCGTTACCGAAGCCAACCCCGCGCACTGGCTCGCACTTCGCCGCTTCGCTTCGGACGAAGTGGTCAGCTTCAACCGCGAGCAGGCCGATATCCTGCGAGAGCGGTCTCCAGGCCGCGATATCACGCACAATTTCATGGGCTTCTTCACCGAGTTCGATCACCACGCGATGGGCCGCGATCTCGATGTGGCGACATGGGACAGCTATCCGCTCGGCTTTCTGGAGCAATTCTGGTTCGATGAGCCGACCAAGCGCGCTTTCCTGCGCCAGGGTCATCCCGACATCGCCGCCTTCCACCATGACCTGTATCGCGACACCACAGCAGGCGAGCGCTGGGCGGTGATGGAGCAGCAGCCCGGACCGGTGAACTGGGCGCGCTTCAACCCTGCGCCGCTGCCCGGAATGGTCGCGCTCTGGACGCTCGAAGCCTATGCGCACGGAGCGGAATTCGTCAGCTATTTCCGCTGGAGGCAGGCTCCGTTTGCGCAGGAGCAAATGCACGCCGGTCTGTTGCGGCCCGACAGCAGCGAAGCGGAAGCCGCACCCGAAGCACGCGAAGCGGCGCGGGTGATTGCAAAGCTTGGCAAGCAGAAGGCGGCGAAGGCCCCGGTCGCGCTGGTGTTTTCCTACGAAGCGGCGTGGGTTTGCGGCATCCAGCCTCAAGGCGCGAGCTTCCGTTATCTGGAGCTGGCGTTCGAGTGGTATTCCGCGCTGCGCGCCAAGGGCCTCGACGTCGATATCCTCGCGCCCGGTGCCAATCTGTCCATCTATGCCATGGTGCTCGCGCCGTGCTTGCCGATCGTGCCAGAGGGCTTTGCCCAGCACTTGGCCACACTCGATTGCCCGATTTTGCTCGGTCCGCGCTCGGGCAGCAAGACCCGCGACTTTCAGATCGCGCACGCCTTGGCACCCGGCGACCTGAAGAGCCTGATCCCGCTCACAATCACCCGCGTAGAAAGCCTGCGCGATGGCATAAGCGAGCATGGCGAAGGCTGGAGCATCAGCCGCTGGCGCGAGGATATTGCGAGCGAGCTGGAGCCTGAGTTAGCGCTCAAAGATGGGCGCGGCGTAGTCTTCCGGCATGACAACACCCGCTATTGCGGCGCTTGGCCGGACAAGGCGCTGCTCAACACTCTGATCGCGCGCATGGCGGGCGAGGCGGGCATCGCATTGATGGATCTGCCCGAAGGACTACGCCTTCGCCGCACCCAGAGCCACGTCCTCGCGTTCAACTACACGAATGCGCCGATCAACACCGCCGCACTAAAGCTGGGCGAGCCGACGCTGGGAGAGGCCATCATCCCGCCCGCCGGCTTTGCGGCGTGGACGCGCGGGTGAGCGGCGCTTGTCAAACTCGGCATCCCGTCACAAAGGCGCTGGCGTGAGCATGACCAAGACCTACGCAATCATCGGCTGCGGCATGATGGGGCGCGAGCATATGCGCAACCTCGCGCTGGTGCCCGGCGCTGATCTGATTGCCATCGTCGATCCTGATGCCGGATCACGCGAAGCCGCGCGCGAACAGGCGCTCGCGCTCGGTCAGACGGCCGTGCTGTTCGATGACACTGCCGCCATGCTGGCCAAAGCCACGCCCGATGCGGTCATCATCGCTTCGCCCAATTTCACCCATTTCGACGCGGTCCAGCCCGTGATGGACGCGGGCCGCGCGGTGCTGCTGGAAAAGCCGATGTGCACAAGCGTGGAGGACGCGCTCGCGCTCACACGGTCGGCGCACAGTTACTCACACCTGTTCTGGGTGGGGCTCGAATATCGCTATATGCCGCCGGTGACCAACTTTATCGAGCGGGCCCATGCTGGCGAGGCGGGGCCGCTCAAAATGCTCGCCATCCGCGAACACCGCTTCCCCTTCCTTGAGAAAGTCGGCGACTGGAATCGCTTTAATCGCAACACTGGCGGCACTCTCGTTGAGAAATGCTGCCACTTCTTTGACCTGATGCGCCACATCCTGCGCGATGAGCCGGTGCGCGTGTACGCCAGCGGCGCGCAGGATGTGAACCACCTGGACGAGCGTTATGATGGCGAGGCACCCGACATCATCGACAACGCCTTTGTGCTGGTCGATTTTGCTGGCGGCACGCGCGCCGTGCTCGATCTGTGCATGTTCGCCGAAGGGTCACAGGAGCAGGAAGAAATCAGCGCAGTCGGCCCGGTCGGAAAGCTTGAAGTGAAGCTGCCCGGCGGGAGCGTCACATGGTCACCGCGCGACAAATCGGGTCCGGTTTCACAGCATATCGCGGTCCCGCAAGACGCTCTGGAGGCAGGCTCTCACCATGGCGCGACCTATTATCAGCTGCACGATTTTCACAACGCCTTGACCCAAGGCACGCCCGCGCTGATTGACGCGCGCGACGGCTATCGCTCGGTCGTGATGGGCGCGGCTGCCCAGCAAAGCATCGCGACCGGGCAACCGGTCGACATTCATTTTGAGGATTAGACATGCTTTCCACCATGCCCCGCATCGGCTTTGGCCTCTGGAAAATCCCGCGAGAGAACACCGCTGACGCCGTCGTCGAAGCGGTTCGCGCTGGCTATCGTCATTTCGATAGTGCTGCCGATTACGGCAACGAGATTGAGACCGGAGCGGGCCTGGCGCAGGCGATCACAGCGGGTCTGGTGGCGCGCGAGGATGTGTGGGTCACCTCCAAGCTCTGGAACACCTTCCACGCGCCTGAGCATGTCGAACAGGCGTGCCGCAAATCGTTGGAAGATCTTGGTTTGGAGCAGCTTGACCTGTACCTCATCCATTTCCCCATCGCGCTGGAACATGTGCCGATTGAGGACCGCTATCCGCCCGAATGGCTGCATGACCCTGACGCCGCTGAGCCGGTGATGCAGCGCGCGCGCGTGCCGCTTCATGAGACATGGGCGGCGATGGAGGCTCTGGTAGACAAGGGCCTCGTCCGGCACATCGGCGTGTGCAACTACAATTCCGCGCTGATCCACGATCTGATGAGCTATGCGCGGATCAAGCCGGCCATGCTCCAGATCGAAGCGCATCCCTATCTTACGCAGGAGCGGCTGGTGCGGCTGGCGGGCGGCTACGGGATTGACGTGACCGCGTTCTCCCCGCTCGGCGCGCAGAGCTATTTTGAGCTCGACATGGCGCGCAGCGAAGAGAGCTTGCTGGGCACAGCGCCGGTCATGGTCGCCGCGCAGGCCCACGGCAAGACACCCGCACAAGTGCTGCTGCGCTGGGGTCTGCAACGCGGCACAGCGATCATCCCCAAGACGACCAAGCCGGAGCGGATGCGCGAAAACCTTGCGATTGACGATTTTGAGCTGAGCATGGTTGAAATGGCGGCGATCAGTTCGCTGAACCAGAACCGCCGCTTCAACGATCCGGGCACTTTTACCGAGGCCGCTTTCAACACGTTCCATCCGATCTATGACTGATTTACGCGCAGATTTTCCGGCCCTTATCGGAGGCGGCGGCTCACTTTTGGCCTTTCTTGCTGCGAACAAGCCTGCCGTGGACGCTGCCCTAAGTGACGCAGGCGCACTGCTGTTTCGGGGCTTTGATGTGCCTGACCCGTACGCCTTCGATGCAGCGGTGGAGGCCTATGGCGATCCGGGCTTCACCTATGAAGATTCGCTGAGCAATGCAGTGCGCACCAATGTTACGCCGCGAGTCTTCACCGCCAATGAAGCGCCGCCCACGACACAGATTTTCTTGCACCACGAAATGGCGCAGACGCCGATCTACCCGGCCAAGCTGTTCTTTTATTGCGAGATTGCGCCCGAACGTGGCGGCGCGACGCCCCTGTGCCGATCCGACCGCGTGGTGGAGCGGCTGAAGCGGGAAACCCCGTCTTTTCTCACGCGGCTTGAGACAGAGGGCGTGTGCTACACCAATGTGATGCCGGGCGATGATGATGCGGGCTCCGGGCAAGGGCGCTCGTGGCGCTCCACGCTAAGCGCTGCAACGCGTACGGCAGCGGAGGCGCGGCTGACTGAGCTTGGCTATACGTGGGAATGGCGCGCAGATGACAGCTTGCAGGCGACGACACCGGTGCTCCCGGCTGTGCGTCCGCTAGATGGCGGGCGGCGCAGTTTCTTCAATCAGCTGATCGCCGCATTCCGGGGCTGGTCGGACAGCCGCAACGATCCGAATCGAGCGATCACCTTTGGCACAGGCACGCCGATCACGGGCGAGGACATGGCGCCCGCAATTGCGATTGCAGACGAGCTGACCGTCGATTGCGTGTGGCAGACGGGTGATGTGGCGCTGATCGATAACTTCTCAGTGATGCACGGGCGGCGCCCCTATAAAGGCAAGCGCCGCGTGCTCGCCTCGCTGGTGGCTTAATTTTCTCCGCTACTTGTCGACCGACCCAATCCTCACCCTGAAACGAGTTCAGGATGACGCGAAAGCGGGTTTCTCCTCGCGCATCATCGCCCAACCCCACATCGCGGCATTCGCAGCAAGCAAGGCTGCAATCAGCGGCCCGAACCACCCGCTCACGCCGCCAACGTTGGCAACGCCCAACGGCGAGAACAGCAGATAAACGCCCAACACGCAGTTTAGCAGAGTCGCTGCAAGCGGCTTGGCAAAGCGCCATTCGGTCATGTCGACCTGTTCGTTGCGGGTGAATTGCCACGCTTCCTTGCGCGGCTTCCACGCCCCGCAAGCCAGCATGATACCCACTTCGATCACGAACAGCACCGCGTATTGGTGGATGAAGTGCAATTCGAACAGAGAATTAAGGCCAAATGACTGGCTCGTTTGTCCCATGAAATCGCCAAGCTCACTCAACGGTCCTTCCGGTCCGCCAGACAGGGCGGGATCGAGCCCTCCAAGCAGAGGCGCGAGGTCAAACCGCAAAATGCCATAAGCGATGATGTGGAAGATGATGACAATCTTCGCGCCCAGCGCAGGCACGCGGCGGGTGAACAGACCCACCATCACGATCACCACGGTGGGGATATTGTAGAACCCGGTGAACTTGCGGATGATCTGGAACAGCCCGTCTTGCGCAAAATACAGAAGCGGCGCGGCCACGAAGGAGAACAGCGCGATCACAAGGCTCGCCATCTTAGCGACGCGCACTAGGTCCGCATCACTGACCGCCCGCCCCGACGCGCGCTCTCGTGAGGGTCCGTAAATGTCGATCGCAAACAGGGTCGCGGCACTGTTGAGCAGCGAATTGAACGAGCTGAACACCGCGCCGAGCAACACCGCGAGGAAAAAGCCGCTCATCCAGAACGGGAGGACATCGCTAATCAAGCGCGGATAGGCCTCATCAATTGAGCCCAATCCCGGTCCGTAAAGGTGGAACGCAATTACGCCCGGGATCATCATCAGAAACGGCACGAGGATTTTGAAGAAGCCTGACAGCAGCACACCCTTTTGCCCTTCGGCCAGACTGCTGGCGCCAAGGGTGCGCTGAATCACATATTGGTTGGTGCACCAATAAAACAGGTTCGCAAACACCATGCCCGTGAACAGTGTGCCAAAGGGCGTCGGGTCTTTGGGGCCGCCAATGGCGTTGAGCTTTTCCGGGTTCTCAGTGGTCAGCCTCGCCAGCCCTGAGCCGAAGTCACCGTCGCCCAGAGCCATCAGCCCAAAGACCGGCACCGCCACCCCGATGATCAGCAGGCCAACGCCGTTGAGCGTGTCCGAAATCGCTACCGCGCGTAGGCCGCCAAAGATCGCGTAGATCGAGCCAACGACGCCAATCACCACAATCATCGCCACCAGCGCCTCAAACTCGCCGAGCCCTGCCAGCGCAGGCACATCGAAGAAAGCGATCACCGCGAGGCTGCCTGAATAGAGCACGCTGGGGATGGTCACCAGACCATAGCCAAGCATGAACAGCACCACCGACATGCGCCGCACTGTCGGGTCGAACCGGTCGTTGAGGAATTGCGGCAGCGTGGTGAACGCGCCTGCGAGATATTTCGGCAGGAATATCAGCGCCATCGCCACCGTCGCGACCGCCGCTGTCACCTCCCAGCCCATGCTGGACAGGTTATAGCCATAGGCTGAGCCATTGAGCCCGATCAACTGCTCAGCGGAGAGATTGGTGAGAAGCAGCGAACCTGCGATAAAGCTCGCACCTAGCCCGCGCCCGGCGAGGAAATAGCCCTCCCGCGTCTCTACTGTTCCGCGCGTCTTGGCCCAGCTGATCCATGCGACCAGCGCCATAAAACCGATGCAGGTCAGGCCAGTAAACCAGATGCCGCCTTCGCCCATGAGTGTTTGCATCTCCCCTCGGCTCAGGGGGTAGCGGGCGCGCTGCCATCGGACAATTCGCGCAGCCGCATGTTTTCCAGCGACTGTGCATAATGATCGCGCAGCGTGTCAGAGCCGTATTCGGGCGTCGCCTCAGCGCTGTATTCGCCGCTCGCCGGGTCGAGCAGCAACATACTCTGCGTCGCATAGTATTTGGCGATGCGCGCATATTCAGCCTTTTCCGCCAACCAGCCCGAGAGCGGTGCGCCAAGGGAAAGAACCCGCGCGGCCATGTCGAACAGGCGCGGTGAGATGGAGCGAAACTGCGGCTCGCGCTCCGCAAGCTCAAACAGCAATTCGCCTTGCTCTTTCAGGCTGATCGCAGGTCCGGGGCCGCCGATTGGCAGGATGCGCCCACGCGCCTCGGGATCGCTAGCGCAATCAGCGATAAAGCGCGCTAGGTCAGCATCAGAAATCGGCTTGCACCGCGTAAGCTCCCCATCGCCGAAGATCAGGAACGGCTTGCCCTTCGCCACTCGGCCGATCTGGCCTGACAGCGATTTGAAGAATGCTGTCGGGCGGACAATTGTGTGGTCAATCGCGGCGGCTTGCAGCTCTGCCTCAAACCGCAGTTTGGCGTGCTGGAAGGCGAGATGCGGGCGCTGGACGCAGATTGCCGACAGCATGATAAAATGCTTCGCGCCCGCCGCCATCGCGCAGGAAAGGAGCCTTGAGTTTGCCTTATAGTCCACCGCCTGCGCATCGCGCGGCGCACCGCTGCGCGAGGCTATACACGAGATGACAGTGTGCGGCTGAGCGGTCTGAAGCGCTTGGGTGAGCGAGGTTTCATGCGTCAGGTCGAGCTCAGCCAGCCGCACATTCGCGAGCGTACCAAGCTGGCCAGCCGCACCCACATCGCGCACAAGCGCCACCACATCAGCCCCGCGCGCGGCGCATTCACACACCACCGCTCGGCCAATTGTGCCGGTCGCCCCTGCAACACACAGGCGCTGTCCCGCCAGCGATTGCGGCGGCAAGCAAGTGTCCGTTTCAGCCAGCAATTCTGCGTCCATAAGCCCCCCGGTAATCGTCTGAGACGGACTCAGCGAAACGTAAATTCTTGTATAAAATGCAACATTTCAAGCCCCTGTGTCTTCACGCAGGCCCGTAATTGCCGCTAAGATACATTTTACAACTAAGGGATCTGATCCAAACTGTCCTCTAGTCCGCGCTCAAACAGGCGCGATCTGCAACACCTACACGCGGAGCCTAATCATGCGTATTGCCATCGCAGACGATGATCCTGAACTGCTCGAGCAGTTGCACGGTGCCCTTTGTGAGACCGAGCATCAATGCGAAAGGTTCCGCTCTGGCAGCGAGTTGATGGTCACGCTCAAACGCGAGACCTATGATGTCGTCCTTGTTGACTGGAACATGCCGGGCGAAACGGGGCTTGGCGTTGTCGAATGGGCGATTGAAAACCTTGAAAAACCGCCCGCTTTCATCCTGCTGACTTCGCGATCTGACAAGTCAGACGTGGTGCGCGGGCTGGATGCAGGCGCTGTCGATTATGTGGTGAAGCCTGAAAGCAAGGAAGTGATCCTTGCCCGCATAGAGGCCGCCAACCGCCGCCTGCGCCCTCCCGAAGTGGATCGGTTCGCGCGGTTTGGTGATTATGAGATCGACCGGCTGCTGAAAGTCATCAGTTGGAAGGGTGAACCGGTGAAGCTGACGAACAAGGAGGTCGAACTGTCGATCCTGTTCTTCGATAACCTCAACCGCCCGCTTAGCCGCGCCTATATCTTCGGGCAGGTGTGGGGCGGTGTGCCGGATGTTGAGAGCCGCACGCTCGATCTGCATGTCAGCCGGGTCCGCTCAAAACTGCAATTGCGCCCACAGCACGGTTTTGCAATTCAAACTGTGTTCGGTTTCGGTTATCGCATGGATCGATGCAGCGAGCCAGAAGACGAATCCTGAGCCCAAAACGGCTTTTCCTGATGTTGGGTCTCGCAACTATGGTTGCGGGATGCGCAGTGTCGTCTCCATTCGTAATCACATCGACCGGAGCAGGGCCGCAGCGCGGGTCTGCCGTCGCGATGGCCTTGCCTGACGACCCTTTAAGCGAACGTGGCAGGTTCTCCTCCGCCTTAAGCAAAGCCCTGATAGCGCGCTCTGTCCGGGTGGCAGACGATGCGCCTTTGCTGGCGGATTACAGCATGGCGCTGGGCGACGCAGCCAATGGCGTTCTGCGTGGCAAGGGTCGCTACACCGAAGGCAAGCAAGAGCAGGACTGGATCACGTCCCCACGCCGAAAGCGCCGGTTCGACAAATGCGAGGCGCAGCGTTTGCGCGGGACTTTGGTGCTCTATGATCGAGCCAGCGGCCAGAAGGTCTATCGTGGCTCTGGCGAGGCGGTGGAGTGCGAATTTGGCGACGCTGAGATAGCTGCCCTGGCCCAGCAATTGGTCGACGACGCGATCCGCTAAGTTGGCGTAGAGCGCCCGGGCGAAGGCTCGCCTTAGACTTAAAATTCAGACGTCAACTTCCAGCTCAGCATCCACAATCATCTCACCCGCCAGCGTGATGGTGAAGGTCGTCCCCTCCCCCGGCTTGGAGGCCAATGCAATCCGCGCCTCGTGGGCATCCACCACCCGCTTGACCAAGGCTAGCCCAAGCCCGGCGCTGGGCCCGGCATCAGTCGCATGCGCCCCAAACCGGGCAAAAGGCTCTACCAGCCGCGCCTCGGAGAGACCCGGCCCTTGGTCCGCGACCTGCAATTCCAGCTCGCCCGAATTAGGCGCGCACAAGGACACCGCAATCTCAGTCCCGCTGTCAGAATACTTGATCGCATTGCCGATCAGATTGTCGAGCATGCGCGCGATCAGCGATGCATCAACCTCAGCAAAACAGGGATCATCGGGGATGTCTTGGACGATCCGAATACCCTTCGCCTCTGCCTGAGGCCACGCCCGGTCGCACGCTTCATCTACCACAGCGCTGATATCGGTGTCAGCCAGTTGGAGATCAGAGCTGCCCAGCCGCGCCAATTGTACAAAATCATCCGCCAGTTTGAGCGTACGTTCAGCCTGTTTGCGGATGCGAGTGACCACGTCGCGTCCCATCCCGGAGCCATTGACGCCCTCTGTCAGCCCGACAATCGCGACTTGCGGGGTGCGCATATCGTGGCTGAGAAACTCAAGCATCTGCTTGCGCTCATCATCCAGCCGCCGCAAATCAGAGACATCGCGCAAGGCAATGATCTCTCCGCCGCCGGAATTATCCGCGTTCTCGGCCAACCCCGCGCGCGCGATCAGGTAGGTTCGGCGATCCGCTGTTAGCAACTCACTGCCATCGCGCTGCTGACGCGCGCCAGAAAACAGCAGCAATTCCATAAATGTCGCGCCCGCCTGCGTTTTCCAGTCAGGAAACAGCGCAAGCGCCTTTTCATTGAGCATCTCGACCCTACCATCGCGGTCCAGCACCACAATCGCATCGGGCGCCGCTTCGATCACTTGCCGCAGGAATGTCAGAGAGCCGCGCACAGTACTGATCAGCCGCCGCAATTGCACGATCTGCGCGGTGACATAATCTAGCCCAGAGCTGGGCGCGTCGGCGGAATCGTGAGCCAGCAGGCGGGCTGCTTCATGGTCGAGATAGCGGCTGACGCGGCTGAGACGCCGCCAACTCCACAAGGGATACGAAAACAGGACAGCAACCATGATCGAGGCCGGAGCAAACCAGACACGCGCAAAGCCCAAGGCCGCGAGCGAGCCCACTAGCACCAGCATGACAAGCCCAGCCGCGCAAATGAGAACCCAGCGCGGAGGCAAATACCAAAACCCCAAAAACAGCGCGAACAGCCCGATCACCGCCACGCCACCTTGCACCCACGCGCTCGCTGGAACGATCAGAGCATCTTGGCGCAGCGCTCCGAGCAGGTTTGCCTGGCTGCCAATGCCCGTCATCAGCTCAACCGACCCTGTGGCGACTGAATAGCGGTCTCCCATCCCTTGGCCGGTGGCTCCGACCAACACGATCTTGCCTTCAAAAAAGCCATCCAGAGTGGCTCCAGCCAGAACTTCAGCGGCGGATTCGCGCTGAAACGCGGCTTCCGGGTGGAATGGGATCAGCGCCTCTCCCTCACCACTACCTTTTCGCGCCTCGCCAAGCGCTTCGAGCACTTTGAGCGCGATGTGCGGGAAAGCGGCGCGGTCTGTCTCCAGCGTAAGGTCAAATCGACGCAGAACCCCATCGCTATCCGGTTCAGCGACCACATGGCCTGTTCCTGCGCTTGCCTGCGCGAGAGGTGCAATCGGCATCAGCGGATCAATCCCGCTAACCGCGTTCGGCCTTGCGATGAAAGTGTGCGGCAGGAACACCGCGCCGCTGCTCTCCATCGCATCAGCCAAAGCCGCATCGCCTTCGCCCTGCGTCTGCTCAAGGAACAGAATATCAAGCACTACCAGCCGGGCCCCAGCCTTGCTCAAACGCTCAACCAGATCAGCATGAACCGAGCGCGGCCACGGCCAAGCCCCCACCTCTGCAAGGCTGCGATCATCAATGGCGACGATGACGATATCGGAATCGATCGCCGGGCGAGCAAGCGGGGCGGCGGTGTCAAACAGCTGGTTGTCCAGCCGATCCATGATGCCGTTTGATTGCGCCCACAGCGCCCCCGCAATGGCGAGGGCGAGCAGGATCGCCCATTCCAGCATCAGTCGCGCAGCACTCATAGGCTGTGTCTTTCAGGGCGTGATCGACTTGGCAATGGCATGCCCCGAAGCAATCGGGGACGCCTCTTATTCGCTAATCGTCAGACGCTGCGCGGGACCCCAGACTTTCAGCAAGCCCTCGGCCTCAGGCTGGATCGCAGCCACGCGCCATTCATAGGTGCCGCTGGGCAGATCGGTCAGCACAACAGCGGTCGTCTCAAGGCCTGTTTCATCGACGATGATCTGAGCAGGCGCGGCGCTTTCCCATAGCTGGAAGGCGAAGGTCACATTGCTCTCGCCTTCGGGCGCCCATTGAAACACGAACCCGTCGACAAGATCAGACGGACCGCTGGAAGCAGACGTACCAATGCGTTTGCGGCGGAAGCTGTACGCTTCGGACAGGCCCTCGACACCGCTTGCCGCCACCGCGCGGGCGCGCACGAAATAGCGCCCGTTTTCAAGCCCTTCAAAGGCGGCTTGTTCACCACTGATGACCTTTTCGCTGACGATATCGAGGAAGCCCGCATCGCGCGCGACCTGAAACCGGTGCTGGCGCGCTTCGGGCGCAGGCGTCACGCCAAACTCCACCCGCTCGCCAGTCTGGATTGCGCCGGGATCAGCCAGAGCGGGTGCGGGCAGCAGGGCCTCAGGTGCGCCAAGGCCATCGCCCATGCTTGCCACGCCAAAGCCAGCGGGGGCGGTGAGCTTGTCTTTGCCCGCTGCGACGCCAACCTCGCCTTCAACAACTTCGGTCACGCTTAGCCCTGCATCCGGATTATAGCCCACGCGAAAATCGGTCCCGCGAACCGCGGTCACCGCGCGCGGGGTGCGCAAACGCAATTCATCGCCGTTCTTGAGGGTTGGCGAGCTGGCAGAGCCGCGCCCGCGCTCAATCGCGAAATCGACATCCAGCATCCCCCCCAGCACATAGCGCCGCGCCCGGATCAGCCGCGCCTGCGAATTGGACGGCACGGAAATGCGGCCTCCAAAAGCGGTGCGGAACGTCACGAAGCCATCGGCACCGGTGACCACAACCTGATTTTCCCGCAGCGGTGCGCCTGCCGTCGGCACCTGCCCGGCAACATTCACCGCGCCAGAGAACGCCGCCACGCTAAGGTCCACAGTGTCAAACCGCAGCAGCGCGCGCGGCAGTTTCAGCCGCGTGCCAATTGGCATCCGCCGAGGTTCGGCAATCCCATTGAGCACTCTGACGCGTTCAACCGAACGCGTGCTCGCGAGGTAACGCTGGGCAATCGAGAGCAGTGTATCGCCGTTGCGCACGGTGTAGGTGACATGCGGATCAGCCTGCGCCGCGGCTGGCGCGCTCACCAGAGCGATGACAAGCGCTGCAAGACATGCAAGGATTTTGGGCATCGGTGAAAGGCTCCGGGCGACAGGATCGAATTACGGCGAATGAAAGAATGCCACGTCAAAGCTTTACAAACCAGCTTTGCCCGCGCGCGTGTTACAGGAAATTACACCGCGAGAGACAGCGCCGGATCAAGCAAGGAATGGCAGCGTCATCCTTTGTTGGCGCGCGACCAGCAGTGCATAGGCAGCCTTTAACAGCGCAGAACCCTTGTCCGCCTCGCTCACAAAGGCCCCCAATCCCGGCATCCCATAATCACCAAGCCGTGCGGCGTGCGCGGCGCGTTTGTCATCTAGCAACCGCGCCAATTGCTCGCCGGCTTCAAGCCGATCGATCACATGCCGCCACGCCGCTTGCACCGCGGCCGCACTGCTGGACGGCTGCGCGCGTTGCAGGTCCTTGCCCGGATCAGGCCGCAACCGCTGAAGCCAACTGCGCATATCAGGCCGTTTGCGGCCATAATCCCAGGCCGGGCGCCACAGCGTCAGATTGACCGGCTTGGGCGTTGTAAACACGGTAACCGGAGAGATTGCCACGCCATCATTGACCTGCGCCGCGCGGACCAGCAGCGTGCCCGTCCAGTTCTGCGCCAGCACTTTGTCGAGCGCCGTGATCGCCATGTCAGAACGCTCATCATGGTCCAGCGTCAGCGCCAGCCATCGGCCTTGCTCATCGCGCACGGGCCACACCAATTGCTGCGCGAGGTCATCGAATTGCGGGCGGCCCGTCGCGCTGGGCGTAATCAGCGCCATTTGCGGCGCTGCTGTCGCATCGATGCCAAGTCCAAAGCGGCTGGCGAGATCGGTTTGCAAAGTGCTCCAGTCAGAATGGGTATGCTGCGCCGGGGGCTTCACGTCCTTGGCAATAATATGCGCGCGCACCGCCGCAGCCGAGGTCAGCTTGCCACCTTCGGCCAGCCCTGCACTGGTCAACCGCACATGCGCATGGCATTGATCGGCCATCGTGCCGGCCTGCCACAGCGATTGCGCGCTAAACGCTTCACGCGGGACAAAGCCGGGATCCTGCCCGGACCCGCGCGCAAAGGCGACACTGCGGAACCCGCCGCTGTGCGGCTCAACAAAGTGCGTTGTGACCCCGCGCGCACCAGAACTCGCGCGCCATTCCTCTGCCCCAACGCCGATCAGCTCCAGCTCATCAACGGGCTCATATTCGCGGCGGATGACCCCTGCGACCCGCGCGAAGTCAGCCTCGCTCAACCCCTCGCGCGTCACCGCAAAAGTCAGCGCATAGGCAATCGCGCAGCGCTCCAGCAGGTCGCCTGCGTCAAACTCGAAAGAGCGCGCCCTGCGCAGGCGCATCTGGGCCGCGATTGCGCGCAACAGCGCAGCAATGCGCGGAAGCGCGTCGGCCCGTGATGACACGGAGAGCTCGAACAAACGTTCTTCCAGCGGCAGCGGCGCCAGGTTGAAACCCAAAGCCGCCACATCGCTCAGCGCATCGCGCAAAGTGGCGAGAAACGCGGCATCGGGCGCGCGCAGCTTGGCAGGCAGCGGTGCGCTTGCAGCGCTGCTTTCCTCGCTGGCCTCACCTTCTACCGCCAAGCCGTAATGCCGCCGCGCTGCCAGCAGGGCTGCGCTATGGACGGCCTTGCGCCGGGCTTTGCTTGCCTTTGAGACGATGCCTTCCATCCCGCGCCCGCGCAGGATCAGGACGGGTTCCTGCAGCGCTTCAAAGCTGACCGCAATGCCAGTGCCGCTTGGCTCGACCGCTGTAACCTCGCTGAGCATTTCCTGCGCCGCGCGCCATGCGGGCCGTCCGGCGAATTTGCGTGCCTCTTCCAGTGTTATGGCGGCGAGCCACGCGCTCGGCTCTTCGGGAGGCTCTGGCGTGGTCTTGGGCCGGGGCGCGGACGCGGTCTCCTCGGGGCTGGCCTGCGCGCCCGCATCCTCAACCTCACTGGCACCGCCGCTCTGTTCGCGCAGCCACAGCACAGCCGCGATCCGGTGACGGCACACGCCTGCGGCAGGACAGGTGCAGGCAGCCTTGCCCGGCCCCTCCGGCCCGATCCGAACGTCTTCGCCATCGACACTCAGCACCGCCTCATCGCCATCCGCGCTGACCAGCGCAGCCTTGCCCTTGCTCACATCGCGCTGCGCCCGGCGCACAAGGCCCGCATTGCCAAGCGTTGCGAGCGCCTGATCATCATAAGCGGCAAGCGCGGCGGAGAGCTTTGCGGAGATCATGCCATTACCCGCCCAAGCCATTCGGCAAAGCGATCCGGCGAAAGCGCTGCAACTTCCATGCCCACCCCGGCGAGCTTTTGCGCGGTGACGTGGTCATACACCGCCGAGCCGTCATCATCGAGCGCAGCCAGCCCCAACAGCTTAACCCGCGCCGCCGCCATCCGTCGCACCGCTGCCACCAGAGTGGAGACCGATCCGCCTTCCATGAAGTCACTGAGCAGCACAAACACCGTTCGCGTCGGCTGATCGACCAGCTCTTCGCAATAGCGCACCGCGCCGCCAATATCGGTCCCCCCGCCCAATTGCACTGACATCAGAACGGAGACAGGATCATGCGCTTCGCTGGAGAGGTCCACCACGCTGGTGTCGAACACAACCAGCCGCACATCGACTGAAGGCAGCGAGGTAAGGATCGCGGCCATGACAGCGGCGTAAATGGTTGAGGACAGCATCGAGCCGGACTGATCGACGCACAGGATGATGCGATAAGGCAGCCTGCGCTGTTGCCGCCCGAAAAAGCGCAGCCGCTCGGCAATGATGCGATCATGCTCGGCATCGTAGTGCTTCAGGTTTTCACGGATCGTCCCGCGCCAATCAAAATTGCGCATGCTCTTCAATTGGCTGCGGCGGAAGCGATCGACCTTGCCTGCAAGCGCCGCCATCACCTGCGGCTTGATCCGCTGCATCACATCTTCAACGACCTTGCGCGCAATCTCGCGGATTTTCTCCTGCGCGGCTTCGTCCGCCATGCCTTTATACGCGATCAGCGATTTGAGCAGATCTTGGTTGGGCTCCAGCTCATCCAGCACTTTGGGATCATTCAGCAGCTCCCCCATGCCCAGGTTATCGACCGCATGGGCCTGCACCTGCTCCAGCACGCTTTGCGGAAACAGTTCGCGCAATTCGCCGAGCCAGCCGAGCGTGGTGAGCTGTGAGGGATCTAGCGAACCCTTACGCCCGCCTGCGCCCTGCCCGCGCCGCATACCGCGCTTTTCCATTTCGCGCGCATAGAGGTAGTCAAGCGCCCGGTCCGCCCGCTGGTCTGACCGGGACATGCCGCCGCTGCCCATCTGCCCCTCAGCATAGCGGCCCAGCGCCATGCGCCAGCGGCGCTGGCTGCGCGTGCGGTCGGCGGGATCGGTCATGCCAGCCCCTCCGTTTCAAGCTTTCGGCTTAGCATGCGGTCGAGCTCAAGATTGGCCAGCGCATCGCCTTCGCTGATCTCGACCACCGCGTTGAGTGCATCGCGCGCAATGCCAAGCCGCTCTGCCACCATTCCCGAAAGCCGATCCACATCGCGCGGGTCAAGCGGCATCAGCGCCAGGCGCAGCATTGGCATCAGCTCGATGAATTGCTCTTCATCAGTGTCGCTCACCACCCGATCCAGCGCCTCGACCACTTCGGGCAGCGTCCACAGCAATTCAGGCGCAATCGCGATGATCCCGCCCAGAAACGCGAGGCGCTCGGTCGGATTGACATAAGCGCCGGCAAGCTCACCGGTCAGCCGCGTGTGCAGCGCTGCTCCATCCGCGCGTCCGTCGAGCAAGGCGAATGCCATCACCGCACCGTCAATCTGCGGTACCAGCTCAGCGGCGGCCAAGCGCTCAAGCGCCGCTTCGAACGGCGCTTTGTCAAAAGCAAAACCAGCGGTCGCGGCGATCTCCATCGTGCCGCGCAGGTCTGCCAAGGCGCGCAGGATCGGCTGCGCCTGATCAGCGGGCAGCGCGGCAAGCTCTGGCAGCAGCGCCAGCACGCGCCGCCATGTTGTTGCGACCAGTCGATCAAGCGGGTCAGTGTCCGTAATACCGAGCACTTCATGCCCGCGCCGCAGCAAGACGATGTCAGCCAATGCGGCGATAACGCAGGTGATGTCCGCATCTTCGATCACTTCGGCTTCGACCGCCGCAAGGATTGCGCCTGCGCGCTCACCAATCCCAGCGCGGCAGGCGGTTGCGAACAGGTCTATCGCCGCCAAGGCGTTGCGGCCCAGACCCTGCTCTTCCAGCGCTGCGATGCGCCGCTCAATCTCGAAAGCGAGCGCGCTGCGCACCGTGTCGCCCGTATGCGCGATCTCGACCAGCCGCGCTTCAACCATGGGCGAGTAATTGACCGACCAGACCTCAAACAAGCGGTCCAGCCCCACATCGTTGCGAAAGTCTGGCCCAGCGGTGCGGGTCGCAAAGCCTGCGCTCAGCAGGTCCAGCGCATGGCAGAACCGGCTGGCTTCGCGGTGCGCGGGCTTGCGATAGATGTCGAGATTGCGGGTGCGGATCTCACCATCGTCAATCTGAAAGCGCAGCCGCCGCGCCTCCGCCCGCACCGCCTGCACCAGCGGCGGCGATCCAGCGGAGGCGGGCACATCGCCGATCACGGTCCCGGTGAGCCATGCGGTCAGCTCAGTCAGGATGCGCGCGCCATGGCGCGGCACTTCATCCTTCACAAAGGTGGAGCGCACCGCGTCCAGAATATCATCGCGAAACGGCAAATCGCGACCCCGCAACTGAGCCAGCCGCTGCGCTTGCTCGACTGCGGCAAGGATCACCGGAAATGGCGGCGCGCGGCCCTCTTCGCGCAAATGCTCGGCAAAGCCGCCGATGATGGCGTGCGTCCATTCTGCCGGGTCTGCTTCGCCGGGCGTATCGGCGTACCAGTCCCACCAGCGCTGGTAGAAGCCGGGCATCGGGAGCCCTGCGTTGTAGCCTTGCAGCGCGTCCAGCTGGCGATTGCCATAGCGCACCAGATAGCCGGGCTCATCCTTCGCTTTGGCGGCGATTGGCTTGTCACCTTTCTGCGGGCCATCAGCAAGCGCAGGCGCGTGAAACCCGCCGACCAGCACGACGATCGGCCCGTCCACCCTTGCGCGGGTTTGTGTGATCAGCGCGCGCATCTGCACCTCGCGCTCCAGCGTGCCGTCCGCTTCAATCAGAGCGGGCGCGGTGGCGGCGCGGATGCAGGCGCAATACTGGCCAACCTCGGCGAAGAATCCGCGCCAATCCGCGCCGCTGATGCGCGCTTCGAACAGCTGATCCCACACTTCATTGCCATCGCGGCAGCCCATTTCCGCAGCAAGCGCGCGCACAAAATCGCCGCTGTCAAAGGCGGCCTCATCGCTCATCAGGCTGGGTATCTCGACCTCTTCGCGCGACCATGCGCGCGCGGCTGAGGGCAAGTCGATAAAGCGGGTTTCAACGCCCGCTTTCGCACCATAACGCAGCGCGATGAATTCGGGGCTGTGCTCGCAAAAGGGGAAATAGCTCGTCGCCCGGCGCTCGCCTGTCTCGCCGTCACCCCCGCCCCCGCCCTTGCGGATCGAGACGATGGCAACCGGAGGCTGCGTCAGTTCATCGTTCAACAGCGCAATCAGTGGGTCGAAATCGCAAGGCCCTTCGACCAACACAGCGGCGGGCTGAACCTCTGCGAGCAGACGCTCCAAATGCGCCGAGCAGGCCGGGCTGTGATGGCGGATCGGCACCACGTAAGTGTCGCGCGCGGCATCATGGAGCGCGGGCGCTTGCGGATCGACGCCGGGAACAGCCTCAGCCACGCAACCTCACCCCAGCTTGAGCGCGCGCGCCGCCTTGTAGAAATCCTTCCATGCGCCCGAACGATGGCTGCGTTCTTTGGCGACATGCTCCACATAGGCGCGCAGTTTCTTGCCATCGTCAGGCGAATCCTTGAGGACAACCCCCTGCAATTGCCGCGCGACATGCCCGCCCTTGATCGTGCCATCGTCCAGATAGGCGGCCTCCAGCGCGGCGGCGTGCAGCACATTGACCGCCTCCGCGCTCGACATAACCGCATCAGGCCGGTTGAGGCTGGTGCCTTCAGCGGTGCGCCCGGTGCGCAAATCCTGAAAGGTGCGCACCAGCAGATCAGCGACTTCCTCAACCCCGCGCACGCTCACATCATCGGGCTCAAGCCGCTCGGCAAGCTGGCGCATGACAAGCTCCTTCTCGAAAGCGGGATCGGCAATCGGATGCACTGTCTCAAAGTTGAAGCGGCGTTTTAGCGCGCTCGACATTTCGTGCACGCCCCGGTCGCGCAGGTTGGCGGTGCCGATGATGTTGAAGCCGGGCTGCGCGGTTTCGATCCGGTCTGCGGCGAGCTCTGGCAGCGCGAGGGACTTTTCCGAGAGGATCGAGATCAGCGCATCCTGCACTTCGGGCGGACAGCGCGTGATTTCCTCAAACCGCACGATCCGCCCGGACCGCATCGCGTTGAGCACGGGCGAGGGTACCAGAGCGCGCTCGCTTGGCCCTTCAGCCAGCAGCAGCGCATAGTTCCAGCCATAGCGCAAATGGTCCTCGTTCGTGCCCGCTGACCCCTGCACCACCAGCGCGCTCGTCCCACTGATCGCAGCGGCGAGCAATTCGGACAGCATCGATTTGGCGGTCCCCGGCTCCCCCACCAGCATCAGGCCCTGACGGCTCATCAGGCTTACAATCGCGCGGTCCACCAGCGGATCATCGCCATAGAACTTGCGCTTCACGTCCAGCTTGGGATCACCCAGAATGAAACGGCGCACAGCGCGAGGGGAAAGCCGCCAACCCGCCGGGCGCGGCGTATCATCGCCATCCGTCAGCCGCGCAAGTTCGCCCGCATAGCGGTCTTCGGCAGAGGCGCGCAGGTTGGTGGATTGTTCGGTCATATCTCGCTCTTCTTCTGCCAGTCCTCGTGATAGCCCGAGCCCTTGGCTGCGATATCGTGATAGTCACGCCACGTCTCAGCCAGCAGCACTTCAGGAACATCGCCCAGCGCCACCTGAGCGCCCGCACGGCCATCAGGTTGCATCCGCCGGAAACTGAGCGAAATCAGCGCGGCGGGGCGATTTTCCTCAGGCAGGCCGTTGCCGGTGAACTCGATCTGCGCGACCAGCTTCGCCTCTCGCATGTTGCGGGTGTAGGTGTAGAACCAGCCCCCATCCTCAGCCGGTCCGCGCTGATAGCCAAGCTTGCCTGCGATCCCGCGCAGTTGGAAGGTCTCGATCATCCAGCCCTCGCGGTCGGTGATGTCGCGCTTCTTTGCAAGCTCCGCCGTAACCTCAGGCAATTCGCGGCCAAACTGCGCAAACAGCGGCGTCACATCGTAATCAGCCAGATGATCACTCCACGCCTTGCCAGCCTCATTATCCAGAAGAGTCGAATGCGCCAGCTTGATCGTCTCGAAATCGCCGGGCTCAACATCCTCGTCCTCGGCATCGGAGTAAGTGCCGTCGCCCAGGGGGCGGAAGCTTACCGCTATCGCGCCGTCTTCACCCACGCCCAGCCAAACCAGCCGCGCGGCCAGCCGCCCGAGAATGGGATGGCCAGCGACGAAGTTGACCCAGTCTTCGCTCGACCATGCGCGTTCAAGACACATCGCCTCGCGCAAGCGATCGGTCTGCGCAGCGACGACTTGCTTGACCTCTTTTTTGGCCCGCGAAAGCGCTTTCTTGGAAGCGGCGACTTCGGCCTTTTCCTCTTCGTGGCGCGCAGGCGGCAGCGCTTTGACTTCCTTGCCCGCCGGGTTGAACAGCGCCAGCTTGTCCTCTTCATCCAGCCGCGCGGTGTAGAGGCGCCCCTCGCCGCATTCCAGATCAAGCGTGCCGTCCTCGTCAAGGCCGCCGGTGGGCACAGTGCGGTCCGCAAGCTCGGCCGGGGTCCAGCCGCGCCGCTCCGCCACCGCTTCGATCAAAGTGCCAGCGTGGGCTTGCACGGACTTTTGCTTAAGGCGATCCGCGGTTTGCAGCAGCACTTGCAGCGCGGCAGGTGAGCCATTGTTAGCCAGTACATCAAGCAGAGCCTTCGCCTGACTGACGCGCGCGCCGTGATCTTTCAGGAAAGTGCGAATGCGCGGGCCTGCTTCGTGTCCTTCCACCCGGCTGGCCAGCGCCAGCATCCCCTTGCTGTCAGCCGCGCTGCCCAGATATTGCCCGGTGATCTGCCGTTTCAGCTGCGCAAAGACCGTGTCGTAATCAGTCGGGCACCAGTCAATTGCGCTGGGATAGCGCTTCACATGCTTGCGGTTCCAATCGAGGCGCTGGTCGACATTGGCTTTGGCGTAAGCGTTGCCGTCCTCCTCCGAAGGCGTCTTTGTGTCCTCAGCGATCCAGCCCGTCAGCACCATCCAGCCCAGCTTGTGCGCGTCGCCGGGCGCGAGCCGGTCCAGCCACAGGTCAATCAACGCATTGCCGCCTGCCTCTTTCAGCCGGGTCGCCAGCGTCACCCAATAACGCGGCAGCTTGGGATCGACCGGTGCGCCGTCCGCCCACTGCAATTGCGGGAGCGCATCAAACGGAAACCATTCGAGGCCCTTGGGCGGCTTTTTGGCGAGGCCCTTTTCAGCCTCGGCAACCATTTTTTCCGGCACAAAGAAATCGCTGGTGTCATCGCCCAGCCGCTCCAGCGCAGAGATCATCTGCGCGCGCGCCTTTTCGCTCTTTTCCTTTTTCAGCCGCTGGCGGATTTGCGCAATGTGAGAAGTCGCGCCGCGCTGAGCGAGCCATTGTGCGGCCTGCGCGCGCACGTCCTGCTTGCCATCGTCCAGTTGCAGCGCGATCGCGTCCTCAATCCCGTCCGCATCAATCAGCAGCTTGCGCGCGGTTTCACGCGTTTTGGAGCCGCTGTCATTGGCAAGGATCAGCAACCGCGCCCGATAGCGCTCAGGCACTTTGGGCAAGAGCTCCAGCAGGTCGAGCGCGCGGCGCGGATCGTAGGGCTTTTCTTGGGTTTGCGGGATCAGGCCGAGCGCTTCGTCAATCGCCGGAAAGTGATCCAGCACCATGGGCCATGCCTCATCAGGCAGGCCAAGCGACTCATAATACCAGCGCCTGGTGAGGTGTTCGATGATCGGGTCAGCACCGCCCGTCTGCTTCCAGAGTTTTGCGACCACACGAATGTCTGCGCCCGCTTCAATGCGGCGCTGCAACGCGCGGCCAGCCGCACTGGCATATTGGCCGGTCAGCGCGCCGAAATAATAGGCGCCCGAAACGGTCGCGATGCGCACCAGATGCCGCAGGCTGACGCCAGGATGATCGAAAAAGGCATCAGCGCTGCTATCGTCGCGACCATACGCACCGCCCAGCCAGCCGAACTGATTACTGCCGCGCCCCATTGTCGTATCGCCGGATGCTACGCGCGAAATGGCCGCAATCGCTTCCCCAACAGGCTGCACTTTAAGGCTGCGCGTCCAGTGGTACTTCACGTCCTTGTAACGCTTGCGCTGTTCTTCGATATTCGCGTTATAGGCGCTGACCGGCTGCTTGAGCAGTTCCAGCGCCTCTTTCGGTATGGGCTGGGTTGACGGCATCTCACCTGCGGGCGGAGCCTCCACCCAATCGCCGCCCAAAGCCGTGTAGCCGTGCGGCCCGTCCTTTTGCCACGGATTGGCAGGCGCCGCCGATGCTGATGGCGCGGCTCCCACCGCGCCCGCCACCCGGTCCATCGCGGCGATGACCTTGGTCGACTTCTCGCCATCGCGCAGGCGCCCAATCAACGGCGCAGCCCGTTCGCCCAAAGTGATCGCTGCGGTGTCAATCAGATGCGCGCGTTTGGCGGCGCTGTCTTGGCCAAAGCGCTCTTCAATCGCTGCTTCCAGCGCTTGCGGCTCCGCGCCGGTTAGCGCCTGATTGGCGGCAGCGCGCGGTCCCTTGGCGGTCCCGGTCGCAAGGTCGAGCAATACCGGCAGATACAGTGCATGCAGCTGAGTGCGACCAATTGTGCTCGCCAGCTGTGCGCGCGCATTGGCATCAAGTGCGGGGAGCGCTTCGCTGATCGGCTCAACAGAGTCGCGCATCCAGACATCGGTGCCTGCAAAGCGCTGAACACTGGTGCGCGCATGATAATCATTGGGATCACTGCCAAAGATAATGTCGATCACGCCAGCCGCGCCCGGTCCGCCGTGATCGCACAGATCAATCAGCGTCTGGATCGGCTGGTTCGTGACCGCTTTCTCTTGGTAATCGCGCGACATCCATTTCGAGACCGTGTGACGCAGCCAGTCCGGCGATTTCTTGCTGCCGAAATAGCCGTAATCGTAGCTGATCGGGTCGAGCGCTGCGAAAATTTCGCCAAGCCGCATCATTTGATCGACGCGCCATTGCTCCTGATTGCGCATCAGGCGATAATCCCAATGATGGACATAGCCCAGGCCAAATCGCCCGCGCCATTTCGTCTGCGCCTGCTGCTGGGACAGGTCCGCGAGGATTGAGCTGTTCTGCCCCTCCTCAACATAGTCGGCCATCTTGTCTGCTGTGCGCGCGCCCATCGGCTTTGCGAAAATTTCCTGCACTTCGCGCCACACCGCCGTGCGCGTTTTGAGTGTCTGGCCGATCTTTCCAAGAATCTTGTCGAGCATAACGCGCCCCTTCCCGTCACAGCGCATGGATCGCGCAAAAAGCGAGGATAAGCAAGCGTTTCGCTGGGGCCAGGGCTGCGTCATCCTCGCGCAATAGGGGCTACAGGCAGTCTATGGACGAAGCGTTGATGCAGGCCGGAAATTTCCGGCCTTGGGACGGGCTCTAAATCGCTGAGCTGAACCGGATCGCAGAGGCTTCGCGGTAGGCGTCAAACAGGGATGCGATAACCCGTGCGTAAGGCAGACCATCGGCGGTGATGGTCAAGTCCAGCCCATCGAGCGTGGCCAGATCGCGCTCAATAAAGGGCCGCAGCGCCTCACGCCGTTCCGCCAGCAAACAGGGCGAGAGCCGCGCGCGCCCCTGGCACAACAGGTCTTCGATCAGACGGGCGCGCTGCAAATCCTCCGGGCTGCGCGCAATGCCGACTTTTGCGCTCAGTCGGCACAGCATCGCGCCATTGCGCCAGTCCCTTGCATTCTTCTCATTCTGAGCGATCAGGCCGGGAAACCCGCTGATGGCCGAGGTGCCAAGCCCTATCAGCACTTCGGTAGGGTCATCTGTGAAGCCCTGAAAATTGCGCCGCAGCGTCCCCTGCCGCATCGCGCGCGCCATTGGGTCACCCGGCAAAGCAAAATGGTCAAAGCCAATCGCATCATAGCCACACTGCGTCAGATAGTCGAAGCCCTGCCGCGCCATCGCAAAGCGGGCATCGCGGCCCGGCAATTGGCTCGCGTCAATCAGCTGCTGGCGCTTCACGATATGCGGGACATGGGCATAACCAAACAGCGCAATCCGATCAGCGCCAATGCGGGCTGAGTATTCCAGACTGTCCGCAAGGTCCGCTTCGCTCTGGCCCGGCAATCCGTACATCAGATCGAAATTGAGCGAATTAACGCCCGCATCGCGCAGCCAGTCAATCGTGCGGCAGATCAGCGCATCGTCCTGTTCGCGACCAATGGCTTTCTGGCAATGCTTCGCAAAGGTCTGCACGCCCAGACTGGCACGGGTGATGCCAACCTCCTCGATCACCTCGCCCCAGTCGGCCGACATGGTGCGCGGGTCCAACTCAATCGAAAACGCGGGCGCATCCAGCGGCAGATGCGCGGCCAGCGTATCAATCAGCGCGCGGAAATCGTCCGGAGTGATGGCGTTGGGGCTGCCCCCGCCAAACGCGATCCGGCGCACCCGCGCGCTTGCAGGCAGCAGCGCCGCAACCGTCGCAATCTCGGCATGGAGCGCAGCCAGATAGGCCTCAACCCGCGAGCGGCGGCCATTGGCGGCGGTGTTGCAGCCGCAATAATGGCAGATCGTCTCGCAAAACGGGATGTGGAGATAGAGCGACACGTCCCCGCTTGCCTGCCCGATGGCCTGCGCCAACGCGTGAGGGGGAAGCGCGCCAAAATCGGCGGCGGTCGGATAGCTCGTGTAACGCGGCACCGGCGTCTCAAGCAATTCAGGATGATAAGGCCACATGCGCTTGCGTAGACCAGCGCGGCGCGGGTGCGTCTTTGTGCCAGATCAAATGGCCACCTTAATTCAGGCGCGTCTTGAGCTTTTCCCGGGTCGCGCCCGCATGGCAGCCCGCTGCCGGGCAATCATGGCCGGGCGCTTTATCCCCGTCGCCAAGCGGAATTTCGATTGCGCCGCCCGCGCACAGGGCGATCATGACTGAGCGCTCTTCGCTGGGAAGCGGCCCGGTCATCATCGGGATAAGCGCAGCCATCGCGAAACCGGCTCCGGCCATTCCAGCGCTCATGGGGCGTCCTCCTCATCGTCGATCAGGATGCGGTTGGCCGCGCCTTCCATGTCCTCATACTGGCCAGAGCGCATCGCCCACATGAAGGCGGCGAGCCCGAACAAACCCATGCCCAACGCGATGGGGATCAGGAAGGCCAGGCCTGTCATGCCACAGTCTCCGCTGATCCTGCGACCCGCGCAAGCCGCAGCGAATTGGCGACCACGATCAGCGAGCTGAGCGACATCGCAATCGCCGCAATCAATGGCGTAACGTAACCGAACAGCGCCAACGGCACGGCGAGCGCGTTGTATCCGATGGCCAGCACGAAATTCTGCCGCACAATCCGCATCGTCGCCCGCGCCGCTTTGATCGCCAGCGCGACCGGCATCAAGGCTCTGCCAATGAACACCGCATCGGCAGCCTGCTGGCTCGCATCGCTGGCTGTGCCCGGCGCGATCGAGGCATGCGCGGCGGCGAGCGCCGGGCCGTCGTTCAGCCCATCGCCCACCATCAAGGGCAGCGCGCCCTTGGCCTTGAGCACCTCAAGCGCTTTAAGCTTGTCCTTCGGGTTTGCTGCCGCGCGTGAAGGCAAGCCCAATTGCTTGGCGACCTGCGCAACCGCCACCGCGTTATCGCCAGACAGGATGCTGGCGGCGATGCCTTGCTCAGCCAGCGCGCCAATCGTTGCGCGCGCATCGCTGCGCAGCGCATCGCTGAACACCAGAGTCTTTGCCCTGATGCCAATCCTGAGACGCGCGGAAAGCTCTGCCCCGCCCCCATTGTCGACCCCGCCGCTGGACCGTTCAAGCGCGACTTCGACACCGTTCCAAGTGCCCAACAGACCTTGGCCCGAAACCTCTTGCACCTTGTCAATCTTCGCTGGCTCAACACCAACCTCGCTCAGCGCCGCAGCCAGCCCCCGGCTGAGCGGGTGGCGCGAGTGTTGTGCAAGGCCAAGAGCGACGCGGCGTGCCTCGTCATCCAGAAGATCGATGCGCGGCGTCGGCTCACCCATGGTCAGCGTGCCGGTCTTGTCGAACACAGCCACGTCCACTTCGGCCAAGCGCTCCAGCGCGCTGCCATCCTTGACGAGCAGCCCGCGCTTCAGCAGCGCGCCGCTCGCAACCACTTGCGCGGTCGGGACGGCGAGGCCCATTGCACAAGGGCAGGTGATGATCAGCACGGCAATGGCAATGACAAGCGATTGATGCCAGCCCGCGCCGGCCATCATCCAGCCGACAAAGGCGAGTGCGGCCAGCGCATGGACGACCGGCGCATAGAGGCGGCTCGCGCGGTCAGCGATGCGGACATAGGAGCTGCGCGACTGGCCCGCTTCGTCCATCAGCCGCGCGATTTCGGCCAGCGCGGTATCATCGGCGGTCTGCGTCAGACGCATCCGTATCGGCGCAGCCAGGTTGATTGCCCCGGCATGGACCGTGTCGCCCGGTGCAATGGTTTCGGGCACGCTTTCGCCAGTGAGCATGGCATTATCGAGCGTGCTGCTCCCCTCTTCAATCACCCCGTCAGCGGCGAGCGCTTCTCCAGCTGCGACCAGCGCCAGCATTCCCGGCTCCAGATCGCCTGCCTCGATCCGGCGCGCCGTGCCGTCTTCACCGATGACACTCGCGCTTTTTCCCATGCGACCCAGCAATGCGCCAATCCCCGCCCGCGTCCGGTCGCGCATTACCGCATCCAGCGCGCGGCCTGCGAGCAGGAAGAACAACAGCATGACCGCGCTCTCAAAATAGGCATGCGCGCCGCCAGTGGCGGTCTCGTACAGGCTAAGCGCTGTGGCCAGCACCACGCCGATTGAGATCGGCACATCCATATTGGTGCGGCGGTGTTTCAACGCCATCCAAGCCGAAGCGAAGAAAGGACGGCCCGAATAGGCGATCACCGGCAAAGCGATCAGCGCGGAAAGCCAGTGGAACAGCTCACGCGTCGCACCTTGCGCGCCCGCCCAGACGCTGACTGACAGCAGCATGACGTTCATCATGCCAAAGCCCGCGACGCCCAGAGCGCGCATCAGCATCCGACGCTCGCCCGTCTCGGTGCCCATCGGGTTGTCCGCAACCGCTTGCGCTTCAAAGCCGATCGCTTCGAGCGCTGCAATCAACGCGTCTTCGCTGGTCTCAGGCGTGTGCTCAATCGCGACCCGCTTGGCTGAGAAATTTACGCGCGCGGAAAGGATGCCTTCGCGCTTGGGCAGGTCGCGCTCAATTTTGCCGATGCAGCCAGCGCATTTGATGCCGGGCACGGTAAAGCGGGTCGTGCGACGGGCGGCAGCCTCTTCGCCGATATCAACCAGCAGAGCGGGAACATTCATGGCAGTTCGCGCTCTTTCGCCCAGTCCTGCCCCGCCGCCGCAATCGAAAGGCGCATGATCCAGCGGCCGTCGCCGACGGGCTCGATAGAGCGATAGGCTCCGTTGCCAAGCGCTGCAAAAGTGACGCGCGCTTCGGCGCGCTCACCAATCGGGCGGCGCAGCGCCGCAGTGACCTTTGCCCCGTCTGGCACGCCTTTGCTGGCAAGCACCACATAGCCCTCCGCATCCTGGCTCGCCTGCACGCTCCAGCCCAGCTTGCGATCCGCTTCGGCTTCGTCGAGCCATGAATTGAACTTCTGGCTCGCGACATAGGTGTTGTCGACAATCACGCCGTGAAACCCGCCGACAGCCAGGCTCGCCATAGTGAAATTGACCGCGGCGACTATCCCAAAGCCCACGACCATGATCAGCGCCATATGCGTGCCGGTGAATTCGCGGCGGCGTTCTGTCTGGTTCATATCGTGTCCCATAATGGTTTTACGGCCCTGCAAAAGTGGCATCTGCGCGGTCGCTTTCGCGCTGTTCGTCCAAGGATGTCAGCTCGAATGCGAAGTCCGCTGCCGCCGCGCCCTGCGGCACTACCACATAAGCGCGCACAATCCTGGTCTCATTGGCTGGCACGTTGATCGTCTGCGTCGCAGCCGCATCCCCGCGCCCGATTGCATCAGTCCACAGCACGGTGCCGTCCGGCAGGCCATCGAGCGCGATCAACATATCGCGCGGGCGCGCCTCCATATTGCGCAGGCGCAAAGTGTAAGCGTTGCGGACCGAGCCATCCTTCATCAGCATGTAAGGCGGATTGCGGTCTGGCGAGACGGTAAGGTCTGTGTGCGTGCGCTGGCCGAGCGCAAACAGCAGCGCGGCACCAATCGCGCTCCAAATCCCGAAATAGATCAACGTGCGCGGACGCAGCAGAGCTTTCCACGCGGGCTGCGGCGGAGCGCCCTCGGCCTCAGCTGTGCACTGGTCCAGCGTCGCATAATCGATCAGCCCGCGCGGGCGACCGATATCAGCCATCACCTTGTCACACGCATCAATGCAAAGACCGCAGGTGATGCAGCCGATTTGCTGGCCTTCGCGGATATCCACCCCGGTTGGGCACACCGCGACGCACTGGTTGCAGTCCACGCAGTCGCCGTATTTCTCCGGCTCCTTTTGCGCTTTTTTGAGGCTCCCGCGTTCTTCGCCCCGCCAGTCCTTGTACGTGACGATCAGTGAGTTTTCATCGAGCATCGCGCCCTGAATGCGCGGCCACGGGCACATATAGATGCACACCTGTTCACGCATGAACCCGCCGAGCCAGAAGGTGGTGAAGGTCAAGATGCCTACTGTCATATAGGCGACCAGCGCGGCCTCTCCGGTAAAGAACTCGGCAAGCAATGTGGGCGCGTCCGCGAAATAGAGGATCCACGCGCCGCCGGTCAGCAGGCTGATGAGCAGATAGATCGACCATTTGCCGGTGCGCCGCGCGATCTTGGCCGGGCCCCACGGTGCCTTATCCAGCCGCATGCGGGCGTTGCGATCTCCGTCAATGAAGCGGTCAACGTGCTGAAACAGATCGGTCCACACCGTTTGCGGGCAAGCGTAGCCGCACCATGCGCGCCCCACGGCGCTGGTGACGAGGAACAGCCCGATGCCCGCCATGATCAGCAGCCCTGCAACGAAGTAAAACTCGTGCGGCCAGATCTCGATATCGAACATGTAAAAGCGCCGATTGGCCAAATCGATCAGCACCGCCTGATCCGGCGCATACGGCCCGCGATCCCATCGCAGCCACGGCGTCACGTAATAGATGCCGAGCGTGACAAGCATGACCAGCCACTTGAAACGCCTGAACGAGCCGTCGATCCGCTTATTGTGGACGCTCTTGCGTTTCTCATAAAGTTGGAGCGGCGGCGCCTCATTGGAGAGCGCTTTGGGGGACAGCCCCGGGGGGGACAGCTCACGCGCCGCCGCTCGGTTGGACTGGGCATCAGGCGCAAGCGCCCCGGCCCAATCACGACCAGTGTCTTTACAGCCGCCTGATTGGTCAAACGGCTTTTCAATCAGGTCCTCAGGAGTTGCCATCAGCTCCGGCTTTCGTCGCGGCTGCGACTTCTTGAGGGTCTGGCTCGCTCGCCGGTTCAGGATCAGGCGCGCTCGTCTCTTCCCCGCCCCCGCGCGAGTGGACATAGGCGGCCAGCATCTTGATCGTCACCGGATCAAGCCGCCCCTGCCAACCCGGCATCACACCGTGGCGCGGCTGAGCGATTTGCTGACGCACAGCGGCGCGTTCATCACCATACAGCCAGATCGCATCGTTGAGCGCGGGCGCGCCTTGCGACGGGTCGCCCTCGCCCGCAGGCTGGTGGCACGACGCGCAGTTCTGCGCATAAAGCTCAGCGCCCGCAGCATTGGCTGTGCCCTTGCCTCTCAGCGAAAGGACATAGTCGGTCAGATTGTCCAGCTGGCCCGCTTCAAACACGTCGCCAAAGGCTGGCATGTAATTGGCCCGTGTCTTGTCAGACCCCTCCCAGCGAATGCCGTGATTGAGCGTGAATTCAAGTTCGGAGAGTTCGCCGCCCCAGATCCAGTCATCATCGTTGAGATTGGGATAGCCATATTCTTCATAGCCCGCCGCGCCGGCGCCATGGCACTGAACGCAATTGACTTTGAACGCGGCAGCCCCGCCCGCGACCGCCTGTTGCATCAGCTCCGGGTCAGCTGGCAGTTTGACAATGTCAGTCGCAGCGATCCGTTCAAACACCGATTGGCGCGCAATATCAGCGGCGGCCATATCCTTGGCCAATTCGCCCCGGCTCGACCAGCCGAGCACGCCGTCCGTAGCCTTCTCAACCAGCGGCCATGCGGGGTAGAGCACGACATATACGGCGCTCCACGCAATGGTCGCGTAAAAGGTCCACAGCCACCAGCGCGGCAGCGGAGTGTTGAGCTCTTCGATGCCGTCCCATTCATGGCCGACAAATTCGGTGCCCGTGGGTTCGTCAATACGGTTGCGATCAGGGTTGGACCCAAGGCTATTCGACATGGTCATCCTCCCAGGAGTCTTCGGTGAAAATCGAGTTCTTGGCCTGCTCCACACCGGCGCGAGAGTGCGGCAGGAAGTGCCATGCACACAGCAGCAGATAGAGGCCGAAGATCAGCAACAGTCCCCAGCTGTCAGCGAAGTGGCGGAAGATTTCGTAAAAGCTCACCGGCCCTTCTCCCCATCCGATCCTGCTGCCAGTTCCTGCTGAGCAGCAGCGCTGTTCACATCGACCAGCGTGCCGAGCATCTGGAGATAGGCGACCAGCGCATCCATCTCGGTCACGCGGGAAGGATCGCCGTCGTAGTCGCGGATTTGCGCCTTGGGGTAGCGTTCCTGCAAATCGCCCGCATCCGCCTCTGGATCAGCCTGTGCGATCAGGTCCGTGCCCGCCATGTCGATATCAATCTGGCTGTAGGGCACACCCACACGGCTGAGCGCGGTGAGATTGGCGGAGACGTCCGCGACCCGAAGCGGCGTATCCGCAAGGAAACTGTAGCTCGGCATGATCGAGCGCGGGACCACGCTTTGCGGGTTCTTCAGGTGTTGGACGTGCCAGTCATCCGAATAGCGCCCGCCCACACGCGCCAGATCCGGCCCGGTGCGTTTGGAGCCCCATTGGAAGGGGTGATCATACATGCTTTCGGCCGCCAGCGAATAATGGCCATAGCGCTCCACTTCATCGCGGAACGGGCGGATCATCTGGCTGTGGCAGGTGTAGCACCCTTCGCGAATGTAGATGTCGCGCCCGGCCAGCTCCAGCGGGGTGTAAGGCCGCATGCCTTCGACTTTCTCGATCGTGTTGTCGATCCAGAACAGCGGCGCAATTTCGGCCACCCCGCCAATCGCGACCGTCACAAAGGTCGCCGCAGCGAGCAGGGTGATGTTCTTCTCGATTTTCTTGTGGCCTTCAAAGATGCCCTGATCGGGACCGGTCGGCTTGTTCGTATTATCACTCATGATCCTGACCCCTTACTCCGCTGGCTCGGGCATGGGTTGCCCTTTGACCGGCCCCGCAATCGGGCGGTCCGCCGCTTCGTCATATTCCGCATCATCCATCGGGGCTTCGGCGCGCTGGTAGCCCGCAATCGTCATCCAGATGTTGTAGGACATGATCAGCGCGCCCGAGAGGTAGAGCACCCCGCCAAAGGCCCGCATCAGATACATCGGGTGCAGCGCGGCGACGGTGTCGATGAAGTTGTTCACCAGATATCCGTCAGAGCCATATTCGCGCCACATCAGCCCTTGCGTGATCCCGGCGACCCACATGCTGGCGGCATAGAAAACGATGCCCAGTGTCGCGAGCCAGAAGTGCCAATTGATCATCCGCAGCGAATACATCCGCTCCTTTTGCCACAGGCGCGGCACAAGGAAGTAGACGCAGGCGAAGGTGATCATTCCGTTCCACCCCAGCGCGCCGGAGTGCACATGGCCAATGGTCCAGTCGGTGTAGTGTGACAGCGAGTTCACCGCTTTGATCGACAGCACCGGCCCTTCAAACGTGCTCATCCCGTAAAAGGCGAGCGCCATAACCATCATGCGGATGATCGGATCGGTGCGAATCTTGTCCCACGCGCCGTTCAGCGTCATCAGCCCGTTGATCATCCCGCCCCAGCTGGGCATCCACAGCATGATTGAGAACACCATGCCCAGCGTCTGCGCCCAGTCAGGCAGCGCGGTGTAGTGCAGGTGGTGCGGCCCGGCCCAGATATACAGGAAGATCAGCGACCAGAAGTGGATGATGGAAAGCCGGTAGGAATAGACAGGCCGCCCGGCCTGCTTTGGCACGAAGTAATACATCATCGCGAGGAAGCCTGCCGTCAGGAAGAAGCCCACCGCATTGTGGCCGTACCACCACTGCGTAAGCGCATCCTGCACGCCAGCGAACACACTATAAGACCGTGCGCCAGTAAGGCTGACCGGGATCGCCAGATTGTTGACCACGTGCAGCATCGCCACAGTGACGATGAAGGCAAGGAAGAACCAATTGGCGACATAGATATGCGGTTCATGGCGGCGCAGGATCGTCGCGACGAAGACCACGAGATACGCGACCCAAACGACGGTCAACCACAGATCGACATACCATTCGGGCTCAGCATATTCTTTCGACTGGGTGACGCCGAGCAGATAGCCGGTCGCCGCCAGCACGATGAACAGCTGATAGCCCCAGAACACGAACCGCGCGAGGCTGGGCAGCGCCAGTGTGGTACGGCAGGTGCGCTGGACCACGTAAAAGCTCGTCGCGATCAAGGCATTGCCTCCGAACGCGAAGATCACCGCGCTGGTGTGCAGCGGGCGGACGCGCCCGAAGGTGAGGTAAGGCTCTACATTGAGCCATGGAAACGCCATTTGCAGCGCGATAAACAGGCCTGCAGCAAGCCCGGCAAGGCCCCAGAACATGGTCGCGATCACGCCCCAGCGCACCACGTCATCGTCATAGCGGCTGTCACCCGGCGGCATTTTGAAGATGCCTTGTGCTTTGGCGAGCGGGTCAAACTTTGCCAGCGTGGTCACCATCAGCAGCGCCGCAACGCCGCCCACGATCACCATATGTGCTGCAAAGCCGACATCCTTCGCCGCGACAAACGCTGCAATCGCCAGCATCAAGACCAGCGCCCAGCCCCAGAACTTTCCGAGTGTTGCTTCCATGATTTCGATCCCTTGTGTTCCGCCTCGCGCTGTAACGAGAGGCAGCCCCGCCTCATTTGACTCAAGTCAAACCGCGCATGTTTTGCGGTTCGCTTGAGCCAGATATTTTTTAGCCTTCCAGAGGGATCTGGACCTGAAAGACTCGTTTGCGACCGCGTCCATTCGATCGACTAACAAGTTGAAACTCCCCCGATCCCTCGGAGAGTGTCCACCTGTCTTGACACTTGATACATCGACATTGGACACCCTTCATTGATCCAGCGCAAATTTGAAAAATATTTCACGCAGCCACAGGCAGATGGCCGGCGTGCTCATTCAGTCCCTTCATATCGATCAGGCGGACCTTGGACCGGCCCGCCGTTTCCAGAAGACCGCGCTCGCGCAGCTCGCTGAATTGGCGGCTGACGGTTTCAATCGTCAGGCCAAGACTGTCGCCGATGTCGCGCCGCGACATGGGCAGGTCGAACACGTGTCCGGGGTCATCCGCCCCGCCCAGTCTTTCAGCCCCACCCAGTCTTTCAGCCATCGTGACGAGGAAACTGGCAAGCTTCTCCTGCGCATTCTTGCGGCCCAGCGAAATCGCCTTTTCGCGGCACCGGGCAAGGGCCTTGAGCGCGCGGTCTAGCATCTCGTTCGCCATGCCTGCTTCATCAATCGCCAGTCTGAAAAACTGCTCAGCCGGAAAGTAGATCAGCTCGCATTCCTCCAGCGCACACAAGGAGTAAGCGTGTGCAGCGCGCGCCGGGACGGAGACCAGATCACCCACAAAATGGAACGCCACCACCTGTTCGCGCCCGCCCGAAGCATGCGCGACAAGCTTTGTGCTGCCGCTGGCGACGAAGGCGATCTGGTCATGCCCGTTGCCCCGAAAGGGCGCATCGCCCGCCCGAGCGCTGGCATAGCGCGCGAGGTTTTCAAACTTCTGCCGCGTCGCATCGCTCACATCGGGCGGAAGGAAATTGGTCGCGAAGCGCTCAAACAGTTTGGAAAACGGCATGTGCTGATCCTTTGAAGGAGCCCTGCAAGGCAAATCTGATGAGGTGGCTTATGAGCGCAATCGCCAAGCCCTTCCTTGATCTCGATCAATGTGAGGCGCGCAGATCGCCGCCATTTGAGCCTCGGGCAGCAAATATCCTGGGCCGCGACGGGTGGCCGCTGCTGCTTCGTAGAGGAAAGGACAATGAAAGCTCTTTTTACAGTGGCCTGCGCCGGAATCGCGCTCGCCGCATCGCCTGCCATCGCGCAAGATCAGAACACGGATCGCGCTGGCGACATTCAATTGAAAGTGGTCGCAACGGCGGTTTTGCCCGATGGATCAATCGATCAGGTCAATGTAGATCTTGTGGGACTTCCCGCCGGAACCGACACGGAGGCCAGCGACAATTACGTGCCGACAATCGCGGCCGAGTATTTTGTCACGGACAATTTCTCGATCGAAACCATCGCCGGAACCACGCAGCACGATGTTGATGCAGTGTCGGGCTTTGCACCTGGCACGGAGCTTGTCTCGGACGGGCTGCTGTTGCCGGCGACTGTGACCGCTAAGGGCCATTTTGATGTGGCGGGCGTAAAGCCTTACCTTGGCGCAGGCGTGTCCTATTTCGTGTGGCTCGATGTTGAGCCGGGCGTCGCGGTCGTGCCCTTGGGCGTCACGCAAACCACCTTGTCCGACGAATTCGGCTTCGTTTTGCAAGCGGGCGTGGATGTTCCGGTGGGCGATGATGGCTTTGGCCTGACGCTGGATGCAAAGCGCTATTTTATCGATACTACAGCGCGCTGGTTCGCTGGCGATACGCTTGTGATTGAAACCGAGCACACGCTTGACCCTTGGGTCCTGAGCGCAGGCGTGTCATACCGTTTCTAAAGCATGGCGCGGCGTCTCGTTTCGCTCCGCCCGTGCGTTGACGCAGGCCGGGGCGATGGGAGACGCCGCACATGGCAAAGACACCGGACCGTACGCAGGATTTGCGCGCACCCCAAAACGGCGATGTGAGACCGTTTAAGGTTGCATCGGATCTCACCCTTCATGACCTTAGCCAAGCGCTAGCCGCAGGCGCGCGCGATTTTCGCCGCGCCCCGCAATACGGGCTGTTTTTCGCGAGCATTTTTGTGGCCGCAGGTCTGGCGATCAGCGCGATTTTAACGACCCGCGAAATGCTCGAATGGTTGATCCCGGCGACCGCCGGCTTTCCAATTCTGGCGCCCTTTACTGCGGTTGGCCTGTACGAAGTCAGCCGCCGCCGCGCTGCGGGCGAGGCGCTGACTTGGGGCGCGATCTTGGGCGCGGTAAAAGGGCGCGGCGACGATCAGATCCTGAGCATGGGCGTGATCATCTTTGTCGCCTTCGGCTTCTGGGTGATTGTGGCCCATGCGATTTTCTCCATCGCCATTGTTGAATCGCGCAGCGGATCGGAAGGGCTCGACTTCCTGCTCTCGCAAGCAGGGCTGATCATGCTCGCTGCTGGCACAGTTGTCGGCGCGGTTATCGCCTTTGCGTTCTACGCGATTACTGTGGTCAGCCTGCCCATGCTGGTCGACCACGAGGTTGATTTTCTCACCGCGATCATCACCAGCCTGCGCGCGATGAAAGCCAATCGCGGCGTGCTGACCGCATGGGCGGCGTTTATCGCGGCGGCGCTGTTTGTCGCAACAATCCCGGCCTTTCTGGGCTTGTTCGTTGTGTTGCCTATGCTGGGCCATGCGACCTGGCATCTGTATCGCCGCGTCGTGCGTTAGAGCGTCCGCCGCGCCCAAGGCGGCAGGATCGGCAAGAAAGGCCCGCGCCCGATTGGGGAGAGGGGCGCAGGCCAAAGCGGGGCTTTAGATCAATTCAGGAGGTGGGACTGATCAGCCGCCGTTTTGCATGGTGCCGTCTGCGATCAGGGCCAGCGCTTTCTGCGTTGCTTCTTCGGATGATGTCTCATCATTCTTGATTGCGTCCGCCATGGTCAGCAGTTCTCCGGCAATCGACGTGCCGACCTGCGGGTTCTGCTCAATCTGGATGCCTCCTGTGCTGGCGGCGACTTCATTCCATTTGGCGCGGACCGCGTTCCAGTAATCCTTGGTCTTTGACCAATAGGTTTCCGCCGCCTCGACATTGTAATCTTCATAGCGTTCGTAGGTGTTGAGCACATATTCCTGCACCACCGGCACCAGCTTTCCGCTGCCATCCTTGGCAGGCATCATCTTCGTGTTGTCCTGCCAGTGGATCCACCCTTTTGGCGTGATCTGGTGGCGGTTGATGCCGCGATAGCGGTCATAGATCGGATCGCGCACAGCGTCGCGTCGTGCGAGCGGTCGCATCGTCCAGTTGGAGCGCCAGCGCTTCACGCCATTGGTGACTTCCCACTCGCCCCACCCGGCATAGCGCGGGCTGTCATCAACCTGATAAACCGTCTGCGACCAACGGCCCGCACGCATGGCTTCGGGCACATCGGTCAGCGTCCAGGTGTCGCCGCCGCTGAAGGTCAGGATTTGCTTGGGCTCGTACTCCCAATCCTGCCGCCAGTGCTTAACGACATAGGGCTTGTCGCTGTTGCCGGTCACCAGCAAGTGCTGGAGCACGATCTTGGTCCCGGTGTCCTCGATCACGCGGACGGATTCGTATCCGCCGGACATCTTCTTGTCGATCGGAGTGTAACCCTCCATCCAAGGCGTAGATTCCTGCATGTCAAACGTGACCGCGAAATCGCCCGCCATGGAAAGGATGGTCGCCCGGTCCGCTTCAAAGGCAGCCTTGGCGGCATCATCAGCGCGCACAATCGGATCATCGGCGAGCGCGGGGGCAGGCACTGCGAGCATGGCGGCAGCGGCAAGTCCGGCGGCGAGCGCTGTCCGGGTGATGGGTTTGGGGGTAAGGGTCTTGGGGAAAAAGGTCATTAGGCTTCCTCTTTATTGCGATTGCTAATCAGAATTGAAAGCTTGCCGGGACACTAACATTTCTGCCGGGCCGCGTGAAGGCTCCAAAAATGCTCTCATCGGTTAGACCACGCACGTCGGACCAGACTGCGTATCTCTCGTTCAGCAGGTTGAAGAGGCCCGCGCGCAGCTTGATCGCATCTGTCACCTCCAAAAAAGCGGTGAGATCAAAGATTGTCGAAGCGTCCGGTCGGATCAGATCCTGCCCATTGGGCGCGGACGGTGTTTCGCCAATTTCCTTGCGCGCGTTGTGCGTCAGGATCAGATCAGCGCCATAGCGGCCTTGCGGATCGCGGTAACCAACGCCTGCGACCAGATTGAATGGATCAACGGTATCGAGCGGCGTGCGCGTGCCGGCAGCGTCAATCACATCACCATTGGCATAGGCAATCGCGAGCCGCGCGCTCAGGCCACTGTCGAAGCTGGCTGACGCCTTGATCTCAATGCCGTCAATCTCGACCTCGTTGAAATTGACGAACTGGAAAACAGCCGGGTCTTGCGGCGTAAAGCTGCCGCTGACGACTTGCTGGCTGATGAAATTGTCATATGTCCCCTCAAAGCCAGCCACTTGAAGCGAGAATACATCGCCAACATAGCGTGCGCCGATCTCCCAGCTTTGGCTGGTTTCAGGCTCCAGATCAGGATTGGGGGCCGAGGTGTAGCCGAAGGCGAAATTCTCGAAGAAGTTGTTCACCTGGCTCGGGGTCGGCGCGAGGAAGCCCTGCGCGTAATTGCCAAACAGGATCACATCGTGGGCAAGTTTCAGCGTTGCGCCGAATTTGGGAGACAGGCGACTGTCGCTTTGGCCTTGCGGCGTGAACGTTGGGAGCAGCGGATCATCGGTCGGGTTGAGATCATAGAAATCGAGCCGCAACGCCGGGAACAGCGTGAGCGTCCCATCAAACAGCGCGATTTCGTCCGCGATGAAGACACCGCCCAGCGTGAAATCGGTGACCGGGAAAGCGCGGCTCGGAAACACTTCGCCGGTCGGCGGAACACTTCCGTCGCGCAGCCCCTCTTGCCGGGTCTCGCTGACATCGCCGCCAATCGCCAGCGTGTGCGCCATGCCGAGCAGGCTGAACGTGGTGCGCGCTTCTGCGGCCGCGCCATACACCTCGTTATCAAAGGTGTTGATCCGCGTGCGATCAGGCGCTGAGATAAAGGAGAGCGGTGTGCGGTCTTCCTCAGCGAACTGGCGATCTTCACCCTTCTGGTAGAAAGCTGAGAGAAACGCGTATTCGATCACGGCATCGTCTTCGCCCGTGAACGTCCAGTCGAGCGAACCGCGCACCCGCTCAGTGCGGTCGCTCGCATCAAGCCGGTCAACATTCCATGTCGGCGCAGGACCGAACAGGAAGACCGGCCCCTGACCGGAGAGCACGTTGGAATCGACCTGCGTGTCGACCCATTCGCCTGTCAACCGCAAGCGGTGCGCACCATTGTTCCAGACAATCTTGCCCAGAAGCGCGTTCGATTGCCCGTCCTGCGGATTGGGCGCAGTACGCATTGGCCCGACGCCACCAACCTCCCCGCGGTTGTCCAATTCGCTAAAGTCGCGCCTCGTGTAGGCGATCATCGCCGAGAGGTCGCCGGTCTGGCCTGCGAGCGCCAGTGTCTCGACAAACTCATTGTCATCGCTGGAATATTGCGCACGCGCGAAGCCTCCAAGTGCGTCGGTGCCAATCAAATCGGTCGGATCAGATGTTGTGAAACTGACCGCGCCCGCCAGCCCATCGCTCCCATAGAGCGCGGAGGCCGGTCCGCGTAGTATTTCGACAGATTTGACGAGGCTCACATCCGTAAACCCGCCGCGCCCGACATCCTGTGCGCCGAAGGAAAAGCCTTGCGGCGATCGAATGCCGTCAACCTGGATCAAGACCCGGTTGCCGCCGATCCCGCGAATGACGAAATCTTCGTTGCGCGCCCGGCCCGTCGTTCCCAGCGCTGCACCAAAGCGGGCAGGCGCACGCCGCACGGTGACGCCGGGCTCAAAGCGCACCAGGTCCTTGATATCGGTCGCCAACTGGTCCGCGATGTCTTCCGCGTCGATGATGGTGACTGTGGCCGGGGCCTCCTCCACCATCAACGGCGTGCGGGTCGCGGTGACGGTAATCTTCTCATAGTTCTCAGGCGAATCCTGCGGTGCGTCAGCTTCGGTGGCAGATTTTGCCTCCGCCTCCCTTGCAGCCTCAGCCCCCGAGGGAGTCGCCAGCCCGCACGCTGCGATAGCCGCGCTGGCCGTGACCAATTTTTGTATCCTGAACGCCCTTAGCCTCACCGCTGCGATCCCTTTGGGTTGCTGAAAGGGCGTCCGTATTGTCGCTAATGCGAATGAGAGTTATTAAGGTTTTTCGGCATTATTGCGAGTTTGTCGCAGTTTATCGAGTGGGATTGGAGTATGTCGCCCCCCATGTTCAAGGGCTCCTCAATTCATGAGCGGCGCATTTGAGCGGCCAAATCGAGCGAGAAAGGTTCGAACGGCCTCGCGCGCGACCCGTTCACACGTGTCCACGGGCATTTTATTTTTCTGACCGTATAGCCGCCGGTCGAAAATCGAGACCTTGCACAATTCGGCAAGTTGCTGGGCGGCGAGCATGGGGTCGCTTGCTTCCAGTTCGCCCGCCTTGTGCCAGTGCGCAATGCAATCAGCCATTCGCTCGGTGCCTTGCCAGGGGCCGCTTTTCAGGAATGTGTCGATTGCCATGGGAAAGCGGTCTGCAGAAACGATGCACAGCTGGCAGAGGCGCAGCATGTCATCATCCCTGCCAAACATCGACGTCAGTTCGAAGGCCATATGATAAAGGCCTGCCTCCGCTCCAACTTCCAGAACTTCCTCGGCGATGATCTTGTCTCGGTTCTTCTTGAGCGAATGCTCAACTACCTCGGCAAACAGCTGTTCTTTGCCGCCGAAGTGATTGTAGATTGTTGGCTTCGCGACGAACGCACGTTCAGCCAACTCGTCCATGCTCATCCCTTCAAAACCCTGATTGAGAAGCAGTATGAGAGCGTTGTCGAGGATGGCGAGGCGCTTGGTTTCGCTTGCGCTTAGCCTGCCGGATTTGGTGATTTTTTGTTCCATTTCATCCGATCTGTAATCGCACTCCATAATCGTGAGAGGCGATTGGACATGCCATCACTGTCGCCGTGATTGTTGTTTTGCCCTGATTGCTCCGGTTCTGCAAAGAGCACCGCATAAAGCACTGGCACAACCCCCAGCGTCAGCACCGTCCCGACGATCAATCCGCCTGCGATGGCACTGGCCATTCCGTAAAACAGGACATCGCCGCCAATAATCAGCGGCAACAGGCCCACAATCGTCGTGATCATCGTCATGATAATAGGGCGAAACCGCCGCAAACAGGCCGAGATAATCGCTTCAAATGCCGCCTCACCGTAGTCCTTCGCGCTCTCATCAGCGATGGCTGCACGCTCTATGTCAATCCTGTCGATCAGGACGATGGCATTGTTGATCAAGATGCCGAACAGCGCAAACAGGCCAAGGATCACCATGAAGCCAAAGCTCGCCTGCAACAGCAAGAGGCCAAGGGCTGCACCAATGATCGATAGTGGCAAAATGGCAAAGACGATCCCGGCTCGCTTGAAGCCCTTGAACTGGAGCACCAGCAAGATGACGATCATCGCCAGCATCAAGGGGAAGTTTGAAAACAGCTCTTTATTGCCTTCAGCCGTCTGTTCGATGATTCCGTCATATTCGAGGAAATGGCCCGGCGGCAAAGAGGCTTCGATCTCATCAATTTGTGGTTGAATCTGTCCGATAAGGTCTTCTGGCGTAACGCTGAGGGGGCGCCCCTCAATTGTCAGTGTCTTGATCAGGTCCTCTGACTGGATGCGACCGGGCTTGGGTTCCAGCGATAGAGTAGCGATTTCGCCAAGTTGGACCGAGGCCCCGCCATTGCTTGGGAAGACCACCACACTCTCCAACCGACCCGGATCAAGCCGCTCGCGGTCTGGCGCGCGCAGCACGATGGGCACTTGGTCATCGCCATCGCGATAGATGCCCACGGATCGCCCTGAAAAGAACATAGCGAGCGAGGATGAGACGTCAGCCGATGTGACGCCTGCCGCACGCGCAGCAGCCTGATCGACATTTAGCGTCAGCTGCGTGGTCGGGTTTTTCCAGTCGGAGAACACATCAATCGTGCCGCCCACGCTTCGGAATACCGCAGCCAGACGCTCGCCCGTTTCGATCAGGACATCATCATCCGGACCGCGCACTTGCAGTTGCAGGATTTGCGTGTCGCTCGGCCCTAAGAACATCGATGATATCCGCAGCCGCGCTTCGGGAAAGGCCTCTGCCAAATCACGGCGAAACAGCTTCACATACTCATCGCGCGTTTCTCGATCATCAGTGCGGATCACCATAAAGCCGCGATTGGGAGCAGGGTCCACCGGCGCCAGCGAAAGCACGAAACGTGGTCCGCCAAAGCCTGAATAGGCGGCAATGGTCTTGATGCCGGGATACTTGTCCTTGTCTTCCAGATGGCGCGAAATGGCGGCGATGGTCTTGTTGGTCTTTGCGCTGGACGTGCCAACCGGCATATCCGCATAGACCAGAACCTCGGGCCTATCAGAGGCGGGAAAGAACTGCTGCGGGACCAGCCCCATGCCAAATCCGGCGGCGAGAAACGCAATGATCACACCGCCCATAAAGAGCTTCTTGCGCCCAAGGATGCCGCGCAGGACCGTTTCATAGCGCCGCCGCGATCGCCGAAACACCTTGTCCACATTGCGCTTGCGCCAATTGTCCTTCTTTTCGTCTTCCGCCTTGGCGAACCAGTAACACAGCGTGGGCGTCACCAGCATTGCGATCAGCCAAGATGCAGTCAGCGAAATCAGGATCACAAGCGCGATGGAGCGCGTGTATTCGCCCGAGCCATCTGCTGCGAGCATCAGCGGCAGGAACACCAGAATAGTCGTGATTGTGGACGACAGGAGCGGCAGAGCAAGCTCGCGACCGGTTTCACCGATGGCATCGCGGCGATCAACGCCCTCTGCCAGACGGCTCTTGAAATCCTCTGCGATCACAATGCCATTGTCGACCAGCAGCCCCAAGGCAATCACGATTGTCGCAAGGCTCATGCGCTGAATGCGAATTTCGGCAAAGCCCATCACCGCAAGCGTGATCAGAACCACAACCGGCACGATGGAACCCACGATAAGACCTGTGCGCATGCCGAGGAACAGGATGACGACTGCGAGAACGATAAAAAGCGTTTGCACCACGTTGATGCTGACGCCGTAGACTGAATTCTCAACGGCCTTCGCCTGATAGGTCACCGTCGAAAGCGTCACGCCAGCGGGCAAGGACGCGCGCACCCGCTCGATTTCTGCCGATGCGCGTTCGGAGTAATTGAGGACGCTGTAGGACGCCTCCATTGAGATGGCGAAGATGATGCCGGGTTTTGAATTGAAGTAGGCGCGCTGCCGGGCTGGGTCCTCCAGACTGCGCTTGACCTTGGCATAGTCGCCCAGCCGTACCGTGCTGCTATCCGGCAGGCGAACCAGAACGTTCTCGATCTGCGCGATGGTCTCAAAATTGCCCGAAGGTGCGATTGAGAGCCGCCTGCTCTCAGTTTCGATCGCGCCGCCCGGCATCACAACGTTTTGTGATTGCAGCTGACGGGAAACTTCATCCAGAGACACGCCAAGCTGCGCCTGCACAGCGTTGGAGATTTCGATGTAAACGCGCTCGCCGGGACGCCCCAAAATGTCGATTTTGCGGGTTCCATCCACCGTGTAGAGCTGCTCTCGGATGTGTTCGGCAAGATCGCCGAGCTCAAACATGTCAAACTCGTCCGACTGCAAAGCCAGGGTGATGACTGAGACGTCACCGAACTCGTCGTTGATGATCGGGGCATCGGCTCCTTCGGGCAGTTGCACGCTGGCCTCTTCGACCTTGTTGCGCAGCTCGTCCCAGATTTGCGGGAGATTGGGGTGCTGAAACGCTACTTCGGCGTGGATGATTGACTGCCCCTCCATAGAAGTCGCGCGGACCTCTTTCATCTCCGGGATCGACTTGATCGCTTCAGCCAGCGGCTTGGTGACAAGCTCGTCAATACGCTGCGCGTTCATGCCGGCATAGGGTGTGACGATCACGGCCTCGCGAATGGTCAGCTTTGGGTCTTCGCGCGCAGGCAAGGTGAAATAGCTGATGACGCCAAACACCATCATCAGCGCGATGGTCAGCAGGATCGCCGAGTGGTTTCGATACCCCCAGTCAGACAGGTTCATCATTTCGAGTACCGCTCCGGTCCGGTGCCAATCTGCGTTACCGGCTCTCCGTCTGTAACAAAGGATAGGCCACGCTTGACGATGATCGTACCGGGTTGGAGGCCACTGATGACAGCGATTTGATCGCCCACCAGCTTGCCCAGACTGACGGGGCGAGCGCGAAGACGGCCATTGCCTTGATCGATCACCATCACTTCGCCGGTGTTAGGGCCGGTCGGTTTGAACGCGGTGATCGGGATCAGGATCGGGGCCTCACCTTGCGTGTCAGCGGCTCCTTCGATCCGGACATCGACCACCTGCCCCGGGCGCGCTCCGCCCTGCAAGGCGGGCACAGATGCCAAAACCTCAAACGCCCCCACGCCCGTGGCGCGGCTCGATAACTCGCTGATTGTGGCGGGCGTCTCGATCACGTCTCCGGCGTCGGACCGCATGAGGACGGTAACAGGGTCGCCTGCGCTCAGAAGGTCTCGTTGCGCGCTGGACACCGTGAAGCGCACCTCAAGCGCTATTCCATCGATCTCAAGCACCGGCTCTCCGGGGGCGACTTGTGCGCCGGGTTCGACCAGTCGCCGCGCCACTCGGCCAGCGAAAGGCGCTCGCAACGCGGCGTCGGACAGCGCGTCGCGGGCCAAGCCCACCCGCGCGGCATTCGCCTGTGTAAGCCCGCGCAAACTGCCCAGCTGTGCCTCGGCCCGCTCCAGTTCAGCCTTGGACGCGGCGTTCTTTTCAAACAGCGACTTCTGGCGCTCCAGATTGAGCTTGGCCTCAGCCTCGCGCGCGCGGCTTTCCATCAGATTGGCCTGCGCCTCCCTCACCCGCATCTGATAGACCTTGCCTTCAATGCGAGCGAGGGGGGCACCCCGGCGGAACGCGTCCCCGATTTCGTAGGAAATGCTTGCGACCCTTCCGCCGACCTCGAAACTTACAAGAGTGCTTTCACGCGCCTGGATGCGGCCAGGAAAGACGTTGCCTTGCGCGGTGTCTGCGCTTGAGCTGCCCACTTTCACCCAGTCTACCGGGCGCGGTTCGCTCACCAATTGTTCCGAGCCTGAGCACGCCGCCACAAGCAGGCCAGCGCTGGCCATTACGATCAACCTAGTTTTCATTGTTGCCTTGTCCCTGCTCGGAAGAAGTTTCGGGGCTCTGCCAGCCACTGCCCAGCGCACCGTAAAGCTGCGTCATCGCCACCGCCGCGCGCCGCCAGCTTTGCGCAACGGCGCGGTTTGCTTCGTTCATTTGGCGGGTCGCATCGAGAAGCTGAATTTCACTGATCGCGCCCGCATCGCGGCGAATTCTCGTGAAGCGCATATTCGTCTGGGCAACGTCACGCGCGCTGCGAGAAAGCGCCAAGGCCTCGCGGGACTTGCGGTAGGTTGCGACCGCCGTCTCAGCCTCGCGCAGCGCATCCAGGATCGCTCCTTCATAAGCCAGCGCCGCCGTGCGCGCTTCGGCTTCGGCTAGCCGGATTTCGGCCCGCACGCGCCCGCCTTCAAAAATGCGCCACGACAGCAGCGGAAAAACAGAAAAGCGCGAGCTGTTGCCTTGGATGAGATCGCCCGCATCGGTCGCGGTAAATCCCCCGCTCGCATTGAGAGAGAGCTTTGGAAACAACTCGCCTTTGGCAACGCCGATTTCCGCGGTTTCGGCAGCCAATTGGCGTTCAGCGATATTGATGTCTGGCCGCCGCCTCAGAATCTCGGATCGCAAGCCAAGCGGTACATCGCCAAGCGCAATTGGCTGCGCATTGCGTGCCAGCAAAGCCAGCTCACTTTCGGGAAGGTTACCGGTGAGAGTGCCGAGCGCCAGCGCTTGCGCGGTCAACTCGCCTTCAAGCGGCGGCACTTGCGCCTGAAGGGCCGCCAGTTCCGATTGGAACGGCGTCAAATCGGCCAGCGACAGCGCCCCGGCGTCCATCTGCATCGCGCGAAATTCCAAAATGTCTTGCTGGGCAGAAATTGCTGCATTCAGCGCAGCGATTTCCTGTTGGAGGCCAACAAGGTTGAAATACGTGCTCGACACCTCGATCGCGATCGCAAGGCGAGCGGCATTGGCCGCCGCGACACTGGATGAAAGACGCGCATCTGCCGCCTCGTTCTGACGACGAACCTGGCCCCAAAGGTCGACTTGCCAAGCCAGAGCGCCGCCCACATCAAACAGCTCAAACTCCCGGACAAAGCCGGGAAAGTCTGCAAGCCCTGGATTGCCGTTGAGGCTTTGCTGCAGGGTCGTCGCAGAGGCTTCAGCTTGCGCCTGCGGCAAGTAAGCCGCGCGCGCCGAACTACGCAAAGAGCGCGCCTCATCCACGCGAGACAGCGCCTCGCGCACGCTCAGATTGTCCGCCAGAGCCGTTTCAACAAGCCGCGTGAGATTGGCATCACCGCTCTCGCGCCACCACGCGATGAAGGCGTCTTCTGGGGCCGCTTGATCGTCTGCCATGGCCCAGCCCCGCTCGGCACCAGAAATTTGCGGTGCAGCGTAATCTGGCCCAACACTGGCGCAGGCCGACAGGATACAGACCCCTGCAAACAAGCACGCGCGGCTGAGCGTGCGAAACGCTTGCCTTCGCGCTGGATCAGAATTGGTGAGAAAGTCTTGCATCTTGGGTGGCTCGCGCTCGCATGGAATTGCACCGTTCAGGACAAAGTGAACCGATAAGTTCATTTTGAACTGCTTGGTATAATTCAGATGAGCCAAGACCGTTCCATGAGAGCAACGATTTTTCTGGCGGGACACGCAAAGTGGTGGAAAGCAGTACTAGCGGAAGAGCCGGTCGCTCGCGACTTTCTTCTGATGGCCCTGTTCACCGGCATGCGAAAGTCAGAGATCGCAAGACTGCGATGGGAGCATGTGGACCTTGAGGGCAAGACGTTGGTGGTGCCGGACACCAAGAGCGGCGACCCACTGCAACTTCCACTTTCTGAGTTTTTGGGAGGCCTTCTCGCTGAGCGCCGGGAAAGCGATCCGCTTGGCGAATGGGTGTTTTCGGGGCGCGGTACTGGCAACCACCTGGTCGAGACCAAGCGTATGCATCATCGCGTGAGCGAGGCCAGCGGTATCACGCTCACCTTTCACGATCTGCGGCGCACCTTCATTACCATCGCCAAGAGCCTCGACATCCCGCACTATGCTCTCAAGCGGCTTCTCAATCACAGGGCGGACAGCGACGTCACAGGCGGATAAGCTTACAACTGAAGGAAGGGACGAGTTGCTAGCGCACGTTCCTGAGCTCGAGCAGAAAATGCTCCAGCAGGGCGAACTTTACTCCCGCCGCGCCGTTTAGGCCTTGATGAATAGTTTTTACTTTCGGCTACGGTTTACGTTTTACCCCGCCTAGCGGGGTAAAACTAAACCACGCGGCTTAAGGAGGTTAACGCGGCGCGGCGGGCTAAAGCCGTGGCGGTCAATCGACCGGTTTGCGCCCTAAATTTGGTCATTGCGCGCTATAGCGATCCTAACCCAAAGGCGGCCACTCGCGCGAGTGTTTCGGAAGTCTCCTTCATTAGGGTGGTCACGCAAAATCAATCTCTGCCGCGCCCACCCCAAAGCCAGAGACTTAGCTGCAAAAATCGTTTCCCTAACGGTTTGGTGTTAAGTGGGAGCAACCCATCTTGCGGGCTATCGGAGCGGAAGCGCGTGCAGCTAGGAATTCAAGCATCTGTTTGGTGCGCTGCCAAGCAAGTTCAGGCAAAGCTACAAAGGTTCACCGAATTTTTGAGATGAGTGACTTTCGTTCCAACGGAGCACCTCCGACTGAAGACAATGCGTGTTTGACCGCCCGTTCTAACATCGCGGTTATTGCAGGCTCCTTGAGGTCTTCGGGACTTTTGATCGGTACATGTCGAATTCGGGCGCCAGTCCCCTTCAATATCTTGTCGGGATCCTCCAGCTCTGTGCCGGAGTTGAAGCCAAGATTGAGATGGCTTGAGTAGATCGCAATGTGGCAAAAGGCGTGTTTTAGCTTGCTTGAGACGCTGTAGACCGATGACAATGCGTGGGTGTGGTAAAGCAGCTCGTTGCTATTTGGATAGATACTAAGAACGGCATTTCGTGTGCTCGCATACAACATCTGAAGAGACGGCGCTTTTTGCTCAAGCGGGCCCAGAAAGTCCGGGTGAATGTTATCTTGCTCGACAAGTGTCATAATCTGTCTTTCAATGCATCCGATCCCAATTCAGCCTGGATCTTTGCCGCCCGGCTCCCACAGCTGAATAGCGTTGCCTTCCGGGTCGTGCAGCTTGGCAAAGCGTCCGTTGGGAAACGGGTCGCCGTCCCCTTCATAATGCACATCGTGGGCCGCATTGCGCAAACGCAGAACTACGTGATCGAGGTCATCAACGCGAAAATTGATCATCCAGCTTTGGCCCTCGGCACCGAAGTAGTCCGTATCTTCTGCAAAAGGCTCGAAGACCGTCGTGCCACCTTCGGTTCTCCAAGGCGGGTCATCATAGTTCTTTGGCGTGAGCTGGATGCCGAGCATCGCTTCATACCAACGTGCCAACTTCTCGGGGTTCTTTGCTTTGAAGAAAAAGCCGCCAATACCGGTTGCGCGGCCATTGCTGGGCATTTGTACTTTAATCATTGGACGCTCACATCATGACTGCTGAAGCTTCAGCCTGCCGGTGGTTGCCAAAGCTGGATCCCGTTTCCTTCGGGATCGGCAAATTCGACAAACTTACCGTGAGGATAATCGGTCAGGTCCGGAACCCCGTTCCCGTTTGCGCGCAGCTGATCGATCATCGCCTGTAGATTGCCGACGCGGAAGTTCATCATCCACGCTTTCCCTGCAGGGATCATGTCGTTTTGCATGGGAAACGGATCGAACACGGTGAAGCCCGTTTCTTGAACCCACGGAGCGCCCCCGGTTTTCTGCGGAGCCAGATCAATCCCGAGATTGTCTCGATACCATAAAGACAGGCTTTCGGGATTGGACGCCCGAAAGAAGAAGCCACCAATCCCCGTTACTTTTTCCATCACCGTTCCTCCATTTGTATTGACCGGCCCAAAGGCAAGCGCCGGACTGGCGAGGCTGGCCCCGAGAGCCAGCGACATCTCCCCGACTTTTCTGCGTGAATAGGTCAAACCTGCCCCCTTGTTTCGGCTTCACAACGACCTGATCCGGCTACTCGTTGCCTTCGATGAGTTGAATGAGGTTGCCGCAAGTGTCGTTGAAGACAGCAAACTTGGTTCCCGCCGCTTCCATAGGCGCAGCTGAGAAGGTCACGCCGGCTTGCTGCAATCTTTCATATTCAGCCTCGACATTGGGTACGCTGAACTGTGTCCAAGGGATGCCGTCTTTCTCAAGCGATGCGGTCATCGCTTTGGCAGCAGGATACTCATTGGGTTCCAGAGCAAGCTCGACACCGTCCTCTTCTTCGGGTGAGACAAGCGTCAGCCAACGATGCTCGCCAATTTCGATATTGCGCTTGGTCTTAAAGCCCAGGACTTCGGTGTAGAATTTATGCGCTTTCGCCTGGTCATCGACCATGACACTTTTGATGTGCATTTTCATTTTTCATCTCCTTCTCGAAAGGGAACGAGCCAGGGCTCGATTACCTTCGTGAGTGGGCGGGCTGACAGGGAATGAATTTTGGTACGCCCCTGCCAATCTGTGCGTATGAGCCCCGCTTCCTCAAGCCGCGCCAAATGTCGGCTAATGCCCTGCCGTGTCAGTGTGAGATCATGCGTATCGATCAGTCGGGCGCAGATTTCGGATAGGCTTTGGTGATCACGGTGTCTGAGCTCATCCAGGATCTGGATGCGCACGTCGTCCGCCAGTGCTTTGAAAAGCAAGCTGAGTTGAGGATCGTGCGTAATTCCCATAGGGCTTTATGCAACATAGTTGTTGCATGTCAAGCCAGGTGGACGGCCTGGCCTGTATCAGGTCATGTGCAGGCAACACTTCGCATCGGAAAATCCATCCGATTGCCGCCTTCGGTATCGGAAATGTGAGCGGCTATGCCTGTTTCCGACACTTCGTAATGAATGCGTTGCGGGAAATCGTGCGAGGGGTTCTCAAACGTAATCGACGATGGCGATTGCTGCGTGGCCTTAAATGTCACAGGCGCACCACCGCCGGGAGAGACCACGTAACGCAGCGATCTGTCCACGCGTTCAATTCTGATGTCTTCAAAAAATGTCAGTTTCCCATCCTTGATTGTGACGGACTGACCAAACAGTAATCCATCAAAGCCGCGCTGCCAGCTTTCTCGCGTCGTGCCGCTTTCGTGCTGCCAACAGCCTTCCATCCAACTTGGGTGCGCGCCCGAAGTCTCGGAACCCGCCAGCGATGGAACGTTTGCCGCTGCGCCGATCACTGCGGCAATCAAAAGCCATTGCGTTTTCATAATCTTACCTCCCTGCTTGTGGTGCCCAAAGAGGTGTAGCGCCGACTTCGTCACGACTTCTTGTATCGAAACGACCCCAGCCGGGGTCAGTTGGTGCCGAGCGCCAGTCCCAACCCTGCGGCGCTTTCAACCCACTCGCGCGCAGAGCAGCCCAAAAAGCGCTGAAAGTCTCGCGCCATTTGTGGCTGATCGAAATATCCCGCCTCCAAAGCGCGCTCGACCCAGCTTTCTTGCTCCTCTGCTTGCATTCTATCGAAGACCGAACGGAAGCGCCGGATGGCCCGAAATGTTCGCAAGCTGACGCCCGTCGCCTGCTTGAACCGGCGTTGCACCTGGCGCGGTCGAACATGGCTGGGATATTCAATCGGAGCATTCACCAAGGCCGCTTCAACCAGTGCGCGAACCATGTGATCCGGTTCAGCGGGGCCAATCCTTGCTGCGACGAATTGGCCAAGGGCGCTGAGCTGCTCCAGCTTGTCTGCTTGCGCATTGATCGTTTGAAGAAGCGTCTCTTCGGAGCCTGGCGCAATAGACGCCATGGGTAAGCGCTTATCGGTGACGCTGGCGACTGAGGATCGAAGAAACCGATGCGCGCCATCCGGCCGAAATCGCACAGCCAAGATCGAAGCCGAGCCACGAGCCTGGATGTGGAGCGATTTGGTGAGCTGGCCTGCAAATAGAACGCGCGGTTGCTGCGTGCCCGAGCTCACTTCCCAGTAAGGCTCACCGATGTGAACGACCAATTCAGGCCTTCCGTCGGGTACAATCTTGTCGGTCAAGTTGCCACCGGATTGCTCGAAAACCCAAAGACAATGAACGAACTTCTCCAAGGGTTTCGGAGGATCGATCTCTTTGTACTCGAACATGAAACAAAGAGTAGCTGTCAGGGATTTGCGAGTCGAGCGCACGAAAAGCCGATTGCGTTTGCCATTGGGTCTTTGGCTGACCGTCTGCTTCTCTTATTGCGAAAACCAAAACCGGACTATCCGCAATCGGCTCCAAACTGAGCCGCAAAACTACGCCTGAAACTGCTGGCGACAGTGGACATGGTTGGCCAAATTTCATTCGGCGGGCTGCGGTGCCGCCCCGATAGGTTCAAGCCGTACCTTCGCTTCTGGAGCGATACGGAAAGCAGCTGCGATTAGGCCTGCGGCGCAACCTACGAGAACAGCGTTCACGACTAACGATGCGCCACCGCCAGCTAAGACGTTCGAAGCTATCGCAACGCCGATCAATGCCGCACTACCTAACCATCCAAAGCGGACCAGCTTTAGAGGGCCGTTGCTCGTACATATGGCAGCAAGGCCCGCTATCCATACCAACAGGCATACCGTCGCGATCGGCAGTACAATACCGCTCGTTGCCAAGACTGCGCCCACGGAAAGTGCAAAGGTCAGCCCAGTCGTCATCCCGCGCCAAGCGGCTTCGCTTTTCGGCTTCGGTTGGCCCTGCTGCATCTTACGCTTGAACCAGATCATCATCCCAGTGCTGGTGATGTAGGTCAGTCCGATAGCGAGCACGAAATAGAGAAGCTTGATCGGGTATCCGCCGAATGTGCCGTAGTGCAACGGCTGAATTGCGCCGAACAAACGCGCGCCGACCTCGGAGCCTTTGCCGCCGAACTTTTCAAGAAACTCGCCTGAGTTGCGATAGATGTCGGACGAACGCATCGAGAGCACGCCTTCCTCAGCGTAAGCGATGGACGTCGTTTGCCCGCTGTCCTTTGGGTTGTTGGCAACGAGAATGGCAATCGTGCGCCCCTCTTTATCGGATTGGCGCAGCATGGCGGCGTAGTCCGGCGAGGCTGTCATCGGCGGGGCTTCGAGTATGGGCTGCGGACCGTTAATGACGGAGATCGCCTTTTCCGTATCGCCTCCGTACGCCACGAAGGCCAACGCAGACACCGTGATACCGGCCACACCCAGAAACGCCCCTGTAAAGCTGAGCACCAAATGGAAGGGCAGCCCCCAGACACTCAAACGATTGTGTAGGTCGGTCCACGCGAGGCGTGCGTTACGGTCGAGTCGAAGCTTGAACGCGTCCTTGAAGATCGTCGGGTGTGCGAAGATGCCGGACAGGATCAGCGTGAACATCACCACTCCGACCAACCCCACAAGGTACCGCCCCCAAGGGTTTGGCAAGTGCAGCACCGTGTGCAAGTCTTCGATGAAATGCGCGTACGGCGCGTCAATCGAACCCAGCAGCTCGCCCGTATTCGGGTCCACGATCCAGTCATCGGATTGCAGTTCGCTATCGCGATCCGCACGCTGGTTCAGCCGAACGGCAGTGTAGGGCTGAAATTCTCCCGGTGCGTAGAGGATGACATTCAGGATCTCGTTGCCCGGCTCTAGCTTTGCCTCCGCATTCTGCATCGCCTTGGCTGCGATTTCAGGCTTAAGCGTTTCGGATGTCGCAATCCCCGGGTTCTCCCAAAGGTGCAGTTCCGGCACGAACAGCGTGAAGGCGCCGGTGACGCTCACGATGTAGATCAGCGCAGCCAGACCTAATCCCAACACCGAATGGGAATCGATCATGCGCCGCACGAAGGAGCTTTGGCTCTGCGCGTCAGGGGCGGATGAGTCAGGGGCAGGTGTCTCGCTGTTCATGTCAAGTAGAACGCTCCGAAGGTGAGGAGAGACAAGGCGATGGGCAGCAGGACGACGCGCCACAGATTGAGATCAACCGTCGAATGAAGCGCTCCGATTGACCACCATACCGGTGTGGATAGCCCGCCAACGAACAGGCGCGTCAGCTCAGTCGTCCAAGGCTTGGTCGCAATCAGCAGGCTCAGACCGAGGGCGGCTACCAGCCACAAAGGACCGGCGGCGACGAGCTTCACGGTCAGCCTCCATTTGGAGCCACTCGGCGCAACCGGAGCGCGGCGCTGAGTGCGCGGAACGCGATTGTGCCCGATGGCCTTCGCCCGAAAGAACGGCAACAGGATAAGAAGCCATGCGGCGATTGAGATTGTGGTCAGCGCCCATGTGACTCCGATCTCTGCGCCGAGGCCGACACTCATCGACCAAACCGACGCAGCGAACAGCGCGAGACTGATGGCCCAGATCGCCCAGCTTCCGCGATTCTGGGCTTCGCGCATCGCGGCAACGCTCACCAACTGCGCGACAATACCGCCTGTTACAAACATACCCGAGTCCCCTGAAAGACACACTCTCGTAGATTAGTCGAAGGAGACTTGTGAATAAGAATTATTCTCAATATTGGCCTGCTTGGGAATGCGAGTCAGTTGCAACTGAGCGCTCGTCAAATGGACAGGGAACCCTAATGCGCACCACTTTTTTGAACGCGGCCTCGTTTATGGCCATCGCTGCTTTTGGTGCGGTCTCCGCCACCGCTGAGACAAACACGGCCATCGAAGGCGAAGCTGAGTTCGACGAGGACACGCCTGTCATCGTGGTGACTGGCGGCAAGACCGAACAATCGCTTCAAGACGTGACGGCCAGCGTCAACGTCACCACCGCTGAGACGATTGAGCGCGAGCCTATCACCGACCTGTTCGACATTATCGAGCGCGTGCCCAATGTCACAGCAAGCTTTGGTGAGCAGGGATTCTCTATTCGTGGGATTGATCAGCGCGGCATCGGCGGGACTGGCGCGACCCTCATTGTGTTTGTGGACGACAGCCCGCTTAGCAACCAGACGACATTCTTCGGCCCGACCGACAGTTGGGACCTTGCGCAGGTTGAAGTCTTCCGAGGGCCTCAATCGACAAACTTTGGCCGCAACGCGCTGGCCGGAGCCATCTATGTCCGCACTCAGGACCCGAGCTACGACTACGAGGTGAAAGGTCGCCTTGAATATGGGAATAACGGACAGCGTCAGGCCGCTATTGCGGGCGGTGGTGCTATCATTGATGACGTCCTCGCCTTCCGTATTGCGGGCAATTACCGCGAGACCGATGGCTTCGTCTTCAACACGTTTCTGAACGAACCAGCCGATGCGACCGAGCTTTGGACGGGCCGCTTCAAGCTGCTCTTTGAACCGAGCGACAACTTCAAGATTATCTCGACCTCGTCCTACACCGAGAATTTCGCGGGCGAGGATGTGATCGACGCGACCAATGGCAATCCAGGCTTTCCGGTCACAGCCAATCAGGTCATCCGCGAAGTCGCATACGACACACCCGGAAGCGAGGGCACGGAGACTTTCATCCAATCGATCAACGCGACGTGGGACATTTCGGACCGCGTGCAGCTCCAATCGATCACGACCTTTCAAGACACCGACTACGTGCGGATCGAGGACTTCGACCGCACGCCCGCGCCCATTGCAGCGCTGGACCGCACCGGCGTCGACGAAGCTTATTCGCAAGAGCTGCGCGTCAAATATCTCGGCGATGAGCTGACCGTTGCTGGTGGCTTCTACTACTTTGAGAACGAGGATGGTTTCACGGATACCTTCACGGTACCAGCCACGGTTGTGGATCCGGCTCTACCTTCAAGCATCCTGATTGACCGGGTGAGCCAGACCACCAACGAAACCCGCAACTTCGCGTTCTTCGTCGATGGCGAATACGCGCTCAACGACACCATCGATGTGCTGTTCGGCGCTCGCTACGATAACGAGCAGCTAGAGAACACATCGGTCACTGAGACGTCTGTTCAAGGCGGCTTACCGCCGGGCTTCGACTTTCTCGCGCCGCTCTTGGGCACGCAATCGACTATCACCGATGCGGACTATGAGGCGTTCCTGCCTAAATTTGGCGTACGACTGAACCTGTCAGACGACGCCAATGTCTCGTTCGTTTCCCAGCGCGCCTATCGCGCAGGCGGCGCTCAGATCATCGTGCTCGACGGCTCGATCAACGAGTTCGATCCGGAGTTTCTTTGGAACTACGAACTGGCCTTCCGCTCGGTCTGGCTTGACGGTCGTCTGCGCTGGAACGCCAACATTTTCTACTCGGATTGGAGCGACCAGCAGGTGACCGAGCCCATTCCGGGCTTCCCAACCTTCGGTCAGACGGTGAATGCTGGTCAATCGACCCTCTATGGCTTCGAGACCGACTTCAGCCTTGATGCGACCGACGAACTCCAGATCTATGGCGGCATCGGCTACTCGTTCACCGAGTTTGATGATTTTCCCAACGGCAACTTTGACCCGACCCAAGAGCCGGACGAGTTCAACCAAGCCAACTTCGCTGGAAACCGTTTTCCTTTCGCACCGCGCTGGTCGGGAAACTTTGGTGTCGCTTATTCAGACGGTAACGGGTTCTTCGGCGGCATCGACGCAAACTTCCAATCCGAAGTCTTCGCCGAGCCAAGCAACTTCGCAATCAACGAATGCTGCGACCGCCTGCTCATGAACGCACGCATCGGCTACGCCTGGAACGGGTTCCGTCTCAGCGCCTATGTCCGCAATGCGTTGGATGACGCCTACTACTCGTTCTTCAACGGCGCGCAGGCTGGCAATGAGATCGCCCGCTCCGGCAACCCGCGGACCTACGCCGTGCGGTTGGATGCGAGCTTCTAACGGACTGCGGTTACTGCTTTAGCCAATGGCAAGAGTTTGGGTCGTGAGCGGAACGTCGGCTTGCTTGTTGCGATCCAACAAATGCGGACGGTCCGCAATCGGCCCCACAACAAGACCTGCGCAAAGAGCGCAGCCGCTCCTGATGCCAGAAACAAAAAAGGTCATTACTGCGGATGGTTAGTGGTGCCGCTTACAGGATTCGAACCTGTGACCCCATCATTACGAATGATGTGCTCTACCAACTGAGCTAAAGCGGCACTCATATGCGGCGCTTTGCAGCGCGGCGGGTTGTGGAGGCCCGAGCCGGAATCGAACCGGCGTGCAAGGATTTGCAGTCCTCTGCGTAACCACTCCGCCATCGGGCCAGATGCCTGGCGGCTGAAAGAATCCAGTGCCAAACGGAAGCGGCGCATTAGCGCCACCTCCAACGCTTGGCAATGGGCAGCAAACGTGTGGCTCAAACCAAGCTCTGCCATTCCTTCAGTTTTGCAATGCAACCGGTCTGGACGCGAGGGCGCGAACGCGGCACAGCGCGTGTCATGACTATTGCCAGCCTGATCGAACCTATCACCGGGCAGCCCGGCCCGGCCCGCCTCACCAATGCGCAAAGCTGGATGCAGGGGCGCACCTTGTATGGCGGCGCCTCCGCCTTGATCGCTTACACAATGGCGACCCGCGCTTTCACCGACTTGCCCCCCTTGCGCGCCGCTCAGGTGGGATTTGTCGCGCCTGTGGGCGAGGAGATTGAGATGACCGCTGAAATCGTGCGCCAAGGGCGCAACGTCACGCAAGTGCGCAGCGAGATCCATTCAGGCGGCAAAGTGGCGCTCACCGCATTCTGGCTGTTCGCGACCGGGCGCGAGAGCAGCGCTTCGCGTCAGGCCGATGCGCCAGCCGACTGGCTCAGTGCGCCGCAAGACAATGCGCCAGCGATGAAGCTGGATACCGCACCGGCATTCATTCGCGAAAATTTCGATATTCGCTTCGGTCAGTCAAAAGATGCCGATCATGGCCCGACCATTCGGCGCTGGGCGCGGCTGACGCAGGACCATGACCTTGATCCGGTGGCGACCCTGGTGCTGATGGGCGATGTGATGCCACCGGGCGCGCTGCGCATCATGGCCAAGCCCGGCCCGATCAGTTCGATCAATTGGTCGTTCAACGTGCTAGATCCTGAGGTGCCCTCACCCGATGGATGGTATCTTGCTGAGAATTCCAGTGGCCACGCCGCTGCTGGCTATTCGTCAGAACGGCTGCGCATGTGGGATAGCGCCGGGCGGCAGATGCTTGACGGGCTGCAATGCGTGGCGGTGTTTGGATAGGCGCCACAACACCGCCCAGGCGCGTTACTCGTCAGAAAAATTGGGCGCGCGTTTCTGCATTGCGGCCATCACCGCTTCAACCTGATTAGGCGTGCGGCTGATCGCCTGCTGCTCAACGCTTTCTTCCATCAGGATCTCATCGCCCGACATCTCATACATGGTCGCGCTTAAGCGCTTGGCTGCGCGAATGGCGTGCGGATTGCGATTGGCGATGTCCTCGGCAATTGCCAATGCCCGCGCCAGCGGGTCTTCGTCCAAATAGGTCGCAAGCCCCAGCGCTTGCGCTTCGGCGCCAGTGAATTCGCGATTGGTGTAGACCAGCTCCCGCAGAATATCGTCGCGCACTGTCCCGCGCCACAAGGCATAGCCGCCCATGTCCGGCACCAGTCCCCACTTCAGCTCCATAATCGCCATGCGCGTCTGAGGATGAGCGATGCGAATGTCCGCGCCGCTTGCAATCTGAAGCCCCCCGCCAAAGCACACGCCATGCAGCGCCGCGATCACCGGCATAGGCAGTTTGCGCCATTGCAGCGCGACCTGTTGAAAGGTGTTGGCGTTGCCGTGCGTGCGCTCAATCAGGCTGGAAGAGACGCTGGAGAAGCTCGCTGTATCAAGCCCTGCGCAAAAGGCCCGACCCTCTCCGGAGAGGACGACAACGCGCACATCCTTGCGGCCATGCAACAATTCGCCGGCTTCGATAATGCTGGAGAACATGGTCGAATCGAGCGCGTTCATCTTATCCGCCCGAACAAGGCGCACATGTGCGACGCCCGCCGCGCTGAGATCAATGACGACGCGGTCATTGGCGTAAAGCGTTTGCGTTTCAGACGCGTCAAGCAGGGCGGATTGTGTTGCGGTGTCGGTCATGGATTCCTGGCTCACAAGGTTGGAGGCGCGGCCTCAATCAGGCGCGCAAATTGGCTGATGTGGCGCGCCAAGTCCAGTGCCACCGCAAGGGCTGCTTCATCCTTCACCCTCTGGCTCAACGAAAACGAAGCTGCTGGGGCCAGGCGGTGTGTCGAGGTAATAGCCGCCTTCCGCATGCGTGGCGAGGATGCGGGCCAGGCCGAAAGGCTGCAGCTTTGCGCGCACCCGCGCGACATGCACGGCCAGGCTGTTTGTCTCCGGCTCATATTGAATGCGCCAGACATCTTCGAGCAATTGCTTTCGGGTGAGGCGCTTACCTGGCTCCTGCGCGAGCCGCCACAGCAGTTCAAATTCGCGCGGGTGCAAGGCAAGCCACTGGTCCTCTACCCGGCCATCACGGTGTAAGAGGTCAAGGGTAACATCCCCTGCCTCACGAAACCGGGGGATCAGGGTATCGCTATCGGGGAAGGCGGAAGGCATGGTTGGCGAGCTCACAAGACATCCCCCGCGCGCAGCGAATAGACGGCCGTTTCAGTAAAAATGAGGTGGTCGAGCAATTCAATATCGAGCGCACGTGCGATCCAAGCGATGCGCTCGGTCGCGTCGATATCCTGCTTGCTCGGGCGGCAATCGCCTGAGGGATGATTGTGCGCCATAATAATAGCGCTGGCCCCGCGTGAAAGAGCGCTTTCAAACAATTGCCGCATCCGAAATGTAAGCGCGCCCTCGCAACCAAGGCCGAGTTGAACCCGCCCCAGCACAGACCGATTGTGGTCCAAAAACGCGGCGCAGAACTGCTCGGTGTTGCCGCCGGGTTCCAGCACCATCCGGCCCAGCTCATCAACAAGGCGACCAAGCTGGCGATTGCCTTTGGAGACAGCGAAGCACGCTCGGCTCCGTGCCGTTACTGAGCGCGCCTCGGCATTAGCGGAAGAGTTCGGACTAAGAGCGCGGTGCAGGCCCATTTTCTATCTCCTCGAACTGCTGGCAGGCAGCAATCCTCCTAGGCGGACCGGCAGGCGCCAGTCGCGATAATCCCCATGCGTCTGCTTGCGGCGCATATGGCGAGCCACTCCCGCAGCCAGGACCAGCAATTGCAGCCAGCTTGGCGCGGTGACCATCAGGACATAGGCCGCCGGAGCTATGCTCTCGATCAGGCCTCGGGCCAGATGAGCGGTGAGCGCCAGCACTTGCAGCGCCGCGATCAGCAGCGGATAATTGCGGTTGGCGTTGAGAGCGATAGCAATCCACGCGATCGCAGCGACAACATCCAGCCCAGCCAGAAACATATCGACATCGGAAAGCTGATAATTCGCACCCCACACAAAGCGGTACAGGGCATCGAACAGCTCGAAAATAATCAGCCAGGTAAGTGCGATTGCTCGCTCCGGACCTGCGCCCCAAATCAAGGCGGCAATGCATACCGAGTATGCAAGGCCGTCCTGGATCAGAAAACGGAGATTCGAGGCGAGCAAATCGAACACGGTAAGATTAGGCGGAAATCAAGCTTCGATGGTTTCGGGCGCTTCCGCTGTCGCTCCATCGACAAGGTTGGCCTCTTCGAACTCAGTCGGGATGCCCACATCAGGAGCCATTGTCACGCGAGCGACCTTGCTCATCTCATCGTGAACACGCAGCAAACTGGTCGACATTGACATGGCATGCGCTTCGGCTTGGTTCAGCCGCATGAGCGCGCGCTGGCCGGTATCAACCTCGACATCGGGATTTTGGCGCGCGATGAGCATCGCCTGCTTCAGGCGGGCAAAGGCGAGCATGGATTCGTCAGCAAGCGCTTCGGCTTCGCGAACCAGTTTTTTAAGTTTAAGGGCGTCGGCGCGGATTTTGTCAGTCATGGCAGTGTAGCTCCCGCTTCGCCTGTGCTCCTCAGGTAAAGCCTTGTTCGTCAACGGGGACAGCCGCATGCCCATCCAGCGCTTCGCTAACAGTTTTCGCGGCAGTCAGCGCGAGGATAATCGCGGACAACAGTCCAAACGCAATCCCCACAATCGCCGCGAGGCGAAACAGGATGGCATGCTCACCATCGAGCAGCCCGGGGACGACCTTTGGCTCCCCGGGTTTGAGCCACGGGGTGCGTTCGATCAGTGGCAGCACGTCGTTCATCTCGACAGTTGCTGCGCTGTCCCGATCCCCCATATCGAAGCCAAAGACGGTCGCCGGGACCTGAGGAATGCTGTATACAGCTTCGCTTAAGGGGCTTTCGGGTTCCTTTAGGGTTGCGTTTTCTAAGGCACGGTCTGCTTGATTTTCAGAGGCTTGCACAGGATCTGCGGACGGAGCTTGCTCTGGTTCTTGTGAAGCTTCTGCACCAATCGAGCGTTGATAAGCGCGATATTTCTCAACCAGATCGCCCAGACTGCTCGCATCGAAGTGATCCTTGAGCGCTCGGATGTGCTGATTGATTCGGGTTTCGGACACACCAAGGTCCGCCGCGATCACCTTAATCGGAACGCGCCGGTCAATTCGCTCCATCACGGCGGCCTGCCGATCCGTAAGAGGCCGAGACGGTCCCGGCGTCATGTGATCCTCCAAAGACTGTTACCTATATGTTACGCGAACCTAACTAATCGTATTACGTTCCAAAACATAATAAGACCCGGGCCAATATCGTATAAATTGTATCATGCTGCTGAGCTGTTGATTCCCAAGGAAGAAAGATAGCGCTTTATATTGCGAGCCGCTTGTCGGAGCCGTTGTTCATTTTCGACCATCGCAATGCGCACAAATCCTTCACCTTCTTCGCCATAACCCACACCGGGCGCGACAGCGACTTTGGCTTCAGTCAGCAATTGTTTTGAAAATTCAAGGCTTCCCATATCCTTAAGCGCCGGTGGAAGCGGCGCCCAAGCGAACATGGAGGCGGCGGGAGAGGGAATGTCCCACCCCGCGCGCCCGAATGATTCGACCATAACATCACGGCGCGCGCGATACAGGTCGCGATTCGTTTCGACGATGTCCTGCGGGCCGTTCAGCGCCGCACAAGCGGCGGCCTGAATCGGCGTAAAAGCGCCATAGTCGAGATAACTCTTCACCCGGGTCAACGCCGCGATCAGATCGCGGTTGCCGACGGCAAAGCCCATCCGCCAGCCCGCCATGGAGTAGGTCTTGGACATGCTGGTGAACTCAACCGCCACGTCCTTCGCACCCTTGACCTGCATGATCGAAGGCGTTGGATTGCCGTCATAATACAGCTCTGAATAGGCCAGGTCAGACAGCAGCCAGACCCTATTCTCTTGCGCCCATGCGACCAGCCGCTCGTAAAAGGCCAGATCGACCGTTTCGGCCGTGGGATTGGAAGGATAGCTCACCACCAGCACACTGGGGCGCGGCACTGTGAAGGCCATCGCGCTTTCGAGCGAGCGCCAATAGTCCTCGTTCGGCGTCGTAGGAACAGAACGGATTGTGGCGCCTGCAATGATAAAGCCAAAGGTGTGAATCGGGTAAGACGGGTTAGGCGCAAGCACGCAATCGCCCGGCGCTGTGATGGCCGTCGCCAGGCTCGCCAGACCTTCCTTGGACCCCATCGTCACCACGACTTCGCTTTCAGGATCAAGCTCGACCCCGAATCTCCGACCGTAATAATTCGCCTGCGCGCGGCGCAGTCCCGGAATCCCCTTGGACTGCGAATAGCCATGCGCGTCAGGCTTGGCCGCAACCTCGCACAATTTGTCGATCACATGCTGCGGGGGCGGTTGATCCGGGTTGCCCATGCCGAGGTCAATAATGTCCTCGCCTTCGAGCCGCGCGGCATGGCGCATGGAATTAACTTCCGCAATCACATAGGGCGGAAGCCGCTTCATGCGGTAAAACTGGTCATTCATTGCCGACAGACCCCTTTGCGACGCAATCAAACACGCACTGCGTGATATGATAGTCTAAGCCATTAACGGTCGCGGAGGGAAGGCGTTTTCGCTAAAGACTGCTAAGCACCAACAATCTGGTCGCATCGTGGCAGTTTTAGACGATGAAAAGCACGAGCGGACAGCGCCGCGGGGAAGAGAAAACAACAGCATGGTAAGCAAAACTCCTGAGGGACCCAGCCTGATGCCCGACGCCCAGTCGATGAGCGCGCTGTTCGACACCAAATTCTTTGACATGCAGGGCGAAGCGATGCGGTCCATGTTCGCGGGCGCGTTGCCCGGCGGCACGGAGGCGAACGACGCTGCGGGGATCGCACAATTGCTGAGCGGCGCAAGCGCCCCCGGTGATCTGGGTGAATGGGCCAAGGCCGGCGGCGAACTGCAGCAAATGTGGGTCGAATATATGGCCGAGCAGGCGCAATCCTTGGCAAGCAAGGCCACAGCCAGCGACGGCCAAGGAGCCGCCTCCGCTGCGGGCCTGCTGGACCCAGCGCAATGGCTGACCATTTCGCAGGCCATGCTCCAGCAAATGCCCAAAGGCCTGTTTGAAGCACAGACCAAGCTGGCGCAGGATTCCTTTGCCCTTTGGCAAGGCGTGATGGGCCAGATCGCTGGCTCCTTGACGGGGGCGCTCAACCAGTCCGAGCAGACGCTGGATCAGCCCTCAGCGCCCAAGGCTGAACTCCCTCTTAAGGATCGCCGTTTTGCTGACCCGGCGTGGGCCGAGCACCCGGCCTTTGCGCTGCTGCACCAGACCTATCTGATGCTCGCGGAGTATTTTCGCCAGAGCGTCAAATCAATCGACGGGCTGGACAACGAAAAGCGCTCGCAACTTGAATTTGCCGTCAATTCACTCGCCGAAGCGATGAGCCCGGGCAATTTCCTGCTCACCAACCCGGTCGTCATGAAGCGCACGATTGACACGCGCGGGCAAAACCTCGTCAGTGGGATGCGCCACCTCATCACCGATCTGCGGCGCGGCCAACTCACGCACACCGATCCCAACGCGTTCACGCTGGGAGAGAACATCGCCGCGACACCGGGCAAGGTCGTCTACGAAACGCCGCTGTATCAGCTGGTGCAGTACAGCCCTTCGACCAAGCAGGTATATGAGACCCCGCTCGTCATCTTCCCGCCATGGATCAACCGGTTCTACATCCTCGATCTCAGCGCCAAGAAAAGCTTTATCAAATGGGCTGTCGATGCCGGTCTCACCGTCTTCGTGGTCAGTTGGAAATCAGCTGATGAGAGCATGGGCGATGTTGAATGGGACGATTACATCCGCGCGCAGATGGATGCGATTGACCAAATCCGTGCACGCCTGAAAGTCGATAACGTCCATACGATCGGCTATTGCGTGGCGGGCACCACGCTGGCGGCCACGCTCGCGATCCTTGCGCGGCGCGGTGAGGCGGACAAGGTCAAGAGCGCGACTTTCTTCACCGCTCAGGTCGATTTTGAACGCAGCGGAGACCTGAAGCACTTCATTGATGACACGCAATTGGAGATGCTCGGTAAGCTCGCGCCCGAAGGTTACGTTGACGGGCGCTATCTCGCCGCGACATTCAACGCGCTGCGAGGCAAAGACCTGATCTGGAATTACGTCGTCAACAATTACCTGTTGGGCGAGGACTATCCCGCCTTTGACCTGCTGCATTGGAACGGCGATGTCACCAACCTGCCCGCACGCTGGCACAACGCCTACCTGCGCGACCTGTATCGCGACAACAAGCTGGTGGTGTCCGATGCGCTCGAAGCGGACGGCACGCCGATTGATCTGACGAGGGTGCACACACCCACTTATGTGCAGGCCGGACGCGAGGACCACATTGCGCCGGCTGAAAGCGTATGGCGGATCACAGAGCACTTTGCCGGGCCGCTCGAATTCGTGCTGGCCGGGTCCGGCCATATTGCGGGCGTCGTCAATCCTCCGGCGGCGGGCAAATATCAGTACTGGCTTGGCGACAAGGACGCAGCCAGCCTGCAATCCTTCATTGACGGGTCTGAGGAGCACAAGGGCAGTTGGTGGCCGCACTGGCTTGAATGGTTGGACAGTCAGGACACCGCCAAGGTGCCTTCGACAGGCAAGCGAAAGCCTGGCGGGCGCGGTGACACGGTGATCGAAGACGCGCCAGGTCGCTACGTCAAAACCCGCTAACGCGGCGCACCATTTTTTGCGCACAGGCTGCGTTCAAACGCCCCTGCTGGTGACACATCATTGCTTTACTGAGCTTTTTTAGCCTTATTGTGCACTGCACAAAATACTTGACTTCGCCGCCCCAATGCCTATTTTGTGCAGTGCAACATGAGTTGGAATACAGCACACGAAAGACCGCAAGAGGGATCAATGGCCGAAGAAACGAAATCAAAAATCGACGCTGCCGCTGAGAAGGCTTACGAAGAAGCCACTGTGAAGAAGACGATTGCCGAGAACGTAGCAGAGGCTGTCGAAGCCGACGCGCCGAAGCCTGCTGTGAAGGCAGCCACGGTTAAGAAGGCCGTTGCAACCCCCGCGAAGAAACCCGCTGCAAAAACAACGACTGCCCGCAAGGCACCGGCCAAGAAGGCGCCCGCCAAAACGACAGCGCGCAAGACTGCTGCGAAGACAGCGACGAAGACGACCGCCCGTAAATCGACTGCGGCGAAGAAGCCCGCAGCGACCAAGACCGCTGCCAAGAAAGCTCCGGCCAAGAAGCCGGTCTCGAAAGCAGCAAAGACCACTGAAACCGCAAATACCAACCCGATCACCAAATTGAAGGACACCATCATGGCAACCGCAGAAAAGACCGACATGACCGCCCAGGCCAAGGAGATGGCCGCAGACGTGCAAGAGCGCGTGAAGACCGCCTATTCGAAGGCCGGCGAGTTCGCCAGCGAAGCAGGCGAGTTCAGCAAAGCCAACCTTGAAGCGATGGTTGAAAGCGGCAAGATCCTGGTCAACGGCACGCAGGAAATCGTCCGCGGCGACATCGAAAACGTCAAATCAGTTGCTGAAGTCGTGACCGAAGACGCCAAGAAAGTTGCTGCCATCAAGTCACCGACCGAACTGATGCAGCTTCAGGGCGAAATCGCTCGTCGTAACTTCGACGCCATGGTGTCGTTCGGCTCGCAGCGCACCGAGACTATCGTGAAGCTCTACAACGATGCTTTCGCGCCGATCTCGAACCGCGTCAGCGTCGCCGCTGAAAAGGTTTCGAAGGCCGCCTAAGCCTGACAGACTGAATACGAAGTTTTTGGACCGGACCTCTCCTCTCTCTCCCAAATCCGGTTCAGAAAAGCGCGCTGAGTAAGCGCAAGGGCTGGACTCCTCGCAAGAGAAGTCCGGCCCTTTTTCGTATGTGCAGCCGTTATGGCCCTTCACAGCGATGTTCCGTGCAATTTCGGACCACTGGCTCCTTGCGCAGCGGGCATCGAATCCCATAATGGAGTGCTATGCGATCCTTCCCCTTTCCTGATGCCGCACTGACAGCTCACGCTTTGCGCGTGGTGGCGGCCGATGATGGCGATAAGGATAAGGGTGGCCCCGGAGACGGCGGTGGTGACGGCGATGGTGACGGCGATAGCGAAATCGGTATCGCGACCAAAACGCGCACCAAGCCCAAGAAGCCGAGCCAGTACAAGGTGCTGATGCTCAATGATGATTACACCCCGATGGAATTCGTGGTGATGGTCCTCAAACGCTTTTTCAATATGGATCTGGAGCAGGCCACGCGGGTCATGCTGCATGTCCATCAAAAGGGCGTCGGCGTGTGCGGCATTTTCCCATATGAGGTCGCCGAGACCAAAGTGAACCAAGTGATGGATTTCGCGCGGCAGAACCAGCATCCGCTGCAATGCACGCTCGAAAAGGCGTGAGGCGAGCGCGCTGAGCATGTTCGGCCACCCCGAACCCGATCCCGTTGGCCCCGGACAGGAAAGCGTGTGGGATTACCCGCGCCCTGCAATCGCGGAGCCAACTGCGCGGCGCATTCAGATCATTCACAAGGGCGTTGAGCTGGTCGACACCAAAGCGGCATGGCGCACGCTGGAGACCAGCCACCCGCCCACATATTATATCCCGCCCGCCGATGTCGCGATGGAGTACTTTGAGGCCAATTCTCGCCGCACGATGTGCGAGTGGAAGGGGCAGGCGCGATATTGGGACATCGTGGTCGCAGGAGAGCGGATCGAAGCGGGCGCGTGGGCCTACCCAGACCCGACGACCAGCTTTACAGGGATCAAGGATTATCTCGCCTTCTACCCTGATCCGCTGGACCAGTGTCTGGTGGATGGCGAGCTGATCACGCCGCAGCCGGGGCAATTCTATGGCGGCTGGATCAGCCAGTATGAAGCCGGGCCGTTCAAAGGCGGGCCGGGCAGCCGCTTCTGGTAAAGGCGCGGGTGCCTCAAGCGGCGCGCTTAACGCTGCGCCGCCGCACTAGAACGTGTGCTCGACCGTCAGCGCATCGCCTTTCTCAAGGCTGGTAAAGACCACCAGACCGCCCCAATTGCAGAACAGAGTGATGAACCCGAAATCGTCTCCGATCACCGCATCTGCGTCCGGGAACACATCCGCCATCGAAAAACTGTCCGGCAGGTCATCACGGGCCGCATAGGACAGCTTGCGAGTCTGGCTTTCAAGGTTGCTGGGCCCAAACAGCGTAAAGCTCAGTTCAATCGGACCCTCTTCTGGCGTAGGATACAGCTCTTCATAGCGAGTGAGATAAATGCGGCTGGCAAAGTGGGCTGAGACCAGACCCCAGTGGAACCGTTTGGGCGGGCGCTTCTCATGCGTCACACCCAGCGAGCATTCAAACGGCAGCGCTTCAGGGCTGCGGCGCGCGCGGTAGCCGGTGACGATGCGCGAAGGCAGATCGCCATCGGCCCGCTCAAAGGCGAGCGCATCGCGCGCAGATGCGTCAATCACCTCAGCGTGGTCAAAAGGTGTGGTCTCGCCCGCGGTCGAGACTGAATACTGCCCCGGCGTGAAGCGCGGATAGATGACCACGCGCTCTTCTTGGACATCGGCGACCTTGGGCGGCTTCATCAGCGCCGGGCGGGTCGCCTCGATAAGGTTGGTCTGGTGCGCCGAATAATCGAAATTGCTGTGCGTCGTCTGATAATGGCCGGTGCGCGTATCATGCCGCGCGATCAGCATCCGGGTGAAGGCGGAGGCATTGTCGAAATGCACCGTGGCCCAGCCGAGCCTTCCATCCAGCGCTGCGCGATAATCCGGCCAGATTGTCTCGACGTCGAAGGCAACCGTTTCAAAGGGGCGTAGAGCAGCAAGGTCAAACGATCGCTCCACCTCGCTGCCATCGTGCCGCGTCAGGATCATGGTGGCCTTTTGCGCGTCCACGGGAGCGTGGCCGTTGTGGAAATAGGCGGTGTTAGAAATGCCTTGCGCGACATCGAGCGTCCAGCAGCCCTCGCGCCCTTCGAGGATGGCGCGATCATCTTCAATCTCGACCAGCGAATGGTTGCGGCCATAGGCATGGACCATGGTGACCGATGCCGGCGTTTCGTACACCGCCATGATCGCGGCATATGGAATGCGCAGATTGACGTTGCCGAACGCTTCGACCTCCACCGATCCCGCTTCAATCGAGGGCACAAAGTTGATCACATTCGCAGCATCCCAGCCCATGGGCGTTCGCGCCACAAGCGTTCCGTCCATCCGCCGCTCTGTGAAGAGCAAAGAGACGCTCAGCCCGTTTTTGTGCTTCCAGTAATTCATCACCGAAATCGTGGTCGCGATACCATCAGGCTTCAGGAAAATTGCCGAGGATCGATAGGTTTCCCCAAAATCCGCGCGGTAATTGGCTTGCTGGTTCAGCAGTTTTGGCATTGATCCCTCATCATTAATCCCGCAGGGCTGACTGCGCGCATTGTGTAAACAAGGGGCGGCGCGCGCTTTCAGGTGCTCTTAATGCATTGCCGGGCAATTCGCACGAAAACTACCACCGATCCAGACGCTTTTTGAAACGGGTTGCCGGTGCGCATTGAGTTTTACGTCGCGCGGCCATACATGCGGCGCAGCGCCCCACAGGAGCTGACGAGGCCCTTTTGTTCAACTTCATTCCCAGCATAGACCGCTATATTTTTCGGCTCGTGATTGTGCCGATGCTGGGCGTGTTCGCGCTGGCCGCCTCACTGCTGCTGCTCGACAAGATGCTGCGGTTGTTCGATTTCGTCGCGGTTGAGGGCGGCCCGGTCAGCGTGGTGTTCAAAATGCTGGGCGCGCTAATCCCTGAATATGCCAGCCTGGCGATCCCGCTTGGCCTGCTGCTTGGCATCCTCCTCGCCTTCCGCAAGCTGGCGACATCATCTGAGCTCGACACGATGCGCGCGGTGGGCCTTTCCTATCGCCGATTGCTGCGGGTGCCTTACGCGATCACGCTGGTGCTGGTCGCGGTGAACATTGCGCTGGTGTTCTACATCCAGCCGATCAGCCGCTATTATTATGAGCAGATGGAATATGAGCTGCGCTCAGGCGCGCTCGGGGCGTCAATCAAGGTTGGCGAATTCACCACGCTGGCGGATCGCATGGCACTCAGGATTGAGGAAAGCGAGGATGAAGGGCGGCGGCTCAAAGGGATTTTCGCGCGCGTCCAGAATGATCGCAAACAGGTGCTTTCCATCAGCGCGCGCGAAGGCGCGTTTCTGGCAACCGCAGACGATCCGGACACAATCATCCTGCGGCTGACCGAAGGGGCAATTGTTCAGGACACAGGCAGCGAAACGCCGCGCGTCCTCAGCTTCAGCCGCCACGATCTGCCGATAGACCTGCCCGCAATCGAGGAATTTCGGGCACGCGGCGATGTAACACGTGAATTCATCCTGCCAGAACTGCTCAAGATCGGCTGGAGCAACAAGGCCGAAGAAGGATTGCGCGACGCCAGCCAGGCAAGCTTCAACTTCCGGCTGGTCGAAGTAGTGATGATGTTGCTCATGCCACTGCTGGCGGTGGCGCTGGCCATCCCGCCCAAACGATCCACCAGCGCGCTGGGCCTGTTTGTCTCAATTGTGATGGTCGTGGCGTACCACAAGATCAACCAATATGGCGAAGACATCGCAGCGCTGGGGCGGGTTGACCCGATCCTCGCACTTTGGGGGCCATTTGTGGTGTTTGCCGCGCTGATCCTTTGGATGTTCTATCAGGTGGCCTATGTGCCCGGCGGTCAGGCGATTGGCTGGTTGGAAAACGGATTTGCCAAAGTCTCGAAAAAGCTCGGCAAGTTGTTTGCTCCCAAACGCCTGGAGAGCGAGCCGCATGAGGAGGATCGCCCGGGTCTCGGCGTAAATCAGCCGGAGGTCGCGCCCGCACAGTAGCGGCGCGCTTATCCCATGCAGCTCGATTTCTTTCCCTCCCGCACGCTGACGGCGTATCTCGCAAAGATGTTCATCACGCGCATTCTGGCGGTGCTGGTGATGCTGGTCCTTGTGCTGATGATGCTCGATCTGCTTGGGCGCACGGGTGATATCCTGACGCCGGAAGGCAACGGTCAGGCGGAAATCTGGCGCTATGTAACTTTGCGCGTACCGCAGCTCATATCGCGCTTCCTGCCTTACTCGGTCCTGCTGGCGACGCTTATCACACTGGTCACGCTCAATCAGAACAGCGAGGTTGTGGCGATGAAAGCGGCGGGGCTTTCGGCGCACCAGGTCCTTTCTCCGCTGCTGCTGACAGCGGCGGCGATTGCGGTGGTTAGCTTTGCCTTCAACGAGCGGATCGTGACCCGCGCGAACGCCGCCCTTAAGGTTTGGGAAGCGGTCGATTACGGCGATGTGCCGCAGGAAACCGGCGTGCGTGCGAATGTCTATCTCACAGATGGCAACAACATTCTGGCCGCATCATCGCTGGTCGGGCGCGGAGATCAGATCGAGCTTGATGACGTGACCTGGTACAGGCGTGCACCCGGCGGCCTGATCCTTGAAAAGGTGAAGGCCAGCCGCGCAACCTATGCCGCGCCCGGCTGGCGGTTGGAAAACCCGGTGTCCTTCGATGTTGGCGCGGCGGAAACCACCGAACTCGCCACGCTGGTGGTCGGCGAGAGCCTGACGCCAGAGCGCATTGATGTGCAATCGGTGGACCCTGATGGGCAAAGCTTTTGGGAGCTTTCCCGCACGATTGACGCGTTTGAGGCGCTGGGTCGGCGCACATCAGAAATGCGCGCCAAATGGTGGCACAGGATTTCAGGCCCACTCTCGGCATTCCTGATGCCTTTGCTGGGCTCTATCGCGGCATTCGGGCTTGCACGTTCGGGTCAACTGGTTGTTCGCGCGATCATCGGCATGGGGTTGGGCTTTGCCTATTTCGTGGTCGACAACGCTGCGCTGGCGATGGGGTCTTTTGGAGGATACCCGCCGTTCCTCGCCGCGTGGGCGCCCTTCGGACTGTTCCTGCTGGTAGGCGAGACTGTGCTGATCCGGACTGAGGAATAACGCGATGCGCGCACAAAACTGGTCGCTGCGCCTCGCCCGGCCCGAGGACGCAGACGCCATGCCTGCGATTGAGATGGCCGCAGGCACGTTGTTCGAAAGCATCGAAGGGCTCAGCGGCATCGCGGGCACGCACGCCATTCCGGCCGATCGTCATCGCCGCCTGATCCGCAAGGGCCATTGCCTCACAGCCTTCGTCGATGACCGCGCGGTTGGCTTTATCGCGACCGAACCTTTTCAGCGCGAGCTGCATGTGTGGGAAATATCGGTCCATCCTGATGCGCAGCAACGCGGCATTGGCGCCGGCCTGATGCGCGCTTGCATGGTCGATGCCCGCAATTCCGGCTTCAAAGCGGTGACGCTCACCACATTCCGCGATGTGCCGTGGAATGCGCCCTTTTATGCGCGGCTGGGGTTTGAGGAAGTCACTGCGCTCGATGCCCACCCCCGGCTGGCCGGTGAGCTTGCCAATGAAGTCGATGACGGATTGCCCGCGGAGCGGCGCTGCGCCATGATTGCGTTTCTCGATTGATTTGGAACCACTCGCGGGTTGGTCCTGTTAAGAGTGCATACATCATCAAAGCGAAAGAGACTGACCTCATGAAGACGCTGACAGCCATCGCCCTCACCCTCACCTTCCTGTCGCCGCTTGCGCTGATGGGCTGTGCAGAACCGGCAGATGCGCCGGTCGAAGCTGAGATGCCCAAAGCGGGGAATGAAATGACGGATGATGGCGAAGCGGGCACCGCTCCTGTCACCGAGCCCAATGGTGAGATGGAAGCCACCGAAGAAGCCTTAGGTATTGAAGAAGGCACAACAAACAATATCGGCGGTTTGCCTGAAGACGGCGATGTCGAGAATATCGACGAACGCTGAGTTTCGCACGAGCGCTGCCCGCATTTTTACGTGGGCGATGCTGGTGGCTGGCGGTGTGACGGCAGCGGCGTGTTCAAGCGAGCCTGAGAACGCCAGCGATGCCGCCGGGGAGGGGCTGGAAGTCATCTCCTCCAGCGAAACACTGATGATTGACGAAGCGCTTCCCGGCACAGAATTGGCAGGTGAATATTCCGGGGTAGCCCAGGGTCAAGCGCCGATTCCCGATCAGAGGGTGCGGCCCAATTCGACGACACGCACGCAAAGCGGCAGCAATCCCGCAGATATGCCTGCGCCCAGCTCCAAACGCTCAAAACTGATCAAGGCCGATCCGGTCCGATAATCCGGCGAAGCTCAGATCACGACGACGCGCGCCCCATCGTGCTCTTGGCGATGCGAGCGACCAGCACGCCCATCCCTGGATGGTTCGCGCCTTCATAGGTTGAGCCCGTGCCCAGTTCGCGCGCCAACCGGCGATGCGCTTCGGGCAGATCGTGATAGGGCATGGACGGCATCAAGTGATGCAGGGCGTGATAGCGCAGCCCAACCGGTGCCCAGATTTCGGCAGCAATGCCGGGTGGGGGGACGTTCACGCTGTCGAGGAATTGCGCGGTAACCGTCATCGGTTCACCCTCATTCTCCCACAAATGCGCCACCAGCGTGCGCAATTGGTTGAGCAATGCCGCGAAAGAAAGAATAACCAAAGCCGTCACCAGCGGCTGCCAACCGAGCCAATAGGTGCTGGCCAGCAAGGCAATCGCCCAGAGGCTCGCGCCGGCTTCCTGCCATGCGACACGCTTGGCAAAGGCGCCTTCGGGAGGCTTGCGGCGGAAATCAGGGTTGATCGAAAGCGCGCTGAAGCGCTCCCATGTGAACGTCCGCACCGCAGGGAACAGCGCTCCGAGCGGCACGAGCACTGCAAAGCGCACCAGCAGCGCCGCGGGCGCAAGCAGAGCGACGAGCACGAAAGCAGGCAAGCTCCAAGGCTTCATCAGCGCCAGAGGGAGGTATTCGGGATCCTCCACTGTGCCATATTGCGTGCGCTTGTGGTGGATCGTGTGCACGCCTTCATACATGAAGCTGGGCGTCAGCAGCGGGATCCCCACCAACAGGTTCCACCCGGTCCGAAAGCCGGGCAGCGCATCGCGGTGAATATGCGTCAATTCGTGAATGAACATCAGCGCACGGTACAGCGCGAGCGCGCCCACAACTCCGGCGACCAGCGTTACGGCAAGGCTGGTGGAAAAAATCGCAGTTGCAATCGCCCCGTATCCCAGGCCAGCGGACACCAACATGTCCGTCCAGTAAACGCCGCCACGCGCCTTGCCCAGATCCTTGACCAGATCACGCGCGGCGCGCAGCATTGCCTTGTCATCCGTCGTCTGGAAATTAGCACGCACGGCGCGCGGCGCGCTGCCAGATGCGGGTTCAGCCGCAATGATTGTGTCGGGTTGCATATTCATAGCTCAATTCTCGTGTTGCAGCGCTGTACCGCAAACGCGGTCCACCTGCCAAATTCTCTATCCTTCACTCAGTGATCGGATACTCCCTTCGCAGGAGGCATCATCGCTTCATGGACTTGCGTGCCGTGGTCCATCGCGACATGAGGCGCTTTGACTAATAACAAACTATCACACTCTTTACGGGGCAGCTTGCGTGACAGCTTCAACAATTGACGCTCAGATAGAGATTCGCACTGTCAGCGGCAAGAAAGGCCGCGCACAATTCGTCGATTGCGGGCGCACATTTGCCGCGCGAGTGCCGAATTCGGTCCCGCAATTGCGTTCTGAGCAGCTGGAACTGCTCGATCCTGACAAGAACCCGCTGTTCGGTCATGCCCGCGCGCAGCTTTTCATCGCTTGGCGAGGCAGTGAAGCGGTGGGGCGGATTTCGGCTCAGATTGATGAGCTTGCTTTGGCAATGCCTGCCGATCAGGGATTTGGGCCGGGCACTGGGATGTTTGGCTATTTCGACGCTGAAGACGAAAGCGTCGCCCACGCGCTTCTGGATACAGCCCAGCAATGGTTGCGCGATGAAGGCATGACGCGCGTGCTCGGCCCCATTTCCATGGTCATGTGGGAAGAACCCGGCCTTCTGGTCAAAGGCCATGACCATCCGCCGATGATTATGATGGGCCACCACCCCGCACACTATGCCGCCTGGATCGAAACGGCAGGCTACACCCGCGCTAAAACGCTCTACACTTACGATCTCGACATCTCGAAAGAATTCGGGCCTTTGATCCAGCGGATCGTCAAATCGGGCCAGCGCAATGAGCGGATCAACGTCCGCCGCGTCGATAAAAGCAAATGGGACGAGGAAGCGGCAATCGTGATGGCGATCCTGAACGATGCCTGGTCAGACAATTGGGGCTTTACGCCGTTCACACCCGAAGAGGTCGCCTATGGCGGCAAGAAGCTGAAGACGATCATCCATGAACGGCTCAATATGATCGCAGAGGTCGATGGTCGCCCGGTCGCCTTTATGCTGACCTTTCCCGATGTGAATGACGTGCTAACCCGGATCGACGGAAAGCTGTTTCCCTTCGGCTGGTTCCACATGCTTCGCTGGCTGCGCAAGCCGCAAGGCTCCGGGATGCGTGTGCCGTTGATGGGTGTCCTGAAGGAACTGCACAACTCACGCATGGCAAGCCAGCTTGCTTTCATGATGATCCATGAAATCCGTTTGGAAGCGACCGGATATTACGGCTCAACCCGCGGAGAGCTTGGCTGGGTGCTGGAAGACAATCAGGGCATGGTCGCCATCGCCGACACGATCAAGAGCAAGGTCAACCGCGAGTACGCTATCTATCAAAAGCCATTATAGCATCGCATTCGCCCATGCGCCTGAACCAAAAAAGGCCTCCACTCACAAGGAGAGGAGGCCTTTCGGGATCGTATCACCAGCCGCTTGGACGGGAGGGGGGTCTCGGCGGGCGACAATCAATAAATGCTCGTCACGAAGAGGGGTTCCCGGCAGATGCACTTTTTTTCAGAACTCGTAGTTTTACTTAGGACCGACCGGTAAGCGCGCTTGCCGCGCACGCCCATTTGGCTTAGGTGGCCCAGCAATATCAAAGCCTTGGCTAATGCGGGGCGACGCTGGTTAACGCGCGTGCTATCGCAGCTGAATACGTCGTCAGCCGCCTCGCGCTTCGAATAAGGAAACCTGCACCATGGCCATTGGTCAACATATCGCCGACCATCTGCCCTTCCTGCGCCGCTATGCCCGCGCGCTCACTGGAAGCCAGGCAACCGGTGATGCCTTCGTCCGCGCAACTCTTGAAGCCGCGCTCGCGGATGCTGAACTCAAGGCATCGCTCGAAGGCGGACGCATCCCGCTATACCGGGCGTTCAACAAAGTGTGGTCGAGCGCGTTTCTCGAAGCTGATCCGGGAGCGGGCTCGGGCGAGAATGATGGCAGCGCAGCGAGCGGTGAACACGAAGTCGGCGCGCAGGAGCGACTTGGCGCAATCACCCCGCTTAACCGGCAAGCGCTGTTATTGACCACGCTGGAGGATTTCACCCCGGCTCAGGCCGCGCAGATCATGGACATAGAGATCAGCGAAGTCGAAGCTCTGGTCGCTGAGGCTGTCGGTGAGATTGATCGCGAGCAATCCACCAACGTGCTGATCATCGAAGACGAGCCTCTGATCTCGATGCAGCTTGAAGACCTTGTCACCGGGCTGGGCCATGAGGTGAGCGGCACCGCCGCAACCCGGACACAGGCTGTGGCTGCAGTGCAAGCGAACGCGCCGGGATTAGTGCTCGCAGATATTCAGCTGGCTGATGGATCGTCCGGGCTGGATGCTGTGGATGATATCCTCGCAATTGACAGCGTGCCGGTCATCTTCATCACCGCCTATCCGGAGCGCCTTTTGACCGGCGACCGGCCCGAGCCGACCTATCTTGTGACCAAGCCATTTCAGGAAAAGACAGTGCGCGCAGCGATCAGTCAGGCGCTGTTTTTCGGATCAAGTCGCCCACTCGACTAAGCGGGGTGCGACCACCCATCAAACACGCTCAGCTTTTGTCGCGCATTTGAAAATCGCCCTGCTGGCGCACGGGCACACGCATCACGCAGCGAACCCCGGCGCGCGCAAATTCAAGATTGACCGGCTGCTTCAGCTCGTGCGCAACGATTTTTTCGATGAGCTCGGTGCCAAAGCCGCGCGTGCGCTCAACCGGCACTTCGGGCCCGTCGCGCTCCTGCCATTCGACTTCAGCCATATCGTCTTCCAGCAAGACCCAGCTCACGGAAACGCGCCCCTCCGGCGTTGAAAACGCGCCATACTTCGCGGCATTGGTCGCCAGTTCATGGATGGCCAGACCGAACGACAGCGCATCATTAGGCGCAAGCTCAACCGACGGGCCATCCAGAGTAAGATTGTGGTCACGGGCAGAGTGAAAATGCTGCAGCTCCGCTTCGATAACGGAGCGAATCGGCGTGGTGCCCCAATCGGTGCCGGTCAGCAGATCATGCGTTGCCGAAAGCGCGCGAATGCGGCCTTCGAGGCTCTGAGCGAATTCCTCTTTCGTGCTGGTGCGTCGCCGGGTGAGCGAGATGATCGAAAGGACATTGGCGAGCGTGTTCTTGACCCGGTGATTGAGCTCTCGGGTCAACGAGTTGCGGATCGAGTGCTGCTCTTCAAAGAACGCAAGACGGCGCTGATCGTCAAACGCCTGCGCCGTCAGCAACCGCGCCAGCAGCATCAGTAGGCTTGCCACCGCCAGCCCGAACAGCAGTGTCACCATCGACAGTGGAGCCAACGTGCCGCCCTTGGGCGCTTGCACGACCAGGTGCAGGCTGCGGTTGGCGATGTTTACATCCTGCTCGATGCTAGTGCCACCACCTTGTGAAAGGCTGTGCGCGACGAGCAGATTTTCCGTCGCCGCCCCGCCATCATACAGCCTGACGCCCAGCGAAGAGGGCGCTTCACCTTGCACCGCGGTATCAAGGAACTCACTGGCGTTAAACGGGCTGTAAACAAAGCCAGCGAGCGCCCGCTCGTTTCCTTCGGCACCATCAATGCTGCGAAACACCGGCATAAAGATGATGAAGCCCGGCGCATCCCCTGCCCCTTCCTGCGCAAGTACAATGCGCCCCGAAGCCGTCGGCTGAACGGTGCGCCTGGCCTCTTGCATGGCAGCAGCGCGCACAAGATCAGCGTTCATATCCGTACCCAGCGCGCGGCGATTGCGCGCGGTATCGGGATAGAAATTTTCAACCTGCACCTCGCTGCCTTTGAGGGAGCGCGGCATGCCCGGTTCAGCCGGGGCATCGTCCACGCTGCGCAAGGCAGCCCAGCCAATCCCTTCAGCCCCGCGGTTTTCCAGATCGAGCCGCAGTTCGCTGACAAACTGGCGGAATGTCGTGTCCGAAACGGTCTGCGTGGTGGAAAACAGCGCAGCGCCCGCACGCAGGTAAGACGAGAACGAGGCCCCCTGCCGCTCCAATGCCGATCCAATATCTTTCGCATAGCCGCGCATCAGGGCCGCTTCTCGCGCACGCGCATTGCTTTCGATGGCGAATACACTCAGCGCGGTGACAGCGATGATCGCAATGAAAATGGTGAGCGGGATGGCGCGTGGGTAATTGACCAGCCACCGGCGCGGGTCGCGCGGCCGGGGTGGGGGCGCGCCATGATCGGCATTCGGCAAAGGCTCAGCAACGCGCGAGCCATGCGCGCCGCCTTCGTCTGCCTTACCTGCCGAGTGTGTTACCATGGGCGATTGAGAATTCTGGTGTTCCGATTTGCCGATTCAAAATGGATCAAGCTTGCGTCCACGGAACCATATCGCGGGTCTATCGTTCCCATTGCACTACGCGCAACAGTCCCAATATCATGGCCTGTCGCGCCTTACTCCGCCAAATCGGTGCTCCCTTGCTTTGTGTGAGACAGGCACCGCATAGACATGAGCGCGAGCTCAAGATCAAAAGGTCATCACGGGAACATGGCATCTGGATCTTCAGAACAGGGCAACCGGCCAGCCGGTGTGCCTGATAGATCGACCGGCGCGCCAGACGCGTCTCAGGGTGGTCGCGCGGGCGAAAGGCTCGGCGCGCAAGCCAACGACGATGAGCCGCATCAGAACGATCGCGGCGCGGCTGACGCCAACGAAGCGCAGCAGCCCGATTGGGCAAATGGTCTGCGCCAGCTGTACGATTCGGTGGTGGATGAGCCTTTGCCTGACAGCTTCAAAGACCTGCTCGCGCAGTTCGATGATGACGATGACGCGGGCGATCCCACGCAAGACCCGGAGACGCGCCACTGATGGCTGGCCCTCCCGAAAAGCAAGAGCGTCCCCCGCGCACAGCTTCGCAGAAAGCTGATTTCAAGCGAGAGCTGACCGACGTCGTACCGCATCTGCGCGCCTTTGCACGCGGGCTTTGCGGGCGTCCTGATATGGCTGATGATCTGGTGCAGGAAACGCTGCTGAAGGCATGGGCCGCGCAGGAGCGATTTGAACCAGGCACCTCAATGCGCGCTTGGACCTTTGTCATCCTGCGCAACGCCTATCTCACCGATATGCGCCGCAACCGGTTTCGCGGCGAATACGATGAGACCGTGGCCGAGCGTATTCTGACCGCACCCGCCGGGCAGGAGGAACCGATCCATCTTTCCGATATGCACCGTGCGCTCCTCACCCTTCCACCTGAGCGGCGCGAGGCGCTGTTGCTGGTGGGCGCGGGCGGCTTTTCTTACGAGGAAGCAGCCAATATCTGCGGCTGCGCGGTCGGCACGATCAAAAGCCGCGTGGGCCGTGCGCGCGCGGCGCTCAATTCGATGCTTACCGATGGTGACATTCCCGACCGCCAGATCGGCGATCCCACCGCGCACCGGGCGATCCTTGAAGAGCTGGACGAAGTGGCGGCGGGCAACGGTGAGACCGAACGGCTCGACTAATCTGAGGCGCTGCCTGCCCCCACACGATCGACTATCGCCGCCACACTGACATTCATGGTGACATTGCCGAGTGTGCGCATGATGTCCGGCAGCATCTCGACCGCCACCAACAGCGCCAGCGGCTCAATCGGAACACCCATGGCGAGCGCTATGGGGCCGATCGACACAACAAAACTGATCGATCCGGGCAGCGATACCGATCCTACGCTGATCACCACCGCCACTGCAATACCCAGCAGCACAACGGGGAAAGCGACCTCAACGCCGGCCAATTGCGCGACATACAGCGCGACCGCCAAATTCATCGCCACACTCGTCGCGCGGAAAATCGCCACCGCGAGCGGCAGCACGAATTCAGCGGTTTGCGCCCTCACCCCGATCCGGCCCGCGCTCTCCAGCATGGCGGGCAGGCTGGCGAGCGAGCTTTGGGTTGAGACCGCCACAGCCTGCGCTGGCAGGATGCCGCGCGCGAACCGCATCAGGCTCACCCGGCCCAGCGTCACCGCCATCCCATAAGCGAGGATCAGGATGAACCCGCCCATCGCAGAGACCAGCACGATGTAGTGCGCCAAGGCGGCAAAGGCCTCTCCGCCGCTGCGCAGCCCCACGCCAAACGCCAAAGCGGTCACGCCCACCGGAGCGATCCAGAGCACCCACCCGATAATCTGTAGCATTGCATTGGCGAGCGCGTGGAAGAACCGCAGCAGCACGGCCCCCTGCTCTTCGGGCAACCGCGTGATCGCGACCGCCAGAGCGGCAAAGAACACGGTAAGCGGCAGCATAGCCGTCTCGCTGGCAGCGGCGATAATGTTAGGCGCGATCAGCGATTTGAGGAATTCCAGCACGCCGGGGACCTCGCCCACCGGGCCGGCATTATCAGCAATCAGCCAAGCGGTGTCCTTGGAGGGGTAGCTCCATTCCATCAGTGGCGGCAAAGCGAGCGCGGTGAACAGCCCGCCTGCCACCGCCACGCCAACAACCAGCAGGACAAAGCGCCGTGCTGCCGCACCCGCGCTGGCGGCCGCGACCATTTGCGATAGGCCCAGCACCAGCAGGCTCGCGACCAGCGGGATGATCGTCATCTGCAAAGCGCGCAGCCACAGCGAACCTAGCAGAGCGATTGCCTCGATCAGCGTCTCAGGCAGCGCCGCGCCCGCCAGCAACACCCCGCCGCCCAGTCCTACGATCAGGCCGCCAAAAGTCGCCCACACGGGCAGTTCAATCGGTGTCAGCGCATATGCCTCGCCCGCTGCTTGTTGCTGCGCTGACGCGCTGTTTTCCCCGGTCTCGCTCAAGAATGGCCCCTTCTTGCGCGCTGCGATACACCGCGCGCTCTTCCCTTGCAGCGTTAGCCTTGCCATGAGCGGCTGACAAATCGGCACTTACGCTCGCAGAAAGGCATTCATGGCACGCAAGTTCTTTGGCACGGATGGCATACGGGGGCGCACCAATGCCGGCGTCATGACCGCCACGACCGCAATGAAGGTTGGCCAGGCGGCCGGACGCCACTTTGTGCGCGGGCAGCATCGCCACCGCGTCGTGATCGGCAAGGATACGCGCCTGTCCGGCTATATGATGGAAAGCGCACTAGTCGCAGGCTTTACCAGCGTGGGTGTCGATGTGATCATGACCGGGCCTCTGCCGACGCCAGCGATTGCGCTGCTCACCCGCGAAATGCGCGCGGATATGGGCGTGATGATCTCCGCCAGCCACAACCTATTCCCTGATAACGGCATCAAGCTGTTCGGCCCCGACGGGTTCAAGCTGTCCGATGCGGCTGAGGAAGAGATTGAGCGCTTGCTGGAGACCGAAATTCCGCTGGCGCCCGCTGAGCTGATTGGCCGCGCGCGCCGGATTGAGGATGCGCGCGGGCGCTATATCCACGCGGTGAAGGATTCGGTCGCATCCGAAATCCGGTTTGACGGGCTCAAAGTGGTGGTCGATTGCGCGCATGGCGCGGCCTATCAAGTGGCGCCCTCGGCCATCTGGGAGCTGGGTGCGGAGGTTATCGCGCTCGGCGTCAATCCCAACGGCACCAACATCAATGACGGCGTCGGCTCCACCGCGATCGAGGCTTTGCAAGCGCGCGTGGTCGAGGAAGGCGCGGATATCGGCATTGCGCTGGATGGTGATGCGGACCGACTGATCGTGGTCGATGAAAAGGGCCGCAAGGTCGATGGCGACCAGATCATGGCTCTGATCGCGACCCGAATGCAGGAAAAGGGCGCGCTGACCGGCGGCGGCGTGGTGGCGACGGTGATGTCCAATCTGGGGCTGGAGCGGTATCTTGCCAGCATCGGCCTGACCCTTGAGCGGACCAAAGTGGGGGACCGCTATGTGCTTGAACGCATGAAGGAAGGCGGCTTTAATGTTGGCGGTGAGCAATCGGGGCACATGATCCTGCTTGACCACGCGACCACGGGCGATGGCACGGTAGCCGCACTGCGCGTGCTCACCAGCCTGGTGCGCACCGGAAAGCCCGCGAGCGAAATCCTGCACCTGTTCGACCCTGTGCCGCAATTGCTCAAGAATGTGCGCTATGAGGGCGGCAAGCCGCTTGAAAACGCCGATGTTCAATCCGCGATTGCGGCGGCGGAGGCACAGCTTAAAGGCAATGGCCGGCTTGTCATCCGCCCATCCGGCACCGAACCAGTGATCCGCGTGATGGCCGAAGGCGATGATCCTGCGCGGGTTGAAAGCGTGGTCGACAGTGTGTGTGAAGCGGTCCGCGCGGCAGCTTGAAGCGAGGCCATGACCAAATCCCCACCCCGCATTCTTTCCATCGCAGGTTCCGATAGCTCGGGCGGCGCTGGCATTCAGGCTGATATCAAGACCATCACCATGCTGGGTGGCTACGCGATGACCGCAGTCACCACGGTGACCGCGCAAAACAGCGTGGGCGTGCAGGCCATTGCTCCGATGTCAGGCGATGTCGTGTCGAGCCAAATCATCGCTTGTATCGACGATATCGGCGTGGATGCGATCAAGATCGGGATGCTGCACGATGTCGAGATCATCGAAGCAGTCGCAGCCGCGCTGGAAGGGCTTAGCGTACCCCGAGTGCTTGACCCGGTGATGATATCAACCAGCGGGGCCGCGCTGATAAAGCAGGATGCCATCGATGCAATGATGGAGCTTATCGCCCCGGATTGCTGGCTGATTACTCCCAATCTGCCAGAGCTTGGGCATCTGACCGGGCGAACGCTCGAAAACAGCGATCAGATGGCTGAGGCAGCGCTTGAGCTGGCGCGACGGCATGATCTCGATGTGTTGGCCAAAGGCGGCCACACCGATGACAACCGCGTGATCGACATTCTGGTAAGCCCAAATACGGACGGACAAGGCTCTGAGCGGGCGGTGCAATTCGACCATGCCCGGATCGACACGCCGCACACCCACGGCACCGGCTGCACGCTGTCTTCTGCGATTGCGACACTGATGGGGCACGGCCAGCCTTTGGAGAACGCTGTCCGTCTCAGTCGCAATTTCGTGCTCCGCGCGATCGAATCGGCGCCCGGTTATGGCGCGGGCAACGGCCCGATGGGGCATCAGGCGGTGCGCAGCGTGGCCGACTAGAACGCCGCTATCCCGCAAAGGCGGGCGTCCCTTACCGATCCAGCTCGTAGAATTCGGCGATACAGGCCCATGCCTCATCCGCCGTTTCGCACCAGCGGAACAGGTCCAGATCCTTCTTCGAAATCGTGCCTTCCTCGGCAATCGCTTCAAAATCGACCACACGCTCCCAGAACTCGCGGCCAAACAGCAGGATCGGGATCGGCTTCATCTTACCGGTCTGTATCAGCGTCAGCAGCTCGAACATCTCATCGAATGTACCAAAGCCGCCGGGGAACACCGCCACCGCCCGCGCGCGCAGCAGGAAGTGCATCTTGCGCAGCGCAAAATAGTGGAAATTGAGGCTGAGATAGGGCGTCACATAGGAGTTGGGCGCTTGCTCATGCGGCAGGATGATGTTGAGCCCGATGCTCTCTGAGCCCGCATCGCTCGCACCGCGATTGCCCGCTTCCATGATCGACGGCCCGCCACCGGTCGTCACGACGAACTGGCGCTTGCCATCCTCGATGATAGCCTTCTCCGAAACCAGCCGGGAAAGCTTGTAGGCCTCGGAGTAATACTTCGCCTTCTTGGCAAGGTTCGCAGCGACCTTTTGCTCGTATTCGCTCTTGTCCTTGGCCGCCTCCACCTTGGCTTCGGCTTCTTCGGGAGCAGGAATGCGCGCTGAGCCATACATCACCAGCGTCGAGCCAACCCGCGCCTCGTCCAGCAGCATTTCAGGCTTGAGCAATTCCAGCTGAAACCGCACCGGGCGCAACTCATCGCGCAGCAGGAAATCAGTGTCACGAAACGCGAGCTTATAGGCGGGATGCTCGGTCTGCGGCGTGCGGTCAGGCGCCTGCTCGGCAAAGCGGCTTTCCTCGCCAGCGTGGTAGAATTTGTGATCGGTAAGGTCTTTGTCAGTCATACGCCGCCCCTAGGCTCGGGCGAGCCACGCGGCAAGCTGAGATGTCTGATTGAAGGGCCGCAATCAATGTTGGATGCCCCGTGAGGATTCGAACCTCAATTGACGGAGTCAGAGTCCGTAGTCTTACCATTAGACGACGGGGCATCATAGCCAGCCTTTGTGGCAGGCCCGCGCATCTAGGTTTGCGCGCGGGTGCAGTCAATAGCGTGTGATAGCCCCACGCAAACCACCTGCTTGCGATTGATACCAGCTTGGGTTAACTTTCAGGTTAAGTGCCTGTGCCAGTATCTTGCGCAGGTGAGCAGAAAGATATGGAATTATGGCGGAGACGCTTCCGCCGGACAATGACAGGAGAGCTGGGACACAAAGGAGCAGCAAGTCCGGCAAGGTAGCCGATTTCCGCTACAAGCGCTCCTCCCGGCCCAAACGCGACGGTAAGCCGTCTCGCAAGGATTGTGAGGCTGAGCCTGTCGCTGATTTCCGCCGATCGCGCGCGAAGGCTGATGCGGACCAGTCCAAGCCCCAGCCTAAGGACCAGCCCCAGCCCCAGCCTAAACCATCGTCTGGCCAGTCCACACCCGACCAACCCCGCAGCCCGTTCAAAAGCGCACCCGCCCCGCGTCGATCCAATTCGGCTCGCCCCGGAGAGGCCTATGCTGCGCTGGATCTGGGCACCAACAATTGCCGGCTCCTGATCGCGCGTCCATCGGGCCGAGACTTCACGGTTATCGATGCGTTCAGCCGGGTGGTAAAGCTGGGTGAGGATCTCGCGACGACCGGCAGGCTGTCTGATCGCGCAATGGATCGAGCGCTGGGCGCGCTCTCGATCTGCGCGGACAAACTGCGGCGGCGCAAAGTGCGCCTCGCGCGCTCGGTCGCGACAGAGGCCTGTCGCCGGGCTGCGAACGGTCCGGCTTTCATTGAGCGCGTGCGGCAGGAAACCGGCATCGTGCTCGATATCATCACCGCTGAGGAAGAGGCGCGGCTGGCGGTGCTGGGCTGCCACATCCTGCTGGAACAAGGCGATGGCCCGGCGGTCATCTTTGATATTGGTGGCGGTTCGACCGAGCTCGTGTTGCTTGCCCCGCCAGAGCCGGGCAAGCGCAAAGTGCCGCGCATTCTCGACTGGCAGAGCGTGCCGTGGGGGGTCGTTTCGCTTACCGATACGGTGGGCGAATGCGGGGACACTGACGCCGCGCGCCTCGCAATGTATGAACGGATGCGAGGGATAGTGGCGGACAGCTTTGCGCCGTTTGCTCGGCGGATCGGCACAGCCGCGAAGCAAGAGGATATTCGGCTCCTCGGCACCAGCGGCACAGTGACCACTCTCGCCAGCCTGCATCTTGAACTGCCGCATTATGATCGCAAGGCGGTGGACGGGCTGATCGTGCCCTCTGCTGCAATGCGCGCGATCAGCTCGGACCTGTCCGAAATGTCGCGCCGGCAACGCAGCGATCTGCCTTGTATTGGGCAGGACCGTGCTGATCTGGTGGTGGCGGGGTGTGCAATTCTTGAAGCGATCCTTGATCTGTGGCCCGCCCAGCGCCTCGGCGTGGCGGATCGCGGCATTCGCGAAGGCATCCTGCGCAGTCTCATGGCCGCAGAGCGCCAGAGCGAGCGAGCGCTGGAAGCCCTGCAAGCCTCCCGCACGAACCCGCAGCAAGGCTGAGCGGTCATGTCACGATCAGGGCGCAATCCCGATCGCCGGGTCAAAACGGCGAAGAAGCGCACCGAAAGCTCCACGCGCTGGCTGCAACGTCAGCTCAACGACCCGTATGTGAAGAAAGCCAAGGCCGACGGCTATCGCAGCCGCGCGGCGTATAAGCTGATGGAGCTTGATGATCGCTTTAGCCTGATCCGCGGGGCCAAGCGCGTGGTGGACCTTGGCATTGCGCCGGGCGGGTGGAGCCAGATTGTCCGGGCCAAAGCGCCCAAGGCCGCCGTGGTCGGGATTGACCTGTTGCCGACTGAGCCGATTGAAGGCGTCACCATTTTCGAGATGGATTTTCTCGATGATGCAGCCCCGGCAAAGCTGGAGGAGGCGCTGGGCGGTGCGCCCGATCTTGTGCTGTCAGACATGGCGGCAAACACGGTGGGCCACAAACAAACCGATCACTTGCGCACGATGGGTCTGGTCGAGGCGGCTGCGTGGTTTGCATGTGAGACGCTGGAGCCGGGCGGTGCGTTCGTCGCCAAGGTTCTGGCGGGCGGCACCGATGCAGACCTACTGGCGCTGCTCAAGAAGCACTTTGCGGTGGTCAAGCACGCCAAGCCCCCGGCAAGCCGCAAGGGTTCGTCGGAGTGGTATGTGATCGCTCAAAAGTTCAAGGGGCGGCAAGACTAGCCGTCCTTGGTCAGATTGCGGGTTATTCGGCAGCAGCCTCGGTCACAGGACCTTCAGCATCCTCAGCCACAGGCACTTCGGGCTCGACTTCTTCGCCGTCCACAGGCAGCGCCTCTTCAACTTCAGCAGGCGTGAATTCGGGCAGCGGCAGGTTTGAGCCCGCCTCGTTCATAAACAGGGCGACAGCGGCCCGATCCTCAATCTTCGAGAGACCGGCAAAGCCCATCTTGGTGCCTTCGACATATTGCTTGGGGTTCTTCAGCCAGAGGTTCATTTCCTCCCAGCCCCATGCACCGCCCTTGTCCTGAAGCGCGGATGAGTAAGTATAGCCACCCTTGGCAGCCACATTCGCACCCATAATCGCGTTCAGGTTCGGACCAACGCCATTCGCGCCGCCCGGCGTGAGCGTGTGGCAGGCTGCACACTTGGCATAGACCTTTTCGCCGTCTTGCGCTGTTACCAGCGTCAATGCCTCGGCCATGGTCATCTCTGCCTTGGCGGGGCCTTCCTCAACAACGCCTTCGATCACATAGCCGAGCTGCTCAGGGCGCTCAGGATCGTAACCGTGGAAATATTTGCTCGAGAGGATTGAGAACCCAAGGCCCACAACGCCTGCGAACAGCACCCAACCGGCTGCGGTGTTGAGAAGGTCGCCACTGCTCCCGTCCGGAGCGGCGTTGTCTTGATCTGTGTTTTTGTCAGTCATCCCGAGGCCCCATTAGTCATGCGCCCGACCCGGTGCAAGAGCGATCGCATCACCATTTGGTGCAATATGCGCAAAGGCTCTCTTGCAGCAACTTGCTTGCCGCTTTAGCAGCCGCGCTATGCGCAGTTTTCCGGGCCCCGCTCAACCGATTGTCGATCGACTTCGTGCCGCCGCCGAAGCAGAACCTGCGCGTGCGATTGCGTTTCAGGGCTCTCCGGGGGCCAATTCGCACCGCGCCGCACTCGAAGCCCGGCCTGATAGCCTGCCGCTGCCGTGTTTCAGCTTTGAAGACGCGATTGAAGCGGTGAAAGACGGGCGCGCGGGACAAACGATCATTCCGATTGAAAATTCCCAGCACGGGCGGGTGGCGGATATGCACTTTCTGCTACCGGAAAGCGGTCTTTCGATCATCGGCGAGTATTTCATGCCGATTCACCATGCGTTGATGGCCCCGCCCCTACCCGAGCCGCTGCCCGAGCCGCTTCCTGAGCCTGATCCGGATAGCGAAGAGCCAGCCGCGCCGCGCCCTGCCGAGCGCCCCGCGATTCGCGCAGCCTACAGCCACCCGCAAGCGCTGGGCCAATCGCGCTTCTTCCTCAGAAAGCGGGGCATTGTCCCGCTCAGCTATGCCGACACCGCAGGCGCTGCGGCCTTTGTCGCAGAACGTGGCGACCCCACTCTGGCAGCGATTTCTCCGGCAATCTCTGCCGAGTTGTACGGGCTCGAAATCCTCGAAGACAATGTCGAGGACAGCTTCGACAACATGACACGCTTCGTCATTCTGGCGGACAAGCCGACATTTCTGACCATCGATCCTTCGCGCCCCGCGATCACCACCTTCATCTTTGAAGTGAAGAACATTCCCGCCGCGCTCTACAAGGCGATGGGCGGGTTTGCGACGAACGGCGTGAACATGACCAAGCTGGAAAGTTACCAGATCGGTGCAAGCTTCTCCGCGACCAGGTTCTATGCTGACATTATCGGCGCTCCCGGTGATCCGGCGGTGGATCGGGCGCTGGAGGAATGCGCGTTTCATTCCAAGGAATTGCGCATTCTGGGCACCTATGAACAGGCGCGCGCGCGCGGTTGATGCAGCGGGCGGCCCTCAGCCGCTCTGCATGACGCGCTGAACTTTCCAGCAAAGCCCTGTTGCCCTCGCTCCGGAGCCGTGCCACCACACGCGGTAATGACCGCGGGGCCAATTTTCATCGAAACTCAAGACGCTGAGGCAACCGCGCCCGTATCCGTCGCGCTGGATGAGCCTGCCTCTCTGCCCGAGGGTTGGTCCGAGATTCGCGCGGACCCTGATGTCCAGTTCACCCCGATCGAAAAAGCCGCGCTAGAGCCGCGCGAGCCGTCGGCGTTCTGGAAATGGCTGGAACGTGTTTTTGAGGCGATTGGAGATTTTCTCTCGCCCATTGGCGGAGCGCTTGGCTCGGGTTGGTCGGTCATCCAATGGGTGCTCTACGCAATCCTTGCTGCCATCGTCGTTTATGCGCTGATCAAGCTCGCCGGGCCGATTGCGCGCGCGCGGCGCGGCAGTGCGGGCGCAGCGCGCGATGCGGAGCCGGAATGGACGCCAGACGAGGCGGAGAGCATCGAACTGCTCGGCGATGCGGACGCACTCGCGGCTGAGGGGCGCTATGATGAGGCCGCCCGCCTGCTGCTGCATCGCAGCGTCGGCCAGATCAAGGCCGCGCGCCCCGACTGGGTAGATCCCTCCAGCACCGCGCGCGAACTGGCCGCGCTGCCTGCTTTGTCCGACGCCGCACGCCGCGCTTTCAGCGTCATTAGCCAAGCGGTCGAGCGCAGCCTGTTCGCGCTGCAATCGCTTAATGCGCAGGATTGGGAGCAAGCGCGCGCCGCCTATGCTGATTTCGCACTCGCGCGGATTGAAACGGCGCGCGTTGAGTCTCGACGCCTGGAGGAAGTCGCATGAGCGCCGCGAGCGCCCTTCCCGCGCCCACTGACGGCAAGCGCGCCTCTCCGTTCAGCCGTGCAGGCGTGCTGGGATTGGTGGTGATCGGCTTCGCGTTGTTCTTGGCCATGCTCTATTTCCTGAGCACCGGCGATACTGGGCCGAACCAGAATAACAATGGCCGCGCGCACGCCGCTTCCAAGGGGCTGAACGGCTTTTCCGCGCTGGTCGAGCTGCTTGAAGCGGATGATTACACCGTGACTGTCTCGCGAGAGCGCGGTGATCTCGATACGTCTGGTCTGCTGATCCTTACCCCGCCCAAATTCATGGACGCCGAAGAGCTCAGCGAGATTATCGAGGATCGCCAGTATAGCGGCCCGACCATGGTGATCCTGCCCAAATGGTTCGCCATCCCCTCACGGATGCTGACCGAAAGAGTGAAAGAGCCTGAGAAGATCAAGCGCGGCTGGGTGATGCTGAGCGGCGCTTCGAAACCGGGCTGGGCTGATGCGCTGGAAGGTGACATGGCGCTGGAACTGGAGCGGGATAGCAGGGACATCGATGAGGTCGAGATTCCCGAGATCGTAGCCGGGATCGCGCCTCAGATAGTCGAAGGCGAGGAAGACGAAGAGGCTGATCCCCCTGAAAACCGCCGCTGGTCCATCCCGAGCGACGCGCCTTATATCCGCAACGCCATGCGCACGATGAGCGGCCAATTGCCCAGCCCCTCTGGCTTTTTCCTGAAGCCAACCGATCAGCAGACGCCGATGGTTCTGGATGGCGAGGGCAATCCCATCGTCGTGAGCATTCGCGGGCTCAATGTCGGGTATGAGCTAGAGGAAAACGAGGTTGACGAAGGCGACCCCAATTGGGTGGTTTTTGTGGTCGAACCGGACCTTATGAACAATTGGGGGCTGGCCGATGATGATCGCGCACTTGCAGCGCTCGAACTGGTGCGCGCGATGGGCTACACCGGCACTGACCGAGTGACTTTCGATCTGACGCTTAATGGGTTTGGCGGGTCGATGAACCTGCTGACACTGGCTTTCACGCCGCCTTTCCTGGCCGCGACTTTGTGCCTGCTGCTGGCCATTGTCATCATCGGCTGGCGCGCATTCCGGCGCTTTGGTCCGTCTGCGGCGGGCGGGCGCACGCAGGCTTTCGGCAAAGCGCAATTGGTCACCAATGGGGCAGAACTGATAGTGCGCGCACGCCGGCTCAACCTGCTGGCCGAGCCCTACATTACTTTGAGTGCGCGCCGCCTTGCCCGCGCGCTGGGCCTTGCAAAGCCTGATCCCGAAGCCATTGACGCCGCGCTGGCCCAACGCCTGCCAGACGAAGCGCCCTTCACCCTTCAGGCTGAGCGGCTGCGCGCCGCATCCGGCCCGACCGACATCCTGCGCGCCGCCGGGGCGCTGAACGATTTAACAGGGAAACTGACGAAATGAGCATGAGCCTCACTGAACTGCGCGCGCTCGCCGATGCGATCCGGGCTGAGACCGCCAAAGCGATTGTTGGGCAGGACGATATGATCGACCAATTGCTCGTTGCGCTGATCGCGCAGGGGCATGTCCTGCTGGAAGGACCGCCGGGAACAGCAAAAACCTTTCTTGCCAATTGCTTCGCGACCGCTTTGGGCATGGACTATGGGCGAATTCAGTTCACGCCGGACCTGCTGCCGGGCGATATTCTGGGCTCCAACCTGTTTAACTTCCAGACCAGCACGTTCACGCTGACGCGCGGGCCGATTTTTTGCGAGCTGCTGCTCGCGGATGAAATCAACCGCACGCCGCCTAAAACGCAGGCTGCGCTGCTCGAAGCGATGCAGGAGCGCCGCGTGACACTGGATGGGGAGACGCACGCACTGCCGACCCACTTCATGGTAGTCGCCACGCAAAACCCGATTGAGAACCAAGGCGTTTACCCGCTGCCTGAGGCACAGCTGGACCGCTTCTTGTTCAAGCTGTTGGTGCCCTATCCTGACGAGAGCGAGGAAGTGCGGATCGTCACCGATTACGGCAAGCGTCAGGGGCCGCAGCGCCCCGCTGATCTGGGCGTGGGTGCAGTGGCGAATGCGGAGACGCTGCAATCAGCGAGCGCCGCGCTTGAGCTGGTGACGGTGTCGGACGAGGTCACGCAATATGTCGTGCGGCTGGTGCGCGCGACGCGCGAACACGCAGAACTGGCCGTGGGTGCGAGCCCGCGCGCTGCGGTGATGCTCGCCAATGCCGCCCGCGCGCGCGCGGCGCTGGACGGGCGCGACTATGCAATCCCTGATGATGTGAAAGCGCTGGCCGTGCCCGTGCTGCGCCACCGCCTCACGCTCTCCCCCGCAGCGGAGATCGAAGGCCGCGACATTGAAGCGCTGGTCACTGAGCTGGTAGAAAGCACCGAGGCACCACGCTAAAGTATGGCCGGGCGGCTTGCCACGCTGGGACGCAAAATCCCGATTGTGCCGACGGAGCGCGCGGCATGGCTGATTGCGGGCTTTGCACCGATTGCAGTGGTGATCGCCGCTGCAACGCCCGGCCTGTGGATCGTCGCCCCGGCCGCCGCTGTCGCGTTGATCGCGCTGATCCTGCTGGATGCCGCATTGGCGGGCGGCATCACCGATTGGGAGCCTGAAGCTCCGGCAGACACCGAAGTCGGCCAGCCCACTAAGCTCACGATCAAAGCCCGGTTCCGCCACGCCAATGTCGCCCACGCTGAGGCGGCGATGGAGTTTGACCCGCGCCTTGGCCAGGCGGGCCGCGCGATCTTCCCGCTGGAGCCGCACCCGCATGACCCGTTTCATATCGGCGCGGTCACTGTTGAGCCGGAGCGACGGGGCACAGCGCCCATTGAGCACGCATGGCTGCGCTGGACCGGGCCGCTAGGCCTTGGCGCGCGTCAAGTCGATCAACCAATCGCGCATGATCTGCGCATCTGGCCAGACCTCTCTCCGGTGCGCTCCAAGGAATTGCAGACCTTCCTGCGCAACGCGCAAACCGGCCTCATCGCGCGGCGCATTCGCGGCGAAGGCACACAGTTTGAAGCGCTGACCGAATACGAAGCGGGCATGGACCGCCGCCGGATCGACTGGAAGGCAAGCGCGCGACACGTTGCGCTCTACGCCCGCGAGAACGAAAGCGAGCGCAACAACCAGATCGTCTTCGCCTTCGATTGCGGGCAGGCCATGTGCGAGCCGGTTGATGGCCTGCCGCGCATCGACCGCGCCGTTTCCGCAGCGCTGACCTGTTCCTATGTCGCGTTGAAAAGCGGCGACAAGGTAGGGCTGTTCGGCTTTGCCAATCGGGTCCAGCTGTTCACGCCCTTCGTGAATGACAGCCGCGCCTTTTATCGCCTGCAGTCCAGCGCAGCGGGGCTCGATTACACCGCGACGGAACCCAATTTCACGCTCGCGCTCGCCACCCTCACGTCAAAGCTAAAGCGGCGCTCGCTGATCGTGTTGTTCTCCGACTTCACTGATTCCACCGCCGCGGAATTGATGATCGAGAGCATCGGGCGGCTGGTGGACAAGCATCTGGTGCTGTTCGTGACCATCGCTGACAGTGAGCTGGAAGGTTTCATGGAGGATGAGCCGGGCGATATCGCCACGATGGCCCGCAGCGTCACCGCGCAAACGTTGGCGCATCAGCGCAGCGTGGTACTGCAACGCCTGCGCCGTCTTGGCGTTGATGTGATCGAAGCGCCGTGGGAGCAGATCGGCTACCAGCTGATTGACCGCTATTTCATGATCAAGAATTCGGAGGCAATCGGATGAAGGCCCCCAGAGTCATCAGCTCATTGTTTGCTGCCAAAGCGGTGGAGGCGCCCGCCGACATCGAAAGCGCAGCGCTTCGCTCGGACCGGTTCCGGCTGGAGCGCGAAGGCGACTGGCGGCGGCTGGAAGACATCATCAAGCAGATGGAGAAAGGCGGGGTCAGCAATGTCCATGATGACGATCTGATCGCGCTGCCCACGCTCTATCGTACCGCAGCCTCCAGCCTTTCAGTCGCGCGCGAAACCTCACTGGACCGCGCGACGCTGAGCTATCTGGAAAGCCTGGTCCAACGTGCATGGTTTCAGGTCTATGGCCCCCGCAAAGGCTTTTTCGCGTGGCTGCGCGAGTTCTTCATGGGCGGGTGGAGCCGCGCGGTGCAAAGCCTGTGGCTCGACATCTGCATCACATTCTTTGTGATGGTCGCCGGTACGGTCGTGGGCTGGCTGCTGGTTGCGCGCGATCAGGAATGGTTTTTCCGCCTTGTCTCAGAACGCATGGCCGGGCCGCGCGTGCCGGGGGCTTCGCGTGAGGAATTGCTGGAGACGATAGCGATTGAGACAGAGACGCAGGGCCTCTCCGCCTTCGCCGCCTTCCTGTTCAGCAACAATGCCGGCGTGTGCATCCTCGCCTTCGCGCTGGGCTTTGCGTTCGGCATCCCCTCCCTGCTGTTGATGGTCCACAATATGGCGCTGCTGGGCGCGATGATGTGGGTGTTTGCGGGCGCCGGGCTTCAGGTGGAGTTCGCCGCGTGGCTGAGTGTGCACGGGACAACCGAGATTTTCGGCATTCTGCTCGCCGGAGCCGCCGGGCTGCATATCGGGCGCTCCATCGCCTTTCCGGGCAATGCCAGCGTGCTGGACGCCGCCGCTGATGCGGGGCGACGAGCGTCGCTGGTGATGGCCGGCGTGGTTATTATGATGATCATCGCGGCGTTTCTGGAGGCCTTCCCGCGCCAGCTCGTTGGCAGCACCAGCGGGCGCTTTCTGATCGGCGGCACCTTCCTCGCTTTCTGGCTGAGCTACTTCTTCCTCTATCGCCCGGCGGACGTGATGACGGTGGCGCAGCCCGGGATGAAGAGCCCCGAGAGCGGGAGTGCCGCTGCATGAGCACTGCGAGCAGCGCCCCGGCTGTGGCAAGCATCGCCGAGCAAGCGAGCAACAAGCGCACGCGCACCTTGGTCACACCAGAGGGCATTGCAGTGCCGATCGTCGTCGCCTCACGCGCGGCACGGCTGGGTGCGCTGGTCTTGGATTTTGTGCTGATCGCAATCACACTCATTGCGATCCAATTGCTGCTCATCTGGATCGCGAGCGGCCTGTTTCGCGGTGGCGGTGGTGGGACCGGAGGCCAGATCGGCGGCGCGCTCGAATTCGTGTTCATCCTCTATGTGCTGGTGCTGTTCTTTGCGCGCTATGCTTATTTCCTGATGATGGAGCTGGGGCCGCGCGGGGCCACCTTTGGCAAGCGCGCGGTCGGCATCCGGGTCGCTGCTCGCAACGGCGCGCGGCTCACCCCAGAGGCCGTAATTGCGCGCAATCTGATCCGCGATATTGAGCTGTTCTTGCCCTTCGGCCTGCTGATGGTTGCCCCGTCAGGCGAATATGGCAGCTTCGGCTTTGCCGGGCTCGCTTGGTTCATTGTCATCATCAGCATCCCGTTCTTCAACAAGGACGCGTTGCGCGCGGGCGACATTATCGCTGGCACATGGGTGGTCGAAGCCCCGCGCACCAAGCTGGCGGATGCGCTTTCCACACAAGGCAGCGCCGCCGCCGAAAGCTCCAGCACCGTCACCGGGCAGCGCTATGAATTCGGCGAGGAAGAGCTGAGCATTTATGGCGAGAAAGAGCTGCAAACGCTGGAGCGGATGCTGCGCGAAGGCAAGGACGATGCGCTTGAAGCGGTCCATGCCGCAATCTGCCGCAAAATCGGCTGGGATCCGGGCGCAGGCGATGAACGCGCTTTCCTGGAAGCGTTTTACGGCCAGTTGCGCAAGCGGCTCGAAAACGACATGCGGTTCGGCAAACGCAAAGCGGACAAGCATTCATGACCCGGTTCACCATAGCCCCTGATCCGGTTGAAAGCGAAGAGGTGTTAGCGCTGCTGGCCACGCATCTGGACGAAATGCACGCCGCCTCGCCCGCCTGCAAAGTCCATTCGCTCCCCGCGGAGCGGCTGCGCGCGGACGATGTGACCTTCTTCGCAGTGCGCGATAGCGGCGCGCTGGCGGCAGTGGGCGCGCTCAAGGAGCTGGGTGATGCTCGCGGCGAGCTCAAAGCGATGCGCGCCGCCGAAGCCTTTCGCGGCAAAGGCGCAGGGCGCGCACTGCTCGATCACCTGATCGGTGAGGCCCGCACGCGCGGCTACACATGGCTGGGGCTTGAGACCGGGCGCACGCAAGAATTCGCCGCCGCACGCGCTTTGTATGAGCGTAATGGCTTTCGTGAATGCGCCGCTTTCAACGGTTACATCTCGGACGAATTCAGCATGTGCATGGGACGCGAATTATGAAGCTCACCCGTCGTGGATTTGTTGGTGGCTCGCTGGCTACCGGCCTCAGCGTCAGCGGATGCGTGCCACCTGAACAAAGCCCGGCGGGCCGCTTTGTCGGCGCGCTGCGGATAATTGAGGCCGAAGCGGGCGGAACGCTGGGTGCGCAAATCCTGAACACCCAGAGCGGTCTCTCTGTGGGGCTCAATCAGGATCGGCGCTTCGGGCATTGTTCCTCGTTCAAGCTGAGCCTCGCCGCCAAGGTTCTGGCCGAAGATGCAGCTGGGACAATTGACGCGGACAGACTGGTGCGCTGGACTGAGGACGATTTGATGTTCGTCTCTCCGTTCACGACAAAGCGGCTGGAGCAAGGCGCGACCATGCGCGAGCTGGCTGAATTCACGCAGAAATTCTCTGATAACGCCGCCGCCAACGTGCTGCTGCGCGAGTTGGGTGGCCCCGCGGCGCTGACCGGCTTCTGGCGCTCGATCGGCGATGAAGTGAGCCGGCTCGACCGGATCGAGCCTGCGCTGAACAATGTGCCGGTCACCGAGTTTCGCGACACCACCACGCCCGCAGCCATGGCGCGTACAGTGGCGAAACTGCTCTATGGTGATGTGCTGCCGCCCGATGCGCGCGCGAGCTTGCGGCAATGGATGATCGACACGCCAACCGGCGCGCGGCGCGTGCGGGCAGGACTACCACCTGCCAAGGAGGGCAAACCGGAGGAGAATTGGGTGGCAGGCGACAAGACCGGCACCTCGATCTGGCCCGGCATGGGAAGTCTTTACGTCGATATCGGCTTCGTCGAACCGCCCCAGACACCGCCCATCACCTTTGCGACCTACTTCCGCACGCGCGACCGAAAAGATGGCATGGACCCAGCGGCTGAAGCGGTGCTTGCCCGCGTAGGAGAGTTGATCGCCACTTACGGCGAAAAGCAGGACTGGTTTCCGTTCTAAGGTGAGCGCCTAGTGGTCAGGGGTGTTTGAAGGCTCAGCAGGCTCTTCCCCGCCGAATATCGCCACTTCGTTCAAGCCTTCGCTGTTCGCCCGGCCGCGATACATGCCGCTGGTGTTGAAGCTGAAAATTGCCTCGCCCTGTGGCGTGATCAGAATCACCCCGCCATCGCCGCCGAGCATTTTGACTTCAGCCATCACATCATCAGCAATTGTCTGCGGTGTTATGGTTGTGTCGACGTTCTCCAAAGGCGCAAGCCCCAGCTCCTGAAAGCCGTCGCGAAATTGAGCGCTCATTCGCAGTTGCGTGCAAATTTCCTGCGCCACGCCCACACGGATAAAGTACTCACCCCATCCCGTGGCTGAGATCGCACAGCTGCGATTGTCGGCATAGGTCCCCGCGCCAATCACAGGCGCATCGCCAATCCGCCCCCAGCGCTTGCCGGTCATGCCACCGGTGGAGGTGCCCGCGGCCAGATTGCCATCTTGATCCAGCGCCACCGCGCCCACAGTCCCGAACTTCACATCCACATCAATCGCCGACAGGTTCTTCGCCTTCATCCGCTCCAGCGAAGCTTTGCGCGCGTCGGTGGCGAACCAGTCCGGCCCTGCGGTCTCGATCCCGTCCTGCGTGGCGGCAAAGCCCTCCGCGCCTTCACCCATCATGAAGACATGTGGGCTGTCCGTGCGCACGGCGTCGGCCAGCATGATCGGGTTCTTGATCGTGGTTACGCCGGTCACCGCGCCAGCCGAGCGGTCGCGCCCGTCCATGATTGAGGCGTCCAGCTCATTGTGGCCCTCCCATGTGAAGACCGCGCCGCGCCCAGCGTTGAACAGCGGGTTGTCTTCCAGCGGCACAATCGCAGCCTTGATCGCGTCCATCGCGCTGCCCCCATCGGCGAGCACTTTGGCCCCGGCATCCAGCGCTAGCTGCAATCCCGCTTCATACGCGGCGCGCTGCTCAGGGGTCATTTTGTCTCGGTCCAGCGTCCCGGCCCCGCCATGGATCGCAAGTGACCATCGCGGCGGCTCAACGCCTGCTTTTTCGGCATGATTCTCTGCCAAAGCGGCGCCTACCCCCATGCCTGTCACACCAAAGAGCGATACAGTTAGCACGGCGATCAGATTTGGTAGAAAATTGCGCATGTGAGAAATATCGCCTCTTACTCTTACAAGGTTTTACACATCGGACAGCCCGAAATGTGCGATGATACAATTATCGCATGCAGCGCTAACCGCTCATTGCGCACCACCCGCACTCTTCATCAAGGGGGATCACAATGCAAATCGGAAACTACCGCTGGGATGGCGAACTCGCCATGAGTCTGGCTGAAAAGGCGGTCTCAGCCATCGCCATTCTTATCGTAACATGGGCGCTCGCCAAGGCGGCCAAATGGGCCTTTGCCAAACTGGTCGACAAAGTCTCGATCTTCCAGCGCGCCGATGGCTCAGGCGAAAGCGTTGGCACGTCGCTCGGCAAGATCGTCTCGCTGCTGGTCTGGCTGTTCGGCCTTATGGCAATCCTCCAGGTCCTGGGCCTTGATACGGTCGCAGCGCCCATCAATTCGCTGCTCAATGATGTGATGGGCTTTGTCCCGAATCTGGTGGGCGCGGGCTTGTTGCTGTTCATCGGTCTGATGATCGCCGGCATTGTGCGCGACATCGCTGTCACCGCGATGCAGAGCCTCAATTTCGACAAATGGGCAAGCAAAGGCGGCGTCGATGAAGTCACCGGCAGCACTTCCATCTCGAAAACGCTGGGCGTGGTCGTCTATGCGCTGGTCGCCATTCCGGTGGCCATTGGCGCGCTGGGCGTGCTCGACATTGCGGCGATCTCCGGTCCGGCAACAGAGATGCTGGGCCTTGTAATGGCTGCCATTCCCAACATCATCGCAGCCGGCATTCTGCTCGGCCTCGGCTATGTGATCAGCAAGTTCCTGGTCAGCATCATCACCGATCTGCTGGTCGGGCTGAACATCGACATGCCGATTGCAGCGCTGGGCATCCTGCCCGCCAGCACAAAGGCGAGCAGCGTCATCGCGCGCATCATCCAGATCGCGATCATCCTGTTCTTCGCCATTGCGGCGACCCGGATGCTCGGCTTTCCTGAGCTGACCGCGATCCTCGACCAAGTGCTTGAGCTTGGCGGCAGCGTGCTGTTTGGCGCGGTGGTGATCGGCGTCGGCGTGCTGATCGGCAATGTGCTCGCCAAGATGATCGGCGTGCTCAGCTTTGCCGGTAAAGCGGCGCGTTATGGCGCGATTGGCCTGTTCACCTTCATGGGGCTGAACTTCATGGGCGTGGGCGAGACCATTGTGACGATCGCCTTCAGCGCGCTGGTGATCGGCCTCGCCGTCGCTGGCTCGCTCGCTTTCGGGTTGGGCGGACGCGACTGGGCGGCCAAGAAGCTGGAAGAGATGGACAGCAAGATCAGCTGACCTCCTACTCCAACTGCCAATGACCCAATTTTAAATGACGGGGCGCGGTAGCGATGCTACCGCGCCCCAATTGTTCTTGGGTTGTTTTGGGAGAGGCAGATGAGCGAGTTCGGCAAGCTCAGCACGGCGGACGATGTTCTGGCGGGCATCGACCTGAGCGGCACGCGCGTCCTGATCACCGGCGCCAATTCCGGGCTTGGCAAGGAAAGCGCGCGGGCGATGGCGGCGCATGGGGCAGATGTCGTGATGCTGGGGCGCGATCAGGTAAAGCTGGACAGCGCCAAGGCCGAGATTGAAGCGGCGCACCCGGATTCCGCGCTGGAGACGCTGGTGTGCGATCTGGCCTCGCTGGACAGCATCGCCGCCGCCGGGGAACAGGCGCGCAAACGGTTCGACCGGATCGACCTGCTGATCAACAACGCCGCCGTCATGGCCTACCCCAAATCCGCGACCGCTGACGGGTTCGAGATGCAGTTCGGCACCAATCATCTGGGCCATTTCGCGCTCACCGGTGAGCTGATGCCGCTGGTGCTGAAAGGCGCAGATAGCTCTGGCGGCGGGCGGATCGTCAATCTGTCGAGCCGCGGGCACTTCATGTCCGATATCGACCTGGACGATCCCAATTTCGAGCACCGCGACTACAATGAATGGGTGAGCTATGGGCAAGCCAAGACAGCCAATGCGCTGTTCTCAGTGGGTCTTGAGAAGCGCTTTGCTGATCACGGCGTCCACGCTTACGCTGTGCATCCCGGCGGCATTCAGACCAATCTCGGGCGGCATCTGAGCGAAGACCAGGCCATGGCTTTGGTCGAGCGCGTTACCAGCGCGGAGCCCGATTTTGCATGGAAGACAGAAGCGCAAGGCGCGGCAACGCAGGTCTGGGCCGCGACCGCTGAAGAGCTTGAGGGGCAAGGCGGGGTCTATTGCGAGGACTGCCACGTCGCGCAAATCGACGATGCCAGCATGGTATCGGGCGTGCGCAGCTACGCGCTAGACCCGGCGCGGGCCGAGCGGCTTTGGACGATCAGCGAGGAAATGACCGGCGCGCCGTTTGCCGCTTGATTATTCTTCGATAAAATCACGGAGCAGCGCAAAGGTATCCTTTGCTTCGCGCGTGGGCGTAATCGCCATAAAGACATGCGGTGCAGCCTCGTATTCGTAGAGTTTTCCATCTACACCCGCATCGCGCAGGCGGCCTACAAAACTGCGCGAATCCACGATGAACAAATCGTGCCGCCCGGTCCAAATCCGCGTCGGCGGTAGCATTGCGAGCGTTTCGGTGGGCAGATAGAGCGGGCTGCATTCGGGCGCTGCCGGGTCACGCTGGCCTGCATACAGCTTTCCGCATTCTCGCAGGCTGTCGATCTTCAGCATGATGTCACGCGGCTCAATCGCAGCAATCGCAGGATCGGCGGCGGTCAGATCAAGCCACGGAGCAAACATCGCCAATCTCCCCGGTTGCGGCCCGCCAATGACCCCGAGCCGCGCCGCCAGAGCCAGCGCCATATGCCCGCCTGCGCTGTCTCCATTCAGGATAATGCGCGCAGGGTCATGGGTCGCGGCCAGCTCAGCAAAGGCGGCGTCTGCCAACGCATCCTGCTCAACCGCGCTCGCTTCGGGTACGACATCATAAAGCGGTAGCGTGATGCTGATCCCACATTGCTCCACCATCGCAGCGGCAAGCGGCCAGTGCTCTTTGAACATTGGAAGTACGAAGCCCCCGCCGTGGAAATAAAGCATATGCCATTCAGCCGGACCACTCTCGGGATGGAGCGTGACAACCGGGCGTCCCAGCAATTCGCGTCGCTCGACCGTAAAGCGCTGCTCAAACTTCGCTGGCATGGGCGCGTCCTGCGGATGCGCGCGCTTGGCCATGTTGGCAGCAAAGCCCCCATCACCATCAGGCAGCACCGGGGTCCGCTTGCTCATGATCCAAGTGATCGCGCGCATGGCGAGCGATGGTGTGGGGCTGCGCAGTTCTGTGGCGGTGCTGGTCAACATGGCTCTCTCCTGTTGGTCCTAGAGAGTGACGCGGCGCGGCGCGCTGTCAAGCGCCGAGCGCGGTTATCAGCCCTTCGCTCAGCCAGTCACCCAGCATCGCTCCAGCTGCTGTCGCGGCTTGCTGGATTGCTTCGGGGCTGGGTGCATCACCGGCAAGGATCGTAATCGCGTCCGCATAGGCTGCGCCGAGGGCCATGGCGTTGAAGACTTCGGCAGCGCCAGCGCTTACCAGCTTGAATGTCGGGCGCTCGCCCTCGCGCCAGGCGATGCAGCCTTGAGGGCCCTCAAAGCGGTGAGCGGCGGCCTCGCCCCCGGCCTGCCACAGCGCGGTGAGATCATGCGCAACGATCCGCGCGACTGCCCGCGGCTGAAAGGTCAGACGCAGGCCCATCCACTCCGCATCGCCAAACCCGGCGCTGGTCGCAGCAAATTCCTCAGGCGACAACGGCGTGCAATCGGGTGCGCTGCCGAGTTCCAGCATCACCCATTCGAGCCATGCGAGCTCCTCAGCTTCCGGATTACCGCCGAACAGCTGCGCGCAGGTTTGCGCAAACCCCTCCCCCGCCGCGTCAATTGTCCAGTGCGACGGTGGGCGCGCGATGGCGTGGTTGATGCTCGCCTGCCGAAACGCATCCGCTCCAACATAGGCAGCGGTGCGCGTGTAGGTGTCCGCGAGCGCATCCATCTGCGCTGAGCGGTAATTCCCGCGATAGACCTGCATGCCGAGCTGATGGCGCTTGCCCCAGCCCGGCGGCAGCGGCGCTTCGTCATCAAGGATCGCGGCGAGAAACGCCTCTTGCTGAGCGAGCAGGCTCATGCGGCAACCGGCGCGCTGGAATATGCGCGGGCCTGATCAAGTTCGGCCAGCAATTCGCTCAGCGGCGGGATATTGGCATCGCGCTCAATCATCACCGCCACGGGCTGCTCAATCGCCGCCATGGCTTGGGCAAAGAACGCCCAGACCGGGTCAGCCACCGCGCGGTCATGCGTGTCGATGATGACAGGGCGCTCGGGCGTGGCCGGGTCATGGCCCGCGAGATGGATCTGGCGCACTCGGTCCAGCGGCAGACCCGCAAGATAGTCAGCCGTCGCAAAACCATGGTTCTGGCTGGAGACATAAATGTTGTTCACATCCAGCAGCAAATAGCACCCCGTCCGGCGCGCCATCTCCGAGAGGAATTCCCACTCGCTCATCTCGTCTTCGGGGAAAGTGAGGTAGCTAGACGGGTTCTCGATCAGCATCGCCCGCCCCAAGGTCTCCTGCGCGTGGTCGACATTGGCGCACACCACATCGAGCGCGTCGCGAGTGAGCGGCAGCGGCAGCAGATCGTGGCTGTTATGCGCGCTGGTGCGGGTCCAGCACAGATGATCCGAGACCCAAAGCGGCTCGATCCGGTCCGCCAGCGCCTTTAGCCGCGCCAAGTGGTCAGCATCCAGCCCGCCCGCTGAGCCGACCGACATGGAGACGCCGTGCAGGATAACCGGATGGCGCGCACGCACCTCTTCAAGCAGGCGCAGCTGTCGTCCGCCTTCCACCATGTAGTTTTCGGAGATCACTTCGACGAAATCGACCGGCACCGGCGCACTGCCGTTGACGAAAGGCGCAAGGAAATCATCCATATGCGTGCGCCTCAAACCAAGGCCAAACCCGTCAAAGGGCGCGATGGATGAAGGGTCGTTCTGCATAGGCTCAGTCTCAAACATACCCTGCTTTTCGCGCCCGCGCGAGGGAAGGTTACACACCACCTCCCAACGCGGCCCTTTGAAAAAAATTTGTAACCGTTCCGATCCGTCCGGCGAAAGGCCTGTCAGCACCGCAACACAGCGGGGCGAGACAAACCAGATCAATATCCCTGACGGAGAAATGCCATGAACAAGTCAACCATCGCCAGCCTCGCAGGCCTCGCTCTTACCGCCGGTATCGCAGCCGGTCTCACCACCGCTCCGGTCGCCGCCGCCGGCCCTAAGGAGAAGTGCTACGGCGTTTCCAAAGCGGGCAAGAATGATTGTGCCGCCGGACCCGGCACCAGCTGCGCGGGCACCAGCACAACCGACTATCAGGGCAACGCCTGGAAGTATGTCGACAAGGGTTCGTGCACCTCGATCAAGACGCCCAAAGGCATGGGCTCGCTGACCCCGATCAAGCGCTGATTTAGCGCCGAGGAAGAGGGAGCAGGTCAGGCAGAATTCCTGCTCCCCCATCCCACCAAGGAGGAAAACTATGAACACGATCATGACCATCTACACTCGCATCACCGGCATCCTGTCCGGCCCCTTTATTGAGAGCATCGCGCAGCTGTTCGCACGCATCGCGCTCGCGGGCGTCTTCTGGCGCTCGTACCAAACCAAGGTTGAAGAAGGCACCTGGCTGACCATCAGCGATGTGCAGTACTTCATCTTTGAAAACGAGTTTGCCGGGCTCCCGCTCGATCCGCAGATCGCTGTCCCGATGGCGACCTATGCCGAGTTTGCATTCCCGATCCTGCTTGCGATTGGCCTGTTCAGCCGCTTTTCGGCTGCTGCGCTGGGCGTGATGGCGCTGGTGATCCAGATCTTCGTCTTCCCGACCATAGACCACTTCCTTGGCTGGGCGATCACAATCCTCGCACTGTCCGCCTTTATCGTCAGCCGTGGACCTGGGCTGTTCTCGCTCGATGCGCTGCTGGGTCGTGTGACCGGCGTTGAAATGCCACGTGTCAGCCAGGTGAAAGCCGCCTAGAGTTCCTTTTAAGGGACTGAGGGGAAACAGCCATGGTAGCCGACGAACCAACACTCGCCCGCCTTATGGTGGCAGCACAAGACGGTGATAAAGCCGCCGCCAATGTGCTGCTGTCAGAGGTTGGCATCTGGCTGGAACGGTATTTCCGCAGGCGCGTGCCGCCCCACCAGATCGACGATTTGGTGCAGGATGTGCTCATCGCTTTCTACACCAAGCGCGCGACCTGGGACCCGGTTCGCCCGTTCCTGCCATGGCTTGCCGCCATCGCGCGCTATCGCTGGGTCGATCACCTTCGCAAGGTTTACAAGCACGATGCGAAGGAACTGATGGAAGACGATGCCGTAGAGGATTCCGAAGAAGACGTGGTCCTTGCACGCATCAGCCTTGACCGGCTGCTCGTTCGACTGCCCGATAAGCAGGCACGCGTAATTGAGATGGTCAAGATTGATGGGCTTTCGATCAAGGAAGCCGCCCGGAAAACCGGACAAAGCGAAAGCCTTGTCAAAGTGAATATCCATCGTGGCTTGAAAAAGCTCGCCACCTTGGTTGAGGAAGTAGAATAGTCATGAACTTTGAATCCAGCCCTGCCGCAGGATCACCAATGGAACACACCACCATGAGTGCGCAAAGCCGAGAAGACCTGATTGCATCCCTGACCGAGGATCTGACCCCGGTAAAGCGCGTCACGCCGCAACAGGGAGCGGCGCTGATCACGTTTGGCGCGATGCTCTCAGGGCTGGCCTGCATTGCCATTTTCGGGTTCTGGACCGGCATGTTCCAGGGCCAGGCTTCGCCTTTCTTCTGGATCGCCAATGGCCTGCTGGCGATCACCGGTGCGGCCAGCACTGCCGCGCTTGCTGCGATCGGCACGCCCCGGGTCGGCACGCGCGGCGCAGCTCCGTTCTGGAGCGCGGCGATGCTGGGCATCATGCCGCTGACTGCGATCATCTCTTACCTCACTCTGGAAGCCGGGCATGTGCACACCGCTGACCTGATGCAGCCCACCATGGCTGATCTCAAATGCGCGGCCTGCTCGCTTGCCGCCTCGGCATTCGTCGGTATCGCAGCGGTGGTCTATCTTCGGCGTTCCGCTCCGGTTTCGCTGGAGCGCGCGGGATGGCTGACGGGCCTTGCGAGCGGTTCATTGGGAGCGCTCGCCTATGGCCTCACCTGCCCGCTCGATACGATCACGCATCTGGGCATGTATCACGTACTGCCAGTAGCAGCCGCCGCGGTGATCATGCGCTACGCCGTGCCGCCGCTGATCCGCTGGTAAACGATCGCCTAATCGGAGGTTCTGCTTAACCACCTAAGAGCGCGGTCACGCACCGTTCGCCAACACTCTAAAGCCCGCGTTTCGACATGTGCGGCTATCAGCCCCGCATGTCGAACATTGCCGAACTTATCGCTCCGCCCGGCAGCACGTCGTTGCCTGAAGGTCGACCTTTGACAGGGCGGCCCAACACTGATCATGGGCCGATTCCGGCTTTGCTGGGAGCGGTGCGTGCGCACTTTGACATGGACGTCGCATTCATTTCGCGGCAAATTGGTACAACGCACCGGGTCTTCAGCCATGTCGCGGCAAAAGGAAGCGCGCCTTTGTGCGAGGGCGACACCAATCAAAATGATAACAGCATCTGCTGGTTGGTGATTGAGGGACGCCTGCCACAGCGAATCTGCGACACGCGCGAATATGAGTTGGCGCGCAATCTGCCGGTGACCGAAGACCTTGGTGTGCGATCACATTTCAGCGTTCCATTGCTGCGCAAAGACGGCTCGGTCCATGGCAGTCTGTGCTGTTTCAGCCACCGCCCACGCCCCGAAATCACCGAGCGTGACATGGAAGTCTTGCGATCAGCCGCAACGCTCGCCAGCGATCACATTGAGAGCCGCCTTGAGCTCGAAGAGCGCCAGCAATTGGCCGATGATAAGCTGGATCATGTCCTCTCTAGCGAGAACTTGTTCATCGTTCATCAGCCGATCCTGCAAATCGCCGGGCGCGAACTGATTGGCCATGAATGTCTTTTGCGGTTTGGAAACTGCATCGAGAGTTCACCGGCCTCGCTGTTTTCCGATGCATTGATTGCGGGCAAATCTTTCGAGCTTGAGATGCTGGCAGCCCAACAGGCGCTGGCGACGCTTGAGAAAGCTCAACCGAGCCGTTTCATCAGCATCAACGTCTCACCGCAAACACTGGTCAGCGAGGAATTTTGGTCGCTCTTGCCTGACGGTATGAACGACAAGCTCGTGATCGAAATCACTGAGCAGCAAGCGATCGCCGACTACGATGCCGTAAAGGCCGCGATTGAGCGAGTGAAGCAGAAGTCATGGGTTGCGATTGACGATGTCGGCGCGGGATTTGCGTGTCTGCGGCACCTTGTCCATCTTGAAGCCGACATTCTCAAAATGGACCGTGAATTTGTCGAAGGGGTTTGCGATGACCCTGCCCGGCGCGCCCTGACAACCGCCTTGGTGCAGTTCGCCCGCGAGACCGAAGCCACGCTGATCGCTGAAGGAGTGGAAACCATGCGCGATCTGAACACGCTAAAATCGCTGGGTGTGGAGTATGCACAGGGATTTCTGCTGGGACGCCCGGCCCGGCCTCACAATGCCCGATTTGCATGCTGATCGCTTGCCATCAATGCAAGGCAGCCCCGCTTAAGAAAATGTCGTGAAACCGCAGCCCAATCGCTATATTGCCCATCTAAGGTAATGCAGGCAGGCGTGATGCCAAAGATTGGAAGACGAACAACATGAACGCAATCCGTCCCTGGCGCACAGTAGAACGGCGCGAGTGCCGCCAGATCATGGTTGGCGATGTGCCGGTGGGCGGCGATGCGCCGATCACGGTGCAGACGATGACCAACACACCCACCGAAGACGCGCCGGCAACGATCGACCAGATCCGTCGCTGCGAAGAGGTGGGGTGCGACATCATCCGCGTCTCCTGCCCCACCGAAGAGGCAACCGCGGCGTTCCCACTGATCACGCGCGCAGCCAATATCCCGGTCGTCGCGGACATTCACTTTCATTACAAGCGCGCGCTCGAAGCCGCTGACGGCGGCGCGGCGTGCTTGCGCATCAATCCGGGCAATATCGGCAGCTCCCAAAAAATCGCCGAAGTGGTACGCGCCGCGAAAGCCAATGGCTGCGCAATCCGCATCGGCGTGAATGCGGGCTCGCTTGAGAAAGACTTACTCGAAAAGTACGGTGAGCCCTGCCCCGAAGCGCTGATCGAAAGCGCGCTCGATCATATCAAGCTGTTGCAGGACCACGATTTTCACGAATTCAAAGTCGCGGTGAAAGCCAGCGACGTCTTTCTCGCCGTCGCCGCCTATCATGGGCTGGCTGAAGCAGTGGACTGCCCACTGCATCTCGGCATCACTGAGGCGGGCGGCCTCATCGGAGGCACCGTCAAATCGTCCATCGGCATGGGCAGCCTGCTGTGGGCGGGCATTGGTGACACAATCCGCGTCTCGCTCTCAGCTGAGCCTGAGGAAGAGGTGAAGGTCGGCTACGAAATGCTCAAGGCGCTGGGGCTGCGCACACGCGGTGTGCGTGTCGTTTCCTGCCCCTCCTGCTCGCGTCAGGGCTTTGACGTGATCCGCACCGTTGAAACGCTGGAGAAGCGGCTGGAGCACATCAAGACCCCGATGAGCCTTTCCGTGCTCGGCTGCGTGGTCAACGGCCCCGGCGAAGCGCGCGAGACCGATATCGGGCTGACCGGCGGCGGCAATGGCAAGCACATGGTCTACCTCTCCGGCATGAAAGCGCACACGATCGAAGATGAAGACATGCTCGATCACATCGTGCGGCTGGTCGAGGAGAAAGCGGCAAAGATCGACGCAGGTGACGCGGTGGCCTTCGATCCGCATGCCGCCCCCGCCGAAGCGGCTGAGTGACGCCAGCATGATCAAGCCGATCATCGCCGGATTACTCGCCGCGCTGCTGCTGATCGGCAGTGCGGGCGTGTTTAAGCTGGGCAGCGCGTTGGCCTCTGGCGGGCACGACTACCCCGAGGCTGAGAGCTATGCCGTGTCACAGGACGCCGCAGCCGATGTTGACGCGGCGCTGGCGCGCGCGGCTGAGACCGACAAGCGCGTGCTGCTGGTGATGGGCGCAAACTGGTGCCATGACAGCCGCGCGCTCGCGGGATGGCTGGGCACTGAGCGGTTCAAGGCGCTGATCGAGAAGCGCTATGAACTCGTCTACGTCAATGTCGGCATGCCTCAACGCGGCGACGGCCACAATCTTCAGATCGCCAAGCGGTTTGGGCTCGATGAGCTGCCCGGAACGCCAAACGTGCTGGTGCTCACACCCGCAGGCGAACTGGTGAACGCAGAAACCGCGACAAGCTGGCGCAACGCCGCGAGCCGGGAGGAAGCTGCGATATATGAAGAGCTGGCGATGCTGGCCGAGCGGGTAGTCTAAGCCCTGCTCCACGTCGTCCATCACGCTGATTACATGGCCCCTCGCCCAGAGCGCGGGACGTTCAAGTTCGACAAATACTACCTAGTCATGGAGGAGCTGCGCGCGTCAGGCGCGGCGATCACGGAGCATTCGCCCGAGCCGATGCCGCGCCAATGGCTCGAAGCAGTGCACGATCCCGCTTATGTCGATGAAGTGTTCCGCGCCGATCTGCCGCGCGCCAAGGAGCGGCGGATCGGCTTTCCCGTGACGGAGCGCATCCGCGACCGCGTGCGGCACACCAATGGCGGGACATGGCTCGCCGCGCAGCTTGCCAAACGTCACGGCTATGCCGCCAACTCCGCCGCAGGCAGCCACCATGCGCTCGCAGACACGGGCGCGGGCTATTGCGTGTTCAACGATCTCGCGGTCGCCTCAAACCGATTGCTCGCTGAGGGCGATGCGCGGCGCATCCTGATCGTCGATTTGGACGTCCACCAAGGCGACGGCACCGCGAGCCTGACCGCGGCCAATCCCGACATTTCGACGTTATCAATCCATGCCGAGAAGAACTTTCCGGTGCGCAAGGCCCGATCCGACATTGATCTTGGCCTGCCCGATGGTGCGAATGATGAGTACTACATGGCGGTCCTGAACAACCACCTGCCGCGCGCGCTCGACGGGTTTCGGCCCGATTTCGTGTTCTATCAGGCGGGCGTTGATCCGCATATGGATGACAAGCTGGGCCGCCTGTCGCTTAGCGATGAGGGGCTGATGCAGCGCGACCGCTTTGTGATCAAAGAGGTCCGCAAACGCGGCCTGCCAGTCGCCTCGACTCTGGGCGGCGGCTATGGTGACGATCAGCGCGAAGTCGCCGCGCGCCATGCCCGCTCGATGCTGGCCATGGCGGACGCAAATCGCGCCTTTGCGCTTTAGCCGCGCTTAAGAACTTGGGCGTACCATGTCGCCATGGTCGGACGTTTCCTTTTTGTCGCATTTGCTGTCATCGGTTTTGCGCTGATCGCAGTCCCGCGTGAGGGAGCCTCAATCCACACCATCTCAGACGGAGGCGATGGCTGGCGCCCGCGCGCCGGGGCCAAGCCCGCCTCAGCATCAAAGTCAGGCTCCAAACCCGCCAACGCAGCGTGGAACGGCGGTGACCATGCTTTGACCCGGCGCGCGGATGGGCATTTCTACGCCCCCACCACAGTCAACGGGATGCGCGTGCAAATGCTGGTGGATACCGGCGCAAGCGTGGTTGCGCTAACCGGAGCGGATGCCCGCGCGGCAGGCGTGTTCTGGGATGAAAGCGACGTGATGCCGGTTGGGCGCGGAGCCAGCGGCGATGTCTATGGCGTGCCCGTGCGGCTGCGCGAGATCGCAATTGGCGGCATGACCCAGCGCAACGTAGAGGCGATTGTTGTGCCTCAAGGACTGGATGTCTCGCTGCTTGGCCAGTCCTATCTCAGCCGCCTGCGCAGCGTCGAAATCAACGGCGATACGATGCAGTTGCGGTCGCAATAGACCAGCGGATCAGCGGTCAAAGTAGATATCGATATAATCGGTCAAGCCGTCGCACCATTCAAACTCGCGCAGTCGGTAATAGCTGCGGTTCTGGGTGATCGCGAAGCGCCAGTCCTTGGTGGTGTTGCACAGCCGCTCTTCATCAGGCGCGCCGAGGATTTTGATGGTGCCGCTGTAAAGAAAGTAATCCGAACCGATCTCCGTGATGAAGCCTTCGAGATCGAGCCTTGCTCCCTTGGGATCGCGTTGCTCCGCAGTCAGCAACCAGTGCCCGTCTTCATCAATCGCGATCCAGGCGCGGCCCCGCTTCTCCCAGCCGATCCATTGCAGCGTGACGCCTTCATTGTTGAACAGCCTCAACGCTGCCAGCGGGTCGAGGATACGGGTGGCGGATGGCGGGACTTCAGCGGCTTCGACCGTGATCGTGCTGGGCGCTTCTGGCTCATTACTATGCACCAGCGTGAGTTCGCGCAATTCCAACGCTGGCGGCGAGGGAACCACGCGCTCCTGCGCAGCCAGCCCGCTCGCACAAAATATCAGCGCAAGCGCGCAAGCTCGTGTTACTGCCATGTCCAATCTCCGTTGAGTCGCGTCACGAAAGACGCCCTCGCACTGGCAGCAAAGTAGGACAAGCATGAGCCACATTGAAACCGACTATCTGATCATTGGCGCGGGCGCGGTGGGATTGGCCTTTGTCGATACGCTACTCGATGAAGACCCCGATTGCCACATCACCATTGTTGACCGGCACGCAAAGCCGGGCGGGCACTGGAATGATGCCTATCCGTTCGTGGCGCTGCACCAGCCAAGCGCGACATACGGCGTTAATTCGATGGAGCTGTGCCCCGACCGGCGTGACACGCATGGTCACAACGCTGGCATGTTCCCACTCGCGCCCCACGCGGAAATCCTGGCATATTACTCCAAGCTGATGAGCGAGCGGCTGCTGCCGTCTGGCCGGGTCGAACATCGCCCACTCACTGATTACACCGGCGGCAGCGATGGCGCACACACTCTCAAGGGCATTCTGTCAGGTGAGGAGACGGCGGTGACGGTGCGCCGCAAACTTGTCGATGGGACATGGTTCCAGACCTCGGTGCCCTCCACGCACAAGCCTGCCTTTGAGATTGCGGAAGGCACACGCTTTGCCATTCCGGGGGACTTGCCAGGACTGTGGAAGGACAAAGACGATCTGCCCGGCCATTATGTCGTGATCGGCGGCGGCAAGACCGCGATGGACACCGCTGTCTGGCTGCTCGAAGCGGGCATTGCTCCGCAAAGCATCGGCTGGGTGCGCCCGCGCGACAGCTGGATGTTCAACCGCGCGCTGCTCCAGCCCGCCTATCACCACATCGAAGACCTGATCAAATTCCAGACCGATCTCGTCGAAGCGGCGACCGCATCGGAAACCGGCGATGAAATGTTCGCCGAGCTAGGAAAGCGTGGCACGATGCTGCGGATTGACGAAGATGTGACGCCCAAAATGTTCCACTTCGCGGTGATCTCGCGAGGCGAAGTTGATATGCTGCGACAGATTGAAACGGTCTATCGCCAAGGCCGCGTGAGCCGCATCGAACCGGGCGCGATGCACTTCGCCAGCGAGACTGTGGCCGTGCCGGAAACCACGCTGTTCATTGATTGCACCGCCAGCGCTGTGCCGTTCGACGTGCGCGACACCGGGCGGCCTTTCTTTCAGGGCGACACGATCACGCTGCAATTGGCGCAGGTGCCGTTCGTGCCGTATTCCGCCGCGCTCGCCGCCTTCCTTGAAGCCAATTTCGAGACCGATGAGGAAAAGAACGCGCTAGTTCCGCCCGCTCCGCTTACCGATACGACCGACGCCTATCCCTATGCGGTCATGGCCAATCTGATGAGCACCGCGATCCTTTCCAGCAATGAGAAGGTCAATGCCTGGAACGCCAAGAGCCGCCTGCATCCCACCGGGCCGGCAGTGGCGCGGATGATGGCGGAGGGCGATCCGCGCCTTGCTAAGCTGGGCAGTATCGGCGTCACGATCAAATCGAACATGCCCGGGGTTATCAAATTGGGCATGGCGGCCAAAGCGATCCATGAACAACACGCCAGCACAGGGTGAGAGGCGCGCTGAGTGAGAGGCACGGCTTAAGCAAACCGGGCGGGAACCACAGCGTTCACTTGTGCGCTACCTTTGGTGAGGTAAAGTGAAACCATGAACAGACGCGATGTTCTTAAAGGTTCGTTGGTGGCCAGCGCCGCAATTGCCGCGCCCGGTCTGCCAGCCAAGCTTGCCGCGCAACCCGCCAAGGGCTCCGCGCGCGATCGTGTGCTTTTCCAGATTGCAGAGCGCGAACTGGCACGCGCGGGCGATGCGATCTGGCGGCGCGATATTGTCGGGATTGCCGACTATGGCGTGCATTCAGCCAAGCGGCGGTTCTACTTCGTCAATCTCAATCGTGAGGAAGTCAAAAGCTTCCATGTCAGCCACGGCGCGGGCTCTGATCCGGACCATGATGGCTGGCTGAATCACTATTCCAATGTCGAGGGTTCCAACGCTTCCTCGCGCGGGGCCTATGTGACGTGGGAGTGGTATCAGGGCCGTTATGGCACTTCGGTGCGGCTGGGTGGGCTGGACCCTACCAATGATGCAGCCCTGCGCCGCTACATCGTCATGCACCGCGCCAAATATGCCGAGCCTTCGCATCTGGCGCGCTGGGGACGCATGGGCCGCTCGAATGGCTGCTTTGCGATGGGTGAGGCGGATTTCCGCGAAGCGCTGTTGAACCTGTCGGGAGGGCGGCTGCTGTTCGCGGACTCGATCGGCTTGCAGGACGATGGCAGCATCGCGATGCGCGGCGACCTCGAAGCGCTGCAACCCAGCCGGCCCAACGCAACACAGCGCTACATGCCGGGCACGTTTTGAGCGAGACCTTCGGGCCTGACCCCATTCCAGCAGGGCGCTATCGTCCGGCGGATGCAGCGATCAGCCTGAATTTCGGTGCAGCCTTGCGCGCTATCCTACCCGCCGCTTTTCAGAGCGCCGTCATCGGATCAATCCTATCTGCTGTTCTGGCGATAATCCTATGGCCCGCTGATATCGGCGCGGTGCTTTGGGAGACCGGGCCAGCAGGCGCTGTCATGCTGGCGTGCGGCTGGTTCTTTGCCGGAACCATGGCAGGCACTTTGTTCGCCGCATTCTACATCGCCACGCTTGGCCTGCCGCTCGCCCTGGCCATGCGTCAGCACATCGCAAGCCGCGGCGCGCTGGCCGTTGCGATTATCATTAGCGGTGCGGCCGGCGTGATCGCGATTCGATATCTGGACATCGCTGATGCTGGCGGAGCGAATTGGTACTACTACGCCTTCGGCCTAGCCTACGCCATTCCCGCGGGCATCGCCTATCGCCGCGAAGTCCTGATGGAGCGCTTTCTCAGCTCCTTCCCCTAAACCGCGATTAGCCCCCTGCGCGCGGGTCGTCGGTGATTACGATCACTTCATCATCGCTTACCGTCGCGCGGTTTTCCATACGCGGTTGGTCGAGGCTCGCGAGCACTGGCGCGTCGCGGCCATAGATGTCCTTGAACGTGGTAAGCTCGCCATCGGTGTTCGTGCCCATCGTGAAATAGGTGATGTAGGCCGGGATCTTCTTTTCCTCTTTGAGCAACACCTTGGTGTATTTGCCCGAAGTGGAGATCTGGACTGCTTCCTTGGGTGAGGCCGCTTTGCCGAGGATTGCGACCGTCATCGCCAGCTCCAGCGCCTTTTCCGTGCGAATGCAGCCATGGCTGAGCGCGCGGCTCTCGCGGTTGAACAGGCCGCGAGCCGGCGTGTCATGGAAAAAGATCGCGTGGCGGTTGGGCATTTCCAGCTTCATCACGCCGAGCGAATTGGTCGGCCCCGGCTGTTGCACCACGGTGATATAGCCGTTCGCGCCGCGCGTCGCTTTGTAACCCTTCTGCCGCGCCCAAGCGGGGTTGTTGAGCACGCGTTGGCCCAGCCCTTCGCCTTTCACGATGCTTTGCGGCACGGTCCAGGTCGGGTTGAAGACCACGCCGGAGACCATCTCGGCCAACTGCGGGGTCGCACTGCGCCCCGGCTTGCCGACGATTGTGCGGTAGGTGAAGGTCTTCTTGCCCGCATTCAGGCGCAGCTGATACTCGGGCACATTGGTGATCAGGTGGATCGTACCAAGATCGCGCGCCAGCCAACGCCAGCGGTCCATATTGGCGCGGATTAGCTTGCGCTTTGTCACCTGCTCCACAGGCGTCGCGGCCAGTTCGGCTTTCAGCGCTTTGTAATCGGCGTGGACCGGATGGAGCCCATCGAGCACGGCGGCGACATCGCTCGTGGCGGTCGCTTTCTTCAACAAAGCGCGCGTGCGATAGATGTCACGGTCGGGATCGACCACGAACCATTGCTTGCGCGCTGACATCGGCGTGCGGCCATCGCGCAAATCTTCGACCAGCCAGACGAAGTTTTTAGACGCCAGCTCATCCAGCTCGGCGCTCGGCCCTGACTGCATGGACACTTGCAGCGCCTGAAGATCGTAATCAGCGGGGTCGAGCCCCTCTTCGCTGATGGTCTCAATGTAAGAGATCAGCGCGCTCACCGCGCCCAGCGACCACGATTCAACCGGTGGCCCGGGAGGGCTCAGCGCTTCGTCAGGGGCTTCTCCTTGGACGACCGGTTCGGCAACCATTTGCGGAAAGGCATTGTCAAAGCTGTCTGTGGGCGCCGCAGTCTCAGCCGGGGCCGCCTGATCTGTGGCCGCCTGATCCGTCTCGTCCTGCGCGGCAAGACTGCCCATCGCGACTGCACTGGCCGCTGCCCCAAAGGCCCATTTTGCCAAGCGGCTGGTGCGGTGCTGATGTTTCATGGCGGCTCTCATTTTTCCGTTCTTGGCCTGATATACCCGGTCTTCCCGGTGTGTTTGGTTAAGGTCGCTTGCGCGCAGCCCCTTTGGTGCGCTGCGCGCAAGCATACCCCTGCTTGATAGCTGCTATCAACCATGATCGCTTTCGCTGCGATTAACTTGCGCGTATCTTTCCCCAGCGCTCTTGCGGTCTCTGGCCGCCTGCAGCGTGACCTCGCTCGCCACCGCGCCTAAGGGGGATGCCATGAGCGCCGCGCCCACCCCGTCGAGAAACCTTGCGCCGTTTGTAGCAGCGGCGGCGGGTGTTGGCTTTCTGGCATTGATGGATGCGTTCATGAAAGTGGGCGCGCTGTCCAGCGGAGCCTACACCGCGACAACGTTGCGGGCGGTGATCGGAGCCGCCATCGTTGCGCCGTTCTGGCTGGTGAGAAGGACGCATTGGCCGGACCGCGCGACGCTGAAACTGCATATTGAGCGCGGCGTACTCACAGCCTTCATGGCGCTCGCATTTTTCTACGCGCTCACCACAATGCCCATCGCAGAGGCCATCGCGATCAGCTTTATCGCGCCGATCATTGCGCTCTATCTGGCGCGCGTCATGCTGGGTGAGCGCATCCAGCGCGGCGCTGTACTGGCAAGCGTGCTGGGCTTCATCGGCACGCTGGTCATTGTTGGCGGGCAGATCGGGCTGGCAAGCGAAGAGCCCGTTGCCATGTCGCCCAAACTGGCATCCGGCATCGCGGCGATGGTCTTCTCAGCCATGCTCTACGCCTACAATTTTATCATCATCCGCCGTCAGAGCCAGGTCGCCGGCCCGGTGGAAATTGCCACATTTCATAGCGGCGTAGGCGGTTTCGTGCTGATGATGGGCGCGCCCTTCTTCTGGAACACGCCCGAAATGGGCGACCTCTTAGCCATCGGCGCGGCCGGTGCGCTGACCGTTGCAGGGGCCATGGCGATTGCATGGGCCTATGCACGCGCTGAAGCGCAGGCTTTGGTGCCGATGGAGTATTCAGGCTTTTTGTGGGCGAGCCTGTTTGGTTGGCTGTTCTTTCGTGAAACGGTGACAGTGCCAACTTGGATAGGGGCAGCTCTGATCGTGGCGGGATGTTGGATCGCCACGCGGCTCTCACACCAGTCTTAGACTTTGTTGGGCCGGGAAAGGCCGGAGCAGCTGCGCTACGTTACCGCAGTCAATAATGGGAATTGCTGCTCCGGCCTCCCGTTCTGGCCAACCGCAACAGCGGTGCCAGAGCCCTTCGGAGGCGACCCGAGAGGGCTTATCGCTTTAAAAGAATTGCGTCAGGGAAGCGTCGACACTTCGGACAAGAGGAGCGCGACTGAAAAGCACAGCACGACAATCATCACAGTGCTCGCGACGCCTGCGCGCAAACTTGCGCTGCGCGCCGCCAGATCTTGATCCTCAGTCACATCGTCTCCCATCGCTTTGGTGGCGCTCAGTTGCGCACAGACGCTCGCGGCGTGGGCCGCGCTGCGGGTTGCAGCCTCTGCACGAGAGCGCCGGATTGCCCTAGTAAACAGTCGTAAAACTCCGCAACACGCGCTGCCCTATGCGACCATTGTCGCAATCGACTCGCAAGATGCGGACCACCACTTGACCTTGAGCCTGCGGCATAGCAGGTGCGTTGGACCAAACACTCAACCGGACTTGGATCACCCGGATCCCCTCGCCCGCCCTCGCGGCGAGTGAGGCCAGCACATAAAGGATGGGATCAACCGATGACAGCTATCGGCAAGGACACGCTCGGCACCCGCGCTGAGCTTGACGTAAACGGCACAAGCTACGCCTATTATTCGCTCGCCAAAGCGGCTGAGCAATTGGGCGATGTTTCGCGGCTGCCAAACTCAATGAAAGTGCTGCTGGAAAACCTGCTGCGCTTTGAAGATGAAGGCTTCACCGTTGGGCGTGAGCACATTCAGGCGGTTGTCGATTGGCAGAACAATCCGAGCACCGGCAATGAAATCCAATACCGCCCTGCGCGTGTGCTGCTGCAGGATTTCACCGGCGTGCCTTGCGTGGTGGACCTTGCCGCGATGCGCGACGCGATCAAGAAGCTGGGCGGAGACACGCAAAAGATCAACCCGCAGGTTCCGGTCAACCTAGTGATCGATCACTCGGTCATGGTCGATGAATTCGGCCACCCAAAGGCGATGGAAGCCAACATGGCGCTCGAATATGAGCGCAATGCAGAGCGCTATGACTTCCTAAAATGGGGTTCGAAGTCTTTCGAGAACTTCTCCGCTGTGCCTCCGGGCACGGGTATCTGCCACCAGGTAAACCTTGAGCATATCGCGCAGGGTGTCTGGTCAAGCAAAGATGCCGACGGCAACATGGTCGCCTATCCGGATACCTGTGTCGGCACGGACAGCCACACCACGATGATCAACGGTCTGGGCGTGCTGGGCTGGGGTGTCGGCGGGATCGAAGCCGAAGCGGCCATGCTCGGCCAGCCGATTTCGATGCTGATCCCCGAAGTCGTCGGCTTCAAGCTGACTGGCAAAATGGCCGAAGGCGTGACGGCAACCGATCTTGTGCTGACTTGCGTGCAGATGCTGCGCGAAGTGGGCGTGGTGGGCCGCTTTGTCGAGTTCTACGGACCGGGCGTCGCCACCCTGACTCTCGCCGACCGCGCGACCATCGCCAACATGGCGCCAGAATACGGCGCAACCTGCGGCTTCTTCGGCATCGACGACAAGACCATCGATTACATGCGCCTCACCGGCCGCAGCGAGGAAAACCTCGCGCTGGTCGAAGCCTACGCCAAGGCGCAGGGCATGTGGTTTGATCCCGAAGCCGAGCCGGTGTTCACCAACACGCTCGAACTTGATGTCGCCAGCGTTGTCCCGAGCCTTGCCGGCCCCAAGCGCCCGCAGGACCGCGTGATCCTTCCCGAAGTGGACGAACTGTTCAACGGCGAGCTCAAGTCGGTATACAAGAAAGACGCCGCCGTGCGTGTCGACGTGGAAGACACCGCGCACGACATTGGTGATGGCGATGTTGTGATCGCCGCGATCACCAGCTGCACCAACACCTCGAACCCCGATGTGCTGATCGCCGCCGGTCTGGTCGCCAAGAAGGCCGTTGAAAAGGGCCTCGCGCCCAAGCCTTGGGTCAAGACCTCGCTTGCACCGGGCAGCCAGGTTGTGACCGATTACCTCGTGAAGTCCGGCCTGCAGAGCGATCTTGACGCCATTGGCTTTGACCTCGTCGGCTATGGCTGCACCACCTGCATCGGCAATTCAGGCCCGCTCGCACCGCCCATCAGCAAGGCGATCAACGGCAATGACATCGTCGCGGCCTCTGTCCTTTCGGGCAACCGCAACTTTGAAGGTCGCGTCTCTCAGGACGTGCGCGCAAACTTCCTAGCCTCGCCCCCGCTTGTGGTGGCCTATGCGCTTAAGGGCACGGTGACCGAGGACATCACCACCACCTCACTGGGCCAGGATCAAGACGGCAATGACGTGATGCTCGCAGACCTTTGGCCGACTAACGCCGAAATCGCTGAGCACCGCGCAGCCAACATCGATCGCTCGATGTTCGAGAGCCGCTACGCCAATGTCTATGACGGCGATGAGCATTGGCAGGCAATCACGGTGGAGCCGTCCGACACCTATCAGTGGCGCGCTGGCAGCACCTATGTCGCCAACCCGCCCTATTTCGATGGGATGGGCATGGAACCCGCCCCGGTGACCGACATCGTGGACGCCAAACCGCTTGCTGTGCTGGGTGACAGTGTGACCACGGACCACATCTCACCCGCTGGCGCGATCAAGGAAGACAGCCCGGCTGGCTCTTACCTCAAGAGCAATCAGGTGCCCAAGAAGGACTTCAACTCCTATGGCTCGCGCCGCGGCAACCATGATGTGATGATGCGCGGCACCTTTGCCAATATTCGCATCAAGAATGAGATGGTCCCCGGCGTCGAAGGCGGCGAGACGGTCTATAATGGCGAGCAAATGCCGATCTATGATGCGGCCATGAAGCACAAGGCCGATGGTACGCCGCTGATTGTGATCGGTGGCAAGGAATACGGCACTGGCTCGTCGCGCGATTGGGCGGCCAAGGGCACGATCCTGCTTGGTGTGCGCGCGGTGATTGTTGAGAGCTTTGAGCGCATTCACCGCTCAAACCTCGTCGGCATGGGCGTGCTGCCGCTGCAATTCAAAGGCGGCGACACGCGCGAAACGTTGAACCTTGACGGTGAGACGACCTTCAGCATCAAGGGTCTCGCCACGCTGGAGCCCGGTCAGGATATTGAGATCGAAGCAACCCGTGCCGATGGCACCAGCTTCACCTTCACCGCGCTGTGCCGGATCGATACCGCGAACGAGATGGAGTATTACCGCAATGGCGGCATCCTCCACTACGTGCTGCGCAAACTGGCGGCGTAACGCCTGAATTGGCCGGGCGCGCGTTGCATATTCGCGCGCCCGACCCTCACTTACAGCGCCGCGTGATTGGCCGCTGCGATCACCGCAACGTGGCGCGATCAGGCGTACTTGTGTCCAATGCCATCTGCGCTTAGGTGCAACCCATGCGAATACCGCGCGCCCTCTCTGCTCTGCTTGGTCTCAGCATTGCGCTGTGCGCATGCAGTGATGACGTCAACTCGGGGACCATGCGTACGTCCCCAACGCCCAACATCATACCTGAGCTTGCGGCCTTTGAGCCCGGCGCGAATGACACTCAAGATTCTCTGAGCTGACGCGCGCAGCTTGGCTGCTGGAAGACGGGCGACACGCTTGCCCCGCAGCCCGTCGCCCAATCAAACTGCGGCAGGCCCGCAGTTCGACATTCCGGCTAAGATCCCAAACAGTAAGGGGCGGCGCTCACAGATGTGAGCACCGCCCCATGGCATTCGCGCTGATCCCCCAATCAGGCGTCTGCGGTCTCGGTTTCGTTCTTGGCCTTGCCGCTCATCCGGCGGCGACCCAGGATCGCTGCGGCGGCGAGGCCAAACAGAGCCATCATCGGCGGAGCGGGAACATCCGTGCCACCGCTTGTGGTCGTCGTCCCACCGCTGGAACTGCTGCTGCCCGACGAGGAGCTTGAGCTGCTTGAGCTGGAGCTGGATGCTCCGCCAGAACTTGAACTGCTCGAGGAAGAACTGGTCGAGCTGGATGAGGAAGAGCTGGTGCTGCTCGTCATGTCACCTGACGTTCCCCCGCTGGTCGCGCCGCCCGAGGTTGAGCTTGACGAAGAGCTTGAAGACGAACTGGACGAAGAAGAGCTGGAGCCGCCGCTCGAGGTCGCGCCACCTGAGGAGGATGACGAAGACGAGCCTGAGCTGCTGCCCGAGGACGAACCGCTCGACGTTGCGCCGCCGCTGGTCCCGCCTGAGCTGGAGCTACTGGAGCTGCTCGACGAGGATGAGCTGCTGCTGCTCGAAGACCCGCCTGAGGTGGTTCCACCCGAGGTGGTTCCACCCGAGGTGGCGCCGCCTGAACTGCTCGACGAAGACGAACCCGACGAGGAGCTTGAGCTGCTGCTGGACCCGCCGCTGGAGGTGGCTCCACCGCTGGTTGTACCACCCGAAGTCGCGCCGCCGCTGCTGCTCGATGAGGAAGATGACGAGGACGAAGAGCTGCTGCTCGAGGAAGAGCCCCCGCTTGAGGTCGTGCCGCCCGAAGTGCCGCCGGAGGAGCTACCCGAAGAGCTGCCTGAAGAACTCGACGAGCCGGATGAGGACGAACCGCCACTGGAGGTCGTACCGCCCGAAGTGCCGCCCGAAGAACTGCTCGATGAGCTGGAAGAGCTAGAAGAGGAGCTGCTTGAAGACGAAGAAGACGACGTATCACCGCCCGACGAACCCGAACCACCGCTCGATGTCGAGGTTGACGTCGAACTGGATGAAGAGGTCGAGGTGGACGTCGATGACGACGATGAGGTCGAGGTAGAACCGCCCGTGCTCGTCACATTGCCTGACGTGCTGGAAACATTGCCAGACGTCGTGCTTGAGATGTTGCCAGAGGTGCTGGAAATGTTGCCCGACGATGTGCTCGACACGTTGCCAGAGGTCGTGCTGGACACGTTGCCTGACGTTGTACTGGAGACATTGCCCGAGGTTGTGCTCGACACATTACCTGATGTGGACGTCGTGCTGGAGACGTTGCCCGAGGTCGAGCTGGAGACATTGCCAGAGGTCGATGTCGTCGTGGTGGATGTCTTGCCGCCGGTCGTGGTGCTCGACACGTTGCCTGAAGAAGTGCTGGTGGTCGATGTTTTGCCACCCGTCGTCGTGCTGGAGACATTGCCCGAGCTTGAGACGTTGCCTGATGTCGTGGTGGTGGTCGTCGTCGTGGTGCTGCCACCCGTCGTCGTGTCACCGCCGGTCGTGCCGCCGCTGCTGGAAGTGGAGCCGCCAGACGTGGAGGTTGAACCACCTGAGGATGATGTCGAACCGCCTGATGTCGAACCGCCTGACGTAGAGGTGGAGCTGCCCCCGCTGCCGCCCGAAGTGGTCGTTGTGGTGGAGACGTTACCGCCGCCTCCGCCGCCGCCACCAAAGAAACCGCCGAAGAAGCCACCGCCAAATCCACCAACGCCGCCAAGGCCGCCGCCTACGACGATCGGACCAGCGCCACCGCCACCGCGCACCGGCGGAAGCGGAGGAAGCGGTGCGGGTGCATAGGCAACCTGCGCGATTGGCGGGCATTCATTGGGATCGATGTACGCGCTCACGGCACCGGCGGGCAGCGGAGCCGAAGCCGCGACGACATCAGCGCCGCCATAGGCCGGACCGAAGCCCTGCGGGATCGGCTGACACTCAATCGTGCGCTCAACAATCCGGCGGCGACGTTGCTCGGGAACCGGCAGCGGCGGAAGTTCACGGGTGCGCGTTTTGATGTAACGCGGCTGTGCGATTTGCGGAACGGGCACAGGGCCAGCGCCCTTGACCAGCTTTCCGTCTGCGTCCGATGCGTAGATCGGCTCATCCGTCACCATCGGCTCAGCGACGCGGACCGCGCCTCCCGCCATCAGGGCGACGCCAGCAGCGGTAGCGGAGAGCTTTGCAGCAGCCAGTTTGATCGACATAATCGCGAAACCTTGTTCAGTATCAGTGGCTGAGCCCGGACCACCCGCGCCTTCACCACATTGCGACCCTGTCTTGGCCCGCGAACGCTTGCCGCCACAATGCGATTAACCATGATCAAGGCGCTCGACGCGGCGTAAATCCGCGAAATTGCGCCGATTTCGGGGGCGCTGTCCCGATTTGACACCGAAAGCGGGCTGAGAATTAGCCATTCGGCTTACCTCTCAGCGCATTTGGACGCTTCAGTCTGTCGGATCATCGCTTTGCGGGAAGAGGCCGGGCTGGCTTGCCTGACCCTGAGTCGCGGCGCTGCCCGCAGGCCTTGGAATGGCCAGGCCAAGATGCTCCCAGCCCCCATCATTCAGTACGCGTCCTCGCGCGGTGCGCGCGATGAGGCCAAGCTGAATGAGGTAGGGCTCGACCACGTCCTCCACCGTGTCACGCGGCTCAGCCAGCCCTGCCGCCAGCGTTTCAACGCCGACCGGGCCGCCTTTGTAAGTCTCTGCAATCATGGAGAGATATTTGCGATCCATCGCATCGAGGCCCAGCGCGTCAATTTCCAGCCGAGTCAGCGCATCATCAGCGATGGCTCGGGTGATGGTCGGCTGTGCCGCGACCTGTGCAAAGTCACGCACGCGTCTGAGCAACCGTCCGGCGACCCGCGGCGTGCCACGTGAGCGCTGCGCAATCTCGCGCGCGCCCTCAGGCTCAATCGCAAGGCCCAGCAACCGCGCGCCGCGCGTAACCACAAGATCAAGCTCTTCATGCGAGTAGAATTGCAGCCGCACCGGGATGCCAAACCGGTCGCGCAAGGGCGTCGTCAGCAGCCCTTGCCGCGTCGTCGCCCCGACCAGCGTAAACGGCGGCAGGTCGATCCGCACGCTGCGCGCCGAGGGCCCCTCCCCGATGATTAGATCAAGCGCACGGTCCTCCATCGCAGGGTACAGCACTTCTTCAACCACCGGATTAAGACGGTGGATTTCATCAATAAAAAGAACATCATGCGGCTCAAGATTGGTGAGCAGCGCGGCAAGATCACCCGCCTTGGCAATGACCGGGCCTGAGGTGGCGCGAAAACCCACGCCGAGCTCAGCGGCAACGATCTGCGCGAGCGTGGTCTTGCCCAGCCCCGGCGGCCCGAAGAAGAGCGTGTGATCCATCGCCTCCCCGCGCGCTTTGGCGGATTGAATGAACACCCGAAGATTATCGCGCGCCGCCTCCTGCCCGATAAACTCGGCCAGCGATTTCGGGCGCAGCGCCTGATCGGGATCGCCGGGTTGGGGCGTGGGGGTGTGGATGGGTTGGTCAGTCATACTATCGCAGAAAGTCTAAATCCCTCCATGCAAAGCACGCTCAACTTCTATCAACGACGATTTTCCGGATTTCTCAATGCCGAACATGATTATCGGATCGAAATCTTGATCTCGCGCGTCTTTAAACATGACGAAGTCTCTTCGGAGGCCTTCCACGAATGGCTCTCGAAACAGAGTAATTTTTTCCGCTAAAGTTACGCTCGGCTCAAATTTCAACGAGTCCTCGAAAAATTTCCATTTTCTTGCGCATCTGTCGATCAAGACCGATTTAAGGGCCTCAAGCTCTTCCTCGTCCGTTCGCTCAAACGGTTCCGGAACAGGCATTCCAAGTATGCCCTCCAACTCAACCCGCAAGTGTGTCCGAGACCGCTCAATGCCTTTTACAGCAATCAACAAAAAAATGGATTCGGGCGCACCTTTAAATGCAGACCACTGACCGAATTCCGCTTTCATCCCTTCAACAAAATGGGCGACCTTCTCGAATAAACTCCAGTCGTGAGCGAATTCTTGGCTCTGAAATTCAAGCCATTTCATTGAGGCAATTTCGATAGCTCGTGGTATCTCTGCTGCCGCCGCGTCCGCACGCTTTTTCCTCGATTTAAATGGCCACATATCTGATCTCTCCCATGACTAAGCCACCTCCGCGCTCATCTGCGCTATGGACGCTGAAACGAGTTCAGCATGACAGGTTTGTGGGATGACTTTCTCGCCTTTATCGTCACCCTGAACTTGTTTCAGGGTCCATCGCCCGGCAGAACGCTTGCCATTATGCGAGACCGCCAACCCTGCACCTACATCCTTGCCAGCGGGTTTCGCGAAACGCTCTATGTCGGGGTTACATCCGATCTCATGGCGAGGATTTACCAGCACCGCAACGGTACGTTTGGCGGCTTTACCAGCCGATACCACATTCATATGCTCGTTTATCTTGAGCGCTTTGAGGCGATGGAAGCGGCGATCGCGCGAGAAAAGCAAATCAAGAATTGGCGTCGGCAGTGGAAGATCAATCTTGTTGAAGAGAGCAATGCCGGATGGCGGGACCTGGCCTGCGATTTGGGGTTCTCGCCCTTGCTGCCGCGTAGCAAAGGTGATGGATCCCGAAACGAGTTCAGGATGACGATTCGCGAAACCCATCACCCGGCCGCCTTCTTCAGTGCCACGCGGATGAGGTCGCCTTCGCTCGCGCCTTCGCCAAATTCCTCCACCGCCCGCGCTACCGCTTGCGCGGCCACGGCTGGCTTGAATCCTAGGTTCTCCAGCGCGCTTACGGCATCGGCGCTTGCTCCGCCCGCAGTCGCGGCCCCACTCGCAGCCACACCAGCGCTGCCCGAGCCGCCTGCGCCCGGCATCGCGCCGGCTTTGTCCTTAAGTTCGTTCACGATCCGCCCGGCCAGTTTCGGCCCGACGCCATTTGCGCGCGCCACGCTCGCCGCGTCGCTCGCAGCGCAGGCATCACGCAACTCGCCTGTCGAGAGTGCGGACAGGATCGCCAACCCCACTTTGCTGCCCACGCCTTGCACGCCGGTCAGTAGGCGGAACCAATCGCGTTCTGCACTCTCAGCAAAGCCCAGCAGGCGCATGTCGTTCTCGCTCACTTGCAGGTCGGTGTGGACCGTACAGCCCTCACCCACATCGCCCAGCGCCGCCAACGTGCGCGCTGAGCAATGCACGAGGTAGCCCACCCCGCCAACATCGACGATGGCCCAGTCCTCACCGGTGGAATCGAGCCTGCCATTGAGCTTTGCAATCATGGCAATGAGCGTGGCGCAAACGGTGCAGGAGCGCCAGAGTGCCAAAGCAGTTATCGTCACTGCGCGCGCAGCGGAGGACTTAGCGCGCCTCCTCTCGCCACGCCAAGTGAACCAATCATCGCTTCCCGGCAGGTAAGGCGCGTCGAAATCTCGACACATCCGCTCGGTTCGCTAAAGGCGTGTTCCATGAGCTGGAATACTTTTGGGCGCACCTTGCGCTTCACCACATGGGGGGAAAGCCACGGGCCGGGGCTTGGCGCAATCGTTGACGGATGCCCGCCGGGGCTCTCGCTTTCGGAAAAGGCGATCCAGCCCTTTATGGACGCGCGCAAACCGGGCCAGAACAAGTTCACCACCCAGCGCAAAGAGGCTGATCTGGTGCGCATCCTGTCCGGCGTGTTTGAAGGCCGAACCACCGGCACTCCGATCCATCTGATGATCGAGAACACCGATCAGCGCTCCAAGGACTATTCCGAGATTAAGGCGAGCTATCGCCCCGGTCACGCCGATTACGCCTATGATGCGAAATACGGCATTCGCGATTATCGCGGCGGCGGGCGGTCTTCGGCGCGCGAGACAGCGGCGCGGGTCGCGGCGGGCGCGGTGGCGCGGGCGATCATCCCCGAGGTCTCGATCACAGCCTATGTGTGCGAGCTGGGCGGGGACGCGATTGAGCGCGATGCGATCAATTATGACGAGATCGGCAAGAACCCGTTTTTTTGCCCTGACAGTTGGGCCGCGGTGCGCTGGGCTGAAAAGGTCGAGGCGGCGCGCAAGGATGGATCATCGCTCGGCGCGGTGGTCGAATGCGTGGCGACCGGCGTTCCGGCCGGCTGGGGCGCGCCGGTTTATGGCAAACTCGATGCGGATCTCGCCAGCGCCATGATGAGCATCAACGCGACCAAGGGCGTCGAGATCGGCGACGGATTTGAAGCGGCCCGGCTGACCGGCGAGCAAAACGCCGATGCGATGCGCCCCGGCGCTGCTGCAGGCGAGCCTCCGGTGTTTGAAAGCAACCATGCCGGCGGCACAGCGGGCGGCATTTCGACAGGGCAGCCGGTTGTGTGCCGGGTGGCGTTCAAGCCGACCAGTTCGATCCTGACACCGGTGCCATCGATCACAGCGGACGGCGAAGCAACCGAAGTGCGCACCAAGGGCCGCCATGACCCGTGCGTCGGCATTCGCGGCACGCCCGTGGTTGAGGCGATGATGGCGTTGGTGCTAGCCGACCACAAAATGCTGCACCGCGCTCAAATAGCGGAGCGTTAGCGCAGGCAGGAAAGCGCTCAAGCAGCAGAGCGGTAGGGCAGACAGGAGCGCGCTCAAATAGCGAAGCGGTAGCGCGAAATGGGTTGGCACAGTTCGGGCAAGCCTCTCGGCTCCAACGCCCCCTTCCGGATCCAATGTCGCGCAAATACAATGGGGCGCCCGTGACGCTCAGATAGATGACGCTCAGATACAAGGGAAAGCGATCAAACAGCGATACTCAAATGATCAAGAGCCGCCATCAAGCGGTTCTTTAAAGCCGACCTCCACGGCTTTGCAGGCGGCTCGGCCTTTGGGTCGCACCAGATCAGCCGAGCCGCCAACTCTGCGTGCGATCGACAAGAGCTCCGAAACGTTCGAACTGACCTATTTCGACCCGCCTCCGGGCTTGGAGCATCACGTTTTGACGCTGTTCGAACTGCGCTTTTATAATGAACGGGTGGAAGACCTTCATATTGGCGCGCTGGGGCAATTGTGTCTGATAGTGCGCGGACGCTTAAGAGCTGATTTCGGCGAACGGACAGACGATCTTAGTGAGGAGCCAATGCTGTTCACCGCCTTTGATGTCGCAACACCCTTTCGCGCGGATGGGGCGGGTTGGGTACTGGGAGCCTCGTTCACGCCCTATGGCTGGGCCTCGCTGACACAGGCCTCTGTCAAAGACCACCGCAACCGCTTCATCCCAGCTGGCGAGTTGCTGGGCGAAGACGTTGATCGTCTGCATGATCGCGTTGCCAAACGCCGGCTTTCAGGCAAGTTGTCTTGCGAGCAGGCCTGCATGGCCGTCGCAGACTGGATCCGCCCACGCCTGAACCCCATTCCAGCGAGCCATGAAGATGTCATTGACCAGACGCTGGCATGGCTTGGCTCCTCGCTCAATCCGCCGGTCGAGGAGCTGTTTGCCGACGCCAGCTATTCGCGCAGGCAAGTGGAACGGTTGGTGCAGCGATATTTCGGCGTTCCGCCCAGAGCGCTCGCCCGGAAATTCCGCGCGATCCGTGCGGCCAACCTTCTGGCCGAACCCAAGCTGACCGATGAAGGCGAGGCAGAGATCGCGGACGCCTTCGTTGATCAACCGCATATGATCCGCGAGATTCGAAGGTTTTGCGGCTATACACCGTCGCGTCTGGGCGGACCGGCTGATCCGCTGTTTATCCGTTTGACCAATATGCAAAATCTCGACCGCTTCCGGCCTTACCGGCCGATTGGCACGGGCGGCCGGTCCGATGGTCCTCCGCTTTGATAATCGACGAGATTGCGGGCGATCCAAGCCCTAGCTTGATCTTCGAAAACTTACCAGTGTCGCTGCAATCCAATGCCTTAACGTTGATCTGTGCAAGATGAGCATGCCCGGACACATTCCAGTTGCGTGTCCGGGCACCCCTCCCTCGCCCTTTTTTCGGCGCGACTTGTGATACCGTACTGATGCTTTCAAACTACCAGCATTGAACCTGCACCTGTGCCGATTGCAACGTGACGCGGCTTTCAAAACCGGGCAGAAGCCCCGCTGATGAAAATCCTCCTCACCGGTTCATCGGGCCGTATAGGTCGCGCGATATTTGCAAGGCTTTCTGGTGCCCACGAGGTTATCGGTCTTGATCGTGCGCCGTTTTCCACCACGCATATTATCGGTGATTGTGCGGATGCAGAGATTCTTAAGTCGGCACTCTACGGTGTTGACGCCGTCATCCACACCGCTGGCCCACACGCGCCGCATGTTGGCACCCTCGCCGACGCCGAGTTCGAGCGGGTTAATGTTGATGGGACCGCCCTGCTTTACGAGTTGGCTTTGGCGAGCGGCGCCACACGATTTCTCTACACCAGCACCACCGCGCTTTATGGCCATGCGATCAGAGCCGGTGAATGTGCGTGGATCGACGAGGTAACGGCCCCACAACCAAAAAGCATATATCACCGAACCAAACTAGCCGCGGAAACTCTGCTGGAAGAGCTGGCAACGCCGCAACTGACTGTGCGGGTCCTGCGCATGTCGCGCTGTTTTCCCGAGCGGGCGGACCGGATGGCAAGCTATCGACTGCATCGCGGCATTGATGCGCGCGATGTGGCGAGCGGGCATGGGCTGGCGCTCAATTCTATGGGTTGTGATAGCCCTGCCTTTGACCGCTTTATCCTTTCGGGCGCGACCCCGTTTGCGCAAGAAGACTGCGCGGCTTTGGCGCAAGAGCCCCGCGCCGTCATTAAGCGATGCGCACCGGCTCTGCTCGACGCGATGGATCAGCGCGGATGGCCAATCCCTGTGACCATTGACCGGGTCTATTCCAGCGCTAAAGCGCAGTCCGAGTTGGGCTGGACCCCGCGTTGGGGGTGGGAGGAGGTTCTGGCGCAAGCGGATCGCCACGATCTCGAAGTCCTACCGGCAGGATTGCAAACCCTGCTGCGCCCCGAGTAAGGGTTCAGCCTGAGCTTCGGGAACTTCGCACTCGCAGCATCGTTAAGATCATGAGGACACGGCTACGTCCAAATAGGGGCCAACCTGCGCACCATCGAAAACTTGAGCATTGTCACCGCCATAACAGGAGGACGCTTCTTTTCATGAACTATCAGTCCTCTTTAGACGCGGCAGGCGAAGTTCCGCTCAACAGTGAAGTCGCGCCCAGCTGGCGCAGCGGGATCGGTCGCAAGACGCAGATTGTCGTGGTGGGCGGCGGTGCCGGAGGGCTTGAGCTCGTCCGGCGGCTTGGCTCCAAGTTCGGGCGCAAAGACCACGACATCATTCTGGTCGACAAGAACCCCAGCCACATCTGGAAGCCGCTGCTGCATGAGGTTGCGGCAGGCTCGCTTGACGCCAACCTCGATGAGGTTGGATATCGCGGGCATTGCCACAAGTGGGGCTATCGCTTCTTTCAGGGCACGCTCTCAGGCATCGACCGCGAGCACCGCGCTATCCACATTGCGGCGGTGCTGGATGAAGACGGGTCAGAGCTGATTGCAGGCCATACGATCCGGTACGATTATCTGGTGCTCGCGGTCGGCTCCATCTCGAACGACTTTGGCGTGGCCGGAGTGAAAGATCACGCGATCTATCTTGACAGCCGCGAGCAAGCGGACCGCTTCCGCACTAAACTGCTCAACCACTGCCTGCGCGTCAGTCGCGCGATGATGGTGGACCCACAGGCCGATGCACAGGTCCGCGTGGCGATTGTCGGCGGGGGCGCGACCGGCGTCGAACTCGCCGCAGAGCTGTACAATGCCGCTGGAGCGCTGCGCCATTATGGGCTTGAAGTGTTTGACGAAAGCCGGCTGAAGGTCACTTTGCTCGAAGCCGGGGAGCGGATCCTGCCTGCCTTGCCCGAGCGCTTGTCGAATGCAGCGCGCCTGGAGCTTGAGAATCTCGGCGTTGAAGTGCGCACCCACACCCAAGTTATCAAAGCGCGGCGCGGGTTGATCCTGACGCGGGACGATGATGCGATCCGCGCTGACCTGATTGTCTGGGCGGCGGGCGTGAAAGGCGCGCCGTTCCTCGCGACACTGGGGCTTGAGACCAACCGCAACAACCAGATCAAAGTGCGCGACACGCTCCAGACGCTCGAAGATGACCGCATATTCGCGCTGGGCGATTGCGCTTCTTATGTGCCTGAAGGCGAGCAACGCCCGATCCCCCCGCGCGCGCAAGCTGCGCATCAGATGGCGGACACGGTGTTTCACAATCTTAAGCGGGTCATGGTCAATGCCAAGCGCCGCGCGGCAGAAAAGCCTGAAAAACCGCTGAAAACCTTCGCTTATCATGACAATGGGTCGCTGGTATCGCTGAGCCGGTTTTCGACCGTCGGCAGCCTGATGGGCAATCTGGTCGGCGGCGCGATGGCGGTAGAAGGGCGGCTTGCGCGCTTCATCTACACCTCGCTCTATTCGATGCACCTGCTCGCGATCCATGGCTGGCTCAAAGGTGTCTCGCTGATGGCGATCGGCCGGGTGAACCGGATCGTGCGACCCAAGCTGAAGCTGCACTAAGCGCATAGCGCCGGCATTCCGGACCTCGCATTCGCGCCTGGTGGCGGTTAGACAGGCCCGGTTAAAGCAACGCAGGGCCGAAAATGTCACAAGCGCGTATGATCCTCGACCAGCGTCTTGCCAGCGGCGAGATTGCGCTCGACGAATATGACAAGCTGCTGGAAAAACTGATCGCCTCCGAAAAGGCGGCGCTCGCCGCTAGCCAAAGCGATGCGACCGCCGCTGACCAAATCGACTCACCGGGCGATGCCGATCTTTATGGCGATGTCGAACCATTGCCAGCGGCAGCGTCAGAGCAGCAGCAAGCCCCGGTTGAAGCTCCTGTGCTCACCGATCCCGAGGCAGCGCCTCCAACTGAGCCAGAGGCGGAGCCCGAGCAGGCCGCATCAGAACCTGAATTCTCCGCGCCAGATCAGATCGAAGCGCAGGCTCGGCAGCGTAGCCATCTCTGGCGCAACACTTTGATAGCTTTGGGCCTTCTCCTTCTGGTTGCCATAGCCAGCAGCGACTTGTGGCGTGCGCCAGTCAGCGGGCCAGAATGGAGCGATGCGGTCGATGGCGTGGAGGAAACCTACATCACCGCAGGCATAGCCAATGTGCGCGGCGCGCCGACGAATGACGGAACACCCCGGCTCGGTCAGCTCGCCGAGGGAACACAGGTCCGCGCGCGGCGGGTGCGTGATGCGGGAGAAGACGCGCAATGGCTCGAAATTCTTGAGGGGCCTTACACTGGCAAATTTGCATGGGAGGGCAACTTCCAGACACTGGCGGAACGCGACGCGCAATTGGCTTCAGAAGCCGCAGCGGCCGCCGCCGCAGCAGCAGCAAAGGAGGAAGCAGCGCAACAGACGGCCTCGTCTTCCACCCCAAACACTTTGTCACGACCAACTCCAGCCCCGACAGCACCCAGCCCGGCAACACCCACCGCGCCTACCCCACAGCAAACGCGATCGCTCGCCCGTAATGTGAGCCCCCGGAGCGAAGGCAGATGGGCAAGGGCAATAGGATCGAACTATCCCAGGAGCGCGGTGCGTCGCGGGGAGGAAGGCACAGTGGGCGTGCGGGTGACTGTAGGGTCAAACGGGCGTGTAAGTGACTGCTCGGTGACGCGTTCCAGTGGTTCGTCGTCGCTTGACACAGCGGCCTGTCGGGGAATGGGGCGATATGCCCGCTTTAACCCGGCACTTGATGATGCGGGCAATCCGACATCGAGCACGTATCGCACGTCCATAACCTACCGATTGAACTAACGCGCCCACAAACCCAGCGACAGCGTTGGAACCTCCCGCTTCGGTTCCCGTTTGGCCGATAGGTAAATCCGATCAATCCAATCGGTTTAATCCGCTTTTGTGCACCGCAGCGATCACTATGTGCGGTTGCGAGACATTCAAACCCACCAATCCATAAGGGGAATACACGTAATGGGCATTATCGGTTCGACCATCAAACCGTTCACAGCGACCGCCTTCAAGGCCGGCGAAGACTTCTATGACGTCACGGAAAAGGACATTGAGGGCAAGTGGGCCGTGTTCTTCTTCTACCCGGCTGACTGGACCTTTGTGTGCCCGACCGAGCTCGAAGACCTCGGCGAGAAGTACGAAATGCTGCAGGGCATGGGCGTCGAAGTGTTCGCGGTTTCGACCGACACGCATTTCAGCCACAAGGCCTGGCACGACAATTCGGACAAGATTGGCAAGTTGACCTACCCGTTCCTGGGCGACCAAATGCACATCCTGTCGAACAATTTCGGCGTACTGCGTGAAGGCGTGGGCCTGGCTGACCGCGCGACCTTCGTGGTCGATCCCGATGGTGTGATCCAGATCATGGAAATCACCTGCGAGGGCGTGGGCCGCAACGCGAACGAACTGACCCGCAAGATCAAGGCGGCGCAATATGTGCGCGCCAATCCCGGTCAGGTCTGCCCGGCGGCTTGGGAAGAAGGCAGCGAAACGCTGGCTCCTTCGCTCGATCTGGTCGGCAAGATCTAAGTAATACCCGAAATTGGGAACTCAGGTCGCATCCGAGCGTCCTGAGTTTACCATGGCGGCGCGGGCGAACTCTCCCTCCCCCTAACGCCCGCGCCGCTATTAATCCCGCAGGGCCAAGCCGAACGGCGCCCTCGGGTCGCAAGACGGGTCCGGTGATTGCAAGCACTTAGCTTGCCTCCCTTTAGGGTTAAAAGATCAGCGGACCCGGACTTTCTCTCTTTTAAACACTCTGTGCCGGCTCGGCGCGTTAAAGCGCGATCTGGTGTTTCATTCTCTCTCTTCAGGAGCCTCCACGATGCTCGATGCAAACATGCAAGGCCAGCTTAAGCAGTACCTCGCCAACCTGCGCGAGCCGATTGAGCTGGTGGCCACGCTGAATGACAGCGAGAAAAGCACGCAGACACGCGAATTGCTAAGCGAGATTGCGGACCTGCACGACATGGTCTCAGCGCGCTTTGATGGCACAGCCACGCGTACGCCCAGCTTCCAGATCCGCCGGCTGAGCGATGCGGACAGCTTTGTGACCTTTGCCGGGCTGCCCATGGGCCACGAATTCACCTCGCTGGTCCTCGCGCTGCTGTGGGCTGGCGGACACCCGCCCAAGGTCGACGCCGACCTTGTCGAGCAAGCGCGCGCGCTGGAAGGCAGCTACGAGTTCGAGATGTTCTTCTCGCTCACCTGCCACAATTGCCCTGACGTGGTGCAGGCACTGACGCTGATGGCGCTTGAGAACCCGAATGTGACCGCGACGCTGATCGAAGGCGGCACCCACAAGGATGAGGTTGAGGCCCGCGATATCATGGCGGTGCCCGCGACCTTCCTGAATGGGGAGACCTTCTACAACGGCAAGATGGAGCTCTCCGAAATCCTCAGCCGTCTCGACAACGGCGCGGCTGACAAAGCGGCCGCCAAGATGAGCGCGAAGGACCCGTTTGAAGTGCTGATCATTGGCGGCGGCCCGGCGGGCGTTGCAGCGGGCATCTATACCGCGCGCAAGGGCTTTCGCACAGGCATCGCAGCGGAACGCTTTGGCGGGCAATTGCAGGACACGCTGGGGATCGAGAACCTGCCCGGCACCTCCTACACTGAAGGCCCCAAGCTTTCCGACAACCTCAAGGGTCAGGTCAGCGAGAACACGATCGACATGATGGACCTCGCGCTGGCGAGCTCAATCAAGCCCGCTGACGCGCCCGGCGGCATGCACGAAGTTGCGTTTGAAAACGGCGCGGTGCTCAAGGCCCGCTCGCTCATCCTGTCGACCGGCGCGCGCTGGCGCTCGCTCGGCGTTCCGGGTGAGGACGAATATCGCAACAAGGGCGTCGCCTATTGCCCCCACTGCGATGGCCCCCTGTTCAAGGGCAAGCGTATCGCGGTGATCGGCGGCGGAAATTCCGGCGTCGAAGCGGCGATTGATCTTGCCAAGATCGTCGGCCACGTGACGCTGATCGAATTCGACACCAAATTGCGCGCTGACGAAGTGCTCCAGCGCAAGCTGCGCAGCCTCGACAATGTTGAGATCATCCTCAATGGCCAGACAACCGAAGTCACCGGTGACGGGACGAAGGTAAACGGCCTGATCGTCAAAGATCGCGAAACCGAGGAATTGCGCACAATCGAGCTGGAAGGCGTATTCGTGCAGATCGGCCTGGTGCCCAACACCGAATGGCTCAAGGATAGCGGTCTGGAGCTGTCCAAGTTTGGCGAGATCGTGATCGACGAAGAAGGCGCGACCAACCTGCCCGGCGTGTTTGCCGCGGGCGATGCGACCACGGTGCCCTACAAGCAGATCGTCGTGGCGATGGGCGAAGGCTCCAAAGCGGGGCTGTCAGCCTTCGATTACCTGATCCGCAACGAGCCAGTCGAAGAGATTGCGCGGGCGGCGTAATTTTTGGTGAAGGCCCATCCGGGCCTTCATCCTCGCTAGATGCGCAGCAAGCTGCGGACCCGCTTCGGGCGCGCATTCGCGCTTGCAAACCCTGCCGGGTCCGAACCGGCGCAAAAGAAATTTCACGGCGAAGAATGCTCTGCGTGGCGAAGGGCAAGGCCGACGGGCCGCCCGCAGCGGGTCCGCAGCGCAGCGAAGGACGTTTAGCAAGGGCACATCACCGGATCACCACTTCAACCACCAAATCCGATCAATCTCTCCGCTTTAATCGTTTGGACAGATTACCGAGCATCCATCATTCTCTTGCCATCAACGAGCGTAGACCCGATTCCCTAGCGGAAATTCCCCGCTGGCGCTCGCGATAGAAGGAGAGAGATGATGGACGTGAAGACCGGCGAAATGAGTGGTTGTCCGTTTCATGCGGATGGCGGAATGCGCAGCCTGCTGGGGCGCACCAATCGCGATTGGTGGCCTGAGGCAACGCAGCTCGAAATCCTGACGCAGGAAGGCAAGAGCGCCAATCCCTACGGCGAAGACTTTGATTATGCCGAGGCCTTCAACGCGCTCGATTACACCGCGCTCAAGGCTGATCTCACCGCACTGATGACGGACAGCCAGCCCTGGTGGCCGGCGGATTACGGGCATTACGGCCCGTTCTTCATCCGCATGGCGTGGCACGCGGCGGGCACCTATCGCACCGGCGACGGGCGCGGCGGCGCAGGTTCGGGCCAGCAGCGCTTTGCTCCGCTCAATAGCTGGCCAGACAATGGCAATCTCGACAAGGCGCGCCGGCTTCTGTGGCCGGTCAAGCAGAAATACGGCAAGAATATCAGCTGGGCGGACCTGTTCATCCTCGCAGGCAATGTCGCGATTGAGAACATGGGCGGGCCGGTCTTCGGCTTTGGCGGCGGCCGCGCGGACGTGTTTGAGCCTGAAAGCGTCTATTGGGGCACGGAAGAGCAATGGGTGAACGAAGGCGTCGCCACGCGCATCATCCCAGATGAAGGCAAGGCGCTCGAAAACCCGCTCGCTGCGATCCAGATGGGCCTCATCTACGTCAATCCCGAAGGCCCCGGCGGCAATCCTGACCCGCTCGAAAGCGCGCGAGACATGCGTGAGACGTTTGCGCGTATGGCGATGAATGACGAGGAAACCGTTGCTCTGACCGCTGGCGGCCACGCCTTTGGCAAGGCGCACGGTGCGCAGCCTTCCGACACATTTGGCGGCGCTCCCGAAAGCGAAGACCTGCATCTTCAGGGCTTTGGCTGGCTCAATGACGAAGAGGAGATCGCCAAGGGGCACATCACGACCTCGGGCATTGAAGGCAGCTGGTCGAACAGCCCGACGGCGTGGAGCCATGACTATTTCCGCATCCTGTTCAAATACGACTTTGAGCTGGTGAAAAGCCCGGCGGGCGCGCAGCAATGGACGCCGATCGACCCTGATCCGGAAGATATGGCCCCCGACGCGCGCGATCCGTCGATCAAGGTTCCGACCATGATGACAACCGCCGATATGGCGCTGAAGATGGACCCGGATTACCGCGCCATCTCTAAGCGTTTTCTGGAAAATCCGGAGCAATTGGACGATGCCTTTGCGCGCGCCTGGTTCAAGCTGTGCCACCGCGATATGGGGCCGAAGGTCCGCTATATGGGCCCGGAAGTGCCGGACGAAACGCTGATCTGGATGGACCCGGTCCCCGCTGGCACCGCGCCCTCGGATGCCGAGATTACCAGGTTCAAAGACGCGATCCTTAGCAGCGGCCTGACGACGAGCGAGCTGGTGAAAGCGGCGTGGGCGTCAGCCTCAACCTATCGCAGCTCAGACCATCGCGGCGGAGCCAATGGCGCGCGCATCGCGCTCGCCCCGCAAAAGGACTGGGCCGCGAACGATCCCGAAGAACTCTCGCGGGTTCTGGGCGTGATCGAACAGCATCGCGGTGATCTCTCGCTAGCCGACGCGATCGTGCTGGCTGGCAGCGCGGCGGTCGAACAGGCAGCGCGCGATGCCGGGCACGACGTGGACGTGCCCTTCATGGGCGGTCGCGGCGATGCGACCGATGAACACACCGATGCGGAAAGCTTTGAGCCGATGGAGCCGTTTGCCGATGGCTTCCGCAACTACCTCAAGACCAAAGCCAATGTCCGCACAGAGGAAATGCTGATCGACAAGGCGCACCTTCTGGGCCTTTCCATCCCTGAATTGACCGTGCTGGTCGGCGGCTTGCGGGTGCTGGGCGCTAATGCGGGCAACACCGCGCACGGCGTCTTCACGCAGAATATTGGGGTCCTGACCCCCGACTTCTTCCGCAACCTGCTCGACATGGGGACCAAATGGACCCCGGTCGATGGCAGCGGAGATGAGGGATATGTCGGCACCGACCGCGCAACCGGCGAGGAGAAATACCGCGCCACTCGAGCAGACCTGGTGTTCGGCAGCAATTCGCAATTCCGCGCTCAGGCAGAGGTTTATGCCGAGGCTGGAAACGAACGCAAATTCGTCTGTGACTTCATCAGCGCATGGAACAAGGTGATGAACGCCGACCGCTTCGATGTAACCTGCGCCAAGTATCACGCGTAAGACAGCGTGACACCCTGACCAATTCCCCTTCCCCCTAAGGGTCAGGGTCGCAATCGGCCCCCGGCGAGCACCCCTCACGCCGGGGGCCTTTTTTCTGGGTTGGACGGCGCGATACTATGAGCCGCCCGCAAACGCCGTGCGCTCCGCGGTTTTTTCTTCCGATAGCTCGACCTGGCGCCGCACTGCGGCATGGCGGCGCTCTGCGACAGCTTGCGCGCGTTTGCGCAGGCGCTCCGCCATCCCGTCTTCAATCGGCCATTGCGCGGCGGATCGGCCCAGCATTTGCGCGAAGGTGAGCGCGTAGTGTCGGTACAGCTCATCATCCAGAGCGGTGATCGCTTCCGCGCTGCCCGGGTCGCCCTGTCGCCCGGCGCGGCCATAGAGCTGGCGGTCAATCCGCGCGGTCTCGTGAAATGCGGTCAAGATGACATGCAGCCCGCCTGCGGCGCGGGCTTCGTTAGATAAGCCGATATCGGTGCCGCGCCCGGCCATGTTCGTCGCCACCGTGACCGCGCCCAGCTCGCCTGCCTGCGCAACGATGGCAGCCTCCTCAGCCTCTTCGCGAGCGTTCAAGAGCCGGTGCGCGATGCCGCGTGCGCTCAAAGCTTCGGAGACCGCTTCGGAATTCGCGACCGAGCGTGTCCCGACCAGCACCGGGCGGTTGCCCTCTTCCGCGCGCACGGCCGCGACCGCTTCAGCCACGCCCAGCCATTTGTACTCCTGTGTCTTAAACATACGGTGCCCGCGATGAGAGCGTAGCCCCATGCGATTGGTCGGCACCGGTTTCACTCTGAGGCCGAAGTCCGCCCACAACTCGCCCGCCACTTCGCGCACAGTTCCGCTCATGCCGGACAGGCGGCGGTAACGGCGAAAGAAGGTTTGGTAGGTGATCCGCGCGATGGTGTTGCGTTGGCCGGTCTGCTCGACCTGCTCCTTCACCTCGACCAATTGGTGCAGCCCGCCTTCCCAAGACCGGTCCGCCATGGTTCGCCCGGTGCTTTCGTCGACAATCTGCACTTTGTCCTCGGCGACCACATAATCGCGATCACGCTGAAACAGCAGGGTCGCACTGAGCGCTTGCGTGGCCAATTGCTCGCGGGCCTGCCGGATGCGCCAGAGCCGGTGCGGCAGGCCAGATGCCGAGTCCTGCACCGCGCGTTTGCCCTTTTCAGTAAGCTCAATCGCGCGCTCGGTTTCCCTGATGCGATAGTCGCGCTGGGGCTCAAGATGGCTTACCAGCTCAAGAGCGGAAAGGTACAGGCCATCATCATCGGCCGGCGTTTCCTGGCTCAGGATCAACGGCGTGCGCGCTTCGTCGATAAAGATCGAATCCGCTTCATCGACAATCGCGAAATGCAGGCCGCGCATGGTGAGCGTGCCGCTGGCCCGGCCCGTCAGCCGTGCAACCCGGCGGCGCGCGCTCCCTCGCGCTTTGCCCAGCATCGCCTGATCGCGCAGGTAGTCGAAGGCAATTTCCTTGTTGGTCCCATACACCACATCGGCTCGGTAGGCGGCCGCGCGCGCGTCTGGCTCCATGCCTTCGATGACGAGACCGGTGGTCAGCCCAAACTGGCGAAACACCGGGGCAAGCTTTTCCAGATCACGTGTCGCGAGGTAATCGTTGACGGTGAAGACATGCACTGGGCTGCCCGCCAGCGCGGCGGTGATTGCCGGTAGCAAAGCGGTGATCGTCTTGCCCTCGCCGGTTGCCATCTCCGCGATACCGCCATCGACCATGATCAGCCCGCCCATCAGCTGAACAGGATAATGCCGCATCCCCAGCAAGCGGCCGGTCGCTTCGCGGATCAGAGCAAAGCACTCATCCACCAGCGGCGCGGTCAAGCCATCGCGGCCCATGCGGCGGCGCATATCGCGGCAGCGAATGCAGAACGCGTCTTCGCCCAGTTCGGAAATCTCCTTGAAGCCTTCCGCAATCGCCGTCGCGCGGGTGAGCAGATATTCCTTCCCAAAAGGGGGATCAGCCATCAGACGGCCCAGCACCTTGTCGATCGGCCGGTCTAGTTTGGACGGTTTGCGCGGCGCGGCCTCGGCATAGGGCGCGATGACAGGGCGCGGATCGCGGCGGATTTCGCGCCATGCGTCGGCGAACCGCTCACGCAAGGGGGCAGGTTCAGGCATAGAAGCGCTCCAGCAGCATCTGGCGCACCCGCCGCGCGATCTGCCAGCCCAGCGGCTCCCAATCGAGCGCAAAGCGCACATGCACACGCGTGCCGAACGGCACATCGGTGAGGTCGGGCGGCAGTGTTATGTCATAGAGGAATACCCGCTGGAGCGTGGTGCGCCCCTCCGCATCGCGCGAGTCAAGCGGGAATGGCCCACCGTTGGCTGCTGCCAGAGCCTTGCTCGGCAGCTCATACGTTCCGCCGGGGACCGCGCGCGCTATCGAACCGTCAAAGGTTTGCGAAGGGCGGTTGGCGAGCCTGAATTGCAGCGTATCGAGATGCCCGCGGATCAGCTCGAAATCGTCCTGCCCGACAGCAATGCGGGCGAGCTTGGCGCTGCCGGGCGTGACATAGCCGATCAGATCGCCCTTGCGCACAAACTGCCCCGGCAAGTCTTCGGCGGGCGCTGCCGCCAGCACAAACTCGCCCGCCGCACCCGCTTCCAGATCAAGCTCATCCAACCGGCGCTGCGCTTCGGCAAGGCGCGTGGCGGTCTCTTCCATTTCGAGCGTGCTGACTTCACGCTCCACCCGATCCCCGCGAAGCTCGGCGTCGGCCTGTTGTTGCAGCTCAGCAAGCCGCCAGCGCAATCGCTCCACCTCGGCTTCGAGGATTGGGTGCTGCGTTTGAATGAGCAGATCACCAGGGGTGACTGCATCGCCTTCCCGAGCGGCAACCGCGACAATTGTGCTGTCCCCGCTCGCGCGCACTTGTGCTTCTTCAGGCAGCCAGACCACGCCTTGTGTGTTGGCGTGATGCGGCGCTGGGATGATGAACAGCGCGATCAGCAGCGCCGCTGTCGCGCCCAGCGTCCAACGGATCGCGGCTTTGCGGTTGCGATGCAGTTGCGGGCTGGTGAAGACATGCTGATACGCCTTCCAGATCGGCAGGCCGACGCCCGACCAGATCGTCCAAAGCGCGATTGCAACGCCGATGAAGAAGAATTTCTGAGCCACGATCAGCGCGATGCTGAACAGCATGATCATGCGGGCGATGAAGGCGGCGGGCGCGTAAAAGACGAACCAACCTTTCTCATAAGCGGTCGCGGCATAGGGCTGGTTTGAGTGAGTGCGGAACACATGCCGGTCAATCAGGTGCGACCAGTATTTGTTGGAGCGCGTGGCGAGGTTGGGGATCTCGATAAGGTCTGCAAGGATGTAATAGGCATCAAAGCGCAGCAGCGGATTGCCGTTGACAAGCAGGGTGGAAACCCCCGCGACGACAATCGTGTTGAACGCAATCGCGCGCGCGAGGCCCGGCTCCAGTAAGACCCATGCAAACATCGCGAGCGCGGCAATGAACACTTCGACGATCATCCCCGCCGCACCGATAAGTGCGCGCTGCCACTTGCTCCTGAGCGCACCTGCCGCCGAGGCATCGACATAAGGCACCGGGAACAGCACCAGCAGCATCACCCCCATCTGCCGCACTTCGCGCCCGTTCGCCTTGGCTGCGTAGCCATGGCCCAGCTCATGCGCGATCTTCACCACGGGATAGACCACCGCCATGACGAAAAGGTTGTCCGCCGCCAGCACCTGATCCCACAGATTGGTGGTCAGCTCCTCGTAATTCTGCCCCGCCAGCAGGAGCGCCGGGATCACCACCACGAGCCACACGGCCACGCCCAGCCAGCCGAGCAGCGGGCGCAGATAGTCAACCGTGCGTTCCAGAAATCGGTCCGGGTCCACCAGCGGGATACGCGCGCTCATCGGGCTTTTAAGGTTCTGTATCCACACCTGCCGACGCTGCTTCTTGCGGCGTTTCAGCAGTTCAGCGGTTTCCGGCGCGACATCGGTGGAAAGCAGGTCCGACCCGTGCAGCTGGCCCAGCGCGGCGATCACATCGTCCTGTGTCGGCGCATCCTCGCCCAGCCGATCGACCAGATCTTCCCACAAGGCGTTGACGCTGCGTGTCCCGTCCAGCCGCCCGATAAGCCCATAGGCCCCGCGCGCAAAGCGGTGCACTTTGCCCGCCGCGCCATCATCAAGGACATACCAAGTCTCCCCGCGATAGACGTGACGCCGCACGCGCACATGGCTGCGCAGACGCGGCTTCAAATGCGCGACGTTGAACCAATATGTGCTCTCAAACGGGTTCGACATAGCTCAGCACCGACCTCTCAGGGCAGCCATTTCCACGCGAACAGTCGCAGCCAATCACGCAAGCCCCGCGTCCAGATCCACAGGCGGCTGCGACGGTCGATGTCAATCTTGGCCACCCCTTCTAGCCCGGGGCGCAGCAGGTCAGCGTCCTCGCCCGAAAGCTCAGCTTCGATGCGGAACGTGTTTTTGCCGTCTTCCTGCGAGGTTACCGAAGTCAGCTTGGTGACGTTGAAAGGCACAGTGCGCCCGGCCAGCCCCGTCGGGGCAAAGCGTCCGGTCTGGCCGGTCTCAATGTAGGAGATATCGCTTTCTTCGACCTGAAGCACGACGCGGAAATCGTCCATCGGCGCGACTTCGAACAGGACCTCGCCTTCCTCAACCGGGGAGCCGACGAGCTGACTAACATCGCCAGATACCAGCACGCCCGCAATGGGCGCGGCGATATTCACACGGTCAAGCTTGTAATCGATGAGGCGCAATTCGGCTTCCGCCTGTCGCAGCTGCGCGCCATACAGGTTCATCTCAGCGCGCTCATGGCTGGCGAGCGCCTTGCGGTATTGGCGGTCCGCTTGCTGGACTTCACTCACCGCGCGGGCATGGTCGAGCTTAAGGTCCTCGTCCTCCAGACGCGCCAGGACTGCACCCGCTTCGACGATGTCGCCCGCGCGCGCCTGCGAACTGGCGATAAAGCCTGAGAACGGCACAGCGGCGGCGCGCTGCACGCGACCTTCCAAAGTCGCATCCGAGCCGACCCGGAATTGTGCGATGGGAAGCAAGAGGAAAATCAGCACCAACACAGCCAAAGCGGTCATGGCTTTGACAAAGGGGCGGCGCGGGCCAAACACGGCTTTGGCAGCGTCCATCCCCTTGGTCCGCACGCGCCCGCTGATCAGGCGATGCTCGCGCCGCTTCAGCGCGATAGTTGGCGCAACCAGAGCCGCCACGGCCTCGCACACCAGCAGATCATCCTCAGTGAACGCCGCGCCGTCCTTCTCACGCTCCAGCGTCAGCACGCCGACAGACATGCCGCGATCCTCCAGCGGAACCGAAACCAGCGCTTTGCTGCCCAGCGTATTGGCGAGCCGCGCGTGCTGGATCGTGATCGCGGGATCGTCTGGCAGCGGCGACGGGCACGCAATTGTCTCGCGCTGGTCAAAGGCCTCCTCCATCGCCGCTTCGAGCACTTCGGTCACATCGGAGGATTTGCGGAACCACGCGCCGTGCGACATCGCGGCAAGCTTGATCGTATTCTTGCGCTCAAGCCCCACCGCCGCGCGGTCCGCTTTCAGCAGAGTGCAGACTTCGTTCGAGAGCGCCATAACCGTTTCGTCGAGCGTCTCATGCTCCTGAATCGCAGCCAGCAGCGCCAATGCCAGCGCCGCGCGGACCCCTTCGCCATCACGGTCCGCCACGCGGTATTGCCACACCAGCGAGAGGATCCAGCCGACGCCCCAGTGCAATTCGCGCAGGGCAGTCTTCAGCGTCTCAGCGCAAGGATTGGCGAGCGTCATTACAATCGCGCCATGCACGCCTTCGCCTGATGCCACCGGATAAGAAATCGCGGTCAAGTCGGGCTGATCGAGCACCGGCGCGATCATCGGTTCGCGCTTTTCCAGCACGCTTTCCGCCGCCGCACGCAAGGGGTCGATGTTGCTGGGACCGGCGGGCCAGATCGCAGCGGGTGCAAAGCTGTTCGCGCCGCTTTCCAGCAGGATTAGCGCGCCTTGCGCTCCCGGAGTGCGAGCGCATTGCAGGGCGAGCCATGATCGGCAGAATTCGCTCGGCCCTTTGGCAGAGGCAAGCGCGGCCCACAGCGCAGCATCGTCTTGCGAATGTGGGCGCTCATTCTTGCGCCGCTCGCGCCCCGCCTCCGGCGTTTCGCCGAGCACTCCGATTTTCACATCCGTCATCTCAGTGCCGCAAATGGCGTCCCCCGCGCGTTAAGCGTCCCTATGGATATAGGCGTGGGGCGCGCGGTGAAGGGATCAGCTTTTCGTGAGACGTCAGTCGCTGCCCTTCTTACGCTTGCGCCGGGCGAGCGCTTCGCGCCCAACCACAGGAGCTGCAATCGCCATCATTCCAAGTGTACCGGCCTCACTAAGATGTTCGGGACCATCCTCCAGCAAATCAGCCAGCGTATTGTCCCCCTGCGGCGCGCCATCTGCCAGGGCAGCGTCGGCCGTGTCCGGTGCCCCAAAGCCAAGCGGCACGGCCTCCATATCGATGATCAGCATTTCATCGGTCGTCAAAATATCCGGCACCGGCGGCAGCGCCTCGATATCTACGGGATATGGGGCGAGCGGATTGACCAGCGGTTCCTCACCCTCGGCGGGCGCAGGCTCATCGCCATTGAGTGCTGGCATCAGCGACTCTGTGGCAAAAATGAAGTTCGCCCAATTGGCAATTGCTTCTGGCAGGTGGAACTCCACGTCCGGCATGTCTGGCGTCGGCGCGGAAGTCGACCCGGGAATCGGCAACGGCCCGGTTGCAAGCGGCGTGATACGCGGCATGAACGGGTTAGCGAAGGTCCGGAAATCTCCGATCTCAGCGATAAATTCAGGCGCAAAGCCCTGCCAGTTCGCAAACTCGGTATCGATCCCCAGCGCCACCCGTGTCACCGCCCACAGATCGAGCGTGTCGATCACCTGGTTCGCATCGGCATCGCCGTAATAGCCGACCAATTGCAGCGCTTCATCGGCCTCAGTCACCGAAGGCGCGGCGGCGTTGATCATCTCCACTGCCACGTTGAGGATCTCACTCGCCCCGTAAGGCGCGGTGTCAGGCACGCGCGCATCAAGGCTGACCAGATGGACATTGCCCTCAGCAATAGGCGCATCGCTGAGGATGGTGACGCTCAGTGTGCGCTTGCCACCCGCCGCCTCTGTAATTGTCCAGTCGAGTGCTGCACCCTCGGGCAAGTCAGCCCCAGCGAGCACGCCGCCGACACTCATCAAGGCCGGGTCATAGGTGACGGTGAAGCTCATGGTCTTCACGCCGCCATCGCTCTGGAAGCTGACTTGTAGGCCCTCTTGCGTGCCGCGTGGCGCGTCAATGACCTCACCCGGCCCGCGCAGGAAGTCTGGCAAGCGCGCTATGCCCGGCGCTTCGAGCGCATTGGTCAGCACAGCGCTGAACGCGCCGCCCGGCACGCCGTCTGCATCGCCGTCCAGCACACTGCCGCGATTACTCACGAACACCTGATCCGCCAGTGTCAGCGTGTAGGTGTCGTACTGCAGGTCTTCGCCATCCGCGCGGCTGACCACAATGCTGCCATTGCTCCGATCCACCGCGAGCAGCGCATCGACTGTGCCGACAAGTTCACCAATCAGCGTGACCGTCCCCGTATCAGCGGGCTGCATTCCCATGGCTTCGCTGAATTCGATCAGCAGATCACCGTTCTGGAACCGCGTATCTTCCACAGTGAGCAGCGGCGCGGGCGTGACTGTCACGCCAATGGGAGCGGCGGCGAATGTCCCGTCCTCGTTGCGCAGGTCTGCGCTGATCGTGATATTGCCGGGCGCGGTGAAGATATGGGTGACTTGCGCCGTCTCACCCGCGACTTCGAGGACCGGTGTTCCATCGCCCCAATCGATGATCCACGCCTCTGGCGTGTCATCGCCCGGATCGCTGACGCCGAGATTGAGCGTATACTCAAGCCCTGCTCCGATTTCGGCCGGACCGTTGAGCGTTGCAATGGGGGCGACATCGGTGACGTCCACCATAAAGCTCACTTCATCGCTCGCACCCTCGGGATCGCGCACCTGCACACGCACAGCCGCGCTCGCCTCGCCATCGGGCGCGGCCCATGCAAAGGCTCCGGTGGTCGAGACACTCGCGCCATCGGGCCCTTCGATCAGCGTCCAGACCAGCTCGCTTACCGCGTGATCGGCATCGCTGGCACTTAGGTTGAGCGTAATCGTGTCACCTTCGCTCACCGTCAGATCAGCGACCGGCGCAATCACCGGAGCGATATTCGGGCGCGCGGCCACGGCAATGGTAAAGCTGCGCTCGGCAAAGGCTCCATCCGGGTCGCTAACGCGAACTGTAATCGGCTGATCGCCAAGCAGCACGGCGGTCCACTCAAACCGGCCCTCCGGCGAAAGCGTTGCGCCCGGCGGGCCTGCAATCAGAGCAAAGGTCAGATCGCTAAGCGCATCGTCGGGATCGCTCGCGATCAGATCAAACAGCACCGCGTCGCCTTCGGTCACTGCCAGGTCGTCAATCATGGCGAGCGAGGGGCCGACATTGGGAACCGGATTGACCGTCAGCGTTAACGTCAGCGTATCGCTCGCGCCTTCGGGATCAGTGACGCGCACTTCGACCAGTTGATCGCCCAGCGCATTGCTTACCCAGCGGAACTCACCATCGGCTGAAACGCTCGCCCCTTGCGGGCCGGAAACAAGCGCAAAATTCAACTGCGCCAGCGCGTGATCGGGATCGTTGGCGACGAACTGAATGACGCTTTCCTCGCCCAATGTGATCAATCGGTTATCGACCGGCTCGAACACCGGCGCTGCGTTAGGCACTCGCGCAACCGCCACGGTGAAGCTGCGCTCATCAAACGCGCCATCGGGATCAGTCACACGCACGGTGAACGCCGCATCGCCCAGCGCATCAGCCGTCCAGGTCAGCGCGCCATCAGCCGACACCTGCGCGCCCACAGGTCCGGAGACCAGCGCAAACACCAGATCGCTCAGCGCGTCATCCGCATCGCTCGCCGCCAATTGCAGCGCGACATCATCGCCGAGAGTCGCCGCGCGGTCGTCAACCGGGGTCAGGACAGGCGCTGCATTGGGAAGCGCGGCCACCACAATGGTGAAGCTGCGCTCAGCAAAATTGCCGCTCGCATCGCTCACACGCACGGTCACCGGCTGATCACCCACAGCATCGGCGGTCCATGTGAAGCGGCCTAGGTCGGAAAGGTCCGCGCCCATCGGGCCGCTAACCAGAGTGAAGGTGAGTACATCGCCTTCGGGATCGACCGCGCTAAGCGTGAAATCGACCGCATCGCCCTGCGTCACCTCAAGATCGTCCACCACCGCCAGCACAGGCGTTCCATTTGCCGCTTCGGCGACGGTGATGGTGAAGTTCGCCTGATCGCTTGCGCCGCTCGGATCGGTGACGCTGACTGTGACCAGCTGCTCGCCGGTTGGATCAGCGGTCCATGTGAACAGGCCATTGGCAGACACGCTTGCACCGGTTGGGCCGGAAACCAGCGCGAAGGTCAGGTCCACCAGCGCATCGTCAGGATCGCTTGCGGTCAGTTGAACCTGCACGGCATCGTTCTCAACCACGGCGAAGCTGGCGACCGGATCAATCACAGGCGGCGCGTTAGCGGGCTCTGCCACCTGCACATTAAAGCTGCGCTCAGCAAAGGCGCCTTCGCTGTCAGTGACGCGCACGGTGACAGGGTTGGCACCCAGACTATCGGCCTGCCAACTAAACGTGCCATCGGTCGAGACCGCAGCCCCCACAGGGCCCGAGACCAGCGAATAGATCAGCGCCGCGTCATCATCCTCCGCATCGGTCCCAACCAGCGAAACAATCGCGACATTGCCCTGCGTCACCGCCAGATCAGCGATTTCAGCCAATGTCGGCGGCGTGTTCTGCGCGATTAGTGAGACCGCAATGTCGAACGTTGCCTCAGCAAAGGCTCCGTCGGGATCACTGACGCGCACCGTCGCGCTCTGCTGCGCGGCGTCGCCAGTAGCGATCCAGCGGAACGTGCCGCCCGGCTCTACCACCGCACCCGCCGGTCCATCGATCAACGAGAAGGTGAGTTCGCCTGCCGCGTTGTCAGGATCGCTGGCCATCAGTGCAACCACCAGTTCCTCACCCTCGGTCACAGTCTGCGGGGCGACCGGCTGTATCACCGGCGGCAAATTGTCAGAAGGTGTGACGGCAATCGTGAAGCTGGTCTGCGAAATCGCGCCCGCCGCATCGGCAACCTGCACCGTTATGGTCTGCGGGCCGGCACCGGCAGCGGTCCAGCTGAACGCACCATCTGGCGTGACACTCGCACCGGCAGGACCGTCAATCAGCGTGTAATTCAAGGTGGTTTGCACATCGTCGATGTCTGTCGCCGTCAGCATGCGCGTCACATCCTGACCGGCAATCACGCTCGCATCAGCGACATCGCCAATCACTGGCGCATCGTTCACCGGCGTAACGTCAATCGAGACCGTCGCGCTTGATGCGCCGCCGATATTGTCAGTAATCGTGTAGGTGAAGCTATCCACGCCGAAGAAGTCGGGATCAGGCGTGTAGCGATAGGCGTCACCTTCACGCTCCAGAGTGCCGTTTTGCGGCCCGGTGCCCAGCGTCAGGCTGATCGGGTCACCTTCGGGATCGCTGTCGTTCGCGAGCACATTGATCAACACAGAGCCATCTTCCGCCACGGTGGCATCGTCATCGCGCGCGCTTGGCGAGAAATTGACGTCTCCGGCGTCAAAGGTGACATTGTCCACCCGCACCAGACTGTCGAGCGCACCTTGCGCAATCAGATCAAAGGAAAGCAGCGCGCCATTGGGTGCGTTGACTGGCCTGAGGTCCAGCGTGACCGTCACCGGCCCAGCCAGCGGATCGCCCGAAACCTGCACGCCCGGCGCAAGGAACAGCGAGCCATCGGCCTGCAAGTTGAGGAAGGAATCGGTAAGGTCCAGCCCGTTCATCAATTCAAGCAGCGAAGCGCCGGTTACCGGATCAATCAGCGCCGCCTCAAACGCGTCTGGCGGGAGATCGGGCGAAGCGCCCAGAGCCGCCACGTCGAGCGTGAAGGACAGTGTCTCAGCTGCGCCCGGCAGCAAGAAGCTTTGCCGCAGGGACGAAAGGAAGCGCCGATCTTCGGCCAACACTCCAACGCCGCCCGCAACGACGCCGCCGCCGGTGGCGCTCCAGCCGTCGGCTGCGCCGAACTGGCCATTGCGCAGCGACATGGTCGCCGGGCCGCCGCGGGCCGCGACGGCTGCCACACTTGGTGTAAACGGAGCATCAAGGGCAGAAATCAAGCGCCGCTCACCAGTACCGAGCAGCTCGGTCATCAGGTGCTGTTGACCAAGCGCTGTTGCATCAAACAGGCCAAGCGCATGGCCCAGTTCGTGCATGACAACGGTCAGAATATCGAGCCTCCCATCCGCTTCACTTGCCGCGTTGGCGCTGAGCAGATGGTCAGAATTTCCGGCTGCGAACTCTTCATTCAAGCTCGGCGTTTGGTCAACAAACCAGCCTCGCCCTGCGCCATCATCGTCGATCCGGATTACAGAGCCATCGAAACTGCCCAGCACATTTTCGCTCAGGGCTGCGACTTCGAGCGTTACAGAATCAAAGGCATTGGCGGGGACGGAAATGAATGTGTTATCGAACCAGCGCTGCTTGGCCTCTTCCAACACCTGCTCCAGCTGCTTGGGTGTCAGCTCAATGTTGTTGCCGAGCGGCACAGGCAAAGGCGCGCTGGAACGCGTAAGCTCAAGGTTCTGCCCACCGACCGTGACAGTGACAGAGTTGGAGGCATCTGAAGCGCCCGATTTTGAATTAGCGCGCGCTTCAAGCGTGTATGTTCCGCGCGGCAGGCTAAGCTCCAGCTCATAATTGCCAGCGGCATCCGTGGTGGTGACGCCAATAATCCGAACGCCATCGAAAATCGTGATGGATTGGCCCGCTTTCCCTTTACCAGACAGCGACACACTGTTGGGGCCGCCGCTTGCCGATAGGGTCGGTGGGCTCGGCAGCTTGCCGGGCTTCGTTGGCTCTTCCTCCACAGTGATGGTGAAGCTGGCCTGATCCGACTTGCCGCCGGAATCGGTGACTTGGACGGTGAAAGCCTGAGCCGTGGCCTCTTCAGGAGCGAGCCATGTGAACACCCCACCGGAAATCGAACCGGGCCCGCTCGCGACAGAATAGGTCAATTCGCCCGATTGGTCTTCGCGGTCCTGAGCTGTAAACACCAGAGAGACCAGCTCACCAGCCTTCACCGTCCGGTTGCCTCCGCCGCTGATCGTGGGCGCTTCGTTTTCAGTCGTGATTGTAAAGGACTGGGTGTCAGACAGGCCGCCAGTGTCCGTGACGGTGACGACGATGGTCTGCACATCATCGGTTTTGCCTGCACGGAATGTGAAAGACCCACGCGGCGTGACAACTGCACCTTCAGGCAAGCCAGCAACGCTGAACACCAGTTCTTCCGGCTCATCCTCAGTATCGGTCGCAGTGAATTGCAGTGCGACAAGGCCTTTTGCCTGCACGGTCTGATCCGGGATCGGGTCTAGCACTGGCGCTTCATTGCCCACGAGGATTTCGAAGCTCATCGTGGCCGAGCGGCCACCCGTGTCAGTCACTCTAACAGTAACCGTCTCGGTGCTCGCTTCCTTGCCCGCTGTCCACGAAAACAGCCCGCCGCTGCTCAGCTGAGCGCCGTCGGGCAACGCCACGGCCTCAATCACCAAGTCTTCGCGCTCGTCCTCCAAGTCGGAATAGTCGATCTGGATTGAGATGCTTTCTTCAACCTTGATATTCTGCCTGCCGACCTGAACAATTTCAGGAGCTTGGTTGCCAACGAATATCGTGAAGGTCTCAGGCGTTTCCTCGCCCGCAGTGTCCATAACGATAGCTGTGACTTCAACCCGCCGTTCTTCGAGCCCGGAATCAAAGCGGAAGCGTCCGTCTGTAGTCAGCGTTGCACCATCCACTGGGGCACCCAGCCTGTAAGTCAGTTCGCCGGGTTCATCTTCGCGATCAGTCCCCATGAATTGCAGTTCAAGCACTTCTTGAACAGGGACGCGTTGGTCGGCGACTTGAAGCTCAGGCGCCTCATTGCCAACGAAAACGATGAATTCGCGCTCGGCGGTCTTTCCGCCGGTATCTTCGACCTGCACGACGATGAGCTCTTCGCTCGGCATCTCGCCGCCCTTATAAGTGAACAGCCCGCTTTCAGTGACAGTCGCATCGGTTGATCCGGTGATCAGGCTGTAGACTAGCTCAGCGGGCCGATCTTCCTCATCATCGCCAACCAATTGGAAGCTGATCGTCTCTTTGACATCAATTCGGACATCGTCGATCGCCTCAAGCGTCGGAGGCTGATTGCCGACTTTAATCTTGAAGGTCGCTTCGCCAACCTTTTCGCCCGTATCCTCCACTTCGACTGTAACATCGATAACCTCATCGTCTTCGCCAGCGGTGAAGACAAAGACGTTGCGATCCCGGATGAAGGCATTCTCAATATCGGATGTGATTGTGTAGGTGAGGTCCTTCTCCTCATCCTCCTCATCTCGGCCGAGCAGGAAGAACTCGATTGTCTTCTCCGGCTGAACCTTCTGGTCGGCGACCTTAAGCGTTGGCGCTTCGTTTCCGACCTTGATTTCGAAGGTCGCGAAGCCTTCCTTGTCGCCCGTGTCGATCACTTTGACTGTAATCGTTTCCTTACGATCTTCTAACCCTGCGTCAAAAGTGAATTTGCCATCCCGCGTCAGGCTTGCTCCGACAACGTCCTTGGTCACAAGCTCATAGCGCAGCTGGCTGGACATGTCCTCGCGGTCAATGCCCATCAAGGTGAGATCAAGGGTTTCCTGAACTGGGATTTTCTGATCTGGAACAACAAGTTCAGGGGCCTGATTGCCGATCAGGATATCGAATTGAGCACGGGTGGTCGCACCTTCACTGTCAACCACTTCGACGATTGCGGTGACTTTGCCTTCATCTTCGCCCGCTTTGTAACCAAAGCGGCCCTTCTCGGTCAGAACCGCGCCCGGCGGTAGCGAAACGGGCCGGTAAATCAGGTCTGCGTCGTCATCTTCCTTGTCCATGCCGGGAAGCTGGAAATCGAGCAGTTCCTTAACCGCAATCTCTTGATCTTCGACCACGAGCGTAGGCGGTGTGTTCTCCTCTTCGTCTTCATCGAGCGGCACATCAGCAAGCTCAATCTCGTCGAGGAAGAACAACTGGCTGATGACGCTTGAACTTGGCGCATATGTGATGGTGCCGTCGGCTAAGTAAGTCGGCTCGTCGGCGCGGTAATCACCGTTTACATGTTCAAACGTGATTTGAACTGTCTTGCCCCGGAATTGCTGGGGTATCTCAACATCATATTTGTTCACATCGAAGAAGGCAGTCTCAAGCGGCTCAAACACAGTGACCTGGTTCTCTCCATCATCGAAAATGATGTTGAGGCCAGCCGCCGCAGAGGCGGTGAATATCTGGGTCGCTTCCCACCGCACATGCGTCTGGTCTGGCGGGATGAACATGTGATTGTGCGTGATGCTGTCAAAATTGCCGAAGTCGGCCAGCAACTCTTTCAGGGTCTCGTTGATGAACCCGGAAATGTCAGTCCCATCGCCCTGCTCGGCAGCATCACCCGGCGGGAAGATCGCATTGATCAGCGCTTCGATGGCATCCTGCCCTCCCATCAGCAGCGCGTAATCGCTCTGTTGCGGGAATATCTTGTTCACCGCAGCCTGAACGCCGCTTTCGATGTCCAGGAACAGGCGGTTTTTGCCGCTGGGGCCGCCTCGGTAGGTATCGATGTTGAACGGCTCGTTGAGGAAGTCAGACAATTGCTTCTCAAGCCGCACCAGAACCTTGGCGTTGTCGTCAAATTCCTTTTGCCGCTTGTCGAAGTCCGCCTGGTAGGCCTTGCGCTGATCTTCGGTGAAGGTGGCAAGAAAATCGTCAGGCAGCGGAGTGGGAGCGTTAGGCCCGCCATCAAGGATCTGAATAAACGCCTCGACGGTCCCTTCGCCGATTGCCGCCCACAGGCGCTCAAACATCTCACCAAGGATAATCGCGGGATTGGTCTCGACGACGAAAAGACCGGTCAGATCGAGCGCGGGAATGTTGAATTCCGTACCAGCCACCTCGAACTGCCAATCGCCGACGCTAAAGCCGTTGCCGCCCTGGAAAGACCATCCGGGAAGTTCGTATGAAAGCGGGAAACGGCCATGATCAATCTCGCCGCCAACAAGATCTACAATCAGATTGTAGATCGACTGATTGGTGCCAAACTCGAAATCGCCGTTGAAGACGCTTTCAATCACGTCGCCCGTCGGGTTCTTGTTGAGATTATCGTAGGTGAGATCAACCCGGTCGCTTGAGCGGTTAGCGGTGTCCGTTTCATTGCCGCCGCCCAGCAATGAATAATACCAGCCTTCGTGAATGCCTTCCCAAATGCCGGGATTGGTTTCGCTCGCAGTGCCGGCCTGATTGGCATTGACCACCGGGAAATTGTACCACGGGCGCAGGTTTTCGTCGGGCAAGCCAAATGTCTCACCGGGAATGCCGATCGTGTTGATCGAGGCACCTTCGTCAACCACGCGGCGGAATATCTGTTGTCCCTGAAACTCGGACAACCCGACATCAATCGTTCCAGCATACCATTGCTGCACGCGCGTCGTTGCCCCGCCAATGCCTTCAATCGGCAGGACAGCCTGCAAAATCCGATCAACAAACGCGTTGCCAAACAGAAAATCGTCGTTTTCAAACCCGGTGCGATTGGTCAAACTGGTGTTGCGCACCGGGCCGTTGGTGACCTCCGGCGTAGCCCCGATTGGCTGGCCTACAGGTGTGAAGCTGTTTCCGTCTGCTACGGTTTGGAAATAGGCATCAGCGTAGGTAACGCCGTCAAACACAACGACTTGCGGATCATTGACACCGGCAAACGAGATTGCCGTGTCAAAGCCGATAACGTCGGCGGCCTTCTGGAATAGGAGGACGCCGCGTTTGAAAGATTCAATCGCTGGGATGGCGGGCGGATAAACCAGCTCAGCCAAGCTGCTCACATTTTTGAGCGCATCAACGAAGCCGAGCAGGTTCAGCGTGCCGCCGGGCGTTGAATTGGGATCGAGCGAAGTCTGGTGAATACCATGCTGCCCGCCCACCCCTTCGACAAAGGTGCCAAGCCGCTGAATAATCTCAGTGTTGACCGATGCGCCGCGATCCGATCCGATGAAGTGGAGCGGGGTCGAAAGAAGGTGTCCGGCCGTGATCTTGGATCCGTCTTCTGAAACAGACTGATCACCTGAGATCGCGTCGAGTTCAAGAATGGCCGCAAAGAAGGCATCGGCAGCGGCTTCAGAAAAGCCGGTGTCATTGATGTCAGATTCCTTGAACCAGTCAGGGACAAGCACAATCGCTTTGCCGGCATGCTCCCGGAGGGCATCAGCATTACGCTTGTTGGTCTCGGGGTCGATCCAATCGCCGCTTTCCTTATCGTACCACAGAACAACGCCGCCGCCGCTGGCTTCAACGATGAGATCGCCCATCTCCGCAAACCATTGCGGCGACTGGTCTGGCAAACGCTGGCCGAGGGTCTGGTCTGTCGTTGAAAAACCAAACTGAAGACCGTGCGTGATCACAGTCACACCATTGTAGAAATAGCCCTGATCGGTGAGGTCAATCGGAGCCGCTGAGAATGAGGCATCAGCCTGATCGATATAGCCAGCAAAATCGGGATTATCGGCGTCACTGGTGCCTTTGAACAGCCGCACGCCCCAATGATAATCCTGACCTGCTGTGAGGATTTGGGCGACCTCCTCGTTCATAACAACGCGGAAGCGGCCTTCTGAAAGGCTTACACTGTCGCTTTCGACCAATTCCAGGCTGCGCAATCCGTCTGCGTTTTGCCCAAACCTTAACTCATAGGCACCCGGCTTTAGGCGGTTCGATGTAAATATCCGGTTGGGATTGTAGTCGGGGTCATTGATGCTGACGATTGTCTCATCGCCCTCTGCACCGTTGCGAGAGGGGTAGCCCTCATCGGGGAATAAACCTTCGCCACCGGGAAAGGCGCTGATGAACAATTGGGTTTCGAATTCCAAATCGCCCAGAATGGAACTTTCAACCTCCCATTCAAACGCAATTGGCCCGCCATCGTCACCATGGACTTCCACTTCGCTAAGAGGCGCGAGCAGTCGCAGCAGGTTGACGTTTTGCAGGGCTAGGCCCCGCCCATGCCGCTGAACATCGATTGCGGGCTTGTAGATCGCTGCTTCGCGCTCTGCATTCTGGTCGGTCGGCTTTTGATCAGAACCAAGTATATCACGAATGTCAGCTGTGCGCTGGTCACCGGCATCAGCGCGGGCGATCTGCTCAAACTCTTCGGCATCAATGACGACGATGTTTCCGGCCCCGCGATAATTGGCGTAAAGCTTCTGACCCACGGCATCCAAGCGAATTTCTTCAAGGAAAGTGAGCGGGATCGCCGTTGTCACGCCCAATGGAGTCCCGTTTGAAGGGCGACCTGCGCGATCTACACCCTCCCCGCCGGGCGTGTTCGGGAAGTCCAGGCGCGCCTCGAACGGATCGGAGATGATCATCACCTTTGATCCGGTTTGATGGAACCGATCGACGCTGGTGTTGTAATCGGGGTTGTTCGTCCAGTAATAAGGGGGCAGTCCCCAATCAGCGACGAAGATGATGTCACCGGTCGCGTTTGAGGCGATGCCCGATGCGTTGCGCACGTCGAGATCGATGAGATTGCCTTGCCGAACTTCGCGCCCACCCAGATTGAGCCCTCCGACTAGAAGATACTCTTCCTCAGTGCCGAGCGGACGATCATTTAGCGTGGTTGAGACCCAATCGTGGTCAACCAGCGCAAAGCCAAGCGAACTGTCATTGGCAATCTCAATCGGGAGAACGCCGCGATTGATCTCGCCCCGCGCCACGAGCAGCATCCGGTTGCGGTTGCCCGCCACCGGGATAACTTCCCAAGGCTCGATCCCAGCGTCCTGACTGTAGATCACCTCGCGCCATTTTTGCGTGTTGTCACCGCCTTCCAACGGCCTTTCGGATTCGCGAGTGTTGATGACCAGCAGCTTGCCCGGCGTTGCTTCAGCGTTGTTATACGCCCAGCCGCGTTCGCCGAACATTTCGCTGGTCGGGACCGTGACAAACAATCGCGTCCCATCCGCGTTAAGCGCAAGGCTGGTAACATTGCCGAAGGTTTCGCCGTTCTGCTCGACTGAGACGTCAATCGTATAGCCTGATCGCGTGGTGCGCACGATCTGGTGATAGGATGGGGACGCTGGATCGAGATCGACGACGTGTATCTTGCCCTCGGTCGCAGCGTACAGATAGCGACCGCCCGGATCGATGGCGAGCGCAGTGACGGGCTTGTTCAGCAACTCAAGTTCCACCCCGCCATTACCATCTGGAATGGGGTTGCCTTCGTCATCGAGCTTTTCCGCAAACCCAAAGCCCGATCCGATATTGTCGATCTCTGGCGTCGAGAAATCAGCGTCGAAAATCTGCAGCGTAAGCGTGTCGATGATTGTTATGCCGGTTTCAGTCGCGACGTAGGCCGCACCCAGATCATCGCGTACAACGATATCATAGATGCGCGTGGAATCTGGGAAGGTAAACAGGACCTCGTCATCCTGCCCCAGCAGTTCACCCTCTGCCTTGCCAACCACATCAATGACCTGAACACCGTCCGGGCTACCTGCAAAAGCGTAACCGCGGGTGTTGGAGACGGTCACGGGCGCGCTGCGTTCGGTTGGGGTTGCAAAGAATGATACGTTGGGCGCAGAGGAGGCCGGGCGTTCAATCTGAATCTGCGCAGCACCCAGAAGAATGCGCTTGGGCACTTTGACCTCAATGAGGTCCACCGCACCGCGTTCAAACCGCACAAAGTTTTCACGCGTGATCACAAATTCCTGTGACCCTTGTGTGAAGACCACTTTCAGGTTCTTTTCAAGGCTGCCGGGACCATCGGGGCTGACGAAGTTGGTGCCCCGCAGAATCAAAGAATGGTTCGCACCGTTCTCATCGAACGCAAAACGAACCTCCGCGCCATCGACCAAAGTCTCGCCGCTCGGGTCCGAGGGGTCAGCCACTTTGCCGTTAAAGATGGTTGGTTTCAGGTTCGGCCGCAGATCAGCAGGCGGGCCGGAATAGCTGAATCGCGGCCGCCGCCCGGTCAGGTTTTCGTCCAACTCAGGCGCGAAGACTGTGTCGTATTGTGTGAGTTCGCCATTCGCTGTCTGAGTGTAGAGCTCCCACAGCTGTTTTTCCTGAAACACTGGCGCGAGAAATTCTGTCACGCCTTTTTGGAAAATCTTGAGCGCGCCGAGGATAGTGGCGGTCGAAGTGACCGCTCCGCCAAGGCCGCCAATCGCGCCGCCTGCGAATGCCATGCCGAGCGAAAGCGACAGAACTATCGATGCGCTCGCAATGCCTTCTGGAGTCATCTCGACAATCTGCGCAGGTTCGGCGAGGCGCGCGATCAGGACTGAGCCGTTCTTGCTCAGCCCTGGGAAAGGCGGAGAATTGGTGCGGGCCATGCCGTCTTCGTCAATCGAACCACTGTCCAGCAACAGCCAAGTTACAATGTCTTCGCCTGTGTCGGCGTTGGGCAGCGTGACTTGCTGCAGGAAGAGCACTTCGTCCCCGGGGGCGCCAACTGAGGGATCAACCGGAGCAGCGATCTGCAAAGTGCCATCATGGGCATTGCCTTCGACCTCCAGATCGAACGCAGCAACGAAGTCGAACAGATCTTCGTTGACCATCGGTACGGGCAAATCGTCATATGCAATTGAGGTGAGCGTCACCGTCGTATCGTCCGGCAACTGGCCCGGCCCGAAAGAGACTTGGATGCCTTCACTGTTCTCGACGATACCGCCTTCGCTCGACAGCACGACTTCGTCACCGACCACGGGCGCATCGACCCGCACCGCAATGCGATCTTCGCCAAAGCTGTTGATCACGGTGATGAAAGTGCTGCCTTCGCTGACAGCGCGGATCAGCCCATTTTCATCGACCGTTACGATCCCTGTGTCTTCCGAAAGATACGTCGTTCCGGATTCCGGTCCGTCGGCATAGGTCTCGTTGAAATCATCAAGGCGGGTGACAATTTGACGCGTCCCACCGGAAGCCAGAATGGTCACGGCGTCGGGATAGGCATCGACACCAAACAGCGATGTGCTCAGCTCATTAAAGGTGACCGGGTCTCCCACCGCGACATAGGTTGCCGCGCTGATATTTCCGCGTGAAGCGACCAGCCGGGTTGAGCCCTGCTGAAGCCCCAGAACCGTTCCATCATCGCGTAAACTGGCGACCGAGCCATCAACGATCCGGGCATTCGCATAGTCTAGCGGCAGCCAGACATTCTCTTGATCGGCGAAAGTGCCAACCAGCATCACGTCCCCGTTTCCGCCTTCGACCAGATCAAACCCGCGCTCAACAAAGTCTATCGAAAGCAAAGGCGCATCCGAGACATTCACATCAATGACGGCCTCTTCCGAACTGCCGAAACCATCACTTGCGCTCAAGACAATCTGAGCGGCCCCGCTATAGCCGGGCGTGGGTGAGAACAGAGCCTGCGTGCCAGTCGCATCCAGCCGCACGCTGCCGCCTTCGACGGAAACGATGCGGTAATAGATGCGGTCACCGTCGGGATCAGTCGCGATATCAGCCAGTGTCAGCCAAGCGGCAAGATCGGTGTGCGTCAAAAGTTGAGGCAATTCGTCTGCAAGCACCGGAGCAAGGTTGGCCGCAAACCCGAAATTGGCGGCCACCAGCTGCCGGTCACTTGCATCAACAACGCCATCACCGCTGATATCGGCATTCGCACCCGCTCGTGCGATTTCAGCGCTATCGAGACCGTCGACCTTGGCATCGCCATTGACGTCGCCGGCGATCCCGATCTCAAGCGTGTAATCGCCCGAGCCATTCACCACGACCTCGTACAATCCGGCCTGCTGCGCAGCGAACAAGGATACGCGCTGATTTCCAACGCTTGCGCTACCCAGACTAGTGGTGCCTGCGATCTGTGGCTCGACATCGCCCGTTGTCACCACGCGCAAAATCACGACGCCCGATTGCGGTCCTTCCAGTTCGCTGTCGCGTACTGTGAACGCATAGCTGTCAGCCTGCTGACCGAAGGTAGCTGAAACGGTCTGCCCCACAAATCTGGCTGCGGATCCGAGGTCAGCCAAGACAGTGGCCGTCGATACAACGCCGTCATCGCCGTAAGTGATCCGGCGACCTTCGCCGTCGCTTGGCAATTCGAGCGTCAGGCGCTGGTCTGTGTAGCCGTAGCGCGTGCCTGTACCGTCACCAAGATTGCGGACAGCTACAAGATTTTCGTCTGCGTCATATTCGTAGACGAACGTTGTCCCGTCATTGGTAACGACACGATCAAAGTCGCCATTTGCATTGAGCACAAACTGAACGGAATCGTCGCTGCCAATTGCAGTGATGCCGCTGTCGCTGACAATTAGGCGTGTGCCATCCTGTTCGATCCCAACGGTTCCACGGGCAATGTCGTATCTAAAGACCGTGCCATCCGGCCCAGTAACCGCAAAATCATCACTGCCAAAGATCGAAGAGGCCGGGTTGTAGGGGACACCGGTTTCAACGGTATAGAAACGACTGCCCACGCGGCGTAATTGGGCATCAGCTGACGCAAGCACGAAGCCATGATCGCCATCCGCGCGCCATGCCGGGCGCCAGAAACTGGTGGAGCCAACTTGCTCTTCAACAGGCTCAAACGTGAAGGCCGCACGTTCGCCGGTCGGAAGGGTAAGATACACTCGGCTTCCGAAACGCAGGCCCGGCAGCGCTCCGCTGGCATCGAGCAAAGTGCCTTCACTCAACGCAATATCAGGATCAAACGCGGGGAAAGTCCACTCGCCTGCAAGCGAATCGTATTGCCGCATCAGCGCTATTGAGGTGCCGCCAATCTCAACAGCCAGATCGGTTTCCTGCACCAGATACTGGCCAAGCTTATCCGCTCCGGTCTGCAATTCGAAGCGCGCCGTGGTTTGCGCGCTTCGTCCTGAAATGTCAGACGCGGACAAGCGCAGGGTGTAAAATCCATCAGCAAAGCGGCGAGGATCAAGGTCTGCGAGTGTTCCGTCAATCGCTGCATCGCTGGATGCGAGCGAAACAATGTCACCCGCGTCGGAGACCAACTCCAACGTCCATTCATCGAGGTTGGCATCCTCCACCACACCTGCAATCGAAAGCGGCTCCTGAATGATCGCGGCATCCAGATTGCCGTCGAGCGAGACAACGGGATCAGACGTATCATCGGGATCGCGCACTTTGAGTTCACGCGTGATGGTTGTGCTGGCGCCATCGGCATCCACCACAATGGCCTCAAGCAGGTATTTGCCGGGCTGTGCGGCAACGATTGTGGCCCGGCCGCGCTCATCAAGCGCGACAGGAACGCCGTCCAATGTCAAAGAGCGCGATACGATCTGGGAAAGGCTGTCCGCCTGAACGGTCACCAGAACATCTGTTCCGGGGACTGGCGGAAAGCTCGGCGTCAGTTCAATGCGTGCGACCGGCGCGACCGGCTCCAACGTGACCCGCAGCAAGGTTGTTCGACGGGCGATGGCATCGCCGTCATCAGCAAGCAATGTGACGACATAGTCGCCCGCCTGACCTGGGCCCGGCGTCCAACGGAACTCGCCTGTCACCGGATCAACCACCGCGCCTTCAGGCAAGTTTTCCGCGCCGAAGACAAGCGCTTCGCCGTCAGCGTCGCTGGCCGGGATTGTGAAACCGCCCTCTTCGCCAATGATGAAGGAATGGAACCCACGCTCAATCACTGGAGAGCGATTGGTGTTTGCTACACGGATGGTCACATCAATTTCGTCGATCGCGCCAGAGGGATCAATGGCGCGGAACCGGATGACATGGTCCCCCTGCTGATCAAAACCCGGTGTCCATTGCAATTCACCGCGCGAGGCGACGAAAAGCGCCCCGTCAGGCAGACCGCTGATCACCGAAAGCTGAACCGGATCGCCGTCTGGATCGCCTGTTACAATGCGGAAAGTGAGCGGAGAATCCTCACGTGCCAATTGAAGGCCCAGCGGAACAAAGACCGGGGCCTGATTGGTGTTGTCGATTTGGATGGTGACGGTTTCGCTTGAACTTCCCGATCCATCCGAGACCGTGAAGATCACCTCATAACTGCCAGCAACATTGCCCGCCGGTTCCCAGCGGAACTCGCCAGTCAGAGGATTGAGCGTCGCGCCTTCAGGCCCGTTGACCATCGTGAATGTCAGCTCGTCCCCGTCCGGATCAATGGCGCTCAGTGTGGTCTGTACCAAGCCGCCTTCTGCTCCGCTCAGATCGCCAATGGGAACGATGACAGGCGCAGCATTCTCGGCGCGCACGGTGACTGTGAATTGCGCCGTATCGCTCGCCGGAATTGTGATGGCATTGCCGCTGTCTGTGACAGTCACATCGGCGATAAAGCTGCCAATCTGAGCCGCGCTTGGCGTCCAGGTAAGGGTGGCACGCCCATAGACGATATCCGGGGTGATGGTCGCGCCCGGAAGCCCAGCAAGCGCGAACTGCAAGGCATCCTCATCAAAATCAGACACCGCGATCGGCACGCTGAGCGTTTCGCCAGCCACAGCGACGACATTGCCAAGGAAACCAAGCTGCGGTGCTTCATTGTCGCTTTCGACACTGATGTTGAACAGCGTGGCTCCATTCAGCGGTTCGCCAAGCCCGTCACCATCGTCGCTCGCCACGACATAAATGGCGTAATCGCCACGGGTGCCTGCCCCCGGAGCGATATCGATCCGTCCGGTTCCATCCCCATTGTCGACAAGCGTGATGAAATCTGGGACCGGGCGGAATGGGCTTTCATTGACAAGCGATAGGGTAAGCGGGTTGCCGTCGGGATCGCTGGCGCTGATCGGGATTGAGGCGGTCTGTCCAAGTTCGATCGAAACGTTCTCGATCGCAGTGACCTCTGGCCGCCGGTTCTGGTTGAAGACCGTAATGGGTATCTCGATTTCAGTTGTCTTTGCTGGCTCATCGCCGTCGCCATTGTCAGTCGCTCGAAAGCGAACAGTGTAGTCGCCCGACTGTCCGTCTTCAGGCTCCCAGTTGAAAGTCCAGGTTTCAGAGTCAAAACTGGCACCGGGAGGCAAGTCTCCCAGAACTTCGATTTGCACCGTCTGTTCAGCGGCATCCGTCTGGATCAGATTGCCATCAGCATCACGCTGCGGCGGCGAGAAATAAGGGTTGTCCGGGTCAACCGCAAAAGCCAGGAATTGCAGTCGCTGCCCTTCGAGCACTTGCCAGCCCTCCTGCGTATCGAAAACCGGTGCAGCATTGGCATTGAGCACTTCGATACGGGTCACAAAGCTGACATCGTTGATCCCGTCACTCACGGTGAAGGGAACGAAGTAAATCCCCTCTTGCGTGAAGCTTGGATTCCATAGGAATTCACCGGTCTGCGCATTGAGGGTCGCTCCGAAGGGGAGGAAATCGCTGGAGAATGTCAGCGGCAAATCGCTGTCCGATGAGGCTCCGATGATGAACTGAAGCGGCTCACCCTCGCGCACGATCCGCTCTGTTACCGGAACAACCTGCGGCGGCTCAGCGCGCTCGGAGACCCGCATTTCGAGCACTTGGGACGTCGTCGCAGTGCCATCGGTCACGCTCAGTTGCAGGTTGTAGGTACCCGCCGCGCGATACCCGACATCCCACGTAAAAATGCGCGTATCCGAATTGAAATTTGCGCCCGGTGGGAGACCATCGACCCAATAAGTAAGATCATCGCCATCAGGATCGCTGGCTTCTAGCCGGAACTCGAAATATCCGCCTTCAAACCCTTCAATACTATCAGGAAACTCACCGAAGACCGGAGCGCGATTGCCGCCTTGCACGGCCAATGTAAAGCGCTGCAAACTGATCGCGCCGCGTGTGTCAACAGCTTGGACAATGACTGGGACGTCGCTTTGCGCATCAGCGGGCACAGTCCATTCGATCAACCCGGTTTCGGCGTTGATCGTCATTCCATCAGGACCGCTCAGCAAGCCGAAGAACACATTCTGCGCTTCGGCATCTGTAGCTGTCACCTGAAACCCGAATGCATCGCCCTTGTTCAGCGAGTCGCTTGGCAGTGGGCTAGTGAAGACGGGCGCTGTGTTCGGCAAGGTGCCTGCGACAATGCCGGGCACAAATGACAGGCGTTGATTGCCGGTTGTCTGGATTGAGACAGTGCGGCCGGTGGTCGACTGCCCACCCTCCAGCACGCCGCCAGCGGGAAGCGATGCCGTAAGATCGACAAGATACCGCCCGTCATCGGTCTGGCCGCTCGCGTCAGTCGGCACGTTTTCGAAACCTGCGGCCGGATCAATCGTCAGCAGCACTGGCAGCGTAATGGGGCCATCGGTCTTGTTGGTCACGACCACATCGTAAGAAACCGCCCCGGTCGCGCGGTCCAGCCGGGTGTTGGTGAATTCGAAATCGACCAGCACACTGATATCGTCGAACGCGGCAAACTCGGTTCGGTAGTCCACCCCAAGGCGCTGGCCGTTCTGGCTGGTTACCGCAGCATCCACCACCAGCGCATAATCGTCTGCCAGAAGAGCGCCGAAATTGACGAACGCGGTGCGGGTTTCGGCGTCATAGGTGACGCTTTGCGGCGTCAGGCCGCCAACCGCTGCACCTTCCAAGGTGTAATAGGCGGGGTTAAGCACCGAGCCTGCGTCACTGGCTGCGCCGACAAACATGTCCTGATCAAAGGTGACCGACAGGAATGGCAGCGGGAGCGCAATCTGAGCGCCCGCGGGCGGATTCGTGGCGATGACTTCCGGCGCGGTCGCTGGCGCGATGCGGTCCACCTGACTGGACTGGCTGATCAGCAACTCGCCCTGACTGGTAGCAAACACAACATCACCGCGCGTCCCGCTATCCGCCACCGCGACGCGCTGGAGCGTTTCAAGATCAACCATGGTGAGCTCGCTGCCTTCACGCGCCAGCCCATCATCGCCAATTTCGCCAGAGACCTGGCTGACGAACAGCAGGTCTTCCAATTGCGTGCCCGCTTTGCCGAACGCGATCGAATCCGCCGGAGCGTCAAACACCAGCTGCGTCTCAGCGCGCGCGCGGTCTGTGAACTTCACGACCTGACGCCGATCAGGCCAAGTCACCGCCCACAGATCGCCGAAATTGTCGAAGGCAAGGCTGCCTACACGCAGATTCTCGTCGCGGCTCCATTGTTCAAACAGGCCGGTTTCTGGATCGAAGGTAGAGATGCCACCATTTGTGGAAACGTAGATCGTGCCGTCATCGGGATCGATGGCGAGCGCAATGGTGACGCCGTCGCCATAGCTCTCGATAATCTGCCCGGTGTCCGGATCAAGCAGCAGCAGCGCGCCGCCGCCCGTCGTCGCCCACAGCCGTCCTTCAAGATCGAACGCCATGTTGAAGACGGGCACGTCCAATTGCGCGAGCGGTGCGCCCGCTTCGCCGCCATTGGCACCGAAGCGCCAGATCGTCCCGCGATTAGGGCCGCCCGAGATGAGGAAATCACCCTCGGGCGTCTCCACAATCGCCATCGGACCGATGCCACCTGCACTGGTTGTGATGCCAGTCGCAAAAGCTGTCCCGATAAAGGGACTGAGTACGCTATCAAACTCGCTTGGCCGGGTCAGCGGGTCAGCCGATGGTACGTTGTCGAGCGCGTCTAGGAACAGTTGGTTGGTCGATGGCTGCGGACTAGGCGGTATCGGCTGGCCGAAATTGGGCGCAGTGGTCCCCGGAACGCTGGGCGGCGCGCCCAGATTGACTGAGGAGCCATCATCCACCGCGTTGACACCCATGCGCGGGGCCTCGCGATTGCCCGCAATGTCAGTCGCCAGCGCGAGGAATTCGTAAGAAACACCCGGTTCGCCTTCCCACACGGCAGAGCCGGATGCTTCGGGCACTTGACGTTGCCAGATACGGAAATCGCCACCATTTTCAGCGACATACAGCGTCACATGGCGCACGCCTGATCCCGCGACATCGTCTTCGACATCCCACGTGATGGTGAAGTCATCAGACTGGCCGATGCGCGTTGCCGTAATTGTGCTTTCAGGCGCGGAATTGTCGATGATCTGGCTCAGGACCGTGGTGTCCTCTGGCGCAAATCCGGTCATGAGGACGCGAGCTGAGGCGGCAATGCGCTCGCCAGTGAGCAAGTCCTCTTGCGGGCGCACTGTGTAATTGACGAAGCCAGCCCCGTCCCCTTGCGCGGTGTTGGGCGCCAGCAGGCCGCGCGTTTCATCTTCGAGCACTTCGCCGGTCAGAGGATCAATCGCCTGGATCAGCCAACTCGCGCTTGCAGGGTCCTGAAACAGGTCGATCACCGCGCTTACCCGCAGCAGGAAGCCACGCGTTTCGACAAAGTCGATCTCCGCCTGGAAGTTGCTGCGCCCGTCCGGCACGTCGATTGTGATGTCGCCGATCTTGATATCGCCAAACGCGAAAGTGCGCGGGTCAAGGTCGGGGTCCAGCTCTGTAACGATGCGAATTTCGTTGACGAAGGACCCGGAGCCCGCCGCGTTTTCATAGCCGATGGAATACGGCAGATCACGCCCACCCGGCAGCCAGCCTTCGGTCTCCAGCACCGATGGTCCGGTGATCGAGGCGAGCCGGTCAACCTGCCCTTCCTCTTCAAAGACGTTGCTGAAATCGAGCGCTTCGAACGGATCACCATCGGTCGCGCCAAAGCCATTGACCTGGAAGTCCGCCGGGAGGCCCGCGCCGCGATCGCCAAAGGGCAGCCATGGCACGAAGATGTTGAAGGCCTCAAACTGCGTGGGGTTGGACAGGCCCAGGTCGAAATCCTCGAACTCCTGAATCGACGGGATCGGCACATCCTGCACGCCGTACTTCTCAGATTGGCGTGGATCGAGGAAATCGAGCGGAGCGCGCGTGCCCTCCTCATTGCCATACCATTCGCGCACCTGCTCAAAGAAGCCGAGCAAATCGCCGTCAGAGCGCACATCGCTGCCCGCCGGTCCGAACAGGATACCAGAGGCGAGCGTCGCCATCAGCGAGACGACATGCGCCTGCGTACGGATCGGCGGAACGTCGCCATCGGGGCGCAGAATCTCCGCCTCTTCCAAGGCGGCAAGATACAGATCGACCCACGCATCCGCGTCCGCCGCCAGCGCAAGCAGCGCCGAGGGCGCATCATCGCTCTCCAAAATCCCCTCGCGCAGATTGAGAGCCTCAGCGGTCTGGAAGGCGACGAATTCGTCGCGCGTCATCGTCGTCGCAGCAGCGACAATCGAGAAGCGGAACGGGATATAGACGATCTCATCAGAGCCGGGCGCAGCGGCGTTCTGGTTGTAGAAGCTTTCAAAATCGAGCGCGTCGAGCGCGCGGCCCACGCCGGGAGACTGCCGGTCGAGGTTCTCTTTGACCGCCTCCCACCAGTCACCAATCGCTGCCTCGCCGCCCTCTTCAAGGATCAAGTCCTCTTCGGGGAAGAAGCTGACAAGCTTTTCGCGGAAATCGTCAAACGCGCGGTCAGATAGCTCGGCAAGCCCCGGATAGGTCTGCAAATTGAAGCTGAATCCGGTGAAGCCGTTGGCGGGCTGATCGAACAGGAACCCGCTGGTGAGCAGTTGGCCATTGGTGTTGGTGATCGATTCCAGATTAAGAAACGGCACATCCTCATTCGCGCTGCCATCCGCCCCATCGGGCCGCCCGCGCACATTGGTAAAGAAATCAAGGAACGGGAGCCCATAGACCCACGGATTGTTGTTCAGCTCAGGCACGCCGACCTGGAAGAAAGTGTAAGGCGCATCAAGATTGGACTGGTTTTCCAGCGCCACCGAATAGGTCGCCTGATCGCCAGCAATGATGACGCGCGGTCCGCCGACGCCGATTGTGACTTCAGGCTCAATCCCGCGCTCAATCAGGAAGCGATAAGGTTCAACCGTCGTGTCGCCATTGGGATTGATGACGCTGAGGTCATACAGCCCGCGCGGCGCATCAGTGAAGTCAAAGGTGGCGATGATAGTCGAGGCGTCGACCACTTCCCACGCCACCGGCTCAAACTCGGCAATGCCGGGCCGCGAAAGCTTTAGGATCGCGCCCTCATTGAACTGCGCGCCGGTGATCGTGGTTGTGACGAACTTGCCATCGCCGCCTGTATCCGTGTCGATATCAGTGATGACCAGCGGCAGAATGTCCGCGTTCAGCGTAATCTCGGTGCCGCCATCCGGGCCGGAGAAGCCGCGCACCAGCACGTAATACACGCCCGGTTCGGTATCCGGGACAATCGCAGTCAGCTCTTGCGCGAGCGGGCCGGTATAGGTCGCGTCGAACTCAGCCGAGGTCGGCGGCTCATTCGCGCGGACATACACCTCGTTGATGCTGCGCTCATCATCGGAGCCGACGCGCAGCCGCAAGGTCTGCTCTGCGGGCACTTCGATGCGGTAAAGCCGCTCCTGCCCCGGCGCGAGATCAACCGTCAAAGGTTGACCCAACATCAGCTCATCCACTGAGACATCAATGGCAGATGCCGAAGCGGTTGTGTTGTTCGCATCACCTGTGTCTTCGAACAATTGGTTGCGCACATCAGTGCGCACGATGATGCGGTAATCGCCGTCAATCACGCCCGGCAGCGTGGTATCGAGGCTCAGCGTGTAGCCTTCTCCTTCGTTCAGAGTGCCGGTGAAGCTGCCGCGGCCCAGCAATTCATCGCCCAGATCCCAAGTCGCATCAGCGGAAAGGTAGACTGCATCGGTCCAGCTGCCGCTTGCCGCTTGGGCCGAGTTGTTGGCGACCGTCCAACTGATGGAGAGCGCTTCGCCCGGCTTCGCATCACTTGGAACCGTGATCGCTTTGACTTCGATATCGCTGGGCGGCGGCTGGTCGATCAGGATCGGATCGATTGTGCCCGCCGTGTTGTTACGATCATCCGCTTCAAACACAATTCCGGTGGAGTTGTAGCGCGCCGGGTCCGTGATGACGAAGATGTAATAGGCGTCCGTGCCGAGATTGGTCGGCATAGTGAGGTCAACCGAGACATCATAACTTTCGCCAGCGCCCAGCCCATCGCTGCGTCGCACACTTCCAAGGAAACGGTCAGAGGTCAGATCAAGGAAAGGATCGCGCGAGAGATAGATGAGGTCATCCCAACGATCCTGCTGTGCCGGGACCGCTCCGCCTTCATTGGTGACGGTGTATTCGACCGTAAAGCGCTGCCCGCGCACCGCGCGCTCTGGCACGACAAGGTCGCTAACTTGCAGATCAGGCGGGGTTGCAGGCGCAAGATTGACCAGGCCCGCGGTGGAATTGTTGCCCTCGCCCTGAAATTCCTGAACCGCGCCTTCGGAGGTGCCGGTGACGCCGCGCAGACGCGTGGACAGGCTCGATTGGCCGATACCAGAAGCTCGCGGTCCGGAATCCGCGAGCGCGATCACATTGAATTCGCCTTCAAGCTCAAACGGGATCGTGACGCTGACAGTTGCGATGTAGAATTCACCCGGAGCCAATTCACCGACACGTTCGAACTCGGCGGGAATTTCAACACCCGGAGCGCTCTCCCGCGTCATCAGGTAATCAGTGTTGTCGAGCGATGCATCGAGCGAGAGATAAAGCCTGTCAGTCCAGCTTGTCTCACGTGTGGTGCGATTGCCAACATTCTCGACCCGGAACGCAATATCGTAGGTCTCGCCCGCCTGCATGTTGTCAGGCAGGGTCAGCTGCGTGACGCGCAGGTCCGGCTCGCGGTATATAACCGGGAATTGCGCTTGACCCTGATTGCCTTCAGGCAGCTCAAACGCGGAGGTGGCAAAGCGGCTATCGCGCAGGCTCGCATTGTCACCGCGATCCACCAGACCGCCGCTGGTTGGGTCTCGCCCGGCTGAGTTGGTGAAGACATAGACGAAGAACTCGCCCTCAACGCCCGGCGGCAGCTCAAACTCCACAGTGTTGGTGTAGGCGTCGCCCGTGCCAAGCCCCGGATTGGGCTGTTGCACACTCGCAACCCTTGTGGCGCGGCCAGCATTGAACACAGGGTCCTTTGAAATCCAGATCTGGTCGGTCCAGTATTCGGTCCCAGACCACACCGGATCGCCTTCATTGCGCACCGTGTAGGTGACGCTGGTGCTCTCGCCCGAGAATGCAGGCATGTCCGGCGCACCGGGGATTACGGAGACCACTTGCAGGTCCGCCGGAATCGGCGTCACATCGGTTGCAGCGAAGAATTCATTGTCGAGCCGGTTTTGGTCCGCGCCGAACAGGCTTTCAACAATCACGAACATGCCAGCGGCTGCCGGGTTCAAATCGACGGTCAGCGAATTGCTGTAGCTTTGCCCCGGATCGAGCGGGGTCAGATTGCTCACCCGTCCCAGCTCGAAGCGGCGGGTCGAATCCTGCAACAATGGCGTGTCAGACAGATAGACCACATCCTGCCACCCGTCAGACGTCACATCGCCGCCCGCCTCTACCGTCCAATTGACAGTGAACGGCTCTCCGCCCTTGGCTTGCTCGGTCGCGGTCACATCGCGCACGGCCACATCGCGCACAGTAGATTGCGGCGGCGTGCCGACAATGTTGATCCCGCGCGAGCGATAATTGCTCGAATTGATCTCCCCCGGATCATCCGGGTTCACATTGGTGGCGAGCGAATCCTCCAACAGCGTCTCGAACGGATCGACCCACGGCGTGATAAAATAGGTGCCGGAAACGAGCCCGGTCGGCAGCGTCAGCTCAACGGTGCGGTCATAGCCTTCGTCCTCCGCCAACTCGCCGCCATTATAGGTGATGGAGCCAAGCAGAATATCGCCCGCGCGCGGATTGGGCCGGTTCTTGTCGCGCGTCAGCCAGATCTGCTCGGTCCACGTATCGAGATCGGTCGTGCCCGGCCCGCGATTGGTGATCGTGTAGGAGACCGTCAGCGGATCGCCTTCAAATGCCTGTTGCGGTGCGACGACATTGTCGAGCACGAGGTCCGCAAACGGGATCGGATCGACAAACAGCTTGAACGCGCGGACATTGCTGGCGTTGGTGTCATTGGGGAATTCGTCGATCGACCCGCTGGCATCGGTCTTGACCAGAATGAAGACCTCGCCGCGGAAGCGTTTGGGAATCTCAAACACGTCGGAGACGCTGCGATATTCCTCAAGCGAGCCTAGCGCGGACTGGTTCTGGATCGAGGAGACGAGGATGTCATCGCTGGTCAGCTGATCATCAAGCGAGAGCCAGACCTGATCGGTCCAGTTGCCGCTTGCCTCGACCAGACCCTGATTGACCACGGTAAACTCAATCGACGCAGTCGCCCCGGCGCTGACAAGGTCTTGCGGGCCGATGACTTCGCCAATGGTGAGGTCCGGGCGCGGCAGCAGCGAGACGAGGATCGTCTCATCATCGACCGTGCGGTTGTTGTCGGCAGCGCTGGCGTGCTCATAGACCGTGTTGGTGGCGTTGGTGATGACCACCACTTCAAACGCGTCACTGGTCTTGGCAGGCAGCCGCATTTCCTCGCGGCGGGTGTAGCTGGTACCGGCCTCCAGCGGCCCGGTGTATGAATATGTGCCGATCAGAGTGCCGGGGCCGGTCTCGCCAAACTTGCGCAGATAGACGCGGTCCACCCAGCTGCCAGTGGCCGCTGCCTGCCCTTCATTGCGAACGCGCCATTCAATATCGACCACATCGCCTTCGAGCCCGGTGGGCGGCGCTGAGATAAACTCGACTTTGAGATCAGGCGACGGCGCGAGCGTCACTTCGAACACGTCCGAAGCGGTCTCATTGTTGTCGGTAAAGATAAATTCGAACGGCAGGCTGGAAAACGCGCTGGTGGTGCCCGGCGTCACGACGACCAGACGATAGCGGCCGTCAATGCCCTCAGGCAGAGTGAAGGTGGCAGTCCGCTCATAGCTGTCATCAGGCTCCAGAAAGCCTAGATTGCTCGCCGAGCCAAGGCTGATGCGGTCTGTGCCATCTTCGCGTTCAAGGAAGACGCGGTCGGTCCAGGTAGAGGTGCTGGTGAGCCCGATGCCCTGGTTGCCAACCTCCCAAGTGACTTCGATTGTGTCGCCTGACTGCGCGCCATCAGGCGCAACCACGCGCTCAACAAACAGGTCCGCCCAAGGGAAGGGCGCGACATCGAACGGCCCGTCCAGCGCGGTGCGATTGTCGTCAGCGCTGTTCTCGAACACGGCGTCAGCAGCGTCGCTGCGGACATAGAGCGTGTAGCGACCGGTGAACGCAGGCGGCAGGATCAGATCGAGGCTGCCATCATAGCTCGCGCCTTGATCAAGCCCGCCTTCATGCAGCAATTCGCCCAGAAGAATGTCATCGCCGTCGCCCAGCACATCATCGCTGCTGACGAAGACCCGGTCCACCCAGCTATCAGTCGCCCCGCGCCCGGTGCCGGTGTTGGTGACCGTCCAGCCGACAGTGACCCGCGCGGGGTCTTCGATCGTGAGCGCAGGCGCGGTGACATTGCTGACTCCCAGATCGGCATACGGCGCAAGGCCCACAGTGAGGTCGGTCGCGGTCACATTGTTCGCCTCGCCCGCGCTCAGCTCGGCAACTTCGCCGCCGCCATCAGTGCGCAGCAGCAGCCGGTATTCGCCGCTCGCATCAATCGGCAGCAGCACTTCGAGCACGCCGTCATAGACCTCGCCCGCCTCTAGCGGACCTACCGCAGCCAGCTCACCCAGCTTGATATCGCCCGAGCCAATTGTGTCATCGCGCGAGAGCCAGATTTCGTCTGTCCAACCCTCCAACGTTGTCCCGCTGCCGCCATTGCGGATCGTCCATCGCACTTCGAGCAGCGTGTTGGACAACAGGTCCTCATCACCATCATGCGCTATGTTTTCTGGCACAAGGTCCGGATGGGCCAGCACCAGCTCAAGGCTCGCGCCGTCATTATCGCTTTCCAGCCCGCCTTCGAACACATCGGCAAAGGCATCGGCGCGCACCAGCATGTTGTAGGTGTCATCGCCCAGATTGACCGGCAGGGTAACGTCCTGCGTCACCTCATAGGTTTCGCCCGGAGCAAGATCGAATTCGCGCTCAATCGTGGCGAGGATCGTGGCGCCGGAAACTGTGGTGTCATTGTCCACATAGATACGGTCAAACCACGGCGCGAGCGCGGCTTCAGGCCCAGTGTTGCGGATCACGAACGTGACAGGGACCGTCTGCCCCGGCACCGCGCCCTCAGGCACAGTCACACTCTCGACGATCAGGTTGGGGGCTGGTGCGCTGGTGAATGTGATCGGCGCGGAGGCTGCGAAATTGTCAGCCTCCAGCGCATTTTCAAACACAGTCTCGCCCGCATCGGTGACGAGGATCAGCTGGAAATCGCCCACGCGCCCGTCTTGCACGCTGACCGGCACGGAAACCGAATAGGTCGCCCCCACACCCAGCGGCGCATCACGCGTGATCTCGGCAAGAACCAGATCATCATCGCTCACCGTGCCATCGGCGGACAGGACGATGCGGTCCACATGGCCGCCCGCCGCTGGAATATCGCCTGTGTTGCGCACGCGCCAGGAGACATTGAACGTCTCTCCGCCCGCCACGTTTTCACCCGGCCCGAACACCGCTTCGGCAACAAGGTTGGGGGCTTCGCTGGTGATGAAGGTGGAGACCGGATCGCTGGCGTTGTCGCCCCGCGTATCAGGCTCAACGATCGCAGCATCGGCGTCGGCGACCACAAACAGGCGATAGGTGCCGCCAATGTCGGAAGGGATGACGAAATCACCGCTCGCCGTATACCGCGCACCAACGCCCAGCGCGGCATCGCGGACCACTTCACCCAGCACGACATCGTCTTCATTACCCAGCGTTTCATCCACGCTCAGGATCAGCCGGTCGACCCAGACGCCGTCGCTCGCCTCGGCCACCTCGTCGCCATCATTGGTCACCCGCCAACTGACGGTGACAGTCTGGCCGCCTTCGACATTCGCCGGGATGGTGACGTTATCGACGTTAAGATCGGGGTAGAGGCTGGGAGCGACTTCCGGGCGCAAATCCTGCGAATTGTTGGTTTCGGCATTGCGGCCCGGTGCGACCTCGCGCACGACATTGCCGAACCCGCCCGCGATGCGATCAACATTCACGAAGACTTGCAGCGTTCCGACCGCGCGCGCGCCGTCAGGCAATTTGAAACTGAAAGTGCGATCACGCGCCGTGCCGACTGTCAGGACATCATCGGTTTGCACGGCAGTGTCGAAAAAGACCTCGCCCGTCTCAAGGCTGCGCACAAAGATCCGAGTGCCATAGCCGGTGATCGTGTCAGCATTGCCGATATTGGTCTCAACCCAAGTGAGCGTGACCGTGTCACCCGCCGCCACTTCGCCCTCTGCGATCGTGAGGTCGGTGAGTGTCAGGTCAGGCGCGGAGATAACCTCCAGATCGCGCGCATTGTTGGTCTCGGCGCTGGCGTCTTCGTTCGCTTCCACGATGTCATCGAGAATGTCGGTCGTGACGGTGGCGGTGAAGTCACCATGCGCATCAATCCCGGCGGGCCATGCCACAGTGATGGAGCGCTGAGCGCTCTCACCACCGGCAATCGCTTCCGCGCTGACAAAGGTATCGAGGTAGAACGTCGTGCGCCCGGTTTCATTGCGCACAGTGACACGCTCACTGAACCCGGCGGGCGCTTCATCATTGCCTAGATTGGTGGTCGTCCAGCTGAGCGTGACAGGATCGCCCGGTGCCCAACCCGAGGGCGGATCGAGCGTCACGTCGCTGATCACCAGATCAACAAAAGGCGCAAGCTCAGACAGCGCTTCAATTCGCGCGGTGTTGTTGGTCTCTGCCGTGCCGCCCGGATTGGCCTCAGCCACCGCATTGCCGGCATCCAGCGAAAGCGTGAATTCCAGCTGCCCGACAGAGCTATTGCCCTCAGGCAGCGGCAGCGTGAACTGGCGCATCCGTTCCTGACCTTCAGCCAGATCGCCGCCATCATCATCGACGAGGAAGTTGCCAATCGTCTCACCCGTGTCGAGATTGCGCACGATGATGCGGTCCGACCAGGTGCCGCTCGCAGGCGCAGAGCCGATGTTCTGCGTCTTCCATGTCAGCGTCACTTCGCCGCCGGAAAAGACCCCGCCGCCCACAGTGCTGATCGCCAGCTCAGCGGGGATCAGATCAGGCGCATCATCGACAGAGGGGTCGATGACAATCGGCTCGCTCGGCGAGCTTTCGACCACATTGAAGGTGACATTGCCGATATTGGCAGCATCGCGGATGCGCCCTTCGACCAGCAGCGTGTAAGTGCCATCCTCGGGGATATCGAACCCTTCGACATCGTTAAACGCGCCGTTGAACAGCTGCACGCCATTCGGCCCGATCAGCCGCCAATAGACCTCCGCTCCGCTGAGCGCGATCCGGTCAAAGAAGAACTGCTCTCCAGCCTCCGCATCAAAGCGATACATCTCGGTTTCAGAGCCAGGGCTTAGAGTGCTGGTGATCGGGAGGCCCGGCGCCAGCTGGGTCGCATCAGCCAGATCAAGCACGCGGATCGCAAAGTCGCGCGCGGCCAGAACCTGATTGTCGATCCGCAATTGGTAATCGCCCGCAGGCAGTCGCAAGACGGGGTTGTCTGCACGGTCGAACCCATCGCTCAGCCGGAATTCGCGACTGGCCAGCTCAAGCCCACTCGTCAGCACCGCCCAGCTAAGGTCAGCATCATTCGTAAACGGATCAACAACAATCAGCGTTTCATCGTCGAGCGTGAAATCAAGCAGGGCGGACTGGAAGGGCTGCGGGAGCGAGCCTTCGTAAGTCTCACCAAGGGTCAAAGCATCGATCAGCGGCTCAATACGGGTGACCTGAAAGCGGTAATCGCTCGTCTCAGGCTGCTCAACGGAGCCTTCAAAGAACAGGTAATACCGACCATCGCGCTCAATCTCGATCGGGCCTTGGTCCGCTGCGGTGTTGGTGGTCCAGATTTGCGTTCCAAACTGATCAACCAGACGCCATTGCCCAAGGCGCTGACTCAGCCGCGCGTCAAAGTGATATTCCTCGCCAGCCTGCGCATCGAGGAAGAAAATCTCGGTCGAATTGGCCGGGTCCAGCGTCCCGCCTGTCTCAGCGCCCAATACAAGCGGGCTGGCTGACGTCATGTCGAGCAGGCGGAAAGCGAAATCGCCCACCGCGTCGAATTCGCCCCGAATGGTCAGCGTGTATTGGCCCGCGCGTGCGAACACAGCCGTCGTCGATCCAGAGGCGCGGCCATCGCTGACATTGAGATCGCGGCCCGCAATTTCGCGTGCGCCGTCGGACAGGCTCCATTCCAGATTGGAATCATTGGTGAGGCTGTCGAAATGCAGCAGCGTGTCTTCGGCCAGCGTGAAGGTGTAGCTTTCCAGCGCCCCCGGCGTCGCGACGGAGCCGGTCACCGTCTCGCCCAGCGTCAAAGGCGACAGCGCCTCGCTGATATCATAGATCGCAAACTCGACCGTTTGCGGAATGACAGTCGCCAACCGCCCTTCGATCAGCAGCGCATATTCGCCATCCTGCGGTAGCACCAGAGCGGTCTGATCGCGCATAGTCGTCGCGTTGAACAGCATGTCTCCATTGGGCGCGATGATCCGGTAATAGGGGTTGGTAGAGCCCGAAATGAAATCGAAGAAGACGGTTTGCCCTTCGGCCCCTGTGAAGCTGTAGGCCTGCGTGGTGTTGCCCGGATTGAGCGTCAGCGTCTGCGTCTCGCCCAGCGTCAGGTCGGTGCCAGCGTCCACATCCAGCACACGCAGAGCAAAGCTGCCAGTGTCGCCCCTGCGTGCGGACACGGCGAACTCATACTCGCCCGGTTGCAGCACGATGACAGGGCTGGAGGCAGTCAAGCCACTTGAATCGGTCCCCGTAAAGCCGCGCACCGGATCGGCTTCATACCGGCCAGTGATCTCGCTTATCTGCCAGCGGAAATCGGCATCGTTGGTCAGCACATCGACAGCAACGCGCGTCTCTTGCGTCAGCGTAAAGCGATAGCGTTCAATCGAATCGGCGGTGTTGATCGACCCGTTGATCACTTCCCCCAGCACCAAGGCCCGCTCTGGCTCAGCGGCCGAGGTCATCACGATGCTGACATCGTCAATGTCCTGATTGCCGATATCATTGCGCTGCGTTCCATAGACCACCGCGCGTGAGGCGGTGAGGTCGTATCCAGCGACGAAATAGCTGTCGATCGCGGTGACTTCGCTGCCGCCTTCGGGGGTCAGGAACAGCGTGACGTTGGACCCGCCAACCGCGCGCTCGACCAGCAAGCGGGCATTGGCCCACTCGCCTGAGCCCAGATCAATGCCCGGATCCGCAAAAGTCTCTAACTCGAAGCCATCGAAGTGGATCTGCACATGGTTGTCATTCGGATCGAACGCACCCCCATTATGCGTATCCAGAAACAGCATCAGCGCTCCCGGCGCGTTGAGCGGTGTATCGCCATTTTGCGCGGGACCGGCAGTGCCATGAATGTCTACCGGATACAGACCAAAGCCGATCCCATCCGGGCGATTGATTTGGCCGGGGCGCGGATCAATGCGGAAATCGAGCGCCAGCTCAATGCTGTCCTGCCGCCCCAGATTGTCGCCATCACCACTGAGCGAGAAATAGACATTGTTCTGAACATTGGTCGCCAAGACATCGGTCAAGCGCACGAAGCGATTGCCACTCTCCTCAATGATCTGCGCGGGCGGTCCGTTCTGATTTTCGATCACATAGGGCAGGCCGCCGCCCAAAAAGGTCTGGCTCGTCTCGCCATTGGGCGCGGGCTGGGATGGCACGTCGAACAGGAAGGAATACGGCACTTCGGCAGTGTTGAAATACCGCCCCTCGACCGCCAATGTATACGTGCCCGTCAAACTGGCCGCCAGCCAATCGCTGTCCGCGATGACCTCTCGCCCGAAGACCTGACGTCCCAGCGGATCGAACAGCCGCCAGCGGGTATTGGTGGAGACCGACTGGAGCACGTCGAAGGCAAAAACCTGCCCGGCCGTCGCCTCGAAGCGGAACAGATCGGTCTCGCGCCCGCTTTGGCCAAGCACGCGTGGATAGGTGCCTCCGGGGACAATTTCCTCAGCGCTCGCCAGATCGAGCAGGCGGAACGCATAGTCGCCTGTGGCTGGCCCATTTGCATCGAAGGTGAGCGTCCAATCGCCCGCTTCCAGATCAAGCAGCGGATTGCCTGTCCCTGCATCAAAGCCATCGCTTGACCGGATCGAGCGCGCAGTGACCACCGCGCCATTGGGACCGCTGAGTGTCCAATTGATGCTGGCGCTGGATGGATCATCGACCAAATTGTCGAACAGCAATTGCGTGTCCTGCGCGAGGGTGAAGGTGTAGCTGTCGCTTTCCCCCGCAGCCGCAATCGTACCGTTGACACGCGACCCAATTGTGTAGGCTTCGCTGGTGATCCGCGCTGGGGTGACAGCAAAGGCAAAGGTCGCCTCAGACCCGGACGAAATGCGCCCTTCGATTAGCAGCGTATAGACCCCGTCAAAGTCCAACACCTGACCATCGCGGTCAGCCAACCCAGTCGCCCCAAACACGTCATTGCCGAACGGATCGACCAGCCTCCAGGCGACCGAGTTGGTGGCCGAGATCGCGTCAAACATGAAGCTCTCACCAGCCTGCACGGCAAACTGGTAGGCGGCTGTGGAATTGGCCGGATCAAGCGAGCCGGACACCATGGTGCCCAGCGCCAGAGGCTGCGCGGCGGCCAGATCGATCAGTCGGAAATGGAAGAACCCGGTCGCATCGCTCGTCCCGTCAACGCTCAGGCGATACTTACCGGGCGCGAGCCGCAATGTGGTGTTGTTTGCAAGGTCGATCCCGTCTGAATCCGCGAACGCCCTATCATCGACAATCGTGCGGTCACTGGTGCTGAGCGTCCAGCGCATGTCGGTGCGATCGGTGAGGCTATCGAACGAAATCAGCGTCTCTTGCGCAAGCGTGAAGGTGTAGACCTTCTCTTCGCCCGGCTGATCAATTCGCCCTGTAATCCCTTGCGCGTTCAAGTCCCGCAGCACGGCTCCATTGGACAAGGCCGTGGTCTCAAAATCGAGCGCATAGCTGAGCCCTTGTGTGCCCGGCGCAGCGGGACTGGCGAGGCCCTGCTGAACTTCGGCCTGGCTGCGTGCAGTTGACCAGATGCGAAAGCTGTCAATCGCACCCTCGACCATGCCGTAATTGGAGACCGGCTCAAGATAGCGGCCCAATACGAGCGGACGGTCGTTTTGCAGGTTTGGCGTGTTGGCAATCGCGCGCGAATTGGCTTCCTCGCCATTCACATACAGCGTCAGCGTTTCGCCTTCGCGGTCCGCCACCAGCGCAAGGTGCACCCATTCGCCATAGGTGAACGCGCCCGCGCCCGTTTGCATGGTGTTATCCGCGCCAGACGCATTGGCGACCGAGGCGTAGATCGTACCATTGGCGTTAACGGCGATGCGATAGGGCGGTGCGCCATTGCCTTCGCGGTCCTTGCCAAACAGCGCGTGCCAAGTGTCCGTTGCCCGGTCCAGGCGATACCAGCCTTCGACGGTGAAGTTACCGGCAGGCTCAATCTCGGCAGTGTCAGGCACTTCGACAAAATCAACGCCGCGCAAGGTGAGCGCATTGCCGGACTGGCCCGGCTCAACGCCCGGCATATTCGGATTGGCCCCGCCCGGCGTAATCGCAATAGGGGTCGCCGCCGGAATGCCATAAACGGCAAAGCGATACTCAACCGGCCAACCGTAAAAGACCCGGTTTTCGATCACCATCGTGTATGTGCCGCCAATTGTGGCCACACCCAGATCGCGATTGCTGAAAGAGCTCCCCTGCGAAATTTGCCGGCCCAGCGGATCGTAAACGCGGATGGTGATGCTGTCGGAGCGGGTGGTCTCAAAGGCGATCGGATCGATGAAAATGCGCTCACCCGCTGCGATATCGAAACTGTAGGCATAGTTCTCACCCGCGCCAGTGGTGCGTTGGGTGATGACTTCGCCGCTTTCGATCCTCTGGGCGGTGTCCAGGTCCAGCAAGCGGAACGCAAAGGCGCCAATCGCGCCATCGCCGCCCGCGACAGTCAGCCGATAAGTGCCCGGATCAGCCTCGATAACCGGATTGCCCGCGCCGAACGAGAGGCTGTCCCCATTACGCAGATTGCGGGTCGTGACGCTACCATCCGACCCTTCCAGCTTGATCGTGAAATTGGCGTTTTCGTGCACGGAATCGATCAGCAAACGCGTGCGCTCGGTCAGCGTGAAGGTGTAGCTTGCCGTGTCACCGGAGGCCGCAAGCCGCCCGACGACTGCGCCTTGCACCCCGGCAAGATCAGAGATGATCGGCACATTTTGGCCGGTGACGCTGTTGCGGGTTGCCGCGTTCGACAGGCTGTCAAAGCCCAGCCGTGCCACCAATCCGGCATCATCACTCGGCGTGCCGGTGTTGAGGTTGTCGGCGATCTGGTCGGCGCTGCGGGCCGTGTCCCAGATGCGCAGCTCATCCAGCCTGCCTTCGAACTTGCGGAAGCTTTGATCGAACTGGCTGGTGGCTCCGACATAAAGCGGGGTGTCCGGCGCCCCATTCGAGAGCGTGGTGGAGATGGTGCGCGATGCGGAAAGGACACCATTGAGGAAGATTTCCATCGTGCCCGCGGCGCGGTTCATCACCGCTGCGACATGCGTCCACTCGCCAAACGGGACAGACCCGTTCGGCGTTTCCAGCGTATCAAAAGTACTCCCTCTTGTGCTGCTGAAATGGATATACTCGCTGTCTTCAAACCACACCGAGAAGCTGCGCTGTGACCCGTCACCGCCTTTGTAGACAATCGGCATCCAGCGGTCGGCTGAGCGTTCCGGATTGATCCAGAATTCGACCGTCACTGTGTCACGCAGATCCAGCGCGGGGTCTGTGATGCGCAATTCTTCATGCGTGGTGAAGTCGAGCGCATTGCCCACCTGACCGGGGCGTAGCGTCGGCCCGGTGACAGCGGCGGTCAGCTCAATCGCTTCTACACTGTCGCGGTTTTCGAACAGAGTGAAGGCGTAATCGCGGCCCGCTGCGGTGTCAGAATCGCGCCCTTCGATGAGGATCGCATAGATGCCATCGCGCAGCGCGGTGAAGCTGAGGTCGCTATAATTGATCGCATCAACGACCACGCGCCCGTCGGGGTCGATCACCCGGATCGAGGCATTGGAAGGATCAATGATGCTGTCGAAGAAATAGCGCGTCCCGGCGCTTGCTTCGAAGGTCAGCGTGTTGGTTGTTCTCGCCGGAGCCAGGGTTCCATCGACGCGCCCGCCCAAGGGGATTGCAGGCGCGTTGTAGGGATCAAGCAGGCGGAACTGGACATCGCCAGTGGTTAAGCCATTTGCGCTGACCGTGAATGTGTATGTGCCCGGCGCGAGAAGCGGCACTTGGTCATAACTGGTGTCGATCCCATCAGACGCGCTGAAGGTGCTGGACGCTACTTCGCCGCGTTCGCCGTCAATCCGCCATGCAAAATTGCTGGTGTTGGTCAACGAATCCATCAGCAGGCTGGTTGGCTCATCAACAGTGAATTCGTATGTCAGCGTCTGCGTGGGAATGGTGAGCGAAGCGGTCACAGTCTCGCCCAGATCAATCGCCACGGTCGCAGGAACAATCACGTCGAAGAGCGCAAAGCGATAAGGACGCGTGGCTGCGGTATCGGTGGAGCGACCTTCGAGCAGAATGTAATGCGTGCCCGCCACCTGCGTGATGAACTGCATATCGAACGAAGAAGTCGGATTGGCCAGCTGGCGTCCGAACGGATCGACCACCCGGAAGCTGGTATTGCCGGGGGACTGCAAGATATCGAAGACGAACCGGCTGCCCGCCGATGCCTCAAACGCGAACACATCGGTTTCACGCGTGGGCTCCAGCGCGCCACTGATTTCTGAGCCATCCGTGGGCAGCGCCACCGCCGCCTGCGCCAGATCAAGCACGCGAAATTCGAAGTCCGGTGTCTCACCAATGCCAGCGGAAATGCGAACCGTGTACTCGCCCGGTCCAAGCAGCGCGTTGGGCAGCGCCACCCGGTCAAAGCTGTCAGCGGTGCGCATCGTGCCGCTGAAATCCGCATCCGGCCCCGTGAGCGTCCAATCGATATCGAAGCTGTTGGTCAGGCTGTCGAATACGACCAACCGCTCTTCATCCAGCGTGAAGGTGTAGACCTTGCTCTCGCCGCCTTGCGAAATGCTGTCCTGCACGAGATCGCCCAGCACCAGCGCTTGTGCCGCCGCATCGCGCTTGAAAGTCAGCGCAAAGGAATAGGGATCTCCGGCCGCAGCCGAGAAATCATTGCCTTCGATCAGAAGCGTGTAGGTGCCATCAAGCGGGAGCGTGAACTCGCGATCACCGAAAGAGCGCCACGTCTGATCGACGATCCGACCAAACGGATCATAAATACGGATCACTTCGCTGTGATTGCCGATCTCGTTGAACTGCAGGACGTCGCCTGCGCTCGCTTCGAACGAATAGAAGTCGGTCCCGCTCGCAGGCGTCAGCGCGCCGTCCACCTGCGTGCCATCTGTCGCCACAGGCGTAGCGTCGGCAAGGTCAAGCAAGCGGAAGCTGATCGGGCCAGCCAGTCCATCGACGCTGATGCGGTATGTACCCGGCTCGCTGAGTTCGATCGTGTTCGATCCGAACCGCCGCGAACCGTTGATTGCGAAGAAGTCAGTAAATGGAAATTCCGAGCCGCGCGGTCCGATGATCTGGAAGCCCTGCGCGTTGCTGGCGAGGCTATCGAAATAGACTGTCTTGGGCTCCGTGATCTCAAAGTTGAAGAAAATGGCGTCCTGCGATGGGGGGACCGCGCCGGTGACAATCTCGCCAAAGGTGATCGCTTGCCCTTCCGAAAGGTCGGGCAAATCGACCGTCGCGGTCTTTGCAATGCCAAACGCAAAATCGATGGGCTCCCCTGCCGAAATACGGCCCTCGACCAGCACTGTGTATTCGCCATCCAGCGGGATGGTCACAGGAAACGCATTGGTGAAGATGGGCGGCCCGGCCAGCTGTTTGCCGGTCGCATCAAAGACGCGCAAGTTCGTGAAGGAACTGCTCGATTGCAGGCGCGTGAAAGTGATCTCATCACCCGCCTGCGCGGAAAAGTGGAATGTCTGGGTCTCATTGCCCGGCGCCAGCATTCCGCTGATCTCACCGCCCAGCGGAACATCGCTGCCCTGATCGAGATCGACCAGCGTGAATGCATACGCTCCCTCGAAATCGGCCTCCCCGTCCACGCTGAGCACATAATCGCCCGCTTGCAGGACAAGCGCTGTGTTGCCGGTCAAATCCTGTGCATCCGAGCGCGTGAACAAGCGATCCGTGACTTCGGCCCCGCGCGGTCCGGTAAGGCTCCAAAGGAGACCTGCCGCGTTGCTCTGCGCGTCAAACACCAGCCGCGTTGTTTGCGTGAGCGTAAAGCTGTGCCGCACGGTCGAACCAGCCGTGATTGTCCCGCTTGAACGCTGGCCGATGGTCAACGCGGCATCGGCATCGCTAATGGTCAGGAAACGGGCCTCAAAGGAAAGCGGCTGGCCCACGCCCGGAGGCGGCCCTTCCACCGCAAGCAGATAACGCCCGGTCTGCGGCAGGTCGCGCAGCTCCATATCCGCGAGCGCCATCGGCCCCTGGATCACCGTGCCATCCGGCGCGATCACGCGCGCAACCAGACCGGACCCGTCAAGTTCGGTCACATCAATGAAGCTCCCAGAGCCTGCCACCGCATCAAACGCGAAGACCCGCGTCTCACTGCTGCGGCCGATGCGCTGCGTCGCGACAGCCGCGTTGGGTGAGAGGTCGGCGGCTTCGCGGCCCACCTCGTCGAACGTCCAATAGCCTGCGAGGCCCGCTTCGCCGCCAGTCAGCGGCGCATCGAAGTTTCCGGCGATCGCCGACGCATCGCGCGCCGTGTTCCAGATGCGCACATCGTCAATCGAGCCGCCCCAGATGAAGGATGCAGGCGGTGCTGCCCCCAGCGAAAGAGGGCCGGAGGAATGGTTGATCGCGCCGTCAAAAGCAGCCTCAGCGGCAAGCACGCCGTCGAGGAACAGGCGCAGGGTCGAACCGTCGTAAGTCGCCGCCACATGCGTCCACAAGCCATCCGTCAATGGCGCTTCGACGAAGTGCACATTCCAGTTGTTGATGAAGAATCGGATCGTATCGCCCGTGCGCACAAGGCCATAGCCATCGTTCCAACCACCCGACGAGGTTTTAGTGACAAGGCCTTCAAAGGCTTGACGCTGGTCGCCTAGGACCCACGCTTCGAGTGTGATCGCATCGGGCCGCAGCGCTTCACTGTCAGGCACCACATAATCGCCCCGTCCTCCAATCTCAGCGGAGAAATTCTCGCGCCCGGCTCCGCTGTAATCAAGCGGCGCGCCCGCTTGACCCGGCAACAGCGCTCCGGCGCCAGCGTCACCAACATCGCCGCCAAACGTATCTCCTGGCTCCAGTGCTTCAGCGCCTTGCGGGTCGAACAGCTGGAACGCGAACGGCCCGGTGAAATCGTCCGCTGCATCCACGGTCAGGACATATTCGCCCACCACCAGATTAAGCAGTGGATCACCCGCCGTGCCATCTGAGGCAAGGAAGCTGCGCGCGCTGACCACCGCCCCGCGCGGGCCTTGCAGCGACCAGTTCAGCTCAGAGGACGCGGCCAGAGCGTCAAACAAGAGCGGCGTGTCTTCATCGAGCGTAAAGCGAAAAGCGAGCGTGCTGCCCGGCGTCTCGATACTGCGCGCAATCAGCGTGTTGAACGCCAGCGGCTCCTCACGATTGGTCACAGCGGCAAGCGTGAAACTGTAGTCGAAGCTTTCGGTGTTATCGTCCGCCGCTTCGATAGCTATCGTGTAAGTGCCGGTGCGGGTCAGCGTAAACGGATCGCTGTCGGCGAAGTCCTGCGGCGCGAACACCTGCTCGCCATCCGGCCCAATCAGCCGCCAGCTCGTGTCGCCCGACGTCAGGACATGCTGATCGAAGAAGAAGGTCTGCCCGGCGGTGGCATCGAAGGCATAAAGGTGGGTCTGTTTGCCTTCATTGCTGGCCTGCACGCGCTGGTTCGCATCGATCTGTTCTGCATCATCCAAATCGAGCAGCCGGTAGGCATAGGCTCCGGTCGCATCTGCAATTCCATCAATCGTCAGCCGATATTCGCCCACCCCAAGGTCAAGAACCGTGTTGTCGAGCAACTCTTCGCCATCAGATTCGCCGAACAAGCGCCACGGCACGACTTCGCCGTTTTCGTCTTCGAGCCTCCAGCGAATGTCATCGGAATCGGTCAGCGAATCGAAGATGAACTTCTTTCCCTCGTCCTCGACTTTGAAGACGTAGGTGTCTGTCTCACCAGCGCTTTCAATCTCGGCAGCGATAGGCGGTGCGTCGGCGGACAGCAGCAGGCGCGGCTCCAGCGCCTCAATGGTCAGCCGGTTGGAGAGCATCGAGCTGGTCTCAAGCGCGATGCGCTGGCGCTCCTTTCGGCTGCGCCCTGGCAGATCAATGGTTGGAAGCCTCCGCGCGAGAGCGGCACGCATGTCCCTAAAACTGATTTCGTTCATTCACCTGCCACCAAGCCACGGTTCCAAACCATCGAGAACTCTCGACGCTGGATGCGTGTTGCAGGTCGTCTCGCCCTTTGGTCCCCCGGTCAGCGCGTGGGTCCCGCTTCAGCGGTCCTTGTGCGCCTGGTAGAGGAGAAGCGTGCCGTCCCATGGTGTCCGCCTGTGCAGCGAACCCACACCCCAATCGACATGGTCCTCTACTAAGCTAGGCGATTTCCATTAGACGGCGGGATCACAAATTAATGATGCGTTAGTTGATTGTCCCACGCTAGCGGACCGGAGAGTAACTCCGCTAGGACAGCTCTCGCATTGCGCTGGTCGGCGCGCCTGATCGGCACTTGGCGATATTGGCTTTCAGGCCGGCCTCAAGACTTTCGATATAACCGGGAAGCTTGTCTGCCTGACGCAAGGCTTCAATTTCCTCAGCCGCGTCAGTAAAGTTCGCGCAAGCCTGCGCGCGGTTGCCAGCCCGGCGGTGTATCGATCCCAGAATAGCGCGGCTATAGGCCATATCGCGGCTCGCCCCCCCAGCATCGAGGTTCCCTTCGTTGCGCTTTGACACTCTTGCGATCATTGCGTTCATTGCTTGCAGCGCCTCAGCATGTCGGCCCTGATAGGAGAAGAACTCTGCCTGAGCTTCAAGCAGATTGTCCGCCAGAAAGATCAGACTGTCGTCGCGCTCTTCGATTGTGAGAAGCTGATCATTCGATTGAATGGCCTGCGAAAGCAAGGCGTCTGCGGCGCGATAGTCTTCCATGGTGGCAGCCGTTGCATAACCGACATATGCGTTCCAGACCCGCCAATAAAGGACGTGCGGATCGTTGGGATATTGCCGCTCCAACTCGGCATATTTTGCTTCAGCGCTCTGAAACAGCAGCGAAGCGCTGGCATATCCGGGCATGGTGCCGCGATTGTGTTCGGCGATGGCGCGGTAGTAGTCGATCCGCGCTCGGTCTAGGCCTGCTTCAAAACCGTCACGCCGGTCAATCGGCCATTGCGCCATATCGCTTAACATCAAGTCTGACTGGTCTATCAGAGCGTCACGATCTAACGCCAAGTCGGCAATCTCCAGCATCGTCAGCCGCACTTCGCGTTGGGCCAGATACCACGGCCAATCGCGCTGATCGGGCGACAAGCGATCAAGCAACTCCCGGGCTTCCGCGGCGACTTTGGCGCTCTCCTTGGGCTTGCTTTTGCCATGGAGCAGAACGCGCGCGCGAAGGGCCTTGGACAGGCCGAAACCGGTGAACGCACCGGGAATTCCATCAGCAGCCAAGGCACTGAGAAGCTCATCTGCGCGGCCCAGATTGGCAATCGCTTTCTCATCCTCACCCAGCTGCGGAGCGGAGGGGATACCTTGGATTTGCGCAAGCCTGAGAAAGCCCAGCGCCGTCTCTAGCTGAAGCTGCGGATCATCGCTGCGTCCGGCGGCCAGCTCTTCAAGATAGCCCTGCGACTGCTCCGCCAAAGCCGCGCGCGCCGCTGTGTTGCCGACCACGTTGTCCAGCTCATCATACAGATCGAACAGCTGGTAACGCGCCAACTCGCGCAGATCATCGAAGCGCTGCTGCGCGACGGCGCGTGACCGCTCTGCCTGCGTGTAGGAAAAAATCGTGACGCTCAAGGCCAGCACCAGACCGACCAGCGCCGCGCTGACCACACCGACCAGCGCTTTCTCGCGCGCGACAAATTTGCGCCAGCGATAGCCGCGCGCGCTGGAAAACGCAGGCACCGGCTCGCCGTTGCAAAATCGATCGATATCCTCAATCAGCTCACCCGCACCGGCATAGCGATCCTCAGGGTTTTCAGCGGATGCCTTCGCCGCAATCGCCGCCAGTTCGGGCTGCTTGGCAGTGCCAGTCATGAAATTAAGGATGCGCCCGAGCGAAAAGATGTCAGTCAAAGTGTTTGAGGCGAGACCCTGCGTTCGCTCGGGCGCAGCATAGCCAGGGGTCAGGCTGAAGCCAGAAAAGCGCGATCCGCCTGCACTCTCGCCATCCTCGACCTGCAGGCTGGCAATGCCGAAATCGATCAGCTTGGCCTGATCAGCATCGGTCACCAACACATTGCCGGGCGTCAGATCGCGGTGGATGATCAGGTTCTGGTGCGCGAACTCCACCGCGTCAGCAATCTGCCGGAACAGCGCAATTTTGCGGGCCAGGTCGGGCTGCGCGCCGGCCAGCCAATCGCGCAATGTGACGCCCTGCACATATTCCATGACGATGAACGGAAAGCCATCAGCAGTCTCTCCGCCATCATGCAAGATCGCGATATTGGGATGGTTGAGCTGAGCCAAAATCTGCCGCTCGCGCCGGAAGCGCTCGATCATGGTGTCGAGCAGCACGCCGGGCTTGATGACCTTGATCGCGACCTTGTGCTCAAAATCGCGCGCCACCCGCTCGGCCAGCCAGACCGCTCCCATGCCGCCGCGCCCCAAGAGGTGTTGGATGCGATAGCCGGGCAGGTCAGGCGGTGCGCCTTCATCGGGCGGTAAGGCGCTTCCTGCTCCGCCTGTCCGGATCGCTTGCCCATCGCTGCCGAGCATTTGCAAGGCAAGACTGCGCGCCTGTTCGGAGAGGTCTTCGCGCGCTTCAATCGCTGCGCGGCGCTCGCTCGATGGCAGGTCCAGCGCCTCTTCCACGGCCTCCATCGCAAGCTTTTCGATCGAGGAGGAAGGCCCGTTGGTCACATCTTGTCCAGCCGCAGCTTGAGCCACGCGCGCGTCGCAGCCCAGCGCCGCTTGACCGTGGGTTCAGAGATTTCGAGCACTTCGGCGATTTCCGCATTGGTCATCCCGCCAAAGAAGCGCATCTCAACCAGCTTGGCGCGCTGCTCATCGATGTGTGCCAGTTCCTCCAGCAGGAACTCAATCGACAGCAAGTCCAGCGGCACTTCCCACTGCGCCACATCGGTGGTCAGCGTGATCGCCTGATGGCTGTGCTTGTCGCGATTGCGCTTGCGCGCTTCGTCGATCAGGATCTGGCGCATCAGACGCGAGGCCAGAGCGAGGATATGCGCGCGCCCCTGAAATTCCATCACATTGAGGCGAAACAGCTTGATGATCGCTTCATTGACGAGATCACCGGTCGAGAGCGAGCTGTGCCGCTCCTGCCGCAGCCGCGCCGCGGCGATGGCGCGCAGCTCGGTGCCGATGGCTTTGAACAGCTCGTCCCCCGCCTCCCGGTCGCCATGCTGCCACGCTGTCGCGATTTCGGTGTAATCCACGTCGCCCCCTACTTTATCGAGGGTCATGCCCGAAATTCTGACGCTTTTGCAACCGATCAGCGCGACCTGACCGATACCCGGACAGCGTGCGGGGTCGATCTTTAGCAAAGCTGGCCGCTCGGCAAGCGTGCTCGCACTCTCCATGGCGATAAACCTATTCGCTCATATCCGGCACCGGCGGGGTATCGCCCGGCGCAACCTTGGCGTCCTGCGTCGGCGTCTCGCGCGTGTCGATAGAGGCTGGCTGAGGCGCCGGATCGCGGCCGAACTGGAAAATCCGATTGCGCGTTTCGTCGTAGTAGATCGTCGGATCATACAGCACGACACTATCGAGGTTCAGGTTGCGCGCCTCAGCCATGCCCATCGCGGCCAGCAGCGCAAAGCCGGCGACATAGGCATCGCGCCGCGCCGTCACGAGCGTCACTTCAGCGTTGAGCAATTCCTGTTCCGCGTTCAGCCGGTCCAACAGCGGTCGAAAGCCAGCGCGAGTTTCTGCCCGCAGGCCTTCGACCACAACCTCGTTCGATTGCACCCCGCGCTCGGCAGCACGGGTGACGATTTCAGCGTATTGCCAGGTCGCAAAGGCGGAGCGTGCGTCGGCGACCAGCAAGCGCTCGGCCTCCAGCTTTTGCTCAATTGCCACGGACTGACGCGCCTGTGCCTGCCGGATCGTCGCGGAAGCGCGTCCACCCTGGAAGAAGGGGATAGACAGACGCAGCCCAACAAAGGCTGTGGTGCCTTGCTGGTTGTTGCGCGGCCCGGTGCCGGTTTGCAGCGAATCGAGGAAGTCGAACTGGTTGAGCCCGGCGATCCCGCTCAATTGCGGCCGGCTCTGGCCAACCGCAGATTCCACATCAAACTCAGTCGCGCGCAATTCCGCCGTCGCAGCCAGCAATTGCGGGTTGTTGTCATAGGCCTTGTTCACCGCCGCCGCCGCGCTCTGGGGCATCGAAGGCAGCGGCGGCGGTGAATCGAGCGCAGCCGGAGGGGTTCCGACCAGCCGAATATACGTCTCGCGAGAGGTCACCAATTGCGATTGCGCGTTGGCCAGCTGCGATTGCGCAAGGTAGACGCGCGCCTCTGCCTGAGCGACATCGGTCGGCCCGCGATTGCCCGCAGCCTTGCGCTCGCGCGTTTCTTCGAGAGTGAATTCCAGCACTTCCAGATTGCGCTGGTTGAGGCGCACCACCGCCTCATCACGAAGCACATCCATGTAAGCGCCCACAACCGCAGTGAACAATTCCGCCTCAGTGCTGCGTAGGCCAAAGCGACTGGCCATCACACGCTGTTCAGCGGCGCGGATGCTGTTGCGCACCGCGCCAAACTGGACCAGCGGCACATCCAGCGCGAGCTGCGCGATGATCTGCCGGTCCGGATCAGAGAAGAACCCACTGGGCAGGGGCTGACCTTGAAGGACATTCTCCTGATAGGTCACTGTCCCATCTACACTCGGCAGCCCGGCGGCTTTGGCCAATGGCACATTCTCATCCGCGACCCGCACATTGGCGCGCTGCGCGGTCAACGTCGGATTGTTTGCATAGGCGGCGGCCAGCGCGTCTCTCAGCGTCTCAGCCTGTGCTGTGCTCGCCAGCGCCAAAGCGCCAAGGCAGCATGCCGTTGATAGAACCGTGCGGATCATCATTCCCCCCTTTGTGACAAACGCTTGCACCTGCGTGTGTGTCAGTCAGACCCCTTGCCCCGGACGCTTCCCGGAGCGTTTTCTTGCACGCGTCCCCGGAGCACTCAGCGTGTCCGGCGGCGCGGTTTCATTGCTTGCTGAAGTCGCTCTGAGCGCGTCGAACGAAATCGAGCAGCGCAGGCCAGCGGGCAGCGCATAGTCTGGATTAGGCAGCTCCAGCCGCATCCCGAATGTCCCGCTTGCCGCGTCATACACCCGGTCAATCACCGTGACGGTTGCGACATATTCGCCGCCCACCGGCTCTTCGGGATAGACCGTCACGCTGTCGCCCACGGCAAAGCCGCCAAGTTGAGCGATGGGCGCGAAGACCTCAACATGGAGCGGATGAACCTTGGCAACCGTGATGATGTGCGAGGCATCGGGTCCACGATACTCGCCCGGTGACATCACGCGTTCGGTCACGATCCCGGAAACCGGGCTGCGCACTGTCTTCTCCGCCAGAATGCGCTGCGTCTGGACATATTCGAGCCGGGCAACGCGCTGGTCTTCAGCGGCGGCGCGGCGTTCCTCAGCGGCGGTCTCCGCGTTGGAGCGGGCTTCCTCAACGGCATCTGCGGCGAGATATTCGCTGATCTCTTCGCTGCGCTTTTTCACCGAAGCGAGATAGGCCGCGCGGCTGGCTGCGGCGCGTTCTGAATGCACATTGTTGGCGCGTGCTTTGGCCGCCGCTGCGCCCGCACGGTCAACATCGGCGCGCAATTGCGCGACCACCTGGCCGCGCCGCACACTGTCTCCGCGCCGGACCGAGATGGACTGGATCACGCCTTCGACACCGCTGTTGACCCGCACGACCTCGCTCGGCTCGATCAGGCAATCGGTCGGACGCGCGGCATCGAGACCTGGGCTATCGAGACCGGGGCGATCAAGATTGGCAGGCTGAAGGCTCGCTGATTGAGCGCCTTGCGTGTCGCTGCTCTCTGACTTCGCCGGTTTTTTGGCGGTGGTGGTGCGAGCGCTGGCTGGCTCCGTCTCGTCCTCTCGCGACCCGCTGCTGGCATAGGCAACCCCCGCCAGCGCCAGCACAGCCGCGCATCCGCCCAGCGCGATATTCCGTGTTCGCTGCTCCACTGTCAGATCCCCCAATCCTCGGCTCGATCCTCGGCTCAGTCATACCCTCGCGCCCGCGCTATCGGGCGCAGGGCGACGGCTGAATGAACCCGTCATCGAGTCTGGCGATGCGCGAAGTTAAAAGGGATCAACTAATCGGAAAGGATTGTGCGGGCGTGCCTGAACATGCGCAATTGCGGCACGGTCAGATCCAGCCGGCCTGCTTCAATTCGCTGACCTGCGCGCGGGCCACGGGGGCCTTTATGTCGCGCGCCAGAAGCAGGCGGACATTGCGACCTTCGCGCTCAACATCCTCAACTGCACCGCGGGCCACCCACCAGCTACGATGGACCTGATAGCCTTCAATCTCGGTTAAATGCGCCATCGCATCGCGCAGCCGCATCAGCACTAATTCGCTGCCTAATGCGGTATGGACCCGCACGTAATGGTCCTCCATTTCCAGCGCGATGACATCGGAGCCAAGCTCTGGGGCAAGCGCATCGAGCAGCGGATTGGAGGAAGGCGGCTGAGCCACAATCGGAGCCGGGCTAGCCATGGCCTCGGCCTTTGGTGCGGGCACCGCAGGCGAAGGCACCTCGGGCGCAAAGCTCTCCACGCCCGCATCGCGGCGATGCTCGATCATGTAGAAGAATGCGGTGATCCCGCCGCCGACCAGAAACACGTAGAAATAGGATGTCAGCGCTTGCTCCAGGCTCGGCAGCGGAACGGGGCCGGGCAGCCAGCCCATCGACCAGACCACAGCCGTCATCGGGATGGTCGCCAGCACCACGCCGAACACCCACGCAAACGGGCGCGGCAGATCGAGCCCTTTGTTCAGGCGATCCACCAGCCAGCTCATCGGACTGTAAATCGCATAGCCAATCCAGGCAAAGCTCACCCAGCTCACAAGACGATAGGCGAGCGGCTGCTCGAAGCTGCCAAACGGCCCGATAAAGGCGAGCACCAGCCCGATCACCGTCATGATCGTCAGATCAATGATGAGCTTGCGCGCAAATGGCTGCGGGGAGGCGGCGGCGTTCGACATGGCGCATTCCTGACTGCCCATTCGCGCTTCGTAAAGTGGCAATCGCCGGATTTTGGCCACTTTCCAAAGACTGTTCGCGAAGGCCAGCGTCTGTTTGCGCAGCTGTGATTGCGGGCGAACGGGCATGCGGCACACAGGACAACATCAGACGCAATCAACTCTACGAAACGGATGGAAGCCATGCCCACAATCACCAAGATGCGGCCTATTTTGAAGGTGACAGGCACGACCCGGATGACCCAGGCCCTCAGCGTGATCCGCAGCCTGCCGATCCCCTTCATCGCCAAGCGGCCCTCTGGCCCGCTCGATGCCAAGAGCGGGTTCGACATTGCGCCTCGGCTGCGTGTCATCATCTGGGCGGCGGCTCTCGCCATGTGCAGCGCCACCTTGATCGCGCTGATGCGCGGCCTGACAGGCATCGCTCCAAGTCATCACGCGGTGCGACACGCAGCCGTGGTCATCCACGTCGCGACTGTGCTGCCAGCCGTCCCGCTGGGCGCGTATCTGCTGCTGACGCGCAAGGGCTCAAAGCTGCACAAACAGCTCGGCAAGGCATGGGTTGGCCTGATGGTGGTGACGGCGCTGTCCGCGATCTTCATCAAGACCGGCGGCAGCTTCAGCTTTATCCATATCTTCGTGCCGATGACGCTGATCGCTTCTTACAAGATCATCGCCACTGCGCGGCGGGGCGACATGAAGGGCCACCGCTATGAAGTGATCAGCCTGTATCTGGGCGCGCTGATGATCCCCGGGATCTTCAGCTTCGCCATCCCCGGTCGGCTGATGAATGTGTGGTTGTTTGGGTGATCTGACACCCGCCGAGCGAGTGCATGGCGCTGGCCCCGTTTGGGGTCAGCGCTTTCGCTTGAGCACCAGATAGAGCGCGCCTTCGCCGCCATGGCTGCGATGAGCGCGGCGCACGGCGGAGATGCTGTCTGCGTGCGGTCCCGCAGCGAGCCAGTCGAGCAGCTTGGCCCTGATCGCGCCGCGACGGTTCGCGCGGTCCGCCGGATCAACGGGGCGCTCTCGTCCCGCAATCACCAGCACGACCCGCGCGTTCATTGCCCGCGCCTGATCGAGCCCCGCGCTGATCCGCGTGTAAGCGGTGTCGAGCGTATGGCCGTGCAGGTCGAGCGTCAGATCAGGCTCGACGCGCCCGCCCTTAAAGCGCCGCTCCCAATGCGAATCGAGGCCTTGCGTGGTCTCGGCAATCGGCTGCGGGGCTGGTTTTGGGGCTGGCGTGGTTTTGCGCACCAAGGGCTTGGCGCGCGGTTTGGCTGCGGCAGTCTTGGCAGTTACGGTGGCCTTGGATGCGGCTGCCGCATTATCGGGTATAGCCGATGCCTTGCGCACTTGCCCCGCGAGCGGTGTGACACTGGCAGCAAGGCGCGACCATGCGGCTTGCTCATCGGCGCTCAGGCCGCGCGGATAGGTCATGGATTTATGCCGAGCCGGCGCGCGCTGGCGAGCGGGATCAGGACCGTCGCGCGCCCGCGTCCACTCATGCCGCCAGCAATCCGGCGAGCCTCGGCCCCGGCGCCCCAGAACGTGTCAAACCGGTTCGCGCCTTTGATTGCCCCGCCTGTGTCCTGCGCGATCCAGATGCCGTCAGCTTCATCCCGGTCCAGATCAAGCACGACCGGCGCGCCATAAGGCACAAAGCGCGGGTCCACCGCGACCGAACGACGCGCGCGCACCGGCACTCCAATGGAGCCCAGCGGCCCATCCCCGGTAAGCTCGCGGAAGAAAACCCAGCTTTCATTAAGGCGCATCAGGTCAGCCCCATCGCGTGGGTTCTCGCGCAGATATTGCATGATGCCCTGCATGGAACCGGCGTACTTGCCCGGCCCTTCGCCCAGCAGGCCGCGTTCGCGCATCACACCGCCAATGCCCGTATAGGAATGTCCGTTCTGACCGGCATAGCCAATCCGCAGAACCTCACCGGTCTCCGTCACCAGCCGACCAGAGCCTTGGATTTGGAGGAAGAAAAACTCCACCGGGTCCGCCGCATATCCGATCACCGGGGCGCGGCCATCCAGCGCGCCGCGCTCAATTTCCGCGCGGGTGTAGTGCGCCACGCAAGTGCCGTCCGCCAGCTGGCGGCTGAGCGGCGCGCGGCCTGTGCGCTCGCTTTGCGGCGTACCGCGTCGCCAGCAGCGTTTGAGGTCGCTCGGCACACCATAAACGGGCACATCGCTGGCGCGCTGGCGGGTCCGGCTGCCGCGAATTTCAGGCTCGAAATAGCCCGTGGCAAAAGCTGCACCATCACCAACGACGATGGGCACAAACTTGGTTTCAAAAAAATCCGCCGCGCGTGCCGAGGGCCAATTGCGCGCCGCGTCGCAGGGGTCATTCCAGTCTTCCGGCTGAGTCAGGCCGGAAAGATCGCGCCTGGAAGTCGCGACTCGGCATGACTCGACAAACGAAGCCAGATCGTTGCTCAGTTCAAAGCGATTGGCCAGACCGGCGGGAAAAGACCGCGCCTTGTTTACACCCAGTGCCGCTGCCGTGTCTCCCGTGCGCGAAGGCGGCGCGCCAGTGCCCGGGAGATGCACCTTGGGAATGATCGCGCAGGCTGCGAGCATCGTGACCAACGCGCCCAGAAAAGACAGCCTCAGCAAGGATGCCTGCGTCAGGCGCATGGGGTGGTGCTCCCGTTTCGATAAAAAGCGGCGGCGATTATTCGCTCGCCGCGCGAAATCAGCCTTCGTCGGTTTCGTCGAGCAGCCAGTTCGGATCACTCGCGCTGACATTGCGCATAAAAGTCCAAACATCACGGCTCTCAATCGCATCATCAAGCGAACCGGCAACAACATTGCCTTCCTTATCGCGCGTCACAGCCGCGATATCGGCCACAAACAAAACCGCGATCCGAGCAAGCTTGCCATCAAGCGAAGCCGAGTGAATGCGCGTTTCCTCAATCCGGATCAGAGTATTCTCAAGCGTCTCGCCAGCTTCTTCGCGCGCGTCGATCGCATCGCTAAAGCCTTCGTAGACGTCCGCATCGCACAGTTCCCGCAGCGTATCCTTGTCGCCGTTCCAGAACGCTTCAAGCACCATTTCGTAAGCGCCCTTCGCGCCCTCAACGAAAGAGCTGATGTCGAAACGGCTGTCCGCCTGCGCTATTTCACGCACGCCGCGCTCAACCGCGGGCATTACGCCTTCGAGCTGAACCGTCCGCACATTGCCTGCCGACGACGAGGCCTGATTTGAAACACCCTGTGGCTGACCGGGCGCGAGCGGTGATTGCGCATCACCATTGTCAAAACGCTGCGGGACTGATTCTTCCTCATGCTCAGCCCGGCGTCCGAGCACGGCATACAGCCGAAAGCCCAGAAACGCGGCGATCATGGCGAGAATGACGATTTCTGTAATCACATCAAATACCCGATTTGCCTATCAGCGCGTTCTTTCCCACGCTGGAAGGTATGCTTAATGAGGATGCCGCGCCCTAAGGCACCCGAACTGAACCTTGCCTATATAACATAGGCTACAAATCCAAATGGACAACAAATGATCCAGTCCAATTACGCAATAACGCTTGCATTGTTGTAACCGTGTTACCGCGAACGCGCGATCAGGCTCCATTTATTGCGTCAAAATGGCCCTGTTGCGACCGTGCAAACGTGCTGCTAGGCGCGCGCTCATAGTCTCGGGGCGTGCCGTATGGGGGACGTTTCGGGTAACCCACCACTTCAATTGAAAGACCCAAGCACATGGCCGAAGAAGGCGACGTCATCACTAATCTCGACAATCTCGGCGCAAATGGTGCGGACACGCAGCCCGCCGCCGCGATCATCACACAATATGTGAAAGATCTCTCGGTTGAGAATCCCAACGCGCCGGGCGTGTTTCAATGGACCGAAGCGCCCAAGGTGGACGTGCAGTTCAACATCGGCGCGGACCCGGTGGGCGAGGAAGTCCATGAGGTCACGCTGAAGATCAACATTAACGCAACCAGCGAGCAGGGTCAGGTCTATCTGGTTGAGCTTGATTACTGCGGGCTTGTTGGCATTCGCAATATCCCGGAAGATCAGGCGCACGCTTTCCTTTACGCCGAAGCGCCGCGCATCCTGTTCCCGTTTGCCCGCCGAGTCGTCGCCGACGCCGTGCGCGATGCCGGGTTCCCGCCGCTGATGGTCGATCCGATCGACTTCAACCGTCCCTATGCGCAGCAGCTTGCCCAAACGCGCGCTGCGCAGGGCGAAGGCGCTGAGGCTCCGGCGGCACCATCCATGACGCCTTCCACGACACCGGGCGATGAGGGCTAAGGCCTGCTTCAAATCCGGATGCAAGAGCGGGGCTGACCGATGAGCCTCCTCAAGAATGTCGGGACCATAGGCGGGCTGACCGCTGTCAGCCGCGTATTCGGCTTTTTGCGCGACATTATGCTCGCCCGCGTGCTTGGCGCGGGCGGCGTGGCGGATGCGTGGCAGCTCGCCTTCCAACTGCCCAACCTGTTCCGCCGCCTGTTTGCCGAAGGCGCATTTGCGAGCGCCTTTGTCCCGCTGTTCAACCGCCACATGACTGAGGGCGAGAGCGAAGCGCGGCGCTTTGCGAGCGAAGTTCTGGCAGTGCTGCTGCCGATCCTCGTGCTGTTTGGCGCAGGGATGATGGTAGCGATGCCATGGGTGCTGTGGCCGTTCCAGCTTGATGCGATGCGCGATGATGCGCAGACGTACGCGCTCGCCGTCCTGATGGCGCGGATCGCTTTTCCCTACCTGCTGTTCATGAGCCTCGCGACGTTGATCGCGGCGGTGCTCAATTCGCTGTCGCGCTTTGCGGCTGCCGCTGCTGCGCCGATCCTGCTCAACATCTGCCTGCTCACCGCACTGGGATGGGGTTTTGTCCAAGGCCCCTCAGAAGAGACGCGCGAAAGCGTCGGCATCTTGCTCGCCATAGCGGTTTCCACCAGCGGCCTGCTGCAATTGATCTGGCTCGGCTTTTTCATGCGGCGCGCAGGTTTTGCCTTGTCCCTCAGCCCTCCCCGGATGACCGCGCGGGTCAAGGAGATGGGCGTGCTGATTATTCCTGCCGTGTTCGGAGCCGGGGTCTATCAGATCAGTCGCTTCGTCGACCTCGCCTTCTACAGCTACCTGCCCGATGGCTCGATCAGCTATATGGCCTATGCTGACCGCTGGAATCAGCTTCCGCTCGGGATCATCGGCATTGCGCTGGGCACGGCGATCCTGCCCGCGCTCTCACGCCACATCAGCAAGGCCGAGGATGAGGAAGCGGCGCGCTTGCAATCCAATGCGATTGAGCTTGCCATGCTGCTGACTGTGCCGTGTGCGGTGGCGTTGTATTTCACGGGCACCGCCTTTGTGCAGACCTTCATGGCGGGTCAGGCCTTCACGCAAAGCGATGCGGGCGTCACCGGCATGGTGGTCAAAGCGCTCGTGATGGGCTTGCCCGCTTACGTCCTCGTCAAAGTGCTGACTCCTAATTTCTTCGCGCGCAAGGATACGCGCACACCAGTGATCACGGCGGCTTTGGCATTGGTCGTGACGATCACTCTCAATACAGTGTTCATTTTCTCCTTGGGGCTCGGCGTGGTCGGGCTCGCGCTGGCGGGCGCTATCGGAGCGTGGGTCAATATTGCGCTTCTGGGCGGCATTCTGGCGCGACGCGGGTTCTTCCGCTTACCGCCTCGCCTGATCGGGCGGCTGATCCGCATCGCCCTCGCCTCCGCTGTCATGGGCGCGGGGCTGTGGGCGTTGATGAGCCAGATCGCGCTGTGGTTCACAGGCTCTGTTCTGGACAAAGCGCTCGGCATCGCCGCGATCCTCGCCACCGCCGCTGTCACCTACGGCGCGAGCGGAGCAGTGCTTGGCATACTCGACAAGGCGACGGTGCTGCGCCTAATGCGCCGACAGGGCTGATAAGAGGGCGATAAGGGCCGCATAGTGACAGAACATACAAAATCCATGCGCGTGGTTTCCGGCATCCAGCCGACCGGCAAGCCTCATTTGGGCAATTATCTCGGCGCGATCCGCAATTATGTGATGTTGCAGAATGATGCGCACGCCGCCGGTGGCGAGTGCATGATCTTCATCGCAGACTTGCACGCGCTTTCGCTGCCGCATGATCCGCGCGAATTGCACGATTCCACGCTTGAGCTGGTTGCCACTTTGGTCGCCTGCGGGCTCGATCCGGACAAGGCGGTCCTGTTCAATCAGGCGCAAGTGCCCGCGCACCCCGAAATGCAATGGCTGCTCAACGGCACCGCTCGCATGGGATGGCTCAATCGCATGACGCAGTGGAAGGACAAAGCGGGCAAGAACCGCGAAGGCCAATCCATCGCGCTGTTTACCTATCCGGTGCTGCAAGCGGCTGACGTGCTGCTGTATCAGGCGACGCATGTGCCGGTGGGCGAGGATCAGAAGCAGCACCTTGAGCTAGCGCGTGACATCGCGCAGAAGTTCAACAACGATTTCGCCTCAGAGGACGCGCCGGTCTTTACTCTGCCCGATCCCATCATCCCGCCCGAAGCGGCGCGGATCATGAGCCTGCGCGATGGCTCAGCCAAGATGAGCAAATCGGACCCGAGCGATCTCAGCCGCATCAATCTGGCCGATGATCCCGATACGGTGATGAAGAAAATCAAGAAAGCCAAGACCGATCCCGAACCGCTACCCAGCGAAGAAGCCGGCCTTGCCGAACGGCCCGAAGCGCTCAATCTGGTGAGCATTTACGGTGCCTTGACCGGCGCAAGCGTGGCGGACGTGCTGGCTGAAAATGGCGGTCAGGGCTTTGGCGCATTTAAGCCGAAGCTGGGCGAAGTGCTGGTCGAAACGCTCGCGCCGATCTCCAAGGTGTTCGTCACGCTCAAGGATGACCGCGAAACGCTCGATGCCATCCTTGCACGGGGTGCGGCAAAAGCGCGGGAGCGCAGCGGCCCGACACTGGATGCGGCCTACAAGGCACTCGGGCTGGTGCGCGGCTGACTCATCATCAAGCGCGTCAAGCACTTACACAAGGGCGCTTGACCTTCATCGGCCATGTGGCACCTTCAAAGGCTAGAAAAGCGGTAAACGCGGGTCGCGCCAACTGGTGAATGAGGCGCCCATGATCAAATCTCTGAAGGACAGCGACGGCAGACATTACTCCGTCTGGGCGCAAAACCAGCCCATGTCCTGCACCATTGCGAGCCTTTGGATGGGCCGGTCTCTGGTCCATCAGACAAGCTTTGCCGAAGGCGAGTGGAGCCTTGCGCAGCGCTATTATTATGCCGCTGTGCAAAATGCCGATGCGCCCTTGGGGCTCGACCCGAAAGGCCCGCAATCCTTCAAGGAAGGAACAGGCAAACAGGGTACGCTAGCGTATCGCCTCGCCAGTGAGGGCTTTTACAAGGATGAGATCTATCGCGCCCTTGTGAGTGACGGGTTGAAGGTGGAAGGCTACAAAAAGGGTAGAGGTCCACTCCATATCGACAAGCGCAAATTGAGCGCCACCACCCCTGCATTGATCATTGTAGATTGGCTCAATGGCGGCAGACACATGCTTGTTGCGGCGCAATTGAGCAGCGGAGGCAAGATTGTGTATCTCGACCCGTGGGGAGGTCACTTGACTGAGCAGGACAACAATGGATCCTACAGCGCCCCGTATGGAAACTTCGGCGCTTCGGACATCGTCTTCTACATCAGCAAGGGTCGATAAACGCCCCAAACGCTGAAGGCAGGCGAGCTGCGCGCAATTCGCGTTCAAATCCCGTTCAGACCTGATAGCTATTCTCATCAACGCCAGAGGTTCAACACCTGAGGTCCAAGGACATGCGCGCAGCACAGGGCTGATTGACAGCTTTATGCCAGTGAGGAGCCGCTCTGCCCTTTCGCCAAACGTGCCAAAGCCCCATATCTGGCGCAACGCGCTTAAGTTAAAACACAGACGTTTGACCGAACACGGGTATCGCAAAGGGATAGATCCATGAACCGTCCGCACTCCTCCGCATCCACGCTGACCCGCCGCCTGCGCGCTGTCGCATTGGCGACCGCTGGAACCGCTGCGCTCGCTGCGTGCGCCACGCCGTTCAAGGCCGATGTTGCGCGCTTCAACGCGCAATTGCCCGCACCGACCGGACAGTCCTTTGCCGTGGTCGCCGAAGATCCAAAGTTGCAGGGCGGCCTTGAGTTCGCGCTGTATGCCGATCGCGTCGCGGCTGAAATGGCTGAGCTGGGCTATGCCCGCGCGCCCACGCCTGAAACGGCCAACCTGTTGGTGCGCTTTGATTATGGGGTCGACAATGGCCGCGAGCGCGTGCGCACGACCGGCGGTGCAGGGTTTGGCGCTGTAGGACCATGGGGTCCGTGGGGCGGTTTTGGCGGCTTCGGCTTCCGCCGCAATTTCGCGTTCGGCTTTTATGATCCGTGGCTCGCTGGACCGAACGTGCGCAGCTTTACCGTCTACACGGGCGAGGTTGATGTGAAAATCGACCAAGCCAGCACCGGAGAGCGCCTGTTTGAAGGCCGCGCCGAATCCGCCTCTCGCAGCAACCGCTTGCAGGCAATTGTCCCTAACCTCGTAGAAGCCATCTTTACCGATTTTCCAGGAAATTCGGGGGAAACTCTTCGTGTCACAATCCGCGAAGATGAAAAGAAAGTGCGCCGGACGAATTAATAGGGTACACCTCGAATCAAGAAAAACGCCCATGGATGGGACGGAGAGGCAGCGCCATGGGATCGGCGCTGCCTTTTTGGGTTTTGGGGCTTGTCCAGCGGATAGGGCCAGACGATTTAGCGCCGAAGCGATGTGGAAGAGCGATTAAAGCCCCGCCGCCCCGCCTGTAGAGCCAAAGCCGCCTGCGCCTCGCTCTGTCGCGTCGAGGTCTTCGACCTCTTGCCATACAGCTTGGACCACGGGCGCGAGCACCAATTGTGCCACGCGGTCACCGCGCGCAATGGTGAAGTCTTGGGCGCCGTGATTGATCAGCAGTACTTTCAATTCGCCGCGATAATCGCTGTCGATCGTGCCGGGCGTGTTGGGAACAGTGATGCCATGCTTGAAGGCCAGCCCTGAACGCGGGCGGACCTGAATCTCGAACCCGTCAGGGATGGCGACGGCAAGCCCGGTGGCAACCGCGTGGCGCGCGCCCGGCGCGATCGTGACATCTTCGGCACTGACAATATCCATGCCAGCTGCGCCTGCGGTCGCGTAGGCCGGGAGTGTAAGCCCCTCGCCATGCGGCAACCGTTTGATGTTCACGCCAACCGGAGCGCTCATTCAGCGGCCTCAGCGGTCAGTGTTTCCGCAATGCGTTCTGCCAGGGCCATGGCGACCTTTTGCTTGGCCATCGAGTCGAGACTTTCGACCCCGTCAGCGCTGATGATGTGGACCTCGTTGTCATCGCCGCCCATCACTTCGCCGGAGACATCGTTGGCGATGATCCAGTCCGCGGTCTTGCGCTTGCGCTTCTTCTTGGCGTTGTCGATCACGTCATCGGTTTCGGCAGCGAAACCAACCACAAGGTCGGGCCGTTTATCACTGCCTGCCAGATTGGCGAGAATATCCGGGTTTTCGGTCAGCATCAGAGCGGGCGGCGCAGAGCCGCGCTTCTTGATCTTCTCCGCGACATATTGGCGTGGGCGCCAGTCAGAGACCGCAGCGACCATGACGGCCGCATCAGCGGGCAGAGCTTGTCGCACCGCCTGGTTCATTTCAGCAGCGCTCTCAACATCAATCCGGTCCACCCCATCAGGCGTCTTGAGCGCCACGGGTCCCGCCACCAGCGTCACGCGTGCGCCCAGAGCAGCGGCGGCGGCGGCGATGGCAAAGCCTTGTTTGCCGCTTGAGCGATTGGCGATGTAACGGACCGGGTCGATCGCTTCCCATGTCGGGCCAGCGGTGACGAGCACATGCTTGCCGGCAAGTGCCTTGTCATCAACCCCGTCAAACTCGTCTGCATCGAAGGCGTCGCCTTCTTCGGTTTCAACCGCCTTTGCTTCAACCTTCGCGCCGCCGCGTTTCGGGCGTTTCTTGGGAGCAGGCTCGGGTTGGGCCTCGGGTTCGGGCTCGGCCTCGACTTCGGCTTCCGGCTCTTCAGCTTCGCAGTCTTCGGAGACATCGTCTTCGATATCCTCTCCAGGCTCCTCCGCGTCCTCTTTAGGAAAGCCTTCAATCTCCATGTCTTCCGGCAGGATTTCAGGCGCGCTCTGCCGCTCGTTCACCTCGTGATTGATCGCATCGGGATCAATCGGAGGCGCAGCGCCCGCATCGCCTTTCTTGGCAAGCAGCGGCCCGCCCAGATCGGGATTGAATTCGAAGTCCTCTTCTTCAATCGGCATATCAGGATCGAAGCCCTCAGGCATTTCGAGGTCCTGATACTCAGCGTCGATATCTTCATGCGTGCGCTTGGCAGTGGAGCGCGGGATGATCTTTGACAGCAGACCGCCCAAGCCACCTGATGAGGCCGCCGCCGCGCCTTCATCGTCAGGCTCCAGCGCTTCCACCACGGACAAGCCAGACTGATCGTTGGCAGGCATGGGAGCGGGCGCGTATTCTTCTTCCGGGACATCGATGCCAAAATGCCCGGCAATCGCGCGCCAAATCTGGTGCGGTTCAGGCAAGCGGCCATAGCCGAACTCACCGCAGGCCATCGGGCCTTCATCAGGATGCAGGACTTCAACGCCCGCTTCCTTAAGCTCTTCGATGTTGCGCTGAGTCGATTCGTGCTCCCACATGCGCACATTCATCGCCGGAACCGCCATAACCGGCTTGTCCGTTGCCAGCAGCAGCGTCGTCGCCAGATCATCCGCTATACCCGCAGCCATCTTGGCCATCAGATCGGCAGTCGCAGGGCACACGACGATCAGGTCAGCCTCCCGGCTCAGCTGGATGTGGCCCATCTCCGCTTCGTTCTTGAGGTCCCACAGCGTGGTGTAGACCTGATTTTCAGACAAAGCGGCAAGGCTCATGGGCGTGACGAATTGCTGCCCGCCTTTGGTGACAACGCAGGTGACATCGCCGCCACCCTTGCGGATCAGGCGGACCAGTTCGCACGATTTGTAAGCGGCAATACCGCCGCCGACGACCAGCAGGACTTTTGGCCCGAGGACTTGCTGTGGTGCGGTGCTCATCAGGCGCGCTCAGCCACAGGCGCACAAATGCGCTGCATTCTCAAAGCAACCCTTTCGTACATGGTCCTCAAAGCACTCCTTGCGCACGGTCTGACCCGTGTCATGATCCCGTTTTACATGATCTAGCGAGCCGATGAGCCATCGCCAACCACGCGTGAACAAATTGGATCACACCTGCACCGTGTAAGCCTATCCGACACTATGGTTAAATTTGCCCTACCTCACAAGCGCCCTATGCCGCTGATTGGCCGCCAATTCTTGTAAACCCCTCGGCGGCGAGGCAGGGTACTTTGTGAGAGGGGATGGTGAGATGATAATTGCGTTGCGCGCCGGGCTGGTTCTGGGGGGATTGCTGCTCGTCTTTATTGGCGCGGGCTTTCTGCTCGATCCGACCGGGTCAGGCGCTGACTTTGGCCTGAGCGCAAAAGGCGCGCACGGCCTGACGACTATCCGAGCCGACTTCACCGCGTTCTTTGTCGTGGGCGGGGCAAGCCTTGTGTGGGGCGCTTTGGCCCGGCGACGCGACCCGCTGCTGATTGGCGCCGCGCTTATGCTGGTGACACTGGCCGGGCGGCTGGTGAGCCTGGCGATCAATGGCCCGTTTGAAGGGTACATCCCACCAATGGCGGTCGAGCTGTTGCTCGGAGTGTTGGGGCTGATCGGCGCACGCGTGCTGCCACCGCGCGTTTAGCCAATTCTGCCTAACCCAGCAGACCGAGCGCGGAGGCCCCCCACATCGCGCCGGCGCCCACCAGTCCGGCGAGGAAATAGCCCAGAAACCCACCGCCTGATCTTTCGCGCCGGTCGGTCAGCAGCGGGATATCGGGCAAAGGCGCAGGGTCGGGCGCGCCGCCTTTGGGCGGGAATTTCTCTTCCAACCGCCGGATCAGGCCCGGCAAGCGGAACAGCGTCTCCGTGTCTTCCTTGATCCGGTCCGCCACCGCCGCTTCTGGCCCCAGCTCATCGCGAATCCAGCTGCGCACATAAGGCGCGGCGGTGTCCCACATATTGATCTCAGGGTTAAGCTGAGTGGCGATGCCTTCGACCATCACCATCGTCTTTTGCAGCAGCAGCAAGTGCGGCTGCGTCTGCATGTCGAAATCGCGCGTGATCGCAAACAGCCCATCGAGCATCTGGCCAACGCTCAATTCCTTCACCGGCTTGCCGCGCATCGGTTCACCCACGGCGCGCAAGGCGGTCGCGAATTCGCCGACCGAGTGATAGCTTGGCACATATTGCGCCTCGAAGTGGATTTCCGCGACGCGCTGATAATTGCCGGTGGTCAGGCCATAGAGGATCTCTGCCAGCCATTGCCGCGCGCGCCGGTCAATCCGGCCCATGATCCCGAAATCAATCGCCACGATGGTCCCGTCATCTTCGACGAACAGGTTCCCCTGGTGCATATCGGCATGGAAGAACCCGGCGCTGATCGCCTGCGTCAGAAAGCTAATGACAAGCTTTTCCGCGAGCTTTTCCAGATCGATCCCGCGCTCCAGCAAAGCTGCCTGATTGCTGATCTTTACCCCGTCGATCCATTCGATCGTCATCACCCGGCCATTGGTCCGATCCCAGTCAATCTCCGGGATGCGATAGCCGCCGACGCCTGACATGTCCTCTGCCAACTCACTGGCAGAGGCCGCCTCGCGCCGCAGGTCAAGCTCTGAATTGGTCCAGCGCTTGAAATTGGCGATGGTCAGGCGCGGGCGCAGACGGCTGGCTTCGCCGCCCATCGCTTCGACATGCGCTGCGGCCCATTCATAGGTCTGGATGTCGCGCGCGAACTTCTCTTTGATGCCGGGGCGCAGCACTTTGATCGCAACCGTGCGCCCATCAATGGTGACGCCTTTATGCACCTGCGCAATAGAGGCGGCCCCCACAGGCTCAGGATCAACCTGCGAGAACAACGCTTCGAGCGGCTGGTCAAAGCTCGCCTCAACCGCCGCGCGGATATCCTTGAAGGGAACGGGCGGCAGCGAATCTTGCAGGCTGAGCAGGTTTTGCGCCGCTTCCTCGCCCACCAGATCAGGCCGGGTGGCAAGCGATTGGCCCAGCTTGATCGCCGCAGGGCCAATCGCGCGAAAGGCTCCGGCGTAATCAGGCTTTCCCTTTTTGCCGGTGAACGTCGCCAAACGCGCCAGCCGCGCCAAACGCCGCACGGGCGCGGGCGCGTTCACGTCATCCTCTATGCCCACCAGCGCGCGGCGACGCGCCAGCGTGATTCCCCATCGCGCAAGGCGGGTAAGATGAACAATCGGAGCGGTCATGATCGCGGTTTGCTTACGCCTTTCAGCGCCGTCACACTTTCCAACCAGAGAAGATGGCGACCGCGCCGCCAAAAATTGATTCCACCTTGGTGTTCACAAATCCTGCCTCGCGGATCATCCGGTCAAATTCAGGCATGGTTGGAAACTTGCGGATCGACTCGACCAGATAACGATAGCTGTCCGCATCACCTGCAATCACCTGGCCCATGCGCGGCATCAGCTGGTTGGAATAGACATCGTAGATTTCGCGGAAACCCGCCCATTCAGTGGTCGAGAATTCCATGCAGAAGAATCGCCCGCCGGGCCGCAGCACGCGATAAGCTTCAGCCAAAGCTTTATCTTTATAGGTCACGTTCCGGATGCCGAATACGATGGTGTAGGCGTCGAATGAATTGCTCGCGAAATCGACCTCTTCCGCGTTCTGTTGGGTAAAGACGAGGCTGCCGGTCTCCTCGCTCTCTGCGCGGTCCAGCGCGCGCTGCGCGCCCACATCGAGCATTTCCTGATTGATATCGGCAACGGTGATATCGGCCCCGCGGTCCGCCATGCGAAACGCAATGTCGCCCGTGCCGCCTGCCATATCGAGAATGCGCTCACCGGGCTGCGGTCGCACCCGCTTAACAAAGCGATCTTTCCACCCGCGATGCATGCCCAAAGACATGGCATCGTTCATGATGTCATACTTGCTTGCAACGCTGCTGAAGAGTTCACCCACGCGCCGGGTCTTTTCCTCTGGCGCGACCTCTTCATAACCAAAGGAGACGGTTTGCGCGGTGCTGGTATCGGGGGATTGAGTCATGGAGATGCCTCTAGAGCGAATTGTGCCGTGCGCCTAGAGTGTTAGAGCGTCAAGAATGCCTGAACTCCCTGAAGTCGAAACAACTGTGCGCGGTCTCGCCAAATTCATGGACGGCGCGCGCATAGAGCGCGTGGTGCTCAACCGCCCCGATCTGCGCCGCCCCTTCCCGCAAGACCTGGTGCAAGTGATGACTGGCGCGCGGGTCAATGGGCTTTCGCGCCGCGCTAAATATGGCCTTATCCATCTCGACCGTGATCAGACCGTAATCTTCCATTTGGGCATGAGCGGGCGCTGGCGGATCAATCCGGCTGAGCCCGAGACGCACGATCACATGCTGATCGAAACGCAAGACAGCAGCTTTGCCCTGTGCGACCCGCGCCGCTTTGGTTCAGTGGATATGGTTGCAACTGCGGCGCTGAACGAATGGCCGCCATTCGCGGCCATGGGGCCAGAGCCGCTTGGCCCTGACCTGACGCCTGACCACCTTAAAGCCGCGCTCAAGGGCAAGACGCAGTCGATCAAGCTGTGCCTGCTGGATCAGCAGATCGTTGCTGGGCTTGGCAATATATATGTGTGCGAGGCTTTGTGGCGCGCTCGCATCCATCCGCTCAAGAAGGCCGGCAAGGTTACCAAGCCGCAATTGGCGCGGCTGGTGCCTGCGATCCGCGACGTGCTTGAAACATCAATCCGCGACGGCGGCTCATCCCTGCGCGATTACGCACAGCCCGATGGTGAGCTGGGCTATTTCGCGACACGCTTTGATGTCTACAGCCGAACTGCTGAGGTCTGCCACCGCGACGATGGCGGCAAAATTCGCCGCATTGCGCAAGGTGGCCGCAGCACATGGTATTGCCCGGTGTGTCAGAAGTAAGGTGGACCGCGCCGGTGGCTCGGGTTGCATCAGCCAAAACAAAGCAATTATTGACGATTCGCAGACTCCTGACTATGTGGCGCGCTTTCCGACGCATGGAGTGCAAGTCTCCGGCGCGTCCTTTTTCGACAAACCCGAGACATAGGAAGCCGCTCAAACAGGGCCGCTCCACAAACGCGAGACAGACGAGACATTATGGCCAACACGCCGCAAGCCCGTAAACGTATCCGCCGCAACGATCGCCGCGCTGAAATCAATGGCGCCCGCGTCAGCCGCATCCGTGGCTTCATCAAGCGCGTCGAAAGCGCCTGTGAAGCCGGTGACAAAACCGCAGCATCAGAAGCCCTCAAGGCTGCTCAGCCCGAAATGGCCCGCGGCGTTGCGCGCGGCGTGATGCACAAGAACACGGTCGCGCGGAAGCTCTCGCGCCTGACCAAGCGAGTCGCTTCGCTCTAACGCGGTCTGCCGATCCGGCAGTGTGAATTGCGTTTCTGCCAGCGGACTGATTCGGTCCAAAAGATACGTAACTTTACGAAAGGTAAGCTTCAGGGGCAGCACCACACCGGTGCTGCCCCTTTTGCTATGACAAATATGACAGCGCTGACCCGCAAAAAAGTCAGGAATAACTGCGATTCGCGCTGTGGAAAACTCGGAATTGTTTGTTTTCAATGACTTGAACCGAAGTGCGCGGTATTGCGCGAGTCAACAAAACTATTTCAAAAAAATGAAAAAGGCTTCTTGCGTTAACGTCCAGTTGGTCCTTTATTAGCCGCTCATCCGGGGAGGGACACTCTGGATGCCGTGTAAATCTAGGTCGATGGGGACCCCTCTCAAAGTGGGATTCTGAGGGGTGGGAGGACTTTGCCTGTCGCAGTGTAGGTGTGACTTCCAGAAGGGCGACTCTGGGGGCTGAGATGGTGTGAGGAATCGCAAAGTGCATAAAATGGACAAAGCGCGGGCAACGCGTCGCAAGAGTGATGATGATCTGATGGAGAATGCAGAGGCTGTGAATCTGGCAGCCGATTGGGCCGATATCAGCACGGGTCTGCGCAAGGACCTTGGCCACCAATTGCACAGCCAGTGGATCAAGCCGATCCAGCTGGGCAATATCGAGAAAGACACCGGCACTCTCGATCTTTTCCTCCCGACAGAGTTTTCTGCCAATTGGGTGCGCGACCGATTCGAAAGCCGCCTGCAACTTGCCTGGACGATCGCCCGTCCCGAAATTCGGAAAGTGCGCATTCAGGTGCATCCCGGTCGCAGGCAACTGCCCGAATTGCGGCTCGACGATGGTCGTCGCCCGGCCAATGATGGCGCATCGTCCATCGCTGTGGCCGCTGGCACAATAGGGGACAGCGGGTTCACCTCAAGCGTTGGGCTTGATCCATCGCTGACCTTCGCAGCCTTTGTCACCGGTGAAGCCAATGTGCTCGCCTGCAACGCGGCGCAGCGCATGGCGGCAACCGAGACACCGCAATTCTCACCGCTTTATCTCAAGGCTGCGACCGGTCAGGGCAAGACGCACCTGCTCCACGCTATCGGCCACGCCTTCTTGCAGGCTCACCCGCGGGCGCGGATTTTCTATTGTTCGGCAGAGCGTTTCATGACTGAGTTCGTGCAGGCGCTCAAAGCCAACCAGATGATCGAGTTCAAGGCGCGGTTGCGCAGCTTCGATCTGCTGCTGGTAGATGATATCCAATTCATTATCGGCAAGACCAAGGCGCAGGAAGAGCTGCTCTACACCATCGATGCGCTGCTGGCTGAAGGCAAACGCCTCGTCTTCGCCGCCGACCGCGCGCCGCAAGCGCTCGACGAGGTTGAACCGCGCCTGCTCTCGCGCCTTTCGATGGGTCTGGTGGCTGACATCCAGCCCGCCGACATTGAGCTGCGCAAGTCGATCCTCAATTCCAAACTCTCGCGCTTTGCTCCGCTGAGCGTGCCTGAGGATGTGATCGAGTTTCTGGCGCGCACCATCACCCGCAATGTGCGCGAGCTGGTGGGCGGCCTGAATAAGCTCATCGCCTATGCGCAGCTGACGGGGCAGGAAGTCTCGCTGAATCTCGCCGAGGAACAGCTGACCGACATCCTCTCCGCCAACCGTCGCCGGATCACGATTGACGAGATTCAGCGCACGGTCTGCCAGTTCTACCGGATCGACCGCAGTGAGATGAGCTCCAAGCGCCGCGCGCGCGCCGTGGTTCGCCCGCGGCAGGTGGCGATGTACCTCTCCAAGGTGCTGACCCCGCGCAGCTATCCGGAAATCGGGCGCAAGTTTGGCGGTCGCGATCACTCGACGGTGATCCATGCCGTGCGCCTGATCGAAGACCTGCGCACGCGCGATGCCGATATGGACGGTGATGTGCGCAGTCTGCTGAGGCAGTTGGAGAGCTAGGCGCTCGCCACACCCCCAACCCCTCCCGTTCGCGGGAGGGGAGTGAGGCTAGTCTTTGCTGGGTGTGTCAACAGCGCCTCCACACCAAATCAACCGCGAACCAACAATTCGCTCCACAGCCTTGCGCACCGTGTGCCCACAGGCTGTTCACAAGCTGTCCGCAGCCTGCCAACAGGGTTGCTATGGTCGACAGGCTCTCCACAGACCGGCCCACAGGGCTATCGACAGGCGCGTCGTCTGCGCGACCTGATCCGCTGAGCCCCGCGCGCGTGGATCGGTTTGCGCGCCATATCGTGCTGCCGGAGATCGGCGGCGCGGGTCAGGTCACGCTTGCAGCCAAGCATGTCGCGGTGATCGGGCTTGGCGGCATCGGCAGTCCCGCGCTCCAATATCTCGCAGCGAGCGGCATCGGGCGCTTCACGTTGGTCGATGATGACGCGGTGGAGGCCTCCAACCTGCAACGCCAGACGATCTTCACCGCGCGCGATATCGGCCATGGCAAGGCCACCAGCGCCCGCCGCTGGCTCGCTAATTTCGACGATGCCCTAGAAGTCACCATCTCCGATGCTCGCATCACGGCAGAAAACGTCGGAGACCTGATCGCGGGCTGTGACCTTGTGCTCGACGGCACTGACAATTTCGCCACCCGCCTCGCGGTCTCAGACGCCTGCGTCGCCGAGCGCGCGCCGCTTCTGTCCGCCGCCGTGGGCCGCTTTCAGGGGCAGGTTGGCGCGTTTGCGGGGCACTTGCCGGGCGAGGCCTGCTATCGCTGCTTTGTCGGCGATGCGTTTGATGCCGAGGATTGCGACACTTGCGCCGAAGACGGCATGCTCGGCGCGATGGCCGGGTGGACCGGCAGCTTCGCCGCGATGCAGGCCGTGCGGGTGCTGCTGGCCGGGGTCAGCACATTTGGCGCAGCCCCGCAATGGAGCCGCCTGCATATCCTCGACGGCATGCAGCCGGGTATGCGGACGCTGACGATTGCCAAAGACCCGGCTTGCAAAGGATGCGGGGCGCATGGCTGACGCGGTCGCGCAGCTTGATGCGGCGCTCGACGCGTTCGAACCCGCGATTGCCGAACAGGCGCGCGCAGCGCTGGCATTCTTTCGCGAGCGTTTCCCGAACGCGCACCTCCTCGCCTACGACAATTACAACGCGCTTGCGATTGGGTTTGCCAGCGGTGAGAAGCAATCGACTATCGCCTTTTCGGTGACGCTTTACCCACGCTGGGTCAGCCTCTTTTTCACGAGCGGAACCGAGCTCGTTGACCCGGCGAAGCTACTAGTTGGCACGGGAACCAGGATTCGGCACGTGGTGCTCACAGATGGGCTAACGCATGAAGAGGACGCCGTGCTCGGCCTTGTGGATCAGGCAATCGCCAATCTCGAGCCTCCTGTGAACCCGAATGAGCCGGGCCGATTGATCATGAAGTCCATCTCTCCCAAAAAGCGCCCCCGCCGCCCCCAATCACAGTGATCGAAGCTTTCGTGTGGAAGGGCGGACCCTTCGAGTGGCCTCGGCGTTTACAAGAGGTTGTAGCGCTACTTAGCACGTCTTCGCCATTCCTACGTCTCAAGGCCCCAAACCGATGATCACCGTTCTCTCCCCTGCCAAGAAGCTCAAAGCCGAAGTGGAAACGTCCACGCTGGACATTACCAAGCCGCGGCTGGAGGGTGACACGCGCGATCTGGCCAAGGTCGCTAAGAAGCAGTCGGCCGCCGATCTCGCACGGTTGATGAAGATTTCGGACAATTTGGCTGAGCTCAATGTCGAGCGCTTCAAGAGCTTTGACCTTGATGGCCGCAGCAATTGCGCCACCCCGGCCGGGCTCACCTTTTATGGCGATGTCTATTGGGGGCTCGAGGCCAAGTCGCTGGGCGAAGAAACGCTAACCTACGCGCAGGATCATTTGCGCATTCTCTCCGGGCTTTATGGTGTGCTGCGACCGATGGATGCGATCCAGCCCTATCGTCTTGAAATGGGGACCAAGCTCGCCAACGGGCGCGGCAAATCGCTCTACGATTTCTGGGGCAGTCGGATCGGCGAGCACTTGGCGGACGACCTTGAGAGCCATGATGACCAGACCATCGTCAATCTCGCCTCAAACGAGTATTTCAAGGCGGTCGATACCGCTGCTTTGCCCGGCACAGTGATCGAGGCGAGCTTCCTCAATGTCAAAGACGGCGAAGCGCGGCGGCTGATGTATCATGTGAAGTTTGCGCGCGGTTTGATGGCGCGCTGGATCATGGAAAACCGCATTGAAAAGGCCGGTGATCTGCGCGGTTTCGACGCTGAGGGCTATACGCTGGATGCGAGCGCTTCGAGCGAAACACATCTCGTGTTCACCCGCCTCCAGCCACCGGTAAAAACAAAGTAGAATGCCGCGCGCAGGCAAGGCTAAGCGCCCAAAATTTCATCCACCCATGCAGGCACCAGTTCTCCCGCTGGTCCATGGCGCGCTTCGTGGAAGATTGCGCTGCCTTCGCTTGGCTCCAGATTAAGCTCCAGCGTGCGCGCGCCCAGCCCTTTGGCTTGCGCGACGAAGCCTGCTGCGGGGTAGACTGCGCCTGACGTGCCGATGCTGACAAACAGGTCGCATTGCTCCAGCGCTTCTTCGATGCGGCGCATTTGGTACGGCATCTCGCCAAACCACACGATATCTGGGCGCAGAGTGGGCGCTTGGCACACCGGGCATGGCGGCCGGGACAGCATCGGGGCGTCCCACTCAGAGCGCGTCCCGCATGACGTGCACAGCGCGCTCTTAAGGCGTCCGTGCATATGGCACACATCCTGTGAGCCTCCGCGCTCGTGCAGGTCATCAACATTCTGCGTGACGAGCAGCACATTCCCTAATTGTCGTTGCACAAACTCACGCTCCAGCCGGGCGAGCGCGATATGCGCCGGGTTTGGCTCCACGCCCGCCAAGGCCACGCGCCGGGCGTCGTAGAAGCGAAGCACCAGTTCCGGATCGCGCGCAAAGCCCTCTGGCGTTGCGACATCATAGACCGAGTGGTTCTCCCACAGCCCGCCTGAATCGCGGAACGTGTCGATGCCCGACTCAGCGCTGATCCCTGCGCCGGTGAGGATGACGATGTTTTGAAGACCACTGCCCATACCCAACTCCGTTCGCCCTGAGCTTGTCGAAGGGCCGTCTTTTCATCTAGCGCCGCAGATGAACGAAGTGCGGAGCTTCGACAAGCTGAGTGCGAGCGGAGAGACACGTGGCAAGATTTGGCATAATTGGCAGCAAGGGCCGCATGGGCCAAGCCATCGCACGGGCCCTCCAAGGCGGCGAACATACGGTCGAAGGCGGGGTTGACGCAGGAGAGCAAGCGTTTGAATTGGCTGGGCGGTGCGATGCGCTGATCGACTTTTCCGCCCCGGCCGCGCTGGAAGCCAGTCTGCGGGCAGTGCAAGGCGCGGGCATCCCGATCCTGATCGGCACAACCGGCCTGGAAGCGGAGCATTTCGGCGCAATCGAAGACGCAGCGCGCGACATTCCCGTCCTGCAAACCGGCAACACCTCGCTCGGCGTCACGCTGCTGGCGGCGCTGGTCCGCGAGGCAGCGGCGAAGCTTGGGCCGGATTGGGACATCGAAGTGCTTGAGATGCACCACCGGCACAAAGTCGATGCTCCCTCAGGCACAGCCAAGCTGCTGGGTGAGGCAGCGGCGCGCGGCCGCGGGATTGATCTTTCCGCCAACCGCGAGGCAGGCCGAGATGGGCACACCGGCGCGCGCAACAAAGGCGCGATCGGCTTTGCGGCCCTGCGCGGCGGCAGCGTAGCGGGCGACCATAGCGTGATCTTTGCCGGCGATGAAGAGCGCATCACGCTGGCGCACGCAGCAGAAAACCGCATGATCTTTGCACGCGGCGCTGTTCGTGGAGCCGCATGGCTCATCGGCAGAGCGCCGGGTCGCTACACAATGGAGGATGTGCTGGGACTGGCGTCTTAGCGCTCCAATACACCAAGCAGGGAAACACCATGGCATTCGATCCGCAAGCCGCGACCGAGGCGCATCTCAGCACGCTGAGCGCGGCGGAACTGGCGCTCGCCCGCGATTATACAACTGGCAATCACTGGCTGATCCTTGCTGGCATTGCGGTGTCCGCGCTGGTCACCTGGCTGATCGTAAAGAGCGGCGTGCTCGATTGGGTGTTCGCGAAAGTATCAGAGCGCTGGCAAAACCTGCGCGTCTTCACCGTCGCGCTCGTCTTCTCTCTGGTAAGCGCTCTGCTCAGCCTGCCCATGTCGATCTACACCGATTGGTGGCGCGAAGCTCAATACAATCGCACCAGCCAGCCCCTGAGCGATTTTCTCATCCAAGGTCTGATCGCTAACACGCTCGGTGCGTTTCTGGGCGGGCTTTTCTTTATCGGCCTTTATTTTCTGCTCCGGCGGGCCGGAAAGCTCTGGTGGGCCTGGGCCGGCGGCCTTGTAGCGGTGACAATTTCAGCAGTCCTGTTGCTAAGCCCAGCTATCGAGCCGCTTTTCAACGAGTTCGAGCCCGTGCCCGAGGGTGAGGTGCGCGACGCAATTCTTGTCATGGCGGCTGAGGCTGACATCCCGGCTGACCGCATTTTTGTGTTTGACGGCTCGCGCCAGTCGAACAACTTCACCGCCAATGTCTCAGGCATCGGGCCAGGAGCCCGGATCGCAATCTCCGATGTGGCGCTGGGTGAGGCTTCGCTTGATGAGGTGAAAGCAGTGACCGGGCACGAAATCGGCCATTACGTGCTGGGTCACGTCTGGCGGCAGATCGTAGTATTCAGCGTGCTGGCGGTGCTCGTTTTCTATCTTACTGCGCGGACATTTCCCTTCTTCGCAAGGTTGTTTGGCACCAAAGCCAGCCTTGATGACCCTCGCGGTCTGCCGGTCCTCCTGTTTGTGGTCGGCCTGTTCTTCACGTTGGCTCAGCCGGTGATCAACACCATGATCCGGATGGGCGAGCGCGAGGCGGACGCCTATTCGCTGGCGACGGTGGGACTGCCCGATGCCTTGTCCGAAGCACTCGTGAAAACGGCTGAATATCGCTACCCGCTTGCCGGGCCAGTGGAGGAAGCGATTTTCTATACGCACCCCACAGTGCGCAACCGGATTTTGACCGCGATGGAGTGGAAGGCAGCGAACGGGAGCGCTACACCGGTGGAGTGAATCAGCCGCCTGAAATTCCGCGCACACCACATAAGCGACCTACGCTTCGCTGGCGGGTTTATTATGAGCTTTTCGCATCGGCCCGCACTGATGGGGAGCTGTCGCTGACCAATCGCGTGATTGCCATGGCAATCATTATCTCGGTTGCGCTCGCCATCATCGGAACAGAGCGACAGATCGCGGTTGACAAGAACACACTCCTGATATGGGCGGAATTCGCGTTCGGCGTGTTCTTCCTTGGCGAGTATTGCGCGCGCTTTTGGGCAGCGGCAGAGCGTCCTGGGGATCACTCTGCGATGGCCAAGCGCTTCGAGTGGGCGCGCAGTTTCTTTGCGCTGGTGGACCTCGCCGTCGTGGTCGCCACGCTGCTCCCCTTCCTTGTGGTGGGTGCGCCGATCTTCCGGCTTATCCGCCTGTTCCGGCTCGCCTCGCTCTTGCGCTTTGGCGAGTTCAGCCACGCTCTGCGCGCGCTGAGCGATGCCATCGTTGAGCGGCGCTATGACCTGTACGTCACCGGCGCGCTGGCCGGGCTGCTGGTTCTGGTGGGCGCGACCGCGCTTTACTGGGCCGAAGGGGCCGTACAGCCCGAGGAGTTCGGCTCCATCCCGCGCGCCATGTGGTGGTCGATCATCACGCTGACCACGGTGGGCTATGGCGATGTCTCGCCGGTCACAGTGCTGGGCAAGATTTTCGCGGCCATCGTGGCGCTGGGCGGGATCGGGCTGGTCGCGATGCCCACCGGGATCATCGCCGCGGCGTTTTCAGACGCGATGCAGCGCCACCGTGAAGTAAAGGCCGCACGCGGGGACACAAGCGAATGACCAAAGATCAGATATTCGAACTCTTCCGCCGCCTCGCCGAAGACAATCCCGAGCCGGAGACAGAGCTGGAATATGGCAATGCCTATCAGCTTGTCGTCGCAGTGGCGCTCAGCGCGCAGGCGACCGATGTGGGCGTCAACAAAGCGACCCGCGCGCTGTTTGCCAAGGTGGAGACGCCGCAGCAAATGCTCGATCTGGGGCTCGAGGCGTTGATCGATCACATCAAGACGATCGGCCTGTTCAACTCCAAGGCGAAGAACGTGATCGCGCTGTCGCAGCTGCTGGTCGATGAATATGGCGGCGAGGTGCCTGACACGCGCGAGGATCTGGTGCGGCTGCCCGGCGTGGGGCGCAAGACGGCCAATGTCGTGCTCAATTGCTGGTTCGGGCAGGAAACCTTCGCAGTCGACACACACATCCTGCGCGTCGGCAACCGCACTGGCCTCGCCAAAGGCAAGACGCCGGAAAAGGTCGAGGAAAAGCTGGAAAGGCGCGTGCCGGCCCCCTTCCGCATCGGCGCGCATCACTGGTTGATCCTGCACGGCCGCTATGTGTGCAAAGCGCGAACGCCAGAGTGCTGGCGATGCGGGGTCTTGGACCTGTGCAGCTTCCGCAAGAAGGTGCTGGAGAAGCCGAAGGGACGATGATACTGTTTCAAGTACTTTGACATTGGGGTGGATTTCATGGGAATACAGGACAAAGCTAAGACATTCGGATCTGCTTTGGCTGGATTCGCAATGTTCGGGACACTCATTGCTGTCGGCATAGCTTTTCTTGTTTTTGCCGCAGAGTTCAGTGTCTGGGCGCTTGCTTGGATTCCCAGTCTATTCGCTTTTCTGGTTACGGCCTGTGTTTTAATCCTGTTGCCATTGAGCTTACTCCCGAAAAGCAGGTTTATCGCGGCGATTGGCTTACAGATTTCGGCACAAATTTTTGGCCTAATTTTGCTGATCTTTTCGATGGCCTTTGTATACATGCAATGGGGTCTAGTTCCGGTTATCGTCGGTTTGATTTTTGGCGGAATCGGCCCAATTCCAATTGCTGTGGTTGCTGCAATAATTGAGGGCCAGTGGGGTTTCTTGGGAAATCAGGCCATCCTGTTCGCAGCAACCTTGATATCAGCAGTGGTAGGCGGGTGGCTGTCCGCAATAGTTGAGAAAAGGGCGCTGGAGAGAGCAGCCGAGGATATTCGTGCTACGAATGCCATCCCGGCGCGGCGACTAAACATTGATTGATCAAGCTCCTAGCAACTATCGATTTGATGAATCAGCACAGACTTCAAAGCCCGTCACCCGCGCCGATTGCAGCGCTAACCCCCCACCACCCGCGCCAGCAACGTCAGGCCCGCGCCGGTCAGCGCTCCTAAGGCGAACCCGACCACCACCTCTTTGCTCGTATGCCGCTTCAGCGCGAGGCGGGACCATGCCACAGCAAGGCTAAGCGCGGCGAAAGCCATGCCGGCAGCCGGGTTAATCGTTGCGACCACCCATGTCGAAAGGACGGCGAAGGCGGTGTGCTGCGAGACTTTAAGCCACGGGGCCAGCAGCATGGCGCTCAACATGATAAATGCGAGCGCGAGCACGCCGACCGCAAACTCAGGATCGTACAGTGCGCACAGCGCCGCGATCACAAGGAAGCACCCCAGCACCGCGATGTTCCACTCGCGCCGCTCACGTGGGTCAATCGCGTCGACGTGCGACCATTGCCCGGTCCCCACCTTCTTTTGCGCCCATGCGCCAAGCCCGGCGCTCACCACGATGGCAATGCCGAGTACGGTGAGGATGCGCGTCAGGCTGCCTGCCGCCAGCGAGTAGATAAGCGCGCTGGCAGGCAGCATTATCATCGGATGGCCCGCGATAGAGAAGCCGCGCGCCAGCCTCAGCTTAGGGGTGTTGGTCGCGACCTTTGGGGGGTTAGACATCGTCCGCGCTGATCATCTCGACTGTGTCAATCTCGTTCGTCATTGAGGCCACCGTGGTCGCCACCGCAGCATCACCGCTCACATTGGTGGTGGTGCGCATCATGTCCATGATCCGGTCAATCCCGGCCACCAGCGCGATGGTATCCAGCGGCACGCCGACCGCACCGAAGACCAGCACCATCATGATCAGGCCCGATCCTGGAATGCCCGCCGCGCCAATCGCGCCAAGCGTGCCAAGAATCGAGATCGTGACATAATCGCCCCAGCTCAGGTCCACGCCGTAGACCTGCGCGCCGAAGAGCGTCGCCAGCCCCAGATACATCGCAGTGCCGTTCATATTGATCGTCGCGCCAAGGCTGATCACGAAGCTGGCGACCGAGTTAGACACGCCCAGATTGCGCCGCGCACAGCGCAAAGTCACCGGCAGGGTCGCGTTGGAGCTGGCGGTGGAATAGCTCACCGCAATCGCGTCCACGATCCCTCTGAAGAAGTCGATCACAGGCAACCGCGCCAGAAACTTGATCATACCGCCATAGATGAAACCGATGATCAGGAAGCAGCCGAGATAGTTCAGAAACACCACGATCCCGAGCGCCTGCAACGCGTCCACGCCGAGCGTGCCTGCCACCCATGCCATCAACGCAAACACGCCAAACGGGGTGAGCTCCATCACGACCATGGTGACCTTTTGCATGACCACACTGCCGCTCTCGAAGATCTTGAGCACCGGCTCGCCTTCTTCCTTCGCCATCAGGATGCCGATCCCGATCAGCAGCGAAAAGATGATGAGCGGCAGCACATTCACATCCGCCATGACCTGAACCGGGCTGGATGGCACCACTTCGAGAACCATCTCGGTGAAGGTCTGCGCCTCTTCCTTGCGTTTTTCAGCCTTCGCCAACGCCTCCGCATCGAGCGCCATGGAATTCGCATCAAGCCCCGCCCCTGGCTGGGCAAAGGTGCCGATGGCCAAGCCGAGCCACACCGACATCTGCCCGGTCACCACAAACAGCAGCATCGCACGCCAACCGACCGAGCCAAGCTTGCTCAAATCGCCAATGCTCGCCACGCCCGCGACCAGGCTGAAGAAGATCAGCGGGACAACCAGCATCTTGATAAAGGCGATGAAGATATCGCCGATAATCTTGAGGCTCGCGGCATCCGGGCCCCATACCAACCCGACGACGATACCCAGCACAAGCGCGCCGATGACCCGCTGCCACAGCGGGATTGCAAACCAGGATTTCATGCTGTGTCTTTGCCCTTCAAACTTCGGTCATTGCATCGCGAACCCGCGCTTAAGCGACTTGCTCATATTGTTCGATCACCCATTCCTCGTCTTGTGCGGCGGTGATCCATTGCGCCATCCACTGGTGCTCCCAGATTGCCTGCATATAGCTTTGCGCAAAGCCGGGCACGCCGATGCCATAGGTCATAAAGCGCGAGACGATGGGCGCGTAAAAGATGTCTGCCGCGCCGAATGTGCCGAACAGAAACGGTCCGGTCGATCCATAACGCGCGCGCGCTTCGGCCCAAAGCTGGAGGATGCGCACAATATCGGCCTTGGTCTGGTCAGAGACTGTTTCCAGCGCCACACGGCGGCGGATGTTCATCGGCATGTCGGATCGCAGGCTCGCATAGGAGGAGTGCATCTCCGCCACCATCGCCCGCGCCATCCCGCGTGCTGTGTCATCTTTTGGCCAGAAACGGTCCCGCCCGACCTTGTCGGCGAGATATTCGAGGATCGCGAGGCTGTCCCAGATCACGGTATCGCCGTCCCACAGGATCGGCACTTTGCCATGGGAGGGCTGCACTTCGCCCATCTGAGCTTTGGCCTTGTCCCACTCGCTGCCCATGATCGGCACGGTCAGTTCTTCGAAGGAAAGCCCCGATTGTTTGGCCGCCAGCCAGCCGCGCAGGGACCAGCTGGAATAGTTCTTGTTTCCCAGAATAAGCTTCATGGGGCCGCGCTCCCTCCACCGTTGCGCTTGAGTGAGCGTCTTGAGTAGGTGTTCACCCAGCCTGTGTCGAGTGTGAACACTTAAGACAGCGTGGAGCAGGCGTTCCCGCTCGAGGCCAGCTTTGCACCGCAGGCTTGCAAATTGGCGGGGAGTCAGAAAAAACTGACTGGTATGAGCCTGCCGCCGTTCCATCTCGCCTTCCCCGTTAATGACCTCGCCGCAGCGCGCCAATTCTATGGCGGAGTGCTCGGCTGTGCAGAGGGCCGTTCGAGCGATCATTGGATCGACTTCAATCTCCACGGCCACCAGATCGTTGCGCATCTGTCTGATGAGGCGGGAGACCGCGCCTCCAATGCGGTGGATGGTGAGAGCGTGCCGGTCCCGCATTTCGGGCTAGTGCTGGGCATGGAAGAATGGCGCGCGCTGGCAACGCGCCTTGAGGCGGCAGGCACCGATTTCGTGATCGCGCCCACCGTGCGCTTTGCCGGGCAGCCGGGCGAGCAAGCGACCATGTTCCTGCGCGATCCGGCGGGCAATGCGCTGGAATTCAAGGCGCTGGCCGATGCGGAGCAATTGTTTGCGACCTGAACGCGGGGCGCTCCAAGGGCATTGTCACAGCACAGGGCGGTGGATAGGCTCTCGAGTGGTACAGGAGGGCATTGATGCGAACCACTCTATTGCTTGCTGGCGCCGTCATCTTGGCGGGTTGCAGCCAGACCGATTCTCAAACTGGCGCTCAAGCCGGGTCTCAGACACAAGCACAAGCGGCTAGCGCACCGATTTTCCACACCAATCCAGCGCAGGTCAAAGCCGGCTTCCCCTTTTCCGAGGCGGTGGAAGTGGATGGTCTGGTGTTTCTCTCAGGCCAGATCGGGACTCTGCCAGACACAGGCGCGCTGATTGAAGGCGGCATTGAGGCAGAGGCACGGCAAACCATGGAGAACATCGGTGCCACGCTAGAGGGTCTGGACCTTGGCTTTGAAGACGTCGTCAAATGCTCCGTCATGATTGATGATATGGCGGACTGGCCCGCCTTCAACACCGTCTACGCCGAGTTCTATGATGGTCGCTTTCCTGCAAGGAGTGCGTTTGGCGCAGACGGACTGGCTTTGGACGCTGTGGTCGAAGTTGAGTGCATCGCCGCGCGGTGATGCTACCACGCCAATCCACGGGCTGCGTCCGGCGCTCTAACCACGTCTAGAGAGTGTTTGAAGCGATCTTGTCGTCGCCCACGCACTGAACGCCTTACGCCAAAGCATCCCCAACCGCATCCGCCAACACAGCCGCACGCAATTCGGCAATGCCCATGCCCTTTTCAGCGCTGGTGAGGTGTAGGTGCGGGAAGGCGGCGGGGTGTTTGCGCGCCTCTTCGGCAACCTTGGCGGCGGTGCGCTCTAGATCGCTGGCCTTGATCTTGTCAGTCTTGGTCAGCACGATGCGGTAGCCAACGGCAGCCTCATCGAGCATTTTCATCATTTCGCGGTCGACGTCTTTGAGGCCGTGGCGGCTGTCCACCAACACGAGATTACGGGCCAGAACCTGCCGCCCGCGCAGATAGCTTTTCACAAGGTTCTTCCACCGCTCGACCACTTTGACCGGCGCCTTAGCAAAGCCATAGCCGGGCATATCGACCAGCCGAAACTGGGTCGGCTCGCCGACTTCAAAGAAGTTCAATTCCTGCGTGCGCCCCGGCGTCACCGAAGCGCGCGCAATCGCCTTGCGCCCGGTGAGCGCGTTGAGAAGGCTCGATTTGCCGACATTGCTGCGCCCGGCAAAAGCGATCTCTGGCACGGTCGGCTCAGGCAGGAATTTAAGCTGAGGGGCAGACAGCAAGAAATCCACGCGGCCCGAAAACAGGCGCGCGGCGGCATCTTCGCGGTATCGCTGCGCGCGTTCTTCCTCTGGAGTTTGCGCGGGTGTCACGCCCCGCTCTTCTCTGCCTTGTCAGCCTTCTCGGCCTTTTCGCGCTCGGCTTTGCGCGCCATCTCCGCTTTCTCTTTGTCCGCCGCCGCGCGCAATTGCGGGTGCTTGGAATAAAGATAGCTCTGCTGCGCCAGCGTCAGGATGTTGGACGTCACCCAGTACAGCAGCAGACCTGCGGCGAAGGGCGCCATGACAAACATCAGGAACCAAGGCATCAGATTGAAGATCTGCTGCTGCATCGGGTCCATCGCGGTCGGGTTCATTTTGAAGGTGAGCCACATCGTCACACCCAGCAGCACCGCGAGGATACCAATGCCCAGGAAGCCCGGCACATCAAACGGCAGCAGGCCGAACAGGTTCAGTATCTTCGCCGGGTCAGGCGCGGACAGATCATTGATCCAGAACGGGATAAACGCCTCATGGCGCATCTCGATTGAAAGGATCAGGACCTTGTAGAGCGCAAAGAAAATCGGGATCTGGATGATCAGCGGCAAACACCCGGCCAGCGGGTTCGCTTTCTCTTCCTTGTACAGCTCCATAATTTTTTGCTGCTGGACCTGCTTGTCGTCTTTGTAGCGCTCCTGAATCGCCTTCATCTTGGGCTGGAGCGCCTTCATCTGCGCCATGCTGGCAAACTGCTTTTGCGCGATCGGGAACAGCAGGCCGCGGATGAGGACGGTCATGCAGATGATCGCTACGCCGAAATTGCCAACCAGCCCGTTCAGCGTGCGCAGCAGCCACAAGAGCGGCTTTTCAATTATCTCAAACCAGCCCCAGCTGATCGCCTTGCCGAACAGCGCGATGCCGCTGTCCTCATACTGGTCGAGCGTCACCGATTCCTTCGCGCCCGCAAACAGCCGCGTGGTTGCGCTGGTCTGATCGCCGGGGGCGAGCGTGGTGGCCGGGTATACGACACCGGCGCGAAAGATCGTGTTGCCCATTGAGCGGAACGAGCCTTCGGCCTTCTCGACGCTTTGATCAGGCACCAACGCGCCGAGCCAGTAGCGGTCCGAAAAGCCGAGCCAAGCGGGTTTGCCGCCGGGTGCCCAACTGCTCAGCTCGGCCAACTCCTCATAGGAATGAGGGTCATTCACCACTTCATCAAACACGCCGATCGGTCCGGAATGCGTGATGAATTCATCAGGCGTCGCATTACGATCGGTCCGCTCAATCAGCGCAAAAGGCTGAACGATCTTGGCGCTTTCGCTGGCGTTCGTGACGCTCTGCTGAGCGGAGATCAAGTAATCATCATCAACCGAAAGCTTGACCTTGTATGCCAGATCACCGTCTTCCAGCGACAGCGTGACCGGGCTATCCGGGGTCAGTCTTTCGCCATCGGCGCTCCAAAGCGCATCGGCGGCTACGCGTTTGCCTTCTGCGGAAAAGCGGAACGCGGCAAAGTACTGATCCTCGGTGCGCTCAGGCGCGAACAGGCGGACGGGGCCGGAATCCTTTTTGACCGTTTGGCGATGATCCTTGAGGACAATGTCATCAATCTGCGCGCCGATAAGGTTGATTGAGCCAGCCATCTTAGGCGCATCGATCACCACGCGAGTGGGGCTCGCCAGCGCTGCGGACAGATCAACCGGGCCGGTGGGCGTCTCACCCTCCGCCACATCGGCGGCAACCACGCTGGTGCCCGGAGCATCGCCCGCGCTCGCCTGTGCGGCAGGTTCCACCGCTCCGCCGGGCACAGACACCGCAACCGGCGTTTCAGGCTGAGGGTAGAAATAGCTCGTGCCCACTTCCCAGCCGATGATCAGCAGAGCAGACAGCACGAAGGCCAGAAGAAGATTGCGGTTGTCCAAGTGTCGATCCCGTGAAGTCGTTTATCGCGTTGATGCGGGCTATCTAGGGGCTGAAGCGACTTTTGCATACCGTCGCTTGAGCCAATTGGCAGCGTAGCGGCGGCTTTATGGCACCGGATCGTGCCCGCACCCACCCCATGGGTGGCATCGCGCGATGCGTTTGACCGCCAGCCACCCGCCTTTGATCGTTCCATATTTGCCCAAGGCTTCGATCGCATACTGGCTGCATGAAGGGGAAAATCGGCAGGTCGGCGGCAATATCCTAGAGGGTCCAAGCTGCCAGACACGAGCAACAGCGATGAAGAGATATTTCATCGCTGCGGCCCTTTGCTGCCCCGGCGAGGTCGACGACCTCTACCGCTGTCCCCCTTGCCTTCATGCGCGCGCGATAGGGCCCGGTCCAGCTCCTCGGCCATGGCGGCAAAATCACGCTCCACTCCGCCGGCACGCCCGATCAGCACATGATCGTGATCGGCAAGACCGCGTTCCGGCAGCGCCGCGCGCAGCAATTCGCGAAAGCGGCGCTTCATGCGGTTGCGCACCACAGCGTTGCCGATCTTCTTGGTCACCGTGATCCCAAAGCGCGTTCCGTGCCCGCCATTGGGACGAGTCAGCAGCACAAAGCCCGGGCGCGCATTGCGCAGCCCTTTATTAGCCGCAAGAAAATCAGCGCGTTTGGTCAGGACCTGCATGGCTACAGGATAACGCGATCGGGCTCCCAAAGGGAGCCCGCGAGAGCGACCGCGCGTCGGCCGGTCAGGCCGTCTCGGCGCCCACCTGGCGCCAAGGAATTACGCCGTCAGCTTCTTGCGACCGCGACGACGGCGCGCGCGCAGCAGCTTGCGGCCTCCGACAGTAGCCTTGCGCGCGAAAAAGCCGTGGCGGCGCTTGCGCACGAGATTGCTTGGCTGGAAAGTCCGCTTCATATCATCCTCGAATAACTGGTCTGGCCAATGCGCGCAGTTGGGCTGAACTTCGCTTCATGACCGGGGAAAACATCGGCGCGCTGCCATCGGACAATCGCGCTTTCTCAGGCGCGCGCCCCTAAAGCAGATTACAATTATGAGTCAAGAAATGAGTGGCCGCCAACAAGGTCGGGCTGCATCCAAGCGATAAGCGTTGCCTTTTGATAACCAATCGTCGGCCGCGCAAGGATAATCGGCTCTGCTGGCTCAAAGGCCGGGATAGGCAGCGCTTGCACCGGCGCTCGAAGCGGCTGTGCGGTGATCGTTGCGACGAGAACCACCGGAGGCGCGCTGGGTGTCGGTTGCACAGCCGGTCCGGGACGCACCCACTCGCGCATCTCCTTGGCGTTGAGCCACTTCGCGCTTTCATGCGGCACGGAATTGGTCATGGCATAAAAGGCACGGGCTTCATCTTCGCTCATGCCCATTTCCATGTAGTAATCGATGTAGAGCCGGTTCTCCGGAGCATCGGGGGCAAAGTCCGCCGGTTCGCGGCCATAATTGTCGAGCCACGCATGCACCGCGAACAGGGCGGTGTCCGCCATGGAGCGCTCAACGCCCGCGAGGAACAGCTCAACTGCGCCAGAGCGAACCGAACCGCCGCGCGGCACATGGGTTGCAATACCAGCGGCCCGAATCCGGCGACCCACAGCGAGATTGGCGAGATCATTAGTGGTGCCCGGCGCCTCAATCATGTCGAGCGTGCGCACCCCGGGGAAATCGCGCAGCATCGCATCAAAAGCATAGGGGCTGGCATCATTGGTGGGGCCGACCATAGCCGCGCGGTCCTCATCAAGCACGATGAAGGGTCCGTAATGGGCAAGGGGCGCATTGTTCCCGGCCTCTCCGACAGGCGAAGCAGCAGGAACGGCATAGCGCGCCGCCTGATAGGTGCGCGTGGTTACATAGGTTGCGGCATCGCGGCGCTCAGTGCGCTCGCTGTGCAGGGGCAACGCCGGGGCTGCGACACGCTTGGTCTCGCTTGTCTCCGCCACCCGCACCCAGCGCTGCTCCGCGGTGTCCCATTCCTCAACCCATGAGGTCTGGCTCACCGTGCGATAGGCAGCGGGCGCCTGCGCATACGCCGAGGCAACACCGCCGCACACCAGCGACTGGAACAGGACAAACAAAAGCGCGAGCCGTTTCATGACTGACGGTATGCGCAGATGTCACTTTGTATTTTACAAAGGTTTATGCTTACACAAACCTTTCGTACGCGCACCTAATTGCTCGACAAGATGCTATTAGGGTTGCAAAAACACATTGAATTAAAGGGTCGGCGAAGTCTTCATCTTCGCCTTTTGTGGGGGCAATCGCGCTATGGTCGCGCTGGTCAGGACGGTGGCTTATCTGGGCCTGGAGGCAAAGCCTGTCGAAGTGCAGTGTCAGGTCGCGCCCGGAATGCCCAAATTCAGCGTGGTCGGCCTGCCCGATAAAGCTGTCTCCGAGAGCCGCGAACGCGTGCAGGCGGCGCTTGCCGCGATGGGGCTCGCGCTGCCACCCAAGCGGATTACGATAAGCCTCTCACCCGCGGACCTGCCCAAGGATGGCTCGCATTACGATCTGCCGATTGCGCTGGCGCTGCTCGCCGCGATGGGCGTGACCGATGCCGAGCAATTGGGCGATTGGATCGCGGTTGGGGAACTGTCGCTGGATGGCCGCGTCGTCGCCTCACCCGGCGTGCTGATCGCGGCACTTCATGCAAGCGAGGCGGAGGCGGGGCTGATTTGCCCGGCGGATCAAGGCTCTGAAGCGAAATGGGCCAGCGGCGTTCCCGTGCTCGCCCCGCGCGATTTGGCTGGCCTGCTCGCGCATCTCAAAGGCTCCAGCGTGCTGTCCGAACCCGAGCGCGGCGCGGTCGCGAATGCCGCCTTGGTGACGGACCTCAAACAGGTCAAAGGGCAGGAAACCGCCAAACGCGCGCTCGAAATCTGCGCGGCGGGGGCGCACAATCTGCTGATGGTCGGACCGCCGGGCTCAGGCAAGAGCCTGTTGGCGAGCTGCCTGCCGGGCATCCTGCCAGAGCTGACGCCCACCGAAGCGCTTGAGGTTTCCATGGTACAGTCGGTCGCGGGCACACTGGAGGCGGGGCAGATCAGCCGCGCCCGCCCATTTCGCGCACCGCACCATTCCGCCAGCATGGCTGCGCTGACCGGTGGCGGGCTAAAAGTGCGCCCCGGCGAAGTGAGCCTCGCGCATCTGGGCGTGCTGTTCCTCGACGAACTGCCCGAATTTCAGCGCCCTGTGCTCGATTCGCTGCGCCAGCCACTTGAGACCGGTCAGGTAGATGTCGCGCGGGCCAATGCGCATGTGACCTTCCCTGCGAATGTGCAACTGGTGGCGGCGATGAATCCGTGCCGCTGCGGTTACGCCGGGTCTGCTGACCAGATATGCTCGCGCCATCCGCGCTGCGTGGGTGAGTATCAGAACCGGCTGTCCGGACCGCTGCTCGACCGGGTTGATTGCCATGTCGAAGTTGCCGCGGTCAGCGCGATGGACCTCGCGCTGCCGCCGCCTGCCGAAGACAGCGCCAAAGTCGCCGCCCGCGTCGCCGCCGCTCGCGCGCTGGCCGCCCCGCGCGGGGTCAGGGCCAATGCAGAATTGCAAGGCGACGCGCTGGAGGCCCACGCCGCGCCTGACGAAGCGGGCCGTGCCCTGTTGATGCAAGCGGCCGAAAAACTGCGCCTCTCCGCCCGAGGCTACACCCGTATCCTGCGCGTCGCCCGAACAATCGCAGACCTCGCGGGCGCAGAGCAAACCAGCCGCGCGCATGTGGCAGAAGCGTTGAGCTATCGGCAGTTTGTTGGGGTGCGGTGACGCTCGCGAGGGCGAGCTGCAAAGGTTTGCGCTCGGGCCTGCGGCTGCTATCGAATAGGGCCCCCGCAAGATCTCTTCTGCCTGAGTGCGAATTGCCCGAATCCCTAATTTACTCTGAGGACTCGATTGCCTCGGCCTATGCCGACGGATCCGCCGAGAATTATGCGTCAAAGGATGCTCTGAAGCGCCGGATTGCCGGGGTCGCGTTGACGCTCCTTGCTGAATTGCTTGTGATTGCCTTGCTGCTCACGCTGGGCTGGAATTTAAGCGGGGAAGATGACAACGCGCCGCAAATCACCACCTTTGAAGCGCGCGATGTTTCGTCCGATCCGCCTGCCTCCGTACAAGGCCCCGTCGCACGCGAAATCGAAGCGCCAGATGAGCCGCTGCCAGAGCTGCCCCAGCCCGAGCCTCAACCTCAGCCACAAACCGAACCGGTGGAAGCGCAAGAATTGCCTCGTCCGATCGAGCTCAACCCGCCGCCGGTAACCTTGCCTTCGCCGCGTCCCACCCCGCAGCCCCCTACTCCCCCAGCACCAAAGGCGTCTCCAAAACCGGCGAAACCGTCCGCGCGGGTCTATGGTCCCCCAGACACTGGCCCTCCCGCAAGTCAGTTTGATAGCAAGCGCGTTGGGACTGCGCCCAATGGAGAACCGATGTACGCCGCCCGCTGGTATCGCGAACCCACGCGGCAGGAAATGTCGGGCTATCTGTCAACCGCCTCGGGACCGGGCACCGCACTGATCGTGTGTAAGACCATGCCCGGCTACTATGTCGAGGATTGTGAGTTGCTGGGCGAAAGCCCGCGCGGGTCGCAAATTGGTCGCGCTGTTCTGGCTGCAGCATGGCAGTTTCGCGTGCGCCCGGCGATTGTCGGTGGCCGATCCCAGTTTGGATCATGGGTGCGCATCAGGATAGATTATACCCAGACAATCAGGCGGTGATCCTTAGGCAAACCCGCGCACAACCTCGCAAAAATGCTCGCCATAGGTCTCCAGCTTCTTTGCGCCGATGCCGGGGACTTCGGCCATTTGCGCGAGATTTCCGGGCTTGGCGGCGGCGATCTCTCGCAGCACGCTGTCATGGAAGATGATGTAGGCGGGGATGCCGCCTGCTTTGGCGAGTGCGGCGCGTTTGGCGCGCAGAGCTTCGAACAGCGGATCGCCCACCGGGTTGGCCGCGCTGCCCCTGCCGCTGCCGCCACCTGACCGATCGCGCGAGCGGCGCTTTTTCTTGGGCGGCTCAGCGATGGTGACGCCGCGTTCCCCCTTCAGCACGTCGCGCGCCTGGGGCCCAAGCGCCAGTCCGCCATGCTCGGTCGGGACCAGCAATTCCTGCGCTTGCGCCGCGCGCACCACGGCGCGCAGCAGCGAGGCCTCCTCATCGTCAAGAATGCCAAACACCGAGAGCGCGTCATGCCCGCGCTGGCGCACCCGTTCATCGTCCTGCCCGCGCAGCACTTTCTCAACATAGCCCACGCCAAAACTTTGCCCGGTGCGATAGACCGCGCTCAGCAGCTTTTGCGCAAGCTGCGTCACATCCACCACCTTAGGCGGATCAAGGCAGATGTCGCAATTGCCGCAAGTCTCAGGCGGTGCTTCGCCGAAATGGCGGCGCAAAATGGCGCGGCGGCACCTGGTTGCCTCCACCAGTCCCGCCAGCGCATTGAGCCGCGCGCGCTCGGTCTCCAACCGCTCTGGCTCGACATCGCCGAGCCATTGCCGCGCGCGCGCAAAATCGCTGGCCGCCCAGAACAGCACCGCCTCCGCCGGGTCGCCATCGCGGCCAGCACGGCCGGTTTCCTGATAATAGGCCTCGATCGATTTGGGCAAAGCGGCGTGAACAACAAAGCGCACGTCCGGCTTATCAATCCCCATGCCAAACGCGATGGTTGCGACCATCACCATGTCCTCACTCGCCACGAATTCAGCCTGCGCTGCGGCGCGTTCTTCGGGAGGGAGACCTGCGTGATAGACGCGGACCGGACGCCCGGTTGCGCTGAGCTTTTCCGCGAGCTGTTCGCACCCCTTGCGGCTGCCCGCGTAGACAATGCCAGCCCCCGGCGTGCGCTGGATGAATTCGGTGATCTGGCGCGTACCATTGTCGCGCGCGGCGATGGTGTAACGGATGTTCGGGCGGTCAAACCCCGCAACGATCATGCCTTCGTCCGGAATGCCGAGTTGCTTGACGATATCGACCCGCGTCGCCTTGTCCGCCGTCGCCGTCAAAGCTAGGCGTGTGACGTGAGGGAAGCTATCCAGCAGCGGGCGCAATTCGCGGTAATCACGGCGGAAATCGTGCCCCCACTCAGACACGCAATGCGCCTCATCAATCGCGAACAGGGCAATGCGCGCCTCGTCCAGCAGGGCTCTGAAGCCCGGCGTATTGGCCCGCTCTGGTGCGACATAGAGCAGGTCAAGCTCTCCGCGGCGCAGCGCATCGGCGGTGGCGGCGCGATCCATATCCGCGCTGGTCATCGACGCCGCGCGAATGCCGACCGCGCGTGCGGCGCGGATCTGATCATGCATCAGCGCGATTAAGGGCGAGACCACAATCGTGGTGCCCGCGCGGGTGAGCGAAGGGATTTGGTAGCACAGCGACTTACCCGCGCCTGTCGGCATTAGCGCGAGCGTATGCTCGCCTGCCAGAACGCGTGAAATAACCGCCTCCTGCTGCCCGCGAAATCCCTGAAAACCAAAGGTCTCGCGCAGGATCTCACGCGCCCGATCCAGCGAGCTGGCGGTGTCCGATTCTATAAGGAAGGCGGGGTCATTCATCGGGCCCCACAGTCCAGCCCAAGCGGGCCGGGTCAAGAGGGCGCAGACCGATTAGCGCGGCTGTCCCCGCCTGAGGCCTTCGAAAGCCGGATCACCCAGCTTTGCGCACACTTTCCAGATCGACGAGATCGCCCGTACCCAATTCATCGCCAGCAGCAACAGCCATCGTCCCATCAGGGCGCTTGCCGACATCGGCGCGCTTCACAAGGTTCAGCCCCATGTGATCAAGGATGCGGCCGTCGTGGGAGAGCATGGAGACCGGGCCAACCGGCAGGCGATCACGCTCGTCGACCAACACTGGGTCTTCCGCGACAAATTCCGAGCCATATTTCTGGCCCCATTGGCGCAGCGCAACCATGGCGGGCAGCAGATCAAAGCCTTTGTCAGTTAGACGATATTCGATCTTGCGCCGGTCGTCCTCGCAGGGCTTGCGCGCGAGAATGCCGTGATCGACCAGTTTGGCGAGCCGGTTGGACAGAATGTTGCGAGCGATGCCTAGCTCGGTGAGAAATTCCTCGAAATGCTTGAGGCCGTTGAAGCTGGCGCGCAGGATCATAAACGACCAGCGCTCACCCATCACTTCCAGCGCTTGCGGCAGGCCGCAGTCAATCAGCTCACGCAGCGATTCCCGAACTTCACCCATTGGCATTCCTCTCTCGGCTGTGGCGAGACTACCCCAATCACGCGCAATCGCAAAATCGGCGCGATGGCACCGCGTTGAGCAGCGTCCAATTGCACCAGCCTATCAGCGAATAGTCGGGTAGGTTTTTTCTTGCAACTGAATTTCGAATCAGTTAGGTCGCAAATCGCAACCGGTTTCGATTTGAAATGTTGCAGTGCGAAAAGCAAGCTTCAAATCGGAACCGTGGCGCTGTCTCGCCCCTCCCCGGGGGCACAACACGATGAAAGGTTTCTCTCATGACCCTCTCCCTCCCCTGCTCCGCTCGCCTTTCCGCTTTCGCCATGGCTGCCGCTGCCAGCGTCGCTCTGGTTGGCTTCGCTTCGGCTCCCGCCAGCGTGACCGCCGCCGCGCCATATTACACTGCGAAGCTGGCCGCCCCGACCGATGAAGATCGCGCAGTGGCCGGCGGCGTCGCCTGGGCTTGCAAGGCTGACATGTGCGTCGCTGCCAAGGGCTCGAGCCGCCCGATGCGCATCTGCCGCGGTCTCTCGCGTGAGTTTGGCGAGATCACCAGCTTCAGCGCGAAGGGCAAAGAACTCGACGCGGACAAGCTCGCCAAGTGCAACGGCAAGTAAGCCTTATCGGCTGATCCAATCCCCGACGCTGCGTTCAATCTCCTCGGACGCGGCTCACCCAAGCCCCCGGCGCGAACCGGAGCAGCCCCCAGCTGCTCACTTCGCGACCGGGGGATTTTTTTGGCTTGCTCGGCCCGGGAGGCTAGAGAAACCCCGCGCCCACCAGCTGCGCTTCGAGCGCCTCGGCATCGGTGAAGAGATGCGCGTCCCAACCGCGCGCTTGGGCGACTTCGATGTTGGCGGGGTTGTCATCGGTGAAGAACAAGTCCGCGCCGGGGCGCGCGCTGCGCTGCTCGACAATTTCGTAGATGCGCTGCTCGGGCTTGGCGACTTGCTCTGTGCCTGAAACGATGACGTCCTCGAACAGGTCAAACAGATCATGCTCGCGGCGGAACTGGCGAAACAGCTCGTCGCCGAAATTGGTGAGGCAATAAAGCGGCACGCCGCGCTGATGCAGCCGCCGCACCAGATTATGCGTCCCCGCAACCGGCCCCGGCACAGTCTCATTGAAGCGCGCGGCATAGGCAGCGATCAGCAGCGCGTGCTCAGGATACTGCGCCATCCGCTCTGGCAGCATCTGCGCGAGGGTTTCGCCGCGATCATGGCGGAAATGCCATTCCTCGGTGACGACATGGGTCAGAAACCATTCAAGCTGGTCCGCATCGTCGATCAGCTTTTCAAACAAGGTGCGCAACTGCCATTGATACAGCACCCGCCCGACATCAAACACGACAGCTTTTGGCATACCAACAATCCCTTAGTCGCGGCCCCAAACGGCTGCGGCCCGCACTCCTTATCGGAGGCGGGCCGCTGCACATCGTCAGGCCACCATCACGGCAGCCCATTCGCTGTTAGCCCTGGCGGGCCTTGAAGCGACGATTGGTCTTGTTGATGACATAGGTGCGCCCACGCCGACGGATCACGCGGCAGTCGCGGTGACGGTTTTTCAGCGACTTGAGGCTGTTCTTGATTTTCATCGCAGGTCTCTCAAAAATACAAAAGCGCGCCGGAATCAACGACGCGCGGAATCTCTGGGGCGGCAGTTACCCACGCGCCCCCTTTTCGTCAAGCATTCTCGCCAGCAATCCTTCAGCCGCGCAGCTCCGACAATTTTCGCTCCCACGCCAGAGCGTGCGCGATGATCGTGTCAAGGTCGGCATGCTCCGGCTGCCATGGCAGTGTCGCGCGAATGCGAGCCGGGTCAGAGACCAGCGACGGTGGATCGCCCGCGCGGCGCGGCTCCATCCGGCGATCCAGCTTGCGATTGGTCACACGGTCCACCGCATCCAGCACTTCCAGCACCGAAAAGCCACGGCCATAGCCGCAATTCATCGTCAGCGAGCGCTCAGGGCTCTCGATCAGGGCCTCCAGCGCGAGCACATGTGCCGCGGCGAGGTCACTGACATGGATGTAATCGCGCACGCCGGTGCCGTCCGGCGTGTCGTAATCGGTGCCAAACACGCTGACATGGTCGCGCTTGCCAAGCGCGGCCTCGACCGCGACCTTGATCAAATGCGTGGCGCCTGCAGTTGACTGCCCCGAACGCGCCCGCGGATCAGCACCCGCCACGTTGAAATAGCGCAAAGCGCAGAAATTCATCTTATGCGCCGCGGCGACATCGCTCAGCATCTGCTCGGTCATCAGCTTTGACCAGCCATACGGATTGATCGGGCTGCGCGGCGTTTCCTCGGTAACGGGCGAGGTCTCAGGCACGCCATAAGTCGCCGCCGTGCTGGAAAAAATCACATGCGGCACGCCCGCTTTCACCACCGCCTCAACCAAGGCGCGGCTCTTGGCGGTGTTGTTGTGATAGTATTTGAGCGGGTCCGCCACGCTTTCAGGGACCACGATAGAGCCGGCAAAATGCATGACCGCGCGCGTGCCCTGCTCAGCGAAGATGCGCGCGAGCAGGTCTGCATCGGCGATATCGCCCTCATACAATGGCACACCATCGGGTACGGCGAAACGAAAGCCGGTGGTGAGATTGTCGATCACAGCCACCGGCCATCCTGCATCCAGCAGGGCCAGCACCGCATGGCTGCCAATATATCCCGCCCCGCCAGTGACGAGGACGCTTGGTTTTGTCGTGTCGGTCATCGCGCACGCCTATAGCACCAAGGTTTAGCGAAATGGTGAAAGCGAGCAAAAGCACAGCTTGGTTTTGCACAGCCCGTCGCCGGGTCTATAGACACAGAGACCGCTCATTTCAGGATCAGTGTACCATGCCCCGCACCCGTCTTCTCATCCTCGCCGCCGCCGCGTTGCTTTGCGCTGGCTGCACATCAACCTACACCGGCCCGGTGGAGGTGACCCGCTTTGTCGCTGAACAGCCCGAAGCGCTGGGCAAAGGGCGCATCGCGCTGCAATTTCCCGAAGAGCTGACCAATCAGGTCGCGCGCGATGCCTTGCGCGGGGCGATTGGCGATGAGCTCGGACGGCTGGGCTACACAGTTGTGGGCGAAGGCGCCGAGGCCGACCAGATCGCGCTGATTGAAAGCCGCCGCAGCTCACTTGCCCCTGCGACCCGACGCAATGGGCCGGTCAATGTCGGCATTGGCGGCGGAACAGGCGGCTTTGGCGGGGGGCTTGGCGGCGGTGTCGGCATAGGCATCAATCTGGGCGGCGGGCAAAGCGGCCCGCGCGTCTTGTCCGAGCTCAGCGTAGCGATTGCGCCCGCCGGACCCGAGCCAGGCGTCAATCTGTGGGAAGGCAGAGCGACCTTCCCGACCAGCCTCGATTCGCCCTACGCGCCGGTCTCGATCACCGCCCGCACGCTTGCCACCGCGCTGTTCCGAGACTTTCCGGGCGGCAATGGCGATACCGTGGTGCTGGACGCAAAAGAGCTGGTGCCCACCAAAGAGGATGACGCGCGATGAGCGCGGTCCATATCGACGCCGCCTTTGACAGCGGGAATATCGAAGTCCTCGGCATAGACGGCACCACCGCACGCCTCGCCATCGAAAAGGATCACAATTCCGAATTCGCACAATGGTTTCACTTTCGAGTGACAGGCGCAGCGGGCCGCGAGCTGGAGTTGAAGCTGACCGGTCTCAACACCAGCGCATATCCCGGCGGCTGGCCAGACTACGACGCCTGCGTCTCCGAAGACCGCGAATACTGGGCGCGCGCTGCCAGCAGCTTTGACAAAGGCGAAGACAGCGGCACGCTCACCATCCGCTATATCCCGGCCAGCGACATCACCTATTTCGCCTATTTCGCTCCCTATTCGATTGAGCGGCACCATGACCTTGTCGCAGAGGCCGCGGCGAGCGAAGGGGTGGAGTGCATGCGGCTTACCCAGACGCTTGATGGCCGCCCGCTTGATATGCTGGAGATGGGTGAAGGGGCGCTGAAAGTGTGGCTCTATGCGCGCCAGCATCCTGGCGAAACGCAGGCCGAATGGTGGATGGAAGGGGCGCTGGAGTGCCTGACCGACCCTTCCGATCCCGTCGGGCGCGGCCTGCGCAAGCATTGCCGCCTGCATGTCGTGCCTAATTGCAACCCGGATGGCTCAGCGCGCGGACACTTGCGCACCAATGCGGTGGGCACCAATCTCAACCGCGAATGGGCAAACCCGAGCGCCGACACATCACCCGAAGTGCTCGCCATCCGCAATCGGATGGACGAAACCGGCGTCGATTTCGCGATGGATGTGCACGGCGATGAAGCGATCCCGGCCAATTTCCTCGCCGGGTTTGAAGGCATACCCTCCTGGTCAGACGCGCTGGGCGATCAGTTCTACCGCTATCAGCGCATGCTCGACCGGCGCACGCCCGATTTCCAGACCAAGCTGGGCTATCCCAAGACGCCGGCTGGCCGAGCAAACCTGTCAATCAGCACCAATCAGGTCGCTGAGCGCTATGGCGCTTGCGCGATGACGCTCGAAATGCCGTTCAAGGATCTCGCTGACTTCCCCGAGCCCGAGCAAGGCTGGTCGCCAGAGCGTTGCAAGGTCCTCGCACGCGATTGCCTCGCGGCGCTGCTGGAGTGGATCGAGACGTCCGAAGGCTAACTAAGGATACGAAGGGTTACGCCGTATCGCGCAGCTTTTGTGCTATGGTGTGTACCGAAAGAGGAGAGACCGCATGAGCAGCCACATGAACCGCCGCACCTTGATTTTAGGCCTTGCCGCGGGCGGCGCACTGGTCGTCCTGCCCTCACCCGCATTTGCGCAAGGGCTGAACCTGTCCTCCATCCTCAGCTCTGCGACCGACAGCGCGCTCGACAAGCTCGCTCAGCCCGGCGCGTTCTACGGTGATGAAGCGGTGCGCATTGCCCCGCCACTGGTGGGCGGCAGCGGCGGCGGACTGGGCGGCATCTTCGGCTCCATCATGAGCGCAAGCGAGAAACTGGGCGTGCTCGGCCCGATCACCCGCCAGATCAACGACGCCGCCGGAGCCGCTGCAGGCGAAGCCAAACCAATCTTCCGCGACGCAATTGACGGCCTGAGCTTCAACGATGCGCCCGGTATCATCAAGCAGGCGGATGGTGGGACGCAATATCTGCGCCGCTCCTCCAATGATACATTGCATGCCAAGCTGGAGCCGCTGGTTGACACCGCGCTGGGTGATCTTGGCGTCTACACCACGTTTGACAGTCTGGCTGAAAAGCACAGCTTTGTGCGGCAGGCTGGCCTCAACCGCGAGAGCATCAACCGCTCGGTCACCGATCAGGGGCTCGATGGCATCTTCACCTATGTCGGCAATGAAGAGCGCGCCTTTCGCAAGAACCCGGTTGGCAATATCGGTAAGACGCTGGGCGATATCTTCGGCAATTAAGCCCACGCGCTATTCGAGGTGGTCCGGCCCAAAGGCATGCGGCAGCAGGACTGAAAGGGGCACGCGGCGCACCTCGTCTGCGCCCACACACAAGATCATCGGGTTATTGCCATCCAAGGCGGCCAGCTCATTGAGCATCTGACGGCAGCGCCCGCATGGGGTGATCGGCGCGCCGTCCCCCTTGTCCTGCGGACCGACCACCGCGACCGTGACCAGCCCGCCGCGTCGCCCCTCGCCCATCGCCTGCGCCACCGCATTGGTCTCTGCACATAGCGACAGGCCATAGCTCGCATTCTCGACATTGCAGCCGGTGATCACCGCGCCATCGGCAAACAGCAGCGCCGCGCCGACCTGATAATCGGAATAGGGCGCATAGGCCTGGCGCGCGGCTTCGCGTGCGGCGGCAATCAGCTTGGCTTCTGTGTCCGACATGGCGTTCCCTGTTCCCGTCAACGTTCCCGTCATCTTTGCACGACGACCCATTCCACCGGCTGAGCGCTCGCCTGAGTCTCCAATTGGCTGTTGGCGCTCCACAGCAGCCATGGCCGTCCGGCATAGCGCGGCCGCGCGCGGTCGCGGATAAGCCATAGATCGCGCTCCATGCGTCCGGCCAGCCGATACTTCATCTCAAACGCATCACCCAGCTTCAGGATCGCAGGCTTGCCTGAATGGCCCTCCACCTGATTGACCAATGTCAGCACTTCGCTGGTCACGCTCGCATCGAACACTTGCTCCTCGCACGCAATCGGCACTTCGACCAGCGCGATGGCAGGCGGCAGCAGGTCAGCGTCGCGCGGCACCATCCGAGTGAAGCGCTCGGAATGCGGATCAGCGCGGCGGCACGGGTCAAACGGCAGGACGATCCCGACCTTCAGCCCCGCCGCGCGGGCCGCCTCCAACCGCGCACCAAACAGCGGATCAGGCTCACCGCTCACACCGGCAAGCTCCAGATAGACGAATTGCGCGCCAATCGCCTTGAGCGTTTCAAACCGCACAGTGTCAGAGCCGCTGGCAATCAGCGCGCCTTGTTCGGGATAGGTCTCCTCAGCGGGCCGCCACGATTGCATGTCAATCCACAGCCACGCCGCATAGACAATCGCCGCCAGCACCACGAGCGCACCCAATTGCCAGATGCGAAGGATCAAGCCCGGCTTTTTGCGCGATTTGCTTTTGGTGCGCACCTTTTTGCCCGCAGGGCGCTTTGCCATGCGCGCCTCAGCCCTTAATGTGGAGCACGCAGATCAGCGTGAAGAGCCGCCGCGCGGTGGCAAAATCGGTTTCAACCTTACCCTCCATCCGCTCCAGCAGCAGTTCGGCGGCATTGTTGTGAATGCCGCGCCGCGCCATGTCGATCGTCTCGATTTCAGCCGGAGTCGCTTTGCGGATCGCCTGATAATAGCTGTCACAGATCGCGAAGTATTCGCGGATCGGGCGGCGGAAGCGCGCAAGGCCGATCAACAGCGTCTCCAACAATTCTTCATCCGCATCGCTCACATCCATCGCCAGCCGGCCGTCGCGCACGCCCAAAAACAGGCGATACGGCCCGCGTGCGCCTTTTTCAGCGCTTTTGACCGGCTTGAAGGTGTTTTCCTCGATCAAATCATAGATCGCGACCCGCCGCTCCTGCTCAACATCGGCGTTGCGCCACAGAATCGTCGCTTCATCGAGCGCAATATGCGCAATACGATGCGAAGAGCCGGGGGCGGACGCACCGGAATCAGGAGGCAAACTGGCCATGCCGATAGCCTTCGCAGATTGATCGCCCTTAGTTCAAGCTTTTCACGAGTCGTTTCGGCGTGATCCCCGCAATCCACAGGGCAAGCGGGGTTAGAAAAAATATCGCATGGGCTTTGCCCCTTGCCTCCAAACGGGGGCTGCGTATCAGAGTGCAAATGGACGCCAGCGACACACTCCTCTTCCCCAGCGATGACACCACAGAGACCGGGTCGGGGACCAAAGCCCTGCCTCACAACCTCGAAGCGGAGGCGGCGTTTCTGGGAGCGGTTCTGATCGACAACCGGGTGGTTGAGGAATTGCGCGTCGCGATCAAGCCCCATCACTTCTTTGAACCGGTGCATGAGCGGATCTACGAGAAAATCCTCAAGACGCTGGACCGCAATGCCACCGCATCCCCCGTCACCTTGCGCCCCCAGTTTGAAGGCGATGAAGCGCTCAAGGAACTGGGCGGGCCAAGCTATCTGGCTAAGCTGACGGCGAATGGCGCAGGCCTTCTCGCGCCGCATGAACTGGCGCAGCAAATCTACGATCTGGCGCTGCTGCGTGAATTGGTCAGCGTGGGGCGCGGTCTGGTGGAGGGCGCGCTTGATACGTCGGACAATGTCGAGCCGATGGAGCGGATTGCCCAGGCCGAAGCGGACCTGTTCAAAGTCTCTGAGGGCGCGCAGACAGGTGAGGAAGCGGCGAGCTTTCGCGAAGCCGCGATCGAAGCGATCCGCATGGCCGAAGCCGCGATGCAATCAAGCGGCGGGCTGTCAGGCAAAACCACCGGCATTTCCGTGATCGATCAGAAGACCGCCGGTCTGCACAAATCCGATCTCATCATCCTCGCCGGGCGTCCGGGCATGGGCAAAAGCTCGCTCGCGATGAACATCGCCTTCAATTGCGCGGATGAGCATTTGAAATGGCAGCGCGATGGCGGGGACCACCAATACGGCGCGCCCGCGGTGTTCTTCAGTCTGGAAATGAGCAAGGACCAGCTCGCCACGCGTATTCTGGCCGAACAGGCAGAGGTCAGTTCTGAAACGCTGCGCAGCGGTAAGCTGACCAAGGCTGAGTTTCAGAAACTGAGCCAGGCCAGCCAGCGCCTTGCCGAATTGCCGCTGTTCATCGACGATACGCCTGCGCTGACAATCTCTGCCCTGCGCAACCGCGCGCGGCGGCTGAAGCGGCGGCATGATGTCGGTCTGATCGTGGTCGATTACCTGCAGCTGCTGCAAGGATCAGGCCGGGCAAACGACAACCGCGTCAACGAAATCTCGGAGATCAGCCGGGGCCTCAAGACGCTCGCCAAAGAGCTTGGCGTTCCAGTCATCGCGCTCTCACAGCTGAGCCGCGCGGTCGAACAGCGCGAAGACAAGCGCCCGATGCTCTCTGACCTGCGCGAATCCGGCTCGATTGAGCAGGATGCGGACATGGTCTGGTTTGTCTATCGCGAGGATTATTACCACTTGCTGGTCAAGCCTGACACGCCTGACGCGACATCTTCGACCGAAGCGCAGGAGAAATACCTCGCATGGGAACAGAAGTTTGAAGAGATGGTGGGCAAAGCGACGCTCATCGTGGCCAAGCAGCGCCATGGCTCAACCGGCAATGTCTCGCTGCACTTCCAGAGCGAGATCACGAAGTTCACCTCACCCGATTACAAGTACAGCGACGACGGGTATTCCTGAGCGCTTCCCGCTGTCAGTCCTCATGCGCGCGGGTGTTTGCGCGCGATGGCGCACCCAGATTGAGACTGCGGGCAAGCTTGTAATCGACAAACCGCATCATCGCGGAGGCCCATAGCGAGCGCAGCCGATTCACCACGCCGCCATGCTCGGCCAGCCAAGCGCTGTCGACTGGGCGACTTTCCGCTTCAAGCGCATCGATCAGCACTCGCAGACGATCAGCGATAGGAGCATCTTCAACGCGGATCATGAGCTCCAGATTGAGCCGGACCGACCGCATGTCGAGATTACCGCTGCCGATATAGGCGACGTTATCAAGGATGATCAGCTTCATATGCAGCTTGGTCGGTAAGTATTCGAACAGCGCCGCGCCGTTGCGGACCATCCGCTTGTAATGCAGGCGCGCCGCTCTGACTGTGATCTGGGCATCAGACCACCGCGCCAGGATCATCCGCAATCGCGCGTGGCGGGCCGCGCGGCGCAGAGCGCGGCGCACACTGCGCGGCGGCGAGAAATAGGCGGTGACGATGTCGGTGCGCTCGCTATGGACAAGGTCACGCTTGAACGCGCGCGCCCATGAGCTTGTTACTGTGGTCGGGCCGCCCAGCAACAATTGAACTGGCCCTTCCCCACCATCCCAATCGCGCACAAGGCTGCGAATTCGGCGAAACTCGGAGCCGTCAGCCGTCATCCATTCATGGATCAGCGCAAACCACGCAGCAAAACGCTGCGTCAATGCGCCCTCAATGCGCACGCCCAGATCTGTCCAGCCGAAGTCTTGTGGCGGCGCGAAATAGGCATCGGCGATGTTGAAACCTCCGCTCATCACGCGCTCGCCGTCAGCTATGGCCATTTTCTGGTGGTTGCGGATCAGAAAGCGGATATTCCAACGCGCTTGGAAACGGTTAAACGTGCCGCCCGCATCGACCAGATCAGAGAAAAAGTCCGGCTGCGCACCGCTGCCAAATGCATCAACATACAGCCGCACCCGAACACCGCGCCGAGCCGCCGCGACCAAAGCGTCGCGCATACGAATGCCGGTCTCGTCGGGATCATACTCGAAATAGAACGCATCAAGCGTGTCGTGCGCGCCCTCAATCAGCTCAATCAGCGCCTCCAGCCGGTCCGCGCCGCGCGGATAAAAGGTAAAACGGCTTCCCGCTGCTGGCAGCGTAAACGGATCGAAGGGATCGGCTGCGACACCGGGCTGAGAAGGGAACGCTTTGTGCACCACCGTCAAACCGATCGCGCGCCAATTCGTGCCAATCATTGACTCATCGCCGGGGCGACCCTACGTGCACAGCTTCGAATACTCATGACAATTTGACGAAAGAGACCCCGCGATGGCCCGCGTTACCGTTGAAGATTGCGTCGACAAGGTTCCTAACCGTTTCGACCTTGTGCTGCTTGCGGCCCAGCGGGCGCGCGAGATCTCGGGCGGCAGCGAACTGACGCTTGATCGCGATCGTGACAAGAACCCGGTCGTCGCACTGCGCGAAATCGCCGAGCAGACGATCAAGCCCAAGGAGCTGCAAGAATCGCTCGTTACTGGCTTGCAGAAGATTTTGCCAGATGATGAGGATGAAGCGGACGATATCGGCTCGCTCAGCCAATCAGCAGAAGCCTTGCGGATCACGGCCAGCGCGCCGACCCGCTCGACCTCGATCGGTTCCGATTACGAAGGCTAAGCCAGCCGTCAGGCACCTACAAAAGTGTCCCAAATTGAAAAGGCCGCCGGATTGGCGGCCTTTTTCGTATGCGCGCTCTAGATTGCGACCAGCAGCGGATTCCGAACCCATGACAGGTTTGCAACGGCCGCCCCTTGCCCTTGATTTCGCACGATACAAATGCGAATGAGAGAACTGTAATCAAAACGTAACATAAGCGGCAACCAAGCCACATAGGACGGACAGGAACACGCAGTAAAATGGCTTCGATAGCGGTCTACAGTGTCAAAGGCGGGGTCGGGAAGACGACCTTCGCGGTCAACCTTGCATGGTGCGCGGCGTCTATCTCGCGGCGCAAGACATTGGTCTGGGACCTTGATGCCTCGAACGGGTCGGGCTTCCTGCTGGGTGTCGATCCCAAGAAAAAGCGCACAGCCGAAAGCGTCTTTGCTAGCGAGCGTGATCCGGAAAAGCTGATCCAGACCACCGAATTTGAAAACCTTTCGCTGCTCCCCGCTGATGAGAGCATTCGTACGCTAGACCGTCAGTTTGACCGGATCGGCAAGAAGAGGCGGCTCGCAAAGCTCGTTGAGACTCTCTCCAAGAGCTATGATCGGATCATCTTCGATTGCCCGCCTGTGCTTAACGAGATCAGCGGTCAGGTCATGCGCGCTGCGGATCTGGTGATTGTGCCGCTGCCACCTTCTCCGCTGTCGGCTCGGGCGTTTGATCTGGTGGTCGAGGAAGTGCGCGGCAGTGGCAAGAACCATCCGCCCATCCTGCCGGTGCTGTCCATGGTCGATATGCGCCGCACGCTCCATCGCGAAGCGCGTGAGGCCAATGCGAAATGGCCCGTAATCCCTGCGGCAAGCGCGATTGAGCAATGCGCTGTGGAGCGCAAGCCCGTGGGAGCCTTTGCCCCGCGCGCGCCAGCCGCCCGCGCTTTCGCGCAGCTCTGGACCGCGATTGAGCGCAAGCTCGCAACCAAGTGAGCCGCCGCTGCGAGGTTGGACACGGCCTCGCGGACAGCGAAACCATCTTTTGCCCCTCGCGCGTTCACATTTGCGGGCGCGGTCTTATAGTGTGCAGCGCAACATGAGGGGCATGCGCGTATGAGCGATATCGCTGAGGGGCTGGGTCAGGCCGTGGAAGGTGCGCTCGCAGCAAAGGCTGTCGCACCCGAAAGCGGTGCTGCGTCCAGCGCACAAGACACCGTCACCTGCTCCAATTGCGGCGCCGATGCGAGCGGCGCTTATTGCTGGAATTGCGGGCAGAAACTGCACGTACACCCCACTTTGACGGCGATCGGGCATGATCTGATGCACGGCGTGCTGCACCTTGACGGCAAGCTGGCGCACACTTTGCCACTGCTCGCCTTCAAGCCTGGCCGCCTGACCCGCCGCTACATCGAAGGGGAGCGTGCGAAATTCGTCAGCCCGATGTCGATGTTCCTGTTCAGCGTGTTCGCCATGTTCGCGGTCTTCCAGATGATCGGCCTGGGCGTGCCGACCGATTTGGAAGGGCTCGTACCCGATGAGCAGGTTGCGGAGATCCAAGGTGAACGCGCAAAGCTGCAGGCGCGTAAAACAGTGCTCGAAACAATGCTTGCGAGCACGCCCGAAGGAACCGGAAAGGCGAAACTTCAGGACGAATTGGATACGATTGAGGGCGAGTTGACAGCCCTTGAACTTGCGCGCGCACTGACGGGAGAAGAGGCCGCCCCAGCGGCTGAAGATCCCAGCGAAACTGTTCTGGAACCCTCGACGGCAATCGACACTTCGCCGGGTGTGATCGAGATCGATGGGGATACAAGCATCCCGTTCGTCAAAAAGCTCGCCGAAAAGTGGAACAAGAACCCCGGGCTCATGCTCTACAAGATGCAGGCCAACGGATACAAATTCAGTTGGCTGCTGATTCCGCTCTCGCTGCCCTTTGTGTGGCTGTTGTTTGCCTGGCGAAGCGGAATCAAGGCGTATGACCACACCGTTTTCATCACCTATTCGCTCAGCTTCATGTCACTGCTGTTTATCGCGCTGTCGCTGCTGAATGCGGCGGGCCTATCGCTTGCGTGGAGCCTTACGCTGTTCGCGGCTTTGGCTCCGCTGCATGTCTATAAGCATCTGCGCCATTCCTATGGCCTGTCGCGCTTCTCGGCAATCTGGCGATTTGCAGTGCTTACCTTTTCCATCATTCTTGTGATGACGCTGTTCCTGCAGGCGCTGCTGCTGCTCGGCGCGTTCTGAGTCGTAACACCAAACGGGCGCCAGATCGCTCTGACGCCCGCTTAAGTTATCTGGCCTGCAAAGGCGCCCGGACTAAGCCCCCTGCGGAGCCTCGCCGCCCTTCGGGCCGAAGCGCTTGCCTGCCTTCGGGATCGCAGAGCCGTGGCTCGGGCGGGTTGCAGCAGGGCCACTCGGCATGTCAGGCCGATCAATCGAGCCGCCTTCCATGAGCGTGTTGATTTCATCACCTGACAGCGTCTCATATTCGAGCAAAGCCTGAGCAAGCAGGTGAAGTTTATCCTCTTGGTCTGTTAAAATATCAGTGGCGCGCTTCAGGCCTTCTTCTACCAGTCGTTTGATTTCTGCATCGATCAGCTTGTTGGTTTCGGCACCCGCCATGGTGCGCGCAGACGAGCCCATGCCAAGATAGCCTTCCTGCTGCTGCTCATATTGCAGCGGCCCGAGCTTTTCCGACATGCCCCATTTGGTGACCATGTTCTTGGCCAGATCGGTGGCGTACTGGATATCACCCGACGCGCCGCTTGAGACCTTGTCGTGACCAAAGATGATGTCCTCGGCAACGCGTCCGCCCATGGCGACAGCAAGGTTCGCATGCATCTTGTCACGGTGGTAGGAATAGCTGTCCCGTTCGGGCAGGCGCATCACCATGCCCAGCGCGCGGCCGCGCGGGATGATTGTCGCTTTGTGAATCGGGTCAGAGGCAGGCTCATTAATCGAAACGAGCGCGTGGCCGGCCTCGTGATAGGCGGTCATCTTCTTCTCGTCCTCGGTCATCACCATGGAGCGGCGCTCCGCACCCATCATGACCTTGTCCTTGGCGTCCTCGAATTCCTGCATCGCCACGAGCCGCTTGTTACGGCGCGCCGCCAGAAGAGCCGCTTCATTGACGAGGTTGGCCAAATCCGCACCCGAGAAGCCCGGCGTGCCGCGCGCGATCGTGCGCGGGTTCACATCGGGAGCCAGCGGCACCTTCTTCATATGCACGCCGAGGATCTTCTCACGCCCGTCAATATCAGGGATCGGTACCACGACCTGACGGTCAAACCGGCCCGGACGCAGCAGCGCGGGGTCAAGCACGTCGGGTCGGTTGGTGGCCGCGATGATGATGATGCCTTCGTTGGCTTCAAAGCCGTCCATCTCAACGAGCAGCTGGTTCAGCGTCTGCTCGCGCTCATCGTTCGAATTGCCCAGACCATGCCCGCGCGAACGGCCCACGGCGTCAATTTCGTCGATGAAGACGATGCAGGGGCTGTTTTTCTTCGCTTGTTCGAACATGTCGCGCACCCGGCTCGCGCCGACGCCCACGAACATTTCAACGAAGTCCGAGCCTGAAATGGTGAAGAACGGAACGCCCGCTTCGCCCGCAATCGCGCGCGCCAGCAGCGTCTTACCCGTACCCGGCGAGCCGACCAGCAGCGCACCCTTCGGAATCTGACCGCCCAGCTTTGAGAAGCGCTGCGGATCTTTCAGAAACTCGACGATTTCCTGCAGCTCTTCGCGTGCTTCATCGATACCAGCGACATCATCAAAGGTCACGCGGCCCTGGCGTTCGGTCAGCAGCTTGGCCTTGGACTTGCCAAAGCCCATCGCGCCGCCGCCGCCGCCCTTCTGCACCTGGCGCAGCGCGAAAAAGGCAATGCCGAGAATAAGCAGGAACGGGAGCGAATTCAGCAGGATGTAAAGCAACATATTCGGCTGCTCACGCTGTTTGCCGGTGAAATCGACGTTGTTTTCTTCCAGCAGAGCGGTGATTTCTGTGTCCGTCCGGATCGGCAGCGTGGTGAACGCCTTGCCGTTTTTGTACGTGCCGGTGATCACGTCCTCGCCCAGCTCAACCTGCTGGATTTTGCCCTCAGCCACCTGAGCGCGGAAATCGGAATAATTGATCTGCGTGCCGGGTGTGTTCCCGGCATTGCTGAACAACGATACGACCAAGAGCAGCGCTAGAAAAATGCCGCCCCAAATCATCAATTGCTTGATCCACGGGTTTTGACCCTCGGGAGGCTGCTGGTTGGGATCGTTCTGGTCGCTCATGGCTCGGATGATTCCTTTCTGACCTCACAATGTAGGATCAGGCGAATGAATGGCAAGATAATGACCCATTGCGGTCACATCTCTTTCACGAAAGACTATACGCTGTCTGCCCCCTTATTGGACGCCCGACCTTCTGCCTAGGCAATTAGGCGCGCGAAGAGACTAGGCGGCGTAGCGTGCGAGAAACACGTCAACCGCCCCGGCAATCCGCCAGTCCCGGTCCTCGGGCGGCACCACTTCGCCAAAGCGCAGGTCAAGATCGCCCATCCCTTTACACAGAGCCGCAAATTGCTCGGCGGCAAGATCAGGGTCGGGCACCTCCAATTCGCCGTGTTCATCCGCAAAGGACAGGAACTGCGCAAAGGCGCTCTTCATCCGCCATGGCCCGGCCTTCAGAAACGCCTGCCCAATGGCGGGTTCATGCTCGGTCTCGGCGGCGATGCGGCGCTCAAACGCGATCATTTCGGGGCGAGAGAGGAACGCTGTCATGCCCTCGCCGATGGCCAGCAAACGTTCTCGGATGGTTCCGGATGGCAATTCCTCGATCGAGAAATAGCCGCGCATCCTTTCGCATTCGAGCTCAACCGCCGCGATGAACAATGCGCGCTTGTCGCCGAAGTGATTGTAAATCGTGACCTTTGAGACGCCCGCATCCGCCGCGATCTGCTCAATCGAGGTGGGCGCAAATCCTTCATCGAAAAATCGCCGGGACGCAGCGTCGATAATGGCCTTTCGCTTGACCTGATCAGAAGGACGTCCGGGTTTTTTCTTCAAGGTCTTGGAACTCGATCACCAAACGGCAGTTAACGAAATGAACGGGGCCGTTCAGTTACACGGCCTGTTAAACGGTACCGTTCACTATTATGTTAGAAGCCCACGTGTCAGCAACCCCCCTGACGACATAAAGGTTCCCCTGCCCCATGCTGTGGATCGCCATCCGAATGCTTACGGGTGACAAGCAGAAGTTTTACGGCCTGCTCTTTGGCATCGCCTTTTCAACTCTGCTCATCACCCAGCAGCTCACCATCTTCATCAATCTGATCGAGCGCGGGGCGAGCGGCGTCTACTCCGCGCCCGAAGCGCAGATCTGGGTGATGGACCCGGTGACCAAGACGACCGAGGTCAACTACGCCATGCCGTCCACCGCGCTTGACGAAGTGCGCTCGATTGAAGGCGTAGAGTGGGCAGTCCCGCATTTGCGCGCGGTGGCTTCGGTGCGGACCAGTCAGGGCGATTTGGAGGGTGTGACTATTGTCGGCGTCGATAATTCAACGCTCATCGGCCTCCCCGAAAAGATGGTAGAGGGCTCCAAAGATATCCTCTCGCAGCCTGACTCGGTGATCATCGATGATGTCGGCGTCACCAACATGTTCAAGGACGGGTCAGACCCGGTTGGGCAGCGGCTCGAACTAAACGATCAGCGCGCGGTTATCCGCGGGGTCGCCGATGCGATCCCGGCCTTCTCGGGCCAAGCGATCCTCTACACGAAATACAGCCAAGCGCTCAACTACGTCCCCGGTACCCGCAACCGCCTGACCTTTGTGCTGGCAGGCGTTAGCGAAGGGGAAACGGTTGAGGCGGTGGCGCAGCGCATTTCCGAGCAGACCGGCTTGAAAGCGGTTCCGCGAGAGGAGCTGGCGCAGTCAGGCGTTGATTTCATCATTGAGAACACTGGTATTCCGCTCAACTTTGGCATCACTGTGCTGCTGGGCTTCATCGTCGGGGTTGCAATTGTGGGGCTGACCTTCAGCCTGTTCATTCGCGACAACATCAAGCAATTCGGCGCGCTCAAGGCGATTGGCCTTACCAATTTCAAGATCGCCCGCATGGTCGTCGCTCAGGCCACTCTGGTGGGCGCGATCGGCTACGCGCTCGGCATTATCGGTACTGCGCTGTTTATCTATGGCTTTTCCGGAAATCCCAAGTTCAAGGCGTTCTACATCCCCTGGGAAATCCCGTTCATCAGTCTCGTCGCGGTGATCGTGATCCTTGCAGTGACCGGCTGGATTTCCCTGCGCAGCGTGATGCGGACCGAGCCTGCATCGGTGTTCCGGTGAGGGAGGCGGACATGGCAGACACAAGTCTCACTAAGAACAAGCCGATGGACACCAGCGCAATCGGCGGCTGCGATCCGACCTCAGCCATCTGTGCGCGCGGCATCATTCGCGATTTTCAAGCAGGCCAGTCCACCATCCGTGTGTTGCACGGCGTTGATGCAGACATCCGCTCTGGCGAGATGACCTATGTCGTCGGCGAAAGCGGCTCGGGCAAGACGACGCTGATCTCGATCATGTGCGGCATTTTGTGGCCGACCGAGGGCGAGGTGAAGGTCTTCGGGACAGATATCTACGCGCTGTCTGACACGGAATTGGTGAACTTCCGCCTCCAGAACATCGGCTTTATCTTCCAGCAATACAATCTGATCCCCTCAATTGACGCGGCCGCCAACGCCGCTGTGCCGTTGATCGCAAAGGGCATGGATATTGAGCCTGCGCGCGAAAAGGCGATTGAGCTGCTGGAAAAGCTTAACATCGGCAAGCAAGCCGAGAAACTCCCGCGCCAACTTTCCGGCGGGCAGCAACAACGCGTCGCCATCGCCCGGGCATTGGTCCACGAACCCCGCCTTGTCGTGTGCGATGAGCCGACCGCTGCACTCGATGCGAGCTCGGGTCGCCGCGTCATGGACCTGCTGCGCGAAGTGGCTGTCGCTGAAGACCGCGCCTGCATCATCGTCACGCATGACAACCGGATTTTCGACCTCGCTGACCGCATCCTCGTACTCGAAGACGGGCGCGTGACGCATGACGGCACAGACATACCAGAGGGGCACTGACCCCTCACCTGCCCGCTTTCCCAATCCCACTTTTATAGAGGTTTTCATGGCTCTCCTCATCCCCAACCTGAGCTTCTCGCGCCAAATCCTGCCCGTACTCGCCCTGATCGGATTGGGCGGCGCCACATGGTATGTGCTCGCAGAAATCCCTCCACGCGAAATCACTGAACCCGAAGCGCAGCCGGCCAAGCCGACCGGCGCGCTTGCCAACTCCGCTCGCGTGGCAGGCGTGGGCCTCGTCGAACCGGCGAGCGAAGTGATCGACATTGGCTCTGCGCTGCCGGGTCTGATCACGGATCTGCGGGTGGCTGCGGGCGACCGGGTGGAAAAAGGCGAGCCGCTCTTCACCATTGATGACCGCGCTGTGCGAGCAGGGCTGACCGAAGCCGACGCCGCCATCGCTGAAGCGCGCGCCTCTATTGGAGAGGCTGCCAAGGCTCGCGAAATCGCGCTGCGCCAACTCGCGCTCTACCGCGAGCTTGATGACCCTGCCGCCGTCAGCAAAACCGAGATTATCCGCGCGGAGGGCGAGGCAGAAATCGCCTCAGAGCGCTTGCGGCTTTCCCGCGCTCGGCTCGCCGCGGCGCAAGCGCGCGCTGGTTCGACCCGCACTGAATTGGGCCGCCTGACGGTGCGCGCGCCGATTTCAGGCGAGATCCTTGCGGTGAACATCCGCCCCGGCGAATATGCCGCAACACAGGGCGGCGGGCAGCGCCAGCCTTTCATTCAGATGGGTCAGACCAATCCACTGCATGTGCGCATCGATGTCGATGAAAACGAAGCGGTGCGGGTCAAGCTGGGCGCGGAAGCTATCGTCTCCCCGCGCGGCGCTGCCAGCAATCAGGTCAAAGCCACCTTTGTGCGCGCCGAACCGCAAGTTGTGCCCAAGCGGCAATTGACCAACAGCGCCTCTGAACGGGTCGATGTCCGCGTGCTTCAGCTGATCTACGCGCTGCCTGAAAGCGATGATTTCCGCGTGGGCCAGCAGGTCGACGCCTTCATTGCGGCCAAGACAAGCGACGCAAAAGCCGAGGGGGAATGATCGCCATGGCCCGCCCTTTCCGCTGTCTGCTGGCCCTGTGCCTCTCCACCGCGCTGGCCGCCTGTGCAAGTAAGCCCGTGCCCGAAATTGCGACGCCCACACCTCAACTTGCCCCGGCCTTCTTCTACACGCCCGACGCCAGGGTCACAGGCTCGCTCGACACGCTTTTGCCAACGTCGGACCCGGCTTATGTGCGATTGTCCGCTCTTGCGCTCACCGATGCGCCCAGCCTTGCCGAAGCCGTCGCCCGCGTGGACGCAGCGCGCGGACAAGCGGCGCGTGCCGGGGCTGAGCGACTGCCGAACATCAGCGCGGACGGCAATGTCACGCAAAATCGCATCAACCCCGCGCAGTTTGGCGATGCAGGCGCGGCGGGCTTTATCCCACGCGAACAGACCTCATACGGGGCGAATGTCACAGCGCGCTGGGATCCTGACATTTTCCGGCAATTGCGTGCGCAGGAACGCGCCGCGCTCGCCCGGATTGACGCCGCCAGCGCGCAGGCGGGTGCAGTACGCAACGCGCTGCTGGCAGAGATCGCCACCAGCGTGATCGACTGGCGCACGCTGGAGGCTCGCATGGCAGCCTTGCAGGAGGATGTGGCAGCGGCCTCGCGGCTGGCAGAGCTTGCGACAGTGCGGGAGCAGGCCGGGATTGCGCCGGGTTTTGACCGCGTGCGCGCTGAGGCCGCCGCGAGTGGCTCACGCTCGCGCCTTGCCGCGCTGGAAAGCGAAAAGGTCCGCATCATCGGACGGCTCGTCACACTCACGGCGCAGGATGCGCGCAGCATCAACGCGGCGCTTGCGCGAGGGTCAGGCCTGCTCGAACGCAGCGCGCCGCCCGCCGCATTGCCATCCGAATTGCTCGCGAACCGGCCCGACGTACTCGCCGCCGCAGCCGAGCTTGCCGCCACCGATCAGGACTTGGCCGCTGCCTCTCGCGCGCGATTTCCCAAGCTGACTTTGTCCGGCGTCATCGGCCTGCTGGCTTTCAGCCCCGGCGACTTTTTCGATGACGATTCCATTGTTGGAACGGCGGCGGGCGCCATCGCTGGACCGCTGCTCGACTTTGGGCGGATCGAGGCCGAGATTGACAGCGCCGCCGCTGGCAAACGCTCCGCATTCGCCGCCTATCGCGGCGCGGTGTTTCAAGCGCTGGGCGATGCGGAGGCCGCCTATGGCCTGATTGCTGCCGCCGATGCTGAAGCGGAGCTTGCGCTAAAGGAACAGCGCGAGCTTGAACGCGCGGCAAAGCTGGCCAATACGCGCTTTCGCGCAGGCCTCGCCAGTTTCCTCGAAGTGCTGCAGGAACGCCGCGCCGCCGATGCCAGCGGAGAGCGAGCGGCGGCAGCCTTGGGCCGCGCCAACCGCGCGCGGGTGCTGCTTTGGCAAGCGCTGGGCGGCGACATGGCGCGCGCTGACGCCGACCAACTTGCACTTGGCATGCCCGATCAAATCGATGCTCAGCCCGTGAAGTAGATCACTGCAAAGCCCAGCGCACCAATGGCAATCACGCTGGCAATTAGCATGATGAGGCCGTCGCGCACAATCAGAGCCAGCGAGAGCAGCGCTATGGTCGCAAACGGGATTGCAGCGGCAAACGGCACCAATTCAAGCGGTGGGATAAAGCAACAGGTGACGCAGATCAGCGCACCGATGAGCCGCAGGCCCGGCCCTTTCGTCAGCCATTCCAGCCGCCCCTTGGCGATGCCGTCGAGCGCGCTTGCCATTGTCTCCAGCTTATCAGTCGCGCCGCTCAGCTTGTCGGACGGAACCGAGCGATCAGCGATAAAGCCGGGCACCCAGATATGTTCGCGACCCCACACAAGCTGGCCTGCTACGAGGACGATGATGACAGCGCACGCCGTCGGGACACCCGGAATGCCGCCGGTGGGAAGCATCCCGATCAGCGCGATGATAAGCATGATGGGTGCAAACGAGCTTGCGCCAAACTCCTCCAGCACCCCGCGCACTGAAATCTGATCGCTTTCTTGGGCGATCTCTTCCAGCCCATCGACGATGTCGCCAATGGAGTCCGCGTCGCGTGTTTGTTTGTCCGCCATGCCCCCGCAACCCATGGACCGGGGATTGGCTCCAAGATTTATGCCGAGCGCTGCAACAAGGCCGACCGCTGACAGCGGCACACGATTTCGTCGCGCTGATTGAAGAGTTCGTGGGTGAAGGTCACGATCCCGGCTTCGGGGCGTGATTTACTGGCTCGCAGCTCTTTCACTTCGGTCTCCGCGCGCAAAGTGTCGCCGATAAAGACCGGGTTTGGCGTCACGACATTGTTGAACCCCAGATTGGCGACCAGCGTGCCAAGTGTCGTGTCACCCACTGAAAGCCCGACAAGCAGCGAGAACGTGAAGGTGGAGTTCACCAGGATCTGGCCGAAACCGCTCGCCTTCGCAGCCTCGACATCGAGATGGAGCGGCTGCGGATTGTGCGTCATGGTAGAGAACAGCAGATTGTCGGTCTCTGTCACCGTGCGGCGGATGTCGTGCGTGATCCGCTCACCCACTTGCCATTGATCAAAGAATTTGCCTGCCATCAGCCTGACTTACTCCATCGCGCAACAACCTCCGCTCCGTCTTCTGCGCTGGAGCGCACCGCGCCCGGCGTGCGGCCAAAGCGCGGAGCGGGCGCAGGGTGCCATTCGCCGTCATGCTCCACATAGGCTTCGCGCGCTTTCATATGCGGATGATCGCGCGCTTCCTCGACATCGAGCACGGGCGCGAAACAGGCATCGCTGCCTTCGAGCAATTCGACCCATTCGGCCTGCGTCTTGGTCTTGAAGAGCTCAGCCATGCGCGCCGTGTAATCGTCCCAAGTGGCAGAGTTCATCTGTCCCTCGGCCATTTCTTCAGCGCCGGCCCTTGCGACCAGTTCGGCATAGAATTGCGGCTCAATCGCACCGACTGAGACCTCGCGTCCGTCGGCACATTCAAAGCAGCGGTAGAAATGCGCCGCGCCGCCCAGCATCCCCTTGCCGCGCTCGGTCGTGAGGTAAGGTCGCCCGCGCACACCGAAGAAAAAGCTCATCAGGCTGGTCGCACCATCGACAATAGCAGCATCGACGACCTGCCCTTTGCCAGAGCGCTCTCGCTCATACAGCGCCGCAAGGATGCCAAACGCGCAATACATGGAGCCACCGCCAAAATCGCCGACAAGATTCTGCGGCGGCAAAGCGGTCTCGCCAGCGCGGCCCACGGCGGATAGCGCGCCGGTGATCGCGATGTAATTGATGTCATGCCCTGCGGCGTGCGCGAGCGGCCCTTCCTGCCCCCAGCCGGTCATCCGCGCATAAACAAGGCGCTCATTGGCTGCGAGCAACTCCTCCGGGCCAAGGCCCAGCCGCTCCATTACGCCGGGGCGAAACCCTTCGATCAGCACATCGGCCTTCGCACAGGCCTCGCGCGCAAAGGCGAGGCCTTCCTCGGTCTTCATGTTCACCGCAACACGGTTGCGCGCGCGCTCGACCACCGGGTTGGTTACAGCCGCGCCCGGACGCGTGATCGTGACGACCTCTGCGCCAAGATCGGCAAGCAGCATCGCGACATGCGGCCCCGGCCCGATCCCGGAAAACTCCACCACCTTCAGCCCGGACAGCGGCCCAGCCAGTTCGCTCATGATCCCTCTCCTCTTTTCGGCGGTCGATGTGCCGCGTGATGAAAGCGATGACAAGACACTTGAGCGCCAGCCTGATCAGTATGGCCCACCATCCGCACACCATCATTGTGCGTTGCACCGCACAAATCCGCTTGCTACGCGCCAGATAAGGTCGCCGGCCTGTGATGCGGAGGAACTTTTGCAAATTGCTATTTTCGGGCTCGGCTATGTCGGGTCCACCGCTGCTGGATGTATTGCCAATCAGGGACATACTGTCGTTGGAGTTGACGTAGCGCAGGCGAAAGTCGACGCGCTGAATGCCGGGCGCGCTCCTGTCTACGAACCCGGACTGGACGCGCTGATCGCAGAGGCGCACGCCGATGGTCGCATTACAGCGACAACGAAACTGACCGATCAGCTCGATGATTGCGACCTCGCAATTGTGTGTGTGGGCACGCCCAGCGGTGTCGATGGCGCGCACAATATGAGCTATATCGCGCAGGTCACCCGCAACATTGCCGAAGCGCTGAAGGCAGACCGCAGCAAGCCGCTCACCCTCGCCTATCGTTCCACCATGCGGCCCGGATCGTGCGAAAACATCATTTGGCCGATCATCAAGAGCGCGCTGGGCGAGGCTGCTGAGAAAGCCGTGGAGCTGGTCTACAACCCTGAATTCCTGCGCGAAGCCTCCGCGATTGAGGATTATTTCAATCCGCCCAAAATCGTCATCGGCACGTTGAGTGGAGAGCCCAGCAGGGCCATGGCTGCCCTCAATGAAGGGATCGAAGCGCCGACCTTCAATGTCGGCCTTCGCGAGGCAGAGATCACCAAATTCGTCGACAATTCATGGCACGCGGTGAAGGTTGCCTTTGCCAATGAGATCGGCCGGGTGTGCCAGAATCTCGATATCTCAGCGCGCGATGTCCACGCGATCTTCAAGAGCGATACCAAGCTCAACATCTCCGCCTATTACACCCGCCCCGGCGGCGCGTTCGGAGGGAGCTGCCTGCCCAAGGATGTGCGCGCGCTGCAATACATCGCGGCGGACACTGGCTCTGCGACGCATCTGGTGGACTCGCTCATCCGCTCCAACGAAGCGCACAAGCATCACCAATTCCTGAATGCGACCGACGGGTTGGATCCAGGTGCAAAGGTGCTGCTGGTCGGCCTCGCCTTCAAGATGGAAACCGATGATCTTCGCGAAAGTCCGGCGGTGGACATGGCGCGCAAACTGCTTGAGGCGGGCTATGATCTCGACATTTACGATCCTCAGATCAAGCCGGAGAACCTTGTTGGGCAAAACCTTGGCTATGCCTATTCGGTGCTGCCTCAGATGGACGGCCTGCTGGTGAGCAAGGAAGACGCCGAGGCAGGCGAATACGCGCTGGCGATCGGGACCAATCGGCTGATCGACACGCTGGCGATCAAGGCCGCCAAGACGGTCGACGCGAGCAGCATTCCCTAAAGCCAGACCGATGAACGCACCCAGCACAGACGTAACCCTCGCCGCCGAAGAGGGCATTCCTAAAGTCATCGAGGGCGAGCCGCTCAAGGGCAAGCATGTCCTGATCGTGGTCGAAAACCTGCCGCTGCCTTTTGACCGGCGCGTGTGGCAGGAGGCGCGCACTTTGAAGGCCGCTGGCGCACATGTCTCTATCATTTGTCCGACCGGCAAAGGGCACGAGACGCGCTACGAAGAGATCGAAGGCGTAGAGATTTACCGCCATCCCTTGCCTTTGGAGGCGAGCGGGGCGCTTGGGTTCCTGCTAGAATACGGCGCGGCGCTGTTTTGGGAGACGGTGCTGGCGTGGCGCATCTTTTTCAAGCGCCGCTTTGATGTGATCCAGGGCTGCAATCCGCCTGACCTCATTTTTCTGGTTGCGGCTCCGTTCAAACTGCTGGGCGTCAAATACATCTTTGACCACCACGACATCAATCCCGAGCTGTATGAGGCAAAGTTCAACCATCGCGGTTTCTTCTGGAAACTGATGGTTTTGTTTGAGCGGCTGACGTTCAAATTCGCCAACGTCTCAATCGCCACCAATGAAAGCTACAAGAAAATCGCGATTGAGCGCGGCGGGATGGAGGCAGGCAAAGTGCATGTCGTGCGCTCCGGCCCCGACCTTTCTCGGCTTAAACTCGTGCCACCGGTCGACAACTGGAAGAACGGCCGGGCGCATATGGTCGGCTATGTCGGCGTTATGGGGGAGCAGGAAGGCATCGATCTGCTGATCGACGCGGTGCACCATATCGTGCGCGAGCAACAGCGCGAAGATATCCAGTTCGTGCTGGTGGGCGGCGGGCCTGCGCTTGAAGACCTGCAAGCGCTCACCGCACAAAAGGGGCTGGCCGATTTTATCACCTTCACCGGCCGCGCGCCCGATCAAGAGCTGTTTGAAGTGCTCTCCACCATGGATATCGGCGTCAATCCGGACCGTGTGAATGCGATGAATGACAAGTCGACCATGAACAAGATCATGGAATACATGTCGCTCGGCAAAGCGATGGTGCAATTCGACGTGACCGAAGGCAAATTCTCCGCCCGCGATGCCTCGCTTTACGCCAAGGCGAATGACGCGATTGATATGGCGGACAAGATTTGCGAGTTGATAGACGATCCGGACCGGCGCGGTGCGATGGGCCTGTATGGGCGCGAGCGGGTGATCGAGGAATTGAACTGGCAACACCAGATCGACCCGCTGCTCACCGCCTACAAACAGGCGCTCAATCTGTAGCTATGCGAGTGTCCCGTTTCGGCGCGGCTTGCAAAAACCCCTCATACCTAACGCGATTTTAAGCAGTCGGGCGCCAAAGCCGAGCCTGCAATTGCCGCAGGTTTGAGCTTTATGAACGCCCCTTTCGATACGTCCACCGCCATCGGCCCCACCGCCACCACTCAGCCCGCGCCTGATCATCAGGTCGCGGTCGTCGGGCTTGGCTATATCGGCTTGCCGACCGCTGCGGTGCTGGCCAGCTATGGCTGGAATGTTTGCGGCGTCGATGTGTCGCAGGACGTGGTCGATACGGTCAATGGCGGAGGCGTCCACATTGAGGAACGCGATCTAGATCGGCTGGTGAGTGAAGCGATTGAAACGGGCCGCCTCACCGCGTCCGTGCACGTGCCCACCGCGCATTTCTACATGATCGCGGTCCCCACCCCGCTGACCGAGGATCACAAACCCGACATTTCCTATGTCGAAGCCGCCGCGCGCGCCATCGCGCCCAATATCTTGCCGGGTGCTTGCGTGATTGTGGAGAGCACGTCGCCTGTGGGCACAACCGAGCGGGTCGCCCAGATCATCGCGGAACAGCGCCCTGACTTGGCCGTGCCTGTCTATGGCGAACAAAAGGGCGGCGATATTGCGCTGGCCTATTGCCCTGAGCGGGTTTTGCCAGGCAAGATCGTGCGTGAGCTGGTCCAGAATGACCGCGTGATCGGCGGCATCACGCCCGAATGCGCGGCGCGCGCCAAGGGGCTGTATTCCAGCTTTGTCGAAGGCGATTGCCTTGTGACCAATGCCCGCGTCGCAGAAACGGTCAAACTGGTCGAAAACAGCTTTCGCGATGTGAACATCGCTTTCGCCAACGAGCTCAGCGTGGTCGCCGATGATCTGGGCGTCGATGTGTGGGACGTGATCAAGCTCGCCAACCGCCACCCGCGCGTCAACGTGCTCCAGCCGGGGCCGGGCGTGGGCGGACATTGCATCGCGGTCGACCCTTGGTTCCTCGTCTCCGGAGCACCCAAGGCCGCGCGCCTTATTCGTACCGCGCGCGAAGTGAATGATTTCAAGGCGACCTACACCGAACGCCGCATTCGCGGGCTGCTTGACGCCGTGCCCGGCGGCAAGGTCGCGCTGCTGGGTCTCGCCTTCAAGCCCGATATTGACGACTTTCGCGAGAGCCCCGCAATGGAAATCGCGCTCAGTCTGGCGCGCACCCGCGGTCAGCGGATCATGCTGGTCGAGCCGTTTGCCGAGGACCTGCCAGCAGGCTTTGCAGGCACAGGCGCGCGGCTCACCCCGCTTGACGAGGCGCTGAACACCGCCGAGATTGTGGTTGTGCTGGTCGATCACACCGCGTTCAAACACCTCACCCCGCAAGCGCTTGCGGGCAAGCTGGTGTTCGACACGCGCGGCATGCTCAAACGGTGAATGGCGCGGTGAGCCGCGAGGGACAAAAACCGCGCATCATGGTGACTTTCGGGACGCGGCCCGAAGCGATCAAGATGTTTCCCGTGGTGCATGCTCTGCGCGCCGCTGATGCGTTCGATGTGCGCGTTGCCGTCACTGCGCAGCATCGCGAGATGCTTGATCAAGTGCTCGATATGGCGGGGATTGAACCTGACATTGACCTTGATCTGATGCAGCCCGGCCAAAGCCTTGATGCCCTGTCCGCGCGCATCATCACTCGCTTTGGCGAAGCGCTAGATGCCGAAAAGCCCGACCGCGTGCTGGTGCATGGCGACACGCTGACCACGATGATGGCGACTTTGGCGTGCTATTTCCGGCGCATCCCGGTGGGCCATGTCGAGGCTGGCCTGCGCTCCGGCGACATTTATGCGCCGTGGCCAGAGGAGGTGAACCGCAAAGTTACAGGCGCAGTGGCTGACTTGCATTTCGCTCCGACACAGCAAGCCGCCGCTGCCTTGCGGGCGGAGAACGTGCCCGGCAGCGCGATCCATGTCACGGGCAACACGGTGATCGACGCGCTGCTGACTGCGCGCGCGCGCATCGCCGCAAACCCCGGCCTCGCTCCGATCGTTGCACCGCTGAAAGAGCGCTTCGCCGGCAAACGCGTTATCGCTGTCACCGCGCATCGGCGGGAGAACTTCGGCGCTGGAATGAAAGCGATAGCCGCTGCGCTTCAGGAGATCGGCGCGCGCGAAGATGTTGCGATCATCTACCCCATGCACCCCAACCCCAATGTTGCCGACGTCATGCGCCCGGCCCTGTCAGGCCACGCCAATATCGCGCTGATCGAACCGCTCGATTACCTCAACTTCGTCGCGATGATGGAAGCGTCGACGCTGGTTCTCACCGATTCCGGCGGCATTCAGGAGGAAGCGCCCGCGCTGGGCAAGCCCGTGCTGGTCATGCGTGACACAACCGAGCGGCCCGAGGGGGTTGCGGCAGGCACGGCGCGGCTGGTGGGCGCGGACCGCGCGCGGATGGTGGCAGCTGTAACCGAATTGTTAGATGACAGCGCCGCATTTGACGCCATGGCCCGCGCACACAATCCCTATGGCGACGGCACTGCCAGCCGCCAGATTGTCGAAGCTATCGCGCAGGCCCACGCCTGACGCGAAGCAGCCAAGCGTAGTAGGCGGCAGCCGCCATAATCATGATGGCTGCCCCCACATCAATGACCCAATTGAGCTTAAGCGCGCCGTACAACAGGCGATCAATTGCGTGGAGCGAAATCATCCGAAGGGCCACCAGGCCGACCATTCCCAGCCCTGCCGCCATGGCCAGCTTCACAGTCACATCGCGGCGGCGCAGCGATCCAGTCACGGCCCTATAAAAGAGATAGAAGGCTGTGACCCCGCCCGCCATGATTATGATCGCCACCACGGCGCTTTGCGTTTCGCGCCGCATTTCATAAGTGCCCTCTGATCGCAGAGCTGCGCGCGAGGCATCGCGCAAGGCTTCCTCTGTTCCGGTCACACGCATCGCGATCAGGATCACAAACAAGACCCCCAACAGCGCCCAAGTCCACATATGCCAAGGAGCCTGACGGGTCTTGCTCGCGCTGCCAGTTGCGGCGGCGCAGGCCATCACGACGAAGATGTAAAGGCCGGCTGCCGCCAGGCTGAGAAAGGATGGCTCCTGTGTCATCGTGCGATTCCTGTATCGTGCAATTTTACCGCAGTCACAGCCCCGTTCACCGTAACCCTCCAGGAAGTGCTCTAACTGCGCTATGTCTCAGCGCGAGACGGGCCTGCATAATCGTACGGATAAACCATGCAAGCGCGCGCGCCACTGGTGTGTATCCGATAAACGGTGATCGCGCAGCTAGGTTAGGCCAATCTGCTGAATTGCGGCATTTTTCTGCGCCAAACTGAGCGAATCTAGAGTTAAAATCCGGTTACAAGTCGGCGCAAGCAAGCGTGTTGCACTGCGAAAGCCGAGCGTCTAAGCGAAGGCGTGCAATTACGGGGAGGCATGTGTGACCTTTAACTATTCCGCGAAAACTTCGCGCAACTTCGTCTGCGGGATGGTCGCGATCGGCCTTGCTGGCTGCGCGTCTACACCGGAACCGGTGATCGGTCCATCCGTGATCGCGCCGCGCGCTGATCTTGGCCAGGAGGGCTTTACCTATCAGCGTCCGCGCACCTATCTGCTGCGCCCGACAGACCGCATTTCAGTCAATGTCTTTCGTGAGCCTGATTTCTCCCTGGAAACAGTCCAGATCGGCGTTGAAGGCAATGTTTCCCTGCCCCTGCTCGGCTCAATTCCGGCAGCCGGGATGACCGCGATGCAATTGGAAGCCGACGTGACGCGCCGGCTCGCAACGGCGGGCCTGAAAAACCCGATGGTGAGCGTCAACATCAACGAATACGCATCGCATCTCGTAACAGTGGAAGGCGCGGTGGAAACCCCGGGCGTCTATTCGTTCCAGCCGGGCGCGCGCCTTTCGTCAGGCATTGCCTTGGCGGAAGGTCTTGTTCGGACATCCAAGTCAGAACAGGTTGCGGTCTTCCGCGAAGGGCCTGATGGCATCCGGGTTGCGAAATTTGATTATGCCGCTGTCTCGCAAGGGACCATGCTCGATCCCGTCCTTGAGCCGGGCGATCGCATTGTTGTCGGCTCAGACGGGCTGTCTGTGTTCTGGCAGGATGCGCTGAAGGCCATCCCTGCGCTGGGCGTCTTCGCGACTGTCGCAGTCCAGAGCAACAACTGAGCCAAGCATGACCGATCAACCCATCGTCCAGGCGCCTGAAGGGCCACGCCAGGGTCGGGACCTTTGGGTCGACGGCTATTTGCCGCCTGCGTATCCGGAGCCCGCTGCACCGGAAACATCGATGTTTGACACGGCGTGGCTGCGCGGTGCGCTGTTTCGGCAGCGTTGGCTGATCGGCTCCACTTTGGTGGTGGCACTGCTGGCTGGGTTGGTCATGACGCTGCTGGAGACGCCGCTTTTTCAGGCCAGCGCGACGGTGCAGATCTCACCCTTCGGCAACTTCATTGTCGAAGGACAAGAAGCGACCGCGGCGATCCAATCGACCAGCGAGATCGACAGCTTTCTGCAAACGCAGGCCGTTGTCATCAAGAGCCGTAAGATCGCAGGTGTCGTCGCAGAAAAGCTGAATGCCTCCTCACGCAACGGATTGTTGGGTGAAGCGATCGACGAAAGCCGTCCGCCTGATCGCACTGATGAGCAGTGGGAAAAGGATAAGATGCAGCGAGCCGCCAGCGTTTTGCGTGGCGGGGTGAGTGCGGTTGTCCCGCAAGACGAGCTGGTTCTGACGATCACCTTCACTCACCCCGATCGCATCCTCGCAGCCGAAGCAGCGAATGCCTATTCTGAAGCATATGTGGAATCGGACACTAAGCGCTCGGTTGAAAGCAACGCCTATGCGCGCGAATATTTGCTCGAACAGATCGGCGAAATCCGCGAACAGCTGAGCGACGCTGAGAAAGCCTCAAATGCTTACGCTCGAAGCGCTGGAATTGTGACGCCTGATACCGTTGGCACGAATGGCGAAACGGGGCAGACAATCACGGGGTCAAACCTGTCGAGCATCAACCAAACTGTTGCCGCGGCGCGCGCCAACCGGATTTCCGCCGAGCAGAAATGGCGCGCGGTGTCAGGTCTCCCAGCAGCCCAATTGCCTGAGGTTCAAGCCAACTCAGTGGTTCAGACACTGACTGCTGAAAAAGCAAAGTTGAACGGTGAACTCACAAATCTGCGTGAGCGCTACAATGATCAATTCCCTGAAATCGTCGACGTCAAATCGCGGATCGAGCTGATCGACCAGCAAATCGCGACCACTGCGGCCAATGTGAAAGCGGGCATTCGCAACGAATTTCTGATCGCACAGCGTCAGGAGGCCGCGCTTTCAAGCGAGTTGAACAACGTCACCGGCGAAGCTCTGGTCGAGCAGGATGAAAAGATCGAATTCACCAATCTGGAGCGCAATGCAGAAGCCCTGCGCGAACAGCTCAAAAACCTGCTTGACCGCTACAACCAGATCAGCACCGCTGCGAATGTTCAGTCAGGCCAGCTTACCCTGCTCGATTCGGCAATTGTGCCGGGCGCACCGGTCTCACCGAGCCTGACCAGGAACCTCCTGATTGCCCTTGTTCTTGGGGTTGCTGCTGCTGGTGGACTGGCTCTGGTTCGCGAAATCTTCGTCGACCAGTTCCGCCGGGCTGAAGACATCGAAGACCGCCTCGGATTGCCGGTGCTCGGCCTGACGCCCTACGTGAAGTCGGATGACATTGATGGTCAAGAAGCAAACCAGTTCAGCTCGCTGATGGAAGCTTATGCCTCAATCCGGTCCACCATAGACTTCACCGTGCCGCGCGATGGCGCAGTCGTGCAGATGACCAGCAGCCAAGCGGCGGAAGGCAAATCCACCACGTCGCTGATCCTTGCCGAGCTGTTTGCGCGGCTTGGACGCAAGACGCTTCTGATTGATTGCGACCTGCGCAAGCCCTCGATCATTCCGCTGCTCGACATTGAACCCAAGTCTAACGGCATTGCCGAAGTGCTGTTGGGTCAGGCCAGTCTTGAAAGCGCCTTGATCGACGATGTGCATGACAACCTACACATTCTTTCAGTGGCGGACATCCCGTCCAACCCGGTGGAATTGCTGTCCTCGCTGCGGTTCCGTGAGTTCATCGAAGAGCAGCGCCAGAACTACTCAATGATTTTGATCGATAGTTCGCCGGTCCTTGGCCTCGCCGATGCGCCCGAGATTGCACAGAACGTCGATGCAACAATCTTCGTAATCGAAGCCAACCGCACAAGCTTCGCGCAGGCGCGCACCGCGGTGAAGCGCCTCAAAGGTGTGGGCGGCAATGTGATTGGAGCGATCCTGACCAAATATCGCGCGCTCGAAGCCGGATCGGACTACAACTACCAGTACCAATATTACCAATATGGCGACGACAAGCGCTAACGCGCTTGCAGCGATCGCGCATAGGTGAGTGAAGGTGGCCGTGCGGTGACCGATCAAGAACTAGGCCAAAGAACGCCGCAAACCGCGCCATTCAGCGTCATCATTCCGGCGCATAACGAAGAAGACGTGATCGCGCGGTGTCTTCAAACGCTGCTGGCCGACGCGCCCGAGGACGCGCTCCCTGAGATCGTCGTTTCCGCCAATGGCTGCACTGACAAGACAGTCGCAATCGCGCGGGAGATCGCCCCGCAAGCCACGGTTCTAGACTTGCCCAAAGGCTCCAAGATCCTCGCGATGAATGAAGGCAACGCCGTCGCATCGGTCATGCCGCGCATCTACTTGGATGCCGACGTGCAGTGCGCCTACGCCAGCCTGTTGGCGACGGCACAGGCGCTTGAGGAACCGGGCGTCATGGCTGCCTCTCCTCGCATCACGATGGACACCACCCACTGCGATGCCTTTGTGCGCGCCTATTACCGAGTGTGGCTGAACCAGCCCTATGCGATGGACCGAATGGTGGGCTCAGGCGTCTTCGGCCTCTCCCGCGCTGGGCTGGCTGAGATCAAGGAATTCCCGGATATCTTCGGAGACGATATCTGGGTGCACACACGCTTTTCTTACGACGAGCGTCGCAATGTCAGTGAGGACATCGAGGGAAACCCGGTCTTCTTCGTCGTATCTCCCCCACGCACGCTGTTTGACCACATCACAATCGAAGCGCGGCGCAAGATCGGCAACGAAGAAGTGGCCGAGAGGCACGGCAATGCCAACACGAAGAAGTCAGGCCGACTGGCCGCAGTGCCCAGCGCAATGAAGCATGGCGCCAGCCTGCTCGACATCACGATCTATCTGGCGATGAAATCGGCCTCTTTAGCCAAGCATCGCTGGAACAAGTTGCGCGGCAAGACGCCTGTCTGGACTCGAGATACCAACGCCCGCAAGACCGCCTGACCCCTTGCTGCGCTCTGGCGGGCTTTGATCAGATCATCGATTGCGGCGGCCCTGACTTCCAGAGTTCGCGCCTGTCCCAGATTTCGCGCCACTCCTGTGCCCTCTGCGCAAGCGAGGGGCGGGCCTTTGCGATCAAGGGCAAAGCCATGGCCCTCCACCACGCGCCGTAATAGGTCGATGCGATGCCAAGCGGCCGCCAAAACCGTCCGAAATGCCGCTGGATCAATCCAATACGGCCGCCATAGATATACATCATGCGGCGCGGAAAATTTTTCGTGCTGCGCCCGCCATAATGCACGATTGTTGCAGCCGGCGTCATGGCAGGACGCGCTCCTAGGGCGCGTGCGCGGGCGCACAAATCAGCTTCTTCTGAATACATGAAAAAGTCGAGATCGAACCCGCCAAGCTCGTTCCAGAATGCGCGCTCAATCAGCATGAATGACCCTTGGACAATATCAACATGGCGAGAGGTGTCGCGTTGCCAGTTGCCGTAACCTTCGGGATTGAACAAGGTTGAGGATCGAAAGGCCGATGTCAGGCCAACACCGTAGCAGAATGCGCTCCATGGCGTGATGCGGCCAAAGCAGGAATCCGGATTCAGCGAACGATCCTCAAACAGCGTCCGGCCGCCCCAAATTCGGGCTTCGGGCTTCTCCTGAGCAAATGCCACCAGCCGCTCAATCGCACGGTCGAGCACCAGTGTGTCCGTGTTGAGCAGCAGCACATATTTACCCTGCGCCCGCTCAACCGAGATGTTTGTCGCTTTAGCAAAGCCGTGGTTTTCCTCCTCAGCCATTAGCACAAGCTGCGGAAACTCGCGTGCTATCGCTTCAGCGGAACCATCGTGCGACCCGTTGTCGACCAGGATGACTTCGAAAGCGATATCAACTGTTTGTTCGTAAACTGAACGCAGCGCCTCCAGCGTCATCTCGCGTGTGTTCCAGTTGACAAGCATGATTGAGACCAAGGGCTCGGGAGAGATGAAGGTGTTGTTGTACGCTGGGTCAAGCGCGTCTGCGGTTTCAATATTGTCGCTCATATCAACTCAACCATCGCCAAGTTTGTTGGAAGGAAGCGCCCCAACGGCCGGGTCCTGCCCACGCAAGGCCCGCTCCGTCTCATCGGCGTTGAGAAAGCGACCATACTTGCCAACTTCAATATCGCTCCGGATCACCTTGGCCGGATTGCCAGCTACAATACTACGCGGTGGCACATCACGCGTGACGACGCTGCCAGCGCCGATCACGCAATTGTCACTGACCGTCACACCCGGCAAAATAATGCTGCGGCTTCCGACGAAGCAATTCTCACCGATACGGGTGTGTACATACAGCCCTCGGGTGCGATCGTGCGTTAGGATGCAGCTTTCAAACGCCAAATAGGTGTCGCGCCCGACATGCACGCCGCGAGGGAAAGTCTTGTCGAGCTTAGCCGACAAAGACAGCTCCACCGATGGGTGAATATCCATTTTCAGCAGGTTGACAAAAAAGGCGCGCTTGATGGTAACCAGAACCCAGCGCAGACCTGAAAGGCGATTGAAGCTCATACGGTGCAAGCCGTACCTGAGACCTGGCAGCGTGAAGCAGCTGTGTTTGTCAAAACTGATCGAGTTGCCATCAAAGTATCCTTCGCGCGCCATCTAGGCGGCGGGACCAAGGCGCGGCAACACTTAATCTTGATGCAGCGGGTTTGGCATTTGCGCGGCGATAGGAGACTGGGCATAGACGCCAGCATACGCGGCAGACCATCGGGTTCTGCTTGGGCGGCTTGTGGGACAACCGATGAACGCAACATACCGTAACACTGCAAGTGAGCCATGGAGGGCATTGAATTGGTAACGCAGGCGCGAAAGAAATTGTCGCAATCGCTGCGTGCAACCTCGAACCGACTTGGTCTGGAAATTTCAGTGCGGCGCATGCGCCGTTCAAATTCGAAGCGCCGGGTCGTTTACTTTCTGCATATCGGCAAGGCAGCAGGCTCTCAGGCCAAGAAGATGATCCGCCAAGTAAACGCCGTGCGCTCCGATATTCATCTGGTTGGCCTGACGCATGATACGCGCCTTATCGATCTGCCTGAGCCTGCCGATTACTTCTTCTCGATCCGCGATCCCATTTCGCGTTTTCGGTCGGGGTTCTACTCGCGCAAGCGGCGCGGGCGGCCGCATAATGATTTCCCTTGGACAGCCAACGAAGAAACCGCTTTCACCAGGTTTGAACACGCCAATGATCTGGCCGAAGCCTTGTTTGAGCCTGGCGAGCTAGGGATGAAAGCGATGGCGGCGATGAAATCGATCCGCCACACTGCACAGGATCAGGCGGACTGGTTTGCCATGGCAGGCGACATTTTCTCTGTCCGTCCACCGGTTTGGGTCATCCGTCAGGAGCATTTTGAAAGCGACTTTTCGATCCTGATGGACAAGCTGGGCGTCGACTTTACGCCCGAACCACGTCGCGACGCTTTGGGAGCGCACTCCAATGATTATTCAGACGTTCCTGCCTTAAGCGATGTGAGCAAAGAGAAGCTGCGCCTCTGGTACGCACAGGATTTCGCGCTTTATGATGCGGTTGAGACGTGGATGGCGCAAAACTCAGAGATTCTCACTCCCAGCACAACACCCGCGACCACAAGCATTTAGAGGCGCGCGTTTTCTATTCGAAAGCAGCGTGACGGCACCGTTCCATGGTTTTTACTCCCAACTTGATCATAGCAGGCGTTGCAAAGTGCGGCACGACAACGCTGCATGATTTGCTTGCCTGCCACCCGCGCGTGACAGGAGGCATCGAAAAAGAGGTCCGTTTCCTGATGGACCGGGAAGATCCGCTGTGCCCGCCGGTCAATTATCACGCCTGCGGGATTGAAGCATGGGCGTCGCAATATCGCGATGGGGGCACCGGCGATTTTGACATCTGGATGGATGCCTCACCGCAATACCAGTATCAAAGCAGGGCGCGCGAAGTGATCGCGACACTAGACCCGCAGCCTTTTGTGCTGTTTATCACGCGCGATCCGGTGCGCCGGCTGTTTTCGCTGTACCAATATGGGCGTTACCACCATCGCAAACTGCCTCACATCAACTCTTTTGGCGACTTTATCGAAGAAGTTCGTGAGCCCGTCGGCGCGCAGACCGCGAAGCAGCGCATGATGCAAAGCGCATGGCGCGATTCGCAGTATGATTTGATGCTGGAGCAATGGCGCGCGGTGATGGAGCCGGGCAAATTGCGGGCGATCACACTTGAGGAATTGAACGCCGACCGCGAGGGCACACTGGTGTCACTTGCCTTATGGCTCGGGCTTGAGCCCTATCAACTTCTCAACGCACAGACGGACCGCTCCAATCCGACGATTGTGACGAAGAGCCGCTTTGTGCGTGATGTGGGCGCGAAAGTGGCCAAGATACTGCCTGAAAACCGCGCCGTCAGAGCACTAAAGACCAGAGTGCGCGAAATGAATTCAGCGCCGGTTGATCACGACGAGATTGATCAAAACGCGCCTCTCATGGCTGCGCTTGAGGCGGAGTTCGCGACGTCAACCGCGCGCTATGAGCGGCTTCGCGAGGAATTGTCGCGCACGACCTGCTGACGCAATTGTGCGCGAACAGCTGGATGGACCGGCCTTGGTTGCAATGGCCTGGAACGGGCGCTTTGATACGGCGAAGTTGGCGCGGACATTGGCGTGCCATTGCCAACAGGCCGACCATCAGGGCCATGGGCCGAACCAGCTCGATGCGGCGCTCGCATCGCGGCACCCTTGGCCATGGTCGCAAGCGAGATTGCCATTCCAATCAACATGTAGACCCAGGCCTGAACGCCGCCGAAAAAGGCGACCGTGCAACCCAAAAGTACAAAGCCAAAAATCGCGATAGCAACGCCTATAAATAGCGACCGATCGGACTGGCTTTGGCGACCTGCAGCGCGAGACAAAAGTACCATCGCTGCCACCGCGACAAGAAGCAGCAGGATCGCGGGGATAAGCCCAAATCGCATGGCGAACATCAGCCAATGGTGATCCACACTCGATGTCATCCAGGAAAGCCGTTCAAATTCTTGAAAGCCGATCCCGAACCACGGATGGTTTCTCACCGACTCCGTACCATGTTCCCAGATGAACCTTCGGTAAAACGCAGTGCGTGGATTGAGCGAAGAGCGCATTGCAAAGGATACAAGGCCATCCGAAGACAAGGTCTGCAATATCGCGAGGACCATGGCTGCAGACGGGATGAAAATCTGCCACGAGAGAAAGCTCACTCTACGCTGCACAAGGTCAAAGGCAATCAGCCCAATGCTCACCATGAGCGAAAGGTAGGCCGCTGAGCTTCCTGAAAAGAAAGCGAAAAATGAGGCACCAATTCCAACAAAAAAAGGCCATTTGCGTAAGCCTGAAAAGAAGAAGAGCGGCAAGAAACTGGCCATGAAAAGGCCCGCCAGGATAGGGTGAGAAAAGGGTCCATTCGCCCGAAGCAAGCCCAAGCGATGGTCCACAAAGTACTTGCCAGTCCCGACCGCGACGCCCCCCTCATAGCGGGGAAGGCGTCCAAATATCTCAGCGAAAAATGGTCTTACGATCACCTGGCCACTGAACGCTTCGGTTGCCATGGCCAGTCCCGCAAGCGGCAGGACCGGCGCTGCAAAAACCAGCACCCGGCGAAAATCAGCCAAAGATCGGATGCTGTAGCGTCCGATGAAATAGGGCAGCAACAAATCGAGCGCCAGCGCAGTCCCCCGCAAGACGCCTTCCGCCGGGCCGTAAATGACCATGAAGGATAGCAGCATCCAAAGGCTCGCAAGCACGATCAGAGCATCCCAGATCACGAACCGGATTGGGTTGCGAAACGACTGAAGCACGAGCCACAAGAACAGCGCAAATCCAACAATCCGCGGCACATATAGCGTTTGATCAGCGATCGAGACGCGAATCTCCGGCGGGACAATCGCCGCATAAATCATCAACACCGCAGGCAGGAAAATCCATTTGCTTGGGTTGCGTGCGCGGGCCGGTGCCGTCAGGCGCGCCTGCGCATAGGGCAAACGGACACCGCGCGGCCCACTCGCCGGATCAAACTGAGGTTGTAGTGGGGGTGTTGCTGAGCTCGCCATGGCCTAGGCCATACGGGGTCCGAGCAGTGACGCCAAGTGTCGGCTTGTCTGCGTCAATGCAAAAAAGAATTTTCCTACACTCTTGCGAATCAATAGTGGAATTTTCCGTCATCCACTTACCCCAGATAACAAGAGGTGCTCCATGCCAACCGATCCGTTTGCAACCACCGCCAACAGCTTAACCTCGCCAGCAGCTTCATGTTTTGCCATCACACCGGACGACAGCTCGGAGCTGCAAAGCGTGACCAAGGCGCTTTATGTCGGGACCGGCGGCGACCTGGTGATCAGGCCGCTCGAAGGAGACCAAGATATTGTGCTTCGCAACACGGTGAGCGGGAGCATTATCGACATTCGCGTCAAAGCTGTTCGCGCAACCGGAACAAGTGCGCAGGATCTGGTGGGCCTCATCTAATGGCTGGGCCTGGAACCGGCATCCACATTAGCCGCCGCCGCCCACAATCTTTGGTTAGCGTGCAAGGCACAAGCGATGCGATGCCGCAGCTGTCGCCCTCCGCTTCGTGGGATGGGACAGCAGGCTCTGGCTTTGCCTCAATCCCAGTTGATCCCGAACGCACCAGCGCAAAATCGGCAGCGCGCTTGCTTCTGCCGGACCACCAGTTCTTCACAGACCGGCTTGAAGTCGGCGTTATGGCCCTCGCGAACAATTCCGGCACACTGATCGGCGGGGTGACGGCTGTTATCTTCCGCTTTGAAGGCGGTTCCACCTCCGTTGCCTCACCCAGCTATCGCACGCGCACACGCTATGATGGGTCAACCTATCAATGCCTTGGCTATTGGTGCGAACTGGTGAAGCCTGCGGGCACCAGCGGCCACGCCAACCTCTACATAGAAGTCGTCCCAGCAGACGCCAGCATGCAAAGCCGCGTGCTTGGGCCTTACCAGTTCTCTCCGCAAGACACTCTGTACGCGCATGACCTGACCGTCACTCCGTCGCAGCCACGGGTCGCAGGTGTGAACCATCAAACTGTTGGCGACGCGCTCAAATACCTTGCCGGGCAAGACAGCGAGAATGCGCGCATCACCGTCACCGAGACGCACACAGAAGACCTGAACCAGACGGCACAGAGCGGCGTGGCGCATAATCCGCAAGGGCGCTGTCTCATCCGCGCGACTGCCCCGGTGACGTTCGCAGGCTCGCAATATCGCGGAGACAGCGGGAGCAATATCGCATTCAAGTATCGCGGCGTGCACTTCCAAGGGCCGAATATCACCTTCGACATGCAGCACATCAACAACATCATCTCATCGGGCAACAATGAGATTGTTATGGAACGGGTGCGCTTCACAAACTCAGGCGGGCGCGGGGCTTTGTGGCGTGGCGGGCCGCGCTTCAGCGGGCAAATGGTCGATGGCGAAACCTTTTTCCTCGAATGCTATTTCCACCAAGTGTCCTCCATCACCAAGGACGCCCAACTGGTCCTAGGCTGCGACAGTTTGGAAACCAGCGATGATTGGGGCAACAGCGTTTCCTGCCTCTATTACAATCGCATCGTCGATCATGACAGCAACGCCGCCTATCTCAACGAGCTGAACAGCGCGACGATCCGCTACACCGGCTCGGAAGCTACCGGCACTATCGAGATCACCGGGCAGACCAATCAGCCGCGCGAGTTCATCTTGCGCTGGGGCGCGAACACCGCGACGTTCAACATCACCGATGACGAGGCCGGGTACAACGCTGCGAGCGCGGGCGGCTTCGATCCCGTTGCTGCGGGCTCAGGCTATTTCATCAGCGATCTGGTCGATTGGGTGAACGCTCAAACCGATTGGACAGCCACACTGCTTGATGACGCGCGCAAAGCGGCAGGCGTTTCGCTCTCCGGCGAGAAGGTCAGCGCGATCCCGGAAACCGACGCCAAGAGCGCCGCGCTAACGCTCATCACCATCTTCGACATTCATGCAGATTTCTATCAACAGAATTTCAGCGGGACTGCTCCGGTTGAAAATCGCATCGTGGCCTTCAACACTGGCCGCGAGTGGGTGGGCCAAGTCTTCCACGTGGCAGGCAGCGCCGAAGCGCGCGACCTTGTGATCGTGGGCAATGCCTTCCAAATGAAGCGCTTGGACGATGGCTATTACAGCTACCTCGTCGCCAACAGCAACTTTACCCGGCATCCCTTCAGCCATGTGTGCCTGGTGCACAACACGATTGATGCGCAGGAATTGAAGTTGGGCACTGACACAGGCTTTGATCCTGACAGCTATGTGATGATCGCGAACAATTCGCTTCGCGCGATCAAATGGAGCGGCCCATCGGACGCCGATGTCACGATCATCGACAATGCAGTTGATGCCGGCGCGACAGTCCCATCGCGCGCAACCGGGACAATTGTTGGCGGGTCGCCAGACACCAAGTTTGTTGATTGGGCCAACGGCAACCTTGCGCCTGCAAGCGACGGTGAGCTTGCCGCAAATCTCAAGCCGCTGCGCATGCCTGTACCTTCTGCTCAACCCGGCACGCTGGCTCCGGTCGGCGCACGCAGCCTGTAGGGCGCGCCTCTCTGCAGAAAGCACCTCTTTGGCATAAAGCTGGACGCGGCCCCATCTTCGCGCCACAACCCGTGCCTAAGGCGGGGGTTGTGTGCGCAAGAAAATGGCATTGACTGCTGTTGGTCTGGGGGCGCTGGTAAGCCTTGCTGGAGCGGTTTTTTTCGATGAACGCATCAACTCTGTTGAAGGCGGAAGCGCACCGCTAAGCTGGAGCGATCCTGAAGAGAGCAGCGACGACACCACAGCGATTATCCTCTCACCGGGCCAGACGCTCATCATCGAAGGTGACAGTCTGATTGCGGGCCGAGCCGGCGGCGTAGAACATGGTCCTGATTGGCCCAGTTTGCTGCGGCAAGCACTCGCTGATCGAAGTGGGCTGGACGTCTACATAATCAATCGAGGGCTCGGCGGGGCCACAGCGTCAAAAGGGGCCCAGCGTTGGCGCGATACGCGGTGCGGCGATGTAGCGCTTATCCTGTACGGTGCCAACGACGCCGCGGTCAGAGGTTGGCTTCGCGGTCGCAAAGCCGTGGGGCTGGCGCAATACCGCACCGCGCTTAAGCAGATCATCGCTCGCTATCGCGCCTGTGATGCACGCGTGGGCGTTATTGCGCCGCTCCCACCTGCCAGCCGAGCCATGTCACGGCGCCTTGCCCCCTATCGCAAGGCCGCGCGTGAGGTTGCGCAGACGCAAGGCGTCCTGTTTCTGGACCCGGGGCAAGCGCTGCTGTCCAAGGACGCACCTTTGCAAGCCGACGGGCTCCATCTGTCTCGCGCTGGGCGTGATGCGTTAGCTGAATTCTTCGCTAACCAGATTGAACCAGCGCAATAGCGCGGCTCCTCAACCGTCCATCGGCTTTAGTGGCAAGCCAAGCTTGATCAGCTTTTTGCGAATTCTATAGCGCACTGTGCGGCGCTGACTGTTGGAATTGGTATGCACAAATGGTCCGCCGGGCACATCCTTGCGATCAAGAAATTCGCCGAGCCTGTCCCACCCGTCGCCACGTTCCAGCCAGAACTCAGCGAAATCCTGCGGACGGTCAGCAAAGTAGGTGCGCACCGCATCGTTATGCGCGTCATAGACTTCGCGATAGCGCGCTTCGTGGCCAACCGGTGCGGGTGCATCCTCGCCATAGGTGAGCTGCTGGATGTGATAGGGGTTATCGCCAAAATGGCCCGCGATGGAGCGATACCAGCGATCCGTCTCGCGCATGGTCAGGATGAACTTCGAACCGGGAAATGCCGCGTCAAGCTCCCGAAACATCAGCGGCCACGGCATGTCCTCAACCGCGTCATAGTCCCGCGCCAGCTCCAAGCCGCGCTCAACATAGGACTGGCGCAATTCATCAAGCGCAACCTCACGACCAAACACGCCGCACACACGATATCCCAACAGCTCCAACGCGTCGCGCACGGATGATGTGCCTGTCTTTTGGAAACCGATGCAGAACACTTTGGGAAGCACGGCAGGCTCAGTCACGTGAAGCGGTCCACATCGATTAGCGTTAATGCGTGGTGCACAAACATTCCCTCAATCAGCGCGACTTTCGGCCTAGCTTGACCTGTCTGACGCGCTGTTCCATGCCGCCTCGCAAGACATGACGCAAGGTCCACAGGCACCGGGGAGCGTGGGAAATTGACACAGGCACCGCGCTCTCGGCTGCGGTTAGATCTGCTCATCGGAGTGAGCTTACGCGGAGCCGGCGCGGTCTCAAGCTTTGCGCTTGCATGGCTTATCGCACAGATTTTTGGAGCGAAGACGGTCGGGCTTTACCAGCTGGGCGCGACAACGGCGAACCTGTTCGCGGTAATCGCGTTGCTAGGACATGCCATGATCTTGGTGCGCGAGGCTTCTCCGAAGCTGCGTGACGGCGAATTCGGCGCGGTGCATGGGATCTACCTCGCAATCAGGCGCTTCGTCCTAAAGGCCGGGATTTGTCTGGCGATCGTCGCAATACTGTTGGCCTATCCTTTGGCGGTCTATGTGCTTGACGAAGCCGAGGCCGCTCCCTTCATCATCGCTATGGCTCCGACTATCGTTTTGATCCCGATAATCGTGGTCCAGAACTCTCTATTGCGCTGTCAGGGAAGCGTGATCGCCTCTCAATCGCTTGAGGGCGTCTTTTACACCAGCCTCGTAATGCTGGCGCTCGCGGGATTGTGGCTGGCTTTCGGCAATTTCCCCCCACTCATCGCTCCGCTGGCAATGGTAGTCGCGCAGGCCATCGCTCTGGGTATCGGCTATTGGCTCGTCTCTCACCACACTCGGGAGTGGCCCAAGCAAGACGGTTCAGCCGATCCGCGTTCCGGCGCACGCATTGCCGCTGGGTCTGTCATGGAGGCTGGTGCGAATTGGGGCGCGTTGCTAATCATCACTGCTTTGCTGAGCGCCAGCGATGCCGGCATTTTCCGGGTCGCCTTTCTGATTGCCGCGCTGATGCAGGTGGTGAACACAAGCTTTGCCGCCATGTCAGGCCCGTATCTGGCGCGCGCAGCGGAAGCCGGCCATCGGCGCGAATACCGCATGATTATCATCACAACCGGGCTGATCGGATCAGCGCTTTGCGCGCCGGTTGCCGGTGTCGCCGTGTTCTTGCCTGAATTCACTATGAGCCTTTTCGGGGAAGAGTTCCTTGAAGGGGCAGTTGCGTTGCAATTGCTCGCGCTGGCAGGGTTGGTGCGCGTGTCCGCAGGGCCGATTGGCACAGCCTTGATCATGCAAAACCGCGAGCTCTATCTGGTCGGCGTGGTTGCGGTGACAAGCGTGATCTTCCTGGCGCTCACCCTAGTTCTGCTGCCGATTTACGGGATCACTGGAGCGGCCATGGCCTTGCTCATCGCATCCGTTTTGCGAGTGAGCGCCAATTGGGTCGGGTCACTGCTTTTGCCGTTTCCGAGTGCGAAGGATCAGGCCGACGATCCAGTTACTGTCTGAAGCCGCGCTCAAAGCAGCGGTCGCCACCAGTCTTCGCGGTTCAGATACCAGCGCAGGGTCTGCCGCAGCCCCTCATCAAAGCCGCGCTGCGGTGTGTAGTCCAGCTCGCCGCGCGCCTTCGTCTCGTCAATCGCATAGCGCCGATCATGCCCGGCCCGGTCGGTGACAAAGGTCTTGAGCGTTTCAGACTTTTCACCGCGCGCCGCTGGCGCATCAGGATAGCGATCCGCCAACCCATCGACCTCTTCGAACGCCCGATCCACCTCGCGGCAAATCGCACCGATCACTTCCAGATTGGGCAATTCCGCGCCACCGCCAATATTGTAGGTCTCCCCCGGCTGGCCCTTCACCAGGCAGGCATCAATCCCGCGGCAATGATCCTCAACATGCAGCCAGTCGCGCACATTCATTCCGTCGCCATAGATCGGCAGCGATTTGCCTGAGAGCGCGTTCAGCAAGAACAGCGGGATCAGCTTCTCAGGATATTGATAGGGCCCGTAATTGTTCGAGCAATTCGACGTCGTCACCTCCAGCCCGTAAGTGTGGTGGTAGGCACGCACAAGGTGGTCTGACGCTGCTTTTGAAGCGGAATAGGGCGAGTTCGGCGCATAGGCCGTGGTCTCGGAAAAGGCCGGGTCTTCCGGCCCCAGTGAGCCAAATACTTCATCGGTCGAGATATGGTGGAAGCGGTGCTCCACGCCATCGCCCGCCAACCACACCGCGCGCGCGGCCTTCAACAACGTGTTGGTACCAAGGATATTGGTGTCAATAAAAGCGTCCGGCCCGATGATCGAGCGGTCCACATGGCTTTCCGCAGCGAAGTGGACAATGGTGGTGATGCCACGCTCGCGCAGCAGCTTTTCCACCAGATCACCATCGCGAATATCGCCTTCGACCAGCTCGGTCCGGTTTGCGCCCGCCAGCGTCGAGCGATTGCCCGCATAGGTTAGCGAGTCGAGCACGATCACTTCGTCCTCAGGGTGGTGCTGGTTCCAGTAATGGACGAAATTGCCGCCGATAAAGCCGGCCCCGCCGGTGACGAGAATGCTAGCCAAGTGCTTTTTCCTGTTCGAGCATGAGGCGCAGATTGGCGCGCCACGGGACCGGCCCCTCGCCCAGCGCAGCGCGCGTGGCGCTGCAATCCAGCACGGAAAAAGCCGGGCGACGCGCCGGTGTCGGGTAATCCGCTGTCGTGATCGGATTGATCGTGGGGATCGTTTCAAGCAGGCCTAACGCCTTGGCCTCTTCGGCGATGGCGACTGCAAAATCGTGCCAGCTGATCTGGCCATCATCGCTGTGATGAAACGTTCCGGACGCGCCCGTTTCAATCAGGCCCCAGATCGTGCGCGCCAAGCCTGTCGCCCAAGTCGGCGATCCGACCTGATCGGCCACGATGCCCAGCTCGTCGCGTTCATTCATCAAGCGGATCATCGTGCGCACGAAATTCGCTCCGCCCGCCTCGTAAACCCATGCGGTGCGCACCAGCAGATCGCTGTCGCGCAAGTGATCTTCACCCGCCGCTTTGGTGCGGCCATAGGCGCTGATCGGAGCGCGCGGATCGCTCGGCTGGTAAGGGCGCGAGGCTTGCCCATCAAAGACGAAATCGGTCGAGATATGGACCAGCTTTCCGCCCTGCTCCGCCATAGCCTGAGCCATGACAGCCACCGCGCCGGAATTGACCTCCAACGCGGTTTCCTCATCTGCTTCTGCCTTGTCGACTGCGGTGTAGGCGGCGGCATTGATCAGAACATCAGGCGCTTCAACCACCAGCCGCGCGCGCAGCATGGCGTCTTCGGTGAAGTCAACATCATCGACATCAATCGCGTTGAGATCGACATGCGCAGGCGCGGTGCGCTGCAAGGCTCCGCCCAACTGTCCGCCCGCTCCGGTGATCAGGACCTTCATGGGATAAAACTATCGCTCCGCTTCTTGTGAGGTGCCGACCTGGTCGGCCGCGAAATCGGCGCCCCCGAACACGAGGTAGCTCTTGGGAATCCCAAACACGCGCTCAACCACAAGTTGACCTGAGGGAAATAAAGCCATCAATTCACGCTTGGACAGCAGCCGAGTTTCATCGAAATATTTCGGACCATTGGCCCCTGAAAGCAAGTGAAAGGGCGACACTCGCACCACGATACGGCCAAGGGCGCGCGGCAGCCAGTGTACAAAAGGCAACCCGAAATGGAGCTCCAGCGGGAAGAGCGGAGATGGGGTCTGCACCATCCAAGAGCGACCAACCCGCGAGATTTCTCCTGCAAGCCCTTTGCGCGCTTCGAGTGGCACATGCTCGATCACGGAATTGCAAATAACAACGTCAGCCGACTGATCCTCTTCTGGAACTCGTTTTCCATCATAGATCTTTGCCACGACCTTCGATTTGGCAGGGTCTTCGCCCATGTGCATCCTGCCCTGATGAAGGTTGTAACAGGTGACTCTGGCCGGATTGAGCTTGTGATCCAGCTCACGCCAAAACTTGAGCGACCCACCGATGTCTATGACCGACCCTTGCCGGATCTGCGGCAGGTGCTCGACAATCTTCTTCGCTCGTGCGCTCCGAAAATGGCGCTGAGCAGGTCCGATGATTTGACTCCAACGAGATGGCACTGCCACTCCTCCCACTAGTTTACGCCGAAAGGCATTGGCTCGAAGCCTGCCGCCTCGGTGAGCCGAGCTTATGTTGTATGATTAAAACGCCAACACGTCAGCAAGCGAAAGCCCGTCTGCGTCTTTTTCTGATATGATCGGATCAAGGCCCGCGACCGGCCATTCGACGCCGACCGTGGGATCGTCCCAGGCCAGCGTATGCTCGGACGCCGGAGTATAAGGTGCGGTGCATTTGTAAAGAAAATCGGTGCCGTCGCCCAGCGTCAGGAACCCATGCGCAAAACCCTCTGGCACCCAGAACATCCGCTTGTTCTCAGCGGTCAGTTCCACGCCGACCCATTGGCCGAAATGCTCTGAAGAGCGCCGCAGATCGACGGCCACATCAAACACCGCGCCGCGCGCCACGCGCACCAGCTTGCCTTGCGGGCCCGGGTTCTGAAAATGCAGCCCGCGCAAGACGCCCTTTTGCGAATGGCTATGATTGTCCTGCACCCAACTCATCGGGAGACCCGCGTCTGCGAACTTTTCCTCGTTCCAGGTCTCCATGAAATAGCCGCGCTCATCGCCAAACACACGCGGTTCGATGATCTTGCAATCGGGAATGGCGGTGTCGATGACGTTCATGGCAGCACCGGATTTTCAAGCAGGCTCAGCAGATATTCGCCATAGCCGGATTTGCGCAGCGGCTCGGCAATGCGCGCCAGCTCATCGGCAGAGATAAAGCCCTGCCGCCATGCGATCTCTTCGGGACACGCGATCTTTAGCCCCTGCCGCTCTTCCGTGATGCGCACATAGGTGCCCGCATCGAGCAGAGAGGCGTGTGTGCCGGTGTCAAGCCAGGCAAAGCCGCGCCCCATAATCTCCACCGCCATGTCGCCCGCATCGAGATACAGCCGATTGAGATCGGTGATCTCCAGCTCGCCACGCGGCGAAGGCTTCAGGTCGCGGGCGCGGTCCACCACAGTGCCATCATAGAAATACAGGCCGGTCACAGCATAATTTGACTTGGGCGCGGCGGGCTTTTCCTCGATTGAGATCGCCTTGCCCGCATCGTCAAATTCGACCACGCCAAAGGCTTGCGGGTTGGTGACGCGATAGGCGAACACGCTTGCGCCCGTCCCGCGCTGGTTGGCGCTGGCCAGCAGATCAGGCAGGCCGTGCCCGTAGAAGATATTGTCGCCCAGGATCAGCGCGCTGGGATCGCTGCCGACAAAGTCCGCGCCGATATGGAATGCCTGCGCAAGACCCTCTGGCCGCGGCTGCTGCGCATAGCTGAGCGCCACGCCAAAGTCCGAGCCGTCCCCCAGCACGCGCTGGAACTGCTCGGCGTCTTCGGGCGTGGTGATGATCAGAATGTCGCGAACGCCCGCCAGCATCAAAGTGCTGAGCGGATAATAAATCATCGGCTTGTCATAGACCGGCATCAATTGCTTGGAGACGCCGCGCGTCAGCGGATAGAGCCGCGTGCCTGATCCCCCGGCAAGGATAATGCCTTTGCGCTTAGCAATCATGCTCTTTACCGTTCCCCGAATGCAGCGTGATGGCGGCTTTTCGGGCCGCAAGGGGCTCGCATTGCAGCATCGCAACAACCGGTCAATGCCTAATGCCGCGCCGCATTCGCCCCCACCGCAATACGTCTCTCCCCTAGCCAAGGGCGCGCAAATCCGGCATTTCGAGCCCGCATACTTCCGCCGCGCAACCGAGCCGACTAAACCCAAGCCAAATGACCGAAGCACTCGATCAATTCCTTGCCCGGCTGATGCGCTGCTTTGTGCGGGGTGAGCCGCTGCCGCCGTGGCGCGATGATTTGGGGGTCACGCCAAAGGCAGCGGCAGAGCGGATTTTGTTCCATGGGATTGCGCTGCAATTGGTCGAAGGCGATCCGCAGCTCTCAGGCTGGCCCACGGCTTTGGCGGACACGATCAGCGAGCAGGCACGGCTTCAGACTTTCTGGGAAATGTCCCATCGCGATCTGTTGGGTCAATTGATCGAAAAGCTGCATTCAGCGGGCGCGCAGCCGCTGCTGATCAAGGGATCGGCGCTCGCCTATTCGCTGTATGAAAAGCCAGCCTTGCGGCGGCGCAGTGACAGCGATCTGCTGGTCAAGGGCCTGCCGAAACGCCGCGCGCGCGGCGTGCTGGCCTCGCTTGGCTTCACGCGGCAAGGCGATGTGGTGCCCATGCAAGAGGCCTGGGAGCAGCCGACCTCTTACGGCTTTACCCATGAAGTGGATGTCCATTGGGGTTGGAAGTCGAGCCCGGTGGTCAGCGCCTGCCTAGATACGATCCTGCCCGCTGCGCAGCCCTGTGAGCTTCCCGCCATTTCGCCGCACGCACGCGGCGCAGGGCATCTCGATAATCTGGTGCTGGTCAGCATCAATCGGGCCTCGCATGAGGCGTTTGGCTATATCAATGACACGGCTAGCATTTACGAAAACAACCGCCTGATCTGGGCGATTGATCTCGATACGATCAGCAGGGCGCTGAGCCCGCAGGATTGGGAGCGGCTGCCCGCTCTGGCAGAGCACGCTGGCTGCGCGCGGTTGGTCGCAGACGCGTTCCGCTTTGCGGAGGCCGCCTTGGAAACGCACATCCCGCGCGGCGTGCTCGACAAACTGGTTGAGGCAGGCGCTACCGGTCCAGAGCGTATCTCGGCCTATTACGCCGGGCTCAGCACCAAAGAGCGAGTCAAACGCGATTTCGCCGCCAGCAAGGGGCTATTGGCCAAGTTTGAAACGCTGAGCTGCCACCTGTTTCCCGGCGCGGCGGTTCTGCATCGGCGCTATCCCGACGCAACGCACTGGCCGTTGACTGCGCTGAGACTGCGGCGACTGGCATCAAGCGCCGGCCGGGTGCTGACCGGGAAGGCGCTGGCGTGACCCGTGCCCGAATGACCCGCACACCATGACAGTAGGTTTCGTGCTCTCCCGCTTGCGGCCCTATTTGCCGCAACTCGCGCTTATCTGCGCGGTGACCCTGCTTGGCTCGCTTGCCACTTTGTCCGTCCCCCTGCTGGCAGGTCGTTTGCTCAGCGGCATTGTCGGTGAAGCGGCGATTGACATGCGCGCGACCTTGGCGCTGCTGGTTGGCGCTTTACTGGCAACCACGCTGATCGGAATCGCAGTCGCGGTCCTTTCAGAATTGGCTTCCGGTCACATGCTAGCGGGGCTTCGGCGAGAGGCCTACACGCATGTTCAGGCGCTCCCGATCAAAGAGCACAATGAAGCCAAAATGGGCGATTTGCTGGCGCTGATCACTTTTGAGATAGATTCGCTCAGCACCTTCCTTGCCTCCACCATCGCCACCATCCCCTCGCATGTGATCACAGCGACCGGCGCACTGGTGCTGCTGTTCATGATCGACCCAATGCTCGCGCTGATCGTGCCTGTGCTGATCCCGGTCTTCATCATCATGTCAAAGCTGGTGGGCCGCCGCCTGCGCGCGCTGGCGCTTAAGACCCGCGATGCGGAAGTGGCGCTTTTCTCGCGGGCGGAGACCGATCTGGAATTGCTTCCCGCGATCAAGGCGTTTGCCCGAGAAGACACCTATCAGGATCGCTACGCGCAGCTGATTGAGCACGCCCGGCGCGCCAATCTTGACCAGAAGAAACTCGAAGCCGCCGTCCAGCCGGTTACGACGCTGATCGCCGCGCTTGCAGCGATTGCGATCCTGTTGGTCGGGCTGGAAGGGGCCGGCACACAAGCGCGCAGCACTGGAGAGGTGTTCACCTTCCTGCTCTATGCAGCGCTCCTGACTCGGCCCGCCGGGGCGCTCGCCGGAGTATATGGCCAGTTCCAATGGGCGCGTGGGACCATGGCGCGGCTGGTCGAGGTCCTCGCGATCCCACCCGAAGCGGGATATTCTACGCCGCGCACGCTGGAACGGGCTGAAGGTGCCATCGCATTTGAGAGCGTCAGCTTTGCCTATCCGGCGCGCGAAATGGTGCTGGAGGATGTCGACCTTTCGATAAAGGCGGGTGAAGTCGTCGCGATCACCGGCGCAAACGGGATCGGCAAATCAACGCTGCTCGCGCTGCTGATGCGCTATTATGAGCCGCAGGCCGGGCGCATCACGCTGGACGGGATCGACGTGCGCGAGCTCAATGTTCAGTCGCTGCGCAGCCAGATCGGTTATGTGCCGCAGCGCGCTTTGCTGTTTGACGGGACAGTGCGCGACAACATCACGCTGGCCAGCGACACGCCCGCCGCCGCCGCGCTGGAGCGGGCGATAGAGTTTAGCGGCGCGCGCACGTTTATCGAAGCTTTGCCGGACGGTCTGGACACCGTCATCGGCGATCACGGCGTTCGCCTGTCAGGCGGCCAGCGCCAGCGCGTTGCCCTCGCCCGCGCGCTCTATGCCGACCCGCCAATCTACGTCTTTGATGAAGCGACCAGCATGTATGATCTGGCATCCGAAGCAGCCTTTGTGGACACCTGCATTCGCGCGCTGAAGGGCTGCACCATCATCATCATCACGCACCGTCCCGCGAGCCTCGCTTTGGCAGACCGCGTGCTGGAGGCTTCGCCTTCGGGTTATACTCTGATACCCCCTGCACAGACGGCCCCAGCATGAGCGGCATTTGCGGTGTTTGGCACTTTGGCACAGGCGTGGCCGCCGCCGAGGCGCTGGCGCCTATGCTCGCAGCACTGGAAGCGCACGCGCCCGCCGGATCGGGACAATATAGTAAGGGGCCGGTGGCGCTCGGCCAAGCAGCATTCAGCACCACGCCACAGGATGCGGGCCAGAAGCAGCCTACCATCCACCGCGAAACGGGCTGCGTCATCACTGCGGATGCGCGGCTCGATTACCGCGATGACCTGATCGCGCGGCTGGGATTGAGCGCGCCCGCACCAGCGCTGAGTGATGGTGCTCTGATCCTGCAGGCTTACCTCAAATGGGGCACACGCTGCGTCGAGCATCTCGAAGGCGATTTTGCCTTTGCGCTGTATGATCCGCGTGAGGCGCAATTGCTGTGCGTGCGTGACCGCACCGGGATGCGGCAATTGATGCACCACCATCGGCCTGGTCAGTTCTTTGCCTTTGCCACAGAGGAGCGCGCGCTGCTGCGTCACCCTCACATTACGCGCAAGATCAATGAGGGACGAATTGCAGACTGCCTCGAAGACCTCGAAGCGATAGATCTTGAGCAGACGTTCTTTTACGGCATTCATCGCTTGCCTCCCGCGCATGCCCTGCTGTGCCGCAATGGCGACGTGCGGATCTGGCGCTATTGGGAGCTCGGCCCTGAACAGCCGCTGGAGCTGGCGGATGACAATGCCTACGCTGAGGCGTTTCTGGAGGCGTTCAGTAAGGCTGTGGCAACTCGCTTGCGGGCGAGCGGCCCAATTGGGTGCCTGCTGTCAGGCGGAATGGATTCCGGGTCTGTCGCAGCGGTTGCGGCGCAAGCGCTGCGACAGGGAGGCGCGCCCGCCCTCAAGTCCTTTTCCGTGGTAAGCGATGATCCCGATTGCATCGAGACGCAGATGATCCGGCTTACAGCGGGCCTTGATCACGTTGAGCCGACTTTCATTGACCCCGATGACCTCGCCGGAATGTGGCCTGAGCTTGACGTGATCACCATGGCGCAAAGCAATCCGTTCGACACAGAGATGCTGGTCGTGCGCGCCGCTTATGCCAAGGCGCAGCAGGCTGGAGTGCAGGTGATGCTGGATGGCGTTGCCGGGGACACTACGCTGAGTGCGGCCAATATGGTGCTGTGGCACATGCAGCGCGGGGCTGTGAGGCAGGCTTGGCGCGAGGCCAAGGGGGCGGTCGATTTCTGGGGCGCGCACGAGGCCCCGCCTTCGCTCAGTGCGTTCATGCAGGCACTGCGCCGAACGCTCGCGCCTGAGCCGCTTCGCCGCATCCGCCAGGCCCAATGGCGCAAGGCTCAAGCTGCACGGACGGTTGAAACGCTCATCTCTCCTGATTTTGCCAAGCGCGTCGACATGCCTGCGCGCAGGGCCGCCAATGCAAGCCATGTCGCGGGCTTTGGTGAAGCGTCCGCGACCAACCGGGCCGGGGCTATGCTTCACCCCTATGCCATCGTCGCGCGCGAACGATATGGCCGGGTCGCCGCAGAGTTCGGCATCGAACCGCGCGATCCCTTCCTTGATTCGCGCCTGCTTGCGCTGTGCAATCGCCTGCCCACCGATCAGTTTCAAAAAGACGGTTGGCCAAAGGTCATTTTGCGCCGTGCGCTGGCGGGTCTATTGCCGGATGTAGTCCGTTGGCGCGTGGGCAAGCAAGACATTGGCAACGCATTTATCGCCCCACTTTTCGCCAAACGTCTTCAATTGTTAACGATTTTGGATTACCACCCCCTGTCAGAGTTCGTAACGCAAGATATATTAAGAAACAGGGTCTTACCGCAAAGCACAAAAAGTGATCTTGCGGACCCCATCCTACTGAGCTATCTCGCCTCGTGGTTAAGGCATTTGGACGCCTAAGGATTCACTGGAGTTACAAGATGAACAATCTCAACGAAAAGCTTCCCTACGCGGCGCCCAAGCTCACCGTTTATGGTGACTTTGCGCAGCTGACGGCTGCCGGCAGCACCAGCAGCAAGGAACGCGCCACGCAAGGTCCCAGCACCTTCGCGATGCGTCGCGCCTAAAAGACTCTCGCGACCGAACCTGAATGCAGGTATTCGGTCGCCCATTCAGCCATCCGGCTTTAGCAGCCTGGTCCGTCTCAAACGACGGGCCGGGCCGTTTCTTATTTGGCGACAGTGCAGAATTTGAGACCGACTTTTCAGAAGCTTACCCGTCCTCTGCCAGCCTGAAGGGGCCTCTCGCGACGCTGACCTTTGGTGACCTCGCGCGCTTCGGCGTTAACTTTGAAACGCAAGAAATTGTCCTGCTTGAGCAGGCTCCGCAAAGCACTCAAAACGATCTCAGCCACTTCCTGTTTGACCACGTGGCACCGCGCATTCTTGCTCGGCTTGGTCACTTGGTTTTGCACGGCGCAGCTCTCAGCACAGACGGCGCGCTGATCGGTTTGCTGGGCGAGACCGGTGCAGGCAAATCAACACTCGCGGCAAGCCTTGCCGAACAGGGCTTCACGCTGATCGGAGATGATTCGGTCTTGATCTCCGAATCGGGCGGGCGGTTTTTCGGCACAAGCATTTATCCAAGCCTGCGCCTGTTTCCCGAATCCATCGTCGCCGTTTTCAGCTCAGACGTGCCCTCCTCCACCATGGCGCATTATTCGGACAAGCGTCGGCTAGACCGAGAGGCCATGTCGCAGCCTCCTGCAAAGCCCCTGCCGCTTGCTGCGCTGTTCTACCTTTCAGACGAGTTTGACGATGACGGCCCTGTGGCAAGTGCGCTGACCGCTGCTCAAATGTGCATGCGCTGCACCGAGCAAAGCTTTGCGATGATGCCGGCTGACCCAGTTGAAACGCAGGCCCGGTTTGGCACGATTGCGCGGCTAGCCTCTGCAGTGCCGGGCTTCGTGCTCGATTATGAGCGTGACTTTGCCAATCTGCCTGCGGTGCACAGCCTGATTGCAGGCGCGATGAAAACCGCGCCCGCGCTTGCACCTGCGCCTTCCTGATCGTAGCGCCGGGCCACATGAGCCAAGTCAGCGGATATAGCGTCGCCTCCTACGGCAAGATGATCGATTGTGAGCCGCGCATGGCAAGCTATGCCAACGCGCTGCGCGAAGCCATTACGCCCGGCTGCACCGTCATCGATATCGGCGCGAGTTTCGGCATGTTTCCGATTCTCGCCTGTCACTATGGCGCGGGCAAGGTCATCGCGATTGAGCCTGACCCCAGCGTCGAACTCATCATGCAGTTGGCAAAGGCCAATGGTTGCGCGGATCGCATCGAAGTCTTTCGCGGCATGTCGACCGAGTTCGAGCCTGACGCACCCGCTGATGTCCTGATCTCCGACCTACGCGGTATCCTGCCGCTGTTCGAAACGCATGTCGCCACGATCCGCGACGCGCGCGAACGGCTGCTCAAGCCCGGCGGCGCTCAGCTGCCCGCGAAGGACACGATTCATATGGGCCTGGTTCGGTCAGAGCGGCTGTATCGCACCGCCTCCCATCCTTGGCGGCACAATGATTACGGCGTCGACCTGACGCCCGCGATCCCCTTCGTGGTCAACCGCATGGCCAAGGCAGAAATGCGCGCGGATGAGGTTGCGAGCGCCCCAGCGCTGTTTACGCAGCTGGATTACCACACGATTGAAGCCCCGGACGCTGAGAACACCGTGACACTCACCGCCGAGGGCGAAGGCCCCGTCCACGGCATTGCCGCTTGGTTCGATGCCGAGATCGCGCCGGGCCACAGCTTCTCAAACGCGCCGGGCGAACCAACACAGATCTATGGCCAATTGTTCATGCCGTTTGAACGGCCGGTGACCATGGCAGCTGGCACCTCGGTCGAAGTTCGGCTGCGCGCCCGGTTGATCAACGGCGAATACACGATGGCATGGGACAGCCGGTTTCTCGATAAAGCAAACGGCGAGACTCTGACTGCGATGCACCAGTCCAGTTTCAAGAGCCATATCCTGCCGCCGAGCCTTGTGCAGCAGCGTGATGCTACGCAAGTGCCGACAGTGACACGGGATATCGCTGTAGAGCGCGCCATTCTCCAACTCATCGATGGCGAGACCAGTGTGCAACAGATCGCGCAAAAGCTGTTAGAGGCGCACCCGGACATGGTGACAGATTACAAGTCTGCGCTTGACCGCGCGACCAAGGCGGTGTTGCGCTATTCATAGGTGGAACGCTTGAAATTGGCGCAGCGCGATGAGCAAACCCAGCTGCGCCGTGACTGAAAATGCTTGGGGGCTTTAGTGAGCGACGTGCTGAATATCGATTGGAAGGTGAGCGATGATGCGGTGGCCAATTCGGTCGGCGACGAAATGGTCATCCTTCATCTGGAAAACAGCAATTATTACGGCCTTGATCCGGTCGGCACAGTTCTGTGGCACGGCCTGATCTCAGGCAAGAAGCCGGCCGAGGTCTGCGATGATATCCTCGACCAATTCGAAGCGGAACGCACGATGGTTGAGAAGGACATTGCACGCTTTCTTGTCGACCTTGAGGAAAATGACCTTATCTCTCGCGCATGAGCGCAAAGGATCATACTGCCAAGAATGATGCGCCGCCACAAAGCCGGGCGCTGACCAACGCCGCGACGCATGGATCGGTGCGGCGGCGCGATCTGTGGCGTTATCCGGTCCCTGTTATGCGAGGTTTGATCGAGCTTGCCAAGGCGCGCAGAGCGCTGCCCCGCGTACGCGGATCGGACATTGGGGATTTCAATGCACGCGCCGAGGCGGCTCAACAGGGCTCGCTTCGCTTGTCGTCGGATGCAGCACACGCGGTGGTGGACCGAATCGCCGTCATTATCGTTAACGCGGCACGGCTCGTGCCGTGGCGCAGCGACTGTCTGGTGCAAGCGATTGCGGCACAAAACTGGCTCACCGCAGAGGGTCTCGCGAGCCAGATCGAAGTGGGCTTGCCACCAGACAACGGCAATGACTTCGCACCGCACGCTTGGTTGATCTGCGGTGGTCGGGTCGTTACCGGGGGAGATGTGCGAGATTTCAATGTCTTGCTTGGGTCAAGCGAGGCGCAAAATCGTTAGCGCTGCCGTGCTGACTCCTGCGATCCCGGTGCCAGTGCAGTGTTGTATGCCAAGCCGCGCCTTAGGTGCGCTCTGCTAAAGACCGGTTTACCTTTTTTTCGTATCACGCAGTTGCAAAGAATGCTGCGCTGCAGTAGGTCAAATTACGTAAAGCAATCACGAGGGCTTATTGATGTTCAAAACGACAGCACGTCTGATGGTTACCGCTGCCGCGACCACTCTGGCCTTTGCGCCGGTTGCAGCTTCGGCTAACTGCGCCTGCGACGCGCCGATCTACGGTGCTGCCGCTCCGGGTGAAGGCCGCACGGCCAAGGGCGAGAAAGTTATCGCCCCCGGCATCCTCGCCGCCCTCTTTGCTGCAGCTGCTGCTGCGGGCATCATCATCATCGCTGACGATGATGATGACAACCAGTCGCCCGGCGGCAACTGAGTTAGTTCAAATTCGGGCTTTCTGCGTGACAGAGGGCTCAAAAGAAAGCGCGCGGTTTACATACCGCGCGCTTTTCTTATGGACATAGCATTATGGCGCGCTCCTTTCGTTCCGCTCCCCCTGTCTCGTTGGAGGCAGCCAAGCGCTCGATCGGAGCGGACCGGGCTGGCGGCGCAGGACGACCGGGCTCATCATCCGGACGCGCTCGATCCACCACTGCTCACGGGCAAGCTGCTCTGCTGAACCTGCGCGACGCGCTTGACTGGCGGACTACCTTGCCTGCGCTCGGCATCGTGCTGGTCACTGCTATTGCCTTTGGCGGTGGCGGCGTGCGCTACGGGCTCGCAAACCTCGTCGTCCAGCTCGCCGCGCTTACGATCTGCACAATCTATGGCGGGTCATTCTTCGCATTCTGGAAACGCGCACCGTTCTCGTTGAAGGCGCTTGTCGCGGCCAGTCTTGCATTGCCCGCATTGCAGGCCATCCCGCTGCCGCCTGACCTTTGGAGCAGCCTGCCCGGCCGCAGCTTTGCCGTAGAGGCGCGCGGCATCGTCGGAGGTCTGGGCTGGGCCACATTCAGCCTTGACACGGCGCGCACGCTGGTCGCGCTTAGTGGCCTGATCGTACCGCTCGTGATCCTCACTCTAGGCTGGGCACTGCCGCGCGAACGGCTTGCGTGGCTCGGCTGGCTCATCGTAGCTTTGGGCTGCCTCAACGTGCTGATCGGCGTGCCACAAGTGCTCAGCGATGCCAGGCTCACCTCGTTCTATCCCGAAACGCCGATGCAAGGGGTGTTGTTCGGTACCTTCGCCAACCGTAATTCCACCGGCATCTTTCTGGTCGCCGCTTTGGCCTTTGCTGCGCTGCTGCCCGCCGCGCGTCCGGGCCGAGGGATGTTAATGGCCCGCCTTGTGGCCTGCGCCATATTGCTGGTGGGCGTCTTCCTCACCCAATCGCGCACAGCGCTGGTGCTGGCGGTGATCCCGCTTGGGCTTGGCATGCTGCGAGCCATCGGCGCACAATTGCGCGGTGGCGAGGCGGGCTCGGGCGGTCGCGGCGGAGCAATTGCAGTCGTCGCTTTATGCGCCGCTGGCGTCCTAGCGGTTGGTGCGCTTGGCATGTCTGCCCCCGGCCGCCTCGGTGACACGCTAGACCGGTTTCAAAGCGGCAGCGATCCGCGTGCGTATATCTGGGAGGACTCTGTCGCAGCGACCGAACGCTATTGGCCGCTGGGCGCAGGCATGGGGACTTTTGATGAAGTGTTCCAGATCGACGAAGCGTTGGAAAACCTGACGCAGCGCCGCGCAGGTCGCGCGCATAACGACTATCTTGAAGTTGCCATAGAGGCCGGCTTACCGGGCCTAACATTGATCGCTGCCTGGCTTATCCTGCTGGGCGGCATGGCCATTCGCGCCGCGCCATCATCGATGCGCTGGACCGCGTGGAGTGGCGCTGCAGTGCTGCTCGCCATCGCGTTGCAATCCATCACAGACTATCCTTTGCGCAACCAATCCATGCTGGCTGTAGGAAGCCTCGCGCTGCTGCTGCTGGTGAGGGGCGGGGAACCGTCACGCACCAAACGCCGATCAGCCTCAGCGGAGGACAGCGCATGATCGGGCGGGTTGTTCTGGCGTTTGTCCTGCTTGCTATCGCTGGCGCCACAGCAGGCCTGCAACTCGACCGGCAGGCGCGCTACGAGCCGGTTTATGCGACCTTTGTGCCGGAACCCTTCAGAGCCTTCGCGTTGCCTCACCGGGTTGGTGATGCAATCAATGCAGGCCAGCCGCAACTGGGGCTTGCCGAAGCCAAACAGCTGGTCGCGCGCCGCCCCATGCCCGCGCTTCATCTGCGCTTGCTCAGCCAGGCACAATTCGCCGCCGGAGACCCGCAAACCGCGACGCTCACAGTGCAATACGCTGCCCGGCGCGGCTGGCGTGATCGCGATGCGCAGGACGTGATGCTGCGCCTGGCGCTGTCTGCGGGAGACAAGACCGAGGCTTCGCGCCGTTTTGCCGCTCTGTTCACCGATTCGGCATCGGACGATGAAGTCCTGCGCGCGCTGGCAACAGAGCTCTTCAGCGAGCCCGATGGCGCAAACGCGCGAGCCACCTTTGCGAGCATATTAGGAGACGCAGAGCGCTGGCAGACAACCTACCTGCGCAAAGGCCCCCGCGTCCTATCCGCACACACCTTCGCAGCCATCACGGCAGATACAGCCCAAGCGGGAACGACGTTCGACTGCAAGCTCCTGCAATCCGCGAAAAAAACTCTCGACAAAGCGGCTGACACTCAAGCGAGCGAGCAACTGGCAACCGTAATCGCTCAAAGTTGCTGAACTCTCACCGACGAGGGAGAGTGAAAAATGGTGCCAGAAGAGGCATCGCGTTGACGTAATAAGCGATTGTTTCTGAAGATCAAATTTGCGCGGCACTGAGCAAAGGCCCGCAAAGAGGCCCTGGCAGCCTGGCTCGGTGAATATGAATATCTGAAATTAAAATTGGTTTCGACTCAACATTTCAATGTAGAGTGATCTGCGACAGCCTTCCTTGCATCTTCCACCTAGCCCAGTTGGTCTGAAAACACATACTCGGGCTCGGAAGGCGGTCGTGGTTGACGAAGAGCGGCCCCTGCAAAAACCATTGAGAGCACGAATACGAGCCAGAAGATTGGGTCCGTGAATGGTAGACCGCTATGCCGATCCACTGCTATGAAAAGAATGGTTGCCAGTGCCGAGGATGTGCCTATCATCAAAGCTCTGCGGATGAGTGCGGTGACGAACGGCAGAATGCCAACACCTATCGAGCCAATGGTCAGGCACGCGTAAATCAGCAGTGGAGAGATATTTGCTGCCGTTCCAAGATTAGCGAGCGCTAGCGCCAACGGTTGACCCCACATAAAGGCAGACCAAACACGCCAGCGGACGGTAACTTCAGTCCCCTGCTGCAACATCCGCAGGAACCAGATGCGCATTCCTGTCGCAACCAGAAAACACAGCGCAAGACCGATAGCAAAGTAGATCCATCGCATTGGCGGGCCTGCGAAGTTTCCAAAATGCAATGGAAACATCGCCACTCCGATCTGAAGACCGACGGCCCCATCAGCATAGCCTACAGCCCCAAGGGGTTGGCCTTGCGCATCGAACTGATAGCTTTCGCCGCTTGCCATTTGGCGAGGCACATCGGTGTCGACATGAAGCATCTGGCCGGGTGTGCCGGGCGATGTCAGCATTACGAAGCTGACCTTCGCAGGCGCATTTTCTCGCTCAACCTGTCGGATAATTTCCGCAACCGGCGGAACGACGATCCGTTCGCGGTTAATTTGTGTTGAAAGTGAAGCCGCTCCGTTTGGCGAGGCCTGATCGCGAAAGAGTGGCTCGACAAATGAGCCCAGCATTGGCGCAAATGAGAGATAGGCCCCGGTCAGCGCAATCACCGCGAACACCGGGATGCCCCACACACCCGTGCGATTGTGCAAGTCAGCTTCGCGTTTGCGGTCCGACCCGCGCAATCTCAAGCGAAACAGATCACGCCAGATGCGTGAATGGGCCGCCACACCGCTGATAATCGAGCCCAAGAGCGCCACACCGCCAAGCCCCATAATCAATGACCCCCAAAAGCCTGGCAAATGGAGGTTTTCATGAAGTTCGGTAACAAAATCCGTCCACGGCGTATGGGATGGCTCAATGATCGCACCGCTGGCATCCGCATAGCCGTCCTCGATGTCCGGCTGCCGCAGCTCAAGACGAGGATATTGTTCGTTTGGCCCAAGAATGATGACCGCCGATCCAGACTTGCTCGCCTCTTCGTAACCTTCACGCACGAGGCTTTCGAACGCTTCGGGCGACGCGCTGCTTACGATGGGAGCAGAGGGCTGTTCGAACAAACGCAACTCGCCTGAAAGAACACTTAGTGCGCCGGTCAGACAAACCTGAAAAACCAGCGCGCCCAGAACAATACCCAACAGGCCATGGCCTGCCAGCGCCTGTCGGACGAATGAGCGATAATCCATCATCGCCGCCTTCAGCCCGATTCTGGCGTTTGGTTCAGGCAATCTGAGCTGAGAGCCATTACGCTAAAGGCCGACCAGAAAACTGGCCAAAAACAAAATACCAGCGCAACGCGGGTTTCTATCGCAAGACCCGGTAGAAATCCAAGTCCCAATGATGGGATAATAGCGATCGCGGCCGCCAAAGGTCCTGCTGCAATCCAGCGGGCAAAATGTAGTCTTGGCGCAACCTTTTCGGTCTCGCGCTTGATGATCGATTGCCCTCGACCCGCCTTAAGGTCGCGTCCAAGCAGCAGAAAAACGACCGCGCCTGGCAATAAGATCGCGAGAACGCTCATCGTGGCGCGGCCTTCCCCTATTGCTGGCACCAGCGAGATAATCGCCAAAATCAAAAGGGCTGCACATAGGCCCAGGCCGAGAAGAAGAGGGAGGCGCTTGGTCCATGCGAAACGAAGGGCCAGAATTGACCCGAGCAGCGCGCATAGCGACAGCAGCACCAAGCCCATCATATCCACCCTTGTTGGCTCCCTTTAAAACTGTGCGGCAGAGATGACAGCCTCGCACTCGACAGTCGTCAGAAGTTGAAGTTCACCTCCGCTCCGATCAGGCGACGCGGCCCTAAGGTCGCGCAGCAATCGAAGTCGCCAATCCGATCACGATAGACGAAATAATCTTCGCCAAAAGCGTTATCAGCAAACACGACTACGCGGAAGCGGTCGAAGTCCCAGCCTACCCGGAAATTGAAGACCGCGTAATTGCCCACCGGGTCGACCGGTGCATTTTGCAGGTCGCGGGCAAGGTACTCATCGACTAATCGGCCATCAGCGCCAAAGAAGAAGCCCGATGGTGCCTTATAGTTTAGTCCCGCAGAAACCGTGACATTGGGCGATTCCGGAAACGGCAAACCGGACAAATCACCAAACGCGGTCGTGATGAACTCATCGAAATTGGTCTCAACATAGCCGAGCGAGACAAAGGTATCGACACGCGCGGATACCTTGAATTGCGCCTCGACTTCAGCGCCGTAGAGCGAGGACTCGCCAGCATTGACGATAACATCAGATGTCGGATCGCCCGGCACTTGTTGGAAATTTACCTGCTGATCGGTCCAGTCGGTGTAGAAAATGTTTGCATTCAGCCGAGCATTCCCACCCGCAAAAACGCTGCGGAAAGCCATCTCATAGGTCCAGGTGAACTCGGAATCGAACGTGGTGGGTTGTCCCGTAACCTGATTGATGAAGGCACCGCCGCCGCGATATCCGCGTTGCGCGCTTGCGCCTAGGCTGACGTCGGGAGAGAAATTGTAGACGACACCTGCCTTGGGAAGGAACACCGTCTCGCCGAAGTCCGCTTCGCCAGTAAAGATCTGGGCGGGAGCGCCGCTGAAGAATGCTCTTTGGAAAAATTGTGTCTGGTCACGCTCTTCACGCAAGAGTCGTCCACCAGCGATCAGTTCGAACAGTCCAGCGGGCACATTGACTTCGCCAAAGATGGCGTAGTTCAGAAGCTCGTTCTCAGTGAGGGCGAAATCGGTTCTGCCTCCACCAAAGAACACCGAGCGTTCGTTTTCATCCTCAGTGTCGTCCACTTCCGCATAAAGGCCAAGCACCCATTGCAAGCCACTGTCATACGATCCGTTCAACCGCAATTCCTGCGACATGCGACGTTGATCGACCGTCCCGGTGTTGACGAATTGCTCGCCAGGGGTCCCTTCGTTGATCGAGGGTTTGAAGACCTCGGTGATCGCAGCTGTTGTAAGCGAGGTGAAATCAATGTTGTCGGTTACAGCCTTGGTGATCCGAAGCGAGGTGTTGATGTTTTCAGCCTCGCGATTCTCCTGAAAGAAGGGCAACCCCGCGTTCAAATCGCCGCGACGTTCAGAATATTCCGAGCCCAGTCCTGGGCCGGCAATGTCATCATAGGTCGGCGAATCAAAGGCGTAGGACCCGGCAAGCAGAACGCGCCAGCCGCCTACTTCTTCGGGCTCGAACAGCAGCTTGCCGCGAACCTGATAATATTCATCTTCGATAAAATCATCGAAACGAACGAATGGCTCGTAACCGGGGTAATTCAGATCGGATTCGTCCCGCTGATACTCAGCCACAAGGCGGACCGCGATACGATCGCTAAGTGGGACGTTCCCGGCGACCGAAGCTTGAAAAGTGTCAAGCTCGCCGACTTGAATTCGCCCTTTTACCTCAGGCTCAAAGATCGGGTCTTGCGTCGTCACGTAAATTGCACCCGCCAGCGATGCACGACCGCTCAGCGTTGATTGCGGGCCGCGATAGACCTCGATCTGCTGTGTATCGAAAAGCCCTCGCGCACCGCGCCGCGCGCCTTGGACAGTTTGTGGGGCCCCGTCGATGTAGAGAGTGGCCAGTGGATCGCCTCCGGGGGTTAGCCCTTCGGAGTTCACACCGCGAATGACAAAACCGGCGTCCACCCAGTCGGCATCAATTACATTGCCCATGACGCGAAACACATCGCGGAAGTTCTCGACATTCAGGTCTTGAATTTGTTCGGCTGTCAGAACGGCGACGGAGGATTGGGTATCCTGAAGGGTGCGCCGCGTTTTTTCGCCCGTCACAATGATCGTGGGAAGGCCTGCCTCTTCGGGTTCTTCAACTGATGAATCCTGAACCTGTGCGAATGCCGCTGCGGGAAGCAGCGCAAACAGCGAAACCATTGGGCCGAATTTGGGTGCCTTGCTCATTGTGTACCTCCATTAACTGACGGAAGGCACCACAAACGCCGTTTGCGGACTTTTTGAGCAGCACAACCCTTCAGCGGGACATACGCAAAGCCTTCCGAACCGCAAAGTGCATACACTTTAGAGTCCCGCAAAGCACAATCTTGGTAATGCGACTAGTTCGCAATTTTGTGTTGCGATTTTGCCCCAGTGCAAAAGGGCTAGGAGCGGCCTAGAGTGGACTGCAAGGACGATCAAAGTGTATACGCTTTTATGCAGATAGAGAGGGGTCGCGATTGAGTAGGAGTAAGTCAAAAAGCATCATGGGATTCGCCGTTGCGATCGCATCTGTGATCCTGGCGCGCCCAGTTTGTGCTGAAACGCCACTTGCCGAGACGTCGCCTGTGGAAATCTGTCGGTTCGACCCTGCGCAAGCTCGCGCACTTATGGATGCTGTTCCCTTCAAAAGCAGCGGCGATATTGATGTCGTCTTCAGCCCCGATGCGGCTTCTTTCGCCTACATTAAAGGCGGTGACATCCGGATTGGACGCACTGCGACTGGCTCTATTCTCGCCACCGTCACGACTGCATCTTTTGCAAAGGCGCTCGGCGTTGCGCCTGAAGACCTTTCTATCGACAGCATTGACAGACGTTGGCGGGCAAAGATTTCGTCCGGCGAGCGGTCCTTTGTTATCGCTTTGGATAACCTTGAAGACGCAGACGAAATCGCGCCAACCGCTAAGCCGCGCCTCGTCCGCCAGATGTTTCCAATGGCCAATTATGACAGGCGCGAAGTGGTCTCACCTGATGGCCAGTGGCTCGCAAGTCTTGATGGCTCCGATGTCGCCTATCGAGAGGCCGACAGTGAGAAAAAGACCGTATTGACTTCAGAAAACGAGGTGGGCCGCGACTGGTTTCTGGGTAACGATATCTGGGAGGATTCAGACACCATCTGGTCGCCGGATAGCCAGAAGTTCATAGTTCGCCTGCACGATAGCAGCGCTGTACCTCCCATCGCTTTGCTCGACTATCTTGGTAAGCGCGAAATGAATAGCGCTTTCGCCTACTGGGCAAGAGCAGGTGATCCTCTGCCATCAACACAACTTGCGGTAGTGGATACCAGCAGCGGGTCATTAACCCCAATCGGGGCAGCAAGCGGGGCTGACCGGCACCTGTTTTTTGTCGAGTGGTCGGAAGATAGGACAAGCATTCTGGCCCTTCGATACACCCGCGATTTGCGCACGCAGGAGGCGCTCTCGATTGATGTAGCAACTGGACGCGAGAGGATCATCTTCAGCCGCACAGTCCAAGATGGCTGGACCAAATGGCCATCTGGCCCACGCACCATCCGCCACCTTCCCGAAGACCATTTCTTGCTTCGATCAGATCACGAGGGCTTCTTTCAATATTATGTTCTGGACAAAGATGGCGCCGTTGTCCGCTCTTTGACACAAGGCAAAGTCGATGTCGGCGATGTTATCGGGTTCGATCATGGCGCGCGCCTCATGTACTTCCTGTCACCAATAAACGCCTCGCGTCCCTACGATCAAATACCTCATCGTGTGTCCCTTGATGGCGGTCCGTCTGAACGGCTGAGCGACCATGAAGGCATTCATAAAGCTGTTCTTTCGCCCGACGGCCAATACATTGTGACCACGTATTCCAGCGAAACACAGGCCCGCTCAACTGAGCTGATTTCAAGCGCGGGCGGCGTAATTGCGACCCTGGCTGCTGGAAAGACGCCCCCTCATCTCAACGGTACTCCGTTGCCGGAGCGGATCACCGTGAAGACCGCCACCAATGGCATCGACATGTATGGCCTGATCCTCAAGCCGGCCGGCTTCGATCCAAGCAAATCTTATCCCGTGATACTGCGCGTTTATGGAGGCATGCAGATACGCATGCCGCGCGATGGCTTCTGGCCGGAGGGATTGGGCTGGCCCGGCTCCGAGTATTATTCGATGCTCAATTATCTTGCCTCGTCTGGCTTCGTCGTCGTTATGGTCAGCCCTCCGGGAACAACGGGGCGCGGCAAAGAATACAATCTTGCAAACTACGGGAATTGGCCCGGCGATTTGCCGGTGCACTACGCGGCAGGTCTTGCCGATCTCGCCCAAAGCCGTCCGTGGATGGACCTCAATCGCGTTGGAATCGATGGAAATAGCTGGGGAGGATACACTGCGCTCTACAGCGCGCTGGAGACGCCAGATATCTATCGCAGCGTCTCGATCTCGGTGCCCGAAACCGATTTGCTGGATCATGTCCATTGGATCGAATGGCAATTGGGGACGCCCGAGCAAAACCCACAGGTTTACGCAAACGGCGGGCTGCACAAAAGGATTGGCGAGCTTCGTTCAAACCTGCTTATCACGGCAGGCACTTCGGATGTGAACGTGCCGATTTCCAACACGATGAAGCTATTGGATGGCTTGGCTGATGCGGGGAAGCCCTACGACTTGGCCCTTTTTCCGGGCACCAATCACCCGCATCAGGGCCGCGGCGACCGGTATGCCTATGCGGCGGAAAAAATCAGGGCATTTCATACACGCCATTTGATGAAAGGTGCATGTGAATGAACAGCGTGGCTGAAGCCTTCCAACAGCATGTCGAGGCTGGTCCGACAGCGCCTTTCCTAATTCCGGGTAAAGACACCGCCATTAGCCGCGCCGAAGCTTGGGCAGTGACGCAGGATTTGGGTGAGAGGCTCGCAGGGGCCGGAGCTGCGCCGGGTTGCCGTGTAAGCGCGCTGGTGCACAAAAGCCCGATGGCCTTTCTGCTGTATCTTGCTTGTGTGCGGGCAGGCTTCGTATTTCATCCGATGAACCCGGACTATACCGACCGCGAGGTCTACGGACTGATCCGGGACGCCAAGCCGACCGTGATCGTGTGCGACTCCGCGCGCGAGGAGAACGCAGCGCACGCAGCCAGCGGGGCGTGTGTTGTGACGCTGGATGCGGATGGCCAAGGAAGCCTTTTGGAAGCGCGAACCGCACCAATGCCTCGTATTGAAGCCACTCCAGATGGATGGGCCGCGCTGCTTTACACCTCAGGGACGACTGGCAAGCCGAAGGGGGCAATGCTCACGCACGGTAATCTACTGTCGAATGCGGAAGTCCTGACACACGCTTGGTCATTTTCGCCAGACGACCGGCTCTTGCACATGCTGCCGATTTTCCACGCGCATGGCCTTTTCGTCGCTGGCAACATCGCGCTGGTTTCAGGTTGTGCAATGTTGTTCGAGGATGCGTTTTCGCCCGACAGGTTCTTCGAACGGCTCGATGATGCCACCGCATTCATGGCGGTGCCTACATTGTATGGTCGGCTGCTCGCCGACGACCGGCTGACACGCCCCGCATCCCGCCATATGCGTATCTTCACCAGCGGCTCCGCTCCGCTTGACGCCGTCGCGCATGATCGTTTCTCCGCGCTTACCGGGCATCGCATTGTCGAGCGCTATGGCATGACGGAAACCGTCATGCTCACTTCCAATCCATTTGGCGGAGATTGCCGCGCGGGGTCGGTCGGCCCTGCGCTTGCCGGCGTAGACGTGAGAATTCGTGGCGCTGACGGAGCAAGCGCGAACGCAAGCGAGCGCGGCGAGGTGGAGGTGCGCGGGGCCAACGTATTCAAAGGGTATTTCGAAATGCCCGACAAAACGGCAGAGGCCTTTACACCGGACGGCTTTTTCAAAACCGGTGACATCGGGAGTTTGTCCGACGACGGCTATCTCACATTGCATGGCCGGATCAGCGATATGATCATCAGCGGAGGCTATAACGTCTATCCGCGCGAGGTTGAAAATGCGCTTCTCGCCATCGAGGGGATCAGCGAAGCGGTCGCATTTGGTGTGCCTCATCCTGATTTCGGCGAAGGGGTCATCGCGGGGATTATCGCCGATGAAACCGCGCCGGACGACGCGCTAGTCATAGCCAGGGTGCGCGAGACGATTGCCGCCTACAAAAGTCCAAAGGCGCTCATCCGGCTAGAGACGTTTCCCAAGAACGCGATGGGCAAGGTTGATCGCAAAGCTCTCAAGAGAGCGTATGCCGATGTGTTCGGTGATTGATTCTCTAGCCGACCGGTTTGCGGCGGCTTGCGAAGAGCACCGCATCGTTGGGGCACAATTGGCGTGGAACAATCTGGCAGGCGCACGGGAGAATATCGAATACGGCATTGCTAATCGGGGCACAGGCAAGCCGGTCACCGAGCAAACGCGTTTTCAAATCGGATCGGTGACAAAAGCAATGGTTGCGCTGTGCGTTCACCAACTCGCGAGAGATGGCAGGGCCAACCTCGACGCGCCGCTTTCCAGCATCGAATGGCTCGCCGCGGATACCATAAACCCGGAACTCTCAGCGATAACACCTCGCCACCTCATGGCGCATACAAGTGGTCTGCAAGGCGATGTTTTTGAAGACACGGGAGACGATCACGAAGCGGCATTTCGGCTCGCACAAAAGTTCGCGGGTGAAGAATTGCTTCACAAGCCCGGTCATGATCAGTCTTACTGCAATTTCGGTTATGTGTTGCTCGGCCTATGGATTGAGCATTGGTCGAACAAGCCGTGGCATCACAGGGTCGATCAATGCCTCAAGCGTTTTGCTGGCGAACACTCACTTGCGTTCTGGCCCTTCCCCGAACCGGAAAACCTTGCCGCCGGACACGGCCCTGAGGGTGTATGGAACCGAACCCATCTCGCCCTGTCCAACGCTGCGGCAGGCACAAGCGCGGTGGGGACTGCGACTGATTTGGCGCTTTTCGGCAAAACATTGCTCCAACTCGCGCAAGCTGACGATCCTATCTGGCAGGCCATGACAACACCTCTTGTAAAGATGGCCCGAAACGAGCGTTGCATCGGCTTCGGTGAGGGTTTGATGGTGATGGATTGGGACGGGCAAGAGGTGGTCGGTCACGATGGACTGACGATTGGCCAACAGGCCTTTGTGCGCGTGTTCCCGCAAACCGGTATCAGTTATGGATTGGTTGCCAATGGAGGGGATATGACGGGTCTCCACGTGGCTGTTGCCCGGCTTCTTGCACCAATGACCGGCGCGGCCCTACAGCACCTCGCGCTATCGCCGCAAGAGTCCGCAACATCCGGCCTTCTCTCAGGAACATTTGACAGGCGCAATGCCAGCCTGGAAGTGACAATCGGGGCAAATGAAGATGGTACGCTTATGGTGCACCATAAGGAGGAATGGGCTCGCGAAATTTACGGTTCCGTCGAAGGCCCCTACTCACTGATGCGGGTCGCAGATGACAGCTGGAATGTCGAATTCACAGGCCAATCGCAGCCCAAGATGCTCACAGTAACCCAAGATGCTGCCTATTACGAGATGAGGCGTTACAACCGTGTCCCCACCGTAGAGGCTCGCTCATGAGGGTGCAGCTTGCCAACGCCGATGCGGCAATGGCCGAATCAATCGACTTACGTATCGACGGGATATCGCCGGGTTGCGGGGTTCAACTCAGCTTGGCTCTTGAAGATGAGAACGGTGAGATTTGGTCTGCCGACGCATCGTTCGCGGCCACATCACAAGGCTCTTTCGACCTCGCGCATTCTCCCTCGCTTGACGGCAGTTACACCGGCGTCGATCCGGCGGGCCTCTTGTGGAGCGCACTTCCCAAAGAAAGGCTCCGCAGGCCGCAAGCCGTTCTGACCGGTGAAGCTCGTGGCGGACTTATGCCTCAAATCTCACCGCTGGCAGCGTTCGAATATGAACTCACAATCAAGACCAATGAAACGGAAGCACAAGCACACCACTTGACCCGTCGACGCCTGCCGCACGGCGTTTCGCAAACGTCGCTTCCAACCCCTCTTGCTGGCACATTATTCGAACCAGCCGAGCCAAATGGCGTGGGGGTGCTGGTTATCGGGGGATCGGAAGGAGGCCTGTTCCCGGCGCGGGCGGCCCAGCTTGCGGGATCCGGGTTCACAACCATCGCGCTGGCCTATTTCGATTATCCCGGTCGCCCGAAAGCCGCACGCGCGATCGCAATCGAGTATTTCGGGGAAGCGCTGGCCTTTCTGCGCGCCCAGAAAACGGTGAAGCGCGCTGGCGTCATCGGGGTCTCGCGCGGTTCCGAAGCGGCACAATTACTGGCGATCTCACAGCCCGAGGCGGTTGACGCCTTGCTGTGCTGGGTTCCAAGTCATCTCATCCATCGCGGCTTCGACATGGCAAGCGGGGAAGATTTCATGCAGGAACACCTTCCCATGTGGGTGCTCGATGGCGAGGAATTGCCGGGTATCGACCATTTGCCTGCGGATTGTGCGGCCAACGAAACTCTCAAAGGCGATTTTCTGACCACAGGCGGGCGTCGTTATCGGGAAAGCTACAAACGCGCTTGGTCCGCTGCGGCCGATAGCGCGCAGTGTATCGTAATCGAACGCTATCCCGGCCCGATCCTTGCCGTGGCTGGACGCGACGATGCCTTGTGGCCCGCAGATTTGGGCGCGCAGGCTATTATCGGCGCATCTCCTCACCCGGCAAGCACCGCACTAATTCTTGAGAACGCAGGACACTTGATCGGCACTCCCAACGAACCGCGACCATTCCCATACCTGATGCAGTGGGGCGGCGGATATATGGGGTTGGACAATGGCTTTTGCGCTTATGGCGGTACGCGCGAGGGGTCTGCTATTGCAGCCCGCGCCTCATGGCGCGCCTCGATCGACTTTCTGCGTACGCATTGTCTGTGACATTGGCACGCAATAGATGGCTGACAAGGCAAAGTGTATACACTAGGGAGGGTGTATGTCAGGGACCGTCGATTTAAACGTACAGGATCGTGTTGCACACGTAACTCTCAACCAACCCGCCAAGCTCAATGCGATGACCAAGGTCATGTGGGTCCGGTTTGCGGAAATCTGGGAAGAGTTGGCATCGCGCGATGATGTGCGCTGTGTTCTGCTGACAGGAGCAGGACGCGGATTTTGCCCCGGCAACGACATCGGAGAATTCGAAAGCGAGCGCTCCAACGCTGAAAAAGCGCGAGCGCTCTCCGAAATCATGAATCGCGGACGTACCGCCATGATCGGCTGCCCCCATCCGGTCGTCGCAAGCATTCAAGGCCCATGTGTGGGCGGCGGTCTGGAAATAGCCGCGATAGCTGACATCCGGATCGCATCGGGCAACGCGACCTTCGGCGCGCCACTCAATCGCATCGGTCTTTCGATGGCATATGAGGAAATGATCCCGATCTGGAAATTATGCGGGCGCGCGCAAATGTACGAGTTTCTGGTCGAAGGTCGGATTATCGACGCGAAAAAGGCGCAATTGCGCGGCCTCGTAAACCGAGTGGTTCCAGCGAGTGACCTTGAAAGCGAAACATCCAAGACAGTCGCTGCAATCGTCGAAGGCCCACCGCTCGTCCATCGTTGGCACAAACGGTTTCTGGCCCGGCTCGATGATCCTCGACCGCTTACCGAGGCCGACCATGATGAGCATTATCTGGCGTTTGAAACCGAAGATTACGAGCGCGGCTACAAGGCGTTCCTTGCCAAAGAAAAGGCGGAGTTTGTCGGTCGATGAGCAAAGATCAAGCCACTGAACGAAACAAACGGCAGGGACCGCTCAAAGGTCTGAAAGTCCTTGAACTGGCTCATGTAATGGCCGGGCCAACATGTGGGCGTTTGCTCGCCGATCTTGGGGCTGACGTAATCAAGGTGGAACGACCGGGCGGAGAAGATAGTCGTCATATGGCCCCGCCATGGGTTGGAAGCGATTCTGCCGCTTACGTTATGATGAACCGCAACAAGCGGAACATTTCGATTGATTTGAAACAGGCAGGAGGAAAGCGCGCCTTTCTCGACATTGCAAAGGATTGCGACGTCGTAATTGAAAACTTTCGCAAGGGAACCTTGGAGCGCCTCGGGCTCGGATTTGAGACGCTCGAGGAGGTCAATCCCGGTCTCATCCTGTGCTCTATCTCAGGCTATGGCCGGACAGGGCCAATGGCTCAGGATGGGGGCTTTGACTTGATGGCGCAGGCAATGTCAGGCCTAATGAGCTTTACCGGCGAAAGCGCCGAGCGTCCTCCAGTAAAAGTTGGTGCACCGGTTGCTGATATCGGGGCGGGGATGCTGGCTTGCATCGGTGTGCTCGCCGCGTTGCAGGAACGGACCCATTCAGGGCGCGGACAACAGGTCGACACATCCTTATTCGAAGCGGGAATTTTCTACACTTTATGGCAATCGGCGATTTATCTGGCTGGTGGCGGTGTACCTGAACCGATCGGGTCGGCGCACCCACTCGATGGTCCGTATCAGGCATTCGCCACGAGCGATGGCTGGATCGTAGTGGGCGCTGCGAACCAAGCCAACTGGCTTCGCTTGACGAAAGCCTTGCGAGCTGACGATTTGGCGAGCGATCCGCGGTTCGTGGATAACCCAGCGCGAATGAAAAATCTCGCTGAATTGGTCACAATCCTGAATCGGAGTTTTAGCGACAAAAGCAGCAAGGAGTGGCTCGACACTTTGGCAAAGCATAACGTGCCGGCCAGTCCGATCCTCGCAATGGACGCGGTAGCCGCGCACGAACAGGCCAAAGCGCGAGACATGTTTGTTGCGATCGATCACCATGAACTTGGCGCGCAGCAAACTGTCGGCCTACCGGTAAAATTGTCACGCACGCCGGGCGTGGTCACCGGTGCTCCGTGCTCGAAACTTGGGCAAGATGCGGCAGAGATCCTGCGCGAAGCCGGCTGGTCTGATGCTGAGATCAATGCCGCGTTCGAAAGCCACGCCGTGCCGCAATAGACCGCGCTGTGGTCCGCGTATTATCTGCTCAGTTGCGGAAGCAGATCAGCCGCGTTTTCGCTGACCCGGCCCGCATGTGCCCGCATCGCAGTTTCCGCACGCGAGCTATCGCCATCAAGGATCGCCTCTAAGACCGCCGAGTGTTCGGCAAAGGAGGCTTGTGGTCGCTTCACCGTATCAAGTTGATAGCGGCGATACGCCATCAATCGGTCGTAGGTGGCATTCGCCATATCCTCGATTGCTCGGTTCTGCGTTGCGTCAAAAATGATGCGATGGAAGCCTGAGGAGACATCGAAATATTCCTGCGCGTCCTTCTCATCGTGGGTCAGTGTCTCGCAGGTCTTGTGCAATTCGATCAAACTTGCCTTTTGCTCTGGCGTGATCCTCTCGGTCGCTAATCGCGCGCTGAGACCTTCCAACTCGCGCATCAGCTCAAACACTTCGAGCAGCTTACTCAGAGAAATTTTGGCTACAAATGCGCCTTTGCGCGGCACAACTTCAACCAAGCCTTGCGCTGCCAACTGCCGTATCGCCTCGCGAATAGGAGTGCGCGAAGTGGCAAACCTTTCACCGAGCGCACCCTCATTCAAATGCTCTCCCGGCGACAGGAGACCGGCGAGGATTTCTTGCTCAAGCTTTTGGCGGATCTGATCGCTGCGCGTCGCGTCTCGTCCGGCATCGGACGCACCCGAGAAAGACCGTAACCGTCTGGTCGCGACCTTGCTCATCAGCGTTCATCCTCCTGTTTTGAGCATCCCATTAGGCGTTTCCAGAGCAATCCTAAGACCCCGCTCTTCGCTCTGGTGGGCTAAAGCAGCAATACCTAGAGCGTGCAACTTGCGATTGAACGCCGCTGGTTCGGGTGTGGCCCACGAAATGGCTTGAACATTTGAAACAGGTTTAAGACTCGCAGAAGGATACGGAGAAGTACCCCAATCAATCAAAAATGGGAAGAAGGGCTCGCTTTCGTCCTCGAAGAAAAGAACCCGCCAGCTGAGACTTGAGCCATCGCTGGCTGTCCTTTGCATAGACCGTGGTCCCGCCGTCTTGAGACCAGCAGCGAGCCCTTGCGAAGCGGCTTCATCCAGATCGGGATGTCGATAGGCGGCGAGGCAAGGGGCCAGGTCGCCCAGCGTGTCGCCAAGCTTTCTGAACGGACCGCGGGCCGTTTGTGAGGGGTCAGGCCCAATCAACTCGACATAGGTTTGGTCATGTGCGCCAATCAGGCGATTATGCGTGCCTTCGCCCTCGTGACGGCCTCCCTGCACGCTCTCAAGGTACCAATCCTGCGCGAGGCGTGCCGCTGCCTCATCGACATCGAAGCACCAGAAACCTACGTGATCCAGCTGAGTGTTCGTCATTGCTTTCACCTTCCCGCAAAGTGTATGCACTTTGAATGGTCAACACAATTCCCGATACCATGCGTGCGGCCCAATACGCAGAGCATGGTGGCACCGATTTGCTGAAAATAGCACAGGCCCGCGTACCCAAATACGGCGAGACCGATGCGCTGATCCGGGTTCGTGCCTGCGCTCTGAACGGGTTTGATCCGATGATGTTGTTGGGCACAACCGGCCTCAAAGTGCCTTTCCCGATGACGCCGTGCGGCGACTTCGCTGGCGAGATCGCTGCGCTTGGCGATAAGGTTCATGGTTGGTCTGTTGGAGATCGCGTAAGCCCATACCCTATCCTGCTGGGCAAAGGCATGATGGGCGAAACCACGCCCGGTGCCGCTTGCGAGTTTGTCGTGGTGCCCGCCGAAGCGCTGATCGCGGTGCCTGATGGCGTTAGTGATGCAGACGCAGCGGCCATGCCGTGTGCTTATGGTACGGCCTTGAGAATGGTCGAGACACGCGGCCAGATCAAAGCCGGCGAAAAGGTCCTCATCCTTGGTGCAAGCGGCGGCGTCGGGGTTGCTGCAATTCAGTTTGCCAAACGCCTTGGCGCCTATGTGATTGCAGGCGCTTCCGATGAGCGCAAATTGTCCGGCCTAGAGGCTATTGGTGCGGACGAGACGCTCAATACGTCTGACCGTGAATGGCGCAAAACGATGATCGCGCGCCATGGCCGTCCAGCCTTCTTTGGCGAAAGCGGTGGCGTGGATGTGATCATCAATTACATTGGCGGCCCGACTTGGGTCGACAGCCTCAAATGCCTCGCCAAAGGTGGCCGCGTTCTTGTGTGCGGGGCAAGCGCCGGGCACGATCCTAAAGAGGATTTGCGCTATATCTGGAGTTTTGAACAAACGATTGTCGGTTCAAATGGCTGGTCGATGGAAGATCAAGGCGAATTGCTTGCCCGCGTGGATCAGGGAGAGTTCCGCCCCGTTATTCACGAACTTTACCCCATCGAAGATTTGCCGCGCGCGATGGATGACATGATTGCGCGCACGGTCATTGGGAAAGCGGTGATATCAATATGAGCGCTGTCGAAACAAAGTTGTCTCGTGATGACCTGCAAGATCTTCTCGACGGGTCACCTTTCACCAAGTTCATCGGGGCACGTGTGACGGAGTTTGACCGCGAAAAGGGTGCTGTGACGCTAGAAGTCGTATCACGGCCGGAAATTCGACGCATCGAAGGACATGACCAGATACACGGCGGTATCATTGCCGCTTTGCTCGATACCGCAGGCGATCTGGCGGTCGCGGCCAAGGTAGGCGCGGCGGTCCCAACTGCTGACATGCGCGTTGATTATCTCCGCCCGCTGGCTGGAGTCAGCATTCGCGCGGTAGGCACGGCTCGCAAAGTCGGGCGCACTCTGGCGGTTGCAGACATCGAGCTTTTTGATGCCGATGACCGGTTATGCGCGATTGGCCGCGCCACGTATCTTTCAAAAGCGGGATAACACTAATGAGCCAAATGGCCGACTTTGCCCTCCGCGGCCTTTTCGAGCACGACACAGCTCTGATCGAAGTCAGCCCTGATGGTCAGGAACGTCAATTCCCGCTGAAAACCTTGCGAAGGGCGGCTGGAAACCTTGCCAGTTTGCTAAGCGATCAAGGCGTGAAACCGCAAGACTGCGTCGCTCTGATTGGTGACAATAGCGCTGAGCACTTCGTCGCGCTGCTTGGCGTTCTCATGGCGAGAGCGGTCGCGTGTCCGATCAACACCAAGCTGCCTGCCAGCGATCAGTTGGCCCTTATCGAGCAGGCTGGTGTAAGCGCAATAATCGCTGATCCCGACCCTGAAGGGATTGGCGCTGGCATGATTACCGTGGCGCTTTCGAACATTTTCAAGATTGGGGAAGGGGAGCCCACTGATCTTACTGGATCGCCAAATGATCTTGCACTGATCATGTACACCTCGGGCTCGTCTGGACTGCCCAAAGGCGTACCCATCACACATTACGGTTACAGCTGGGCGCTCGAACAATTCTTGACGCTCGGAGATACAATGCGGGGCAAACCGGGCATTGTCGCCGCTCCACTCTTTCACATGAACGGGCAGTTTCACCTGCTCAACATGCTATCCGTAGGAATGCCGGTTATCCTGATGAAACGGTTTGACCCGGTCCAGATGCTTGAGGCGATTGGTCGGCACGGCGTTGCACGCGTCACAGGGGTGCCCACGATGGCTGCCTTAATGGCAGAGGCGGTCGAGCAGGGACGGGCAGAGGCACCCCAAAGTATTGAGCAAATCGGCCTCGGTTCTGCGCCGTTGAGCGACACCTTGTATGCCCGGCTTTCGCGTTTGTTCGTTAATGCCAGCGTGACCAACGGGTACGGGACAACAGAGACCGGGCCAGGCTCGTTCGGGCCGCATCTTGATGGGAAGCCAACGCCGCCCACCGCGCTCGGTTGTCCCCTCAAAGGCGTCGAAATGCGACTTGTCGGAGGCAGCGGCCTCGATAACGGAATCCTTGAATTGCGTAATCCGATGACCCTTTCGGGATATTGGAAAAACCCCTCAGCCAGTCGCGAAAAGGTCGATGGCGATGGCTGGTACCATACCGGAGACCGGATGGTGCGCGATGCGGACGGTTTCTACTATTTCGACGGGCGCGCCGACGACATGCTGCAAGTGGGAGGCGAAAACGTCCATCCGCAAGAAGTCGAGCAAAGATTGGAGCGTCATCCAGACGTGACAGCGGCGGCTGTGGTGGGTGTGCCCCACGCTACGAAACACGAGGCACCCGTTGCATTCGTGGTATGCGGAGAACCTACGCTGGATGAGGCCGCGCTCAAGCGTTTCTCGCTAGAGCATGGTCCTGCATACGCCCATCCTCGTCGGATATTCTTTATTGACGAATTACCGCTGGCCGCGACCAGAAAGGTGGACCGCAAGGGGCTGCGCGAGGATGCCCTGCAACGGCTAGGGGGATCGCTTTAGTGCCTCAGGTCCAACCCAACACGAAGTTGGCGATGATCGCGCTCCCGAGGAATGTCCCAGCAAAAACAAGCAGAGCAATCACTATGAATTTGAGCCCGGCCTCTTTGAAAAGCGACACTTCGCGGCGGCTAAGCCCGAGTGCAGCGAAAGCCATCAAGGGGGTGATGGTGGGTAGAAAATTCACCGCGTCAATCGTCTCGCGCACCCACCCAGAGCCTGGCACTCCGGGCCAAGCTGCGACCATCGTAACAAGTGAAATCCAGAACAGATCGGGTAGTGAGCGCACCGGCACAAAATGGGCAACCAAATATCCTACCGCGACGATCGCAGCGATGAGCGCAAGACCAAACCAAAGGTCCAACGAAAAGACACCGCTGACCAGATGTGCAAACCCAATGGCGGCGATCGCTATGAGGCTGCGACCAATATCGGTGAGGGCGAGAGCCAAATCGCTTTTTTCAGGCGGCAACTCAGCCTCGGTTTTAGTAAGCGCGTCAGTCATCGCGCCTGACCGCTTTGGCAATGCGAGTTAGAGCTCGGTAATAGGCTTCAGCCAAGGGAACGGTAAGAAAAACATACACGAAAAGTCCCAGCAAGCCTGAGGCGAGATTGGACCCTGCGGCGAGCGCGCCGATCAGATCGGCACGCTCAGGATCAACCGCTTCCAACGATGTCGCGCACGCCCCCGTCATGCTGGCGCTCCCCGTTCCGCACGCCATGGCCAGAGCGCGTATGTCGAAAATGCCGAAGGATTCAATCAGCGGCGGCATAATCGCAAACACGGCTGTGCCGAAAAACGTGCCGCAGATATATACGCCCATGACCCCAATCGCCTCGGCTGAGTTGGCGCCATATTTGTCGAAGATGAAAGCAAGCCCGCCTTCGCGCGCAATCGAGAAGGTCGCCCCCACAGCCTCCCGCCCCATACGAAAAAGCAGTACGGCAACCGGCATTGAGATCGCCATAGTTGCGATGTTGCCAAACTCTTGCGCGATGAGCGCAGGGCCTGCCTCCATCACTGCATTGAACTGCGCGCCGATCCCGACGGTCAGCACGACGATCAGCGGCATCACCGACGGGCCTACAAGCCGCGATGCCCGTTCGCCTGCTCCTTCACCCAAAAGCGGGCGAAGCGGTGTCACAATCGCCGGATTGAGCGCTAGTCCCGCAGCAAAAGCGAAGACCAGTGGCAAAAGGACAATCGTGATATCGCCCCATTCAAAGCGCTGCGTTCCAATGAGTTGGCCAACTATGATCGCAGCCAGCGCACACAGGCCCCACAGCCATCCGGGTGTTCGATGGGTCATGCCCCGCGAGCTGCCTCGCAGGATAGCCGTAGGAGCTCGGGCACGTGGCCACGTCCAACCCCCTCGGCAATCATGCCTAGAATATGCCCCATTCGCACAACCACCAAATCGAGGCTCGGTACGACAAACGCATATTGCCCGCCAACGCCAAGGAGGAATGCGGTATCATCCGGGGCAGGCCAGCGATCTTCCGGAGCATGCCGGTTAAGCCACAATTGGCCGCCGTAAATGCTGTCCTGAAAGTCAGTGGGAGCATCAGCCATCCAATACTTGCCTTGCCAACCGGGGCTCGGCGAGAGGCAGGCGGAAAGTACGTGCTTATCCAAGCCCAAACCAATCCTATCCGCCTCGCCCTGCAGGAAAAGCCGGGCTAGAGCCACCCAGTCAATCGCGCGGCCAAGCACGTTGCCGGTGCAAAAAGGATTTCCGTAAGGATCAGTTTCAAGAACGATGCCACTGGCACCGGCGGGGATCAGCACTTCATCCATGATCCAGTCCCGCAGCGCAATGCCGGCCTTTTCAAGCCGGTCCTCCAGCGCAGCGAGAAGCAACAGCGTGTCGCCGTTCTTGTAGGCTCCGAATGAGCCCGGTGAGTGGAGCAAAGAGCGCGATGCGGCCAGCGCCCGGATGTCGATCGCACCCGAATAGATGTAACCGTGATCGGGAATGCCATGGCGCTCGGCATCAAAATCCTCGGCCCAAGGCGCAGAAAAATCGAGCCCGCTGCTCATCCTGAGCGCATGTTCGAATGTAATTTCGCGGCGGGGGTCGTCCGCATCCCTCCATTCGCGCAAGGCCAGCGGTTCATCGAGAGCCAGAAGACCTTCGTAGCTGGCGCGGGCTAGCGCCAGTGCCGTGATTGTTTTACCCATCGACCAGCTTTCAAGCCGCATGTCACAATGCGCGCCGTTGGCATATTGCTGCGCCACGATGCGACCTCGATGGAGAATCACAACCGCCGCCGTAAGTGTTTCCGGGCTGCCTGCAAAAGCGCGCTGTGCAGCCTCTTCAAACGCTTTCGAAGGGGTCAATTCAAACGGAAACTGATCAGGCTGGTTAAGCGCACGCTGAGCAAAGAAAACCCCGCTGGCACCAACGGGCAAAAGCACCGCCCCCGCATCACCTGCGAACTCAGCAACCCGCTCCAGGCCCTGTGAGTGAGCGACCACCCGATCATTATGCGAAGTGTCGAATGTGATGTCCGCTCCGTCCGAGCAGACTGGTCTGATTGACGCGCCAATGGTCTGCGTTGCGGTCCTGCCTGACACATGGATTGCCGAGCACATTGATTTGGCAGCGAGCCCCAATTCCAGCAATCGCGCGTCGGGCGAAAGGGATGATTTCACTCCAGCGGCTTGTGAAGCGCCGACAATGGCTGGGGATGTAGGGCTGTGCCGTGAAATCGATTTGAACTCCTCGGTTCCAAGTGTACACACTTGGGAATATCAGGCAATCGGGATTGCCGAATGCGGGGGGATTATCTTGCGTGTTATAACAGTTTTGATTGCGCTTTTTTGGGCGACGGGATTGGCCGCGCAAAATGCAGCACAGTCGCTTGAACAGCTTGACCAGCAGATCGCCGCGCTCGTCTCAGAGGCCGCTCTTCCAGGCGCCAGTATTGCCGTCGTCGAGGATGGCGAAGTGGTTCTGGTAAAGGGATATGGACTGGCCAATATCGAAACCGGAGCAAATGTTTCGCCTGCCACGCTGTTCAAGGGCGGATCGGTTTCGAAGAACATCACATCGCTGCTGGCGGTAAAACTGGCGAACGATGGCGTAATCGATTTGAACGCGCGCCTGAGCGACATTCTTCCTGATGCAACCCCGCGCAATCCTTGGTCTGAACAACACCCGATCAGGCTGATACACCTGCTGGAGCATACGGCGGGTATCGAAGGATCATCGTATAACGAATACGCCAGCACTGCGCGCGAATACTCTCCAACGGAATATGCCCGCGTGATGGCGCCCAAATTGCGCGTCCGCTGGGAGCCAGGCTTTTTCTTTTCATACTCCAATCCTGGGCACACCCTGTTGGCCGCAGCGCTCGAAAAACAAACGGGTAAGGACTTTGACACGCTTGTACGCGAGGTCATTTTTGAACCGCTGGGAATGGGCAGCGCGAGCTTTTCGCGCTTCTCGATCAATGACGAGAACCTCTCGCGCAGTTATGGTCCGGGCGGGACGGGCGAACAGCCGCATTGGGACATGACGATCCGACCATCCGGCGGCGTGATTGCGACGCCAAGCGATCTTGCCCAGCTTGTGAAACTCTATCTTGCGCGGGGCCGGTCAGGAGACAACGTTTTTTTACCACCTGAGTTATTCAATCGGATCGAAGTCTCCCAGACCAGTGCCGCTGCGCGCTCCGGGCTTGGTCCGGGCACGTATGGCTCGGGCAATTTCGGTTTTCTGGATGCTGATCACCTCTTTCAAGGTCATTGGGGCGCGACCGAGGGGTTCAGGACGCATCTTGGATATTCGGTTCCAGCTGACGGCGGCTATGTCGTCATGACCAATGCCAATGAAGGAACGTCAGGCGCCATCCGCGTGGCTATTGCCCAATATCTGACCCGCGATCTGCCAAATGCTGACACCTACACCGCACCGGGCGAAAGCCGCCTTGCTGCCGATGCTCCCGGAGGCTGGTATCTGCCTTTCACGAACGACATGGCACTGCGCTCATGGATCATGAACCTCGTTGGTTCGACCTATATCACCAAGAATGGCGATGGTTCTCTTTCGCTCAGCGGTCTTCTCCCGATCAATCCAGCACGCACCGCCAGCCTTTCCGGAGGCGATACGTTCCGGGAAGGCGATACGCCCGTTCCCACAATAGCCTTCGTTACCGATGCGTCTTCAAACATCGTGTTAGTCGATGGCGAAGCAAAACGCTCAGCGAGCTGGTTCCAAACGGTTTTACCCTTTGGCTTGCTCGTTGGCGCAATTCTGATCGGTGCAATGCTGGCGATCTATGGCATTATCGCTGGAATTTTGCGGCTGTTTCGCAAACCTTCAGAAATGAAGGACAGCTGGCTGAGGCTGGGCCTCGTTCTGTCGGGCACGTCGCTCAGCCTGCTCTTCGCGATTTTCGTTTTTCGCGGCCTGCTGGGCGATTGGCGCGCGGTGATGGATATGGGGAGCATCTCGCTTACTTCGCTATGCTTACTCGCTTTGTCACTGCTCGGCCCCGCGATGCTCATTCTCGCTTTGCTTAGATCGCGCAAGCTCTCGAATGAGGGCCGGGTGTTCAAAGGGTTTGCTGTGCTTTGCTTTGTCTCTTTAAGCGCCGGTTGGATGATCCTGGGGGCAAATGGCTGGATCCCGTTCGTATCCTTCACCCACTAAAGAGCAGCGACGGCCTCGGCCAACACATCGCCGCCAAATCGGATCGGGTCAGTGACCGGAAGTGAATGCTCATCTTCAAGCCGGGCTATTTCATGACGCGCCGCTGCCTCATCCAAAGACATTGTGTTGACGCTGATCGCGACCGCTCGCGGGTCAGGATGGTTCAGCTTTGCACAGGCGATGTGGGCCGCAATGGTCTCTGAAATGCTGGGCAGATCACGGTCGGGTAGTCCGCGCACTTTGGTTCGCCCAGCCTCATGGCACAGCACCATCGCATCGGGCTGTGATCCATGCACCAAACCAATGGTTACAGGGGCAAAGGTCGGGTGAAGCACAGTCGCCTGCCCTTCTATCACGTCCCAATGATCGGGCTCGTTAGCGGGAGAGAGCGCTTCGGCGACGCCCGAGATGAAATCGCCGGGTATCGCATCAAGCGCCACGCCTTCACCGGCGATAAGCACACCTGTCTGGCCTGTTGCGCGAAAGGTCGCATTCAAACCTCGCGCGGTTAGGCTTTTGTGCAGAGCCAGCGCAGTGAATTTCTTGCCAACCGCGCAATCTGTTCCAATCGCAAGGACCCGGCGCCCCTCGCGGCGCGCGCCAGTGGCGAGCGGCATATCCCCGCCAGGCCAGTGGCGCACATCGTGGAGCTGCCGATTGTGGTTCGCGGCTCTTTCAACCAGAGACGGAATATCGGCCATTCGCCGATGCTGGCCGCTGGCGATATCGAGCCCGGCTTTCAGCGCGGCTTCGAGATGCGGCACCCATTGGTCGGGCAGTGCACCACCGCGTGCTGCGACACCCAGAACCAAGGTGCGTGCACCCGCCGCATATGCAGCGCCAAAGTCCATATCCTCTAGACCCAGATCAATCTCGCACGCTGGTAGACGGAATTGACCCGTGCAAAGGTCTGGCCGCCATTGCAGGATGCCTTGAGCTGTTTTAGCGCCGTATTCGCGGCTCGCATCCCCAAGAAACAGCAGATACGGCCCCTTGATATCACGCATTTCGCTCGCCCTTTCCCCAAACATGCGGTGCAATTGGTAGCATCCGGCCCGCTTCATCCAATTTAGCCTTCTTCGCCTCGCCCTTGAACCAGAACGGACCGTCAAGGTCGACGTAATCTGCCCGCTGTGCCAACAATTGCGCCGGTGCAATCGCTTCGCTGGGGGCGAGCATACAGCCGACAAAAATGCCTAGCCCACGCGCCTCTGCTTTATCGGCGATCCGCAGCGCTTCGGTCAGGCCACCACATTTATCGAGTTTGATGTTCACGTGGGTCACACCGTCAGGCAGCGAGGAAAGGTCTTCACTGGTATTGAAACTTTCATCAAGGCACAGATCGAGCGGACCAGGATTATTCGGAAGCTGGTCCTCCATGCCAATTGGCAGGGGCTGCTCGATCAAGTGAAAGTCGCAATCTTGAAGCACTGTCAGCATCGCCAAGAGTGTTTGGCGCGACCATCCTGCATTTGCATCAGCGACCATGCGAGCGTCGGGTGCCCCATCGCGAACTGCCCGGATACGGTCGTCCTCCCGTCCATCGTCTGCGCCCAGCTTAACCTTTAGGAGGGGGCGCCACGCTTCCTGTCTGGCCTGCTGCGCCATCACGGCTGGATCATCGAGAACGATGGTGAACGCGCTAGGCAGCGCGCTGAGAGTAACTCCGAGCATCTCGGAAACGCTTATGCCTTTAAGAGCGGCTTCCAGCTCCCACATGGCCGCATCAAGCGCAGCCCTTGCTCCGCCCGCAGGCAGAAGCAACTGCGCCTCTTCGCGCGAAGCACCGCTCTCAATCGCTAAGCGACAGCCTTCCAACTGCTGCGTCATCGTGTCGACGCTTTCGCCGCGATATATGACGCCTGTGGATGCGCCGCGGCCCACATATCCATCCTGCTCTAATCGCACATTGAAAACAGGGGTTTGGGTGCGGGTTCCTCTGGAAATCTTAAAGGGGCGACGCAGTGGTCGGCGCTCTATTGCAGTGGCCAGGCGGCGTCGCCCCACAGCGGCCTCCCCCTAGGCCGCTTTCAGTGCGCTGTTGTCGGGCCCTGAATAAAAGCTCTCGCCCTTTGCTGCCATATCGCGCAGCAATTGCGGGGGCTCGAACCTTTTGCCGTATTTCTCTGCAAGCTCTTCGCACTCATTCAGGAATCGCGATACGCCAATATCATTGACGTAGGAGATAACCCCTCCGGTCCAAGGCGCGAAGCCCCAGCCAAAGATCGAGCCGATATCCGCATCATCGACTGCGGTCACGACGTTTTCCTCCATGCATCGCAATGTCTCAAGCGCTTGAATGTGCAGGAATCGACGCTTCAATTCGTCAACATCAGGCTCGGAGTTGTTGGTCGGGAACCGCTCATAAACCTGCGGCCAGATGCGCGTTGGTTTGTTTGCCGAGTCATACTCGTAAAAACCCGCCCCTGCCTTTTGGCCCACACGCTTTGCATCTTCGACAATCCAGTCGATCACATCCAGCGCCGCCCACGGTTCGCCCTTGGCGTCCATGACGTCGCGCCCGACTTCCTTGATGGTCTCGTGCGTGATCTTGTGGCCGGTATCAATGCCGACCATGTCGATCAGTTCGAGCGGCCCCATCGGCATTCCGGTCGAACGACCGACATTCTCGACCACTGCAGGGCTGATCCCTTCAGAGAGCATCACAAATGCCTCTCGCGTATAGGTTCCAAAGACCCGGCTGGTGTAGAAACCACGGCTGTCATTCACGACAATCGGAGTTTTAGAGATTAGCTTGACGTAATCCATTGCCACAGCAGCGGCGTAGTCAGAGGTCTTTTCGCCCCGAATAATCTCAACAAGCGGCATCTTCTCAACCGGAGAGAAGAAGTGGATACCCACGTAGTTTTCGGGGCGACCCGCATTCTCGGCCAACCCGGTGATGGGCAGAGTCGACGTGTTCGTCCCGAAAACGTGGGTGTCATCGGTTTCGGCTTCGGTTGCCTGCGTAACCTTGGCCTTAATCCCGCGATCTTCGAACACGGCCTCAATAGTCAATTGAGCGCCTGCCAAATCGGCGTAGTTTGTCGTGGGCTTGACCCGCGCCACAACTTCATCCGCCTTTTCGCGCGTCATGCGCTTCTTCGTAACCTGGCGATCAACATAGTCCTTTACATGCTGAAGCCCGCGCTCAGCGGCTTCTTCGTTGACATCCAGTAGCACGCAATCACACCCTGCTATCGCCGTGCAACTTGCGATTCCCGCGCCCATGACACCCGCCCCGATCACAGCGACCTTGGTGAACTGTGTCTCCGGCACATCGGCTGGACGCTTCTCCAGCTTGTTCGCTGAATTGCGACCGAACCAGAGCGTTCGGATCATGGCCCGGCTGACCGAACCTGTGAACAGGCTGGTGAACTGGCGACCTTCATACGAAAGCGCCTTGTCGAAGGGCAGTTGCAACCCGTGATACACGCAGGCAAGAATTGCGATGGGAGCAGGGTAATTGCCTTTGGATTCCCGGCGAAGCATCGCACCGGCGCCCGCGAAGGTTTCAGTCCACTGCCGCGTGCCAATTTGCGGTCCTGGAAATGTAAAGCCTTTCTCATCCCATGGTGCTTTCTTTGGCACCTTGCCCTCTTTTATCGCCGCAATTGCGCGCTCGACGACTTCATCAGCCGGCGCAGTTTCATGCACAACGCCAAAGCCGTGCGCCTTTGCCGCGCGCATGTTCTTGCCCGTGGTCAGATATTGCGCCGCTTCCTGTGCGCCAACGATCCGAGGGAGGCGTTGCGTTCCGCCAGCGCCGGGAAGAAGCCCGATCATGACCTCGGGCAAGCCTAGCGATGCGCTCTCGGCCAAGACGCGGTACCGGCAAGCCAACATCAGTTCGACCCCGCCGCCCAATGCATTGCCATTCACGGCGGCGACCGTTGGCTTGGCGTGTGTTTCCATCTCGCGGAAAAGTGCATGGAGGCGTTGGTTTTGGTCAAAAACTTCTTGCGCGCTCATGGCCTGCATCTTCTCAAGTTCGCCGATGTCAGCACCGACAATGAAGCTGTCTTTGCCCGATGTCACCACGACGCCAGAGACATCCTCGTCCGCCATCAGCGCGCGCCAGGCATCTTCGAACGCGGTCATCGTCGTTTCGCCAATAGTGTTAGTCGATTGGCCTTCGATATCCCAAGTGATGATCCCGATACCGTCGCGGGTTTCAGATGTAACGATAGTGCTCACGATCCTTCTCCTCAAACGCGCTCAATGATGGTGGCAACGCCCATACCTGAGCCGATGCAAAGGGTCACAAGCGCGGTTTCCTTGTCAGCCCGTTCCAGTTCATCAAGGACCGTCCCGAGGATCATCGCACCGGTCGCACCCAGCGGGTGACCCATCGCAATCGCGCCGCCATTGACGTTCATCGTGTCATGACCGACTTTCAGTTCATCCATGAAATGCAAGACGACCGAAGCGAAGGCTTCGTTGAGTTCATACAGGTCGATATCGCTCGCCTCCATTCCCGCACGCGCCAGAGCGCGCTCGGCCGCCGGGGCAGGCCCTGTTAGCATGATGGTCGGTTCCGAGCCGATTGAGGCGAAGCTGCGGAAACGGGCGCGCGGTTTCAGACCCGCTTTCTCGCCGCCCTGTTTGGACCCGATCAGCACCGCCGAAGCGCCATCAACAATCCCTGAGCTGTTGCCTGCGTGGTGGAAGTATTCAAGTTTTTCGACTTCCGGATATTTCTGCCTGGCGACATCCGAAAAGCCAGCCATTTCTGCAAGCATCCCAAAGGACGGCGCGAGCGCGCCCATGGATTGCATGTCGCTACCGGGCCGCATGTGCTCGTCATGGTCGAGATAGGGGATGCCGTTGTCATCGACCACCGGAATGATCGACTTCGCAAAACGGCCTTCATCCCACGCGCGCTTGGCTCGTTTCTGACTCTCCACTGCATAGCTATCAAGGTCTGCGCGGCTGTAGCCGTTGCGTGTGGCCACCAAATCAGCGGCCACGCCTTGTGGTACGAAATAATTCGGGATGGAAAGTGTCGGGTCGGTCGCCAGCGGCATTCCCCCATCGCCGATCTCAACACGGCTCATACACTCAACCCCGCCACCAATGGCAAAGTCCGCGCCCGCGATGACTTTGGCGGCGGCTGTGTTGCAGGCTTCAAGACCAGACGCGCAGAAGCGGTTGATCTGCATTCCTGCGACACTGTCATCATACTCAGCAGCGATGACGGCAGTGCGGGCGATATTACCGCCCTGTTCGCCAACCGGCTCAACAACGCCAAGGACAACATCCTCAACCTGCGAGGTATCGAGCGAATTGCGATCTCTCAGCGCAGCAAGAGTCTGGCGGCTGAGTTCGGTCGGGCTCACCTCGACGAGGCTACCGTCTTTCTTCCCTTTGCCTCGCGGCGTGCGCACGGCGTCATAGATAAAGGCTTCGTTCATTGAATTTTCTCCTTCGGCCACGCCTTCAGATCGTGCGTGCGATGATTTCCTTCATGATCTCGGTGGACCCGCCATAAATGCGCTGAACGCGGGCATCGGCATAGGCACGGGCGATGGGCGTTTCCCACATATAGCCATAGCCGCCATGCATCTGGACAGCCTCATCAACGGTCCGTTGAAGCATGTCAGAGGTCCAGTATTTGGCCGCAGCAGCCGCTTCGACCGGAAGCTTTTTCTCAAGCTCCAGTTCAAGGCAGCGGTCGACGTAGACTTGCCCGATCTCGATCTCGCTTTTCATCTCGGCAAGTTTGAAACGGGTGTTCTGAAACTTGGCGATGGGGCGACCGAACGCTTCGCGCTCATGCGTGTATTCGTGCGCCAGCTTATAAGCATAGCGCGCACCGCCGACGCAACCGATAGCAATCATGAGCCGCTCCCAGGCAAGCTCGGTCATCAGCATCATAAAAGCCGCATTTGGCATCCCGAGCAGGTTGCTCTTGGGCACGCGCACATTGTCGAAGGTCAATTGGCAAGTATCCTGGGCGCGCATGCCGATTTTCTTGAAGGGCTTATCGCGTGAAAAGCCTTCCAGATCGGTATCGACAATGATGAGCGACATCTCTTTCGCGCCACCATGCTCACCTGTTTTGCATGCGACGATCGCGAAGTCACAGTTCCAGCCGTTGGTGATGTAGGTTTTGGCCCCGTTGATGACGTAATCATCGCCGTCTTCTTTGGCGGTTGTCGTGACCTTCTGCAGATCCGATCCTGTGCCGGGCTCGGTCATCGCAATAGCGCCTATCTTTTCGCCTTTCGCCATCGCGGGGAGGTATGCCTGCTTCAGTTCCGGCGATCCGTAGTTCAAAATGTAAGGCGCAACGATGTCTGAATGGAGCGCGAAACCCACGCCATTGAGCCCGTGAAGCGCCTGTTCTTCCAACAAGATGGCCGAGTGACGCCGATCCACTCCCGACCCGCCGAATTCTTCAGGCATTGTGGGACATAGAAGGCCAAGATCAGCAGCCTTTTCCCACGCGGACCGGTCTACCCAGCCTTGCTCCTCCCAGTCATCGTGGTGGGGCTGTATCTCGCTCGCAAAAAAGCGTTGAACGGTCTCGCGAAACAGCGAGTGTTCCTCTGAATAAATAGTCCGAGGCAGCATCGAATCCTCCCAAATGTCGATCTCGGGGGTGTCCAGCGCAAAGGTCTTGCGCTTTCTGAGATTTCACATACAGTACGTACTGACTGTAAGTTGGGTGCGCAAGGCACTTTGCGAAAAAGTCGCACTTGGAGAGGTGTTTTATGACCAGGTCTACAGAGCTGAAGCGCACCCGTCGCCGTACGCAGGCCGAACGCAGCGAGCAGATGAAGCAGCGCCTAATCGAAGCTGCAATCGAATGCCTCGACTCCATTGGCTATGCTTCGCTTTCAGTCTCTCAGGTGGTGGATCGCGCAGACGTTTCGCGCGGCGCTTTCGTGCACCAGTTTGCCACCAAGGCAGCGCTTATGAACGCCGTGGGTGAGCATCTCGTGCAACAGATTTATCGCGCGGTCGGGCGCATCGCATTAACGCCGGAAAAGCCGGACGAAAGGTTCGGCAATCTTGTGCATTACATGTGGCGGCATGTTTTCGATGAACGTGAAGGGCGCATTCTTCTCGAATTGCTCCACGCCGCTCGCACCGACCCCGAATTCGCGGAATTCCTGCGTCCGCTTGCCTTGCGCACGATCACACTATTTCACCGCGCCGCAGAGCATTACTTTTCGCCCTCGACTGGCTCGCCGCACGACGTATCGCAGGTCATCTACCTTGTGCACTGGTCGCTGAAGGGCCTTGCACTTGACCGCCCGTTGATGCGCGACCGGGCGAGAGTTGCGCAGCACGTCGATAGCATTGTCGCGTCTTTTGAGCCGTTCCTGACACCGCGAGACGTTGTTGATCCTCCACCTTTGCCTGAGCAGGTGAAGGAGTAGCATGTTGGAGAGCCGCGAAGATCAGATGATCGAAACGGCGCACGCGGAGCCTTGGCGCTCAATGTACACGCGGGCCGAGAGAGCCTTTCAATTTGATTCGGCCGGCGCGCCCGATATAACTGAATTCCTTGACGATCTGACTTCGTTTTCAGAGCGCGATAGCTGTTCAATCGTACTGCCGAACGGCGCTTCCGCCACGCTATCGTATAACGAGGTTGATGCTTACTCTGATGCTTTCGCCCGTTTTCTGATCGACCGTTACGATATTCAAACGGGCGATGTCGTGGCAATGCAGGCGCCAAATTGCCTGGCTTATGTCATTGCGCTTTTTGCGACGCTGAAAGCGGGCGGGATCGTCTCTAACGTGAACCCGCTCTACACGGCCTCCGAAACGCTTCACCAGATAGACGACTGCCAAGCCAAGATTCTGATCGGGGCGGACCTTTTCGCTGATCGAATTGGCGAGATATCCGACGCTCGCCCAGATCTCGAGATCGTGCTTGTATCCTTGTTCGAGTTTTTTCCTGCCCCGCGCCGAGCGGTTTATTCGGCATTGCTTCGATACATAAAACGGGCGTTGCCCAAAGCGGATTTCAAACACGCCACGTTTCGAGACGCGCTACGCCACGGGCACCTCTCCGATACGCCGCTTGCCGGTCGGGCAAGAGCTGGTGACGAAGTAAGCTTTTACCAATACAGCGGCGGCACCACTGGCCGTTCCAAAGGCGTAGAACTGACTGCATCAGGGTTACTTGGCAATATCGAGCAGTGCGCGCTTTTGTCCGATCCAGCCACACCTGGCGACAACCATTGCTGCCTGCTCGCGTTACCGATGTATCACATGTTCGGCCTGTTCATGTGCGCAAGCGTGATGCGCCGCGGTGGTCATGTCGTTTTAATCCCAAGCCCGCGCCCAATCAGCAACATGCGCAAGGCTTTCGAGAAATTCTCGCCAACGATCTTTCCCGGCGTGAACACTCTGTTCGCGCGCTTGCTGAATGAAAATTGGTTTCAAGCCTCGCCTCCTCAATCCATCCAAGTGACATATACAGGCGCAACGGCGCTTGATCCGGATGTTGCGGCGCGCTGGAAGAAGCTGACCGGATCAAAAATCGGTGAAGCCTACGGCATGACCGAGGCGACATGCGTTCTAACCATGACGCCGCTTGATGACCGTCATCGCGCCGGCACTGTGGGGCTGCCGCTTCCCGGAGTGGACATTCGGATTGTTGACGCGATTGGCAATGACTGCCCCACGGGCGCGCCGGGTGAAATCTTGGCTCGTGGACCGCAAGTGATGCTGCGCTATCATGGTCACAGCGACACGGAAGGCTTCGTTGATGGCTGGTTGAAAACCGGCGATGTCGGGTCGCTCGATGAACAGGGCTTCCTGACCATCCACGACCGGGTCAAGGACATGCTTCTGGTTTCCGGCTTCAACGTGTTTCCGGCTGAAGTGGAAGAGGTAATCACATCCTGCGACGGAGTGCTGGAAGCGGGCGTTGTTGGCACTGCTTGTGCAGAAACGGGTGAACAGGTTGTTGCCTTTGTCGTCCGATCCAATCCGGCGCAGACCGAAGACCAGATCATGGCTCACTGCCGGGAACATCTGGCGGCTTACAAGTGCCCCAAAATCATCCGTTTTATCGATGAACTGCCCAAGTCTCCCGTGGGCAAAGTGCTTCGCCGCGAATTGAGGGATATGGCATGACCGCAGCCCGCCCTCTTGGCAAGCGCAAGCTCACGACCATTGCGAGCATCTCTGTGGCGCATGAGATACCGGCGGCTCTGCTTCAGGTGCTGGTGCCGATCATCTACACGCGCTCGCTTGGCCTGCCGCTTTCGGGCGCTTGGGTGTTCTCAATTCCGATTGCCGTAACGGCGCTCAAGTGGACCTGGGCTCCCTTGGTGGATCGCTATGGCTCGGACACTTTCGGGCGCAGGCGTTCCTGGCTCATTCCGGCGGCATTTTTGGTGTCGTTCCTTTACGCCTTTATCTCCAATATCGAGCCGACGCTTGAGAACGTCGCGCTGATGGTCGGCTTGTTCGTGATCGTGAAGATCGTCTTCTCGACATATGAAATCGCAGGCGATGCCTATGTCGCCGAAGCTCTTGGAGCAGGCCAGCGCGGGGTGGGATCGGCTGCGGTCTGGATCGGAAAAGAGATGGGCCAGATCATCGGCCTGGCCGGAACACTGGCAATTGCCGACAAATTCGGATGGAGCGCGGCGTTCCTCTTCGTGGCGTGCCTTTTCAGCCTGCTTAATCTCATTGTGCTTATTCGCCCAGAAGACCCGCCAAGTGCGAACGCGCAGGCCAATAGACTTGCCGGAAGAAGCGCTTCTCCATGGTTTTACCTTCGCAATTCCGTCAACCGCGAAGTGCTGCTGATAGTTTTCTTTTTCTCGCTCGCGGTTCAGATGCCGCCTGCTGCGATCGGTTTGTTTCTGACATCAAAGGGTCTGAGCCTAAGTGAAACGGGGATTGCTATTGGCGTGTCCGCAACCTTGGGGGCCGCAGTGTCGCTCGCGCTGGCCGGACCAGCCATCAAACGGCTGGGATTAAAGCGCTTTAGCGTATGGATGATCCCAATTGGCCTGCTCGCGCTTCCTGGTTTCATCTGGCTGACTTTCATTGATGAGCCCGGCATACTGATCGTAGCCGCAGTGATTTTCCTTGGGGCGTTGTTCACTGCTCCAATCCGGATGTGTTTCTACGCCGCGCGCATTGGCTGGACCTCGAAAAGCCAGGTTGGAACCGATTTCACAATCCAGCAATCGATCTGGTTTCTGGGCTACGCAACAAGCTTTTCATTCTCGGTATGGCTTGCGGATAAAGCCGGATTCTTCGCCTTCTTCGTCACCAACGCCGTGCTGGTCACGATGATGATGGCCGTTTTCGTGCTGCGCCACGACAGCATCGCCGGGCGTATTGCCGCCCTGCAAGCGTCCGAAGACCCAACCCAATCACCAAAACCAACCAAAGCAAATTTGACTGATAACCAGAAATTACTGGACTTGAGGGGAGAACAAACATGAAAGTTCAATTTCGCTTCGCTATCCTTGCTGCGACATGCCTGACCTTGCCGTCCATGGCGCTTGCTCAGAACGAAGAGCCACAAGCGCCCGATGAGAAAAACACAGACAACGCCATCATCGTGACAGGCGAGAAACTGGATCGCTCAATCCAGGAAACGGCAACGTCGGTCGATGTCACGACCCAGAAAGACATCGAAGACCTCAATATTGTTGATCTGGAAGATGTGCTGCGCCGCGTCGGCAATGCAGGGTTTGTCGATTCGGGCAGCGGACAAGGCGAGCAGTTTACCATTCGCGGTGTCCAATCACAGGGCGTGACCGCTGGTTCCAGCACGCCGGTATCCGCGCTCTTCATCGACGGCGCTATTGTGCCTAACCAAGCGGCCGGGGCTGCCATCACCAACGCATGGGATGTTGCGCAGGTCGAGGTTTTGCGCGGCGCACAGTCAACCGTCCAAGGGCGCAATAGCCTTATTGGCGCTATTGCCATCACCACTAACAATCCAACGGATGAATTTGAGTACGCCCTTCAGGCTCGATATGGCGAATTCAACACATTCGATATTTCAGGCCTGTTGAGCGGCCCGATTATCGGCGATGATGTAAAGCTGCGCGTCGCGGCCCAGCATGCGGAAAGCGATGGCTTCGTTACCTATTCCGATGGCACCGAGGCCGACCGAGAGCGCAGCACCGTGGTGCGCGGGAAGCTTTTGATCGAACCCTCGGCGATACCTGAATTTACCGCCCAGCTCACCGCGATCTACAGCGACGAGAGGGATGGCAATGCGTTGCAACCGGAATCATTGTTACAAGAACCGGATATTGTCGGGCGGATTGATCGCGAATTGCAGTTGTATTCGCTCAAACTCAACTACGAGTTTGACGAGACTTTCTCGCTTCAAACGCTATCGACCTACTCGACCCTGAAAACGAGCGAACTTGCCGATTTTGACGGGCTGGCCCGCTTCCCGTTTCAATTCAGCCCGACCCGCACGAATACGCGCGATCAGGATGACATGATCCAAGAGCTTCGCTTGACCTTCAAGACAGACCGGGTGCGTGGATTTGTAGGCGGACTGTACGCAGAGCGCGGCGCCGACGATTTCACGACCGCCAGCACAGTCGTGCCATCAGCGGGAGTGGACCTTGACCTTGCGCCCTTGGGCCTCGATCAAATTTACGCTGGTGTGATCGCGCAGGCGACCGGGGGAGCGATTCCCAATTTCACCACTCCGGCGACTGCCCCGCGCAGATTG